>DAIDIG010000003.1 GCA_027459485.1 Bdellovibrionales bacterium | reverse complement strand
ACAAGTCCGGGTACTGGTGGCATGACAAGCCCGGGTACTGGCGGTACCACAATGGGCGGCACGACCAGCCCAGGTACGGGTACTGGTACAACCAGTCCCGGCACAACTTCCGGCGTTGCGGGTGTAGATAACTCCACTACAGATGTGAATCTCATGCGCGCAATGGCGAGCATGGACCAAGTCAACTCCCAAGCGAGCTCGCTTGTTAACCAGTTCCCGATGAGCTTCGAATCGGCGCGCCAACTGGTGCAGTTGTCGGATAAAATGCAAATCCTGCAGCAGAACAATCAACTGACGAGCGACGATCGCGATGCGATCGCGACGGCGGCGCTGGCTGTAGGTGGCATAAGCAAAAGTGATGTGAGCGATGCTCTTGCGAAATTCGCAAACGGTGATAAATCGGCGCTCACCAATGTAGAGCTTAAGTACGCTCACAATGTCGGTCTCTCAGACGACGAGATGCCGATCGTGCGCGATCAGATCTTGCCGACCCTGGGTGTGCAAGTTCCGCAATAGATTCAAAATAATAATGAACGACGAAGGGGCCGCCGAAGGGCGGTCCCTTTATTTTTATTACCGCTGCCATGTGGGCTCTGAAGTCTCCAATTTTTTCACGATCACGCAATTCAATTTGTCGAAATCCGGACACATCAGTAGAACCCTCGTGGGGGAGGGCGAGTCCCATCAAAACTTTTATTCTTTGTTGCACTGCAGTTGTCGCCCTATATTATTCAGCCGAGAGCTTTGCCGGCAATCCACCATACGTGCAAATTTCACTCGCGCCGGACCCTTTCCCGGCCGATGATTTGATTTACCAAGGCCGCGTGCTAACGCATGAAGCGGCATTAAGAGATGAGCGTGACCATAATCTCGATCTTTCGAAGCTGCAGCCCGAGCCGACCGATGAATATTTAGGCGTCTCGACTGTGTCCGATGCGACGAAAGATCAAGCGTTGCCTGTGGCCGACGGTCAAACCGTGCAGTTCAACAGTGTGCTGCAAGGAGCTGGCCCGGATCAATTTGAAGCTGTCGTGCAAACGGGGCAACCCGGCGCGCAGCCTTTGATACTGTTGTTGAGCGCGAACATTCACAAATTTCTGTTGCGCAAAGAACTTCTGCGACGGCTTGGATATAAAGTACCGCCCATGAAATGGTTGAGACGAATCACCGTTCATTTTGATTCCCCGACTTCTATTTTTACATTATTCGACCCGGCAATCACTTCGGCCACCAACGTTTCGCAAAAGCGTTGGATCGTTAATGTGGCACACCCGCAAATGGGCGATCAAACTTTACAAGATGTTGTGATCATGCCGACTGACCCCGTCATGACCCGCTACTACAACTTGGCTTTTGGGCCGCCGGTTCAGCCGGTTCCAGGTTCGCCGAATAGCTTTTACCCGCAAGACAGGCGAATTATGCGCGCTCTTGCAATCGAAGAAGGCCTTACCTACATCACTCAAAGCCTCAACATGGTCGATTGGAATGTCGGCTACGTAAATAGTAACGTCTTCACATTTGCTCTCGATGACACAGCGAACTTCGGCTGCGGGGTCGACGATGCGATTTGGATGGCGCGAAAAATCGCAAACCTCTCGCGGCAAGATTTCGTCGACATGGTGAATGCCGCCGACTACCCGGATTCGACAAAGCCTTTGATTGTCGAAAAGCTTATTGCGCGACGTGATTCGATTATGCGCGAACTGGGTTTGCGTGATGTGGCGCCACTGCCATTCAACGCGCACATCACCGTCTCGCCGTATATCAAAAGCGGTAAATTCAGTCAGACTGATACGCCGGGTTTTGTGACGTCGTATGCCGGGCATGACTTGGCTTCGCCGGTAACCGGCCTCGGCTGGTATGCGCTCACCGAGCTCGAAGGTAACGTTCTTGAAAATTTATTTACGAAAATCAATAGCGACATACCGGGTTTGACGATCGCGAGTCAGACGAATCAGCACGGGCAAGACGTCGTGCAGCAGGCGATCGATCGCTATTTGCAAACGGGCGTTTTTCAAACTCCGCTCAGAAAAGTATGGACAGCGCCGCTCTTGAACGGCGGGGTGGCAGTGAGCCGCAGTATCGTCATCGGTAATTACATGGGCACGAATAATCTCGTGTCGCTCGCTGACTCGGCCAGTGAATACGTTAACGTCGGCGTCGTCGTCGGCATGGATGGCTTGCCGGTCAATATCGGAGTGTCCGGTCTCATTCAGGGCACATTGATGCGAAACATGACTCACATCAGACCGATTCAGCCCCCGGCCACTCCGAAAAGTCCGCCGCCGTTAAAAACCGCTGCGACAACGCCTCTGAGTCGGATCGTTGTCGATTTGCTGTTTCACGATGCATCAGACATTTTTAAAAAAGTAGCAGCAATTAAGCCGAAGCCGGGGCAAACTATCTCGGCACAAATCTTGGATAATCAAATACAGAAAGAGCTGGATCAGCTCTCCAAATCGCTCAACGTCGGTGACTCATTGATACTTACTGATAGCATAACCGGCGTTCAGAACTTGACGGGGTCTTACGGCGTTATGGGGTCACTCGGCCCATCGGCGTCGCTAACAGTCGGCAGCAATCAGATTGTGCTGTCGCGATTGTATGTTTATCGTCTCGATCAAAACACGATTCAAGTTTACAAAGATAATGGCGATCTTGTTGGCGCGAATCTTTCGTTTGAGATTACGCTCGGGCAGCCCATCGGGTTTCCCATTATCATGATCACGGCTAGCAAAGTGGCGGGTTCCGGTCGGTCGAAGATATTTTCAGTCAATATCGATCCCGTGACCGAGCGCAACCCGAACATTTACAATAATGCATTGGCGTTAATGTCGCTTCTGCGGACACGTTCGATTGAGGTTCTGGCATCCCAACAAAAGCCGAGTGTCATCACCGCGAGTTTTCGTGACTCGTCGTCCAATTTTCAGTTTTTTCACTGGGTACATCGCACGTTGCAGTTAAACGGTGACATTCGAGTGAAGACTCCATTCGACCAAAAGCCCGTGCAATATCTGGCTCTGCTTGAAGGCAGCCAGTCCGGTAAACATTACCAGCAACTTGCCACCCAAGTCGGCACGTACATCACTCAGCGACTGACGAAAAATCCAAATTACTTTGTCGACACTCAAGTGACTCCGGACCCAGGCCGAAGCTTTCTCGGCAACTCGAAGACGCGAGAAGTGACATTTCAGTCTGAAGTCAACAATTACACCCTCAGTTCGCCGTTCGCGCAAATCCAATATAGGTGGGAAGGCTGGAGCATCTCAGCCGACGCACTTAAAGTTTTGGTAGGCCAATTGGCCCAGCAGTTTCACTACGATTATCCTGCTGGGTATAACGCAACGGTGCCGTCTGAGTTTCAGTTCGGGCCCGACTTTCTCGGCACGGCGACTAAACTGCAACTTTATCAGTTGGTCGTAAACATCAATTTGTACAGACAAGCTCTCAATCGTCTTGAGACAGTAAAGCCGAAGGATGAAGGAGCTTTCGTCAACTCGTATTTGAACTATTACCAATGTGCAGATATTAGCGAGGGGCAGATCGATTCAAATGATAATATTAAAAAGTGCGAAGCGGTTTGGGATTTTGATGCGTCTTACTCGCACTATCTGACTGCGGTGATCGATTGGCCGAAGCCAGACGTTCAAATCGCGGCGCGCTCACTCATGCATATGGCGAGTGATCTCGAGCAAATTCTGCCTTTCGACCAATTCGTGAATTTTTTCGGCGGCCCCAGTAATGTATATGTCGAGGGAGTACTCAATGGCTTCCCGCTCGGTAGTGAAAAGCTCATCACGCCGGTCACATCGGATACATTAGGGCAAAAGACAAATCACATGTACCCTGATGGCATTCTCAATTCGCTTGAAAATAGATTGGGATTAAACGACGGCGAGTTGTATATGCAGTGGATCCGGAGCTTTCTATGAGGGCAGGTCCGAAGATTTTATCTGCGATATTGTTTCTTCTTCGTGCGGTTCTAGTTTGCGGCGCGTTTTGTCTCAGTTCAATCACCCAAGCGCAGGCAGTGCCCAATGACCCGTTATTTAGCGAGCAATGGGCGATTCATAATGACGGAACGCGCCCGATCGTACTCCACCCGGACCCCTACCATGCGGACGTACAGCAAGGCGTCGCGGGGCAAGACATTGATTGGTTAACGGCTCGGCATGAAATAAGTAAGCTCGCAAAAACCCAAGTGACTATTGCGGTGATTGATACCGGTGTCGACCCAAATCATCCCGATCTGCAGGGGCGCATTCGGCCCGACGGTTTTGACTTTTTGCCGTACACCGTTCCTCTGCGGGGTGGGTTCAAATTGAAAACTCCGCCAATGAGAGATGTTTGGGGGCATGGTACTCAGGTCGCGGGCGAAATTGTAGCGAACATTGACAATGCGATCGGGATCGCGGGCATCGCTCCGCGGACTGTCAATATTTTACCGCTTCGGGTTTTCAATGGTCAAAACGATTACCAAAATTTTAGATACAAACACAAAGCCCGTCAGGCCGATACGGTTTATATTTATAACGACACAGGCACCGCAGTCGTAAAATCATATACAGTCCAGCCGGGGCAAACGATCACTGGCGATCTTTTAACCGATTACGTCGCGCGAGCGATTCGCTACGCGATTTTGCACCATGCAGACATTATCAACTTGAGTATGTATTGGCCGGCAGTTATTAATTCGAGTGCCGTAGAGAGCGCTCTCGACGAAGCGGCAAAGGCGGGCGTGCTCATTGTCGCATCGACCGGCAATGACCGTAAAGAGGCGCACGAATTCCCGTGTTCTCGAAAAGAAGTTATTTGCGTCAGCGCCATTACGAACACGGGTAATTTGGCATATTATTCGAACTACGGTGGCACGGTTGACGTGTTGGCGCCGGGCGACAGCGTGCTTTCAACATTTCCGTTCTATTTGTATTCACTCGCCTATCGTGTTCAAGGTTACGAGCTTTTTAACGGTTCTAGTAGTGCCACTCCGTACGTGAGCGGTCTTGCGGCCATACTCAAAAGTATTGACCCGAAAATTTCGGTGGACGAGTTGCGCGCGCGAATCTTCGCTTCGGCCAGAACGCCGCCCTCAATCGGACCCTCGGCCTTGTCGCCCGCCACGGCACGCGAGCCGAGTGCCCTGTACGGGTTAATTGATGTCAAAAAAGCAATTGAGCAGGCAGCCGTGCCTGTTTTTTATCCGGAATTTAAGTCACTCGGCGTGCTGCCGATCGACAACCGCACGGGCAATGTCAAGAGCGAGTTGAGACTTGATAATCTTTGGGCCGCGGCAAAAAATGTGCGCGCACAACTTTTAGTGAACGGAAAAGTTGCGGGTGGGATTTCGCAACCTGTAATGGCTTCGGGGGCCACCGTGAACATTCCGTGGAGCTACCGTTTGTCATCGCTCGATGACGGGAACCAACTGCGCCTTGTGCTAAAAGTGTCGGCAAATGGCGAACGCGAGCGACGGTTTTTTGATGATGTTACGATCGCGCGTCCGCTCGCCACGGTTTCGTCGCAGACATCCTTTTCAATCCCGCCGCAAATTTTGCCTTCTGATTGGATTGTCGAACACAACGGGACTCTCAGTTCGACGCTCTCCCGCGTGCCAGTCTACGGTTTTTCACTCGGATTGCCGAAATTCTATCGGGTGATTTCACAGCCGAAAAAGTGGCCGGTACTCGAAGTGTATGACCCATCATCGCCGGCGAAACAATCCGTCAGCCGAATTACCATGATCGGCCTGATGGCTGTGCAGCAAGTTTTTCAACTCGATGTGAATCGAGACAATGAGCTCGATTGGGTGGTCGTGGGTACCTATGCGACCGACGCCCATCATGGTTTTATGCAGTTTCGGTTTTTCGATCCGCAATGGAAGCCTCTGTGGGGGAGTGCCGCCGAATCGACGTGGCAATTTCCGCTAGCCGGGATGATCGGCGAGCTAGTCGCTAACAATTCGTATGTATCGCCGGAATCGTGGGTAATGTCTCATAATCGCTTGATCCCATGCTTTATGGCGCAAGGTCCGCTGCCGGATGGCGAAAACTTCGGGGTTCAGGACATCCGCTTCGGCCAGCTGACCAATCACATTTATTATCTCGAGCCAGGCTCTTCGGTGAATGGTTCGTACGTGCCGCTGACCGTGCACGCGCTCGACAACGCCAATTTTAGGCAGCCGTACGGGCTGAATTTTCAACTGATGGGGTGGGTTCCCTCTGACGAATTTGATTTGCTCTCGGGGCATTTGCGCGCACTAGTGACCATAGGGCAAGGGTGGACGGCGAAAACCGGGGTTATGGATATTCCGTCTCTTGGAGTTGCCAAATACTGGACACCCGAAGCGATTAATAATCGTCCCGGTTGGGATGAACTGACGGCGTTATCGGATCGCTTTTATTTACAATCGCCGACTCACGATGGCCGCCAACTTGGGTTCATCAATTTTGACGACAGTGAGCGCGGCGTTTTGACGCCAGTCAAATCAAACGGCGAAATTCAGCGTCAGATCGAGTTTCAATTTCATTCGCCTGAAAATCCGCTCGTGACCCCCGGCCTACTTGCCATTTTTAACCTACCGAATTTCGGGCCAGTGTGGTTCGTCGAATCACAATTTGATCTTATCGCTTATCACACGCCGGTCGGTTCTGCGGTCGCGGCTCAAAGTGGAATTGTTTCGCTTGATCGCGATTCAATCGTAAGCGCCATAGAAATGGCGCGAAATTTTACGCCGGTCATTGTCGGTACGGCTGCTCGACCTTTGCCCGGGCTCTATATGGACTATGGTTTTGAAGAAAAAAATTATGTCGATATCGCGACGTGGAATTCGGCCAATGACGACCTCGAGCGTCCGGCCCGCTATTCGTTGTTGGTGCCGTCGAACTGCGTGCAAATGTGGCCAGTCCAGACGGGTGCCAGTGTAACGACCTTTTCAATTCCGTTGTTTTGCCGTTCGAACGCCGGACTTGAGTTCAGGCTGGTTCGCCTGGACCATTAATTCCCTAGTCATTTTCGCCGATTAGAAATTTGTGGAAAATCGCGAAGATCAACGCACTGAAAATCTGATTGTGCTGACTTGGCTCCTACTTGCGGCGGGCGTTTTGTGCTTCTTTCTCGCCGACGGTTGGATGGACATGCTTCTTCACGTGCATCGCAACGGCAGCCCGATCGGTTACATCAGTTACAGCGCTAACGAAGTGCGAATGCGACCACGATCGACTCTCAGCTGGCTCGACATCCATCGCCATTCGGGCGTCTTTTCGGGCGACACAGTATATGTCGGTGCGAACTCCAGCGTGACGCTGCATTTGGCTGACGGAATGATGCTCGAACTCGGCGCAAACAGTTTGGCGCAAATCTCGTTTGGCTCACGCGACACGATCGACGTCAAGCTTGCAGAAGGTACTGTGCAAGTCGATGCTCCACGAACAACAACGAAAAGTTTGCGCCTCGAGACCGGCCGCGACGAAAAAATATTCAGAGGGCCGGAGCTCAATCATCTCATAGCATCAAATTCAAAGTCTCAAGCCCTGAAAGTGGTGGAGGCCGTGCCGAGTCGTGTGCCGTCACGGACCATCGCTATGATTGCAAAGCCGAGTGTTAAATCGCCGCTCAATGAAGACGATCTGCTCAGTGACTTTAATCTTGGTATGGCTAAGGCGCCACCCCCAGAGCCCGCGCCGAAACTCTTCGTCGGTCCGCCGGCGCCGAAACTCTTCGTCGGACCGCCAACACCTCCGCCGAAGGTTTTGGCAGCTGCGCGGGCACCGAAGCCGCCTCAGATGCTCGACTTCGGAAAAATCAACGTGAAAGAAAATGATGCGATCGACTACACCGAAACTCCCGACCAAGACCCTGAGGCGACGCTTAACTGGAAGGCTCTCCCCAAAGTTAAAGCATGGGAAGTGCAAGCGAAGGACACCGATACCGGCGAGGTTCAAACAATGAAAATATCGGATCCCGAACTCGTGGTGACCGGTAAAGATCCGGGGCACTTTGAATACGTAGTTCGCGGTCTCGATAGCGAAGAAAAACCGGTGACAAAAGATTCTCAGGTGGTGAAGCTCAATGTGCGCCCGCCGCTGCAAACGCCGATTGTGGAATCGCCAATCAACAACGCCCTGGTAGTAACCGACGATGAAAATAGACTCGACTTCGTGACTTTGCGGTGGCAATCGGTCGACTCGGATCAATATGAGCTTGAGATCGCCGACAATGCCAAATTTCGTGGTTCGCAAACGGTGAAATTGAAATCGCCCCGTTACGTTATGAAACTCGATAAGCCTTTACCAAAAGTGTATTGGCGCGTGCGGGCCCTACGCAATCGCGATGCGTCCGCATGGTCAAGCGCGTCCTTTCAAATGCATAACGCCCAATAATGTATCGGAATGATACAAATATAAACAAATACTATTTTTTAACAATTTCAAAAAATAAACTTTTTTGATCGATTTTATGTTAACATTTAACTATGGTTGTACGTAAACTCGCATTCATTTTTTTGCCTTCTTTATATCTCACTGGCTGTTTCTTTGCTTTTCACGCGTCCATGAATGTGGCCACCAGTTTGCTGCCGACACTGGCAAGCACGAGCCCTTTGAGCCCCGCGCCCAATAATGAACCGAGCGTCATCGGAGCCACCCAACCAAATGCCTCTGTCACACTCTATAGCGACTCGGCGTGCACGCAGGTTTTGGCCCAAGGCACCGCGAATTCAAGCGGGGGATTTTCTATACCGGTCATGGTTGCGGCGGGGGCCACCACGACTATTTACGCAAATGCGAGTGACAGCCACGGTACGACATCTGGATGCACCCCAACTCCGATCACATACACAGAAAATTCCACCTGTACGGGCGTGTTCGAGCCTTTCGCATCTCAGCACGGGGGCGGCCAATCGACCGAAGGGGCGGCAGTGATTCACGGCAATTGTGCGACATATGTCGCCGGTCAAAATTCGATCAACGCATCGGGTTCCGGATTTCTTGCAAATGCAACAGAATATGGCGCTGGCGGGTCACCCGGCACGTCGGTTTATGTAACTAAATATGATTACAAGGGCTATCTATTATCGACGAGCGAGTACGCGATGACCAATGCCAATGCAAATGTCGCCGGCATGGTTCAGGATTCATCCGGAAATTTATATGTTGCAGGTACGGTTTCGTGCGTTTCTGGCCAAACGTGTTCGTTTGGCGGCAGCGTCAGTGGAACAACTGGGTTGAACGCCAACGGAAACTCGAACATTTTTGTGATGAAATTCAATTCAAGCGGAGTATTTCAATGGGTTTCGCAATTAGGCGGCGGCACTGTTGCATCGGGGCCGAGCATCATGGCGAAGGCCGTTACGATCGATGGTTCAGGTAACGTTTACGTCGCGGGTGGCGCCTATAATTTGGTAGGTACTGAAATCGGCTCGCACGGGCAAATCGATTCATTCGTAACCAAAATGAGTTCGAGCGGCACGATTGTATGGACGAGCCAAATGGGCAACGGCGGGACATCTGATTATATTGCGTATGGTGTCGCGGTTGACGGATCTGGCAAAATAGATGTTGCCGGCTCGGCTCAAGGCGCTCTGCTCGCGAACCAACTTTCAGCCAATGCTCACGGGTTTAATGACGTATTTGTGAACCAGTTGACCTCCACTGGAGGTAACAACTGGTCCTATCAGGTTGGCAACGGTGGCGACATGTGGGGTACCACACTCATGACCGATTCATCGAACAATATTTATATTGCGGGCTACACCGATGGACTTCTGACACCGTCGCCAATCAGCGCCACAATGTACGGCAATCACGGCCTAAATGATTCCTACTTAATGAAGTTTAATTCAACTGGAACGTACCAATGGACGTCACAATATGGCACGAAGCACGCTGCGATGACTCTTGGGCTTTTGGGCGGCAGTGATCTTTCAATGGACAGCTCTAACTATTTGTATTTAATTGGTGCGGCCTCAGGGTATCTAGGTGGTGGCTGCTACAACAACTGTGGCGGGGCCGGCGATACGTTTGTGCAGAAAATGTCTAGCACGGGAGCGTTCGATTGGGTGACGCAAATTGGTTCGACGTCGGCAGTCGGCGGCTCAGTAACGGGCGCCACGCCGTTTGCGATTTCGACCGATGCCAACGGTAATTCGTACATTTCGTCGGTTACAAATTCTCTTATGGCCTATCTTTTCGGCTCGCACAAAACAGACAATTTAGTTGCAACTGTCGATTCGACGGGCGCGTTTAATATGTCGACGTCGACTCCGCAAAGCGCGAGTACGCCGTATTGGCCTCAGCAGCAGGGGGCGAATGCAACCGTCGACGGATATTCGATCGCGCAAGATTCGAATGGCAATTTTTGGGTTACGGGTGACTCAACGGGTAGTGTGGTGACTTCGCCGGGATTACAATTCGGCGTTCACGGTACGGATGACGTGTACTTGTCTAAATTCGATTCGAGCGGCAATTTGAAATGCACGGATCAGTTGGGTGCTTCCGGCGCTTCGACTATCGGCAATGGTATCGTGGTCGATAGTACGTCGGGTCTGGATATCGCGGGTTCAACCACAGCCACTATCGGCACGCAGCTCGGCACGCACGGTTCGCAAGATTTATTTCTGGCGAATTTTCCTGGTTGTGGCGGTACACCGAGTGTCATTCAATATGGTGCTTCGGGTGCCACTTTAAGCGGGATGGGTGTGGTCGAGTATTCGGGGGCGTATTTCGTGACCGGTTCAACGTCGGCGTACTTGGGCGGTACACAAACCGGCTCTCACGGTACCAATGATGTGTTTTTGGCGAAGTTTACTTCGGGTGCGCTGAGCTGGGCGAATCAGCTCGGTGTCTCGAGCGGCACAACGAAAGGCGCGGCTCTCGCGCAAGATGGCGCCGGCAATTTCTATATGACGGGTTACACGACGGGTTCGCTCGGTGGTACTCAATACGGGACGCACGGTTCAGAAGATTTGTATTTGACGAAGTACAACGCGGCTGGGGCATTTCAATGGGTTGTGCAACTCGGAGCTTCAGGTGCAAATACGGTCGGTTCGGAATTGGCGATGGATGGTTCGAACATCCTAGTAGTCGGTTACACCACCGGCAATCTAGGAGGCATACAGGATGGCTATCACGGTACGCAGGATTTAGTTCTTGCGTCGTTTAGTTCGAATGGCGCTGAAAATTGGGTCCATCAATTGGGTACACAAGTGCCGTGCGTCGGTGGCGAAGCTTGCAATGGCTTTCTGCAAGGTTCAACAGCGGGTAGCGGCGTCGCAGTCGATGGCGCCGGTGATATTTACGTAACTGGGTACGCCACCGGTTTGGCAACGAACGATACGCAATACGGTTCGCATGGCGTCGATGACGCTATCATCGCTGAATATTCGTCATCGGGTACGTACAAATGGATGAGCAATTACGGCCTGACTTCAGCCACCACAAAAGGGTGGAACATCACGCCAAGCAGCGTGTCGCCGAGGACGGTGCTGATCACCGGTACCACAAATGGATTTTTGGGCGGTACGCAATACGGCACGCAAAGTACGGATATGTTCATCCTCGGAGCTGACGGCAATGGATTGATGCCGTAATCTAAAATGAGATGAATCTCGATCCGAAATCCTTTAAAGCTAGGGCAACCATTAGCGCGTTTATCGTATTCACGGTGCTTGCGGTTGTATTAACAAATAATTCTGAGTTCGCCGTGAACAATGCTATTTTGAAACCGGTAATGACATTGTTCGACTCGTACGCGCGATGGACGCGTCTTGAGCAGCGCTGGTCGCTTTTTTCGCCCGAACCGAGGCGCTACATCGTACAATATGTATTTCACATTCGATTTCGTGATGGTTCGACAACAGTTTGGCAGAGACCCGCACCGCCAAAGTGGGGGTTCTTCGCGCGCTACTATGTTTCAGACTGGCAGAAATTTGATACAGCCAGTAACCGTATGGAGGACCCAGCGCTCTGGCCGGACCTCGCGACCTGGGTGGCAAGGCAATTTCCCAACTCGAAAAATCCACCGGTTGAAATTCAATTGGTGGCGCGATTGGCAGATACACCGGCGCCGAGCGCAAATGGTTCGGCTTGGCCTGCGTCTGAGGCGTTTCATTTTCGCGTGCAGCCGATTTTCACTTTTGATGCGGTTTCCGGGCAGGTCGTTTCAGGTGTGTCACGATGAAGTGGTGGAACCGCTTTTTTTTCAGCCCGATTGACCCGAGACCGCTCGCGATTTTTCGGATCGCATTTGGCGCCGTGGCGTTACTTTGTTTGATCGGACGTTTTCACGATCGTCTGTTTCTCTACGGGCATGCCGGCCTTATCTCTCGCGCGACCATCGATTCATTTTTTAGCGCCGGCACGCTTGGCCGCTACGTGTATCTTTACGGGTTTGTGCCCGGCCATGACCCCGCATTGATGGGGCTTTTTATTGTGCTTATGGTTGCCGCTTTTTGTGTGGCCATTGGCCTCTTCACGCGGGTGAATACGATTTTACTTTTTATTGGGCTCACGGCGTTGAGCAATCGCAATTTTTTTATCGAAAATTCGGGCGATGATCTGCTGCGAATTTTTAGTTTTCTTCTTATGTTTGCTCCGGCCGGCGCTGCTTACTCCATCGACAAATGGCGCCGGGTGCGCATTAGCGGGCAGACTTTGACCCGTGTCAGTGCATGGCCGCTTCGGCTTTTGCAGTTGCAAATTGCATATGTCTATTTAGATACCGTGTTTTTGAAACTTCATGGTCCGGCTTGGCGCGACGGTACGGCTCTATATTATGCGCTCAATTATCTTGAATTCAAACGCTTCGATGTGACGTGGCTTTTTCATTACCTATGGCAAATCCGATTGGCCACATGGTCTGTGCTAGCCGTTGAAACGGCGATGTTTACTTTGGTGTGGTCGAAGCGATGGCGACATCCCGTATTATTGGCTGCCTTGGTTATGCATTTGGGGATCAACTTCGCAATGCAATTTTCGATCTTTCAATATGTGATGATCGCCGGATTAACCACGTTTATTTAGTCAATATCAGCTGCACTGTTGTTGCTATTGGGGGGCACCAATTACATTTGCCGTGTGCGACTGTCGACGCCGAGAGCCGCTTCACGTAAGGCTTCAGAAAATGTGGGATGCGCGTGAAACGAGCGCGCCATATCTTCGGCGGATCCCTTGAACTCCATGATGGCAACAGCCTCGTGGATGAGATCTGATGCGCGGGGGCCGACGATGTGAACGCCCAAGATGCGATCTGACTTCGAGTCAGCAAGGACTTTGACCATTCCATCTGTTTGCATCGCCGCGCGCGCACGACCGTTAGCTGAGAATGGGAACGTCCCCACTTTATAGTTGATGTTTTTTTCTTTCAGCTGCTCTTCGGTTAAACCAACCGCGGCGAATTCTGGCCATGTGTAAATAACGCCCGGGACGGTCTCGTAATTGACGTGACCGTTATGCCCCGCCATAATTTCAGCCGCCGCCACACCTTCTTCGGCTTTGTGGGCGAGCATCGGGCCAGGGATCAAATCACCGATCGCGAAAATGCTCGGGTACGATGGTGGGCGATTGGTTGCCGTCATCACTTGATAGTGTTCGTTCACGAGCACAAATCCGCGCGGGTCTTTGGCGATGCCTAATTCCTCGAGACCTAAGCCTTCCGAGTAGGGTTTGCGGCCCACAGCGACCAAAACGACATCGGCTTCAATTGAATTTTTCGCGCCATCTTTGACTGTCTCGAATTGCACCACGGCAATCGATTTTTTGACTTCTGCGCCCGTTGTCTTAGCGCCTAAAATGAATTTCATCCCTTGCTTTTGTAATATGCGAAGTAAGCGATCCGAGAGTCCGGCGTCCATCGGCCCGGCGATTTTGCCAGCGAATTCAATCACTGTGACGTCGGCGCCCAAACGCATCCAAACGGAGCCCAATTCAAGACCAATTGCGCCGGCGCCGATCACCACCATTTTTTTCGGCACCGCCGACAAAGTCAGTGCTTCGGTTGATGAAATGACAGTGCGACCGTCAAATCGCATAAAAGGCAATTCGTTGGCCACGCTGCCCGTTGCGAGCATCACGTTGCGCGTTTGCACAATTTCTTTAGAACCGTCCGCACGCGTGACCTCGACTTCGTTTGTCGATTTCAATCGGCCGCGCCCTTGAAACGTAGTGATTTTATTTTTCTTAAACAAAAAGGCGATGCCATTCGTATTATCGAGAACGACTTTGTCTTTGCGCTTCAGCATAGTCGCGAGATCTAACTCAATATTTTTTGTCAGAACTCCATGAGCCGCGAGTTCATGGTGAGCCGCCGCGAAATGCTCGCTTGAATCCAAAAGCGCTTTCGACGGAATGCAGCCGACGTTCAGGCACGTTCCGCCGAATGTCGGATCTTTCTCGACAACCGCTGTCTTTAAGCCGAGTTGAGCCGCGCGAATGGCTCCGACGTATCCGCCGGGGCCTGAACCGATCACGACAAGATCAAAGGTATCTGCCATTTTGTACCTACTATGGTGGAGTTAAATTTCGATTAGCAAACGCGCGGGGTCTTCAATACCGTCTTTGATTTTAACGAGAAAGCTCACGCTCTCGGCGCCGTCGATAATGCGGTGGTCGTACGAGAGAGCCACATACATCATCGGGCGGATCTCGATTTTGCCTTGCACCGCCACCGGGCGCTCTTCAATTTTGTGAAGACCCAGTATCGCACTTTGCGGTGGGTTCAAGATCGGCGTCGAAAGTAGCGAACCGTATACTCCACCGTTACTGATCGTGAACGTGCCGGCAGACAAATCTTCAAGCGAGATTTTACCGGCCCGCGCCTTTTCGGCATAGTGTTTTATCGAAAGTTCGACGTCGGCAATCGACAGGCGGTCGGCATCGCGCACAACCGGCACAAGCAGCCCTTTTTCGGTGCCGACGGCGATCCCGATATTGTAAAAATGGTTGAACACGATATCCGTGCCGTCGATCAGCCCGTTTACTCGCGGAAAAGCTTTGAGCGCCTCAATCGCCGCTTTCACGAAAAAACCCATGAAGCCAAGATTGATACCGTAGCGCTCCTTAAATTTATCTTTGTATTTCGCTCGCAACGCCATGACGGCCGACATGTCGATCTCATTAAACGTCGTGAGAATCGCAGCGTTGTGTTGTGCTTCTACGAGACGTTTAGCAATAGTCTGGCGCAACTTCGACATAGGTTCGCGAGTTGAGGTTTGCTCGGCATCTACGGCTCGCGCTTGTGGGAGTGGGGTTGGCCTTGCCACCGCTGGCGCGGGTGCAGACACGGGAACTGGCGCGGAAGTAGGCGCTGGCGACTGTTTCAGCCCCAAAAGATCACCCTTCGTCAGTCGCCCGTCTTTGCCAGTGCCACTCACTCCAGAAATCTGAAGGCCCTGTTCTTCAACAATTCGGCGAACGGCCGGGCCGCTTGCGGATATATCTCGCGTCGTGAAGGCAGCAGCTGACAGCGGCGCGGTCGTCGGTGGCGGCGGCGGTGTTGCCTTCGTTGGCGGCGGCGTGGACGTCGGCTTTGCCGATGCGGACTTCACTTCGGTTACGGGCGGAGGTGTCGACGGTTTGGCTGTCGGCTTAGCGGATGCTCCGGCCGCGACGTCGCTGTCGATTTCGCCGACGATGGCACCAATAGCAACGGTTTCGCCTTCTTTGGCCTTGGTCGCAAGTACGCCGTCACTTTCGGCAACGACTTCAACAGACGCCTTATCAGTTTCGAGAATCAATAACACGTCGTCTCGTTTAACCGATTCACCGTTTTTCTTTACCCACTGTGAAATCGTCGCTTCGTTGATGGACTCACCGACTGCGGGGATTTTAATTTGCGTTTTCATAATGCTAAACACCTCTGCACAATGTCGTCCTGTTCTTTTTGATGGACTCGCGCCGAACCAACCGCGGGGCTGGACCGCTCAACTCGCCCGATATAGCCGATTTCTACTTTATTCAACCCCAGGTCGTCGGCCAGCTTTCGCAAGCGCGGGAGTACCCATGTGTACGCCCCCATATTTTGCGGCTCCTCTTGCGCCCACACAATTTTTTTCAGTTTCGGGAAGCCATTCAGATACGGCGTCAATTGCGAGCGGGGGAACGGGCAAATTTGTTCGACTCGTACAACAGCCAGCCGGCCACCCGGCTTCGTCCCACGTACCTTGTCAATGTCGTAGTACAGTTTGCCGCTGCAAAGTACTAAAGTGTCTACTGCTTTGAGGTCTTTGATTGTCGGATCGGCGATGACTTCTTGAAATGTTCCATTGGCCAAATCTTCGATTGTCGAAATCACCTTAGGATGTCTCAATAGCGATTTCGGCGTCATGATCACAAGCGGTTTTCTGAAGTTGCGCTTCATTTGACGACGCAAAACATGAAATAAATTTGCTGGTGTAGTCAAATTGCAAACCTGCATGCTGTCATCCGCCGAGAGTTGTAAAAAGCGCTCAAGCCGAGCGCTCGAGTGTTCGGGCCCTTGACCTTCATATCCGTGCGGCAAAAATAGAGTGAGGCCCACCATGCGTCCCCATTTTTCTTCGCCACTCGAAAGAAATTGATCGATGATGACCTGAGCGCCATTAGCGAAATCGCCGAATTGGGCCTCCCAAATCGTGAGAAAGGTCGGGTCCGCGATTGCATTGCCGTATTCAAAGCCGAGAACCGCTGTCTCAGATAGCGGCGAATTGTAAACGACAAATTCGGCGTTTGGGTTGACATTCGCGAGCGGGCAAAATTCAGCGTCTGTCTGTGTGTCGAAATAAACGGAATGTCGATGGGTGAAGGTGCCGCGCTTGGCATCTTGGCCTGATAACCTCACGGACGTGCCTTCTAGATTGAGCGAGCCATAGCTAAGCAATTCGGCCATACCCCAGTCGAGCGCATTACTTGTCAGCATGTGGCGACGCGCCTCAAGCAGTTTTTCAACTTTCGGGTGAAGGTGAAAATCGCGGGGGGCTGAAGTCAAAATTTCACCGATTTTAAGCAGGTCCTTCTTTGCAAACCGGGTGTCCACGGGTTGCGCGAAATCGTCAAGGTGACCGCGGCGAAAACCTTGCCACAAGCCTTCGAAGTTCATCGGTTTGAATTCGGGCGGATTTTTGCGAGTGTCGTCGAGAATTTTTTGAAGATTGTCGATCTTTTCGTGCATGTCCTTGTCGGTTTCTTCAAGGCTTTGTACGTTTTCATTCGCTAACTGTTCGGCGTAGATTGTTTTTACGGTCGGGTGTGATTTGATGTGCTCATACATCACCGGCTGAGTGAAAGCGGGTTCGTCGCCTTCGTTGTGACCGAAGCGGCGGTAACCGATCAGGTCAATGACGACATCCTGACTGAATTCCTGACGAAAGCGAAGCGCGAGATCAAGCGCGCTAACGGCGGCTTCCACATCGTCGGCGTTTACGAGGATCGCGGGTGCTTTGATCGCCTTAGCGGCGTCAGCCGCATAGCGGGTGGAGCGCTCGTCACGCGGGTTGGTGGTAAAACCGACTTGATTGTTTGTGATGATGTGAATAGTGCCACCGACTTTGTAGCCGTCGAGCTGCGATAATTGTAATGTCTCGGCCACGACGCCTTGGCCCGTGAACGCGGCGTCGCCGTGAATCAGCACCGGAACGACTTTTTTGCGCTCGGCCGTATCCTTTCGGTACCGCTGTTTGGCGCGCGCCATGCCCGTTGCGACCGGGTTCACAAATTCAAGGTGCGAGGGATTGAATGCCAGCGAAACATGGCAGGTCCCGCTCGGGGTGTCTTTCACGCATGAATAGCCGAGGTGGTATTTGACATCGCCCGTGTAACCGGAGTTGTCGATTACGCGGCCTTCAAAATCGGCGAAGATTAACTCGATCGCTTTGCCCATAAAATTCGCGAGCACGTTCACTCGCCCTCTATGAGCCATGCCGATTGTGATTTCTTCGATCCCGGCCTGGCGGCCGCGCACGACTAAATTTTCGAGCATCGGCATCAAGGCATCACAGCCTTCGATTGAAAATCTCTTCGTACCGACAAAACGCGTATGAATGAATTTTTCAAGGCTCTCGGTGCGTACCAGCGAGTGTAAAATGGATCGTTTTTCGTCGGTTGTAAACGTGAGGCGTGCCCGCCCGCTCTCAAACTGCTTTTGAAACCAAGCTTGAACCGGCGGTTCGCATCCTGCCACATCGCAAGTCAATGTGTTTGAATAAATTTTCTTTAAGTAGTCGATGATTGATCGGAGCGATGTCCGCCCAAGCCCGAGAATTTCGCCGACTTGGAACTCGTGGTCGAGATCCGTTTCACTCAGGTCAAAATTCTTAAGGTCGAGAATCGAGGCGTCGACTCGATGCAAATTCAAAGGGTCAAGGTCGGCAAGTAAGTGCCCGTATTGGCGATAAATAGTTATGAGGTGGAAGACATTCAGCTCTTTACTTTCAAGCGTGCCGCCCGCCGAAGCTGGGCCGGTTAAATTCTGTGCAAATTCCACACCGGCAAAAAAATCACGTAACGAGGGATCGACTGATTGAGGATCCTTCAGGTAGTCACGGTACTGATTTTCTAAGAATTCGGCATTGCCTGACTGCGCGTAGCTGAAGCGATTGAGAAAATTGCTCAAATATCTCTCCTGGTCATTTAATTTTTATCCTAAAACTACACGTTATTCAAACGTTGTCGAGCTTGCGTAATAGCGTCAGACCGGTCATACTGTGCCCCTTATGTCGCCTGAATTCTATCAGTCTCACTTAGAGCGCGTGAGCCGAAGTTTTGCCGCTTGCATCGCCCGACTCGAGACCCCATTACGCGCGTGGGTAGGGCTTACGTATTTGTTATGTCGAATTCTCGATACGGTCGAAGATGCCGTTTGGTTACGCCGCGAATCGCAAGAGCATTCGTTTGAAGTATTTCGCCAGTTGATTAGGCAGGAGATCTCGCCCGAAGTCGAGTCGAGCGCCCTCGACGGCTGGGTGCGCGGATTTCCGCCGACTATACCTGAAGGTGAACGCTTACTCCTAAATGATACGGGTCGAATATTGCACGATCTTCGAGCTGCACCCGAAGAAATTCGTGCGGCCATCCGTGGGCTCGTGGATTCGATGGCGGCTGGAATGCGGCATTTTTGCACGCGAAGCGGTCGCGAGTTTCGCCTTTCGGGCCTTTCTGAAGTGAATCAATACTGTTTTTTCGTAGCCGGATTGGTCGGCGAGACACTGTCGAAACTTTTACAAGCACTCGATCACAGTGTAGAGTTTCGGCGCGAGCTCATCGTTGACGCACACCGATTCGGACTCTTTTTGCAGAAGATCAATTTACTTAAAGACCAATACCGCGATGAGAAAGAAGGCCGGTTTCTCGTGCCGTCGCGGGCCGAGTTGTTCGCCAGTTTGGCTGGCGATGCCCGGGGTGCGATGAAATATATTGAAGCTATCCCGGTAGCGCATAAAGATTACCGAGTGTTTTGCGCATGGTCGTTGTTTCTTGGTCTGGCGACACTCCCATTCATGCAAGCGGACGGACGTGGGAGTGACCTGGGCGAAGTGAAACTCCCGCGCGAAGTGACGATGCAGCTGTTTGCCCAAATTGAGATGTGGGTAGAATCACCGCGCGAATTACGCAGTCAATTTGAGCGGCTTTTGTCTGAAGGGGGCGTTGCCGACGTGACGGTTCTACAAAATCAAGCGGCAGCCGATCTGCGGCGAAGCTGGCGATGGGTCACCGAAATATATAACGGCGCCTTGTCTCTCGATGACCTTTGCGCGCTCGAACAAGTTCAGTTATGAAGAGGCCTTTCAAAGGGGGCGACAATGCAACTTCTTATGTCTGGGCTATTGAGCCTAACCACAATTTTCATTTTGTCTTGTCCGCTTCGCGCAGCCACTATTGATCGAGGTATGACATTGAGATTCGCCAAGGTAGAATCTCAGCATGACAATTGCCGTGGCGGCTGCTCCGTTCTCACCTCGAGTGGCGAACTCGCAGTGACACGATTTAATGAAACGAACGGTGTAGTTAAAATTTCTGCAACGGTAAAAGCATTAAAAGTTTCGCAAAATGGCGCTGTTCAGTTTCCAGCTCTGAAAGCTGTGCACCTGACTCTCGCGGCTTCAGCCTGGGACACCGCTATAAAAAATGGATCAGCATCTGCGGTCGGTTTAGGCCTTCCTGTCGAAATATATGGACAAGTGGCTCTCATCAGTTCAACGGGTGAATCCAAGCACGGAATTGTCTGCGACCTCTATAATGCGGGGCAGTCTCAGCAGTTTTGGAATGTCGATCGCGCCATCACGTGTTGGTTGGCGCGTCCTCAATTCGAATGGCAAAACTGGTGGGCGGATCTTCCCGAATTTACTTTTGGGCTAATTAAACCGTAACGTGCATAATATTTTAGCTCCGAAGATCAGCGATGGCCTTCGGGGCCTGAATAACTGTAAGTCACAGTGAGCATCGCAGTTACAGCACTTGGGTAGTTAGACTCGTAAATCGGCATCGTGAAGCCAGTCCCCCACGACACATTTTTCGAGCTGTTAACTTCGATCTCGGGCGCCCAGTCGAGAAAGCTCCATTTGTTATCAGTCGGCCCGCGAAACATATTGAGCCCTCTCGAGTACATCCCATAAATTTCGACGAGGTAACCCAAGCTGTTCGCCTCATTGAGTACGTGCTCGAAAGCGGCTGAATACGTGATTGTGTCACCGGGCGCAATTTCCCCACCTTGCGTCAGTGCCACTCCATTTGATGTTACGTAACCCGGAGAAACTGCGGCTTCTGACGCGACCGTGTAGGTGACTTGACCGTATATCTCGAACGGCTCGAAACGCTTGCGCGCGAGCAAGCTGACCCCCACATCCGTTGTGCCGAAGCCTGTCTGGTCGGCACCAAAAAGATCGGATTTGAAATTCGAGGCGTTGCCGGATGGCAATTTCAAAATCAATTCAGTCGAAAGTGCCGGCCAGCGATCCGAGGCCTTGACCAATTCCTTTTTGACCCAGAACTGGGCATCTCCGATGCCCTCGCCATGCACCCAGCCGATTTTTGATTCTTGAAGCGTATACTCATACGGTATCAAACCGCTCACGTCGATCCCGTCGAGAAGGCCGATGTCAAAGCGAAAAGGGAAAGTTTCGGTGCGCGTGCCGAGTGCGGATTGGTATTGATCAAACCAATAGGTTTCAACAAAGAATGATCCCGGTGGCACGGTTTCGGCTGTGCCGGTATAAAAGGGCCCGCTCGTCGTGGGGTCCCAATTTGACTGGAGGTCTCCCCATGCGGGAGCAGTGAAAAGAAGCAGTGTCGCAACCGTGGCAAATATCCGTTTGGTTTGTTTCATGTCTAATGCCCTATTTTACTTCCAAAAACTTTTCATGATATCGATCAACTCTTCGCCCGAATCAGTCGCCACTTTTTTGTTCTCGGCTTCGACAATATGATCGCGAATGTGCTGCTCAATAATATCGCCCATTAAACCGTTGAGTGCCCCTCGACAGGATGAGAGAAGTTGCATGACCTGATAGCAGTCGCCTTCGCCTTCGATCGCTTTTGCAAAAGCATCGAGTTGGCCTTTTAAACGATTGACCCGAGAAACAATTTTTGATTTGTCGCGAATGGAATGAGCCATCCGGCGGTTGTAGTATAGGGGGGTACCCTATGTCAAGGGAACCTCTTCGTTACGGCAAGAGGCTCGCCTTTTCGTGATTATGATAGAGCATGTAGCGCGAAGTTTCGAAGACACCCTCGAGCAGGCTCGACATTTTTTTGAAGCGTTCGGGGTCCTGATCTTTCAAGTTAACCTTAGGAGTATCGCTCATGTAGGCATAGAGACCGTCGACACCGTGAGGCGTACCTGAGACCAGGTAATTTTGGTCGTACAGAAACAATCGAAGCGGGTTGTCGTAGTACACATAACTGAATGCATAGTGGGGCGTGCCTTTGGGGATGGCGAATACGTTGCGACCCATGGTCGTATTTGTACCTTGAACGCCGAGCGTACCTAAAATCGTGGGCCACACGTCGGTCTCTGACATCATTCGATTGAACTGGTGCGGCTTTTTGATCAGCGGTGATGACACGATCAGCGGCACGTGAAAGCGGTTGATGCCGAAAAACTTCTCTCCCTCTTTCAAATTCGCGGCGTCGTGGTGAGGCAACCCGTGATCGCCGTGAATGATGACGATCGTATTTTTGAAAAACGGATCTTTTTTGATCAATTTAAAAAATTGCCCGACGCTATAGTCGGCGAATCGTAGTGAATTCCACTCTGCGTTTGATTTCAAACCGTACTTTTGAATCTCGGCTTGGCTAAGATGCTGAATCTGGAGTGAGCCATGGTCCTTTGGTATTGTGTAGGGGCGGTGAAAACTCGCCGACTGAATGAGAGCAAAAAATGGCTTGTTCGGGTCGTGCGCGGCCAAAACTTTTGCGGCGGCACGAAACAAATCAAGATCTGATAATCCCCAAACATCAGTGCGGGGCCCCGGCAAATTGGTGTCGCCCTCATACATCTTGAGGCCTTTGACGTTATTCATCCAGACGCCGCGAATGTTGCCCCAGGTCGCGCTGCCGCCGATGAAATAAAATTTATCATAGCCTTTAAGCGAATTGATGAGGGTGTGTTGGCTGACCAGTAGAGGGTTGCGTGAAGACGTGCTTTTCGAATCTATATCGGGGATGCCCGACAAAACGCAAAATACCGAACGCGCCGTACCCTCTGTGGGAGTAAAATAATTGCGAAAGAGCCAGCCTTGTTGAGCGATGGCATCGATATTCGGTGTCGCTTCAGGCGAGTTACCGAATAATCCGGTTTTGTATGCGGCGAGTGATTCTTCAACCATGTAGATAATGTTCGGTGGCCGGCCGTTGGCCCCCTGAAGGCGCAGATCGGCCCCGTCGACAACAGCGGGCGTCGGTTCTACCGGCCGCGCATAAGATAAATTCTTCTGATCGCGATCGTGCGGGGGAATGCCCAAATAATCGGCCATTTCATCGTAGTGAGCGCCGGCTTTCTTAGTGTTGAAGGTCTGGTTGCGGCTATTGATGCTATCGAGAAAATAATGAACCGGGTTCATCGCGAGATAGGCAAGAAACATATTTTGCGTGTAAAATGCGTCACTCCAGCGAAGCGGATATTGATCGGCTTTGCCCCACATACCGAACAAGACGAGCAGAGTCACCGCCAGGCCGCGCGACCAACGCCACAGAACAGGGCGATCAAGCGCTGTGATCGGGGTCTGCTTAGCCGAGTTGAAAATCCAGCGGTTGAAGTAAAACCAAAAGCCAATGGCTAAACCGATCACCAGAAGCACAATCGCCCAACCGTGGTACGTTTCATTCACCATCCCGAGCGATATACGCGGATTGTGCAAGAAATGAAGAACGGTCACGTTCACGCGACTTTCGAGATAGGCGTAGTAACCAAAATCGGTCATGAATAAGAGCGCCATGGCGGTGTAAACAACCGTGTAAACCGCCGACCAAATTTTGCGCGCAATTGAATTGCGCCAGTGAAACCCGGGGATCAGCGAGATCAGCAAAATGGGCAGTGCCAATAAAATCGCGACCCGCGCATCAAAGCGGAGCCCAAGCCAAAATGAATGAACGACTTCGCCAGCTGTTACGGCGTCGCCGCTCGAAGCGGCGGTCGCGCCGGGGTGAAACGCTATCAAGAATGCCACCCGCAATAAAAAAAAGGCGATGATCGTCGAAATCGCCAATTCCAAAAAAGGGCGCAGGCGCGGCTTACTGGTTGGCGTCATTTAAACTCCAGTCATAGTCCGTGTACTCGATTTTGTATTCGTTGTTCATAAGGCTCTTTCGAACGGCTGGATCGTCGGTAATGTACGGCGCGATAAATTTCTCGACCGAGCCCGCCTTTTTATTGAAGTCGTCTTCATACCAATCGAAAATTTTAGACAGTTTCAGGGTTTTATTTGTGACATCGATCTGATTTCTCACGCCGTCGCGCAAGAACAAACGAGTTTGTTCATCGAGTTGACTGTCGAGACGAGATCCGACGTAGGCTTCATTGCGAAGCGCCGGGCAACCCACTGAAGCGCAATTGATCGCAAAATGCACTCTCGGGTCACTGAAATCAGTGCGTAGCATGTGCTCAATATCATCGAGCGACATCCGCTTCCAAATTAGAGTAATGAAGTCGATCTTCCATGGGCTTTTAAGAAATTTAAAAATGCCGCCGATTTTTTTAATCGATTTCAACGGGTAATTATCGACGATCAATTTGAGCGTGAACGCATTGTAGGCATTGATTAGAAACGCCATTTTATCTTTATCGTTCCAGGATTGATAGACCTTTGGTGTGACGTGGGCCATGTCTTTGAGGTATAAAATCAGTTTTGTCTGATGTTTGACGAGCCATTTGTAACGGACTTTTGCGACGGAACCGTTGACCACAACCGCTTGCTGCAAAACTTCAGTTAGATTCTTGTGGTCTTGATCGAATGGCGGCGGTGGCCGAAAGTGCTGCGCCTTTTTATGGGGATTCACGCGGGCGGCTGCGGGGCTCGCGGTGAGTAACGGCAAAACAAACAATGGCAAAAACGCTGAAAACACTCGTAGTTTCAAGTGCCCTCCCTCTCTATGCGCATGTTGCGCGGATGCTTAGTCGGCGAATTCCGTAGGCTTTAGAGGTATCAGAATTTGCATGGATTTTTTAGTGTTTTTCTTGTAGAAACTGCTGAGCGAGGATGCGTTAGCTGAACTGGTCCTGACGCGTGTTTTTATGGATACCCAAAAAGCGACACTTACAAAAGCCGAGTTACCTGACGTATCGGTCATGACGGAACCGGCGGTTTTGGCGCCGCTCGCCCGTGTCGGCATGGAAAAAATTGAAATGCCGATTCGCGTAAATGGACTCGTTCTGCCGGCGCGAATCGATGCCTTTGTCAGTCTCGATAAAGAGAACGCGCGCGGGATTCACATGTCGCGCCTATATCTTGAACTCGCATCGTCGTTGCGCGGTCAAGCGGACAAACCCGCTCCCAACCTTGACGGCGAACTGATTTATAACTTGCTTGCCCGTTTTTTATCCAAACACTCGGGTTTGAGTCGAACGGCTGAAATTATCATTCGTTTTCAGCTGCCGGTTGATCGCGCTGGATTATTGAGCGGAGAGCGCGGCCACCGTTTGTACCCCGTGACTTTGAGGGGAGTTCTCGAGCACTCAGAGCGGAAGTCGCCGCATTACCGTCTTTGCTTTTCGACCGAAATTCTTTATAGCAGTACCTGCCCGTGCTCAGCCGCTCTGGCGCGCGAACTTTTACGCAGCCAGTTTGTCGACGCTCATGCGGGTAAGGATCTCGACCTTGACGATGTCGCGGAGTGGTTGACCAGTGAAAACGTGAAAGTCGCGACGCCGCACGCGCAGCGAAGCCTGGCTAAAATCGCGGTCGAGTTCGCGGCCCCCAGATCGACGCGATTAGGGGAGTGGATTTCGGTTATCGATCATACCGAAAGCGCACTCGGAACACCGGTGCAAACAGCCGTGAAGCGAATTGATGAACAAGAATTTGCGCGTCTCAATGGCGATAACCTCATGTTCTGCGAAGACGCGGCTCGCAAGCTGCGGGCAGCGTTTGAAGCTGCGATTGCGTACGCCGACTACTCCATTTACGTCGAACACCAAGAAAGTCTTCATCCGCATTCGGCCGTCGCTAAGGTTGTCAAAGGCGTGCCGGGCGGCTTTCGAGTCGAATGAACGGCTGGCGGAGTAAAAATCTGTGAAAGCAAAAGACGCTCCGACGCTGCAAACAGGTCGCTCTAACAAATCCATCAATTCGGCTGACATCATCGCGGACCGGCAAAGATTACAAGATCGTGCCGACAAAGAGTCGCTCAAACGGATTCTGCGCGATATGAACCTCAAGGTCACTGACCAGAGATTAGCGATTTTGGGTGCCCTCGCGCGTGGTCGCATTCACGCGACGGCGCAAGAGATTTATGACCGCGTCAGCCGATCGCACGCCGATATCGGATTTGCAACGGTTTACCGACTCTTGAAACTTTTGGCTGCAAACGGATTCGTCACTGAAGTGCGCATGGGGGGCTTGCCGGCAAAGTACGAGCTCACTCCACGAGGGCACCACGATCATTTGGCCTGCACCAACTGCGGCCGCATTATCGAATTCGAAAATCGAGACATTGAAGAATTGCAATCTTTAGTCGCACGCAATAATGGGTTTCTTCTGACCGGGCATGTGCTAGAACTCTATGGTTTATGTCCGAACTGTCAGAAAGAGACTTCATAGTTGTCAAGGGTGCTCGCGGGCACAACCTGAAAAACATCGATATTCGGATACCGAGGCGAAAGCTTTCGGTGATCACGGGGTTGAGCGGCTCGGGCAAATCGACCATCGCCTTTGACACGATCTACGCCGAAGGTCAGCGTCGCTATGTCGAGAGTTTGTCGGCCTATGCGCGCAATTTTATGGAGCAACTTGAAAAGCCGGCCGTCGACAGTATCACGGGCCTTTCACCCTCCATTGCCATCGATCAGCGATCTATTTCAACCAACCCGCGATCGACTGTCGGGACTGTTACCGAGATTTACGACTTCATGCGATTGCTGTTCGCCCGAGTAGGCCGACCGAAGTGCCCGATTCATCAAGTGCCTGTGACATCGACGAAGCCCGAGCAAATTGTCGATGAAATTCGCCGCTTACCCGCCGGTTCGAAATTCTTGGTGCTCTCACCGATGGCGCAAAGTGAAAAAGGCGAATATCTGACCGACTTTCAAAAGTGGCTAAAGAAGGGCTTTCTTCGTGCGAAAGTGGACGGTGTTTGGGTGGAGCTCGAAAAGGCGCGTAAGCTCGAAAAACATAAACGCCACGATATTGACCTGCTCATTGACAAGCTGGTGAACGAGGAGCGATTCGTCCCCCGCTTACGCGAAAGCATCAATCGGGCACTTGGTCTTTCGAAGGGGATTGTGACGATTGAAGTGGCGGGAGAGTCGAAACCGCGCGTGTACTCGGTCCACCGCGCTTGCCCTGTCTGCGCGTTTAGCTTCCCGGAAATGGAACCGCGATTCTTCAGCTTCAACAACCCGCGCGGTGCCTGTCCCTCGTGCCACGGTCTGGGCGTCATTGGCGGAGAGTTAGACGAAGTTAATGTCGACGACGACGCCGATGCGGCCGACGAAGAACAAGTTTACGAGACATGCCCTGAGTGTCATGGTGCGCGACTTCGCAAAGAAGCTCTGAATGTCGATGTGGCCGGCAAGAACATCGCCGAGCTATCGCGTTTGGCCGCCACCGACTTACATGATTTTTGGAGTAACATAACATTTGAAGCGCGCGATCAGATGATTGCCGAAAAGATTTTGCGGCAAATCCAGACGCGTCTCGAATACATGTTGCGGGTCGGGACGGGTTATCTCTCGATTGATCGGCCGACGCGCACATTGTCGGGCGGCGAAGTGCAACGCATTCGACTTGCCACGCAAGTCGGCTCCAGCCTTGTCGGCGTATTGTATGTGCTCGATGAACCGAGCATCGGTCTTCACCCGCGCGATCATCATCGGCTGCTCGAGATTTTGAAAGAGCTGCGCGATCGCGGTAACACCGTTCTTCTCGTTGAACACGACGAAGAGACAATCCGATCGGCCGACTACGTGATCGATATCGGACCGGGAGCCGGGCGTATGGGTGGTGAAGTCATGGCGGTCGGCACTCCGGCGCAAATTGCCGATTCATCCAAAAGCCTCACGGGTAAATATTTGAGCGGGCGCGAGCGAATTCCCGTGCCGAACCAGCGACGAAGCGGCAGCGGGCAAAAATTGCGGGTGCTCGGGGCGCACGGTAACAATTTGAAGAATGTTGATCTTGAAATCCCGCTCGGCACATTCTGTGGGGTAACCGGCGTTTCGGGCAGCGGCAAATCCACTCTCATTATCGATACGCTTTATCGCGCGCTCGCTCGGCATTTCTACGGTTCGAGCACTTGGGTTGCCGATCACGCCAAGATAGACGGGCTTGAGCACATCGATCGCGTCATTCAGATCAATCAAAAGCCGATCGGGCGCACGCCAAGGTCGACGCCGTCAACGTATGTCGGGTTGTTTACATTGATTCGAGATTTGTTCGCGAACCTGCCGGATGCAAAAATTCGTGGTTATAAACCCGGCCAATTCAGTTTCAACGTAAAAGGTGGCCGTTGCGAGGCCTGCGAAGGCGGCGGAATGGTTCGCGTCGAAATGCATTTTCTCGCGGATGTATACGTGACATGCGAAACCTGCCAAGGAGCGAGGTATAATCCGGAGACGCGCGCGATCAAATACAAAGATAAATCGATCGCCGACGTTTTGAAAATGTCAGTCGCGGATGCACTCGAATTTTTTCGCCATCATCCCGTGATCCGACGCAAACTCGAAACGCTCCATCGCGTGGGTCTCGATTATCTTTCGCTGGGTCAGAGTTCAACGACACTTTCGGGCGGCGAAGCGCAACGGATCAAGCTTTCAAAAGAGTTGTCTAAACGAGGCACGGGCCGCACGCTTTACATTCTGGACGAGCCGACAACAGGTCTTCACTTCGAGGATATTCGTAAACTTGTTGAACTGCTTCAAGGGCTGGTCGAGCAAGGTAATACAGTTGTCGTAATTGAGCATAATCTCGATGTCATCAAGTCGTGCGACTGGTTGGTCGACCTCGGCCCCGACGGCGGCCGCGCGGGCGGTGAAATTGTTGCAAACGGACACCCTGAAGATGTTGCCAAATCTCAGCGAAGTGAAACAGGTCGATGGCTTGCTCGGGCGCTTCACGCCTTTTCTGAATAAATTACACTTACAAACATCTCATTCGAGAGCCCTTTGAGAAATGGTATAGTCGGCGCGGGATGGGACTTTATTCTAGTTTTTGCCAGATAAGGCATTCGTGTCTTCGTCTGCCTAAAATAGCGGGGGTTTTCGGGCGAGTCTGCGTCGTCGTCGCCTTGGTTTGCGCGGCCATTTGTGTATCGTCTCATTCCGCCGAAGCTCAAGACGAAGAAAGCGTGACTATGCCGCTCCCCGTAGAGGCTTCACCGCATTCTTCAGCCGACAACTATCTTTCGATGGAAATGCAGCAATACGATTACAACCCCCAAGGCGCGCAGTCGAAAGATCAATTCAGTCAATACACGCAAGCGATCGCGGCATTTGGTTTTTATCATGAGCATTTAAGCGACGCTGGCATAAAAACGAGTTTCGAGACCGATGGATTGGCGGTTTTGCCGATGAGCGAAGGCACGCATTTTGAAATCGGTTTGCCGAATGCCTATTGGTCGCTGTTGACCCCTTCGAAGCATTTTCAGCTGTCTGTCGGTCGTGAGTTGCAAAGCTGGTCGGAGCTCGATGACTATTGGCACTTGGGGATTTGGCAGCCGCTCGCTCGCTGGGATGCCGCCGACCCGATCACGCAGGGTTTGACCGGCCTGTTCGCGCATTTCAACGAAGACAACTATCGCGTCGTGCTTTTTGCCTCGGATATATTTTTACCCGATCAGGAGCCCGACTATCAGGCAAGCAACGGGCAGATCACGTCCGACAACCGCTGGTTTCGCGCGCCGGTTTCGCAAATTACGACGGGCAACGCAGAATCCACCTTCAATTATTCAATTGCCTCGGTCAACATCAGTAAAATCGTTTTTCAGCCGACGTTCGCCCTGATGACGGAGTTCGGCCGTGAAGACGAAGGGCCTTTTTTTAGGGCGTCGGCTGCGCAAAAGCCAATGAACCAGTTTCATCTTGTTGAAACTCCAACAGAAGACGTCGGCACGGATACCGTGAACGTCCCCATTATCCCGATGGTGATTCAAGAGCACGTTTTGACGGCTGAAGCGGGGTATCGATTAGGGGACAATAGCGAAGTCGTGCTCTCAAATACATGGGAGCGGTTTGATAATCCGAATTTGCCGGCTAATTCGAATTATTTGCAGTCGCAACTCATCGATTCGGATTACATGGGGATGATCTATCGGCAAAACCTGGAGCAAGTCGGATTGCCTCACTCGGATCTCAGCGTGAGTTATGTCAATCGCGTGAAACAAACGAACCCTCAAGCGGATACAATCGTAAATGGCAACATCGAATCGTCGGCTGATCGCTTAGCGTTCGATAAGCTTCTCGGTGTGCAGTTTCACCACGCGCTTTGGCAAGGCGCAAAATCCGGTCTCGATGGTGAAGTCGCATACAATTACTCGATCAATGATCAAGGCGTCTGGATTCAGTCGATGGTGAATTACAAATATGATCCACATTGGACATGGTCGTTGGCAGGCGATCTGTTCGGGCTGCCGGCGTCGTCTGAGAATAGCACCAGCTTTATTTCTATCTATCGAGGGAACGACCGGCTCATCGGGGGGCTGACCTATGTCTATTAAGCGGAGGCTTCTACTGTCGGCACTGATATTGGGTCTGGCCGGTTGTGGCTGGCTACATGATCGCAATCCGCCGGCCGGCCCATTGTCGCTGAATATGGGCCGATATTCGTGCATGTCAGAGATCGGGCAGAAGGTAACCAATTACCTGAACGGTAAACTGAATGCCGACGAAGTGAAGGCATTCGGCGGTTGTATTCGAACCGCTTTGAATCGCTTCATGATTTTTACATCGGATCGTCGCAAAGGCGAGTATAACCCGAAAGATCTGCAACGATTCTTAAATATCCATTATTTATCATCGAATCAACAAATGTCGGACCAATTTACCCAAGACATTATGGATCTCAAGGTTGTAATCGTCGGCGGCAGCCGCGCGTTGATTACGGACAGCGAAATCACCAAGATGATCGATCTTGTCACGCTTCTTCAAAGCGAAGCGATAGCCAATTTGCCCTACGTCCAGCTCTACAGCCATGTGAATGACAAGGATTTTTCAGTCGATCGGGCGACGCTTGATCAGGCTCGAATCCAGTTGCAACAGTCGGCTCGCGACATCGCCAATCTCTTACAAGGCAACGATCAGCCGTACCGGTTAGATTCTCTCGAGCGTCTCATCGGAGACGCACAGGCATTTTTGAATTGGAAGAAGCTCCACCCGAAAAGTATGTCGCCGCAGGTTTTCACTCAACTTGTGCAAGCACACCGATACGTTGTCACTGGCACATTCTCGAACGAGATCGAACCGGCGGATTGGCCAGTCCTATTTGATTCGATCACAGCCGTCTATTCGGCCATCGTTAACTACAAAGCGATTCGTCACGGTCCCTATACATATGGGCCCAATCTCGATATTTTGATCGCGACAGTGCGCAACATATTTGATTTGATTGGGCGCACGATCGATCACTTACCCAACAACGTGATTACCTTCGATTCGACGGATCGATTGCTTGCCGCGCTCGGTGCAGCTGATTATCTGAACGGGTTGCGAGTTAAATCCATCGATGATGTCTATCGTTATGCCGTCGCTAAGGCATTGCGTGATCCAACCACGCAAAGCAAAGGCCTGGTTGTAACGGGACTTTCACGAAGTCAACTGGGTCAACTTCAAAACGAATTCGACTTATGGGCGGATACGCAAAGCTACTTAAGCGATCGTGCGAAAGAGAGTCTCGGCTTTAGCTCTAAGGCGCTTCTCGACCCTAAGACCTTGAAAAGTTTTGAAACGAAGGTAAATGATTTCGATTTGAGTCCGTTTATCTTCAATTACGCAGATCCGCGTGGGCAAGAAATTCAGAAAATCATCGAAAATATCCCGCCGTTTTTCAAAGATGGAAGGCAAGTCGTAGACAACGGCGATAATCATAAGCACATCGATCGACGTGCCTACATTATGCCACGGGGGTACCTCAGTCAGTACGGCGTAAAATACGGAATGACCGATCTGACGTACATGAACATCATTCACAGTCTGGCACGTCTTTTAGTACGCGGATTTGCATCCGACGACCGAATTGCCGCGCTCAACGGCGACTGGACAAAAACTGGAGTGACCGAATCTGAGATGGAAATGTTCTACAATACAGTTCACGGCCTCGGTCAGGACTTGCAGTTTATGTATCCGAAGTACGGTTCGGGCAGTAAGTCGTTTATTGAGGGTAAACTTTTCACCTACGCAGGCGACGGAATAGATTGGCCAGGTGACCACAAAGCCCATCGTCTTTTCAACTTCGATCAAATTATGGAATACATCACCGAACTCTGGTCGGGTGGGCAGGTTCGCAACCAAATCTATAATGAGATGTTCGTCACCTGCTGGCAAGACGGGGATAAGAATGAGAAAATCGACGTGTCTAAATTACCGAAGGATGTCTTTAATATCCCGGTTATACCGCGCGCTTGTTTTGCGAAGCATTTTTTTGATCACCATTTAGATGAATTCGCGAATTTGCCAGGATTACAGCAGGCATTTTCGCGTCTGAGTTTGAGAGACCAAAATAACGTGGTGTACAACCTCGAGGATATTGCGCGTTACCCGTGCAACTCGTCGAAAAAGTACATTGAGTTTTCTGAAATCGCGACGATTGCGACAGTGCTTCATTATGTCGAGACGATATTTACGGTTTACGATCGCGACCAAAATGGAGTGCTCGATCAGTATGAAATCATGAATGCATTCAACCGGTTTCACGGCTATTTGGCTCGGCAGGTGCAAGTTGAGTTGCAAAAAAAACCAATTATCATTCTGGGGCACAAATTTGATCCATTAAATCTTAGCACCGATACGCTGGAGTCGATTTTTGCCTTTTTGATTCAATATCAGCGCAGCCCGACTGCCGTAATCGATTTGCCGCCGGTCTATTGGAATAATTTTTGGTACTTCAATAGGGGAGTGCAAAGCGCACGCGCTGGAATTCGCGACATATTACAGAAAATGATTTACTGGCATAAATTCAGCACGCAACAGGATTTACCGCGCATGTCGATTGATCGGGCAGGTATATTAAACGTGCTGACGGTGTTGGCCGAGTCATCTAATGCCGCATACGTATGCCGCCCGAAAAATTCGGCTAAACCGTAAGTTTCGCGACCAGGTCGTGACCGATCCAAGCGACAGGTGCCCGGGGTGCCGCTATTTCGTTGAACATGACTTTACCGCAAGCGCGAAAAACGACTTCACTCAGTTCGGCTGTCATTAAATCTTTAGGGTTTTTGTGAAGGTCGATTAAGGCAGACGAAGCCGATCGCATCAACTCCATTTGTTCTGGCCCGTTGTGCTGCGGCCAGCCTTCGAATTTCGGCCAATCGCGAACGGCGGGGTTGGTCAAATACTGCTGCGTGATGCGGTCGATATCGTCGAGCGTCGCGCCGTCTTTCAGCTTCGCCTTTGCGCGCTCGAGGATTTCACGAGTACGCGGCGAACCGGGGCCTTCTTTTTTCAGTGCGCGTAGAAGTGAATACAGCGACACTTCGACCCCTAAAAAAATACTACTGCTGTTCGTGAGAATTTCGGGCACGTTGAAAACTGTCGACTTAACTCCTGCGGCGAATGCTTCTTTTGAAATATTCTCGAGCTGAATCTTTGCGTACCCCTGTAAATACGGCGAATACGAGTACCATTCGTATTTGTCACCGATGAGAGCTTCGTTACCATGATACCCAAAGCCAAGGTAGTGAACGCTCGCGCCGTTTGATTCAATTTCGCTGCGAAGCGGGGTCGAGAGTTCGATGAGATGGCGATAAGTTTCAGCGGTCACCTCTTGAAAGCTCATCGCGCACAAGCGGCCGATGTCGCCACTCCAAAAAACTTCACTCGACGAGTAGCGTGCGCCAGAGCCCTTGAATATTTTATTGGCTATTGGCATGACGACCTTCGCGCGCGGAAAGCCGCCGGCCATGGTATGCGCGAAAATAAGATTTTTTCTGACATCAGCGTGCTTGCGCAGTTCAACCAAAAACTGTTTAACTGAATCGCGAAAGCGTTCAACCCCTCGTTGGCGCGATCGTTCGATTGATTGCCAATCGAGACGGGCGTCTTCCCACCCGGTTAAGCCGTATCCTTTTAGCTGATCAACTGGCCGCGAATTGGCGTCGCTGTCATTCCCGGGGTCTAGGTCAAAGCCGGCTTCGAGGGGGATGTTAATGAGCGGCGACTGACCCTTTTCGGTAAGTTCTTCGGCCGTCAGTGCGCGCAAACTTTGAGATTCGTTCGCGCTCGCGCTGTGGCGGCGGCCAACCGTCGTGTAGACGACATTTAAGCCCCGCGCTTTCGCAATGTCGATAAGCCCATTCACATAACCGCGCTCGAACACCTCGCCGAAAACGACGAGCGTATCGCCTTTGCCGAATGTCTGCGCTTCATGTAATTCGCGTAGCGGTGAAAACATGAGCAGTAGATTAAAGGTGTCACGAGCGTTTTGCTAGCGATATCGCGTCATAATCTTGCTCATTTTTTTGATTAGCCGATGCTTAGTTTTCCTGGTCAAACGCGGCTTGCAATCGCATGTCTGAAAGTTCAGGTGTACCGGTCAAGTTTTCTGTTGCGGCACTTTCCGAGACCAAAGTGTCTGGCACCAATTAATAGAGACGGTGGCCGACGGCGAGTTCGAGTTTTGCGAGCGCTTCGGCCGCGTCGACTTGCGATTGAATCACTCCGGCCCGGGCGCGGAACAGTTCGAGTTCAGCATCGAGCGCCTCGGTGTTGGTTTTCACTCCCGCCCGAACGCCGATCTGCGCGAGTCGAACGCTTTCTTGCGATTTGTCGACCGTGTGGAGGCTCGCTTCATACAGAGCGCAATTGTAGAGATAACGGCGCCTCCATCGTGCGAACTCGCTCGTCGAGGTCAAGTCTAAGCGGCGCGTGCTCTGCCGTTCCTCTTCGTACAAATCCTTTTCGATTCCTTTGTTGGCAATCGAAGCGCCACCGTCAAAAATGTTCCAAGTTAGCCGCACGCCGTACGCCCAATCGTTTTGATATCCGGGCTGATCGACGACCATAGGGCTGAACGCTCCAAAGTGGTAATAATCTTCATCGGCAAAAAGTTCTACGCGCGGGAACCAGGCCCCGAGCGCCGCCATATTTTTGTGCGAAGCCGCCAATTCCATTTTCGTTTGCGCGGCGACGTCCTGCCGCTTCGACAAATCCAGATTCAAATTGGCCGGAATACGATCGCGGCTCGGCGCCGGGAGATCGCCTCGCAGCTCGACATGGCCGCCTAAAACTCCCAAAAGATCGAGAAGATCGCGCTCGCTATCGGCTTTGTTGTCGTCAGCCAGCAGTTTTTGCGCCTGGGCTTCGTCGAGTTCGGCTTCGATGCGGAGCACGTCGTAATTGGTGCTCACTCCCGCATGTCGGCCTTCGCGAACAAGCTTTAAGTGATCGTTCAAGGTTTTTATATTTTGATCGGCGACTTGCGCGAGAAGGCTGGCGGCGAGCGCCTTCCAGAATTGCATGCGAACGGATTCATCGAGTTGAAAACTTGCGCGGCCGTATTGCAAATCGGCGGCTTGTGCGGTTTCGCTGGCCGCCCTGAAATTGTTGTACGTGGCGAGGCCGTCAAAAATCGTCATCGAAGCTTCGAGTCGCATATCGGCTTGCGGGAATGCCTGCGGCATGAATATCGGGTTGGGGGGCGTACCGAATAAAATCCCCATTTGGGCATATTGCGCATCGAAATATTGAACGGCCTGTGCCGACAAATGCGGCAGGTAACCCGAAATCGCCGCCCACTTGCCGAGGCGGGCCGCATCCGCTTTGTAACTGAGTTTCTTGAGCTCCGGATTATGATCGCGCGCGGCCGAGAGTGCGTCATCTAAAGTGAGAATTTGAGCCGGCCCACCCAATTGGGGGAGCGAACTGGCCGAGTCGTCACCGGCACTTGTCGTGGCCAGCGCGGAGCTCGCGCAAGTCAACAAAAAAGCCGCGAAAAAAAATACAACAACTGAATCTTTCATTAAGCCCTCGTGCTAGCAGTGTGCCGCATTTTTTTTATGGACTCAACTGCGCGACACCTGTTACGACATTGAAACTATGAAAACAGCTTTGTATCTAACAGTAACCATCGTTGTAACTTCGTTTGTTCTCACCGCTTGTCAATTGGTTAGCGAGAAGTCCGCCCCAATGGTTAGCCAGAAGATCGCTACGACTAAGGCCAAAGCGAATTCACAGGCGGCCAATCAGCTACCAAGCCGCCAACAGCCACCAGGCCAACAACCGTCGAGCCAACTGCTGCCCAACCCGGTGCCGGCTCACTCCGTCACAATTATTTGCCCTGAAAATGGCGACTCGACGCGTGTTCCAAAACCCTTGCGTGGCCGGTTTTACAGACCGCTGGTTGTGGGGCATCGTGGGGCGCCGGCCTATGTACCTGAAGAAACGGAGCGCTCGTACCGTTTGGCGCTTGAACTCGGCGCTGATTACATCGAGCCCGATCTTGAAATGTCGAAGGATGGCATTCTCATCGTGCGCCATGAAAACAATCTTTCAGATACCACGAATGCCGATCAGGTATACCCCAATTTAATAACAGAAAAAGTAGTCGACGGAGTTAAAGAGAAAGGGGTTTTCAGTGAAGATTTGACGCTCGCGCAGATCAAAAAACTCAAAGCGAAGGAACGGCTCTCGTACCGTTCGCATAAAGACGACGGAAAATACGACATTTTGACATTTGAAGAGTATTTGCAAATCGCTAAAGACGAGCAGGCGAAGCGCAGGCATCCGATCGGTCTGATCCCCGAAATTAAGCATTCAACTTATTTTCATAAGCTCGGGTTTGACCCGGAACGCGAACTGGTGCGGCTGCTAAACAAATACGGTTACAACAAATACAAGGCGCCGGTCATCATTCAGTCGATGGAAATCAGCAATTTAAAGCGGCTTCGAAAAATGGTGAAGGTCGAGCTTATGCAACTTCTCGATGACCCGACACTTCAGCCGGCCGATGTCGCGGCAGCGGGTGGTAAGCTCACTTATGGTGATATGGCCACAGCCAAGGGTTTGCGTAAAATCGCGCGCTATGCGGACTGGGTTTCACCCGACAAAAGCTACATTATCCCGCTCAATGAAAAATCAAAGTCACTGCCAAAGCCGACGTCGTTTGTACACGACGCTCATTTGGTCGGTCTCAACGTGATGCCGTGGACGTTTCGTGCCGATGATGCGGATGTTCGCAAGTTTTACGGCGGCAGTGAAGACGCCGAATTCAATCAGTTTTTCGCGCTCGGGATCGACGGATTATTCACGGACTTCCCCGATCTAGCGGCCAAATTTCGCGCCCGCTATTTGGCCCAATGCAACGGCGTCACGGTTACCGGTCCATAATAATTTATCATTTTCTATTCAGCCGCCGGTTCGCTGAAATCCACGGCTCATGAGGTAGGCGCTGAAGGCCGCTACCAGTGCGGCACACGCGAGAAAGCGAAAGACAGTCGGCCAGCCAAAATGATCCGATACATAGCCGCCGATGAAAGTGGCGAGAGCGCCGGCGATATAGCCGACTCCATCGAGAAGCCCGGCACTCGTTGCTGCGGCGTCGGGGCCCGCAATATCGAGCGTGAGCGCGCCGGCCGACATCGAATACGGCGCCAGCACGAGAAACCCACAGGCGCACATCAAGGCGACCACCATCGTGGGGGAGTGAATAACTTCAGTGACGAGCAGCAGACACCCGGCAAGAAGCACGAGCATGATCCACATGGGTTTAGCGCGATCGCCCGGGCTCACGCGGTCCGTGTACCAGCCTAAAAGAATCGTCCCGACGCAGCCGAATAGCGGGAACAGAGCCGAACTTAAGATCGCGCTTGAATCATGCATGCCGATATCGACCAGAAACTTGGCGATCCAAAAAAAGAAGAACGAGCGCAACACGTGCATCAAGAAACTGAAGGTCAACAATTGACGGAATAAACTCAGGCTCAAAAGCGAGCGGATGATTTTCCGCACCGAGATCTTGTCATCCGCGCGTACAACAGTAAGCGATATATTGGCATGCGAACGGTCGACGTGCGCCCCGGCGATCACGTCGCCTGGCTTTTCGCGCGAGTTGAACCCTGACCAAATCAAAACCGCGAGAGCTAAAAGGGCCGGAACGATAAAGACAGCCCGCCACCCGAGACCCCACGCGACAAGGTAGCCGGCGAGAATTGTACCGAGCACTCCACCAAACTGAAAATTGATTGAAATAAACCCCATTACGGTTCCGTTTTTTTCGGGAGGGTACCAGTGCCCGATCATTTTTACGACGCCGCCCCAGCCCATCGATAAAAAATACCGGCACACGCACCAAACTAAAATGAAGGCGAGGAGGGTGTGGCTCAAGGCAAATAGCACGTTAAAGCCGACGGCGCCGGCAAGCCCGACTATAAAAACTTTTTTGCCGCCAAATTTATCCGCCAGCGGCCCATTGATGAACTTGCCTAAAGCGTAAGCAGCTTCGGAAAAGGCTCCGATATAGCTCAACTGCGTATTCGAGTAATGAAAGGCCAGGCTCAAGAGCGGGAACGCCGCCGGCAAATTCGCACGGCACAAGTAATATCCTATGTAACCGATGAGGCAAACCCAGAACGTAGAACGCCGCCATGACGCGAGCTTTGAATCTTCGTCTCGCGATAAAGGGTCTAAAATTAATTTTCCACCGACGGAATTCTGTCGAACGAAAATGCGAAAACTCCCACGCGGTGTTTAACTCATATTGTCAAAAAACCCAACAACCGCTTGCATCAAAAGTAATTATCGCGTCAAATGCGGCCGAATGTCTAGGGACGGTCCCTAGCTGAACACAAAGGAGAATACCTATGAAAATCTTGGGTTTACTCGCAGCTCTTTCTTTTGCTGCTGTTGTGAACGCTCAATCTGCAGCCAGCACAGCCGGCGATGCTGGAACAACTCCGGCCGCTACTGCAACTGCACATGCGCCGACTAAAAAAGCTGCGCATTGGAAAAAGCACCATGCAAAAATGGCAAAACACCATGCATGGAAAAAGAAAAGCCACATGAAAAAGAAACACAAAAAAGAAGCAGCTCAGTAATTAATTGAGCTGACCACGCACTGTGGGCTTTCGGCGTCTTTTCATAATCGTCTGCTGTAGTCTCTTGAGTGTTCATGTGTTGCTGAGCTCGACTCGAGTTCACGCACAAACGGATGAGGGATATAATGATGACGATGTGTTTGGCAGTCCAAGCGGCCCACAGGGCGCACCGGTACCGCCGTCGGCTGTGCCATCTCCGTTTGGTGGGCGAAAATTCGAACCTGGCCCGCCGTCTTCTGGTCAAAATTTCAATCCGCATTTTCCCCCTCAACAACCGGCGGATGTTAACTCTGATTCGGATAATTCAAACGAAAATAATTTAGGTTCGTCGACTGATTCGAAAGTTCATTTTCATCTTGTCAACCCGCCCGCTTACTGGAAGCCGAAACTCCACCATCGTTATTTCGATCCGTCACTGAAAGCGCCGCCGTCAAATTCGTCTATACCGGCAACCGGATCGCCACCGGGATCCTAGAAGGGTTGAGTTCATGCTTTACATTGTCGCAACCCCTATCGGCAATTGGGGGGATATAACGGACCGCGCACGCGAAATCTTAAAAAGCTGCGATGCCGTGATCGGTGAAGAGTATCGCCCCACCTCGACGCTACTTAAAAAAATCGGCATCACGAACGAGAATGAAAAAGAAAAGCCGATTTACCTATTGAACGAGCACACGAAACCAAAAGAAGTCATCGACCTGTGTGAATTGTGCGCGAAGCACACTGTCGCGCTGGTCAGCGATTGTGGCACGCCGGGATTTGCCGACCCTGGCCCGGCACTCGTGAAACTCTGTCGCAATCGCAAGGTGGCAGTAACCGCCTTACCAGGGGCCTCGTCCCTCACGACTTTGCTTAGCTTAACATCGGAACCAATCCGTTCGTTTGTATTTTTTGGTTTTTTACCGCGCGAGACTTCAGAACGCGAGCGAGCACTTCTAAATGTTATCGCCGAGCCGCGTGCTTGGGTCATTATGGATACGCCTTATCGGCTTATCCCGCTTCTTGAATATTTTGGGCAAAAGGCGCCCAAAGCGCGAGCCCTTCTCGGCTTGAACTTGACCCAGCCGTCGGAACTCGTGCTAGAAGGAACATTCAGTGAAATTTTGCGGCTGGTCCGTGACGCCGGTGATGAAAAGGCGGAGTTCATGCTTTTGCGATATGACCAATCGGGGAATCAAAATCGGAGCGAGAATTGAAAGTCGGAGTCGGAAAAATGAAAAGTAAGCTGCTATTCGCGACTGCAACATGTTTATTCGCAACCGGATTTTCGTTGAACGCCCGTGCTGGCCACCGTATTGGATGGCACAAACTGCCAACGTCGGAGTTTGCCATCGGCCTTACTCCGCAAGAAGCCGAAAAAGAATTGCCCCCGATGCCGGGGCTCAATTCGCCGCAAGATCGGGCCGATTTGACAACGCTTTTGCAATGGCAAAAGGAGCGCACCTCTGCGCAATGCGAGCGCGCTCGAGGTGAACGAGACGCCCTTCATGCCGAAAAATTTTTCGGCCCAAAATATCACGTTCTGACCGCCCACGAGTTAAAAGTGGCCACGCCGATTCTGCATCAGGCGTTTTTATTGACCGCGCATTTTGTCTTCGAAGCTAAGAACGATTTCAAGCGGCCGCGGCCCTACATCAGTCACAACAACGTCGAACCGTGCGTGGGCAAAAGCCGGTCATTTTCATACCCGAGCGGCCACACGACTGTCAGTCGCGTGATGGCTCTCGTGCTATCGGATATCGATCCGGCTCATGGTGCACAGTATCTCGAGAGAGCCGATCAGGTTGCTCGCGACCGCATTCTTGCGGGAGTGCATTACCCGACGGATATCAGGGCCGGCAAGAAATTAGCCGATTTGATCTTCGCCCAGTTATCTAAAAATGCGCGATTTGAGCAAGACGTAGAAAAAATAAAAGCAGAATGGCGTTAACACCATTATCGAAACGGCTTGAATCGTTTTAGTTGACGCGTGACTCGAACGAAATCTGTACGACCAAGATGGTGGGCGGCAACGTATGCGACTTGAAAGTAGCGAATTGTACAGCCGTCTGCTGTCTCGTAGATCATCCAAAGGGTTGGTCCTTGCAACGACTTTGGTAATTTTTTAATCGCATCAACCAATTTATTGAGCCGCAATGTTTCGGCTACTTTGCGGCCGAGCGAAGATTGCCCGAAAGTGGAGACTGCTGCAGCCCCGCGCCAGAATATGTAAACGTTTACGATATTTCCTTGCTCGGCAAGGAGAGTCTTCCAATCTTCATCAATGAAATCGGTTCTAAAATAAAGGCCCAAATCGGACGGCAACACCGGGCGCATCGGTAATGTTCCGTCGAACATTACATCTTGAGCCCATTGACTATGCTTGAGCTTGTTCACCCAAGTTCGAACAGCCGCATATTTGGGCTCCGAATCAGCAATCGCAAAAGCATTTTGCAGGTTAGTGTCGCGTTCGCCCATAATGTCATATGCAATTTTCAACGCCGCGATCGTGTGATCCAATTGTGCAGATTGCACGCGCCATTCGTCGAGAAGTCGAGTCTCGTTTCCAGTAAATAAAAGTCGGCCGAAGTTGAATGTGTTTAGCGCTATATTGCGAAGTGAAAATGCGTAGTATTTGAGCCAACTGTTGTACCGGCGGATGGATTCGTCGCTCAGCTCTTTGCCAAGTCCAAGCTCTTGACCGATACCGAACATTTCAAGTTCGTTGCGATAACCTTCGAGTTGAATCCGCGTGAGCTCAATTTGCGTGGCCTGCTGAAGCAAAGCCCCGTGAGGGGGCGGGAGTTCATTGGGCGTCTGGGCCATTGTTGAAAACGGTGATGAAACAAGGAGAGAGGCAAAGACCGCGAGGGCTAGCCTGGTGGCCATGTCAACGCCCGACCTGCAAGGATATGCAAATGCAAATGAAAAACTGTTTGGCCGCCGTCGTCGTTTGTATTCACGACCACCCGATATCCGTTTTCGGCAATTCCGATTTGGCGAGCGATCGTCGGGCACACGAATAACAAATGACCTAAAAGTGACTTATCTTCGGTCGATGCTTCGTTGAGCGAGCGGATTTCTTTTTTAGGAATGACCAAAACGTGAGTCGGAGCTTGCGGGTTTACGTCGTGAAAGGCGAGACATAGGTCATCTTCGTATAAGACTTTTGCCGGTATCTCTTTGTCAATAATCTTCTTAAAAATGGTCGTCATAAATCCGAAACCTAAAGTATGAGAACTGGGCTTGAATGTCCACTATGCGAAAGTCCGAATTCACGAAATCTTCATGCTTTTAAGGGGCACGACATCGTGGAGTGCACAGATTGCGGCATGGTGTACGTACCGACGCCGGCGCCCGAATACACCATCGTCTATAAGCGCGATTACATCTCTCTGAACCCAAACGGAGTTTATCATTTGTACCGATCTGAATTCTCGAATCATCTGCGAACCTTTACTCAGCGCCTCGAAGAATCTGAAAAAATTCTAGGTAATCGGGTCGGTCGCTTACTCGACGTCGGCTGCGCCCTCGGCCATATGGGTGAGGCGGCAAGACGCCGTGGTTGGGATGTCTACGTCACCGATGTGTCAGAGTACGCCGTTTTGCATGCGCGTGAGCAGTACGGCCTCAACGGCTTCATCTGTTCGCCCGAGAAAATACCGGTTCAAACAGCGCGATTCGACCTGGTGACTTTGTTCGACGTGATTTCATATGTGAGTCATCCGAAGGGATTGCTCAAAGAAATTCGCGAATCATTATGGAGTGGGGGCGTACTGCATATCGTGACACCCAATTTGCAGAGTTTGTCCGCACGTCTTTTGGGGCGCCGGTGGTATCACATAGATCCAGACCGCAGTTATCTTTATTTCACTCCCGAAACGTTAAAATCTATGCTTGAGCAATGCGGCTTTGAAGTACTGAAAATGAAGCCGGCGCCGATTCATTTGCGTGTGCATGATCTTCTTTCGCGTTTCGAGCGGCATAGCCGGTGGCTCGCGCGAATTTTACGATGGGGCTGTCGGTTGTTGGGAGTAATGGACGTACGTTTGCGTCTGCCGATCGGTGAATTGCAGGTCTGGGCTCGCCCCGCCGACGTTCATCGGCAACGGGGCATTCAGCAAGTCAAAGACATATTAGATATTGTGTGTTGCCCCTCGTGTCGCTCCGCCCTGCAGCTTTTTGAAGATCACAATGCCATTTGCACTCAATGCGAACTTGAATTTGACGTGGTGTCGGGCGTGATCAACTTTTCCCGCTACGCCAAACGGACGAATCGCCAAATCGCCGGGCGCTCGTAAATTGGCAACCTGTCAAACATTTTGCCAGCGCTCAAAGCAAAATGTGATATAAAGCACTCGCCAATCGTATTTGAAACACCCGCGACCTGGCCGCGTATTTGCTTCACTCACATTCATTTCATGCGAGGAGCCCCATGATCGCCCGTAATCTGTTTGTTATTCTTGGTTGTCTATTTTGTTTGCAGGCCCGAGCTTCTGTTTCGCGCGAACTGGCGGCGAATCAATCCGCCCTGAGAGCCATGATCGAAAAAGATTGCCCGGAGTTGCTCATGGCGTCGCAGGATGACTTAAAAGTGCAAACTCCGCCACTAGGTACGCCAGCAAAACGAGTGGCCATACATCTTCTTCAAATTTTACTTCCGCATTTATTTGAGTCCGCCCAAACCAAGGCCGGCGCTATTGCAGCTACTGAAAAACTTCGTTTGCTAGTTAACCAGGCCGCAAATGAGCCGTTTTCAAAAAAGTACCTCGTTTTGAATAAGGGGCGGTTGATCCCTGCCGATAACCAGATCAAAACTGAAATTACTCGTGAGGCGAATCGCCTCGGCAGTTTCGGATTTCAAAAGCTATGGGCTCGAGTCGGGTTGGGCGACGCGTATACAAGTTTCGCCGGAGCGGATAACGGGAAGCTTTGGAACAGCGGATTGTCGCTCGTGAAGATTTACGAGACACTTTACCAATACGTTTTGGAGCAAAACGCCTATAGCCGATGGCGTGCCGTTTACCTCGAAGAAAAACGCGAAGGGCGGCACGAATTTTCATCGAAAATTGCCCCGACCGTTCGAATAGCCCCATCAAATATGAAATGGGCTGCGCAAAATGAATTTCTTCTGCTAATGGACGCCACTCAATTGCCGACCGGCCAAGTTGTGTGGACGGAAGACGGGCATCATAGCGCGATCGTCGGTGTGGACCCAGAACACGGCGGCGCCGATCTCTCGCTGAGATGGCATTGGGGGTTACCGCGGCCAAATATGTTAAGGGATTTGTCGGGTATTGCACCGGTCTATTTAACGGAAAGCCCCCCGTTAGAAATTGAGGATCGATCGTGCACGGCTGATTCTAGTAAAAGTGCTCAAACAAATTTGACGAGCTCAGCAGGGGCAATGTCTCGTCAGGAATGGCTCGAGTCGACGTTCGATTGTGGCGGCGATCGATTATTAGACGCTATTCGCCGCGCCAGAGGTAACTAACCTTTCGTCCAGTTTATTTTGCGGGAGTTCCAGCCGATAGGGACGTCTGGATGCCTATTGCAGGAGCTCCCAAATGAAAAAACTTCTGATCGTCTTTATAATTCTTTGCACACCCAGCTATTGGTCGGCGCACGCCAGTTCAGCTATCGACGAGCTGATGCACTCTTATATGATTGCTCAGGCGGATTCTGATCGCGGACATATGAGCGCGGACGAGATAAAGAAATATCCGTACACGGTACAGGTCGCCTCGTATCTGAATGAGGGGGATGCCATCAGTCACGCTGATGAACTTCGCTCTGAAAAATTGAGCGACGTTCGATATTACCCGACGTTCGTTCGAGGTGAAGTTTGGTACAAGGTTGCCGTAGGTAAATTCACCAAAAAAGCTGAGGCCAAAGAGCTGCAAGAGAAACTTTCGCAAAAGTATAATGAACCTTTTGCCGTCGTCGTTTCGCTTTTGCAGCGACCAAGCGCTGACGAATCGTACGATCGCGAGCCATCGGCGACTGATATTCCAGCGGCTGCGGGCGAATCAGTTCCCGAAATCGAAACGAATGCAAATTCGCCGGAAGCGCCAAAAATTAAACTAATTCCACTTCATAAGAAATTCGCTCATCGCGTGCACCAAGCTTTAGCGATGGCCACCCCGACTGCGCAGAAATCCGCAACTGTCACGCCGACGGCAGTGGCGATTGGGGCGACGGCAGCGTCGGCGAGCGCGCCCACGCTAAAAAAGGATCATTATTACGCGCTACAAGTTGGCGCATTCCCGACAAAGTCGTTGGCTGATGCGAAGATTACCAAAATGGGATTAAAGGGCGTAGACGTCGAACAGCGGGCCGCAGTGGTCAATGGTAAGAAATGGCATCGGGTGCTGGTCGGCCGCTTCTCAACGAAAAAACTGGCATTGGCCTATCAGGCCAATCAAAATGAAGTGCTGAAAGGCGCCTTTGTTCGTCGAATTCAGATTCCCTAATCCGGCAAGTAAGACAGCCAGAACTTGAAGTCATCGTACACCCTAGTGTAAAACTAGAGTCTATGAGAAAACTTGCCATTTTAATGTTAACTGCTTCTGTTTTGAGAGGGTCGATAGCCATGGCTTGGAATGAGAAAAACTATAAAAAGCCGTCTGAAGAGGAACTTAAAAAAGAGCTGACCCCCGAACAATTTAATATCACTCAGAAAGAAGACACCGAAGCGCCGTTTAAAAATGCGTATTGGGATAACCACCGCGAAGGCATATACGTCGATGTAGTAAGTGGTGAGCCGCTGTTTAGTTCGACGGACAAATACGACTCCGGGACGGGCTGGCCGAGTTTTACCAAACCCATTGACAAAAAGTTTGTCGGCACTCGCAAAGATCGCCGGTTGTTCATCACGCGAACCGAAGTTCACGCTAGCGCGAGCGGATCGCACTTAGGCCACGTCTTTAACGATGGCCCGCAGCCTACCGGTATGCGCTATTGCATCAACTCGGCGTCGCTGCGTTTTATACCGAAAGAAGATCTCAAAAAAGAAGGCTACGGCGAATACTTAAAATTGTTTGATCATTCGGGTACATCTCACGCTAGTGCGCCGAAATGAAGATTGAAAAAGCCACATTCGCCGCCGGCTGTTTCTGGGGCGTTCAGCACATCCTCGACCGTATCCCCGGAGTCACACGCACCCGCGTTGGCTACGTCGGCGGGCGAACGAAAAACCCAACTTACAATCAAGTTAAAACAGGTGAAACTGGTCATGCTGAAGCAGTCGAAGTTGAATTCGATTCTGAGCGCGTGAGCTATAGCGAGCTTCTCGCTTTTTTTTGGCGTTTGCATGACCCGACACAATTGAACAGGCAAGGGCCTGACGTCGGGACGCAATACCGCTCCGCCATTTTTTACCATTCGCCTTTACAGCGAGATGAAGCCGAATTTTCGAAGGCGCGCTTTGATGCTTCGGGCGTATTCAAGCGCAAAGCCGTGACGGTTATTGAACCGGTATCTGAATTCTTCGAGGCGGAAGGCTACCATCAAAAATATTTCGATCAAACCGGCGGTGCCGTTTGCCATATTTTGCGTGATCGCTAAATTTTCTTAAATACTTCGCCTTTGGCCAAAAATCCGAAGCGAGTTGTGAGCGTGCGAAATCCGGCGGGCTCGATCAGATCGCGCATCGGCGATTCGATGTAATTCAAATAGTACGGCTCGTGAAAATCGCGCGGAAAGTTTCTCAAGATATGATTAAAATTCGGCCTGTCATCCAACTGCAGAGAGTCCACGTAGAAAAAGATCCCGCCCGGTTTTAATACTCGCTTCACTTCTTGAATAACCTGATTTCTCACTTCGCGCGGCAACTCATGAAACATGAATACTGAAAACACGAGATCATAAGCCTCATCCTTAAATGGTAATTTCGCCGCATCGGCCTCAACAAACCGCACGCCCTTTAATCGACGACGCGCCTTTTTTAGGTAGGGCTCACTGAGGTCCGTTGCGACTATTTCAGCTGAGGAAAACGCCAGTCGAACGTTTTTTGTCATTGAGCCCGTCCCGCAGCCCAGTTCTAAAATTGCAAAGGGCGCCGGCGAAGAAGCTGACAAGCTATCAGCGCCCCGCTCGTCAAATAATTGTACGACTTCAGGCAAAACAATGCGTCTCATAGCATCGGCGGCACCAGCGAATAGTAGCTCGACCTGATGATCATACAGCTCGGCACTATGCTCGCTCAAATAACCGTCCGTTTGAAAATGGAAGTTGCAACGATAATAATCGGGTAAGCCATCGAGTCGCGAATGCGCGTCATCACTGAAATCTCGAGACTTTCGTCTTTTTCGCCTTCTACTGAGGAGTATTCCATCGAATACGATTTTCGGCACGCGCTTAAGATGCGAGAGAGGGGATTCTGTCCATAAAATGCGCGCAGGTAAGCGGCTATTCAATACGTTGAGCACGTCGGTTTCAAATAATGCGCGAAGCTCTGTGGCGAGTAGTGACCAGCTTTCAGGAGTGAAGCGAGCTGAGATCCGCGGCGATTGCGTGTAAATCGCGCTCAGAGTTTGCATAATTTGGTATTCTAAAAAATAGTGGAGGCTTCGTAAAAAGCAGAGACCGAGAAGCGGTTTTGCGAACAGTCTTTTTTCGATTGTCGTATTTGTCATGATTTGCGCCTCACAGGCAGCTGTTTTATTTTTCTTTCGTCGAAGCGGCCAGTACTGCGACGCGATCGGCTGCGCGCCGAACGCGGGTCATTTAGTCAAAGCGATAGATGAGTTCGAATTCATTTTCGATTCGGCCGTAACGCGGTTTGCCCGCTCCGCAAATGCGCCGTAACGGAGCACCAAGTCGCACATTTCACGAGCCGCGCCGTGGCCTCCACGAGATTTTGTGACGACGTGAGCCGCTTTCAATACCGTGGGGTGCGCATCCGCTGGAGCTGCCGCCAGCCCGCATTTTTTAAATACCGGCAAATCGATCACGTCATCGCCGATAAATGCTATTTCGTCGGCTTTCAATCCGCTCCGCTGCAGTAGCTCATCGAAACATGCGCCCTTGTCGCGGGCGAAATCAAAAAAATGTCGAATTTTCAAATTTTCGGCACGCAGTCGGATATCCATCGCGCGACTCAACGTGATGAATGCTGTTTGATAGCCCTGCTCGTGGAGTAAAATAATCCCTAAACCGTCGCGGATATTGAATACACGTCGCCAATCATTGCGCACTTGATCAATCGATGTGCTGTTCGTCGGGCCATTGATCGCCCCGCCAAAGTAAACTCCGCCATCTGTTAAAACGCCATCGACATCGAATGCGAGACATTTGATCTTGCGCAATCGTTTGACTTGTTGTTGGGTCATGGTCATAACATAGTGCAAATTATGACTGATTTCAAACCACTCGCTGAACCTGTCACATTGAATTTTCAAGGTCGCTCTTACACGTGGGGCGACGGTAAAAATTGGGTGTTATTCGCCGGTCCCGACATCATCGAAGATGAGGGAATGGTCATCGAAGTCGCGCAGGAACTCAAGCGGCTCACGGCTGAAAAGGGCGTGCCGTGGATTCTTAAGTGTTCGTTCGATAAGGCGAATCGACAAAGCGTCGAAAGTTTTCGCGGGCCTGGAATGCGAAAGGCTCTGGAGTCGTTCGGGCGCATTAAGAGCAAAGTCGGTTGTCCGATACTGACTGATGTCCATGAGACAATTCAAGTCGAAGCCGTTGCCGAAGTGGCCGACGTCTTGCAAATTCCGGCGTTTCTCAGCCGGCAAACGGACCTTGTCATAGAAGTCGCAAAAACCGGTAAAGTCATGCACCTTAAAAAGGGGCAGTTTCTCGCTCCCGAAGACATGGCGTCGATCGTTAAAAAAGCAGCATCGGCTGGAAATCGTAAAGTCTTACTGTGCGAACGCGGTACGACGTTTGGGTATCACCGGTTGATTAATGATATGACAGGTCTTGTAGAAATGCGCGAAACCGGCCAACCCGTCATCATGGATATCACGCATTCAACGCAGATGCCCGGTGCTCTTCAGGGTAAAAGCGGCGGTCGCAGAAAAATGGCTCCGGCTCTCGCGCGTGCCGCAATGGCCGTCGGAGTCGATGGCATTTTTGTCGAAACCCATCCCAATCCCGACGAAGCTCTTTGCGACGGGCCAACCTCGATCCCACTTCGCGAAATGCCCGAGCTCATCGACCAGATTGAACGTGTTTGGCGCACGCACTGCGAACTGTCCAAAAAATAGAATCGTTTAAACGGTAAAACTCATCCCCTCGCGAGCAAATTGCCAGTCGAGGGGAGTGATCGATTCGCCTTTGGCACGGGCAGCGGCGAGTACGGAGTCGTAATATTCACGGGTCTGTCGCTCGGCATCGATCACTTTTGAATCATTGGCGCCCGGATCGTGGTGAATGAATAAAATCTTTTTCACCTTTTCGCGTAGAGCCAGATCAATCCCGATCGGCCCTGATGCGTGACCCCAGTTCACTCGCTCGGATGCCTCTAAGAATGTGTACTGTGCATCAAACGTCATCAAATCGACATTTTGATAAAGCGGGAGATCCGGCCCCAGCGCTTCGCGTGTCACGCGTAGACATTCGGTGTCCACGCAATGTGAAAACACTTTGCCGTCATGCTCGAAGCGATAGCCCCAACACGGGTCCGGGTGATCCAGTTGGTAAGGTGTGATCGTCAGATCGGCAAAGACATGCGGCTCGCGCGGCTTCAAACGATGAAATTGGATTTTTGCCGGCAAGTTTTCAAACGCGACGGGGAAGTTCGGCTTACAAAAAACGCGGCGAATATTTTCTTCGAGTTCGGGCTGCACGGCGTGAAAATGAATTTGATTGCCAGGCACGAAAATCGGCGTGAAAAACGGCAGTCCGATCAGGTGATCCCAGTGAAAATGCGTCATCAAAATGTGAACGACGCCGCGCCCGGCTCCGCACGCCTCAAGCATCAACTTTTCGCCGAGCACGCGAATGCCGCTGCCGCCATCGACGATCATGCGCGATTTCGGCGTTTGGACTTCAATGCAAGATGTATGGCCGCCGTACCCGGCGCCGATGGTCTGCGGTAGGCCTTTGACAAACGTGGCAATATCTTTGATGTACGCGCGATCTTTTTCGTAAGCTCGGATAGCCGATCCGATTTTCTCCTCGATTGTAGCGGGTGTGAGCGGACTTGGGAGCGACCCTCGAATTCCCCACAGATGCACGTGTAAGCTCATTGTTTCAATTGTACGAACAGTTTTTGCTATTTGGCAAAAACGGGCTTCCCTGCCTGTCGTTTGGTCGGGTATATGAAAAATCATGTCTCGTACGAAATTTTGGCCGTGGCTTTTTTGGTACGGCGTTTTTAATCTTTGGCTCGCCGAGCTCATCGGCTCGCTTTATCTGGTGCAGGCGCATTTGATTCCTGCCAGCCCTTGGGCGTGGCTTTTCGTTTTCTTTTACTGGAACGGCCATCTCGCGGCTTTGACCTTTCTTCTTCTTTCGGTGTTTTTGTTACCACTGTGGCTGCTTTCAAAAGTTGACTGGCATCGCGGGGTCGCGGCGATTCTTTTGACGTTTGTTGTTCTTATCTATTTCATCGACACGTTCGTTTACGGCCAATACCGCTTTCACATCAACGGGATGGTACTGGATCTGCTGCTGCACGGCCATGGGCAGATTATTTATTTTTCTTGGCAAAGCTGGCTCACGTTAGGGGCCGTATTTTTGGCGTTGTTGGGCGGCGAATATGCGGCCGCGCGGTGGATCGATCGCAAAGTGCCGCTCATCGAAAAGCGCAAGTGGGGCCGCGCTCTCGCCGGGTTTTACTTTTTCTCGCTCATTGCCATGCATGTGATTCACATCTACGCGAGCGCGATGTTTTATTCTCCTATTACTCGCATCGATTCGGTCTTACCGTTTTCAGTGCCCGCTGAGGCACAGGATTTTCTGGCACAGCACCATTTGCTCAACGTGGCGGAGTATCGAAAGCGTCAAGAAATGCGAGTGCCTGACGAAAATAGTTCGTTTCATTATCCGCTCGCCCCGCTGCAATGTACTCCGCCGAAAAAACCGCTCAACGTGATGTGGATTCTAGTGGATGCGCTTCGCTCAGATATGATCGACGCGAACATCATGCCGAACGTCTACAAGCTGAGCCAGGAGTCGAATGTCTTTCTCAACCATTACAGTAACAGCAACACCACTCGTTATGGTTTGTTCTCGATGTTTTACGGCATCCCGGGCACGTACTTTCGCGTGGCGATGAACGAACACGTGCGGCCCGTGATGATGGAGCAGTTCGCGCGCGACGGTTACAATTTCGGCATTTATGGCAGCGCACCTCTGACCAAGCCCGAATTCGACCAAACGGTTTTTCTCGACATTCCGAATTTGCGACTCATTTCGAAGGCGCAACGCGATTACAATCGCGACCGTGAAATCACGACCGACATGCTTCAGTTTTTAAATCAGCAAGCGGGGGCGAATGCACAAGGCTCAGCGCACGTATCCACGTCTAAAAAGCCATTTTTTGGTTTTATGTTTTACGATTCTTGCCACGGTTATAGCGTGCCGCCGGGGTTTAAAAAGAAATTCATGCCGGATTGGGCGTCAAAAAACTATATGCTTCTCAATAACGACGCCGACCCGACGCCGGTCCGCAACAGTTATCAAAATGCCGCGCTATTTGTCGACGGCATGATCGGGCAGGTGCTCGATCGCATGCGCGCGCTTCGTATGCTCGATAATACAGTGATTTTGATTTCGTCCGACCACGGGCAAGAATTTAACGATAACCACTTAAACTATTGGGGGCACAATTCGAATTATTCGCCGGCGCAAACGCACGTGCCGATGGTGGTTTACTGGCCGGGCCGTGCGCCTTCTCAAATCACCCGGCGGACGGAACACTTCGATCTCGCGCCGACATTTGTGAAACACGTCTTGGGGTGCACCACTCCCACGAAAGAATACTCGAGCGGGCACGATCTGTTCGGTAAAACGGTGATACCGTGGGTACTGATGGATCGCGAATACGATTATGCGATTTCAAAACAAAATCAGATTATCTTGTTGAAACCCAATGGCGATTACGAGGTCGTCGATCAACACTACCGTCCGATCGATCATCCGCAACTCAACATGCCCGAAATTGTGACGGCGCTTCGCGAGTTCGGGCGATTCTATCGGTGAGCGCTCGGCTTGAAATAACTGAGAAAAATCATTGGGCAACCACCAAGCTAAAGCCACGCGTATGTTTTGCATGGCTGTTAACAAAAATTGTCATCATGATTTCCTTGCCGCCCCTTATAGTTAAGCCTGCAGTTTACTCCAATAGGATTGTATTTGAACGAATGTTGGGATTTGAAACGGCGCCCGGCAGACCCTATAGGTAAGGTATAACCCGGAGGTTCGGCTTTGAAAAACAACACTCGATCCGCAGTTGTCACGCTCTCAATTTCTGTCTTAGCAATGATTGTCTCGCTTAAGGGTCGGGCGACAACCATCACCGGCGCTGGCTCGACTTTTGTCTACCCCGTCCTTGCGAAGTGGGCGGCCACTTACCAAAAGATCACGGGCGACCAAATCAATTATCAATCGATCGGCTCAGGCGGAGGCATCCATCAAATCGAATCTAAAACCGTCGACTTCGGCGCGTCGGATATGCCGCTCGAGCATGCCGATCTGGTGAAAAACAATCTGGTGCAATTTCCGATCATCAGCGGTGCGACGGTCCCGGTCGTGCACTTGGCCGGTGTGAAGCCCGGCCAACTCAAGCTCACAGGTTCTCTTCTTGCCGAGATGTATTTGGGCAAAATCACAAAATGGAATGACCCGCAAATCGCGAAGCTCAATCGGGGAGTGAAGTTGCCGAACCAAGCGATCATGGTGGTTCACCGCGCCGACGGTTCGGGCACGACGTTTATTTGGACGGATTACTTGTCGAAAGAAAGCGCGGATTGGAAGACGCGTGTGGGTGAGGGAACCGCCGTCAACTGGCCTGTTGGGGTGGGTGGCAAAGGCAACGAGGGCGTTGCCTCGTACGTGAAACAAATCGACGGTTCGATCGGGTACGTTGAATACGCTTACGCCCAACAAAATAAAATGATTTACGCGCAGGTTAAAAATCGTGCCGGTAAATTTGTAGAACCGACGATGAAGTCTTTTCGAGCCGCCGCGGCCGGTGCCGAGTGGGGCAAGGCCAAAGACTATCATTTGATTTTGACCGATGCCCCCGGGCGTGCGAGCTGGCCGATTGCCGGTTCCACTTTTATTTTGATGCAAAAGACGCAAGCCAACCCGGCGCAAACGCGCGAAGTTTTACACTTCTTACATTGGGCTTACACCAGCGGTGTTGGCGCGGCTGAAAAACTGGATTATGTCCCAATCCCGAAAAAAGCGGTTGGTGAAATCGTTCACACATGGCAAACGGCGCTCAAGATGCAAAACGGTGCGCCGCTTGAGATCGGACTTTAATTTGCTCGCGTCAACAGCGGTTCAATCAGACAAACTTCGCAGTCGAGGGGCCGAATTGCGGCCCGGAGTGTTACTCGATGCTATGTTTGAGCGCGCCGCTTGGTTGGCCGCTTGGGTTGTCCCGATTACGCTTGTCGCGATTTTATTCGTTCTTTGGATGGGGTGTCGTCTCTCGCTTCAACATTTCGGCGCCGGTTTTTTAACCTCGGCGACATGGGACCCCGTCGCGCAGAATTTCGGCGCGCTCGTCCCGATATACGGCACGCTCGTCACCTCGGCAATCGCGCTAATAATTGCGGTGCCTGTGAGCTTTGGCATCGCACTTTTTTTAACGGAGCTCGCACCGGGATTTTTGCGTGGTCCACTCGGTGTTGCAATTGATCTCCTAGCGGCGATCCCGAGCATCATCTTTGGCATGTGGGGGCTTTTTATTTTTGCGCCCTATTTCGCTGCTCACTTCGAACCATGGCTCATCGCCCATGTGGGGAGCTGGCCGGTGATCGGCGGCTGGTTTCAAGGTGCCCCTATCGGCATCGGCGTTTTCACCGCTGGTTTTATTTTGGCCATCATGATCATCCCGTTTATCAGCGCTGTGATGCGCGACGTGTTCGCGTTGGTACCACCGATGATGAAAGAATCGGCTTACGGTATGGGCGCCACGACATGGGAAGTCACCTCGCGCATTGTTTTACCCCAATCGCGGTCGGGCGTGATCGGCGGCATATTTCTTGGCCTGGGCCGAGCGCTTGGTGAGACGATGGCCGTGACCTTTGTGATCGGCAATGCGCACGAACTCACACACGCATTATTTATGCCTGGCGCGACCATTTCGTCGACGCTTGCCAATGAATTCACCGAAGCCGTTGGGCCGATGTACACATCCTCGTTAATTGAGCTCGGGCTTATTTTATTTGTAATTACTTTTATCGTTCTCGGCGGAGCTCGCTGGATATTGCGCCGGATTACTTCACGCACCGTAGGAGCGCCCATATGACCCGGCAACGAAAACGTGCGCTGATCAATTTTATTTGTCTCGCCCTGGCGTGCGTGGCAATGGCGTTCGGCCTGTTTTTTCTTGGGGCTATACTGTGGACTCTCGTTAAAAACGGGTGGCCGGCTTTGAGCGCCCAGGTGTTTTCTCAGATGACACCTCCGCCTGGTGAATCGGGTGGATTGCTCAACGCGATCATGGGTAGCGTGATCATCACCGGCGTGGCGACCGTTATCGGCACACCGCTTGGCATTCTTGCGGGCACGTACCTCGCCGAATATGGCGACCGAGCCCATCGCGTGGCCGGCGTCATCCGGTTGATTAACGATGTTTTGTTATCGGCCCCTTCAGTGGTTATCGGCTTTTTCGCCTACGCGCTGATTGTCGCGCGCACAGGTCATTTTTCCGGCTGGGCGGGAGTGGTCGCGCTCGCTGTGATCTTGGTGCCCGTCGTCGTTTCGAGTACTGAGAACATGCTGAAAATGGTGCCGAACCAATTGCGTGAAGCGGCCGCAGCTTTGGGAGCGTCAAAATCGCGTGTCATCGCATCGATCACGTACCGCTCGGCGAAGACTGGAATTCTGACCGGCGTTCTTCTCGCCATTGCGCGAATTAGCGGCGAAACGGCGCCGCTCTTATTTACGAGCCTCAACAATCAGTTTTGGAACACCAATTTGTCAAAACCCATGGCGAGCTTACCGATTGTGATTTTTCAGTTTGCCATGAGCCCTTATGACGATTGGCAACACCTGGCATGGGCAGGAGCTTTATTGATCACTTTGAGCGTCTTAGTCATTAACATCACGGCGCGCGGGCTGGCGAAGTACTCCGCGCGGAATATATGAATCGCGCGAGGCCGGGCGATACTATGCCGACTCGCGAAGGAGATCGTATGGAAACACAACCCATAATCAACATCCCGTTTCGGCAATCGGCGTTGGTGCAACCCATTGTTGAAAGAGCGGTCAAATTGGAAGTTCGCAATTTGAACTTTTACTACGGCGATTTTCACGCGCTCAAAAACGTCAGTGTGAGAATCCCTGAAAAATGCGTGACGGCCTTCATCGGACCTTCGGGTTGCGGCAAATCCTCGCTACTGCGGGCGTTTAACCGCATTTATGAGCTTTATCCGCACCACCGCGCGGCCGGCAAAATCTTTTTGAACGGGCACGATATCCTCAGTTCGGCGTGTGACGTGAATCACGTACGATCGAAAATCGGCATGGTTTTTCAAAAGCCGACGCCGTTTCCGATGTCGATATATGAAAACATTGCGTTCGGCGTACGATTACATGAAAAACTTTCTTCCAGCCAGATGCGGGAGCGGGTGCAGTGGGCGCTTGAGAAAGCAGCACTCTGGCCTGAGGTCAAAGACAAGCTCAAGCAAAGCGGTACAAGTCTTTCTGGCGGCCAGCAACAGCGTATGTGCATCGCCCGGGCCATTGCGGTGAAGCCGGATGTTTTACTCCTCGACGAACCGACGTCGGCTCTTGACCCAATCGCCACCGCAAAAATCGAGGAATTGATTCACGAACTCAAGAAAGATTACACGGTCGTGATGGTCACCCATAACATGCAGCAAGCGGCTCGAGTTGCGGATTACACGGCCCTCATGTATATGGGCGAAATGGTCGAGTTTGGTCCGACTCGGTCGCTGTTTAACGACCCCAAACAAAGTCTCACCAAAGCCTATGTGATGGGTGATTTTGGCTGAGCATTGAGCTGAATGAATCGCGCCTTATCTAGTAGAATATTGATCATCGACGACGAACGGGCGATCCGAAACATTCTGCGACTCCATTTAGTAAATAATGGTTTTGAAGTCGCCGAGGCGGCAACGGGCCAAGACGGTTTAAAGAACGCCGAAGAGTTTCATCCGCATTTGATCATTCTAGATTTGGGTTTACCCGACATGAACGGTCTGGACGTTTTGCGTGCGCTTCGCCGATGGACGACGGTACCCGTTATCGTTCTCACTGTGAACGATGCCGAAGCGGCCAAGGTGGCGCTGCTCGATGCCGGGGCGGATGACTATTTGACAAAGCCGTTCGGCACGCCTGAGCTTCTGGCCAGGGTTCGCGTGAGCTTACGCCATCACCAAGACTCGGAAGCGACTCCAGTGTTTAGATCGGGAGACCTCGAAGTCAATATCAACACCCGAGAAATTCGCCGCGGTGATCAGCCGGTAAAATTGACATCGACCGAATACGAATTGCTTCGCACTTTGGTGCGCCATCGCGGCAAAGTTGTGCCGCAAACACAACTCCTCATGGGAGTGTGGGGCCGCACCGCCATCGATCAAACGCATTACTTGCGAATCTACGTCGCTCAACTTAGAAAAAAAATCGAATCGGATTCGGCGCACCCATCGCACATATTGACCGAGCCCGGCATCGGGTATCGGATCGTGTGAACGATTCTCAAAAATATCACCAAGCGACCGACGATAATGTTTGCAGATGCCGCGCTTCAAGCCCAGTATTGTCGACCGTGGGCCGAGTGTGCCAATAATTGAATTATGAAAATCAGAAGGGCCATTGCGAGCGATGCGGGAGCGATCGCGCGAGTTCATGTGAACGCGTGGCGCAGTGCTTATCCTGGCACAGGGATTTGGTGCTGCGCTGACCTTAGCTCTGTGCAAATCGTTTCTCGAATTAGTGAACGTATCGGCGGGCGGTTATTAAAAGAGAAAAAGCCGATCACGATCGGCGGTCAGGAATATACTTGCATCGGGTATGGTTATGACGTTCCAGGTCTGGTGACAGCGCTGTTAGCTGGTCGCAACCAAAAATCTAACTCGAATCGCTCGGCCGCCAACTGATATAAAATCTCGCGTGATCGCGCTTGAACCCGTTCGATTCGAGTTCATTCATATAGACGTAATCCCGCAACCGCAGCTCGGCCTTAAACCCCGAGACGATTCGCGAAAAGGGTCGGCGATCCCAAAACTTCTTTCGGGCATCGCGCAATTTCGCGAGCGCCTCTTTGTTCCAGCGTGAAGCGCCTGTCACTGTCATCATAATCGCGCTGGTCACCGCTCGGATGAAAGCGCGATACGTATGCCGATTCGTCAACTGCAGATGAAGATGAAGGTGATTGCCGACATTGGCCATGGACTTCAGCCGCCCTTTGCGCTTCGTGAGGAGGTCACCGCCGTAGGAGCGGGAAACCTTCTTGAAAAAATCGGTTTGCTTTACGTTCATTGTGAACGAAGGTAGATAACGCGTTCCATCACCCTCCGCAAAAAACGAGATTTTTTACAGATTTTTTACGGGTCGGCGGCTTAAACTTGAGCTCTGCAAAAGGAGGCGCGCACCAATGGATTTCATCGTGGTCGGCATCATCGGAATGGGTGTTTTAGGGTATCTCGTTTACACACTGTTAAACCCTGAAAAATTTTAAGGCGCGCGCGCAACCGTCTATCAAGGCACAATTCAAGAAAAGGTAAAATTATGAATTTCGAAGATTTTGTTCAAGTGGCACTTTATGTCATTGCGTTGATCGCGCTGACTCCTGTTCTCGGCGGGTATATGGCGCGTGTGCTCGAAGGCGAGCGAACGTTTTTGACGCCGGTTCTCGGCGGGCTCGAAAAGCTGGGTTATCGAGCTGCGGGGGTTGACCCGCGAGCGAGAATGGATTGGCGCGAATATTTGAAAGCCGTCTTGTGGTTTAATCTATTCGGATTTCTCGCGGTATTTTTGCTTCAACTTTTTCAGCATTCGTTGCCGCTCAACCCCCAGCAGTTTGCAAATGTGTCGTGGGATTCGGCGCTGAACACCGCTGTCAGTTTCATGACGAACACGAATTGGCAGGGGTATGCGGGCGAGACGACGATGTCGTATCTGACCCAAATGGCGGGGCTCGCCGTGCAAAATTTCTTAAGTGCTGCGACAGGTCTCGCGGTTTTTTTAGCGTTGGCTCGCGGAATTTTAAAGAAAAACGACGACGGTTCGCTCGGCAATTTTTGGGTCGATCTTGTGCGCGGCACGGTTTACATATTGCTCCCGCTTTCATTCATAGTCGCCGTCGCGCTGATGAGCCAGGGTGTCGTTCAAACATTTCGGTCGTACAAGGATGTCGTGACCGTCGAGGGCGCCAAGCAGACGATCCCACTCGGGCCGGCGGCTTCGCAAGTCGCGATCAAACAGATCGGCACAAACGGCGGCGGCTTTTTTAACACGAATAGCGCGACACCTATGGAGAACCCCACTCCGCTTTCGAATTTCATCGAGATGCTCGCGATTTTGCTCATACCGGCGGCTCTGACATTTACCTATGGGCGAATGGCGAAACGCCCGCGCGAGGGGTGGACATTATTCATCGTCATGTTGCTCGTCTGGTTGGGGGGCCTAGCGATTTCATTGTTAGCGGAACGCGTGCCCAATCCGATTTTTCACATGTCGAATCTGATGGAGGGTATCGAGACTCGAATCGGCGTCACCAACAGCGTTATTTGGTCGACGGCGACAACAGTGGCTTCAAACGGGTCGGTCAATGCTATGCACGCGAGTCTCTCGCCTCTTGCCGGTGGAATTGCCTTGTTCAATATGATGATGGGCGAGGTGATTTTCGGCGGTGTCGGGGCGGGGATGTACGGCATGCTTTTGTTCGTCATCCTGACCGTTTTTCTCTCGGGGCTTATGGTGGGGCGATCGCCCGAATACATGGGTAAAAAAATCGAAGCGTCAGAAGTGCAAATGGCGATATTGGGGATTCTCGCGCCGTGTGCGGTTGTGCTGATAGGCGCGGCGATCTCGGCTGTCTTACCGACTGGGCTTTCGAGCCTCGCCAACCATGGTCCGCACGGTCTCACCGAAATTTTGTACGCGTTCACCTCGACCGCCAATAATAACGGCAGTGCCTTCGCCGGGCTTAACGCCAACACCGTTTATTATAATCTGATGCTTGCAGGTGCGATGCTGATCGGCCGGTTCGCGGTGATCATCCCATGCCTCGTCATCGCCGGCTATCTTGTGAAAAAGAAAATCGCGCCGCCTTCGAGCGGGACATTTTCGACCGATACGGCGATCTTCGGTATTCTTTTGGTCGGGGTCATCGTGATCGTCGGGGCTTTGACCTTTTTGCCGGCGTTGTCGCTTGGCCCTATTGTCGAGCACTTTCTCATGCTTCGGGGTATGACATTTTAATGAGCTCGGCGACGATGCCGATGCGCAGAGGAGAAGAAAATGGCTGAAACGGTTGTGGCCAGCGTAACAAAGAAAAACAAAAGTAGCTGGAAGAACCCGGAGATTTTAGTTCCCGCTTTGAAAGAAGCTGTGACGAAGCTGGACCCACGTATACAAATAAAAAACCCGGTGATGTTTGTCACCGAAGTCGGCGCTCTTATATCGACGTGCTACGCGGTTTTTCATATTGGCAACGGCTCGCATGGGTTTGAGTTCCAAATTTCATTGTGGCTGTGGTTTACTGTTTTGTTCGCGAATTTTGCCGAAGCGATCGCTGAAGGCCGCGGCAAGGCGCAAGCGGCCGAACTGCGCAAAACCCGAACTTCGACCGTGGCGCGGCTACTGAAGGGCGGCAAAGAATCGAGTGTGAATGCGGCGGAATTAAAAAAAGGCGATATTGTGATTTGCGAGGCCGGCAATATTATCCCGGGTGACGGCGAGGTCACAGAGGGGATTGCCAGCGTCGACGAATCGGCGATCACCGGCGAATCGGCGCCGGTGATTCGCGAAAGCGGGGGAGACCGCAGCGCTGTCACCGGCGGTACGCGAGTCATCAGCGATCGGATTTTAGTGCGAATCACCGCTGAGCAAGGCCATACGTTTCTTGATCGCATGATCGCGCTGGTCGAAGGAGCTAAACGGCAAAAGACTCCGAACGAAATCGCGCTCAGTATTGTTCTTTCGGGGATGACCATCGTTTTTCTTTTGGCCGTGATGACGCTTAAACCATTCGCCGATTACAGCGGCGCCGCCAGTCACCAAGACCTTTCGCACATCGTGACTGTTCCGGTTTTGATCGCATTGCTTGTGTGTTTGATCCCGACGACAATTGGCGGACTTTTGAGCGCCATCGGGATCAGCGGCATGGACCGTCTCATTCGGCGCAACGTGATCGCGACCAGCGGCCGTTCTGTCGAAGCGGCAGGTGATATAGATGTCTTGCTGCTCGATAAGACGGGTACCATTACGCTCGGCAATCGGATGGCGACGGATTTTATGCCCATGCACGGGGTCTCGATTGAGCGCTTGGCTGAAGCAGCACAGCTGGCGTCGCTTTCAGATGAAACGCCCGAAGGCCGTTCGATCGTCGTTCTTGCCAAAGAAAAATTTGCGATGCGAGCGTCGAGTGTTCAACCGCACGATGCGAAATTCGTTCCGTTTTCAGCCCAAACACGAATGAGCGGTATCGACATTCAAGAAAATGGACGTGTTCGCTCCATTCGCAAAGGTGCCGTCGACGCGATCAAAAATCTGGTGCGCACAAATAGCGGACGGCTACCTTCAGAGCTCGATCCGATTGTTGAGGAAATCGCAAAAAAAGGTCAAACGCCACTCGTGGTCGCGGAACAAAATGAAATCTTGGGCGTCGTACAGCTGAAAGATATCGTAAAAGGCGGTATCAAAGAACGCTTCGCTGAACTTCGAAAAATGGGGATCCGCACGGTCATGATCACGGGCGATAATCCACTCACCGCCGCCGCGATTGCCGCCGAAGCCGGGGTTGACGATTTTATGGCACAAGCGACCCCCGAAACAAAATTGCGCCGCATTCGCGACGAGCAAGCCAAAGGTCATCTTGTCGCGATGACGGGCGACGGCACAAACGACGCCCCCGCCTTAGCGCAAGCCGACGTCGGTGTCGCGATGAATACCGGCACTCAAGCCGCTCGCGAAGCGGGCAATATGGTCGATCTCGACAGCAACCCGACCAAGCTGATCGAGATTGTCGAAATCGGCAAGCAACTTCTGATGACTCGTGGGTCGCTCACGACGTTCAGTATCGCCAACGACGTGGCCAAGTATTTTGCCATCTTGCCGGCGCTTTTCAGTACGCTCTATTTGCTCAATGGATCAACGCAGGGCCCGCTCGGCGCACTCAACGTCATGCACCTTCACTCGCCCGAGAGCGCGATTTTGAGTGCGGTCATTTTTAACGCGCTCGTGATTGTGGCGCTGATCCCGCTTGCGTTGAAAGGTGTGAAGTATCGCGCGATGGGGGCGTCACTTGTCCTTCGTCGCAATTTGCTGATCTACGGCTTGGGCGGATTGGTGGCTCCATTTATCGGAATCAAATTGATAGACTTGATCATCAGCGCAATGGGGTGGGCATGAGACAAATAATCCCGTCACTCAGAATGTTTATATTTATGACGTGCCTGACCGGGTTGGTCTATCCGTTCGCTGTTACCGGAATCGGGGATGTATTCTTCCCCGAAAAAGTGAGAGGCAGTATCGTTTACGATAATGGCCGTCCGATCGGGTCTCTTCTGATCGAGCAACAATTTAAAAACCGTAAATATTTTTGGCCGCGGCCATCGGCGGCGGGGTTTAGCCCGCTCCCGTCGAACGCATCGAATTTAGGGCCTACCAGCGTTGATTTAAAAATGGCATTCGATAAACGCCGGCGTCAGCTATCAAAAGCGGACCCGGATATGGTGACCGAACCGCCGCAAGATTTATTGTTTGCTTCGGGCAGTGGTTTAGACCCTGATATCAGCCCCCAAGCCGCGATATATCAAGTACGGCGTGTTGCCAAAGCGCGGAGGATGGCTTTTAATCAAGTCATGGATCTTGTGCAAAAATATGTTCAGCGACGGCAATGGGATATTTTTGGCGAACCGCGTGTGAACGTACTTGAGTTAAACTTGGCACTGGATAGAATTGCTAGTACTGGGTCGAAATGAGAGATGACGGACGGCCTGATCCCGATCAACTTTTACAGGCGATAAGCGAAGAAGAACAGAAAGCTGCCATAGCCCCGCTGCGAATTTTTCTCGGCATGTCCGCCGGCGTGGGCAAAACCTATTCGATGTTGCGCGCCGCAATTGAGCGCCAAAAAGACGGCATCGACGTCGTCATCGGCATTGTCGAAACCCACGGTCGCGCCGAGACAATGGCGCTCGCTCAATCGTTACCGGCCATCGAGCGCAAACAAATCACATATAAAGGCGTATCGATTGCCGAGATGGATCTCGACACAATTATCGCGCGAAAGCCGCAACTGGTTTTGGTCGACGAATTGGCGCACACCAACGCGCCGGGGTCGCGGCACCAAAAGCGTTACCAAGATGTGCTCGAAATTCTGGCGGCCGGTATCGAAGTGTACACAACCTTGAACGTTCAGCACCTTGAAAGTCGCAAAGATCTCGTGGAGCAAATTACTGGCGTGCCGATTCGCGAGACAGTGCCCGACTCGATTCTCGAGCGTGCGACACAGATCGAATTGATCGATATCACTCCCGCCCAATTGTTGCGGCGCTTGAAAGAGGGCAAGGTTTATCTCGGCGAAAAAGCTGAACAGGCGGCAAAGCATTTTTTTAAATCTGACAGTTTAACAGCACTTCGCGAAATCGCTTTGCGCGTGACGGCCGAGCGGGTTGATCAAGAGCTTCAGCAGTTTCCCGACTTACGGCAAGCCTCGGGCCCGTGGCAGACCAATGAGCGTCTGATGGTTGCGGTGAGCCACAGCCCCTATTCTGAAAAGGTCATTCGCGCGACACGGCGGCTGGCTTATAATCTCGAAGCGCCTTGGATCGCAGCGCACATCGATACGGGCGTTCCGCTCAACGACGAAGATCAAGCGCAACTGGCCAAGAACATTGAGCTCGCGCGCGAGCTGAACGCCGAAGTCGTCACCACGACCGATACGGACGTGCCGACGGCGCTCCGACGAATTGCGCGACAAAAAAACGTCACGCAAGTCGTTGTCGGTCGCCCGACAAAGCGATTCTTTCGCGATGTCGTTGAAGGCGGAACTCTTCTCGATCGATTGGTGCGCGAGAGTTTAGAAGTCGACGTTCACGTCATACGGCAAGACGGTAAGCCCAAATACCGCCCGCCGTTCTTGACAAAGATCGAACACTTTAGCCGTCCGATCACCTATTGGAATGCCTTTTTGTTTCTTATTGCCATGTCGGTTCTCTGCGGGCTTTTGAGCTCTGTCATCGGTTATTTAGCGGTGGGGTTTATTTTTCTTCTCGGAGTGTTGGGGGTCGGTTTATTCGCGACCATCGGCCCGACTTTTTTTATCGCGGTTTTGAGCGCTTTCATTTGGGATTACTTTTTCATTCCGCCGCGGTTTATGTTTTCTATTCGCGAGTCGGCCGACCTCATTTTGATTCTCATTTACCTCACTACGGCGGTTGTCACCGGCTATTTAACCAACCGAATTCGGTCACATGAGCGAGTCTTGCGCGATCGTGAAGATCGCACCAATGCGCTTTTTGAGATTTCACAGGATATTGCCGGCAGCCGGAACAAAGATGAATTTTTATCGAAGATCAACGCGCGGGTTGGGCGTCTCTTGGACGGAGATTGCGCCATAATCATAGCTTCGGCCGAAGGTAAACTGATGGCCGACGAATACAAACCGTATTCGCCACAGCCGCACCTAACTGAAAAAGAACAAGCGGTTGCCGCGTGGGCCTTCAGCGCGGGCAAAATGGCGGGATGGTCGACCGAAACTTTGTCTGAAGCTAAGGCGCTTTATGTGCCGCTCAAGGCTCCGGACCGAAATGTCGGCGTACTCGTATATCGGCCGAAGTCGAACCGCAAATTGAATTTGGAGCAAGACAACATGCTCCATTCGATCGCAACGCAATTGGCGATTTCACTCGAGCGTCACTTTTTCGAAAAACGATTGCGCGAAGCCGATCGGTTGAAAGAGTCCGAGAAAATACATCAGACATTGCTCAACTCAATCTCACACGAGATGCGCACCCCGCTAACCGCCATTATCGGCACAGCAACGGCGCTCGAAGACGAAAACAATTCAAAAAATCCGCAGTATGTGCGTGAACTCGCGCACCATTTGCTCGACGCCGGGGATCGACTGAATCATGTTATTGAAAACTTGCTCGATATGAGCCGTCTCGACAGCGGCATTCTCGCGCTCGATCGGCAATGGCAAGATCTGCACGACCTTGTGAGCGTGACTATTAAAAAGCTACAGAAAAATTTGAGCGGCCACAAGCTCGAAATACAAATACCCGAAGCGCTGCCGTTGGTGCTCATGGATTTTCGTCTGATGGAGCACGCCCTTGCCAACTTATTGCTGAACGCCGCGATTTACAGCGCGCCCGGTTCCGTCATTCGAATTTCGGCCAAAATCGAAGGGTCACGTATTTTTCTATCGGTCGACGACAGTGGGCCGGGTATACCTGAAAAGCTTCTCAGCAAAGTGTTCGATAAATTTTTTCGCGCTCCGGGCACGCCGCCAGGCGGTGTGGGCCTTGGTCTATCAATCGTGAAGGGGATTGCTGAAATTCACAACGGAGATGTTCAGGTGCACAATCGGGCTGAGGGCGGTGCTACCTTCTCAATCGAGTTGCCTTTATCTGAAAGTCCGACGCTGCCTCGAGAAGCTGCAAAAGATATTGAAAATGCGTGAGCGATCAAAACGATGGATTCTACTTGCAGTCATCGGCTTTGCACTGATTTACAAATTTGCGCTCTTGCACTCCGTTACGTTGGGTTATTTGAAAACACACCGATTGCAGTGGGACGTTTATCGGCACGCCCACCCATTTTCAGCCGCCATGGCATTTTGCGCGATTTACATCGCACTCACGTCGATTTCTTTTCCGGGCGCGACGATTCTCACACTGCTGGCCGGCAGTTTGTTCGGGCTCTGGGTCGGCTTGTTTCTCGCGTCATTTGCCGCGACCATCGGGGCCACTATCGCGTTTTTATTAGCACGGTCGGTCTTTCGAAAGCTGATCGAAGATAAATATCGATTTATGCTCAAGAAGTTGCGAGCTGGTGTGGCTCGAAACGAAATTGCGTATTTACTTTCATTGCGACTGAATCCGGTGGTTCCGTTTTGGCTGATCAACCTTCTAATGGGTCTGACTTCGATTCGACCATGGCGGTACTACTGGGTGAGTCAGGTGGGTATGATCCCAGGAGCCATTTTGTATGTGAACGCGGGCACTCGGCTCGCGCAGTTGAATTCGCTGCATGACATTATGACCCCTGCGGTATTGATAGCATTTTTGCTTTTGGCGATTTTTCCGTTGGCGGCGCGGTTTGTGTCGATCAAACTGTTCCCGGCAGAACCACTTCCAGTTGAGACCCATTCTTCGGATAGGTCACGCACGTGAGCGTGTAGCCGAGTTGTTTTTCGACGCGCGAGAGGCCGGTGTCCGTGAGGGCCTCGTACTCGCCGCGTACAACGCATTTACAACTGCCGCAGACGCCGCTTCGGCAGGCTGATGCCACATTCACGCCGTGGCCTTCGAGAAAATCGAGAAGCGACTCGCGGCCTGCATACAAATATGACTGCGTCGAGACGCGAACAATGGCCTCTCGCTCACGCAAAAGGGCGGGATCGAGCATCGTCTTTGATACAAATTTTTCGTCGTGGATGAGATCTTCCCTAACGCCGGCCGCCAGCAGATCGCCCGTGATTGAATCGTTCATCGCCGTCGGGCCGCAAATAAAAAAGCGCGCGTCAGCTAAATTTGCCACGTACTGGCGGACGATATCGAGCGTGATCCGTTGGCGTGGTGGCGCCTCCGAAAATAGCGGTACATAAGTCAGTTGCATTTTGTTCGACGCGAGTTCGCGAAGTACTGAATCGAATGCAAGATCATTGGGGGATCGAACTCCATAAATAAGAACCATGCGGCCGGGCGCATTTCGCGCGATGCGAGTACGAATCATCGATAGGATGGGTGTGATGCCGATGCCGCCAGCAATGAAAACACGAAGTTCTTGGCCGGCTGAGACATCCGTGAACCGGCCGGATGGGCCGTACGCCCAAAGCCACTCTCCAACTTTGCGCTCGTGAAACCATTGCGAGCCGAAGCCGCCCTCGAGCCTTTTGATCGCCACGTCAACTCGCGTTTGAGACTGATCGGCACTCGAAGCGATCGAATAGGAGCGAACTTGTTTAGAGTCTTCGCCGATCTGAAAGCTCAGAAATTGCCCGGCACGAAAAGGCGGGAACGCTTTGCCGTCCGCTCGTTGCACGGTGAACGTTTTGATATCCTGAGCTTCATCCACGATTGCGATGAGCTGCACCCGCTCTTTGCCGATCCAGCGAGTGCTGGGGTCATTTAGTGAATGTGAATCTTCACCGGCGCCGTACCGGTGAGCGGCAAAACGACTGGCGACAATTAACAAAAGTAAAGAGACGACGCCGACAGTAAGGTGGAGTAGAGGCGCCGACATTATGAAGTTCCGCCAAGAATTTTTTTAAATGACAAAGCCTGAACGGGGCAAATATCGATACAGCCGCCGCAGCCGATGCATGGCGAATTTTGTAATCCGAATTGGCCTTGCGTTGCGACGCCATTTTCATGGGCGTAACTGGCGACGTCTATTCCCATCGGGCACTGAGTTGTACATAAATTTAGACCTTTGCAGCCGTCGTTTGCCACGACCTGAAATTGCGATTTCGCATACTTGCCGTAAAGTCTCATGCCGGCGGCGAGCGGGCAGCCGTATCGACACCACATACGTGTTCCCAACAGTGGGTAAGCCCCGAGTCCAACCAACGCTCCGAATATAAGATCAATTGCGAGATCTTGAAATTGGCGTAGAGCTGTGACTAAATTCGGGGCTGAAATCACCTTCCAAGTCTGTAAAAACAATACGATACCGAACGCAACGGCAAAACCGAGAACGATATACTGTAAGGCTTCCCATTTGCGAGCCGTCGGCCCGCGGGGGGTGCGCTCGGTTACCCAGCGGTTGCCCCAAGGCGTGATGCCGATGACTTCGGCCAAATTTCCGCAGGCGCAAAACCATGAGCAATAGCGCTTACCGAAAAACCAAACCGATACGGGGACAACCACAAAAATATAAGCAAAACCGCCGAGTGAAGTGAATCCGTTATATACGTACACATATGCGTTTTTGTTCACCGGCTCGTACGAATCGGTGAATAACGAGTGGTGATGTAAAATCAACGGTAGAATGTAGGGCACCAAATAAAAAAACACTAGTTGAGCGACAAAGATGCTGGCGAATTTTTTACGTTGATAAGGGCTGAGCGGCTTATTCTTATCTTTGCCGTAAGGAGTTTTGCCGCGCCACACGACCCAACCGGCAATCGAGCAAACGACAGCGGTATAAGCTGTGGCGTACCAAAATGAAGTGGACATATGAAACCAATAGAATGTTGAGGCGACCTTGTCGGCGCTAACAAACCAGGTTGGGTATTTGTATATCAAATAAAATGACAGCAGAATCGGGTAAAATAAAATGAGAAAAAGGATCTCGGCGCTCGAACGCTTCGACTTCATTCGTTTATAGTAAGCGCTGTTTATTGAGTTTGGCTATCGATTTCAGCTGTGCGCGCCTGCATTTCTTTTTGTGTCGCTTTTGCAGCATCGACGAGAGCCTTCATTCCGGTCGGAGTGTACACTTTGAGCGGATTGTTAATTAACATCCTGTTCAAGTTCGAAATGATTTTCTGGTCCCAAACCAATGTCCCGGCGTCGGCCGCCTTCGATTCTTTTTTTGATCGGCTTCTAATGAAAAGTGTGGGCACGCCTTGGATCAGGTAAACGTGCTCAGGGTTAAAGTGATACCATTTCTGATCAATCCAGACGTATTTTTTCTTTTTGAGGACGTATATTAAGTGGTCGGGCGATTTTTCACCGGTATCGATCACGCCCGTCGTAACGGCCATGGTTACTTTTCCGGTGGTGTCTCGTTTTGGAACAATAAAGTTAGCATAGTAGAACTCAAGCCCGGTCAAAACCGCGATAGCGCTCACCACGTGCAGTAAACGTCTCATCACCCCCTTATCGGCGAATTTTTGCCGGGCTTTAGCCGCGATCTGAATTAGCGGTCCCAGTCACGATCGCGGTCTTCTTCGTCTTCATCGTATCGGCTGCGGCCGCGCCCACTCGACCGTTGCATTTCGTCTCCGCGCGAACGTCCACCTCTCCGCCCGATATCCGAATAAAACTCGGGGCCGTATTTGTGCGATACCGCTTCGCCGCCTTTGTGACCGATCTCTTCATAATACGGTCGGCCATATTCCTCGGCTACGCGACGTCCGCCCTTTCTGCCGATCTCAGAGTAGAATTCCGGCCCATATTCGCGCGCGACACGTTCTCCGCCACGGTGACCGATATCTTCGTAAAATTCACGACCATGGCTTCTCGCCGTACTTCGCCCTCCTAATCGGCCCGCTCCTTCGGTTGACATAGATCCACTTCGCCGGCTTCGAGACGAGCGCCCGTGAGAAGTTCTGCCTCTATCTTCATCGTACTCTTCATCTTCATATCGATGTCTTGGCATAATTGCTCCTTTCTCTCTTTTTAAAAATGCAAACATGATGCCTGAATTTCGCTTCAAGACGTTTCTTTAAAGTCGGCGTTTCGTTGAAAAATAGCGCTTCACGTGTATCATTTCAACGATGACGTTAAATCAAGACTTGATTGCCCCCGAGCACACGGCGGTTCGGGTGGCTCTCTGGCGGGCTTTGCATCTGCAGGTCGACGCCGAACCGCACATTTTAATAGACGAGGTGGGCGTCAAGCTGGTCGATGAAGAGTTGTGGCGCGATCGGCCGGATATGAACCTCGAATTTTCTAGAGGGATGCGAGCGTCCGTGGTGGGGCGTGCTCGCTTTATTGAAGATGTCGTGACAGATGAAGCGAGTAGGGGTGTTTCTCAATATTTAATTTTAGGAGCGGGCCTCGACACGTTTGCTCAACGCCGGGCCGATATTGCTTCGCGCATGCAGATCTTCGAAGTGGATCAACCGGGGCCGCAGGCGTGGAAGCAAAAGCGGCAGTCTGTTTACTCCGACTGAAATGATGGATCTCGCGAAAAGCGCAGGTTTTAAATCCGCTGCATACGTTTCTGGCGATGACTTGTATCAACGCTATTTTGCTCAGCGGTCCGATGGTTTACGTGCCGGTCGCGCTGAAGCGTTTTTGCTTGCGCGGACATAAATTTTTTAAGCTTGTAGAGTCTTTATTATTTGTTTGATTTGCCGGCGATTTGATTTTGATAGGTTTGTAAACATGATGCCCGCGCCGCGCGGATTGTCACTCACTCGGACAATTCGCCCCTCGCACGAGAGTTCAGCGTTACTGTGACTGATTTTGACTTTGATACTCTCGCCGATTTGCGAAGGCGCTTGCATATCGGCAAAACAACCACCGATTGAAATATCTAATATAGGAGCTGTGATTCGCTCGCTGCCGATCTCAAACGAACCGTCGAATTCGACGTGGTGGCGCTTCGGGCGCTCCCACCATCTGACCTTTGGGTTAAAGTAAACTTCGCGAACGCGCTTTCTGGTCAGTAAAAAAAATGCACACGCGATCATTGCGAGATCGACGAAATAAAACGGGTTCAGACTTTTTGGGTCACGAATGAGTTGTTGGGTGTCGGCTATGACGACGACTAAACCGAAAATAAATAATAAAGCATAGCCCCAAATGCGGACGCGCCACACACTATAGGCCGTCACGACGCTCGCGATACCGAAGAGACAAACGAGCTCAACGGTGCTCGTTGAGATCCGTGTGATGCGCCCCATCGATTTCGAAACGTAGAACATCGCGAGCAGTGCCAAAGGGACGAGTAGAAGAGTAATCGATATGGCTTTGATGGCCCAAGGTTTTGATCGCATAAATGACCCTCCTTTTACGATATTTCATTATTCTCAGTGAGGTGTCCAGATTTTCGATTCGAGTCTTGATTTTCTTCTATGTAACCGCTAGACCTTCGCCTTCATACATATGGATATCTGCCAAATGAAAGTCGCGGTTTTATTCGGTGCAATTCTGATCGTTGTACTGTGCGGTTGCACGACTTTGTATACGCAGGGCCCTGTCGCAACAGTTGAAACGCCCGAAGCTTTTACCGATCAACCTGGTAAAGTGGCGATTGTCGCAAATACATCTCCCGGTGAACAAATGACTTTGGTTGACGATGCGGCCGCGCGGCCGTTGAACGTGAACTCGCCGCCCGACCTTGGCAAGGCGACACTCGCGATGGGTGGTCTCGACTATTCGGCGGGTAAAAAATGGGAGTTCGGTGTTGCCACGGATTTTGTCGGCCTGGGTTCGCTCGCCCCCAACGTTCAGCTGATGGCAAAAAAACAAATACTCGGCGATGCCTACAGCGAGGCGGGTGCGCATGTTTGGTCTTCGGCCATTTTTTGCCACCTTGATGCCGGCGGCCAGAGTATCTCGGGTGATCAAAAAGATGTTTTCGGAGCGGGCGGTTATCCGTGGAGTGCGGCCAGCCAATTTCTCGGTGCCGATGCCGGCGCATCAATCGGTTATCGGCCGGGAAATCAATCATTATTATTTATGGGGGCCTCAGTTCAAGCTTTTCAAACGAGTGGACATGTGAACCAATCGGCGAGTAAGTGGGGTGATTACCCGGCCGCTTCGGCTGATTTACCAACTCGCGGCGGGCAATCCGAAACCGCTGAGGCCGGTTACCAATTCGGCACGAGAGACCGGTTTACTTTGGCTTATTCGTACACTCACGTCTCGTGGTACGGACTTCAAGACGATATCAGTTTTTTGAGCATTGGGTTCGGCGCGTTTGAGGTTCATTAGACGGACGCCGTCGCCGCAAGTGCAATTCAAGATCGTCGCGTCGGGGTGACGTCAATAATTTCTCTCTCAGACTGGTAATGTTCGCCAGTTCGACCCATTCGACGGGTTCGGTAAATCATCACGCTTTTTTCAGAACTTTCGAGACCGATCGCAACCAACCACGAAAGCGTCACGAGAATCGGGTTATGATTCCAGTACGTAATCGTGGCGAGTATGGCCACAAGAATTCGCGGCGCAAATAGCCACCCGAGCCACCAGAAAAGACCGCCGAACGGGACGCTCGAAAGAAGCAATGTCAGGCGGGGAAAAAGTGCAATCGCAATTAAAAAAAGGAGCCCGTGATAATCCCAAAAATCCGTCGTACCGAATTGAACGCCCAATTGGGTGGTGGCGATAAAAGCCAATCCTGAAATCGCGAGAAATAAAATTAAAAACTTAAATAGTCTTGAAAACATGAGCGCCTTTCATTCACGAAAGTTTTGCTGATACGATTGAATCGCGGCAGACAGTATCTGAAAAGCGTCGCTCAGACCGAGTCGTTTTTCAACGACGACTTTCTTGTTCTCCAGAACTTTGTACTCTTCGAAAAAACGTTCGATTTCGACCATGCGATGAGGCGGCAGTTCGTCGATGGTGTTGTAATGCGAGTACTCGGGGTCGTCGGTGTGAACGGCAATCAGTTTGTCGTCGGTTTTACCCTGGTCTTGCATGCGCATGACGCCGATGATTTTGGCGCGCATAATCGTCAGCGGCACGACCGGTTCTTGGCCCAAGACGAGCACGTCGATCGGGTCTAAGTCCTCACAGTACGTGCGCGGAATAAACCCATAATTCGCAGGGTAATGGACGCTACTAAAAAGCACTCGATCGACTTTGATGAGCCCGCTCTGTTTATCTAGTTCGTATTTTAATTTTGAACCTTTCGGCACTTCGATCACGGCGTTTACGATTTTGGGGGCGTCGGTCCCGATCTCAACTCCATGCCAAGGATGCAATTTGACCTCCTCGAAGTGTGCGTGCAATCATTCTATACAATAAAAACCGCGATCGCGCGACTCGCCTGGTAAGCGTTACGAGTTTCGAGCGGCACGTGTGTACATCCCGATCACTCCAACTTGCAAAGTCACGGTTATAGTGCCTGTGCGCTAATTGTCCCATATATTTTTGCCAAATCGGCTCAGGCATTTTCTTACGAGGAATAATTCCACAATTTGCTCATTTTTTTAGCCCAATATCTATGGCCGCCATTTTGCAGTTGAACAAAACAGATGGAATGGCAGGCGGGCGATGGAAAGAATCAATATACTTCTAGTGGACGACAACGCGACGCGAGAGTGGGCGGCTTCGTTGAGTTGTTTAAACAGAAAAAGGAAATTCTGAGAAAAGCGGCGGCGCGGTTTAAGGTTGAAGAAGTCGAACGTTATTTGCAGTTGAAAGATCACAGGGACATTGGCGTTGGCGTAGGTCTCTCGATTTGCAAAGGCGTTGTTGACGCCCACGGCGGTAAAATTTGGGTCGAAAGCCAGGTTGGAGAAGGCAGCACCTTCCACTTTACGCTCCCAATATTGCCACCCGTTCAGCCCGCAGACGGCTGGCATGCTTTGGGTTAAGCTTTGGGTCGAACGGCATCTACTTGCGGCTGTCACAGCGACCGCCATAATGTTTTTTATTTCGTTTGTTTTGCGTTCGCGGCGATCGCCTGGCAGTGTGATGGCGTGGATCTTGTTCCTCCTTGTCTTGCCGTACGTGGCAATTCCGCTCTACTTAATCATTACTGATCGAAAATTAAAAAAAAGCGCGCGACAGCCGAAGCCGATTGCAAAAGTCCGAACTGCGGCTTCTGATTTTGACGGCCCAGACGACATGGCAAGGTTCATATTAAATTTGGGGTTGCGCCCGACAGGACCAATCGACGATGTTCAACTTGTCTCATCAGGGCCAAAAGCCCTCACAGAAATGCTAGGTCTCATTCGCTCGGCCAAGACGTCGATTCACATTACCATTTATATTTTTGCGAACGATTCGGTTGGGCGCGAAGTGCTACGCGAACTCGAAATTAAAGCACAGGCCGGTGTCGAAGTTCGAGTGCTTGTCGATACAATGGGAGTGCTTTGGACGCGCAGCCCTTCGTTTAAAAAGCTCAAGAAATGCGGCGGTGAAGTCATGCACTTCATGCCGCTTCTTCATAACCCGATGCACGGCCGTACGAATCTGCGCAATCATCGAAAAATGATTTTGATCGATGGGCAATCGGCGCTGGTCGGCGGGATGAATATCGCCGAAGAATACCAGGGCCCGAAGCAAAAACGGTGGATCGATCTGGCGCTCAAAATGCGTGGCGACGGAGTCGCCGATCTCGAGGCGATTTTTCAGCGGGACTGGGAGTTTGCCGCTAACGGGACTCAATCTAAAACTGTGAACGCGCCGACACACAAAAGCCCGGGGCATGTTCAATTTATCGCGAGCGGGCCCGACGTATCGAACGACGCTTTGTACGATTTTTACCTGACCTCTATCTACAAAGCTGAACGGAGAATTTGGATCGCCACTCCGTATTTTGTGCCGGATGAATCGCTCACTAAAGGGTTGGAACTTGCCGCGCGACGCGGCGTTGACGTCAAGCTTTGGCTGCCCGAGCATTCCGATCATTGGTTGCTTGACCTCGTTCGACGTTCATATTTGCGCCACTTGTTTCCTTCAGGGCTCTGCATCCATTTTGTTTCTAAACTCATGCACGGCAAAGCGTTCATCGTTGATGACAGCTATGCTATCGTAGGTTCAGCGAATTTTGATATGAGAAGCCTGATTTACAATTACGAACTCGAAGTCGTGGTTTTCGCTGAACGTGAAATTGAAGACGTTGAAAAGTGGTTTCTGGAATTACCCGCAGCAAAATGTCTGTCCTGGCCGCGCGAAAATCTGTTTTGGATTTTAATCGAAGGTCTTAGTCGACTGTTGGGGCCCGTACTATGAACCCGTCCCTTCGCGTCTTGACCTACAACATCCACAAGGGTTTCGGTTGGCGAAACAAAAAGTTCACTTTGCATCAAATGCGTGATGCGATTCGCAAGGTTGACCCCGACGTCGTGTTCATTCAAGAGATTCACGGGGCGCACCGGGGCCACGAAGGTAAAATTGCCGATTGGCCCGATCTGACGCAATTTGAATTTTTGGCCGAGGAGTTGTGGCCGCATTTTATCTACGGCAAAAACGCGATTTACCCTCACGGGCATCACGGCAACGCCATTCTCAGCCGTTACGAAATTTTATCTTCAGAGAACATCGACATTTCTGAGTCGTCTTACGAAAGCCGCGGGCTTTTGCATGCGACCATTCGAATCGATCGATCGAGTGAGCCTCTTCACGCCATTTGCGTGCATCTCGGGCTTCTCGAAGCTTACCGCCAAAGACAAATGAATGCGATTGTGAGTCGGGTCGTCAGTCACGTGCCACAAGAGGCGCCGCTCATACTCGCCGGCGATTTCAACGACGTTCACAAAACCGCGAGTGAGCCATTGCTGAACAAACTCGGTTGCAGCGACGCTTATCGGGCGGTGAACGGGCGCTACGCGCTCACGTATCCGAGTCTTTTGCCTGTGTTGCCGCTTGATCGAATCTATTTTCGCAATTTAGCCGCCGCCTCCGCCTGGCACCCGCACAAAAAACTCTGGGCGCGCCTGTCTGATCACTTGCCGGTGGTTGCGGAATTTTCGATGAAAAGGGCTGAGTAGTCGGAGGATTTGTCTCGGCCATCCTTGGCCTCGACCCTTCGCTCGCGCTCAGGGCTCGCGCGCAAAAGTAGCATCCTGCTACTTTTGTGAACCTCCAGGTTCGAGATAAGTCCGAAATTCACTCAAGTAAAACCAACTTCAGATACCCATCGCCGCCACCAACGGTTTCAGTGCCAACGAAGAGACCCGAGCAGATCGAGGCGCGACGAGTGAACGAAGTGAGGCATGCGTAATCGCATGTCGCAGCGAAGCGAGCGAGGAGTAACGATGAGATGCGATGGGTGTCTGAAGTTGGTTGCATCGCAACTGGGTAAGTCGATTTAAGCACTTAGACCCTAGAGGTTTCCAGGGTCGGTACTTTCGAGCTACCTCAAGCTACTTGGCAATTTTCTGCTCATAAGCGGAATTACCACAGCTTCGTGAACGCCCTCAAACTTTTCTCCGACTGCGGCCATTAACTTCTTGTTCGCTTCGACCGGATCAGGTGAACGATAATCAAGTGGATCGGTGATCCCCTTGTCATCCATTCCTGATAAACGCACGTAGTGCATCATCGTCTTTACGCTTGTCCAACCGCCGGCCCGCATCACGCTTGGAACGGCAACGCCACGCTTTAGAAGTTCCGTGGCAAAGCACGCTCGAAGGGTGTGAAAACAAACGGGCGTAATGCCGATCTCCTCACAAAACTTACGAAGCTTACTGGCTTGTTCGCCATTTTGCCAGGAACCGGGGCGCGGAAGAACGTAGCCGACGTGGTTACATTCGCCGCGTTCGACATCGTGGTCGTGCATCCGTTTTAACTCCTGTACGATTTCCCAAAGTGGTGGGCAAATCGAAACGTGCCTCCACTCGCCAGTCTTGGTCGATTTTTCGACTTTATATTTTTTATTATAGGACCGTTGGACTGTGATCATACGATCTTCAAAATTTATATCTGACCATTTTAGTGCGTAAAGCTCGCCATTTCGGCAACCTGTATACACTGCAAATGCCCAAATAAAATACCAAGTCGGTTCGTATTCCTTAGCGTAGGAGAGGAGTTTTACGATCTCGTCGTCGCGTAAAATTTCAGTCCGCATTCGGCGGCGGCTGGCGATTGTCACGCCAGTCGTCGGACTTTGCTTTATGCCGCGCACGTGCTCATACAAAAAACCGAACTCGAATACCTTTTTGATATTGGCTCGCATTTTTTGCAAAGTCACATCAGCGCAACCTTCGTCCTTCATGTTATGGAGTAGCCTTGTCACATCATACGCGCTGATTTGAGCCGCGATGAGATCAAACCAAGGCTTCGTCCATTTATACATTGACCGCAGTGATTCATCGAAGGTTTGAGGGCTCTGGCACCATTCACCGTTGCGGACTAGCGTATTGGTATGGTCGCCGTACAAATTCAGTAAAACTTCCCATGTTTTGCCCTGATGTTCGCGCAACGCCTTTTGCCTTTCCGCCGCGCGAAGAAGTTCGCGTTCAAGCGAATTTGCCTTCGGAGAATTAACGTCGATATTATCATACGTCCGTTTGAGCTGGAATCGTCCGGAGGGATGATCCTTGCACGATACGGCTACTGTGACGACGAGCTTTTTTATTCCTTTATATAAGACTTGTTTTTGCGGCATTTTCTACCTCCTAATGTTTTGGAAGTACGATCAGCCGCTCGAGGTCATCGCGCAGAAAGCGATTACGCCTTCCGAGCTTATAAACCTGAATCTTACCTCGGTACACCATAGTTTTTATACTATTGACCGAGACCCTTAAATATTGAGCTGCTTCACTGGTTGTGAACCATCTCGGTTTCTCCAGTAAAGCATGTTCACGAGCTATTTTTTTTTCAAAGAGCTGACTAACCGGGTTTGATCTTATAGCTGACTCAGCAGGACACACAAATGATTTTGTATGGACTAACTGCTTCATTTTTTTATTCCTCTTTTTGGTTTTCCCGCCAGTCCGCCAGCTTCCCTGTCTCCGTGACCCCTTTCTACCGCTGCATGAAATGCTACATTACTTTAGTAATGTAGGTAGGGAGGGGTCACGGAGCTTCAGAGGGGAAGCTGGCGGACTGGCGGGAGTGGTTAAACATCTAAACTTCTTTTAGTTTTCTTCCGGACTAGCAGATTTACGCGTATTGTAAACGTCCGTGGTCCGCACCACGGTCATTGAATTTGGCATCAAAGCGCTCATGCAAATTCTTCGACTGAAGTTCCCTAATCCACAAGTTAAAATCGACGGATTTGTTTTCGGCATTTTGCAAACTAAAGGTCGGTATCGAAGCCGGAAAACATTCATCTTGAAACAGCATGAAGTTACTCCCGTAGTTATTTATCCTGTGCGCACGATCCTTCACGCGAGTGTTATATAGCCGCTTTAGCCGCTCAGAAATCCCGTCGTTATCGCAAAGCCAAATCACTCCATCAAGGCGTGACCCTGCAGCAAAGCGGTTAAGCTTTATTAGTGTTCGCAAATCCGTTTTCATGTATCTCTCGATCTCGACGGCAACTGACACAAGCGTCTTTCTGTCGTCAGATAGAACTGCAATCAACAAATCTGGAATCAAATCGATGTCATTATCGACCTCAAGTAGGATTTGCCTGGCCATCCGTGAGTTGCGAAGCGAAAAATCGCGAAGCAAAATCGAGTGCGGGTTTAGCCGTTCAAGCGCCGTCGCCCAAATGGCGCAGGCTTCTGAATGGATAAGCTCAACGGATCGGAACTGCGGCTGAAAAAGTGACTTTGTTGCAAGGCCAGTCATTAGCGAAACTTCACCCCACACTTTTGGGTTTTGGTTGATCTGGTAAAAGATGCCGCCATCGCCAAATAGCCTGGCGTGTAGCTTGATTATCAAATTCCGCCTAAGAAGACGGCCCAACGCCTCGTTTAGCTTTTTTCGTTGAATGGTGGGAGTGAGCATTCTGGTGAGTCCGCGAGCCGAAAGCGGCCCATGTTCAGCAAGCGTTAACAGGATTTGTGGACCACGGCCAAACGGCCTATTCGGTGCTTTCACTTTGCGCCTCCGTCTCGACTTTTGCTTTCGAGCTATTCTTGGCCGGCTTTGGCTTCATTTTGTTTAGCAATTCGATAGCGGCCTCATAATCAATACTTGGATCTTTTGCCATCACGCGAAGCGAGCGACGCAAATTTGTCTTCTTATGTTGAAGCGATTTGACGTCAACCCTTGAGGTGAGAATCATTTCGTTTATGACATCAGAATAGTTGATCGAGCCAGTTTTAAAGTTTTGGGTCACCTCTTTGAACGTATCTTCTACGATTTTTAGCGTTTCATCAGTGAGCGTAAACTGTATTCGGTTTTTCACTTTCAATCCTCCTTAGTTTTGCGACCGAGGGAACACAAATGGGCTTGGCGGCAAGTCGCCAAAGTACATCTTTGGACCAGATTGCTTACTTTCGTCGTCTTGCGAGTTGGCATTTTGAATAATCGACGCAGTAATGACACCAAGCCCGAGACCGACGAGCGCGGCGCTTGTAATATCATTTGATTTCGGCGTGATACCTGCTGAATGTTCACCAGCTGAGACGGCAGATGCGACGGCAGTTGCACCAAGTGCGCCGCCAAGTAGGACAGATCGATTGAAAGTTGAACAAGCGGTTATTGAAAGTAGGAATGCGGCGAATACGATTCGATACGGTGTTTTCATAGATTTTCTCCTTGTCGAGCGCGCAGCAATTGCAACTTCGCGCCATTTGATTTTTTGGCAATTTGTGAGCGGGAAAGCCTGGATTTAAAGTTGTGTGCTTACGTCGGCTGCACAGCCGACTTTAGCTTCTGACAAAGCGGATAAGTTCTTTTAAATCACCCTGGTCGGCGGATTTTAAAGCGGAAATATAGTTTTTTCGAACGGTGCTTTGGACTTCAAGTGAACTCTGAGTGGCACCCCAGGTAAACGGAGATTGGCGGTATTTTTCAAGCAGAATATCGGTCATAAGACGAGCATGACGGCCGTTGCCGTTTGAAAAGACATGGATAGATACGAGTCGATGATGAAATCGTGCGCCGATCTCATCCCAGTTATACGTTTGATTTTTTATCCAGTGGTCCGTGTCTTTAAGGAGTGCCGAGAGCTTCGCGTTAATCTGTTCGTGGCTGACGCCGATGTTTTTATTTGAAACGCGCGGTCGGCCTGCCCATTTCCAAACGCGCCCAAACATTTGTTTGTGAAGTTCGAGGGCAAACGAAACGTTTAAAATATCGCCATGCACTTTCTTTCTTGCCCAAGCGTGCGCTTCGACAATGTTTTCTTGCTCTAGCACGTTGAGCTCACCTTGAGTTGAAACGTAGTCAGGTATTAGGCCAGCCGATTCATCGGGATCAAGCGGGGTCGCACCTGGCGGATATATAAATTTTAAATCCGCCATTGTTTATTTGCCTCCTTTCTTTTTTGAACGCTCGTCCCATATTCGAGAGTCAATTTTTGATTTTAGTTCGTGTGTCAGTCGCATTGTTTGTTGCTTGATATCGTCGTTATCAAGCCCTTGTGCTTCGAGCTGCATCGAGTGACCCACCGATCGAATCAACTTGGCGGCAGACCGGCTGGCATGCTCATCAACAATTTCGTCTAAGGTTTTATATGGCGAATTTGGCACGATTGCATAAACGAGTTTACAGTCCATTGCCGATGCGACTCGGTCTAAAAGGTCAAGGGTCACTTTTTTGGTCGCCTCGCGATTTTCGAGTTGTGTAATGGCAGGCTGATTGACGCCGACACGCTCTGCGAGTTGGCGCGTATTCATCCCTAATGCGCCCCTTATTGCCCTTATCCAGCCAGACTTCGGGGGTGAACTATCACGCAAACGAACCCACGGCTTGACTTTTTTCTCAATAATTTGCCTCTGTAATAGAAGGTTCCTTTTACTTGTTTTCATAATATTTAACTTATCATTCATCATGTTTCTTGAACAGCTATATCTTATCATAAATATCAATTTTAATAATGTCTGAGTTATTAATGGACTTTAGGTTAGCATTTGTCTCAGTTTGAGACTTAGATTCTTCGACCTCTTTTGGTATTGGCGGAAACCTAATTTTAAAAAAATCAGATGCTCCATGAGCCGTGTCTTTGCCGTGGGCAATAAGAACCGAACCCACTCCTGTCGGGTGTGATTTCAGTTCATCAGGAGATGTTTTATATCTATGGGCTTCGCGACTCGACCCCTCACCAACAAGTTCGGCGTCATCGGCGTCTTTGGCATTTGTAATTCGCTGGGTGACTTTTTGGTATTTGGATGTGCCAAAGGATTTAGCAAAAAAATCGGCTGAATCGGGATCATTTATATGCATTATGATTTTGGTCGCGGAGTTATCGGTAATTCGCCCGAGAAAGCCTTTTGATACGTCCTCAAGATCCCCTTTACTTTGGTGGGAAAAATGAAGGGCGTAGCCCGCCGACCTGGCTTTTGAAATAAGGTCTGCAAATTCGGGGCACACAAACGTCGCAAACTCGTCAAAATAGGTTGGAACGAGTTTGGCTTTGTTTGCCTGCCCGTTTCTATGCGCCGTTCCGGCCAAAAAATTGATGTGGTTAATAAGAAGCTTTCCAGTATTTGACGCAATCTGCGTTGCAAGTGAACTTTGAAGTCTAAAGTATAAGACTTTACCGTCTTGTGTTGACCCCAAGTTAATTTCTGAGCGATCACTCGGAGATAAAATATTATCCAAGTGCCCCGTGCAAAGCGAATTTATTTGATCGCGAAGCCCGGCGATTCCCATATAATCTTCCGTTGCAAGCTTTGGCGGATAACTGGGCGATGTCGCAATCGAACTGTAACTTTGTGGAGTATCAAGATATTCGGCCAATTCCTTGATCGAAGGATTCTTCTTTTTTAGTTTAAAATGGTTTTGAAAAATAGTTTGAAGCGCTGCCCGCGCTTTCGCGGCGTAAAACGGCTCACTCCAGGTGAGAGACGAGTAAAGCCTTTGGGCGGCTTCAAGCGGCGAGCCGTCCGAGAGCGGATTATAACCCATGCTTTTTTCATCACTTAGATCAAATACGCAAAGCCGGTTTTTTGGCACGACACTTTTTAGCCAATTTAAAAAAGAAATCTCACCTTTGCCATCAAGAATGATCATGCCAAGTCCACGATCTGAATCTTGCTTGATAAAATTTTGAAGTGTGTTGGTTTTGCCAAATCCAGAGCCGCCAACAAGGTGAACGTGGCGGCAACGAACTTCGTCTGGCAAATAAACATCAATATCTAGATTCAAATCATGGCCTAAGTAAATACTCGTAGGCGATGATAAAAGTAGCTCCGGCGGAATTTCTTTTATCGTTTCGATTCGCTTTCTTTTTGCTTTTCCCCATTTAGAATATCGATCAAAAAGAAGTACGCCCAACGGAAAGCCGACTGCTGGCATCATAAGCCAAAATAAGATTTTCTCGGCCGTATCAAGCGACGAATAAAATTCATAAGCCACAAGACCCATTATGCCGGTTAAAAGCATCCCAAGACTTCGGTTTTGGTGAGTGTCATTTGTATTTTGAGTGTTCATTTTCGTTTTTTCTCCTTCGATTATTGGGCCATCACAACGCAGGTCATTACGCTGTCACTCTGCGCCGCCTGAGGCCGGGAAATAGCTTGTCAGTTCAACATAGAATTCAGTCATTGGTTTAAGTGTCAAAAGTTGTGAATGATTTTGCTCTGACCGATTATCTGAACCAAACTCCTGAAGAAGCCCTGACGCCAGTGCGCGAGCAATCATGCCGTCAAGTGTTCCGGAATTACCAATTTTACTTTGAGCCATGTTGTCGCCTGAACTTTCGGCATCAAGGGCTGATCTAGCAAAAAATCCGTCTTTCTTTTGAGCCGCAAGCCCAAGCGTGCCGTCAAGGCTAAGGGCGCGAGCTTTTATCGGTATTGCGCTCCCCGGATTATTTGCTCTTCGAACCATATTAAATTCAATATTGACTCGACGATAAGCGTCCTCGCCCGATGCGGTTCCAAGAATTGTTGAACCAATGAGGTTTTTGCCAAGGCCCGAGTCAATAATTTCGACATCAACAGGGGCGTTTGCGTAAGTATCAACGACATTTAGTAGCCTTACCTTAACCAGTGTGCCAGGAGATCGCCGAGCGATTCCATAATAGCGCGAACGCGGATGCGAATTAACGAAGCTAATTATTTGTGACTGCGGCGAATTGTAATTTTCTTGCTCGGAAGTCGAATCACTGGTTGTTGATTCGTGGTGGGCGCGCACCTTGTGAATTAAAAGCTCGCAGGATTTAAATCCGACTATGCATAGAATCGGAAATGCGAAGTACGTAAAAACATCTTTAGAAAATAGCGATAGCTGAAATCGTGGCGCGGAACCTGGAATGTCAGCCCCTTGCCAGCGGGCTGTGAGCTTTTTCTTAGCTCGCTCTAATTTTGAATTTGGATTTTTCATATTCTTTACCCTTCAATTGTTCTAGAGACGCGCCGACAAGGTTCGATTTCTCGAAAGCGGAATGACGAGTAAGACCTGCCACAAATGGCGCGAAAGATTTGGCTTTAAAAATATAAATCGGCACTTCACACGCGAGTCCTTTTGAATTTCTCGGCGTTCTGACCAAAGTTTAAGTGGCAGAATCGATTTGCCGTGGAATAAAAGATGCGCTCGCGTCCAGGCGGGTTTAAGCATTTGGTTGGACCCGGCCGAAATTTCAGCCGCGACGGTTAAATAGTCCTTTTTTGAACTAAAGCGTGCCGATAGAACTCGAAGGGACTCGCGATATAAAAACCGAGTACGCTTTTTTATTTCCGAGACCTGGGGCGGTGCTTGAAACGCGAGCTCAGTCCCAAAGCGTTTAAAAAACGTTGGTGTGACTTTGTTTGAAGCCGTGAGTACGAAAAGCCTGGGCTCGAGAGCGCGGAAGTAGACAAACATGTCTGAACTTGCGTTTGGTACAAGCGGCTTTACGACAAGCGCGTCTTGAAGTTTCTGGACCATAAAGTGTCTTGGATCGCCCAAGACAACCTCCGTCGGCGGCGCGGAAAATTCAAGAACAGTGCTAAAACCTTCTTTTAAAAAAACCGGAAACGATGCCGGCGAAAGTGAAAACGCCAAATTCGACTCAAAAATGAGACCTATGAACAATATTATCTTTTTCATTTTTACCTTCCTCTTATTGTTTTGATCCGGGTTTAAAGCGAGCGGGATTAAAATCGCGGGTTGAACGAGTGGCAGCTGATGCAACCGATTTTGTAACGAATAAGACTTTTCCTCCGCCAACCGTTGCGGCACGCACGGCGTGACGGCGTAAATGCTCCCCTGCGCCTGTGTGAATGACACCTTCTGTGAAGTGCGAAACAAGAAACGGCGAAAATAAGAGCGCAATTGCAATAATGAGATTAAGTGTAATGACCGTGATCTGATTGGGGTCCATGTAATAGGTGTGCGAAAACGGCAATGCTTTTAAAAACGCTGAAAGTATGGCCCAAATGATCGGCCAACATGACACCTGAATCATTGATTTAAAAAGTGCCCTTGTCACACCAGAGGCCGATTCAAAAAGGGTAGCAAGAATTAAAAACGGGCCAGTTGTGACGAGCACGAGCCAAAAAAAATGCTGAAAAGCGAGGAGAAAATAGCGGGCTAAAACAAGAAGGATATAGGTGCCGGTCACAAAAAGTGCCATCACGAGGTCATTACCCATGTTGAGAAGGCTTGATAAATTAAAAGAATATTCGTGCGCTTTAGCGGCGGCTGCGCGAAGTATCATGTCAATGCCCGCCATATTGTCGATCGATTTTGCAATCTCAACGCCGACGTTTTGGCAAAGTTCGGCTAGTGTCGGAAACGCCACAAGTAAAATCATGACGAGCACAAGGCGTTTTAATCGAACAATGACCGAGCCCGTGACACCAAGTTCAGTTGAATATCCGATTGCAACCGAGAGTAAAAATAGTGGCAATAGCATCTGCCAGGCGAGATGACTTGTGTGTTGATAAAGAGCGTGCGCGATGGGGACAAGCTTATCGTAGTTTTCAATTGTTGGAAGGGCGGCGTGCGCCACTTTCGGACCAATGCTCGGGGTGCTGTGTGATGGGTAAGTCATTATAGCACCGCCCGAAAATTTAGAACTTGGCGCGAAAAACTAGATTTATGTGGATTCAAACTCTTGGAAACGTCCACGAAGGCTCTACCGCGAGATACAACAGACCTCGTTTCTTTTTCGTTTGCATTTGCTAACATCTGGGCAAGTAGACTTGTGATATGGCTTTCAAGGATCATGGTTTGCGACTGCACCTCAAGCATCGAGCCAATACCTGAAGCCGTTAGCTTCTCGGCAACTCCAGGTGAGACGTATTCCCCACGGCGTTCAAGTTCACGCCCTGACTCATATGCACTCCTCGCATTGGGGCTAACTTGCGCGACAAGTGTCATGGCGTCTGAAATCTCGTTTTCAATGAGGTCAGACTTTTTATTGTGATATTCTTCGGGCATGGTGTCGTAGATGAGTTTAAGTCGCTTCAGAGCTTCGCTCGGATTCCGCCATTTGCTCCAGGAGGACGGCTCGACTAAATTTTCAATTGTTTTTAGGCGACTAATTTTGTCATTGATGCCGGCGAGATCGTCGCTCCAGTACTCGTTTTGTTCGCTTAGAGCGTTAAGTGTGCCAAGCGTGTTTTGAACAATTTGCGCGAGGTAAGCAAGATCAGCACCGAACCAATCCGCATGCGCACTTGGTGTAAAGGCAAAAATGCAGAAAAAAATTAAAACTGATTTTTTCATCAAAGTCTCCCAATAAAATTTTAAAAGCGTGCGGGAAAGGCAGATTAGCTGGGGTTTTGTGCGATGTTTTCGGTATTAGCGAGTTTGTAAAATTCTTCAGTCGGATAGAGTCGAAAGATCTGACTCATCGTCGGAGTCAGAACAAAGAATTCGGAGTAATCGGGTTTTTTAGATGAAACAGATAAGGCGCGTGCGATATCAGAATTCGGTAAATCAAACGTTTCTCGCAAATATTCGGCTGCGGCGCCATTTTGTAAGAAAATTTTTGTATAGCTATTGGTAAATAGCATTTTAGCAAACGCTTCGTCCCCATAGTCGGCAAGGCTTTGCGTGATGGATACAATACCGGCTTTATATTTTCGAAGTGTGCGGTACATTTCTTCTAAAAACGACTTACTTTGCGAAAAAAAACGCCAGACTTCGTCAAATACTATAAGGGTGTGCGAATAGCGCCCGGCCGATAGGTCACGCCACAAAAGTTCAGTTAGAAGTAGTATCGTTGTTTTTTGCAACACAGGATCGGAATCAAGTTCCTTAAAATCAAATGCCGAAACTTGACCTTTAATTGTTTCAACGAGATCGGGGCGTGCCTCGACGTCGTCAAATGTGACGTGCGGTTTTAACCAGTGGGCAATGTCATGGTAAAACCGCTCCGGTCGCTTTTCGGCAAGCTCTATTAGCCTGCGAATTTTAAGGTGTTCGCCTATCAATTCATGAATCAAATCGTCGATTGCGACAGCGTGGGAATGGGTAATATGACTGCCCGAGCCGCAAAGCGTTTCGATGAAAGTTCGAAAGAATCCGTTTGCATCGGTCGGAAAAATCCGAACAAAACTTGCGATGAGTGCGCGCGCTTGCGCGCTACTGAGGCTTAAGCTTTGGCCGCCGTTTGATTCGACAATGCGCTTATATGAGCCGCCGACGTCAAATATGCAAAGTCTTGAGCGTTTATCGTCTTTCAACGTCGAGGTTAAAATTGCATTCATCAAAAACGATTTACCTGATCCCGAAGCTCCGCAAATAAAGGCGTTAAAGTTTAAATTCTCGCGCGAAAATAAATTTAAGTGCGACACTTCGCCACTTCGTGACCGAAGTTCGAGATGTGATGCGTTTTGTGCTCTTGAATAATCGTGAAATAGCGGGAAAATGTGGGCCAGGTTTTCTGTTAAGATCGGCATTTTTCGAATGCCGAGCACACGGTTACCCGGAATATGACTCCTTAATACTGGTAAAGACCCAAGCTCCTCGATATAAATGCCGGCATTGCCGATTCCTGCGACGACACGCTCAAGATCGTGCGAAAGTCTAATTGTGTCCGCATTTGTGCCGAGGAGTAAAACGCCGAGCGAAATTTCAAAAAGCGTTTCTTTGTTGATTAGAATTCGCTCTAGAGTTTCTTCTGATGAGTGAAGAACGGAGTTAGATTCAATATTTTTAACTTCAAGCGAGGTCGTGATTGATAGCGCATGGCTTACGCGACGTTTGGTTTCAAGCTGGCGCTTTATTCTTGTCCGCTCAGGTATAAAAAAGCGAAGCGATAATGTAAATTCACTTGGGGCTTCAAAAATTGCCTGAAAGCATCCTTTCCAAGTGACCTGGGGGAGTTCAGTTAAGCTCAGTGCACGAATGACCTGATCTTTGACGCGGATTGAGTCTTTTTCCCAAGTGAGATCAGGTAATCGGCCGGCCAGGACGGGGCTCCCGAATACGCCAGATAACAAAAATGCGAAAGAATCTTGCGCGAGCGGTTTTGGTGCCATTTTAAGTTCAGTCAGTAGCGCATTAATGTGGGAATAACTTTCGGCCTTTTCAACTTTTTCGAAAAAGTAGAGTGTTGTTTTAAATCCGCCAATTTCGGAATTAGAAAGTTGCCGGCGTTGAAGTATGGCGTGGCCATCAAAATGGCTTGGAAGGCGTGTGAGAAGTTCAGAGAGCTTTGCAAAAAAATTGTCGGAGATCGGACCATTAAAGCCGTCCTCGAGATTTCCGCTTGTAAGCGGCTCGACTTGAAACGCCTTTAATAGAGTGCCGTCTTGAGCGGTAACAACCCCGTCACTTAACCATTCGGTGCCAAGAACTTGTTTTGTAAGTGAATACTTGGTCATCGTGCCCCCAAAGTCGAAGCCAAAGTCAACGAAGTTACTGGCCCCGAAGTCAATGGGATTACTGGACCTCGTACCCGGCCGCCGTGGCCCAAGAATATATGTGGCTCTAATATGAACCGCATGAGAAGTTCGAGATGCCCGTTTTTTTGCCCGTGCGAGACGAATCGTAAGCCCGCAAGGGTGAGAAGCCCAAATCCCCAGGCGAGCATTAGTGGAGCGCCGATAATGTTTAAAAAAATATCGGACACTGAAAGCATGCCAAGTGAGATCACAATGTGGCTCACCTCAAATCCCCATAATTGGGAGCGGTTCATGTTACTTGTTGGACACGTTTTCATCGCACCACCCGACTTAAAAGATCAACGATTGATTGTGCCCCAAAACAAATGGCAGCACCCGCAATTGCGTACATCAGATGTTCTTTGGCTCGTGGGTTTCCGGTAAAAAAGCTAAATGCTGCAAAACTGATTCCGATAACGGCAAAGACCGGCAGAATCGAAGTGAGAAGCACGTCTTTAAGGCCCATAAGCGACGATTCAACCGAGGCGTTAGCAAATGGGCAGATAAAAAGAATTGCGCTCAATAAAAATAGATTTCGTTTGTTCATTTTTTGTCCTTTCGATTTATTGGTTATTTGTCTGTTCGGTAGTTGTTGGCACTTGTGTGTTTGAGTCATCGTTTCGTAGGTCAGCGGTTTCGCGTTCTTTAAGGCGGATCACATAGCGCTGCCCTGGGATCAGGTAGAGCTCAAAGCTAATCGATTCGTAGGATCTCGATGGCCAGGCACAGCCGACTCTATTCCAAATGGTCCTTTTAACGGTTTTCCCGTCAATTTTTGTCTGGTATTCTTTTGCGACAATTATGTCGAAGGGTTTTGCATTCATTTTAGAATTCTCCTCTAAAAGTTAAGGTTTGGTTCAAGGGTTTTCGGGAGTTTTAGCTCGCCAATGCTCCATAAATAAAAATCATAGCAATCAAGCGGCCTCATAAAAGTCGACGTGGAAACTGATAATGACAGGGCCATAGCTCGTGTAAACCTGGGTATTTGTCGGATGTGCAAAATTCCAGATGTCGCCACGTTTTACATTCGGCAGTGTCGCCGAGTGGTGAATATCCACACTCAATACAGTGCGAGTGCGTAGATAAATGCTCGAAAGCTTCGATGCCACATCGAGGGCAAATTGAAAAATTCATTTATTTTATTCCTTTCGTTTTGTTAAGCCGTGATTTTTTTCTCAACGGCATTTATGTTTTTGGACCGATTGGGTTTGTTAGCGGGTAGAGCGGGGTTCTCAGTCGTTGATGTTTGCCTTTTTGCTTGCCTTTTTGCTTGCCGAGCGGGGCGACCGCAAACTGAGTCCATAAGGCCTGTGTCAACGCTTGCCTGAAGACTATCCCAAGGGCATTGACAGCAGAGCACTTCGCCTTCGAACGCGATGAGATCAGTTGAATGGCACGCGGGGCAAGATTTAAAAATATCGGCTGCACGTATTCGGCGCCTTTTTGGCCCCCGCGAATGTGTCTCGATGGCTTCAGTGGATAGAAGTTGAAGTTTCATTTTTGATCCTTTCTGCAAACCAAAAATTAGTTGCTAGAAAAGACCAATGATCAAAATCTATGCCATTTCGCGAGCACACGATAAAATCGATCTCGCACTCAAAAAGGTAAAAACTTTTTTACTTAGTAAAATTATTTATTTTACCCACGGCGCGTCTAATTTTGAGATCGCGCGTGTGACGGCGGGAAGGCTCGGAAGTCTTATTCGACGATTTCTAGGACTGTTCGTTTTTGTATCTTAGTGCTAGCCGCATTGAGAATAGTGCGCATGGATTGGGCGTTTTTGCCTTGCTTGCCGATAACTTTGCCCAGGTCACCTTTTGCTACTCGTAGCTCGAAAACCGTCGTTTGTTCTCCGGGAATTTCCTTCACTTCAACTTGTTCCGGATAATCGACAAGAGCCTTCGCCAAAAACTCAATTAGATTTCTGAGACTTGAGCTGTTATCAGCGCCCCTTTTAACTATGACTTGCAAGCGCCACCTCCCAAACAAAAGCGGCTAGACGCTATTCGGGTCTGTTTTGATAGAAACTAAAAACCAAGGAGACTTTCGTGCCAGAAACCGTCTGTTGAGTGGGTGTGATGTCAAAATCGGCCATCACTTGCGATCCGCTAGCGATCTTACCGCCTGGGGTAATTTTCATAGGTATGGGATTGCTTGTTTGCTGCACTGGCGCTGCAGGTTTATTGCCGGCAACTTGGCGAATGTACGTTGAGCACGCGGAAGTCAGGCCACAAATCAATCCCGCGAAAATCGAGTAAACGAATAAACGGCGAAGTCGGCTAAAAATAGAATTATTTCTTTGCATTTCACGTCCCCCCAGTGGTGCGTGCCGCGCGCCGCACATGAATACATCCTAGCACATTTAACAGCGTTGAAGAGAATTGTGCAAATGGGCGAGCACAATCGGCGGTTAATCGTCTCATAATGAATCGAAATTGTTTATCAAGCTTGCACATAGTTATGGCCCTCCATTTACGGCACCCCATACGACACTCCGAAATTTATAGCATTCGATTTCGTAGAAACATCACCATTGATAAATTCGTCTTGTAGAAACTCAACATTAAGCGAAATGCTTCGATCTTTGTTGTAGAGCTTTTGCCATGTACCGCCGACGGCTGATTCATGACTCATGAAGTTTGTCGTAATTTGCGAACCTGCTGGAGCATACCTGAAATAGAAATCAAAAATGTTTTTGCTACTGCGCGAGTAGCGTAAAATGGGAAATAGTTCCGGCCCCCACATGTTGCCAAACCCAAAACTTTGCCCCGACGGGAACATTGTCATGTAATAAAATCCACCCGCGACGCCGAGCGACCATTTAGGTGAGCGCAGCGGAACAAAGTAAATAAAATCCGAGTTTAATCCCCAAAAGCGAGCCGACACGTCACTTTGAGTTGTCGTAAATGGGGTATCTCTGGCTATGTCAATGAACGACTGAGTTCGAAATGACCAACGTTTTGTAAACTGCCGCTCGTAAGAAATTTGAGCGGCGAGCATTGTTTCGTTGAGATTACTCATGTTCGTCTGCGAGTAGGCGACCGAGCGCGCTTCGAGACCGAACCTCCACATACCCTGTTTTTTTGTTTTGGCTTCTATCGCAGCGGATATTAATTTTTTATCAAACTTCATCGCAATCACGTAATTCTCGACGCGAGAATGGCTCAGGGTGACTTTAAATGGAATATCAGCATATGCTAATGGCAAGGTCAGAAATATTTTAAACCGACCGCTAGGCCCGACCATAAATTCTTTGATAATTGGTCCCATCATAATTGCATTTGGTCCGAAAATAGTTTGCCGCTGACTTGGTGCCATCTCCGTAATTGTGAGATTGCTAATTCCTCTTCGCGCATCAATCGACACAGCCCCGCGTTCAATTTCGATCTTCGCGCCCGGCATCGTTTTGCCTTCGAAGATAAATCGGCCACGCTCATTACCTATGAGCTGAACAAACTTCGGGTTGTCCCATTTAACATGATAACGTTTATGAACGAGTGCGGCTGTATGATCCGCAGAATGAGCCACTGCCGGAGTCGCAGAGGCCGTCGATGCAAAAGCAGGCTGAAACGTCACGATAACGGCGCAAAAGACCGCCGCAATTTTCCGCGCTCCGCGATTAACTAAAAGTTGGTGGACGCTTGCCATCGGCTGCGTATCGGAAGAAAAAGCTTCAGAAATTACGTAGTTAAGTCTAAAACACCGGACTCACCGAACATAATTCCTGTGAGAGACCCGGCGTGCTCAAATGATGAAGGAGTTTGGCTGGAGCCGCCTGGACGTTAGTCGTCGGACTTTGAGTTGGTTATTGTTCTACATTGTTCAAAAACCGTGCAAACTCACTTAGCGGCATCGAGCTCACTTTTTCAGTGAGGCTAATCCCCGAACCTTCACGAAACACTTGAATAAAAATCGGGATATTAGTGCGCTCAGAGAAATATCTTAGTGTGGGGTCAGGTATGCGGTCACTCAGTTTCGCTTCGACTGCGAACAATGGTCGTCGGTTCCGAGTCACGACAAAATCAGTTTCACGACCCGTTTGATCGCGCAGATATCGCAACTCCATCTTGTCACCACGCCGATCCTCAAGTGTGTGGCAGTACTTGAGGAGTAAACTTGCGATAAAATTCTCCCAACGCTTGCCGAGATTGTCGTTTTCGCTCCAATCCCACAAATACATTTTTTGTTCTTTTTTGACGGCTTTTATTCTCGGCGCCCCAAACGGGCTAAGTCGAAAAATATAATAAACTCGCTCTAAAATCTGCAACCACCGTTCGACCGTCTTTTGATCGACTTGAATATCCTCGGAGAGCGCTTTGCGTGAAAGCGGCGAACCCACTCGAACCGGCAGCGCCTCAACTAATAAATCCATCATGCTAATGTCTTTAATTGAATCAAAATCGCGAACGTCAGAGTAAATCACTCGCTCACGCCGCTGTAAATGCCAACGTTTGAGTTCAGTTGGGTCTTTAGTCAAATACGGCTCTGGAAAGCCGCCAAATTGAAATAGTTTGGCGGCTACATTGGTAGGCAATTCATCCACATGAAACGGATGGAGCCTATGATAATAATAGCGGCCCAGAAGCGAATCGCCGCCTTTTCGATACAAATCGAGCCTGGCCGACCCTGTAACTAGAAATTGGTGGTTTTTCTTGAAAGTATCGTAGTAACCTTTTATCAAATTGCGCCAATTCTTGAACTTGTGAACTTCGTCAAAAATAATGAGCTTCTGTTCACGCGGCCATTCGCCATTTAAAATTTTTCGACGGTGCTCTGGATTATCCCAATTTAAGTATCCGGGGTGTCCTTCGCGATAATTGTGGAGCAGCTGTTGTGCGAGCGTCGTTTTGCCAACTTGTCTTGGCCCACCGATAAAAACCATTTTCTTTTGCAAATCTTTACGGATTTGATCTAAAAAAGCAGTCCTGTCTAAAATGGACATGACTCCAGTTTACATGCAAGTAAACTGGAGTCAACACCATATTACTTTGGTCGTATTACGCTTCGTGTTTCATTTTGAGGCGAATTCGCCACATCAAATGCGCGACAAAGGTCTTCAAGTTTGGGGTTAACCTGCCGATAAGATTGGTATGAGCCAGTTCACGTTAGTTCCATCTCCTAGTCGCTCGTTTGCGCAAGTGGTTTCGTTACTGACGACGTTCGTTCTCGCAATCTTACTCGGTCAACGCGTCTATGCTACAACTTCCACATCAGTCCCGCAATCCTTCACGCTCGATGGTCAGCTTTTGCAAGTGGGCACGCAAAATCCGCTCCTTGATCCGGCGGCGAAACTCACGCTCGACATTCTCGATCCGTCAAAAACTTGCATTTTGTACGAAGAGCAACAAACTGTGAACACGAGTTCAACAAACGGTTATTTCAATATTCAAGTTGGCTCTGCTACGGGAGCGGCCCAAAGAACGGCGAGCGACCCTGGTAATTCGATGGCGCAAGTTTATCAAAACTTGACGGCTATCACGGGTAATAGTGCGCCAGGGCAAACGTGCACGGGAGGAACCTACACACCAACTATGGGTGACACTCGATATTTCAGAATTACGGTCACGCCGTCAGCGACGGGAGTTGCCGACACACTTTCTCCCGACACGATTCTGAGTTCCGTACCGACCGCCGTCGAAGCACAAACTGCAGATACGCTACAGGGCTTAAGCCCCTCGCAACTTCTTCAGGTTAATACATCAGGTGGAGCGCAACTCACACAAGCCAATCTCAATTCGCTATTTACAGGCTCAAGCTACACAAATTTACAATCGGTAAGTAGCGGCAATTTCACGCCACAATCGTCAACGGGTGCGACGGATCTACCAAATTACACAACGGCAAGCCCGCCGACATCGCCAACATCCGGCAGCGTGTGGTTCGACTCAACGGCGAAGTTAATTAAGTTTTATGACGGCACGACGACACAGACACTTCCGACCAGCACATCCACCGCGCCTAGTGGAGCGGCGGGTGCTGTGCAACTCAGCGGTGGGTCTAATTTTTCGAGCGATGCGACGAATTTCTACTGGGATTCGACAAATCATGAGCTTGGCGTTGATACGAACACGCCGCAAGCTGCGCTCGATGTAAATGGTGGTGTCCGTATGGGCATGACATCGGCTAGTTGCACGAGCACAAATAAGGGCACAGTTCGTTATAACACAACGACGAACATTTTGGAGTTTTGTAACGGCACGGCATGGAACACCGTTCAGGCGGCGGCCTGTAGCAGCGCGACTCCTGCGGCGTTTTCATTCACAAATCTTGCGAATCAATCGCTATCAACGCTTGTGACATCAAACATTGTGCAGATTACCGGCATCAACTGTCTTGTACCGACAAGTATCTCAGGTGTGGGTAGCCCAGAATACCGGATTTGCAGCGACTCGGCATGCACCACGGTTTTACAGAGTTGGACGACGGGGCCAAGCTCGATTCAAAATGGCGATTACGTCGAGCTTGAACAAACAACCAATGCGGCCGGCGGAGTCACAAACAACGCGACGATGATTATCGGTGGCGGCGGTAGCGTTTGGGGAGCGACAACAACAGGCACTTGCTCTTATGGCGCTACCGAAACGGCCGCGATTGGCACACGCTGCGCTGACGGTACTATTTACGCCGGCGTCTCACCCGACGGCAATAACCCGATGTACACAACCCCTTGTGATTACGGTCAGACCTGGAACGGTACGGCCTGCACGGGCAGCGCGGTAGGTTTGAGTTGGAACAATGGATCAACCAGCTACACAACGACTAACGTCACAAGTGGCGTAACGGGCGCGACCAATACTTCTGACTTGAATGCGCTCACGGGTAACGCTGATTACCCCTACATTGCCGCCGAAGACTGTGCCGGGCTCAACTCAGGCAGCGGTACAGACGGTCACACAGACTGGTATTTGCCTGCTGCATCAGAACTAAATGTTCTCTATAACAACAATGGCGTTATCGGGAACTTCAATACGAGTGGGAGTTGGTACTGGTCTTCGACGGAGTACAATGTTAATAACGCCGACCACCAGAAATTCTCGACTGGCAACCAGAACGGCTACTACAAGAACTACTCATTTCTTGTTCGATGTGTGCGGAAGTATTAATTATTTAGTCATTCAATTATTTCCCTTTACCCGGCGAAGCCGGGTCGCTTAAAATTTTGTTAAATTTCGCTCGCGCTCTTTGGAGTATCTGTCATGGCCCAGTACAGACATTTGCCAATCTATCGCTTGAGCTACGAGCTTTTACAGCGAGTGGTGAAAGCGACAAAAGAATTCCCTCGCGATTTCAAATTTACACTTGGCCAAAAGATGAATGATGAAGTGATTGAGATGGTCGTGTTGATTTACAGAGCCAATTCGACCGAGAACAAAGCGCCAGTTATCGAACGTCTTCTCGAACGACTGCAAGTTCTGGAGCTACTCGTTCGCCTTTGTCATGATCTCAAGCTCATCTCAACCAAGCCATATGCATCCATCGTAGAGATGACCGAATCGTTAGGTAAACAAGCGCAAGGGTGGAAAAAATCAGTCAGCAAAAGTAAATAAATGACATTCCCTTGACTTCCATCAAACACAAAGCTTTCTTGTTTACTTAGAAATGGGGGAGAGGCCGGAGTGAAGTGGGTCATGGCCTACTTCAGCGTGCAATCTAATACTTCGGGATGGGTGCGGTTGGGATATTTAAATCCAACCTGTATCGCCTAAGGTTTGTAACTGAAGGCGGTTGAGCCGGCTGAGTAATCGGCGGGTTCAGCAAGGAGACACTCATCGCAAAAGTTTTTGCCGGGTACTGGTCTTCGACGGAGAACAATAATAATAACGCCGACAACCAGAAATTCTCGACTGGCAACCAGAACAACAACAACAAGAACAACACAAATCTTGTTCGATGTGTGCGGAAGTAAAGCTCTCCCCCGTTTCCCTTCTATCGGGGTGTCAATTGCCGTTAACATTTGAAGAAGTGGCCAAGGCCTATTTCGACTGCCGAAAACACAAGCGAGACACGATCTACCAGCTCGAGTTCGAATTTGATTTAGAACGGAATCTTTTTGACCTTTATCAGGATCTTCTCGACGGGAATTATCAAATCGGTCAGACTGTCGCATTTGTGGTCGAGCAACCGCACATCCGCGAGATATGGGCCGCGACGTTCCGTGATCGCATAGTTCATCATGTGATCTATAATCGACTGTACCCTAGATTTTACCCATGCTTCATCCACAACACATTCGCATGCATTCCTGGACGAGGGGCGCTTGCCGGCTCAAATGCACTTTGGGCGGGAATGAGGTCCATTACAAGAAATTGGAAAGAACCCGCATACTACCTCGGCGCCGATGTGCGAAATTTTTTTGTCAGCATCAAAAAACCAACGCTTTTTGACATTCTTACGAAGAAAATTCATGAGCCGTGGCTATTTGATCTTTCAAAGCAAGTTTTATTTCATGACCCACGAATCAATAGTTTTTTAAAATCAAAGCGTGAAGCTTTTAATCGTGTGCCGAAACACAAAAGCCTCTGGAATCATTCAGCCGATCAAGGATTGCCCATCGGCAATTTAACGAGCCAGTTTTTCGCTAACGTCTATCTCAATGAACTCGATCAATTCGTTAAGCATCATCTTTGGGCGAAGTATTATTATCGGTACGTCGATGATTTCATGATTCTTCACCCATCCGCTGAGTATCTGAACAAATGCTTCGATGAGATCGGCCATTTTTTGCATGAGCATCTTAAACTCGATCTTCACCCATTCAAGAAACGCCTTGGCCTTATCGATCAAGGAGTTGATTTTGTCGGGTATTTTCATAAACCTTATCGGCGGTACCCGAGACGGCGAACTAGTCATCGAGTTAAAAGTATTGTGGCTCAGTGGAAGATGAACCCAAATGGGTATAGCCCTGAAGCGCTAGAGCGCTTACGGTCGTCCACTAATTCCTACTTCGGAATGGTCCGCCACACCGCTAGCTATCGCTTGCGAAAACACTTAGGCGACCAGGTTCGCTCACTTTTTATTTGGCCGGACGAGAATTATACGAAGCTGGTTCTTCCGCGTGGGTAAATTTCTCTTAACTACGGCTGTATAACTTTTCGCTACATTCTTATAAACCAATTTGCTATGGTTTGACCCGCGTAAGTTAATCGCTGGGCATAGGGGTCAGGTATTCTTTAGACCACCCTGGTGACGGGAGACGTCCAGTGACGATCAAAATGCCCGAAATCAATGACATCGATATACCAGAGCCAGATGCATTTGGCTTCGTAAAAACGCTTAACAACACAGGATACATGACAACCTATCTCGATGAGTTTTCTAAAGCATGGGCTGACGCTTGCAAGCGATCACTTGGCCTTAACGCCGATATCGGGTGCGCGTTTGGTATTGCGACACTTGAGGCACTTAAAGACTCCGAATCAACGGTGCTCGCAATTGATCTTGACCCAAGTCACCTATTTCTACTCCGAAAAGAAGCGGTTAAATTAGGAATTGCGGCCCGACTTATCACAAAGCATGGTGACTTTCCGGACGCATTCAAAGATTTAGAAAACAATTCTCTGGATAATATTTTGATCTGCCGAGTGCTTCATTTTTTTGATGGCGAAAAGTTAAAACAAACAGCGCGCTGGTGTTTTAATAAAACTAAAAATAGCGGAAGGGTTTTTGTCGTCTCTGAAACTCCTTATTTGCGTAATTTTCAGTCGTTCATCCCGACATACGAAAAGCGCCGCCAAGACGGAGTTGAATTCCCAGGGTTCATTGACGATGTGGCAGCTCACGCACCTGAGCGCGCTCAATTTCTACCAAAACAAATGCACCTTCTTGATGATACCGTTTTATCAAAAGTCTTTCGCGATGCCGGATTTGACATCGAACGATCAGCGTTGAAAGCGTGGGACGAATTTTTCGCAAGATTTGCAGTTAGATGGTCGAGAGTCCGTGGGAGTGATCGCATGTAAACGATGAAATATTTAAGCGCAATCGCTGCGTTATTTGCGATTTATTTGGTTACTCACTTTACCTACGAAACATTTCGTGTTCGGGGTCAAATTTTTGGAAATTTAAAAGATCACTGGACCGTTTTTGTAAATGATCATGAACTAAAAAATCAAACGCTACCTCTCGTGCTTGATAGTTTCACCGATGATAAGCGCGGGGCCAAGGCTTCGTTCACCCGCACTTTTGAAGTGCCCGCCGTATGCCACAAAATTCCTTGTTATCTTTATTTCGGCCAAGTCGGCGATCTTTCAAAAGTGTACTTAGATGGTCATCTCGTAAAAGAGCAGGGTTATGCCGATGGCTACAAATCGCTTGCTCGGTATCATCCACTATTTGTTGAGCTGCCGTCTGGTCGGTGGTCTGATCGCCGGTCACTCACGGTTAAGCTTGACGCCGAAAGTTTATACGGACTTGGGTTTGGCGTTCCAAGTCGGCATGTTTTTATCGGCGATTATGCGGCCGTGACCACGACCGCGCGTGCGATGGCCATGGACACTGTCGTTTCGCCTCTTATGCAAGCCCTTGTGCTCTCGATCTTAGGGCTTTTGGCGCTTATCTCTTGGCAGCTATCAAATTTTGACCGGGCAATTTTTTTGTTTGGAATATTTGCGCTCTTTGAGGCGGCCTTTTTACTTAGTTTTTCATATTTACCGCGCGAGTTTTTGCCCGTTCACACGGCAAGCGCCATTCACTTTAGCCTTCGAATTTTAGCCGATTGGTCGCTCCTTGAATGCATCAATAGTCTTTTGCCCATTAGACGATGGATTCTGCAAACGATGCGCTCAGGCTTTATCCTTTATCTCTTCTGGATGTTGGCTCTATTTTTACGTCATGCCGAGTATCCAGAGTTCGTCGAAGCCATTCGCACGTATGCGCCTCTTATAATTGGCGTACCGATTGCGGGGTTTATCTCGGCCGCGTATTACTGGAACGAAAACCGAAAACTTCTATCGAAGCGGTATATGGATGTTGAACTTTTGGGCGTTACGTTTCTCATATTATCGGCATTTCAAATTTGGGATACGGGCATTTTTTGGGGAATTTTTCATGGTATCTACACGGTTAAATTCTATTTGGTTCCTCTTGCATTTGTGTTTGCGCTCGTTCACATCTTTCGAAGCATTCGAAGTTTTGAAGCGCTTAAAAGAAGTAAGGCTGAAAATGAAAAAGACGCGATCTTAGGGCGAATTGCAATGGAGTTTTCTCACGACATTAAGTCACCACTTGCGGCCCTCAGGGATGCGGCGGGAGTGGCTCTTCATGGTAACGATCCCGAGTTCATGAAAACGGTTTTGATTGACGTCGAGTCAAAAGCGCGGACTGTGACAGATCGAATCCAAGAATTATTCAATTATGCAAAAGGACAAATCAATACCAAAGAATCCGTCAGTGCGACGAAGTTTTTTGACGATATTAAGTTCGATCTTGCAACTGAACTTCGCGAGAAAAACATTGAGCTTCAAATTAATGTGCCAGATCAAACAGTCGTTCTTGACCCAGTCAGTATGAAACGCCTTGTTCAAAATCTCGTACAAAACGCCATTCGCGCGTCACCTGAGAAATCGTCAATTTCAATTAACGCCAAATATGTCGATCAAAAATTTATTTTTAGCGTTCACGATTTTGGAATCGGCATCGATAAGACAGACATTGCGCATATTTTTGATCCGTATTTTACGACCGATAGGTCAAAGGGAACAGGTCTTGGGCTTTCAATTGTTGAGCGTATTGCGCGCCTGCATGGTGGGCGTGTGGAGGTCTATTCAAATAAAGGCATGGGCTCAACTTTTGTGGTGGAGATTCCCCAATGAAAATTTTAATTGTTGACGATGACGATCTTGTTCAGAAAACGATGCAATTCACATTTAGTGATAGCGACGTGACGTCAGCCGAAACGGGCGAAGAAGCACTCAAACTTATTAAGGCCCAAGGTTTTAACGTTTTATTTCTCGATATTCGGTTAAAGGGAAAGTTGACCGGCGTCGACGTATTAAAAAAGGCGCGAGAAATTGATCCACTTTTACCGATCATTATGATGTCGGGGCTCGATGACGACGAGATTCAGCGTCAGTGTCTCGAACTAGGTGCTGTCGATTATCTTGTCAAGGGAACGCTCGATGAGTCGGCCTATCGACATAAGCTCAATAATGCGGCCGTGTGGCGAAAAAAAGAAGCCGAATTGCTATCGAGAGAGCCGAAGATGAATCCAAAACTTTGCGAGTCTTACTTAAAATATCGAGGGCCATCAAAATTTAACGAAGAACTTCATCATCGAATCGAAGTCATTGGCAAAACGGATGGTCCATTTTTAATTTTTGGTGCATCGGGCACAGGAAAAGAACTCGCGGCGCGCGCCATTTGGGCCGCTTTTGGCGACGAGCACAGGCCATTCATTAAGGTCAACTGCGGCGCCATTGCAGCGACACTTATTGAAAGCGAGCTTTTTGGCCACGAAAAAAATGCGTTTACAGGAGCAACTGAGCGGCGCATGGGCTTATTTGAAGCGGCCAATGGTGGAGATATTTTTCTAGATGAAATTGGCGAGCTCACGCTTGAATTTCAGCCAAAATTATTGCGCGTTTTACAAGAAAAATCAGTTCGTGCTGTTGGCTCGAACCATGAAAAAAAGTTTGATTTTAGAGTGATCGCTGCAACCAACCGCGATTTATGGGCTGAGGCCAAAAGAAAGAATTTCCGTGACGACCTACTTTACAGACTTGATGTTCACCGAATTTTTTTACCGCCCCTTCGTAAGCGAAGCGAAGACATCGAGAGCTTAATGTTACACTTTTTTAAATCCGAAGGTTTACGAAATGTCGAAATATCCCATGATCTTCTAAAAGAAATCATTGCGTTTGAGTGGCCCGGTAATGTCAGGCAGCTTATGACCTTTGTAACGTCTGTTGCGCCGATGATTGATCCCGTTCAGCCGGTTTTGACCCCGAGTCTCTGGGAGGCGTGGAAACTTAAACCAGAAGAGTTGAGTGCGTTCATGGATGGCGCCGGAGCCAATTGCGCCGGCGCAAATGGTGGCAACGGCGTCGCTGGCAAACTGGCCGGCGAAACGAATTTATCACCTAGGCAAATCAAAAACATCATTCTTGAAAGAATAAAAAATGGCGACTTCAATTACGACAAAGCATCGAAAGAGCGGCAGCTTCTCTACATCGAAACGGCCCTTGAATATACCCATCAAAACCAAGCCGCCGCCGCCCGCCTTCTAGGTATCTCAAAACAACGTCTGCAAATGTGGCTGCGGGAATTGAAGCCTCCGGAATCACACTGATATGGTATGCGGTTGTTGCTATCTGCACGATTGCATATTGCACTTTTTGTCTATTTCTAGATTTTGCGTTTAGGTTGCCTCCCAACATTTATTTTAATATGCTGAAAATACTAACGAATTTTAGGTTTATATCGCTGGCCTTTACAATGTACGGTAATTCAAGTATATTGATTGGAGATTGTTTTGGTGAGTGAAGATGATTTTAAGAAGAAATACCTCGCTGCCCAGACAACTTTTGCGAGAGTTCAGGTTTGTCTCAAAGAGGGACATTACAAATTGTGGACTCGGAAAGATAAACCCAACATTAGTGGCTGGGAGTTTTTGAGCCCGATTCTCGATCTTCCGGACACACACCCCTGTTCATACGCGCAAAGAAAGTCAGGCGGTGCCGGGAACAAGTTTGTAGTTGAGTTCAAATATTCGGCTACAATTATGGGAGCGAACTTGAAACTTTACTTCAAAGGATTCTTCGCTGACGACTGGACTCTCAAGCTTGAGATACAATCATTGCGCGAAGATGAGGAGATTTGAGTATGAACATTTGCGCGTCTTGTAATTCGGATTCGGTGGTTTTTGGAAAAACGAAAATTAAGGTGGGTCGAGAAATCTTTGAGACCAAGGCGGAGCATTGTGAAAAGTGTGGTCATGTTGCCATTGGTCCTCAGCTTCAAGCTGAGATCGATAAATGGGCTCTTGGTTTTTCAAAATCGATTGTGGAGCTTCAACCGTATTTTTCAGAAGCCATGCTAAATCGGGTTACCGATTTAGCAAGAATGTTTAATTTAAGCAAATCGGAATTCATGAAAGTATGCACAGTTTTCTTTTTGCTCAGGTTAACCCGCAATGAAAACTTTAAAACTCTTCGTACTGAAGTTATTCGTAGGGCGCAGGCCAAGTATCAAGGCAAACGAGAAAAAGTATGCGTTCCGATTAAATATCAATTATTTAAAAAGGTCGATCTTTATACTAGAGTTTGGAAGCTTGAATATGAAGCCAATGTGATGGAAGAGGCCGTTCAATTCTGCGTGGCTATTCTTGACCACAGGGCTCAAATTGAAGAGACTAAACGTCAGCGAGCCGCACTTATTAATTTCGTTAGAAGCCACGCTATGGCTTCGTAGGGATGGCGCCGCATTAGTCGATGGACAAAGGCAGCGCCTGCATGGTTACGGCGCTTGTCGATCTGCCGCCGACCACCGTTTAATTTGCTTATCCACCTCTGGGAACACATGGACGGGCTGCCAGTCGACATCCAATATCTTTTCTTTTGCCTTCTCCATACGGGCGACGCATTGGCGAGTATGGCAAAAGGCGAGATCGCTGAACCTCACGCGGAAGTGAGCAGCGTAAGCAACGATGATGAGTATAAATAGCAGTTTAAACATGGTGATCCTCCTTATGTATGTTGCGTTTGTCGGGATGTGAAAGTCAGGCTATTTGCTGCCAAATGCTGCTACAAATTTTGCGGCAGCATAGTTTTATGCTGCTAAACCGGTGGGTCCGTGTTTAGCAGCTTTGTAGCAGCATTTTACGGCTACTCTTGGCGACCTTGGGCTACTTCGAAAAATGTAAGATATCGAGCGGCTGAAGCGTAGATTCCTAAGTGTTATTGTTTATTTGTCAGTGGTTTCTGAGGGTTAAGTTGAAGCTGCGGTAGTCTGGGGTTCAAATCCAATTTCCGGGGCCGAAAATTGGTTGCGGGAGGAGGATTTGAACCTCCGACCTTCGGGTTATGAGCCCGACGAGCTACCAGGCTGCTCCATCCCGCGTCAGATTAGGTGGTCACTCTATGGGGCGAATCACTTCGAGTCAACTGAAACATGGCCGGAGTTGCCGGTCTTCGCGGTTGGTTGCCGGCGTGATCGGTGCCCCATGCGAAAATGGTGCGCGCAATTTTTCGAGCACGTGTGACGATCGGATTCGTCCAAACAGGTGGCGCAAACAATGGCGTTTGAGCCGCATTGAATGCAGTCGATTTTTTCTTGCGCCGGTTGGCCGCAGTGTGGGCAGAGCTTGTATGTTTGAGTGGGCGCCAATTTGTCATCGACCGCTACGCGATAATCGAAAACGAAGCATTCGCCCTCAAAATTATTGGTGAAATTTTGCTTTTGCCGCTCGCTCAAATAATTGAGAATGCCGCCGTCAAGTTGGTAGACGTCACGGTAGCCTTGCTCTTCCATTTCTAAAATGGCCTTTTCGCAGCGAATGCCGCCTGTGCAGTAAATTAAAATCTTTTTGTCTTTGGGCAATCCTGACTTCGATAACCATTGCGGGAAGGACCCAAACTCACGCGTATCGGGGTTGAGCGCTCCTTGAAAATGACCGATATCGTATTCGTAGCGGTTACGAGTATCTATCACGACAACATCCGGATCGTTCATTTTTTGCTGCCACTCCGTCGGAGAAATGTGCCGATGGGGCTGATTTGTAGGGCGCAAATGCGGCCGATGAGCCGTGACGATTTCGTCGCGAACTTTGACTTTTAGATCATCGAACGGATGTTTCGCGCAGAAGCTGTCCTTAAACGTGACATCACCAAACCAATTTCGAAATTTTGCCTTTGCCTGGTCTGCCTGGTCAGGAGCGATCGAAAACGTACAATTGACACCCTCGGCGCCAAGAATAAAAAGGCCCCGAATATTGAAATCGCCTCGCAATTTCGCGATTTCGACTGTTAGCTCTTGAACCCGGTCGGGATCAAAGGTCTGAAACCGGTAAAAACTAATAACCTGAATCGACATACGTTCGCAGTCATAGCATTTAAGACGCCGCTTTGGCGAATTCTTTGTTCACGACCAGTTGAAGAGCGCGAAATGCCTCTTTATTGTGGGGCTGCCCCATGGTTATTTCGATTGTTTTGAGTGCTTCTCTGGGTGATTTCGCGTGGTTATTCGTGCTACGCACTGTGAGTTCGCAGAAGTCGTTGGCAAGCGCGACTACTTTGGCGAGCGGGTGCATTTTGATATTGCGCAGCTTTCGTGGGTACCCCTGGCCGATCGCATTTTCATGATGCTCGTAAACGATGGCTACCACGTCGTCGGGCACCATCCCCAAATTGAGAAGCATTTGCATCCCTTTGTACGGATGTTGTTCGTACAATTGAATTTCTTCAAACGACATCAGTGCCCGCGGTTTGGTAATCAGTTCGGGTGGCAAAGCTTTTAGGCCGATGTCGTGAAGAAGCGCGCCGAGCGCCAGTTTTTCGACCGTCTGTTTGTTTTCCCAATTGAGCGCATTAGCGATCAAGACGCTGATGCTCGACACAGCCATTGAATGGCGCAATAGCTCATCTGAGCAATCGTTGAGGCTACTAAGCAGGTGGCTCAAATTGTCGGTATTTTCGGCGAGCGCAACAGTTGCTTCGACTATCTGGCGGGCATGAGAGTACGTTTCAAACCCAAGACCTATATGCTCAAGTTCAGCAAAAACACCGGCGGCCGCTTGCGACAAAATCTGAGTTTTTTGCGCAATCGAGAGGCTCTGCTGATTGACCATGACGCCCGCGATCGCGATGTTGTTGTCGACGAGTTGGGTGTACTCGTCACGTTTAACCCATAAATATTCGACCGTTTTATCTTCATAAGATTGGAGGCGATCTTTGTTGGTTTTTACCCCTGCTTTTTCGATGAGAATGAATTTATCGGTTCCGATGCGGACATAGAGATTCACCGGCGAAGTGGACCCATTAATTAAGTCCCGCACGGGGACGGGAACCATAGTCGGATGCTTCTCTTGCATACGTCACCATATCGGTATAAATGGGCTGAATGTTTAATCAACTGAGCGACCGGTTTCTAGCGACACTCAAGAAGGTCAAAGGCCAACATCGCATTTCAGAATCGAACATCGATGAGGCGATTCGCGACATTCGTCTAGCGCTACTTGAAGCCGACGTGAATTTCAAAGTGGTCAAAACTTTTTTGGATCGGGTAAAAGTCAAAGCACTCGGCCAAGACGTACTGACTTCAGTTTCGCCTGGTCAGCAATTTACGAAAATTGTCCATGACGAACTCATTTCGATTTTGGGCCAAGATACGTCCAATTTGAATTTGAAAGGCCAGCCGTCGGTTGCGATGATTGTGGGCCTGAACGGTGCAGGCAAAACGACGACGTCGGCAAAACTCGCTCTTTACATCCGACAAAAACTGAAGCGAAAACCGGGGCTTATTTCAGTCGATATTTATCGACCGGCGGCGCGCGAGCAGCTTCAAATTTTAGCAAAGCAAAATAGTATACCGATTTGTGAAATCGCCGATGGTGACCCGGTTGAAATGGCCAATCAGGCGCTGGCGTGGGCGCGTGAAAATTTCGTCGATGTGCTGATCGTCGATACGGCGGGCCGCATGCAAGTGGATGCCGACCTAATGAACGAGCTAGCTCGATTGAAGGCGAGTTTAAAACCGCAAGATGTTTTGCTGGTAGCTGACAGTCAGTTGGGTCAGCAGTCGGTGAATGTCGCCGAAGGGTTTCAAAAAGCGGTCGGCCTAACCGGGGTGATTCTCACCAAAATAGATGGCGATGCACGCGGTGGTGCTGCGCTCAGCATTCGCGAAGCGGTCGGCGTGCCAATTCAATTTCTCGGCACGGGAGAAAAAGTCGGTGCTTTTGAACCGTTTCATCCGGATCGCCTGGTGTCGCGACTGCTCGATATGGGTGACGTCATTACGCTCGTTGAAAAAGCCCAAGAGGTGATCGACGAAAAAAGCGCAAAAGAAGCCGCTCGCAAACTGGCTAAGGCAAAGTTCACGGTCGACGATTTTCTTAAACAACTTCAGATGCTTAAAAAAATGGGGGGTATGGAAAGTCTCTTATCGATGCTCCCGGGGATGGGTCAGGTTTCGCAACAGCTTAAAAAAATGACCCCGCCTGACCAAGAGCTAAAAAAGATTGAAGTCCTGATCCAGTCTATGACTCTCGAAGAGCGAGCCAATCACAAAGTGTTGAATGGTTCGCGGCGGCTTCGAATTGCCAAGGGGAGCGGACTTCAGGTCAGTGATGTAAATCGGTTCATAGACCAGTTTGAGAAGTCGCAGAAAGTGATGTCGCAGATGATGAAGGGCGGGCTAGGAGGGACGCGTGGTAGATTCCCGCAGTTTTAAGATAACTGAAATTTTCGTAATCTTCATAATTCTTGCCGACTCAATTCAAGCATAGTATTAGTTTAATCTCTTGCTTAGAGGCAGAGTCCTTGTACGGCCTCGGGGGACTTTATTGTCTTTTAGGGCAGGGCTAAGTAATAAGGTTACAAAAATAAGGAGAAGTAACAAAATGGTAGTTATTCGATTGGCACGGTTCGGGACAAAACATCTTCCCCGTTATCGCGTCACTGTTGCAGATCAGAAGTATGCGGCGAAAGGGCGTTTTTTAGAAGTTGTGGGTCAATATAATCCAGCGCCTGAAGGTAAAGATAAAGAGCTTTTGTTGAACCTTGATAAGATCAATTATTGGATCAAAAAAGGTGCGCAGCCGACAGAGCGAGTTCTCAGCCTCATCCGTAAATTTGAAAAGACAAAAATAAGTAATATTTAATCATCGGTGACAAGCATCTTTAGCCGAGTTTAGAAGAGGACATCATGGATCATACAAGCCTTCGGGATTTGGTCGAATTTATGGCAAAATCTCTAGTCGACAGCCCAGAAAAGGTAGAAGTGAACGAGATCATCGGCGAACAAACAACGGTCGTCGAACTTCGAGTGGCGAAAGACGACCTAGGCAAAGTGATCGGCAAACAAGGCCGGACGGCTCGCTCAATGCGCACAATTCTCAATGCGGCCAGCACGAAGCTTCAAAAAAGAAGCGTCTTAGAAATCGTCGAATAAACGGGCGCCTGCCTCACTAGTTGCGGCGCGTCTCAAACTCGGGCATATTACGCCACGGAGGCGTCAGCTGAATTTTTCTGGCGTGTGAATCCGTGCAGGCGAATAACATTGCAGTCGGTTATATTCGAGATGCCCATGGGCTGAAGGGCGAAGTATTCATTCGCCTTTTTGCCAAACGGGCTGATTGGCTGAAACTGTTTAAGGCGGCTCTTTTGGTCAACCCTGAGCAACCGGATTCGCTATCGAAATATGATGTTATTCATTCGAGTCCGCACAAAGATGGGCTGATTGTGAGTTTGACCGGAGTTACGGACCGCACGCAAGCCGAAGCGCTTAAGGGGCGCGAGCTTTTGGTGCCGCAAGAATGGTTGGTCTCTAGCCCTGGCGAGACGCCTTACCTACAAGAATTACTGGGCTTCACGATTATTGACAGAAATTTAGGCGATATCGGTCGGGTCGAATCCTTTTCATCGAACGGCGCTCAGGATTTATTTGTCACCCATCGCAACGGTCATGAGGTGCTGATTCCTTTTATCAAACCGTTTGTCGAAAGTATGGAATTTGAGAACCGCCTGATCCGCATGAATCTGCCCGAAGGCTTGGTCGAATGAGAATCAACGTTATCACCTTGTTCCCCGATGCTGTGAGCGACTTTCTGTCTTGGGGAGTCGTCGGTCAAGCAATGAAACATAAGATCTTTCAAGTGAACACAGTCAACCCGCGTGACTTTACCGAAGACGTGCACAAGTCGGTTGATGATCGACCGTATGGCGGCGGCGACGGCATGATCATGCGAGCTGAACCTTTAAAAAAAGCCGTTGATTCATTGGGTGAGTATGCCGGCACGCGAGTGTATCTGTCGCCACACGGCGAGCTGTGGAACGACGGTCTCGCCCGTGAGTTTGCCTGCCAATTCAAAACCTCGAATTTAACTTTGATATGTGGGCGTTATGGCGGGGTGGATCAAAGATTTATTAACTCTGAAGTCGATCGAGTGGTATCCGTCGGCGATTACGTGCTAAGCGGGGGTGAAATCGCGGCTCTTGCAATGATCGATTCGATCGCGCGATTTCTGCCGGGAGTTTTAGGTAACGAGAAATCAAAAGAAACTGACAGTTTTGCCAATGGCCTGCTTGAGGCGCCGCAGTTTACACGGCCGCCGACTGTGCTCGGGCAAAACGTCCCGACCGTGCTTCGCGGCGGTGACCATAAAAGTATCGACGCGTTTCGAGCGGCGCTCGGTTTGGCTGTCAGTCGTGAGCGGCGGCCCGATTTACTGGCGTCAGATGACGATCGCTTGTGGCGCGAAATGTGCGAAATTTTACGGACAGTACCCGCCGAAGAATTGCGAACCTGTGGGTTGTCAGCTGAGTCGGTGAACTCTATTTATTCATCATCGAAGGGACTTTAGATGATTACGGCGCCGAGAGTGAGTCTTGGATTGGTACATTGGCCGTGCTGGAACCAGCACGGCGAGGTCGTATGCACGAATGTGACAAATTTCGATATCCACGATATTGCCAGAAGCGCGCGGTCTTTTGGGATCGAGCGGTACTACATTATCAATCGCGTAAAAGAGCAGCTGATGTTCGTCCATCGCGTTTTGGATCATTGGCGGGTCGGCGAGGGGTCGGAGCACAACCCCATGCGCAAAACCGCCATTGAAATGGTGGCGACGGCCGAAACAGTTGAAGAGGCATTACGTGATTTTCCGGTTAAACCCCTGATCGTTGCAACCAGCGCCCAAAACCGGCCGGAATTCGAACGTATTTCATTTGGCGATCTTCGCAAACGCATGTGGGATGAGCCCAGTCGACCGACGCTTTTACTATTCGGCACTGGCTGGGGGCTAACCGACGACGTGCTCCGCCAATGTGATTTTTTGTTGGACCCAATCCGAGGTTCGTCACGCGACGACTATAGGCATTTATCAGTGCGATCAGCGGCCGCCATCGCTCTTGACCGTCTTTTGGGGCAATGATAGTTTCTGCGGCTTAGATATTAAGGAGTCACCATGAGCACGAATTTGATCGAACGAGTCACACTTAAGCGTGCGGCTGAAAAAAAATGGTTAAAAAAATTCGACGAATTTTCAAGCGGTGACACCGTCAATGTGCACGTTTCTATTAAAGAAGGCGAAAAAGAACGCGTTCAAATATACAAAGGTGTCGTGATCAAGATTCAAGGCAGCGGCCTTGGCAAAACCTTCACTGTTCGTAAGATTTCGAGCGGCGTGGGTGTTGAGCGAACCTTCCCTTATAGCAGCCCGAAAATCGAAAAAGTCGAAGTGATCAATCGCGGTCACGTTCGACGCAGCCGTCTTTATTTTTTGCGCGGTTTAGCTGGTCGTGCGGCCCGACTTGAATCCGATCTGGTGATTTCAGAAGGCGATGCAACCAGTGCCGAAACTCTGGCGGCAGCCGCCGAAGCTGCGGTTGCGGCTACTCCTGCAAAAGAGAAGGTAGCCGACAAGAAAGAGACGACTGATAAGAAGTCGTAAGTCTCTTGAAATCCGTACCTGAAGGCCTGCAGATTGGCGTCGATGAAGCGGGGCGCGGTAGCCTCGCTGGGCCGGTTTACGCCGGCGCTGTCGTTTTCAATCCTGAGAATTTTAAACGAAAATATTCCGCAAAAATCCGAGATTCGAAACTTTTATCCGAAGAAGTCCGAGAAGAAATGTTTTCTTGGCTTGAGGCCCATCATCGCATCGGCATCGGCTTTGCTACTGTTGAAGAAATTGAGCGTTTAAACATTTTAAACGCATCGTTGCTGGCGATGAAGCGGGCATTCGAGAGTTTGCCATTAAGTATTGAAGAACTGGGCGGCTGCCACGTATTTGTCGATGGCAATCACCCGATCAAAAACTTTCGGTATCCGCAGACGACGATTATTGGCGGCGACAACTCGATGAAATGTATTTCGGCCGCGTCCATTGTGGCAAAAGTAGCGCGCGACCGCGAAATGAAAAGGCTAGATGAAATTTATCAAGGGTATGGGTTCAAACGTCATAAAGGATACGCCACCGACGCCCATTGCGAAGCGATTCGCAAACTTGGGCCCTGCCAAATCCATCGAAAAACGTTCTTCCCCATCCGCGAGCATTTCGAACTTCAATAATAAGGCCAAAGGCTCACATGCCGAGACGCTCGCGCTCGAATACTTTGTGGGTATAGGCGCGCAACTGATCTGCCGAAATCTGCCGACGATTTTTTCTGAAGTCGATCTTGTTTTATTGTCGAACGGCGGCGAAATCCTTTTGATTGAAGTGAAGCTAGTGGATTTTGATGAACTCGTTTTTGCGGCACCGGTGAAGAAACAACAAAAGCAAAGACTCGGGCGTCTGCTTGTGCGATGGCAAGAGAGCGTCGATCGGCCTGTGCGACTACATCTCGCTGCGGTGAATCATCAGGGTGAAGTTCTCGTCTTTGAAGACTTTCTTTCGTGATTATGGAAGACTATTTAAGTCATGCGATTTTTAGGTTCGACGATAATTTCAACTGCCGTTGTACTGTTCTTGATCGCGCCCCCTTCGGCACACGCGGCCACGTCGCCCGAGCGCGAATTTATCATGAGTTGCACATATGGCGTCATGGCAGGAACTCTTGTCGGTGCGGCGACACTGGCGTTTTCGAGCTCGCCCGGCAATAACTTACAAAACGTCGCGCGCGGGGCTTCAATCGGTCTTTATCTCGGGATCGCGCTTGGGTACTACACGGCGTATTTGCTGCCGAAACAAGTCGAAAAAGAACAAGAAAATATCATCAACGGTGAAGCCGACGGCGGCCAGGCCAGCCGTTCGATTGATTTCTTCCCGTACGTTGCCTATGACCGGGTCGCTCGTCCGGCTCTCGGCGCTCACTGGAGTTTTTAAGGCTTTTTTAATCGGCAACGGGTCTCATGTCTTTTGAACAACAAGCATGATTTGCGCTAAACGAAAATCGCTCATCCCCGTTTGATCGATCACAGCCCCGAGCCCATAAAAGATCTTAGCCAAATGCTTTTCTGAATTTTTGAATTTTATTCGTTTATTAAAGCTGCGAAACATTTTGAGTAGCCATCGCGCGCGCCCGCTCGCTTTATGCCGGTGAAGTGCGCGATCGTAGCCGTGGTCCTGAAGTTCGATCTCAATGAGTTTGGCGCCCGGCAGTTCGCGAGCCAACTCAATGACATTGAGTGAATTGGGCGACCACGATTTTGCCTTTGATATTGTGAACGTCCATTTGTGATCGTGATTGAAAATGCTGGGGAAGTGCCCCTGTTCATAAAGATCTTCATCGGGCACGATCACAATCAAATAGCCACCCGGTGCGACAATTTCATACCAGCCGCGCAGAGCCTGTCGCGGATTTTGCATATGCTCGAGGCAGTGAGCTGAAAAAACAAAGTCATATTTTTTATTGATAAAATCGCCGATACGATTCGCATCGCCGTGCTCTTGATCGAAGCGGTCTGCCGTGGGCAAAATCGGGTCGTCGCCGCAACCGATGTCGATCCCGGCGCCATTCAGCCAGGGTTTGAGTTTGTCGCCGATAAGAGTTCGCGTCTTTGTGGCTTCGGTCATTCAGTGCGCTCCAGTAAATTCGCTATTGTAGTAGCGCGCCTGGTGTGTGATCAATGATAGATTTCTAGCCGAAATTGTATTTAAAACTCACGCCTGTGGTTTGATACGTCCCGAGGGTATATTGGTGCGTGAGTTCAAGAATCAAACAATTGCCGGGCAATTTGAAATCAGCGGTGTAATCCAATCCCTCAGCATAAAATCGCGCATTAATGATCTGGTAGTCGAGATGGCCGACCAGATTGAGATAGTGTTTCGTGAACCCCATGCCAGCACTGATGATTTGGGTTCGATCAGCGGCAGTGTCTAGGTTTTCACCGATAATGTAGCCGTCGTTGTAAACAATTTCGAAATAGTTTTTCAACTGTGTCGTGTAGCGTACGCGACTCGCCCAGTTGGCTACATGCGCGTAGGGGAAGTAATCGGATGTCGTATTTGTTTCAAAGCTATCGGTGCGCAAATCAAGAAGTGCATTGACATCGGACCAAGGGTGCGGGTTCAATGCTTCGGGGATTCCCGCGTTGTGAAAATCATAACCGTCGCTCACGCGAAAGGTCATGAATTTGAAATAATTCGCCTGCATGGTGCCGTCCGGCGCTTTCACGTACGTTTTTCGCGTAAGGTAATTGCTCAGCACGAACGTCGTGTAGTTTTCATTGAAGAAACGATCCAAATAATCGAATTGAACCCCGGATGAGCCGGTGAAATCGTTATTTGCGATCGGCACGTTGGCCCGCCAGATCGGTTCGTTTTGAAAGTTACCGAAAAACACGTTGTTCGGATTTTGTTGCCACGGGATGTCGGTGTAGATCACCTCAGGCACAATTTCGTGTTTATATCGGGGAGACATTCCGTCACTGGGGCCGTAGACGGCACTGTATATTGTCTTGGCCGAAATCGTCCCTTCGAGATATCGTCGTGCGGCATTTTGACTGTAATCGGCAACCGACGTCGTGGATGGAGTTGGGTCAAATCGATATTCCATGTCTCCGTACGTGAGGCTCGGGTCGACATCCAAAAAATTGCCGACATGAAACGGATAACTAACGGTCGGCTTGATGATCATCCGTTGGCCGGTTCGTATTTGATCAATCCCCGGATCAAAACTATCGCAATTCGAAACCGCGGGATCACAACGATAAGTGGGAATGGTACGTAAACCGGTTGAGGGATCGAGATAAGCTGTATCGTACGAATATCCGGTACTGGTGAAATTGGTATAATCAAAGTCGAACTTAAAAAATGCGTTCGTATGACCGATTTCGGTATCGACGCTCGAGTAGCTGATCTCGGGAAATCTCTGAACCGCGTCCTGATTATTACTTGTGGCATCGGGCTCAAGCAAGTTTTGGTAGTAAGCCGTTTCGATACTCATGTTTTGCCGTTCGGTATTTTTAGTGAGCGAGACATCGTTCTCAAGAGCGGGTTCGCCGAGTACCGGCATGTCCATATAGTAATCCCGCGGATAACGTGCGTCGCTCGCCAGATCGAGGTCCACGCGATTTACAAAATTATCGGGCATATTGAAAATGTGATCGTAAGTGAGAAAACCGCGATCCATTGTTTTTGTGTAGGGTACTTGCAACCCGGTCGGGCTACCTCCAGCTCTGTAAGAATCGCTGAAGCCTTGGTCACGAATGTGTCCGAACTCCAGTTGCCCGGAACTGTCTTTGCTGAGTTTATATCTGTACTCAAGATTTTCTTTCACGCCGAGTTTCGAATAATTCGAAAGAGTGACGGTGGCGTCTTGGTTTTTACTGATCGCCCAAAAATAGGGGATGCTCGTCTGGGTACCTCCCACCGACGAAAAACTGAGCGTCGGCATGAGAAAACCGGATTGGCGCTCGGTTTTGAGCGGGACGATCAAACGTGGCAACGCCAGAATTGGAAAGTCGGCAATGCGCAAAATCGGGTATTTGATGTCGGCATATCCGCCGAGCCGCGCGTTGATTTCGCTGCCTGAAAAACTCCATGCAGGAGGGCACGTCACGCACGACGTGAATCGCGCGTTAAACGCGTCGTAGTCCGTTTCGGAGTTTTTTTGAATTTTGTCGCCGAGCAAAAGGATATTGCCGGATTCGACTGACCCATTGGTGATCTGGCCCGTCTTGTTTTTATAGTTGTAATCTATGGCGTCGCCTTCGATAAAAGCTTTTGGGTTGGTCAATTGAATGTGCCCTTTGGCTTTCACCTGATGGGTGATCGTCGAAACGGTTGCTTGATCGCATTGTAAATTGGAGCCTTTGTAATGGATCTGCACATGACCGTTCAGAAAAAACGTGTGGGTGTCGTAATCTCGCGAGATGTTATCGGCTGAAATATTGAGCCCGGCTTTGGGCGGTTGGGCGGTTGCGGCTTTGTTCGGCTTTTTGCGCGTCTGCGCACTCGCATGAGCAGAAAAAAAGACGAGCAGTGATGAAAAAGCAAAGATGAAGAAGCCACGGGGCATACCCTAGATCTTGGCCGACAACCCCGGGGCACTCAACGAAAAATCGGCGTTTGGGCGTACATTTTTTACTTTGTTTTCATGGTGTAAACGCCGTCCCAATCATCCGGCGGCGGCTTGCTTATGAACTCTTGGCACCGCTCGATATAAATGCGCGCGGTGGAATCGCCCGGGTGACGGTCAATTGCCTTTTGAAAGTAAGCGATGGCCCCGTCGAACTTGCGCTGATGGTAGAGCTCGTAGCCTTCGCTAAAATATTTAGCCATTTCGATAACGTTGTTTTCCACTCGATCGCGCTCCGTGAGAAGTTCGTAGATTTTGACAGGTTGGAGTTTGCCCTTCACCCGTACCCAATCGACTTCACGGCAAATAAAGTCACCTTTGACTTCGGCATGCGTATATTCGCTGATAATAATATGCGTGCCGTAGGTTTTGTTGATGCCTTCGAGGCGAGAAGCCAAGTTCACAGGGTCGCCCATCACCGTGTAATTTCGCACCGTTTGCGAACCCATGTTGCCTACACTGCATTCGCCTGTATTGAGACCGATCCCTATATCAATAAGTGGAAGCCCCTTTTTTTGGTATTCGGCGCGTAGTTCAGCGAGTTTTTCGAGACTTTGAAGGGCGCATCGGCATGCGTATTTGGCGTGATCGGGATAATGAATCGGGGCTCCGAAGAATGCCATAATGGCATCGCCCATGTATTTGTCGAGTGTGCCCATATTTTGAAACACGAGTTCCGTCATCGGAGTCAGATAGCTATTGAGCAGGTCGCTCAAAGCGCGTGGGTCGAGCCGTTCAGAAATGGTCGTGAAACCCCGCACGTCCGAGAAAAAGGTCGTCACTCGTTCTTTGCGCCCGCCCAGCTCTAAATTTTTTGGATCTTTGAGAATCTCGTTCACAATTGCCGGTGAAACATATTTCGAAAATGTTCCGCGCAATTCTCTTTTGGCACGTTCTTCGGTCACGTATTTGTAAAACGTCATCGCGACGTACAATAGAAACACCTCGCCGAGTGGGAGCATAATCGAAGTCACCACCCCTTTACCGAAAAGATATTGCCGGTCGATCAGCAATAAAACACCGAGCACGAGTGTCGTCATGAGAAGCCCGGCCAATGCGCCGAACTGCGAGAGCGCCACTGCCATTATTATGCCGAGGACAAGAACAACCCAAGGCATGACGCGAGATTCACGCGGGCTGCGCGCTAAAAAGTCGTGGCGTATCAGATTGTCGACGACATTGGCGTGAGTTTCTACTCCAGGGAAGTCGCCGTCAAAAGGCGTATTTCGCATATCGAAAATGCCGATAGCCGTTGCGCCCAGAAACAAAATTTTGTTTTTAAAAAAATCCGCTTTTTTAACGGAGCGCGTATTCAAGACCCAACGGCCATGCTTGAATATTCTTTGGGTCACCGTCACATCAGCGAGTGAGTCATCGAGCAAATCGGCGATCGAGGCGTGCGCGAACATGTGGTTTGGGCCGGCATAATTAATGAGCATGCGGCCGTTGGCGTCGGCCGGAATTTGAAACAAATCATTACCGTCGCTGTCTGAAATGTAAAAATTCGTGACACCTTCAATGTTGGCTCCGTCGATTTTTGACTTTTGCGGTAGGGGGCCGACGCGGATATCGGTCTGATTGCCAGTCGCCGTGAGATAAGCTTGCAGAGCAATCGAGGGGAGATATTGCGTGCCGGTGCGCATGATTAAGGGTGGATTGCGAATGACTCCATCAGGGTCGGGGTGAGTGTTAAAAAATCCAGTGTTCTGGCTCTGCGCTTGGATCTCGGGAATGTTGAAGTCCCATAAAGCGGCATTTCGAACTACATTCTGAGGCGTATCGATCATGTAAGTGCTCGCCCAATCTTGAAAGGTCGGCGCGGTGAGGCCGGCAATAGTCGACTTAACGAGTGACCAGCGATCGCGCAGCTGTTCAGCGACCGCATCAGCTGATGGGTTCAGAAACTGCGATTGGCAAAAGTCGGCTTCGGTATTCAGGATTTTATTCTTAAGTTGGTACTGCTCGATAGCTGTTTTCGGTATAGGCGATTCGGCACGGATTTTGGTTTGAATTTGATCGAGGGCCGCTTGGTACAAAGCAGTGAATTCGGGGGGGAACGCGATTTCATTCTGCGCGATGACGACGAGCGGCTTATATTGAGCGGCGATGACTTTGGCCAGTTCAGAGTTTTGGTAAAGCGAATCAAAACAGGCGTTGGTATATCCCGGCAAATCGTTTTCTTCGCTTTCTGAAAAGCTACCCAAAATCAAATTGGTCTGGTGACGACGAACAAAATCGGCATAGGCCTTGTCGTTGTCGGTATTGTCGAGCACCTGTTGAATTTGTGCGTTGAGAGTGTCGGGTAGATGGGCTGTTTTACGAAGGTTCTCGATCAGCCTCACTTCGGGGCGATCGGTCGGTTCGCTGAAAACGACGTCAGAAGCAATAACTTTTGCGCCGAACTTGTACGCATTTTCGAGCGCGCGCGCGATCGTCGCTCTCGACCAAGGCCAGCGGCCGACGATGCTGACCGATCGATCATCAATGGCCAATACGGCAACGTTGCGGGAGCCAGGGCGCGGACCGCGCAAGCGAAAGCGGACGTCTATCGATTGCCGATCTATTTCTTGGAGCGCCTTAAAAAATGTGTTTGGGCGAGCGCTCAGGCGGCTGTTGTAATAGCTATTTGAAAGGCCGGCCGAAATAACAGCCAAATAAATACCAATTGCGAGGGGGGAAATGAGAGAACGCGCGGACGGCATATCAACAGGTTAGCGAATCGGCGGCACAACGAGCAGCCCTGCCGATTCGCACTCGAACAAATCTGGACTTACGTTCTTCGCGTAAACGGAGATAGCATAGAAGAGGAGGGTGACATGGATGCCAAAGTTGAAAATCGAGACGGTATTTTCGTGGTTAGCCTCAGTGGCCAAATGGATTTTGAAAGTGCTGACTCGCTAAAGGACCAGTGCCTTAAAAAATTTGTCGAAAAGAAAATTATTTTTAACCTTCGCGAACTTAGTTTTGTCGGCTCGAGCGGGATAACGCCATTTCTTGAACTTTTATCGCAACTTTCAAAATCGAATGGGGCGCGGTTTAAGATCTGCTCCGTCGGCACTGAATTTATGCGCCTTTTCGAGTCTAGCCCAGTGGATGGTATCGAAATTTATAGGGACATTACGGATGCTGAACGCGCGTTCAGTACCAACGGAGAAGTTCAAGCCATCGGCCGCATACGACCTTTTGGTCTCAAACTCACGCTCGAGTAGATTCTAATTTTTCGCGAAGTTCGCGAATTTCCAGTCTTTGCTTATTACTCGCGACGCTGAGTTCTTGATTCAATCGCTGCAGAGAAGCCTTCTGCTCCGTCAGACTCTCGATTTTCGTTTGCTGTTCTTGCCACAAAGCCTGTAACGACTCGACCTGCTCGTTGAGCTTTTGGTTGAGGCGACGCTCATTCTCATAGGCCGATTTCGCTTCATCTCGTGCGGTGGATGTGGATTGCAATTCGACCGCGAGTTGTTTGCTTTCATTGCGGTACTTGGCGAGTTGCGTTTGCATTTCGCGCAGTTCGATTTCAAAATTTTCGCGGGCATCGGATTCACGCCGCTTCGCCACCACGAGTTCGTTTTCGAGCTGGTAGCGCTCCGACTGAACGCGGTCAAATTGTTTGACCCGCTCTTCAAGCAATTTATTTTGCTCAGCGAGGGTTTGATTGCCAAATGTAGCTGCTTTCAATTTCGCTTCGTAAGCTTCGGTCAACTCACGGAGTTCTCGTTTGTGAATCTGGCCTTGTTCCGTAATGTACTGTGTTGTTTCGTTTAAATTTTTACGAAGGTCAGCGAGAGTCGCGTCTCGCTGCCCAAGATGGACTTTTAATGATTCGAGCTCTCGTCGAAGATTCGGCACAGCCAGTTTAATTTTTTGGCGGTACTTGCGATATCGATTGGTCTCGCGTTCGGCGAGACCGAGTTCTTCATCCACTTTGAGGCGACTCGAACGATGACTTTGAAAGAGTTCGGCATAGCGCACTTCGAGAATTCGGACCTGTTCCTTTAATTCATCAACGATTTGCCCGTGACGTGCGCGCTCGGCTGTGAATGCTTCGTTTTTAGCCGCGAGTCTTTTGGCCTGTTCTTTCAAAACAAGAATTTGGTCCTTTAAATTATCGTGTCGTTCGCGATGCTTTTCGGCTTCGGTCGCAACGTCTTTTACCTTGCCCTCGAGAAAGGAAATTCGTCGCAGCGAAACCGATAGTCGTGACATCAAATCTTCATTTTGTTGCAAAACCGATTCGAGCGCGTTCGATCGCAAGGCCGATTCGGGGAGGGCTGAAAAATCGAGCGCATCTGGCATTTGGTCCGGAGTCTTGGGGAGCGAACTGTCGATCACGAAATCGTCTCCGGCAAAATCAAGGTCCAGCGAGGTTTTGATCGTTTCTTCTTCTTTCATTTTTACGGCCCCCCCCATAAAAAAGTGTCTCAGATTTAGACAAATTCTGTCAAAAAAACGGGTATTAAATTGTGCGTCAATATTCAATCCGGACGTAGGTCTGCCGATAGGTAAGATATGGGTGAAAAGAAAATCGACTTTCGCAAACTTGAAGAGGCACGCACTCAAGCGCTTCAAGATCAGTTGAAGACGAAGCTTAAGGCGCGTCAAGCCGGCAAAGATGCATCTTTACGGCGAGTGGTGCTCGCGGAGGTCGTTGAAGGCCAATATGAGGCGGCGAGTGAGATACTCGACGATTTCATGGCCGGCAAAACAATGTTCCCTACTTTGGTTAACCGGGCGAAGCCGCATGTCGTCCACGCCAAAGACTTAATCAACGCGGTTCGGTTAAAGCGAAGTTTTCCGAACTTGAGTTCGCTGCCGATGGCTAAGCAACAAGAAATTTTAGATCATGCCGTTCATCACTTCGAAGAACTGAAAATGACTCTCAAAATAGTTGAGCGTTTGAGTCGCGACGAGATTGTGCGTGATTTGCGTTCAACTGTGTGGGTGGTGCGAAGCACAGTATACGTCGTTTTGGCGATTTTACTGCTGGGCTTTTTACTGGATATGAGTCACGGTTTGCCGACTGTTTGTTGGCGCGTCTTCAATGATTTCAGTAATCATCTTTTTGAATCACTAAGCAAATTTATTTAGTCAGCTGCGAATGAACCGCCTCAAGAATCGGGATTAAGCTGCCGCGCGAGAGCATACGGTTATTCACGAAAAACGTCGGTGTGCCCTTTACGCCGACTTCATTACCAAGGCGGGCCTCATCGCGAATGGCACTGTCGGTGCTGGGGCTTTGCACGCAGGTTGCAAACTGGTGCTCGTCAATCCCGCGTTGCTTCAAAAACTCGTTTACTTCATCTTGTGCGAAGCCCATGGTTTGGTTCCCATCGATCTCGATTTGATGATCATATATGTAGTGATGAAGCGCCCAACCCTGCTTTTTCAATTGTTCGGCGCAGAAAACCGTACGCGCGAGGTAACATGAGATCCCGTCGCCTCCGCCGCTCGCCTCGTTGCACGTGCCGTCAAGAGGGAACGCATAAAACTGCAACTGTACGTCGGGATGCGAGTTCATAAACGCTTCGACCGGGCCAACGGCATGACGGCAATGCGGGCAACGAAAATCTGCGAATTCGGCAACAGTCATTGATGGGTGCGGACTGCCGGATACAAGCAGTGGTGGAACGGATAACGAAACCTGCGGGGCTGACTGCCAATCCATGATGCTCTCGTTGATTAATTCGGGCAATTGAGTGGCGCCGTAGTGATCTAGAATCGAGCGGTTAACCAAAAATGTCACAAGAGGGATGGCAACCAGCAAACCGAGATACCCTTTCGCTCCACGAAAAAGGTCGATGACGTATTGTGTGGCGGGCCGGCGCGACGGCTCTTGGCCGGACCAGATCAGGCCGAAAATCAGAAACGACATAAGATATTCGGACATGCAAAAGACGCAAAAACTTCGAATGTAGAAGGTCGAGATCGACCCCATCACGAGTGAAGTGGCAGCGATGAAACCGGAAAGCCATAAGGTGTAACGGCCAAGGCGCGGGATATTTTCAGACCAGCCGAGTAGCCAGACTAAAAGTAGCAGCGCCAGTGCACCGTTCGTGACAGCTCCCCAAAGAGCGATCGGAATGCCGAGTAATGAAGCAAACGAACTTGCCGTGACGGTGTCGCAGTTGAACTTAGCGCTCAAGTTGCAAATGCTCGAACCTTCGAGCAAACCAAAGTTGAGATCAAAAAAGTGGACGGTCAAATAGCCGTGAATACCGACGGCGATGAGGCCAATCAAAAACGCCAAGCTGATTTTCGTACGTTGTTTCATGTCTTGCGCCTTTTCGGTGATAGTGGACTCCAACATTAAAAGAGCATAGGCTGGTTAAGTCAAGAAGGCGTAGGAGGCGATGGATTGTCCGTATGGTATTATTTAGAGAAAGGCCGACCCCGCGGACCTGTGAATACTGATTTCATTCTCGCGGAACTCCGTGCCGGCCGCCTGCACGGACGGGATTTATTGTACCGCGAGACCGATACTCAATGGCGCGAACTTAAAGCATTCGCCGAATTTCAGAAATCGATTGATGAAAAAAAAGACGCTGCAGGGGCCCGCGATAAAAAAGACAAAGGCCATAAAAAGGATGATCTTTGGGTCCTGCTCGCCCGCAAACCTGAAGGCGGTGGGTACCGGCAAAAAGGCCCGTTTACTACGACCGAAATAGTTCGAAAACTGAAAGACGGCAAAGTTACGGTAACCGACTACATTTGGCGCGAGGGTTTGAAGGAATGGTATAAGATTTTGGCCGTTCCCGAAATTAAAGAGCGCCTGTTTGACACTGAACAAGTGACAAGAACCATCGGACCGATTTCCGTACCTGTGCCGAAATCCATCTCTGATGTGATGACTCCGCCCGAGTTGCCGCCGCAGAGGGAACCCAGTGAAGCACCCGCGCCAATCGATTTGGCAGAAGCGCCGACGTTGGTAACAACGCGAGCGAATCTCGCGCCGGCTAAAAAGCCCGAAGTCTCAAACACGGACATCACTGTGACCGCCTCGGCGAAGAAATCCGACGCACCAATTAAACCGCAAGTTACCGCAACAAAAAAGATTCGACCGGGTCGGGCCGCGCCAAAAAATCGGCTGTACGAAAAAGCAATCAGCGGCTTTCGCATTGGTCCGCTTCGATATTTTTTGGATCTGCCGCCTGTGCGCCGGGCCGCAGTCGCCGCTGTCACTATTGCGGCAATTGTCGGGTTTGTGGGATTTGTATTTTGGTATTCAACCTATCTGGACCGAAAAAACTTACATTTGGAAAGGCCGAAGGTCACTCAAGTGCCACCGTCGACACTGCCGCCGAAACCGGTGGCCGAAATGCCGATTGAAAAGGCTGCTGCGCCGTTGACCCCTCCCGCAAAAATTGTTTTGCCAAAGATTGTTCACCCGCCAACCTACGTTCGAGTGCAGAAAACGGGTAGCGGGAGTTTAGACCCAGTTTTGCAGATTATAACCGATGCGAGCCCTCAATATATTATTCAACTTAATCTTTCGGCAGACGGCGGATACGTGCTGGGGCGGCCGAGCGTCTTTACCGAACGGATCGTACGAACGCTTGAGGGCCGCTCCGTTCATCTCGGCCACTGGCACATCCCGTGGGGCATTTACCGTTATCATGTGCAATGTGAAGATAAAGCCGCGGATGGTGTCGTCTATGTCGGGACGGCGCAAGCCGATTGGGTGAAGAAAATTCGACAGCAGCGTAAAGACGAGATTTTTGAACACAACATCGAGCGGGTCAGTTTTATAAAGACGGCCGATCACATGGCGAGTGTGACTGCCAAGTTAGCTGAGGCAGTCAATCAGCCGCTGACGACGGGCGCCTGGCGATCTTTTTACCACGGCTGGAGGATGGAATTTAATCGCGTACGAAATCCGGTACTTTCGCGAATCAACGACCGATCTCGAAATAATTACCTTCACCCGACGCAATGGATTTCGCTGCGTGACCTTCGTAAAGACATTGACGAAACAAGCAAGGAGGTCAATCGGAGTCGGCAAGAAAAGGCGGATTCTGGGCGCGAGTACGCAAAACTTAAGTCTCAACTCCGCCACGATGCTCGATTGGCGGAGTCGTTGAAAGAAACTATGATTCGAACGTCAATTATGCGCTGAAGTGCGCCGATCAGGCGGTCGCGCTGGTTTCAGTGGTCGGCTCGACTAGAGCTTTAAACTCTTTACCCGGGCGAAATCGCGGTACGCGCGAAGCGGGGATAACAATCGTAGAGCCGGTTTTTGGGTTGCGGCCGTTACGTTGTTTGCGTGAGGCGCGGTCGAACGTACCAAAGCCGACGATTTTCACTTCTTCACCGCTCGAAACAGCTTTTTGAATCGCATCAATTGTCGCATCGAGGATCGTTTCAGTTTGGCTTTTGGTTAATTTCGCTTTTTTAGCTACTCGTTCGATGAGTTCCGCTTTATTCAAGGCGCAGTCCTTTGTTAGGGGTTAGTTCTTTTAACTGTTGGGATTCGTAAACTAAAGACTCGAATTAAATCAGTCAAGAGTCTCGATGTTGAAAAGAAAAAAAATTCCGATAAGATCCAAATCATGTTGACTCCGATTCGCGACCGCTTATCCCAACACTTGGCAAAATATTTTAATGGCAAATCTGTCGGGGAGCTTTTTGAAATCCCAAAAGATCTCGAGCACGGCCATTTGTCGATACCGGTTTTTTCATTATCCCGTGAATTGAAAAAAGCTCCACCGGTTATCGCTAAAGAAATTGTCAATGACCTCTTGACAAATCCGATTACCGGAGTTGCGAACGTCGAAGCGGTTGGCGGCTACGTCAATTTTCATTTGGATGAGCTTGAGATTTTCTCGACATTATATAATGAGACGCGAAAGGCGGGCGATCGCCTCGGATTTCGTCGCGCGGGCGAAGGCAAAACAATTGTCATCGATTACTCAAGCCCCAACGTCGCGAAGCCCATGCACGTGGGTCATTTACGGGCCACCATGATTGGCCAGGCCCTGCGCAATCTGGCCGAATCTCAGGGGTACAAAGTCATCGGCCTTAATCATCTCGGCGACTGGGGCGTGCAGTTTGGCAAACTCGCGTACGCGTATCAGCTTTGGGGTAAAGAATATGATTTTGAGACTGATGCCTTTGAATCTTTGTTCAAACTCTACGTGCGGTTTCACGCCGAGGCTGAAAATGATCCCGAGCTTGAACGCAAAGGGTCTCTGACGTTTAAAAAGATGGAAGAGGGCGACACAGAGCTCCTTAAGCTCTGGCGAAAATTTGTTGAGATTTCACTTGAACATTTTGACAAAAACTGGCGCCGGTTAGGCGTAAAACATGATCTGGTTCGGGGTGAATCATTTTATAATGATCGCCTTAAGGGCGTCGAGGAACTTTTGCGAACTAAACACCTTTTGGTCGAGAGCGAAGGTGCGATGGTCGTCGATTTGAGCGACGAAAAAATACCGCCGTGTCTGATTTTGAAGTCCGATGGGGCTTCGCTGTACGCGACCCGCGACATTGCCAGTGCAATGTACCGATTTAATGTTTTAAAAGCCGACATTGCACTTTATGTAGTGGCCGCCGATCAATCGCTCCACTTTAAGCAAGTTTTCAGCGTTTTGCGGCGTCTTGGATTTTCATGGTGGTCACAATGCCATCATATCGGCTTTGGTTTGTACCGCTTCAAAGATGCCGAGCTCGGCGGCAAAATGTCGAGCCGCAAAGGCCAAATTATTCGGCTCGAGGATTTACTCAATCGCGCTGTTGACCTGGTGAAACAGCGAATGACCGCAAAGGCGACAGAGAGTGCTGCTGCGGCCAAAGCCGTCAGCAGAAACAGAGATGAAATCGCTGAGCAAGTGGGTGTCGGCGCCATTATTTTCAACGATTTGGTGAACGACCGTGTGCGTGACGTCGAATTTGATTGGGAGCAAGCCCTTAGTTTTGAAGGTGATTCGGGTCCGTATGTCCAATACGTGCACGTTCGGTGCGTCAGTATTTTAGCTAAGGCGGCCCGGAGAGTACCGGATGAGATTGAACCGACCCGTCTTCACAAACTCGATTCTCCCGAAGAGCGCAAACTAATCAAATCGCTGTTGCGCTACGAGGACGTTTTAAGTCAAGCTTATCAAAATTTTAAACCGAATATTGTGGCGAACTACCTCCTAGAGTTATGCGCGGACTTTAATCACTTCTACCACCATCACAAAATCATCGGCGGTGAAGCTGAACTTCTCGATTCACGCTTGGCGCTTGTTTGGATCACCCAATCGGTGATTCGCGGCGGTCTCAAAATTTTGAGTATGGCAGCTCCGACCGAAATGTAGTCAATCGCCGTGACATGTTCGTCTAAAGTTTGACCAATTTTGCCTCACTTTCATGCCCAATACTTTCGTCCGGATTCAATTTTTATTCTCGTTTTCCGATACGAACTGTGATGAATACCAACGTTTTTGTGACATTCACAATGGCATGGACGCTGGCGGCGACGCTATTTTACAGCCGACTCCGCCAGCATTTCAGCCCGGTGCACGCGCTTCAAGCGCGAATCGAAGGCCTGCAATTCAAGGTGCGCCATGAACGATTCGAACGCCTTCTTTTGTCGTACCAATTCGCCGATTTTCGAAACGAAGTGGCCACTTTGTTGCCCGAAGCGATCAAGAAAAAAGGGCCAGGCGAGAAGAGCTACCCGATGCGCACACTCGCAAGCGTTGTGCAGGATCAGCAGAATGACAGCATCGGCTTTCAGACCGCCGATTCGGTCTTTCAAGACGGGGTTCGTGCATATAATAACGGTAAATTCGAACATGCCATCAATATCTTTCAGTCGGTGATCAATAATCATCCTTATTCGGATGACGTACCCAAGGCGATGTTCCTGATTGTCAACGCGAGCTTCAATTTGGGTGACGACGATCAAGCCATCGACACCGCCAACCAAATGCTCAACCTTTATCCCAGCAGCGAATTGACGGGGTATGCTCTCATTCGGATCGCGAAGATTTACGAGGATAAAGGCCGTCATGAGGACGCCGCAAACATTTATAAAACAGTGATGAAATCGTTTCCGGATCGCGGGCTGGCGTCTTTGGCTGAATCCAAATTTCGTCAGGAGCAAGATTGAAGCGCAGATGGGTCATTCTCGCATTCTTGGTCGCATCGGTGATCGACGTTCGTGTGAAGGCCGATTCGCTTAATGAGCGCCCCGTCGAAATCCCCGGCGGATGCTGGTCGCGGCTCGAACAGAATACGAAAAATTCAGTCTGCGCGTTTCTGAGTGGAAAGGCACGACATTTGATGAAGTTGCCGTTCGGCAGCCTGCGTATGTCGCCCGAAGCCAGTTTGGTGATTACTCGAGCGCGAGGCGAGACGACGGTCCGCCTCGTTCGAGGTATTTTTTGGCTGAACGCACGTACGCCAATTAAAGTCAGAACACTTTATGCCCGCGTTCGGGTTGCAAATGGTGAGTTGTTGATCGGCGCTCAAGATCGGCGCAGCGACATCACCAATCTCACGGCCGACTTGAATTACCGTCCGCGCGGGTCCACAAGAGTGTTTCCGTTGCCAAAAGGTATGGTTGTGACGATCGGCCGCGTGGCGACCACAGGTGTTGCGCGAACGGAATTCCCGCGAACGGCGAATGTGAAGACGTTGCTTCGCAAATGGGCGCGGGTGTATTCGGAGTCCGATATCAACGAGTTTCAGCGGCGAATCGACGAATTTTTGCCGGCCTGGGTGCAGGCGACAGAGGACGTCGGCCCTTGGTACACACAAGTCGTGAATCGTGAACTGGCGTCGGCTGAACAGGAAAAAGAGCGCAAAGCTCGGCTATTGTCTAAACATCGGGCCGAAATTAAACGGCTACGCAACCTGTTTCGCGCGCAAAATTTCATGAACTAGACTTTGGGGCGATGCTCGAAATCACGCCTAATGCTAAACTTGAGAGAGTCGTTCGAAGAATTTTTAGGAGGACAGGATGTCATCCAACACCATCGGCTCGAAGTCGTCCGGGAACAAGCAGAACGACGAGCTGCGTGATACGCGAAGACGGTATCAAAAACGTATCGATGATCTGATCAAGCGACAAAACTTGGAGCTCGCCGAAATGAACCGGCGCCATGACCGGGAGCTCGCTGAAGTCGAGCGCGCCAACTCCCATACAGTCGATCGCATCCGACATCAAAACCAAGACGCCATCACTCGTCGCGATCTGACCTATCAGAACGACGTGGATAACTTGCGTAAAATGTACGCCCGGCAATTAGAAAAGCTCATGGCCGAAAATCAAGCGAAGCTCGATCGCGCGCGCAAAACTTCAAGCGAAGACCTGCGTCTCATGAAAGAAGGCCGTGACAATCGCGTCGAAGATCTTCAGCATCAACTCGAACGTGAGGATGAAGCGCGTAACCAACAATTCACTGATGACCTCGACAATATTCGCCACGACGAACGAGCGGATGTGCAACGTATTCGCACCGCTCTCGATCAGCAGCATGAAAAGGAAATGAAGGAGCTTCGCGAAAGTCGCGATCAAGAAGTAGGTCGGCTCGATCGCGAAAACCGCGAAATGTATCAGGCTGATCATCAACAATTGCGTGACCAACAAAACCGCTTTGACGAAGACAAAGCGCGGTCAGAAAACGCGCATATGAACAATCTTCTGATGCGCGACGAAGCCCACAACCAGTCGCTAGCCCGCGCCCGGCAGGGGTTTAACGAAGACCTCGGCGATATCCGTCACCGGTATGCGAAACAGCGCGAAAAAGATCTGCAAGAAGAAAGCGGTACAGACGCGCAATTTCACGATCGGGTGGCCGATCGAATGAATCGTGAAATCGATGAATTGAAAATGCAATTGGCGCGCGAACGCAATCGCGACGCCCAAAACGCATTGAATGCGGAAGCAAAAGCCAAACGCGAAGTCGGCGATATGCGCGACGAATACGAAACTAAATTCGATTATCTTGAAAATGCGCGCGAACAGGCCGTGGCCGACAATAACCGCATCAACGCCAACAATATCCGCAAACTCCATCGCAAATACGATCACGAGATGATGGCCAACTCGCGCCAAATTTTGGATCAGAAGGCGCTCGACGACGAACAAAATCGTGAAGCATTCGATAATTTAAAAGAACAAACGTCGATCCGCGACAAGTACGAGAGCGATCACGCGGACGCTCGCGTCAGCAAAATTCGCAAAAGCGAAGAGCAAGACGAAAAGCAATTGCGCGACGATTTCGATGCCGACGTGCGCACTCAGCGTGAGGCCTACGACGAGAAAAAGCGCGATATGGTTTACGGCTTATCGAAAACCCAAGCCGACGCTCTTCGTCGTGTCGAGGCACGGGCAGAAAAACATGAAATAGAGAACCAAGAAGAGGTTGCCAATCTTCAGACTAAATTTAAATCGCAGATCCGCGCCTTGCAAGATCAGCTCGTTCGCGAACGCCGTGAACACGACGAACATGACCGCCGGCTAGTCAAAGAAATGAAACGCGAAGAAAGCACCCAGCTCGCGACTTTGAAGTCCAAATACGACGAAAAAGCGCGAATCACTGAGCTCACTCATGAGCGCCAGATGGATGAAATCAGTCGACGCAACCAGGAAAAGCTGGACCAAGTCGTCTCAACCGTTAATAAAGAGAAGGCTTAAGCCGTAATCGGCAAAAGCTGGCAAGGGCGCCGCTAAAATTGGGCGCTCATAAACAGTTCGAGGCAAACGTATGTTAGCGGACCGGCGCACGAAAATTGTCGCAACCATTGGCCCCTCCACACGATCACGAGAAAATTTAGAAAAAGCGATACGAGCCGGTATGAACGTCGCGCGGTTGAATTTTTCGCACGGCGAGCATGCGGAGCATTTGCAGGTGATTCAGCATATTCGCGAACTGTCGCTTGAGCTGAACGCTCCGGTTGCCATTTTGCAGGATCTGCAAGGCCCCAAGATCCGAGTCGGTCGGCTAAAAAATGGAGCCGTGACGCTGAAAGAAGGCGCTGAGGTTATTATTTCGACGACACTCGAATTGGGCGACGAAAAAACCATCACCACCGATTTTAAAGAATTGCCGCAGTCATGCGAGCCGGGCACCCGTATATTACTCGACGACGGGTTGCTTGAGTTGACGGTGCTTTCGGTCGGCGCGACCGAAGTGAAATGCCGCGTGGTTTTTGGCGGCATTTTGAAAGACCGCAAAGGCATGAATTTGCCCGGTGCCCGCTTGCCGGTAGATTGCATGACTGAAAAGGATCTTGTCGATTTGGAGTTCGGCCTCGCCCAAAAAGTCGATTATGTGGCGCTGAGCTTCGTGCGCCAAGGGAGTGACATACAGAAACTCCGCGAGATCATTCAAGCGAAAAACCCCAACACCAAAATCATCGCGAAAATTGAAATGCTCGAAGCGCTCGAGAATTTAGAAGACATTGTGGTTCTCAGTGACGGCGTCATGGTGGCGCGCGGCGATCTGGCGGTCGAGATCGGTCAGACGCTGCTGCCGCAGACGCAAAAGAAAATTATATTGTTGTGCAATGAAATGGGCCGGCCTGTGATCACCGCGACGCAAATGCTCGATTCGATGGTTGAGAATCCGCGGCCAACTCGCGCTGAAATCACGGACGTGGCCAATGCCGTCATCGACGGTTCGGATGCGGTCATGCTCTCGGCCGAATCCGCGAGCGGTAAATATCCATTTAAGTGCATTCAAACCATGCATGAAATAATCATCGAGGTCGAGCGCTCAGGCGATCTGTACTATGATATCTCCCTCGACCAAGAATTTATGGAAGTCGCCGAAGCCATCGGCGCGAGCGCTTCGCTTTCGGCTTTGAAGATCAACGCGCCTGTCATCGTTTGCTTGTCGACGACCGGTAAAACGGCGACATTGATTTCGGGCTTTCGTCCGCGTGCTAAGATCGTCGCGGTGACGTACGTGCCTGAAACACTCAATCGTCTTGAGTTGGTTTGGGGTATTCAAACGATGCTCATCAATCCGTACAAAAGCAGTGAAGAGGCGATGGAGCAGATCGAAGAAAAGCTGGTGCGATACGGATTATGCCAGCCCGGTGATAAGGTGGTCATGACTCTCGGTTTGCCGGTCCATCAAGGAGCCAAAACAAACACCATGCGAATTTTTCAGGTTGGCTCTCTAAACGGCGCCACGGCCGCCAAATCACGCCCGGCGAGTGACGATTTACCGCTTCGCTATCAGTAATTATTTCAGCTCACGTTTGCCGTTCCCAAATCTTCGGGCAGTTGTGTTACATTCGCCCTTCTTGAACGTTTTCAGAAGGAGCCCTATGAGAAAGTCGATCAGCTTTGCCTTGTTTACTACGGCGCTCGTTTATTTAGTCGCCTGTGCCCGGAAGTCGCCAGCCAAGGGACAGACGACATTTGGTGATGCGTTGACTGTGAGTTCCGCTTCGTCGCCGTCGGGCGGGAGTAAACAACAAGCTTTAACGGGTGATTGGGGTCTGGTCAATTTCGCCTGCGCGAGCGGTCACCCTGTTACGTCATTCGGTGCCATGCTCGTTCAAGCCAAATCGACGACGCTGACATTTAACAACGGTGTCATGCGTATCTATTCGTCTCTCCGTGGGTGTTCGTTTGAGAACTACAATGTCGTGGCCGTTTCAGGCGACAAGCTGATTTACAATGGTGGCCACGCTTACGGGCGAAAAGAATGCCAAGGTCAAACCGCCTCGACGAAAGGGATTTCAAATGATCCGGCGGATTCGTTTTCACTTCAGGGGGATCAGCTGACCTTGAAATCGCTATCGAGCGGGACCATTTGCCCGCGAGGTGACACAATCATTGCGACGTACTCGAGATTGTCTCTTATTTAGCTAAGAGAGCGATTTTTTAGGACGTGATCTTTGACAATGCGAAAACCAACTCCCAATAATAAGCTAATGTTTCGATCTCTTTTAGATTGAACTTCTGCGTGAGCGCTCCGCCTTCGCCCGATTGTTTGTCTTGCACAACCTTTTTTTCGGCGAGCGAATCCGTATCGCTCACGCTGAAGAGTCGACCGAGGTCTTTCATTGAATTGTTTTGCATGTCGGTTAAATTCACGGTCACAATCCCGCTTTCGTCGGGTTTGCCTTTGAGCCCGTAAAATAGCAGCCCCTTCAGTGCCGGCAACTCTTTTTCGGTAATCGTGATTCGCTTACTTTCTTCTTTGAACAGATACTCATTATACCAATCGACGAAGCCGGTGAGAAAATCGTGCCTGAGCAGCGTGACCTTTTTTCGGCCTTCACCGAGATCATCAACTTTTAGAACGCCGAAACCTTGCAGGGCTTCGAGCATGCGATCGAGTTTGTTGGTCGGCGCCTGAAATATCTGAATGCAATAATTACGCAGGATGGAATAGGGTAGCGCAATCCCGTCGCCTTCTTTTTGTCCGCTCTTGAAACCGACGAGCGCGATGATGGCGCATAGGCGCGTGATCATGTGGGGGGCAAAAGCTGTCGCATCGATCGCGGTTTCTCGTTCAAGATTCTTGATTTTGGCGTTGGCCTCTCGTAATTTGCCGTTGACGTTTTTCACCATTGCCTTCAACCATTCGGGGAAGGTTTTGAACTGTGCATAAAGAGACGTGAACGGTAGAACAATGACGGTGGAATCGGATTTTGCTCGCGCGCCAGCCGATCGCGGCTTGTTGTCAAAAAATGCCATTTCGCCGATCATGGCCCCTGCGCCTAATTCGGCCAACTCGACTTCTCCAGCACCCTTCGTTTTAACGACCGAAATTTGACCTTTTTTTATGACGTACATCGCATCGGATTGATCGCCTTCGCGAAATAACAATTCGCCTTTTTTAAGCTCTCGTGTTTGACCGGACAACCCAACACCTCACGTCCAATTTCTTTATTATGCCTGATGGCTTGTCACTTGGCATGAACCACGCATGCCTGTCTCGACCATGGTTGAGTATTTATTTTAGTTTGAGTTAAAGTATTTTTCGCATTTTTTGATGAGCCAATGTCAATTCGGTAAACGGCTCGCCACACACCTCGTAACCAAGTTTTGAGTAAAACGCGATGGCGGTCGCTCGAGCATTCAATTCAATAACGGTATAGCCCATGGCGCGCGCTCTTTCTTCTGCGGTTGCCACTAGTCGGCGGCCAATCCCGCGGCCCTGAGCGCTAACGTCGATCGCTACTTGACGCATTTTAGCCGTGTGTGCATTAACCCGTCGTAGCAACAAGCAGCCGACCATTGCCGGCCCCAAAAATGCACCAAGATGAATGTCGAAGCATTCTTTAGCCAATTCGTCAGAAGAAAAGTGCAGGCCGAGCGGTTGGCGGAGAATTTTATTTCGAAGTGTCACTTCAAGGCCATACTCAGGTGAACCATGTTGAATCTCGAGAATTTCGATTGTCATGTAGTTACGATTTCAAACAGTCGCCGGCTGTGCCATCGCTTTCAGATTCGGCGCCACGCTCAAATCGCCCGCGACGGACTTACGTATCTCGTCGACGGTAAAGCCTGGTGCAATTTCGGTAAGCAAAAAACCTTGAGGAGTAATTTCGTAAACTCCCATATCTGTCACAATCATGTGAACGCACCCGCGGCCGGTGAGCGGCAATGTACATGACCGCACAAGCTTACTGTTGCCCTTATTGTCGAGCTGTTGCATGGCCACGATGACATACTTCGCGCCGGCGACGAGGTCCATCGCGCCACCCATGCCTTTTACGAGTTTGCCAGGCACCATCCAGTTCGCGATATCCCCGGTTTGCGAAACTTGCATCGCGCCCAAAACCGTGAGGTCAATATGGCCGCCGCGAATCATGGCGAAGCTTTCGGCCGAAGAAAAAAAGCTCGCGCCGGGCACCGCCGTCACGGTCTGCTTGCCGGCATTAATGAGATCCGGATCCACCCGATTCTCGGTCGGGAAAGGGCCCATCCCCAATAACCCGTTTTCACTTTGAAGCATGACGTGTTTGTCGAGCGGAATATAATTGGCCGCCAAAGTCGGGATGCCGATGCCGAGATTCACGCAATCACCGTGTTCGATTTCGTGAGCGATTCGTTGCGCGATTTGTTCGCGTGAAAGGCCTTTTTGTTGCGCCATAAAACTCTCCCGCTTAAGCCGGCTTCGACACGGTCAAATTTTCGATTCGTTTTTGATAATTCGTGCCTTGAAAGATCCGATTGATGTAAACGCCGGGCGTGTGAATCGAATCCGGGTCGAGTTCGCCGATTTCAACCAGTTCCTCAACTTCGGCGACCGTGATTTTACCGGCTGTGGCGACCATCGGGTTGAAGTTGCGCGATGCTTTGCGAAATACGAGGTTTCCGAATTTGTCGCCCTTCCACGCTTTTACGAATGCGAAATCTCCTGTAATCGCGCGCTCGAGAACGTATTCGCGGCCGTCGATCGTTTTTGTTTCTTTGCCTTCGGCGACGACAGTGCCGACTCCTGTGGGAGTGTAAAAGGCCGGAATGCCAGCCCCGCCGGCCCGCAACTTTTCGGCGAGCGTGCCTTGCGGAGTGAGCTCAACCTCAAGTTGCCCGCTCAAAAATAATTTCTCAAACAGCTCGTTTTCGCCAACGTAGCTCGACACCATTTTTTTAATTTGGCCTTTTTGCAGTAGTAAACCGAGCCCCCAATCATCGACGCCTGCGTTGTTCGATACGCACGTGAGATTATTCGCACCTAGCTCGCGCAAAGCTAAAATCGAATTTTCGGGGATGCCGCACAAACCAAAACCGCCGAACAGCAGTGTCATTCCGCTTTTAACACCGCGAACCGCTTCGGATGCGTTTGCTACGACTTTATTCATTTCGTTCAACCACCATCGCGACCGCTTCGCCGCCGCCAATGCATAGACTGACGAGCCCGTAGCGCTTCTTATATTTTCGAAGAGCGTAAATCAGAGTGGTGAGTAGACGCGCGCCGCTCGCGCCAATCGGGTGGCCGAGTGCCACGGCGCCGCCGTGAACGTTCACCTTTTCGTGCGGCAAATTCAATTCTTTCATCGCAACCATTGTCACGACGCTGAACGCTTCGTTGATTTCATAAAGGTCGATGTCTTTTGCCGTGAGTCGCGCAGCCTCAAGAGCTTTTTTCATCGCGCCGACGGGGGCCGTCGTGAACCATTTCGGGTCTTGCGAAAACGTCGCGTAGCTCACAATGCGGGCAAGCGGGTGAAGGCTGAGTTCTTTCAATTTCGCCTCGTTCGCAAGAACAACTGCCGCCGCTCCGTCATTGATTTTGCTGGCATTAGCCGCTGTGATGGCGCCGTCTTTTTCGAAAGCCGGCTTGAGTAGCGGAATTTTATCGAATTTCGCTCGCATCGGTTCTTCGTCTTGCGCGACCGTCGCGGTTTCCTTGCCGGCCTTCACTTCGACCGGTGCGATTTCGTCTTTGAAAGATCCATCCTGTATCGCTTTTTGCGCGCGCTTGTAACTTTCAACGGCGAACGCATCTTGTTCAGCGCGCGAAATTTTGTATTCACGCACGCATAATTCGGCGGCATTGCCCATGTGAAAGTTGTTGTAGGGGTCCCATAACCCGTCTTTCAGCATAGCGTCTGTCACGTTAAAATTGCCCATACGATAACCGGCCCGCGAACGCTCGAGTAGGTGCGGGGCGAGAGTCATGTTCTCCTGCCCGCCCGCAACAACAATCGAACTTTGCCCAAGACGAATCGAATCCGCCCCGAGCATCACCGCTTTCAGGCCCGACCCGCAGACTTTATTTACGGTCATGCACGCGACTGACGTCGGTAGCCCGGCGTAAATCGCGGCTTGCCGTGCCGGAGCTTGCCCCACTCCAGCAGTTAGGACTTCACCCATGATGCATTCGTTAACCTGCGCAGCCGCGATATTGGCCCGCTGTAAAGCCGATTTAATGGCATGAGCACCGAGCTGAGGCGCGGATGTATCGGCGAAGGCTCCTTGAAACGAACCAACGGGCGTGCGAGCACTGCTGGTGATAAAAACGGCATCGGACATATACGACTCCTTGAGTGGGCTCTAGCCTTCCGAATCAACTGGGAGTTGTCAACGGTTAGAGATGAGGGCTATGCCATTTGCCAAACCGGCGAGGCTATGGTGAAGTGGATCCATGAAAGCTTTATTGTGCGCGCTTTTCGCGATCGTCATATTGGCGCCGATCGCGATCGTTCAGGCTGATAGTATTGAACCGATTAAGATGCATCTGGCCTCGGCAGATCGAATTCGCATCCAGGGGTTTAGTGGCAGCGTCATTTATCGGGCCAACCCGATGCTGAACGACATCACGGTCCACGTTCACGAAATGGAGCCAAAGTTGAGGCACGTGACGGCCGACGATGACTGGCAGTTTAGTTTTCATCGCAACGACGATACGGTGCTCATTGAAGTCCAAGGCCCGAGCTCGAAAGACCGATGGAATAACGTTCTCGGCCAACCGGGGTTGGCGTCTCCGCGATACGATTTGGTGGTAGATGGCCCGAATCGCCCGCTTGAAATTGATTGGCGCCACGGCCACGTTCAAGTGCTCAATCTCGCCGCTGAGCTTCATGTTACAAATTTAAACGGTGAAACCGATGTGCAAGGTGGCAATGGCAACGTCACCATAGTGGCCGAGAGTAGCGCCATTCATTTGCAATTTTTAAAGGGGCACATTGATGTCGACACCTACAATTCGCCCGTGCAAATCAGCCATTTGCAAGGCGAACTCTCGCTAGAAAATTTCATCGGTACGAGCGATCTTGCCGATGTGTCCGGTTCTGTGACCGTGACCTCCTATCGCGGGCCGATGCATTTGACGGGCATTAAGGGTAATCTTGAATTTGCTAGTGGTAATGCACCACTTCACATCGACAAATTTCAAGGAGTATTACGAGGCCAATCCATACAGGGGCCGGTGTTTGCCGAAATCGAAGGTGACGCCAATGTCCGCATGCATTCGCAAGAAGGAACGGTTCACCTGAGACTGCCAGCAAGTGGAGCGTGGCTGAACTTGGGTACCAACGATGGCCAGATTTTGGGGCCAACCTTTCTTAAATCGACCCGCCTGCCTTCCGAACAGTTAAAAACCGGTCGGCTGCATGGTTCGAACGGTGGCTCAGTTTATGTGCGGACGACCTCGGGCAACATTAGAGTTGAATAAAATGGTCGCGCAAAGACCTTCTCCAAAGGATTGACAAGGTCGGCGAAATCGCTCAGAGTCGCACGTAGCTCATGGCAAAAAAGAACGAATCAAAATCAGATGTAAAACCGGCTCATACTGAAGGTAGCGCTGTGTCTTCGGCCGCTGAGCCTGGCGCAGCAGAAGCCCCTGCAACTGCTTCATTAACGGTACCGGCAGAGGTCGTGCCTGACGATGAAGTGATATTGACCGACGCCGAAGGTAGACGTTATTGCCGTGCGACCGATTGCGATCAAATAGGTTTGGTCGACGGGTATTGCCGATTTCATTATCTGCTGTATTGGAAGAAAATTCAAAACCGCAAGAAAATTTTGGCGGATGGCAAACTTGAGCGCTACATCGAAGAGCTCACTGCACGCTATGCCGATAAATTCGTAGAGCTTCTGCGTAAAGATCTGCGCACCGAAAAAGATTTCATGGCGGCGATTCAAGAGTTGGAACTAGACGAATCCGCCTCGGCATCCGCTAGCGAAGCTGAAGAAGACGAAACCAAAACCTACATCGAAGAAGTCAGCGGTGTCGGCGCTCCCGAACCGCGCGACGACGAAACTTACTAATGCTCCAATTTCGATCGTGAACCTTTACCGTAGGCCTTCATCACGTCCTGAGGGCCACCGAATCGGTCATTCAGCAAGTTATTAAGTTCGGCTAACACTTCTGACGGCGCGTCGTTATTTTTCGCGCACTCAAGCAGATCGTTTTTCGATGCGGGGTAGTGCATTCCCGCTAGAAATTTTTGAATGTTTGCCGGCGAGTGTCCGCCTACTCCTCGTGTCATGGAGATCTCCTCGTTGTAGTGTGTTTATACTTTAGCTGAACCACGCCCGGGTAAAACTGCAAGTTCAATGCCCATAACGGGGAGCAAGTGAGTACCTGAGTGTGTTATTCGTCGGTATCACCTTGAACGAGAGCATCAGACGAGACGCCAAGCAAGCGATCAGCTTCGGCCTCAAGCTCCGTATTTTCCGTCGAGACCCGAATAAAAACTTTGCGTTTATTGATCGTCTGCTCTTGCCATTCGCGGGGGAAAATGTGCAGGTCCTGATCCTGGTCGATATATTCTTGTAGCAGCGAAGCCGCGCAATCGACGGCAAAATGAATTTGTTCGACGGCGTTTTGCTTGGCTGCATCGAAATCAAGCGACACCTCAAAATTGGATTGCGCCAAACGACCCTTTGCCAGGTAGCCGATGCGAAACAGCAGTTCGGTTGCGTACAGGCGCCCTTCAGCGATAAATTTGCCCGGTTGATTCTCGCGCCATTCGGCAAAGCCTTCGTCGAAAACGCCGCGAATCTGCTCCAGCAGTTCGGGTGGGAAGGTCGTCCATTGTAATGAGGTTTTTAACCGTGGGTTCATTTGACCGCCTATTTGCCGGCGACTATAACCTTTTTTGATGCTGAATGACAATATGACCCCCACTACCGAGCGCAACGGCGTTTATATTTCAACTTACGGCTGTCAGATGAATGTGAATGACACCGAGCGGATGTATGCGCTGCTTGAAATGCTCAATTACGAGCCGGTTTCGCGCCCGGAGGATGCCGCCCTTATCATAATCAATTCGTGCAGTGTGCGCGAAAAGCCCGTGCACAAGGTTCGGTCCGAAGTTGGTAAATATCGGATTCTCAAAAAGCTAAATCCGCGGCTTAAAATTGGCGTCGGCGGGTGCGTGGCCCAGCAAGAAAAAGGCAAGCTTTTGGTCGATTTGCCGATTCTTGATTTTGTATTCGGCACGGATGCGATAGATAAACTCCCTGAAATTGTGCAAGAAGTGACCGATAAAAGCCGTCGCTTTGCTTCGGCTCAGTTCACGCACGGCCAGCCGTATCAAATCGAAACCATGGTGCGAAACCCCGGCGTTTCGACGTTCGTGAACATCATGAAGGGCTGCGATAACTTTTGTACGTTCTGCGTGGTGCCGTTTACGCGCGGTCGCGAACGCAGTCGTACTCTAAGCGAAATCGTGAGTGACATTCAAAAGCTCACCACTCGCGGAGTCAAAGAAGTCACGCTTCTCGGGCAGAACGTGAATTCGTATTGCTCGCCTGATAACGGCGCCGGCTTTTCAGAATTGCTACGACACCTCGTGAGCAAAACCGAGATCGAGCGACTGCGTTATACCTCGCCGCACCCGAAAGATTTCGACGAAGAACTCGCCGACGTTATGCAATCTCATCGAGATAGAATCATGGAGTACATCCACTTACCGGCGCAATCCGGTAATTCGCAAATTCTCGAGGCGATGAACCGCGGGTATACGCGTGAAGAGTATATCGCCAAAGCGCGCATGCTGAGTGCGCGCATTCCGGGCGTCGTTTTATCGACGGATCTAATCGTGGGTTTTCCGGGTGAAAGCGAGGCTCAGTTTGAAGAGACACTGTCGCTCCTCGATGAAGTGGCCTACGAAAACATTTATGCGTTTAAATATTCGCCACGGCCGAATACGAAAGCCGCAAAATTTGAAAATCAGGTGCCCGAAGAGGTGAAGAGCGAACGTTTGTCGCGGCTTTTGGCCAAGCATCGCGCGCAGTCATTTGAATTCGCGAAAAAATATCAGAATACATATTTGCCCGTTTTGGTCGAGGAATTTCATGAAGATGAAGGATTTTGTTTTGGCCGCACCACACAAAATAAATCGGTACATTTTGACGGGACAAAGGAGTTAATCGGTCGTACTGTGTCGATCAAAGTGACAGAAGCCACGCCACAGGTTTTATACGGAGAGTACGTGCCATGACGACATTGGAGCTCGATTTGCGGTCGAAATCCGATTGGATTGAGATGTTCCCGTTTGGAGTCGCAGTCGGCGCCAGCCAAACGCGTATGGTGATGATTTTTAAGGACAAAGCTGAAAAGCGCGTCCTGCCGATTTGGCTTTCGCCGATGGACGCCGGCATTGCCGTGACCCAATCAGCCACCAATAAAGAAGGATCCCCGCACACATTAGCCCTTCAGATTCTGGACGGTTTGGGCGTACGACTTGAAAAATGTTTATTTAAAGAAGTGCGTGGCCATCGGCAGTTTGCTGAACTGCATTTTACCGGATCAAAAAAGCTAAAAGACTTAACGGTACCGGCCGACGCCGCCATTTCGTTTTGTTTACGTGCAGGTTGTCGATTTTTCGCGACGGTGGATTATATCGAGCGGTCGCGCGTGCTCGAAGATCAAATGATCTCGACCGACGTGATGAAGGGGATGGACGTCAATCCGCGCTCGTATTTGAACTAGGGGTTTATCCGGCAAATAACGAGGGGTCACAGATTGAATCCAATTATTAAAATATCGCGTGGTGAACCGCGGCTGGGGCAGAATGTATTTGTCGCGCCCACGGCGGCAGTCATAGGCGACGTTGAAATCGGCGATGGGGCCTCGATTTGGTTCAATGCCGTTTTGCGCGGCGATGTGATGCCCATTCATATCGGCCAAGAGTCGAATATCCAAGATGGCGCCATTTTGCACGGCACATTCAATAAATGTGGCGTCACCGTCGGCAAACGGGTCACCGTCGGCCACGGCGTCATCTTACACGGCTGTGAAATCGGCGATCGCGTATTAGTGGGCATGGGCGCCATAATCATGGATCAAGCCAAAATCGGCCATGATTCAATCGTCGCCGCCGGGGCGCTTGTGACTGAAGACAAAGAATTTCCGCCTGGAGTGCTGGTTGTCGGGCGGCCGGCTGTTGTGAAACGCGAGTTGAATGCGGCGGAACGCGAATTTTTAAATAAGAGCGCCGATAATTACATTCGATACAAATCGTGGTACAAGACGATATGAAAACAGACGATTTCAGCCTGGCGCTGACCTTTGACGATATCCTGTTACTTCCCGATTATTCCGACGTGGTGCCTTCGCAAATCTCGACGGTGAGCCATTTTGCCCGCGACGTGCGACTCAATATGCCGATTTTATCTGCGGCCATGGATACCGTGACTGAACGAAAAATCGCGACGGTCATGGCACAAAACGGCGGGTTCGGCGTCATCCACAAAAATATGTCGATCGAACAACAGGCATTCCAAGTCGAGCGCGTGAAGAAATACGAAAGCGGGATGATCACCGATCCAATCACTTTGTCGCCCGAGCATTCGGTCAACGACGCGCTCGATCTCATGCGGCAATATTCGATTAGCGGCGTGCCGATTACTGTGAACGGCAAATTGGTCGGTATTCTTACCAACCGCGATCTGCGTTTTGAAACGAACACAAGCCAACCAATTTCGAATGTCATGACCAAAGAAAATTTGGTAACGGCCAAAGTAGGCACGACGCTCGCCGAAGCGAAAGTCACGTTGCAAAAACACCGCATCGAAAAATTGCCGGTCGTCGACAATAGTTTCAATCTGAAGGGCCTCATAACAATTAAAGACATTGAAAAGGCGAGCACTTTTCCCAATGCGACAAAAGATAAGCTTGGTCGGTTGTTCGTAGGCGCTGCCGTGGGCGTTGACCCCAAGTCGCACGAACGAATCGGGGCGCTCGTGAGAGCCGGGGTGGATTTGCTCGTCGTAGATTCGGCGCACGGGCACTCGAAAAACGTAATTGCGCAAGTTGAATTCATTCATCGCGAATACCCCAACGTGATATTAGTCGCTGGCAATGTCGTCACACCTGAAGCCACCGAAGCATTAATCCGCGCCGGGGCCGATGTGATCAAGGTCGGCGTTGGTCCAGGCAGTATTTGTACCACGCGTATAGTGTCGGGTGTGGGAATGCCGCAAATTTCGGCGGTGAAGACATGTTCTGAAACGGCACGCAAGCACGGTAAAACTGTGATAGCTGACGGCGGTATAAAATTTTCGGGCGATATCACAAAAGCATTGGCCCTTGGTGCGAACACTGTGATGATCGGCAGTCTTTTGGCGGGAGCTGATGAAGCACCTGGTGAAACGATTTTATATCAAGGCCGTACGTACAAAGTGTATCGTGGTATGGGCTCGCTCGGGGCCATGGCCGAAGGGTCGAAAGATCGTTATGCGCAGGCGGATATCGAAGATGTCGATAAACTCGTCCCAGAGGGCATTGAGGGTAAAGTGCCGTATAAAGGTTCAGCCTCGGCGATACTTCACCAACTGATCGGTGGGCTCAAAGCGGGCATGGGGTATCTGGGGGCAAAATCTATTGAGGAACTGCAGAAAAAGGCTCGCTTCGTGCGCATCAGCCCGCAAGGTTTGCGGGAGTCGCACGTACATGACGTGACGATCACTAAAGAAGCGCCCAACTATCGTTTAGAAAGCTAACCGGGGGCGGTCAATGTTAGACCCTAAACCGTTTATTATTGTAGACTTCGGTTCGCAAGTGTCACAGCTCATTGCACGGCGACTGCGCGAACTCGGGTATTTTTCTGAGCTTTTGCCCTACAATACTCCGTCTGCGGTCATCAGAGAAAAGGCCCCGGTCGGGATTATTTTGAGCGGCGGTCCTTCATCCGTGTACGATACCGGCGCTCCGATTACCGAGGTTCGCGATCTCGAACCGATTGCTCCTGTAATGGGCATTTGCTACGGCATGCAATTACTCGCCTTTAAATACGGTGGAGTAGTTGAGACCGCCGAAAAGCGCGAATACGGTGCGAACACGGTCGACTGGCGCACGCCTCTAACGAATGTGCCGAAGTCGCAAAAAGTATGGATGAGTCACGGCGATGTCGTGAAAGTGCCGCCCCCGGGGTTCGAAATCGTCGCGTTTTCAAGCAGCGGGCATCCGGCCGCCATTTTGGCGCCGCGAATATTCGCCGTGCAATTTCATCCCGAAGTCTCGCACACCGAGCACGGCATCGACGTTCTCAAATACTTTTGTCGCGAAGTTTGTCACGCCGATTCGAATTGGACAGCAAACGAGATGCTCCATCAGGCGAATGATTACGTAAAGAAAATGGTGCCGGCCGATGAAAAAGTTTTGTGCGCCTTGAGCGGAGGGGTCGACTCGACGGTCGTCGGCAAAATTTTGACTGAGGTTCTAGGGCCCGACCGCGTCGTTTGTGTTTTCGTCGATAATGGCCTTTTACGAAAAAATGAATTTCACGACGTGCTCAAAAGTTATCAGGAGCTCGGGCTCAACGTTAAAGGTTTGGATGCGCGAAGTGAATTCATGAAGCGGCTCGATAAAATTTCGGATCCCGAGCAAAAGCGCACGATTATAGGCCACACATTCATCGACATCTTTAAGGGTGAAATTAAAAAACATTCCGGCATTACATTTTTGGCTCAAGGTACTTTGTACCCTGACGTGATCGAGTCGATTTCGCCGCGCGGAGCGAGCGCCACCATCAAGACGCATCACAACGTCGGCGGGCTCCCGAAGGACTTGAATCTCAAACTCGTGGAGCCGCTGCGCGAACTGTTCAAAGACGAAGTGCGCGAACTCGGGCGCAAATTGAAAATACCCGAAGCGATGCTCGGGCGGCATCCCTTCCCCGGTCCTGGGCTTGCTATTCGCGTGCTTGGCGAAGTCACCGAAGAAAGGCTACGAATCGTACGAGATTCGGATGCTATTTTGATTGAAGAATTGAAGACAGCGGGCCTTTATTCGCGCATTTGGCAGGCGTTTACTGTTTTGTTGCCGTTGAAAACCGTCGGCGTGCAAGGCGATGGGCGAACTTACGAGCACGTCATTGCGCTTCGAGCGGTGACTTCGACTGACGGCATGACTGCCGATTGGTTTCATTTTGCGCCCGAATTTTTGCGGCGGCTTTCGAATCGTTTGACCAATGAGGTGCGGGGAGTGAACCGTGTGGTCTATGATGTGACCAGCAAACCTCCCGCGACTATCGAATGGGAGTAGGGAATTGAGTTCTAGCTTCGTTCATCTGCATGTGCATTCGCAGTACTCGCTCCTCGAGGCGACGTGCGAACTCGATAAGCTTTGCGCGCGGGCTAAAGACTTCGGCATGCCGGCCGTGGCTCTCACCGACTACGGTAATATGTTTGGCGCGATTGAATTTTACTTTGCGGCGAAAGCGGCCGGGATAAAGCCGATCTTAGGGCTCGAAGTTTATTTGGCGCCGCGTGGGCGCAAGGTGAAAGGCGAAGACCCGGAGGCCGCGCGCTTGCCCAATCGGCGGCTCGTGCTGCTCGCCCAGAATTTCGACGGCTATCGAAATTTATGCAAGATTTCTTCGATCGGTTTTCAAGAAGGGTTTTACTACAAGCCGCGTATCGACGATGAAGTGTTGAGCACTTATAGCGAAAACCTGATCGCGATTTCGGGCGCGCTCATGGGGGATGTCCCGTGGACATACAAAAATTTGGGCGAAGAACGCGCGGCTGAACGTCTCGATTTTTACCAGAAGCTCTACGGCGACCGTTTCTATCTCGAACTCAACCGTACGGGCGTTAAGGAATGGGACGAGGTCTCGCCGTATCTGATCTCGCAGGCGCGAAAGCGTAACATAAAACTTGTGGCGACCAACGATGTTCATTACACATTGCCGCAAGATCAGGTGGCGCAAGAAGTCCTGATTTGCATCGGCACGAACAAAACGCTGCAAGACCCCGCGCGCTTTCGTCTCGGTTCCGACCAATTTTACTTCAAAAATACCGAGCAAATGCGGGAGTTGTTCAAAGACATCCCTGAAGCGTGCGATACTACGTTTGAGATTGCTGAACGTTGCGACGTGAAATTTAAACTCAAAACGGCGGACGGCAAGCCCATTTACCATTTGCCGTCGTTCCCGACAGAAAACAATCTGCCGCTGAAAGATGAAATGGCTCGTCTTGCCCAGTCCGGCCTTGAACGCCGATTTCGCGAACTGGCCGCGCGCGGTGAACCCGTGGCCGATGACAAGCAGCCGCGCTACCGCGAACGCCTCGAATATGAATTGCGAGTGGTCGATCAAATGGGCTTCAACGGCTACTATTTGATCGTTCAAGATTTTATCAATTGGGCGAAATCAAATGGCGTGCCGGTTGGGCCGGGGCGGGGATCGGGCGCGGGTTCGCTCGTTGCTTACTCTCTCGGCATCACTGATCTGGACCCCATGCCTTACAATTTGATTTTCGAGCGGTTTTTGAATCCCGAGCGGATTTCAATGCCCGACTTCGACGTCGATTTTTGCCAGGATAACCGCGGCCGCGTTATCGAGTACGTGACTAAAAAATACGGCGAGAGTTCGGTTTCGCAAATTATCACATTCGGTAAATTGCAGTGTAAAGCGGCCATACGCGATGTCGGCCGCGTGCTCGGCATGACCTACGGTGAAGTGGATGTGGTGGCAAAACTCGTCCCTGAAAAATTGGGCATCACGCTTGAAGAAGCCATCGCGACGGAGCCTCGACTGCGCGAAATGAGCGACGATGATCCGAAGATCGCGACACTTCTCGATTTGGCGCGACGAATTGAAGGTTTGACTCGACACGCTGGCATTCACGCTGCGGGAGTGATTATCGCAGACGGCGATATCGTGAAACACGCGCCGCTTTACAAAGGCGCCGACAACGAAAATGTCGTGCAGTATGATATGAAGCACGCCGAAAAGATGGGCCTCATCAAGTTTGATTTTTTGGGGCTTACGACGTTGACTCATATTCAAAACGCGTTCGAACTCATCGAGAAAAATCGCGGCAAAAAAATTACGACGACCGACATCTCGCTCAAAGATCCGAACGTTTACGCTATCATGAGTCGCGGCGACACGGCCGGTATCTTCCAATTTGAAGGTAAGGGCATAACGGACCTTATTTTGCGCGCGCAACCGACCAATTTTGAAGACATCGTCGCGATCAACGCGCTTTATCGTCCCGGCCCGATGGATAAAATCCCCGAATATCTTGAGAGAAAAACGGGTAAAGAGCCGGTCGAATATATTTTTCCGGAACTTGAGCCGATCCTAAAGGACACGTACGGCGTTACGATATATCAAGAGCAGGTGCAGCTGATCGCCGCGCGCATCGCAAGTTACAGTTTGGGCGAAGCGGACGTCCTTCGTCGCGCCATGGGTAAAAAAATCGCTGAAGAAATGGCGAAACAAAAGTCGCGGTTTCTTGAGGGCGCAAGTAAGAATGGTTTTGATCAAAAAAGATCTGAAGAGCTATTCGATTTGATGGCGAAATTCGCCGAGTATGGTTTCAATAAATCGCATGCGGCGGCGTACTGCGTGATCGCGGTCTACACGGCCTATTTGAAACACTATTACCCGACGGAGTTTTACGCTGCACTCCTCACGACATCGTCGAGCGATACAGACAAAGTGGTCAAATACGTGAAAGACGCGCGGGCGCGGGGCCTGCGCGTGCGCCCGCCGCACATCAATTTTTCAGAGTTTAAATTCAGCGTGAGCGGTGACGACATTATTTTTTCGCTGGGTGCAATCAAAGGTGTCGGGCAAGCTGCGGTTGAAGCTATCGTTGAAGCGCGAGCGAAGCAGTCGGGCGGGCGCTTTGCCACGCTTGAAGATTTTTTTGCATCGGTCGATTTGCGCCGAGTGAACAAAAAGACCGTCGAGTGTCTCATAAAAGCCGGTGCGCTCGATGAGTACGGGTTTCATCGTTCCGAACTTATGCAAGGTTACACGAAGTTTATCGAGCGCTCTGAGGCCAAGAGGCGGGATGATCAGCTGGGCCAATCCAGTCTGTTCGCCATGTCCGACGACGAAATTGAGCAAGACTCCGTACATCTTGAACGCTGCCCCGAGTGGTCGCGATCGGCAAGGCTTGCGTACGAAAAAGAAGTGCTGGGGTTTTATTTGAGCGGTCATCCGCTCGATACTTATGCCGGGCTTCTCAAGCGATTTTCGACTTCTGCTCTCGGCGAGCTTGAGTTGGTTCCGTCGAAATCAAAAATTTCGGTGACGGGGATTGTGACCGAAATCAAGCCGTTCATTACCAAAAAAGGCACACGCATGGCTTTCGGCACACTCGAAGATACGTCGGGGTCGTGCGAGCTGGTGATCTTCCCGGACGTGTACGCGCAATGCGAAGCGGTCTTAAAAAATGATCAAGCGCTCGTGATAACCGGCCAATTAGAAAAGCCGGACACCAACAATTCCGACGCCGGCGGCGGGGGGTTGGGTCAAATGAAGATCATCGTCGAAAAAGTAAAACCGGCGCTGGATATGCTGAAGCAGTCGAAGCGCCTTACAATCGGGATTGATGAGGCGGCCCTGCCAAAATTGGCGCTTTTGAAAGAGGCGCTCGAGAAATATCCCGGCCCAACGGCCTGTGTCCTGAAAGTTCATTTGGCGGAATTGGCCAAGGTTGTGGATTTGGATGTGACGTCTCCACGCGGCGTGGAACTCAATATGCAACTGTTTGAAACAGTCTCGAGCGTTTTGCCCGAACCGAACTGGTCGTTGTCTGAATAGCGGCGCCCGGCTTGTCGCGCTTTGCAACTCAAGCTTTTCAATCGCGGCCCTAATCGCTACAATTGGTCACATGCGCATCTTACTATTCATTCTTGCCGTCGGATTTTTTGCCCAGCACGCAAACGCACAAGTTATCGTCGACATCACTCGCCACGAGGCGGTTCAGGTGCAAGACGGTTCGGCGGTGCAAGATCAGCTGATGAATAAAGCGATTGAGGATGCGTCTTTCGATTACATCAAGACACTGATCGGGGCTCAGAAAACAGATCGCCTCAAAGACGCGATTGAAAACAAGATCATCAAAAATTCGTCGCGATACATTTTGAGTATCAGCAGCAACAATTTGACGAATGACAAAGATGTCTATGCGATGGATGTACAAATGCGGCTCTCGTTAACCGCGTTGCGCGCGATACTTCTTGAAAACGGGCTATTGTACCAGCTCGAGGGGCCGCCTAAAGTTTTACCTATCGTTCAATACGTCGATCGGGTGACCGCGCGCAGTTACGGTTGGTGGTACAAGCCGGCTTCGAATGATTTTGCCGACCTGCATGCCGATGCCGACGTCTTCGAAAAAAGTCTAAAAAGCGAACTGTCGAAGATCGGCTTTTACGCGCTGTCGCCGATCAGTGCTCGTCTTCAGCATTCGGTACCTGAACCTTACCGGAGCGAAAACCTGCAAAAGGTCGATGCTTTGTTTTTAGGCGAGTACTTCAAAAGCTCGATCGTCTTGCGCGGGCAGGTGATGTTTCGAACAAAGCCCGATGTCAGCGATGCTTACGATGTCGAAGTTCATTTAGAAGCAGTCTATTCGGGCAACGGCCGTACAATTGCCGAAATCACGCGCTCGTACACCACAGATTCGGGCCCGTTTCACAAAGTTGTAACGGATGAACTCAACACCGTCGTGCCGCAAATCTGCGCCGATTTGAGCACACAACTCAACGATGTCTGGAAGCGGGGGACGTTCGGAGCCTCAGTGATCCGCGTCGTCGTGAATGGGTCGCTGTCACCGAAGCAGTTCGAAGATTTTCGCTCCGCAGTCGTGCTCAGCGTGCATGATATTAAAGCGTTCCACGAGCGCATCATAGCGGCCGATCAGGTGACGTACGATGCGGACGCATCGGTGCTGCCGCAGCAGCTGGCCCAGGCATTTCGAACGGCCAAAGTCGATCAGTATAAGGTCCGGGTCACCGACGTGAGCCCGGATGGAGTCGTTCTCAAAGTCAAAGCGCTTTGATAGGGTCCAGACCGATTTGCCGAGTGAACCTATTGAGCGCTATCATGAAATATCATGGGCAGGTTTGGTTTTATAGCGGGGCTGGCGGCGATTTCGGCGGTACTGTGTTCGTGCGGAGTTATGGACGTCCAATCGAACCATGGGGCCAACAGTAACGGCGCGCTGGCACCACAAGTTCGAGACGTTTCATTTTACGCCCGCGCCAACGGCGATTTGCGAAAAAAGGTGATCGTTTTGCCGTTTCTTGACGGCGATATTCACCACCCGCAGGCGATAAAAATGGTCGCCCGCCGTACCGTGGTCGACGACTTGGTCGGCACCAACCAGTTCATCGTGATCAACAATGGCGACATCCCCCAGGATCTCCATTCATTTATTAAGAACAACGATTATGATATGCCGGCGATCGCGAAAGTGGCGGCAAACTTAGGCGCATCAGCGGTGATTGTCGGCCGCGTGCTGGATATCAATGCGCAACGTTCAGGCGATCCGATCGGCGTCTTTCGTACTTTGCGCGCGCGCACGACGGTCAACGTCGAAATTCGCGTGTTTTCGGCGACGACCGGTAAACCCATGCTCGATGTCACGAAGCGGGCAAGTGTCGAATCGGATATGACTCGTGTGGCTGATAATTCGAATGACGACATCCACGTTGAAGACGACCCAAATCTCGTTCGTATTGCTGTACGGCGAGCATTTCATCAAACCGTAGGTGAAATCGTGCGAGCCGTTGAAAAGCTGTCGTGGGAAGGGCGCATCGCACTCGTGAGCGGCGATAAGATTTACCTGAACGCCGGCCGGCTATCGGGCCTTCAAATCGGCGATATTTTGCGCGTCAGTGAAACCGGTCGCGATATTTTTGACCCCGACACGGGCGTTTATATCGGGACAGCGCCCGGCCGTATGAAAGGCACTCTCGAAATCGTGAGCTATTTCGGTAAAGACGGGGCCATTGCAATTGTTCATTCGGGTTCCGGATTCAAAGAAAACGACCAAGTCGAGATGTATTAGGCGCCCCGTATCGGTAAACCTGCTTTAAAATCCTCGATCCACTTGCTAGACTCTAGTCATGATTAGTCTTCAACCTCAATGGTTAGGGAACATCGACTACATTGCGGGCGTCCGCGCGGTCGAAAGTGAAGGCAAAGACTTTGCCGCCCGGCATGCGCTCGAACTGCCGATCGCCAATCATACGATTTTCGGGATGGAGCATCCGCTCACAATTACGCTCGGTAAACGCGCTGATCCTTTGAAAGATATTTGCGCCAGCATAGTAGTTTTGCGGTCCCGCGGTGTGCAGATTGTCGGTTCGGATCGGGGCGGTCAGGCCACACTCCACAATTCCGGGCAATTGGTGATCTACCCGCATCTACATTTGCCGACTTGGGGAGTGGGTGTTCGTGAATTTGTGGGCCGTCTTCAGCGCGCGACTCAACTATTGGTCGGCGAATTCGGTGTCGAGGCCTCGACTGATGAAGCGGAGCCGGGGGTATACGTCGGCGGTGCTAAAATCGCGTTTTTCGGGCTGCGAATTAAAAACGGTTGGGTTTCGCACGGTTTGGCCTTGAATGTTCACAATGACCTTCAAGATTTTGCGCTGATTCGCTCGTGCGGCCGTATAAATCAAAAAGTGACCCGTTTAGCTGACCTTACAAACCTCAACCTTGGTTTGCCTGAAGTGTTTGAACGCTGGTGTGCGCACTTTGTAAAGGTTATGGCCGATAAGCCGCAAACGTCCCCCTTGACCAGTGAAATTGGCAGCCCTATGTTAGACAACTCAGGTTGGCGGTTTTCGCAAACCTGACAATTGCGGATATAGCTCAGTTGGTTAGAGCGCGTGGTCGACATCCACGAGGTCCACCGTTCGAGTCGGTGTATCCGCACCAGATCCACAAATATCCAAACTCTGGTCCAATAGGGTAGCATTAGGTTGCTATCGAATGCGAAGCCGTTGTTCGCTGAACAGTGCAATCTCCGGTCTTAGAACGCGGTCCAATTGTTGAGACAACGGCATTCAAACCATTCAAGTTGCAATTAAGCCGAATGCCGCACTTTATGTGCTGGCACGGACGTTGCACAAACCGATTTCCGTTCAGACAAAAGTAATAGGAACTAACGGGGATACTATGAATCGAAATCGGAGGTATCAAATGAAGCTTTGGCAACAAATGTTAATTTTAGGCGCTCTGGCCGTCGGCGTGGCACGTACGGGTCACGCGCTACCTTATTATGGACCGAGTTTAAAGCACCCATGTAAAGTCAACCAACCGGATCCGAAAAAATACGGCGATCTTGATGCCGGCTATTTAACAAACGAAGACTGCACCACTATTTATGTCAAGCCACCGCTTGTCGGTTCGATGGTGATGAACGAGCCGAATTTCATGTATCCCGAGCAGCGCGGCGACTGTGAGGCTATGGATACGGCACTGAAATACCTCCAACGATGGTATGAGAGGGCATTTCGGTCTCACCGCCAAAATGTGGTCGCTATTGACCGCGATTATACCACCCAGCTTAATGACATAGTTAATTATGGTTCGACCGATGCGTACTCAAGAATAACCGGGCAAATTTCGCTTCAGTGGTCAAAGTTGGTTCAAGCGTATCAGGATGCCAATGCCGGCAGCCGTGAAACAGTTAAACAATTACCGATACTCATCGGAGTTTTAACCGGCACGCAAGAAGGTGTCGTAAGTTATGGTTCGATGATAAACATACAGAATTTAGTGAACGCGACAAAAACAAATATCGTAAGTCAAAAATTTTTCGGGCTTCAATTGCCGAATGACCTCAGATCGTCAGATCGTTTTCCGATCCCGCCCGAGTTAGAAAACTACGGTGGGCACGACGATCCAGTCATCATGGGGCAGTCATTGGCTTTTGAACTCGAACTCAACCGTTCAGGCACGTGTGCCATATTAAACGGGCAGACAGAGCTGGCAGAAGACCCGTTGGCCGATTTTGCCGCCACGTACACCTATTTTTATCCGCTTCAAACCGACGCGTTAATCAGCGTAACTTACAAGGCATCTAATCTGCGGAAAAAATTAGGCCCTATTCTCAAAGAATATCATGGGCACATCGACGTCGCTCAGCTGCAAGCCGCTTTCAAGAATTCAAATCCGATCACCCTCAATTTAAATCCGGGGCTTTTTAAAACGGATCCCAATTTTGAAAACGAATACCGCGCATCTTTAGAACACTACATCCTGGATGGCCTGCTATCTAAGATCAGTAGTGAGGTCGATCTTGCGGTCAACGGCGCGAAGTACAATGTTCAACAGACACTGAATAACCGGACTTGCAGTCACGCTTTGGGGATCGGCCCGATTTTTTGCCACAATCACTATTACACTGTGAACACCCTACATATTGACTGGGCAAAGGTCGATAAATTTTTGGCATCATACGCGCCGTCTAGCACCGGCGAGGTCAAGCAATACCATAACCTTGTTTGGTACGACACGACGACCTTCAAGCCGAATATTCTTCCGAACACAGCACTTAAATCAGTTGAAAATTTGCGCGGCTACAAAAGCCTTGCAATCAAGCGCGGAGGCCTTAAATGAAAATGCAAACCTTAAATTCGATTTTTGCGGCAACTATTATCGGGTTGTCTTTAAAAGTAAGAGCAAATCAAGTTACGGGAGTAGTCAGCATCGATGGCGGTAAGAAGGCGCTGACCTACACTGTTGACACGAGATCAGGTGACTACGAGCTCAAGCTTCCAGCCGTTATTAATCCGCAGTTTGTAATTAGTCGAAGCGAATACAAGCAGTGGAATTGTGGGGCGCTCGATAAGCTTATAAATAGCTCGTCACCTCTTCACAAATATCAATATATTGTAGGTCCGCAACCAGTTTACTTTCGCGTTGCGAATTATAATTTAAGCGCCGTCGAGTCAGAAATCGGTCGGCAACTGGCTCAAGATGGATATAGCGTCCCGAAGTTAAAGAATAAAACTATCGTCGTAATAAATCCCATAAACGTGAAATTCGTTTGGAATAATTCTTCGGATACCGTGCGCTCTGGAGCAGAATCGATGAACATCGCTGAACAGCACTTAAGAGCGCTGTTGAATCAACCCATTGTTGAATACAGTTTAGCCAGTGCAAAAGGAGTGCGCCTCGACGTCGAGCACCTGCCATTGCTGTGCGATTTGGCGCAAAAGAAAGTCCAATTGGATCTTACACTTCACGGCGGTCAATACGCGGAACTCAGACAGTGGACATCAATCACTCCGTCACAAGTCAAACTAGCCGACGACACATTGCTGAAACTTGATCTGAGCATGCGGGAAGATAAGACTTCTGGCTATACAACTTCTTTCAGTAATCGAAGCGTCGTAATTCCGGTTCTTCTTGGGATATCTATTGCAAAGGCTCATCTCGATACCCAGATACGAACTGCCGACGATATACAATCCATTGCATCGGCGATGATTAATCAGAACTATAATCCGGTGCAGATGACTCTCGAGAGCGTAAATGCGCTGATTAAAAGTTTGTCTCAACCAAACGGCAACCTGAAGCAATTCAATGTAACCGAATCTGTAAAAGTTGAGGTAGAGTAAAATGCGAACGTTATTTTTAACAGTGCTTTTGACATTTGTTTCGGGGTTGGCTTTCGGCCAAGCAGTGGAATTCACACCCAACTGCCGATATATAAAAGCTCAAATTCAAGATCCAAATAATTCAAATGGATATTATTTTAGTCGCGATTGTCACACAGTCTATGTTTTGCCCCCGACAATCGGGCAGATAAGAATTCGCGGAGTGCAAAATCAATTCGATGCTGAAACGTGCCGGGCATACACCACGCCTCTCGAAATATTGCAACGTCATGAAGACGCTCTCAACCAAGCGTCGCGCGAACTTACAAGAGCTGCCCGCGAGGTCCAGGCCCGCCACGGGGTTATCAACGCTTTAAAGAAAAGCTGCGATCAAGTTGACGGTGAAGTTGATCAATTTCAAAAAACGAGCGACGAACTGACGAGCATGAAGACCTCTTATCAGAGCGATAAACAAGCGCTAAAGTCGAAAATTGCGAGTTGTTTAAAGAAAAACGGTGGCGAGGGTTTTGAATGCGACCGGCTTCGGCAAACGCTAACCACGATCAACGATGCGCTCGTCAGAATCGACAATGCAATTTATCGGGTTGCCCCGGCGCTTGCGTTCGCTAAGGCTGATTCGACTTCTTGCGCGAATGATCGCGATAAGAGAATACGCGAAATCGTTGATCAAGACTCACAGTTTCAATCGGCAAGCACCAATTTTGAGACCGAAAGTCAGAACTTGAAAAGGGAACTTGATAGTGAGCTTTCAGGCTTGATTCGGTCACCGGGCGGCAATATGTCCGTTACCGTTGAATCCAACCAATATAATATGGTTCAACAATATAAAACTTTAAATAGTAAATTGGCTGCGGCCGCCGACTTGACGTTTGTGCCCATGCCCATAAACAAGGGCGTTATCAGTTTCGATTGGATTACCGACGGGTGGACAGCCAATATTCCTACTATTATTCGTTCGGACGTTTTCGGTCTCTCTGCAACAAACGGTGAGCGCTCCAGTTTAGGTGCGCAAATGATGACAAAGGGCGATGCCAATATGAATGTCCTGTTTGGCAACGCCGCTGGCGCCGAACTGCAGTTCAACCTGTACACGGCGTGCCAACTTTTGCAAGCGACGCCGGGTGAAGATGTGAACGACCTTCTTAAGAGTATAGCGTCAGAGCTATCGATGACTATGACATTTAGATACGCCTTGCAGGCCCATGAAACGCTCCACGTGAGGTACAGCGAAAGCGAACTCTACAAACTGATGAAAGAGAGTTCGACAAGTTCCGGGCTATTTACAAGCTCGACCGCGACGTCGCTGACTGAGTCGTCTAATGCCTCACAGTGGATAATTGTGAATGTAACTTCTGACGATCCAAAAGCGGAGTGGCCACATCCTGAAAAGATGGCGCTTGATATCAGACAGCAATATCTGAATCGCGCGCTTATGAAGGTGGCGACATCTTACCTGACCTCACAACAAGCCCAACAGCTTGTACCTGGAGCCGACGGAGCCGCAAAAGCATCGCAAGTCTTGCACAAATGTTCGTACCTCTACTGCCAATACGCGGCTTTCGGGCTCGATCTCGGCAACGCATTGTTCGGCGGTTCTGATTCAAGCGCATCAACGACTCGAACAGCATCGGCAGTGGCTGAGCAAGTCGTAAAAATCACACAACCGGTCCAGCACACTGGTACGCAAGCCTATGAAGTGAAACTATAATGAGAAAACCTTTTACGTTTGCCTCACTTATCATGATTTCAAGTTTGGGTTTAGCCCAGCCACTCACAAAAGTGATGCGCCTTCAAATCGAAGGCGCGCCGACTCGGCAGCTTGCTGGATATTCGAATGAAATGTCGTGCATGCACCTTAAGAAGAGTTTGGCTGAGCAAAAATCGGCTATGGCCGCAATAATAGGTATCGAAAAGGCATGTGCAGAAGGCGTGTACAGTCGTGAGGTCGTGGACGATGGTGTTACGTACTATTTGCCTGATTACAATTTTGACAACGGAAAAATGGCGAGTTTAGAAAGTTTGATTGTCAAATGGCAAATTCCATCCGCAACAGTCAATTCACTGAAGCTCAACTCGTCGGATGCTATTTTCATGGTCGGTCTCGGCCACGACGACTTAAGCGATTTGTCGTATAATTTTGCAAACAAAAGATATCGAATTGTTCGAAGCTCGGCGGGGTGGTCGATTCGCGCCAAAGTTCGAGCTCTCGACATCTGTTTGCCAAAGCAAATCGAGATGGTTTCGCTCACTCATTGTTCCATCGATAAGTCCAAGTACATGGGCTGCAAGTCTTCGCAGTGTATCGAGCCAATGCCTGTTATCAATTTGGCAACATGTGACAGAGCGATAATCCCGCTCAGCTTAAGCGCAATCGCTCGCAACTACCCATGGAAGGTTAAACAGTTGCGACGGCCGCATCCGTGGGAGACTTTAAATGACTAAAATTTCGTTGATCACGCTCATAATTCTGATCACATCGGCGGCGCTCTCAAAATCAGTTTGTAACCCAAACCTAAGCGCACTTGCCGGCGATTTGCAGGGCCTAGTTGGGGTGACACGGCTCAACGATTGTCAAATTGATTTAGTCGTACAAGTGGTTGGCAACGAGAGACAATACTCACTCTACGCTCGCGATTTGTTTTTATGTTCGGTCAACAGGGCTTATTGTCAGTCGAAGGTCTTTGTCTTCGATTTACCTCAGTCATGCCTGGTTGCACGTTCAGTTCAATCGGCACGGTATCAAAGCTCGTTCCAGCATCCGGGTGGAGTGTTAAACAGTTTCATCGAATTTCACGTTAATGCAAGTCACTCGATCATGGCCCTTCGATTTGGTGAAGTGCAGTTTAGCCCTTATCAGATGCGCCAGTATATTGACTGCGCGGCGAATCCTACAGGAGAACCACAATGAAAAAAATATTTTGCTTACTGCTTTTACCACTAGCGCTTTCGGCTTGCGGTCGTTCAAACAACGGCAAAACCGCTGTTCGAAAAGTCTCGCCCACGGTGTGTGCATTTTCGCACTTTAGCCGCGCGACGTTGTCGGCCGCCATAGCGAGTGTCTATGCCGAAAGTAAAACCCAACTGTGGAGCACAAACGACTGCGATGCCAGAATTGCGGCAGCCTCAATGGCATTTTTCGGATCGCTCATCAGTAGCGGATTATCTATTGAGGGTACGATAAATGAAAAATCCGCGCTGCCGGTCACCAATCTTTTTGACTACAAATGCAATTTAGTAAAGCCATCAAATCAACTCGTAGATGAATTCCAGACGTGTCAAATTAACAGCGATTTAACAGGGGAAGGAAAATGAAATACTCAATAATTTTGTGCTCAGTATTTTTGGCTGCACAGGCTTTGGCGGCGTCGGTAACGAACATGACGCTCATTGCAAGCAACCGGCAATCGGTGGCTTTGCAAGTGACAAACAATCAGCGAGTAGATGAACTTTGCGACGCTAAAATCAATGTCGTCGTTTCGCAAGACGCATTTGACGACATCGCTGGAGAGTTTTCTGTAGTAACGGAACCGTTTTATTTAACTGCAGGTTCCAGTACAACTATAAGCGGCATCGGGAATGCACAATTAAAGTCGTACGGCCCAAAGCCTCCGCCGTGGATTTCGCGGGCAAATGCGAAGGTCGATTGCAAACCGGCCAGCTTTGCCGACTATTGCGATTATGCTCCGAAAAGCGCAAACGCCAATTACACCATTCAGAGGATTCTTGATCGCGCCGGCAAGAACGACTGCGGCCTCGCTGAAACGGCGATCGGCGAAAGTCTTGACCTAAGTGGCAAGAATATCGTGAGCTTAGAGCCCCTCGCATTTTTAAAAGATCTTCGTCGGGTAAATGTCAGCAACAATAAAATTCAAGATCTGCGCCCGCTAATGGGATTAATAAATTTGCAAACGCTCGACGTAAGTTCAAATCCAGTTGTGGACATTCGACCTTTGCTCGAAATGGCTAGCATCCAATCTATAAAAGCAAATCGCACGGACATTTGTTATGACCCGGAATTGGCCCGAGCCGCGAACTTAAAACGCGTCGAACTCATCAACACTCCATATGCAAAGCGAGTAACCTGCCCGGCTGACTTTGCTTTTGGCCATTAGGAGTGCGAATTCGCCTGTCAATTACGCCTTAGGTACGTGCTGCGGTCATGACCTTGCCTCTTTGAGCCCACGGCTATTTTCTAATGGCAATTGCGATATATTTTCATTTGTAGTCGCTCTTCAATCTTTGGCTGAAATGAATTAATATACTGCCAATGTGTTACTCCGCAATGATTAAGCAAGATGCGAAAGAGATTGGAATGAAATTCGGCGTTCGCGTGCAGCTTGACTTGTACGACGAGCTATTCACGCGCCGGGCTGGGGGCGATAAGATTTCGATCAATAAAGCAATGGAGAATCCATTTCTTGATGATCCGAGAACCGCGCAAGAAAGGCACATTGCGGAGATGATACTTAAATGGCGAAAAGATCAAACCAAAAGTTTTGAAGAGGAGCTTTTCAAGCAGCAGGCGCGCCTGACATCGGCCGAATATGCTCTTAGCGAAAAGGAAACAAAAAAGGCGCTAGAAGAATCTAGAATTGCAACAAACAAAATAAGCCAAATCAAGTTCAAACTTAAAAAACTCGGAACATCCGACTTTGTTTCAGAAGACGAGAGAAGCGTCTTTCCGTTTACATATCTGTCGATGATTGCGCTGAATGAGAGCGACGAAAAAGTTGTGGCGCCGTTTCGGTACCACATGCGCCCGAGCGGGAAGCCAGAAAGTTTTGATCGCAAGTTCAGCGGATGCTACAACGCGCGCCTCGACAATCTGACGAATCCGTTTTGGAGCCCCGTCTTCGGCAAGCGCCATGGTATTGTGATTGTATCGAAATTTTATGAACATGTGCCAACCGAAAAGTATTTAAACAAGTTTTCACTCGCGCCCGAACTACGTAATCGAAAAAGTGTAATTGTGGCATTTGAACCCGACGAAACTGAATACATGATTGTCCCTACGCTTTGGGACATCAATAAGCAAAAGGGCAAGCCGGACCTTTATTCATGCGCCATTATCACGGATGATCCGCCGAAGGAAATCGCCGAAACGGGACACGAACGCTGCCCGGTATTTTTAAAGGCCGAAAATATCGATAACTGGCTTGACACATCGGGCGAATCGACCGAAGCGCTTTATGCGATTCTTCGCGATCGAGTTCGGCCGCACTATAGTCATAAATTGGTCGAAGCGGCATAAGCGCTTACGTCACGGTAAAGATCGGCACCATTTTTCTGGACAACGGACTATTGGCATCTTTTTCCGGTGCGGGATTACGGAATTTCGTTTAAGGATGCGGAGCGCCTTTGAATTTGAGCAGTCCAACTGCGGCGCGATTTCGCGAGCCGAAAGCCTTTTTGGTATTTTCAATGATTTTGCGCGAAAAGTCGTGCTATTGTAGCGGAGGTAGTTTTAGAATTTCACTAGGTTACCAAAGTTAGGAAATTAAAGGCTTTGGTGCAGCAGTTTCACCTGGCAAAGGACACCTTATGAGCACACCCAAATTTCAAAAACTGACACCTCCAAAAAACGGCGAAGCCATCACAATGGGGCCGAACGGTCTAAATGTGCCGAGTCGCCCGATCATTCCGTACATTGAAGGGGATGGTACTGGTCCAGATATTTGGCGCGCGGCTCAACACGTGTTCGATACGGCTGTGAAAAGGGCATACAAAGGTGAGCGGCAGATTGAATGGTTCGAGGTTTTTGCCGGAGAGAAATCTTTTAAGACGCAGAATGATTGGCTCCCCGAAGACACGCTCACGGCCTTTCGACATTATCTCGTGTCGATCAAAGGACCGCTCACCACTCCCATCGGAAAAGGCATGCGTTCGCTCAATGTGGCGATTCGCCAGATGCTCGACCTCTATGTTTGTTTGCGTCCGGTGAAATATTTTTCGGGAGTGCCGTCGCCGGTTCGGCACCCGCAAGACGTCGACATGGTGATCTTTCGCGAAAACACCGAAGATATTTATGCCGGCATCGAGTTTGAAAAGGGCACTGACGAAGTTAAAAAAGTTCTCGCGTTTTTGAAGGCGACCTTTCCGAAATCTTACGAAAAAATTCGCTTTCCGGATTCGACGGCAATCGGCATCAAACCCGTTTCGCAAGACGGCAGCGAGAGGTTGATCCGTTCAGCCATCGAATATGCGGTTCGGCACAAACTACCCTCGGTCACGCTCGTTCACAAGGGCAACATTATGAAGTTCACCGAAGGCGGATTTCGCAATTGGGGTTATCAGTTAGCGGAACGCGAGTTCAATGGCAAAGTCTACACATGGGAGACTTGGGAAAAAACCAAAGCCGTAAGCGGCGAAGAAGCGGCCAATAAAGAAATGGAAGCCGCCCAAAAATCAGGCAAAGTGATTATAAAAGATGCGATCGCCGATATTGCACTTCAACAGGTGCTCACGCGTCCGCGTGACTTCAGTGTGATTGCGACTCTCAACTTAAATGGTGACTATTTATCAGACGCACTTGCTGCGCAAGTCGGCGGCATCGGTATCGCTCCGGGCGGCAACATAAATTATAAGACGGGTCATGCCATATTTGAGGCGACACACGGGACGGCCCCGAAATACGCCGGGCTTGATAAGGTGAACCCAGGTTCGGTGATTCTTTCGGGAGAAATGATGCTGCGTCATTTGGGTTGGCACGAGGCTGCCAACCTCATAATTAAGGGAATGATCAGTGCCATCGAATCACGAACTGTGACGTACGATTTTGCGCGTCTCATGAAAATAGAAGGTGTGTCGGGCGTCAAAGAACTGAAATGTTCGGAATTCGGTCGAGCTGTCGCTGAAAAGATGTAGGCGAACCTTTTACAATTTGATTATTTCGACATCGATTTTCGTCGGATTCAATCGCGGCCCGACGTTCGCGATATGTTCATTGATTTTCTTAAAAAAGTCTTCATCACGCGTTTCTGTTTCGCGCAATTCTTGAATATTTTCGCTGCGGTTTGGAAATCGAATATGATCCAATTGGGAGAGCACAGAATAACGTGCTTCGGACTCCATGAACGTCAAGATGTCATTCATTTTTCGCGATGACATGCGACTCAAAGCCTGTAGGTCCGGCGAAATGCCGGGAAGCGTGTTTCGACGGTACAGTAGATATATTGAGTTCAAGATATCTCGAAACTGGTGGCGGACGGCGCCGGCCGGAGCATCGGGTCCTAGTCGCTTATGGATGTCGCGAAAGAGCGGATCGAGGTACGCGTCACTTCGTTCAAACCGAAAAAATTGCGAAGCTGAAGCGGACAATTTGGGTTCATGATTCATCAATGCGGTTTTTAATAATTCAGGGTCGTTGACGTCGCGATGCCCTTGCGAAATTCGTTTGGTTACATAACCTGAGGTATTTATAGATAAAACAACAACTCCATTTGAAATTTCGTTTTGATTGTTTTCGATGAGAAGCTCGCCGCCCCATAAAATCCGCTTAAGTGGATACTTTTCGCTCATTGCGCGGTAAATTTCCTCATGGCTGCCCCAGTAATAGTCCGATAAACCGAGGTAGTGCTCGCCTGATTCACTTTCAGCTAGAACACCAATCATGAAAACTTGTGCCTTTGGTGGCAGCGACAAGATCGACGGCGTTAGATTAAGGAGCTGAACGCAGGTTCTGCTAGGCTCTTGTTCGATCCCGAAGGCGGGGAAAGCGACCGACGTTACGATTGAACAGCTTAATAAGAGGGCAATCACAAATCGCATAGCACCCATAAAATGCATTAGACATGCCAAATGTTGGCATGAATTCTGCGTCTTTATTACAAGATGACAAAAATCGGCATCTAGATGAATTTGTTTTGAATTCTATAATTTACATGGTAATTTATGCATCGCATCATTACGCGGAGTTAAGAAATGAACTTACGGCTAAAATATATGTTTATGTTACTAGGCGCGGCACTACTGTGCTGGACAATCGCGTTTCAGGCGGTTGCTCAATCGGTTGGAACAGACACATCCCTTTACGATCAGTATGGGGCACCGACGACAGTACAAACTCAGGCCCGCCGTCGAGCGCCGGTTAAAGCAGATTCGCGCTTCATTAAAAAGAAAAAAGTTCGTCGAAAAAGCCTTCACCGGCGCGCCCATTATTATCGTGGCCACAACCGCCGCTGGAATCACCGCCGGCAGCTTCGTCGTCGAGGCGCCGTATCGAAGCGTAAGTCATCGCGAATCATTCGTAAGCGCTACGCCCGCGTGAATCCACCAAGTGTGTTTTATCCGTACCGTCGAAACGTACAACCGGTGCGACACCTGAAGCTCGTTGCTGAAAATCAGCCGGCCAATCAGATGTCCGATCAAAACGTTGCCGACGTGGGTGAATTGAACGGGCTAGATAGCGACAATATGATCTCGCCGATGACGAATCTTGAGACGAAAATTCCGGATGAAGTGCAAGAAAAGCCGCCAAAATACAACGGCCGCGTTGACTTCTTAGTCGGTCATGACAGTAACTTGGATCCGAACCGATCGGGCGTACAAGATGAGTATTATGAAATTGACCCAAGCCTTGGTTTTCAAGGCGAACATTGGAGTGGCAATGTTCAAGCGATGATGCTCGATTATGAGAACCAGCAGATTTCGACAGATAATAAAAAAGAAGACGCGCAGGGCACAGTGGCCTATAAGACCGACTTAACCCAATCGATTAAATCGACGAGCACGTTTTTTTCCGAGTATCATGACGAGGCTTGGCCTGATTATATTAATGGTCCGGAAATCGCGGGCCTCGACGGCGGTATGCCACTTCGGTACACACTCGCGAAACTTGACCAGAAGTTAGATTATAAATTGGGCGACGGCTTTACGGCTACAACAGGCGCAAATGCGGAACACTCTGAGTCTTCAGAACTCTACACCGACTGGTCGGTGAACGTTTTGAATCCGGATCGTTTTCGCCCAAGCTTCAACCAGTATGAAGCGTACGGCGAAGTGGCGTTTCAAGCCGCACCGTGGGTTCAATTTGCGCTCGACCCCTCTATTACCGATCAAAAATATACCGAGCGTCTGGCTTACGGCCCGGATGGCGCTCCGATTGGTACCCCGACAACCAGCGGTCTTTCATCTTCATTGTTTGAAATGGTCACATCCGAGCTCGATTTCAATACGAACTTGAAATTCGGCGATACGACACTGACCCCGACGTTGCAAGTCGGCCAGGCGAACGACACTGTCTACGGCGGCAATACCAACACGTATTACGGCGGTGGCTTGAACGGAAAAATCATGCTTAATAAAGATGCGAATTTTTATGTGAAGCCTTCGGTGATGTTTACCCAGACGAATTACGCGAACTTCAATTACATGCTTGCGCCAGGCGTATACCGTCAGGACAGTTTGGTTGTCGCCGGCCTCGAAGCCGATGCCAACATCACAAAAACAGTCGGTTGGGTCGCTACTTTTATGCACACGCGAAATCTTTCGAACGTCGATTGGTCGTTCATCAATTACAACGAAGACGTCGTCGACACCGGAATTTTCTTCGCGTTCTAATCGTGTGCCGCGAGATCGCGATGACGTCGCGAGTGCCCTCGACGATGCGGAGCGCGCGGTCTTGGGCGATTGGCCGCTTGCTCTAAATATGGCAGGGGATTGATCGGCAATTTGTTCAGCAATAACTCAAAATGCAAATGAACGCCGGTCGCGTGCCCTGTTCGGCCCATATCGCCGATTCTCTGACCGGCACGCACGTGGCGACCTGTCCGAACGCGAAATCGGCTCAGATGCGCGTAGAGCGTCGCCCATTTATGGCTATAGGCAATGATGATCATTTTGCCGAAGCCGTGAAATCCGGAGCCCGCATAAACAACGGTACCCGGAGTAGCGGCATAGATCGGATCGCCCCAGTGGCCGCCGAGGTCGACTCCCAAATGAATGCGCCAACGTGAATCGTAAAAGCGTTGATTGATTTTCAAACGCCGCACAGGCAACACAATTTCAAACGAATGGTGGTAAAGCACTGGCGCAGGAGCGGTTGCCTCTTTGGGAATTTTTGCCTGCGTTAACAGTTTTTGGACGTCCGTTCGCACCATCGGTGAGGCGATGGACGGCCCCATCGCTTTATGCGAACTGTGCGCGCAACCGGCGAGGGCTATATATAGAATGGGAAGTATCCACCGCGGCGCTCTCATTTTCATTGAAGTGTGCCCCGGCGGGACTATCGATAAATCGGGAATTTTTCGCATAATTCGCGAACCTGACCACGAACTTTTTTCTTCACATTATCGTTTGTCGGGTTTTCGAGGACGTCACAAATCCAACCGCCGATCAATTGCAGTTCCTTTTCGGCCATGCCTCGAGTCGTGAGCGCTGGTGTACCGATCCGAAGGCCTGATGTTACAAACGGCGACCGCGTTTCGTTCGGCACGGTGTTTTTATTGACCGTGATCGAGGCTTCGTCGAGCGCGCGTTCGGCGTCCTTTCCGGTCAATTCACCGCGTGAGGTGAGATCCATCAACATCAGATGATTGTCGGTGCCACCCGTGACGAGATCAAAACCGCGCTCCATCAAAACAGCGGCAAGCGCTTTTGCATTCTTCACGATTTGAGCACTGTAAGTTTGAAAAGACGGATGTAGTGCTTCGCCGAACGCTACAGCTTTGGCGGCGATCACATGCTCGAGCGGCCCGCCCTGAATGCCGGGGAAAATTTTAGAATTCACGTCTTTTGATCGTGCACTCGTACTCAGGATCATGCCACCGCGTGGGCCACGCAGTGTCTTGTGCGTTGTGGTTGTCACGAAATCACTGAACGGGATCGGGCTCGGGTGCACGCCGCCTGCTACCAGTCCGGCAAAGTGAGCCATATCGGTCATAAGAAGTGCGTCGACGCTATCGGCGATTTCACGAAATATTTTAAAATCAAGAATGCGCGGATAGGCGCTATACCCGGCGATGATCATTTTTGGTCTCTCTTTTTTGGCAAGAGCGGCGATCGCATCGTAATTCAACCGGTGTGTCTCAGGGTCGAGCGCGTAAGATACCACCCGAAATAAAAGACCGCTGAAGTTCACTGGCGAACCGTGAGTGAGGTGCCCGCCATGCGAAAGGCTCATCCCCATGACGGTATCTCCGGGTTTGAGCGCAGCCAAATAAACCGCCATGTTCGCTTGTGAGCCGGAATGCGGCTGTACGTTCACATGCTCGCACTCAAACAGTCTTTTCGCCCGATCGATTGCGATTTGTTCGGCTTGGTCCACGAATTGACAGCCGCCGTAGTAGCGTTTGCCCGGGTAACCTTCGGCATATTTATTCGTCAACACCGAGCCTTGAGCTTCAAGAACGGCTTTTGATACATAGTTTTCAGAGGCGATCATCTCGAGGCCGTATTCTTGACGCTCGAGTTCGGCGCGAATCACGTTCGCGACTTCAGGGTCAGAGTTTGTTAACACGTCGTTCATGGCGCCCTCCTTCAAAGGGAGTGTTCAGAAATTCAATCAAAATCTCGAGGGCCGCTTTTGTATCGACGAAGCGGCTTGGTAAACAAAGAACGTTTGCATTATTGTGCGCGCGTGAGAGATGGGCGATCTCTCTCGACCAGCATAGCGCCGCGCGCAGAAACGGAAAACGATTCGCTCTCATCGCCATACCTTGCCCGGAGCCGCAGAGAAGAACGCCGATAGATTTCGGATCATTTTTCATCGATTCGGCTACGCGGTTGGCAAAATCGGGATAATCGACCGACGCATCGCTGTTCGTGCCGAAATCGCGCCACGGCAAATCCGGTTCGGCGCGAATCAGTTCATCTTTGAGCGCGAAACCCGCGTGGTCCGCGCCAATATAGATCTTGCTCGGAGCGAGCCCCGAAGCCGCTAAATTTTTGAAAAGAGAAGACATGCGTTCGTTCCACCAAATCCGAAACTGTTGTTAAGCACGTGGCGCAATTTCTTTTCGCGCGCCGTATGCGGTACGTAATCAAGGTCGCAGTCGGCGCTAGGTGAATCTAAGTTAATCGTCGGCGGTACAGAGCCCGAATATAGCGCGAGAATTGAGATGACGCTCTCAATGGCGCCAGCAGCACCGAGCGCGTGGCCGGTCATGCTTTTTGTGCTTGAAACCCAACATTTTCTCGCGACATCAGCTCCGAGTGCTGTTTTGATGGCTTCGCTTTCGGCCACATCGCCCGCGGGTGTGCTTGTGCCGTGGGCATTGATATAGTCCACGTCCTGCGGATTCACGTGGGCGTCGCGCATCGCCAGTTTCATGGCACGAGCGGCACCGGCCCCGCCGGGAGCTGGATTTGTCATATGATACGCGTCACTCGAGACACCATACCCACTGAGTTCGGCGTAAATGCGTGCCCCGCGCGCTTTGGCGGCTTCGTATTCTTCGAGTACCAAAACGCTCGCACCTTCGCCGAGAACAAAACCGTCGCGGTCTTTGTCCCACGGGCGTGAGGCCTTTTCTGGAGCGTCATTGCGTGTTGAAAGCGCTTTCATGGCGGCAAAACCGCCGATACCGAGCGGGCAAACAGCTGCTTCTGTGCCTCCGGCAATCATCACGTCGCAGCGCCCGCTTTGGATGTAATGATAAGCTTCGCCTATTGAGTGGCAACCCGTCGCGCAAGCCGAGACAATCGCGAAATTCGGGCCGCGAAAACCGTACTGAATGCTGATGTTGCCCGAAGCTAAATTGACGATCACTTGCGGGATGAAAAAAGGCGAGATGCGACCCGGTCCGCGCTCCATCAAAGTGGTATGAGTCTCTTCGATACCCGGCAATCCGCCGATGCCGCAGCCGACAAATACGCCGGTTCGGTCGCGCAATTCATCCGTCCACTCGAGGCCTGAGTCGCGAATAGCCATATGAGCGGCGGCGGCTGAAAAATGCAGAAAGCGATCCATACGCCGTTGCTCTTTTTTATTGATGAAAACGTCGGGGTTGAAGTTTTTCACTTCACCCGCGAAACGGACATCAAATTGAGCGGCGTCAAAAAGCGTGATGGGCCCAATACCCGACACGCCCTTTATTGCATTTTCGAACGTTTCGTTTGCCGAAAGGCCGAGAGGTGTCACGGCACCTAGGCCCGTGACGACGACGCGCCGGCGCCCGGTGACCGCTGACATTTTACGCTTTTCCTTTGCTTTGCAGGTACTTCGTCACATCCGAAACGGTGCGAAGCTTTTCAGCATCTTCATCAGGAATTTCAATATCAAACTCTTCTTCCATAGCCATGACAAGTTCAACGATATCGAGGCTGTCCGCTCCTAAATCATCGATAAATGAGGCCTCAGGTTTTATACGATCACCTTCGACACCGAGTTGTTCTTCAATGATTTTTTTAATGCGCGGTTCGATTGACATAAAGTTCTCCTTTTTTAATTCGATTAAAGTTTTAACAAATCGTTTTAGCAAGCCAAGCGTAGCAGCCCGAGCCAAAAGATCAACTGGTGCCGCGCCCGTCTGTGCCGTACTTTCACATATACATCCCGCCATTGACGTGCAGAGTTTGGCCCGTGACGTAACCCGAATCGTCGGCCAGCAAAAAGGCCACACAATTGGCTACATCCGCAACACTACCGAATTTTTGCAAAGGGATTTTCGCCATTATGGCTGATTTTTGCGCGTCGGGTAGTTTTTCAGTCATATCTGTGCAAATAAACCCAGGCGCCACGCAGTTGACGCGAATTGAACGAGATCCGACTTCTTGCGCGATCGACTTCGAAAATGCCTCCACGGCCGCTTTACTCGCCGCGTAGTTCGATTGCCCAGTGTTGCCGCTGTGACCTATGACGCTCGTGATATTTACTATCGAGCCTTTTTTGGCTTTGAGCATTGCCTTAACGGCAAGTTTTGTACAAAGAAAGGTGCCGCGCAAGTTGGTTTGCAGCACGTGATCGAAATCTTCGGCTTTCATACGAAGAAGTAGCTGGTCACGAGTGACTCCGGCATTGTTCACGAGGCCATCGAGGTGGCCGAATTTTTCAAGCGCTGTAGCAAATCCACTTTCAATCGAATCTTCGCGACTGATGTCCATGCTTAAAATAAAATGCTCAGCTTGGGTGGGTTTCGGTAAGTCCGCGAGAAGTACTTGGGCCGCATTGGATTGGGTTGTGTATGTAAAAGCAACTCGCGCGCCGGCGGCCGCCAATGTGCGCACGATGCCCGCTCCAATGCCGCGGCTGCCGCCTGTCACTAAAATGTTTTTGCCGTTTAAATCCATCATTTAACTCTTTAAGCCCGCTTCAATTGCATGGATGTCTTCAAGCGAGTTGATATTCCATACGTTTATTTTTTCGGGGTCAATCTTCTTGGCTAAACCAGAGAGAACGCGACCAGGCCCGCATTCGACGAATTGGCTGACCCCAGAGCTCTGCATTGTTCGCATGCATTCTACCCATAGGACCGGCGCCGACACTTGGCGGATTAACTGTTCACGCAAAGCGTTGGGTTCACGATTCTTTTGGGCTGAAAAATTTTGTACGACCGGTTGTGCGGCAGGTTGAAATGTAACGCCGGTTAAAACTTCACGCATTTTCGCTTCGGCCGATGCCATCAGTGAACAATGAAAAGGCGCCGAGACTTTTAGCGGAATGAATTTGACCCGTGCGGCCGTATTCGGAAAGACCACCTCGCGCTTGAAGTTCGCGATCATCCATTCGATGGCCGTTTGGCGTCCGCTTACAACCACTTGGCCGGGCGCATTGAAATTGGCCGGGGATAGCGGTTTGTGACCGCTTTCTGTTTCGACCCAAGCGCACATTTCGCGCACGTGAGTCTCGTCAAGGCCGATTACCGCACACATGCCACCTTCGCCCGGCGGTGATGCTGATTGCATGGCCCGACCGCGGATGCGTACGGCTTGAACGGCATCAGCAAATGAAAGTGAGCCAGCGCAAACGAGAGCCGAGTATTCGCCGACAGAATGGCCGGCATAGGTTGCGCACTCAAATCCGCACGCTTCGCGAAGAGCTTCGTAAGTTGCGACCGAGACAAGCACCAACAGGGGTTGGGTATTTTCGGTCAGTTGAAGATCGGATTCACTGCCTGAAAAACAGAGTTTGCGACAGTCGATATGAAGCAATTCACTCGCTTCATCGAAACGGTCGGCGGCCTGTTTAAAATTCTCGACTAGAAAGCGACCCATGCCGACATGTTGCGAGCCCTGGCCTGGAAAAATCGCTCCGATCGCAATCATCGTTTGTTAATACCTCATCAGGAGAGAGCCACTGGTGATGCCGGCGCCGAAGGCTGTCAGTAATACGTTTTGCCCGCGTTGAATGCGGCCGTCGCGTACAGCGCGATCCAGCGCGACCGGTATCGTCGCCGCGGACGTGTTGCCCATGCGCTCAATTTCAAGAACAACTTTCGACATGGATATGCCGAAATGTTTCGCCACACCTTCGATGATGCGGATATTCGCCTGGTGCGGAATGACCCAGTCGACATCGTTGCCGCTCATCTTGTTATGTTCGAGCGCTTCGCTGCAACTCTGGCTCATGGTGCGCACGGCGTGTTTGAATATTTCGCGGCCCTTCATGCGCATCCAGTGTAGCCCTTTGTCGAGGTTTTCATGACTGTAAGGGTGAGCAGAGCCGCCCATTTTAAATTCGAAAAGTTCGCCCAGCGTGCCGTCGGCATGCAAATGGTGCGAGTAAATTCTTGACGTGTCGTTCTCAGCGGCGCGGGTGGCGACGACCGCTCCCGCAGCATCTCCGAACAATACACAAGTGTCGCGATCTTTAAAATTGACCAGTCTAGTAAGCACTTCGGCGCCGATCACGAGCATTGTTTTGTGAGAGCCGGCCACAATCATGTCGTTGGCGATCGAGAGCGCGTACAAAAAACCGGAGCACGCGGCCGAAATATCGAGCGCCATAATGTCGCGGGCGCCAAGCTTGCGTTGAAGGATGCACGCAGAATTGGGCATCAGCTGATCAGGTGAAACGGTAGCGAAAATAATGCCATCTAAATCGCGCGGCTGAAGGTTAGCCATTTCAAGAGCATTTTTTGCTGCATTAAAAGCGAGATCGGTCGTCACTTGGTTGTCAGCGGCCATTCGGCGGGAGCGAATACCCGTCCGCTCGACGATCCAGTCGTCACTGGTCTCAACCATTTTTTCGAGATCAAAATTGGTCAGTTCTCGCTCAGGCAAATAGGAGCCGGTACCGGCAATCCGTGTCGCGTACTGGGCGGCCATTTTTTACTGCTGGGTGGTCGCGACGATTTCGCGGCCGTCATAATAACCACAAGACGAGCACACATAATGCGGTAATTTCAACGATCCGCAATTGGGGCAATTCATGACAGTCGGAGCTGTTACAGCATCATGAGAACGGCGCATATCCCGGCGAGATCGCGTGGTTTTTTTCTTTGGTGTCGGCATACATCAACCTCTCAACTTTTTGGACGAACTGTTGTCTCTTAAAAGCGGATTAAAATCAATTGGATTTTTTGCCTGGACGCTCGCGCGTTTGAATACGTCGTCACAGTCCGCACGCTGGCATAGTGGCAGAGCAGGCTCGGCCAGCGCAATGTGTTCATGAATGAACTCAGCAAGGTCGAACTCATAGCCGGTTACGTAATTGCATGCAGGGCCTTCAAGCAGCGACCCGGTGTGGCCCGAATGGCCGGCTCGCGGTCGCTCATTTAGCACAACAATTAGCTCGTTAAATTCATCGCGAATGGGCACCGTCAAGTCGCGCCCGCAGTGCGAACAGACGCGGTCCATCTCTGTCGTGATTTCACCGACGATTTCGAACACGTTGCCCTGAGGCCGCACTGTCAAATCGACGTGGTAAGTGCGCTCGCCAATCAAGTCGGCGAGACGAGAATGGAGGCCGGCGTGGGCCGCATCAAACTGAAATTGTTCGCCATTTTCAGGCAATTGTTTGAGATTGATGGTGGTCCGTTCAGTCGACTGTTTCATGATTTTGGCACCCTATGTCATGATTTTCGTAGTGTCAATGTCCGTTGTCATTGGTTGTGTTCGACTTGCAGAATAATTGTATGCGCCTGAAATTGAACATCCCTGGGATTTTTCTCGTCATTTCGATGATTTTCGCGTGTTCTTGGGCTCAGGCATCCGAGCGATGGACGGTGCCTGAAGAAACCGCGCTCTATTCGCGGCCGTCATTTGAAAGCATCAGTGATGATCAGCTCGAGCCTGGAGCTCAAATTTACGTCAGTTCAAACCCGATCATGGGGTTTCGTCACGTTTTGATTCTGCCAGCAGCTAAGCAGACTCGAAGGCTCGCGTATATTTTAGAGTCAGATTATCAGGGCTGGTTGAAACAGAAGTACGAAAGCGACCGGTGGGCCGTGTGGGCGGGCCCCATTTATTCATTCATTTACGAACCGCCGCGCTCGGTGACGACGAATTTAAACGCGACTTACACGATTTCGCCGTTTTCAGGCTCGGCATTTTTTTATGCGCTCGGAGCCTCGTACAAAATGTCTAATAATTGGCGATTTCGATTCGGTTTTGTTCAGCGAACCGTGAACGTTTCGGGGTCAGTTATCGAGCAAGACATCCCCGCTACATCTGAGTATAGCATTGTGCAAAGTTTTTTCGGAGTTTTGGCCGGACTTCGGTACACTCCTGCTGGGTGGACGCATTTTCGCGTGGATATGCAGGCGGAGTATTCTCAAGGTCAGCACGTCAGTTTGACAACAATTTCAGGGGCGCCGCTCGATACGAGTGCTCTTCAATTAGGCGGTTTTTTCGTATTGAGCACAGGGTTTGATTATCAATGGCGATTGTCGCCGCACTGGTCACTTGAGCCGGCGTTGAGAATGGGTATCAACACCAGCATCAGTCCAATCATTTTGTCGTTGGAGGGTGAGTCGGATCTGGCTTACTCGTTTTAACGGGTGGCGCTTTTATATTCGATATTTTACCGTTGTAAAGAGGGTTTTCTGGCATTTTGCGGTTCATTGCATTGAAATTTTCAGTCAGTAACATTACGACGGTTTTTAGTTCCGACTCTGCCGCGCGATCCCGGGTGTGATGCTCACGCGCGAGTTTAATTCGCTTCATAAGAGCCTGCAGGTGCGGGATGCTGGTTTCGGTCGACGATTTTTCGACGGCGGCGGTCAGGTGATCGGTTCCTATTTGAGCTGCCGTCGATGAATGAGATTTCTGATCGGCATGGACCTGTGTGCTGCTCCAAGTATAGACGAGAGCGCAAAAAATCATCGACGCTAAAATAAAGACGAGCGATCGCCAAAAAACGCGATCCGAAGACTTAAAATACCGCCGTGTCTCATATTGATACGCCACGTGAGCCCCTCGCGCGATCGCACCGATAGTGAAGTGCGAACCCCTACGAGTATTTTTATGCAATTTTTGTGTCAGTAGAAAATGGCCGGATTCTCAATGGGTGACAACCAGTTGGCGGCCTTCTCGAGGCCGTGTTCTATTTTCTGACATGTGACAATTAAAAATACAAATGAAGCTGAGCTTCAGTCATCGTCATTTTAGTCTGAAAATTGTCGACTGTGTCGCTATCGTCACGCGATGAAACTAAGAGCTCGACGTCCATGCCGGGCAGTAAAAACGAGCGAATCCCGTAATCCGATTCATAAGCGCTGCCGGCTTTCATATTGCGGGCCACGTTCGACGATGCGTAAGTGAATTCGCCGTACATTTCTCGCCATAAGCGGTATTTAAAATCAAAGGTTTGAACGCTGCCGCTATCGAAGGCGCCGGGTGAAAACTCGCGTTTGATATCAGAGAAATCGACGTTGGCGATCAGATCATGGTTGCGATGAAAAATCACATCCGGGATGTCTATACCGCCGGTCACACCATACATTCTATTCTCTAAGCTCGGACCATTTTGTACTTCGGGGCCTTTGGTATCCCAGTATGAAAACATAATCGAAGCGCCCATGGTGACAAACCTGAGCCCTGTTGTGACGTCGATACCGGTATCTTGATACCAGCCCAATGCGGGGCTGAGTTGATCCATCGGCATGATGTAACTGATGTTAATGAAAGGAACGTTTGGCGACGAACCAATCGTGACAGCCTTGTAGAGTGCTGTGGCCGAGCGAAAGCTGTCTTCGTCGAAGGTGTCACCGCCAGTTGTCGAATTGTTCGCAAACAGCAGGGTGTTAAGTAGCGACGTATGGTCGGGCGTTTCATAGCCAAACATGGGTTTGTAGAGCCCTGCCATTACATAGCTTGCGTAAGGCAAATCATCGATCAAGACATAGGCCGAGCGCGGGGTCACGCCGCCGGTCACGAAATTATCGATCGTGCTGTATTGACTCGATTGCACGGCTGCGTTGTAGTACTGATCTTCAAATACGAATTGCACATGATCGGGGACGGGCCGATAGCGAACGCCGATGTTCATGGCCATCGGGCCGGTGTAGGATTTGTTGCCCGTTTTTGTCCCGTTGCCTTGAAATTTGCCGTTCAGGTAAAAGTACCGTGCGTCGAAATCGGCAAATACTTTGTTTTCATGTTCTTCGCGGTACGGGTCGTCGGCCGTAACACGGGCTAGAAACTCGGTATTGTTCTGTGTTGTAATGAACTCTTGGCGGTCATGCCGGTCGTAATCTTTGGGGTTGTAATCTAGCCCTGGTAATACGACAAGGTTTGCGCCGTAACGGGCGAGTTTACGATAGTCGAGCGGTGGCCGGCCACGTCGGCGCTGGACGACGTTGTTGCGATTGAAGTGGGCCGGTTCGTTGGCATACGCCTGGTCGCGCATCGGTGCGGGTGTGCCTTTATTGCGAAAGAAATTAGTTTTGAACGATCTCAACCAGCGATCTTCATTCCACATTCCGTATGAACTACGCATGCCGCCGCCCATTGGGCTCACGTGACAGCCCTGACATGAAAGGGTGCATCGTCGTTGGGCGGGGATGACATTTCGTCGCGCGGGGCTATGACAAGCGGCACAGTTTTGGGCGAAACGATTCGAAAGCCACGGCTCAGGTCGGGCGCTGACGCCACTAAATAAAGTGATTAGAAATAAAACGGTTATACCACTGCGCACGAATCTCCCCCCTTGCGCCGATTGTGACGGAATTGACGCGATATTGAGGGGTTAGGCAAATTTCGTCAATCATTATTGCGCTTCACAACGCGACTATGGTCGAGTTTTTTGAAGCGAAATTGTGTTTCACAATGAGGCGCAATACCCTAAAAGCAAATGAATGCAGTGACCACAAACACGAATGCCAGCGCGGAGCTCGCGGATTTGCGTCGTCGTTACGGATCTCTCGAATCGATTCGCGAAGAATTGGGTCTTTCGCGTCGGCAAATCTGTGAGCGGCTATTTGTTGACCCCTCGGCCTGGAGTCGTTGGACGGCCGGCGGTCAAGATCGAGCTCCGCTTCGCAGCTACAAGTCATTGGTCACAATGTTGGAGCAAAAGCGTGCTAGCGCGGATGGAATTTTAGCCGGTCCGGCTACGAAGGATGCTGGAATCGAGGGGCCAAGTTCGCCCGTTCACGTGACTCGCAATGAAGCGATTTCTTTGGGTTGGAAGTTCGTGCTTCTTCTCAATACACTTGCCATCCTCTATTTGCTGACCAAAATTTCTTAGTACCAGAGCGGTACGAATCTTATTCTGGTACGCGTTTTGACTAAAGTCCCAATCCTATAAAGCCGATTGTTTATAAAGACATAATGTGGCCGTTGAACCGGCGGAGGGACGTATGTGGAACAAATATGTGTCGTTGCTCGCGACGATCGTGTTTGTACCTTTTGTTTTTGGTCTAATGGGCTGCTCCCGCAGCGGTAGTAAGACGGCGCAGATCACGATTAACTTGCCAAGCGCCATTCAATCACGACTGCAAAGCCAGGCTTCGTCGCCATTGCAGCGCTATGGTCTACCGGGGCCGGTTATGCAGCAGTTGCCTACGTCGGGTACGCCTCAACTCGTTCACGCGGTGATCAACGTCACGTCGACTGATTTGCCCGCACCGGTCGTGATGATTTGGGACGCGAGTAACATGGCAGGTGCGATAGCGCCATCTGCAACTGGGGTCAATTTCAGTGTAAATGTACCCTACGGCTCCGGACGGTTGTTTCAAGCTCTTCTTGTTTTTAAAGACGACACGGGGGGTATGACTTTTTACTACGGTGATGTCACCGCCGACGTCGGATCAGCCACGGATAGCGTCAGCATATATGCCACCTTGCAGGGGACATCCACCGCTCAGGCCATGATCGCCGGTCGATATTTAACGGCCGCGGATTACGGCCCCACTGGGCATATAAACATGTATTACACTCCGACCGGTAAGCCGGCGATGATTGTCGATCGAACGGAGATCTACGGCGGCTGGTTCAACGTATTTGCACTAACCGATATTCCATTCACTTATGTCGCGACCGATTTGAATAACCAAACGACAATGTTCGGCGGTCCGGTCGACACCGCAAGTTTCGGTTCGGGCGGCACTGTCGCGCCGACGGGCTCTGTTGCCTACGACTTTGTGAATTTGACTTGGTCACTTTACACTCCGCAAGGCGGCAATAGTTGCACGCCATGGTCACCGTGCAGCGGGCCGATGAGTGGCCTTGCAGTCGTGGCTGGATTTTTCGGCCCTGGCGTCAGTACTCAAAAGGCATGTTATTGGAACAGCACGGGCTCACAGTTCATCGGAGCTTATAAGGATACGAACGGCCTAACTCCTGTTTATTGGAGTGGCACAAGCGGTCCGGTGGCTATGTATGGCAGCAGTAACGGAACCGATTCGGGTACAATCTCCGACCCTAGCGGGACAAATTCCATTTGCTCCATGACGAGTTTGCAACAGTACACGAATTATATTTCGCTCGACGAAAACCAACTTTTAAACCGCAGCTCTGTGATCGACACCGATGGGCCTTATGTGACGAAGTATTCGGGGTCTTCGCCATCGAGCTTGTCGGTCAATTATTCTGGTACCTACGCGACGCTGACATATCAGTATTTGCCCGGTGTAATTTCTTCGAGTTCTAGCCCGACTGGTATCGATGGCACCGACTTCTTTTATCGTCAATTGCCGGCAGGTATGTCGAACATGCAAGATTACCGCGCCGAAAATGGTATCGCCTGTGATCTTTTAACGTCGCTACCCATGCCATTTACATTTTTGGTCGAGCGCCCGGTCAGTGCACTCAACGGATTGACGACCGATACGAACTATTCCACACCACTGTTATCAAGCGTGATTCAAAGTTCAACCGGCCAATTTCAGATTGTTGGTTGCCCCTATCGCATGCTGAGTTCTGTTAAACAATACTTTCACGGTGCGGCTGAATGGGATGGCGGTAACAACGGCGGTGGTGGTGGTCAAAGCGGCGGCCCGGCCGTTCAATTTGAGCTCACGGATTTGACGGGCGCAGCCATATCGACTGCGACAGTTCCCGGCGTCGACACAATCGAACAGGCCGTGTGCACCCCCGTCATTTTGCAGGCTCTCGATTCGACAGGGCAACCGACGATGGCGCCATCGGCTTCAAATATTACGGCTACTTTCGGTGGGAGTTTGACTTTATCCACCAACCCTTCGTGCACGTTACCGCTGACGTCGGGGGCAACTTTGGGCTCGCCGAGCAATTTGAACGGCGGTTATATTTTGTATGCCTTAATATCTTCTGGCAGTGCCACGCTATCGTTCGCAGATGCCATCGATAATTCGCCCTATGGCCTGCAAGTTTCAGCAAACATAGCGGCTGGCCCCCTGACTGGCGGTCATGCCACAAGCTTGCTAGCTCTCGGGCCACCGACAATTTTTCAATACGCTTGTTACCCGCTCGTCGCGCTTGCGTATGATTCAAATAAATTACTGAACACATTTTCTACGGCTCCGACGATCACCTGGCCGGGTGTGCCGGGCGTGACGTATTATTCGGATTCGAACTGCACGGTCGCCGTTTCGAGTAATGGGAGTTCGTACGCGCCCTCAACCTCGACTGGTGTTGAAGAAGCGAATGTCTATTTCTCCTATACGGGGCCAACGGCCAACGTACCGCTTGCGCCGGCGGTCGGTGGTGCGAGTTTGCTCAACGCCTCGTTCGCCGCGACGGCATGGGGGCCGGGCAGCCCGAATCGCATTCAAATCAATATGCCGGGTTCGGTATATCATTCGACAATGATCGGGCCGATAGGCGTTCAAATTGCCGATTCAAACGGCAATGCGACGCCACCGCTAGCTGCGACTACGGTTACGGTGACGTCGACTGCAGGCGGTTTGTTTTGCACATCCACAAGCACGACCTCGTGCACATGCACGCCGACGAGCTCCACCGGCACGCTCACCTTTTCAGCAACGTCACCAAGCAATTTTTATCTTTGCTACATGGCGCCAGCTACGGCGGGTGTGATGGATTCGATCGGCGCTTCGTCGACAACGGGTTTGAACGGATCAACGAAAGTGAATATCAATTGATGACTGGTGAGCGGCAAGGCAGCCTCTTCCGGCTTACTTGCCGCGCAGCCCCGCTTATTTTACTGAAAATCTGCCAGTTTTCTTGACCCCCTTGTCGGGCCATTTAGATAATGGCCTCCAAACGTAACTTCGATTTGGGGGCCTCATGAATACTTTTGAATTAATCGAAAAGCATGGTGACGATCACGAGCAGGTGGTTTTTTGTCGAAACAAAGAATCGGGCTTGCGGGCGATTATCGCCATCCATAATACGGCACTCGGGCCCGCGCTCGGCGGCACGCGCATGTGGAATTATAAATCCGAAGAAGACGCGCTCATTGATGTGCTTCGACTTTCAAAAGGCATGACCTATAAAGCCGCAGTGGCCGGTTTGAACCTCGGCGGCGGTAAGGCTGTCATCATCGGCGATTCAAAAACGCAAAAAACCGAAGAAATGTTTCGCGCTTTCGGCGCCTATGTGAACTCGCTCAATGGTCAGTACATCACGGCCGAAGACGTCGGCACGACGGTGAAAGATATGGAGTACTTGTTTATGGAGACTCCGTATGTCACCGGCATACCCGCCGCCTTCGGTGGATCGGGCGATCCGAGCCCTTACACGGCCCACGGTGTGTTTATGGCCATCAAAGCTTCTGTGAAAGAGAAATTCGGCAGTGACGAAGTGGCGGGTTTGCGAGTGAACGTGCAAGGCCTCGGTAACGTCGGCCGCCATCTGGTGGAGTTTCTCGTTCAAGCTGGGGCGCGAGTCGGAATCGCCGACATCGACGCTGACAAAGTGAAGGGGTTGACAGCCCGAATGCCAGAGCTACACGTACTCGGAGCCGAAGAAATCATCACCAGTGAGTGTGATGTTTTCGCGCCGTGTGCATTGGGGGCCGTCATCAATGATCAAACCATTGGCCGTCTCAAATGCAAAATTGTATGTGGTGGGGCCAATAACCAGCTGGCAGAAGCCCGTCACGGCGATGCGCTTCGCGAGCTCGGCATCTTGTACGCACCTGACTTCGTCGCCAATGCCGGCGGCCTGATGAACGTTTTTGTCGAGCTTGAGGGCTATTCATCGGACCGCGCATTTGATAAAACCAAACAGGTCTACGAAAATATGTTGCGCGTTTTTAAAATGGCGAAGGATGAAGACGTTGCGACCCATGTCGCCGCAAATCGAGTGGCGGAGCACCGCTTGAACAAAATCGGTGCCCTACGCAAACACTACCAAGGGCGAACCGCGCGGCCGCATTCGACATTGAAAGAGATTGTTTTGCGCCGACCATAACGAAGCTGCGACAAAAGCGACCAGGAGAAATTCATGCAAGATGATTCAACATTTCAATACAAACTGATCGATTTTCTAACCAACCAATGGCAATCGCTGGCGATGATCGTAATTCTGGCGATCGTGGTTTCGGGCGGCTTTGTCAGCTACCAGTATTTCGAACGGTCGAAGGAAAAGAGCGCGCAAGAGCAATTGTTCGTATTGCAAAATAAACTGAATGATAAAACTAAACAGATTGATCAAGCCTATCAAGACGCGGTGGCGGCCCAGCAAAAGCAAGTAGCGTCCGAAACCAAGTCGAAGAAAAAAGCCGCCAAAATTCAACCGCCCATGCCGCCGGTGAAAACTCCCGAGACGCTCGCTCAAAACTTCGGCGATATTTTGCCGCAGTTCACGGCGTTCATTCGCTCTCACGAGGGCCGTAAAGCGGCCTACATGGCGGCCATACGAGCGGCGTCCCTCGCGGCCGATTACAAGGACTTCAAACAAGCCGAAAATATCTTACAGTTGGTGATCAACGAGCCGAAGCACAAGGATCTTTTTTGGGGTCTATTGAACGGCCAGTACTCGGGTGTGCTGATTCAAGAAAATAAATGCGAGCAGGCGATTCCGATCCTAGAAAAAATCGCCGACAACCCGGCTCATGCATTTTTTCAAGCCCATGCTCTATTGCGCCTGGGGGCTTGTTACATTCAAATCAAAAATTACGACAAAGCCGAGGATGCATTTGTGAGGATTCAAACTGACTTTCCGCAATCCGAAGCGGCCTATGAGGCGCGCGATTTGAAGCGGCTAATTCTGATTCGGCAGGGGCAAAAATCTTGAAATGTTGGGTCGTCGCCGGGGCTGCGGTTCTTTTAAGCGCTTGCTCCTACATGGGGCGAATGGTCGGCGTGAAGTCGGATACGAAGCGATTTGTGTTTACCAGAAGCTGGGTTCGTCACACGCCCGCTGGCCGATACGTCGGTTATAACATCAGTCATTTAATGGAGCCGGTGATCGACGGTAATTTGGTGATCGCCGGCAATGAGTTCGACGGATTGCGGGCCTACGACAAGACGAGCGGCCGCGAGCGTTGGCGCCGTCATATCGCGGGCGGAGTCACGGCGAGCGCACGGCTCTACGACGGCACTCTATATTTCGGTGCGGGTGACGGATATTTTTACGCATTAAATCCGAAAAATGGGGCCACGCGATGGACATTTCCGATTCATTCTGAAGGCATCGGCGCCCCGCTTGTAACACCAGACGCTGTTTATTTTATAAGCGGCACAAATACCGCCTACGCGCTCAATCGTAAAACCGGTGAACAAATCTGGGTGTATCCGCGGCAAGACAGCTCAACCATAACGGTGCGAGGCGCGAGTGAACCGACAGTGATCGGCGATCGCGTATACGCCGGTTTCAGCGATGGCTTTCTCGTGGCGCTCGATAAAACTCGCGGCACCATGGTGTGGGAGAAACAGCTGAACAGCGCCATTCGTTTTCGCGATGTTGATGCAAAGCCTGTCTTGGATAACGGGCGTCTTTATGTTTCGAGTTACGACGACCAACTCTATTGCATTGACGAGAAAACCGGGCAGACGATTTGGGCGGACGATCAAGGCGGATTTAATCCCGTCACCATTGTCGGTGACCGAATCTACTATTCGACCTCAAGCCGTATGATTCAGGCGCTCGATAAAGAATCTGGCAAAGTCGTTTGGTCGCGCACGCTCAAAGACACCGTCGCCACTCAACCGGTCTATTATCACGGCCTCATATTGGTCGGGGAGTGGGATGGCCCGCTTTTAGCGATGAACGCGAGAACCGGTAAAACGGTCGCATCGTTTATTACCGGGATGGGCGTGACCGCTAAACCGACGATCGATCCGTCGACATCGATGGTGTACTTAAACACGCGGGACGCGAATATTTTTGCGTTGCATATGCGGCTCGCTTCACCAATGGATAACTGGCCATGGACAAACAATTGAAAGGTCCTCAATTGCGACTTTGCAGCATCGTTGCGATCTTCGCCGGCTTGGTGGTTGGGTGTGCGAATGGGCATTGTCGGGGCAATCGGCACGCGGACGAGAAACACGTTTACGTGTACAAGCCCGATGGCAGCAAGCAGTGCTCGGGCGTCAAAGGCGCTTCAGTCGAATCGATGGCGACGGAGCTCTCATCGGTCCAAATTTATTCCGAAGAAAATCGCTTTGACGGTAATGTGCACGCGCAAGTGTGTGGCTTCCCAACCGGGCGGATCAACGTCTACGAAATCGGAGTTTCGGATTTGGCTAAGGCTCAGAATCTCGGCTTTCAAATTCTCAAGGGAGCAAAATGAATCATGACCCTTGAGCACATTCATACTCTCATTCGCGACGTGCCCGATTTTCCGAAACCGGGGGTCTTGTTTAAAGATATCACGCCTATATTAGAGCATGGCGAAGCGTTCGCCGCGCTTACCAGTCACATGGCGGAGCGAATCCCCGCCGGTGTAAACAAAATTGTCGCTATCGAAAGCCGCGGCTTTATTCTTGGCTCGGCTCTTGCCCATCGGCTGGGGTATGGGCTCATCATCGTGCGTAAGCCGGGTAAGCTACCGCGCGCGACGGTGCGAGAGTCATATGAACTTGAATACGGCACCGACACTCTTGAAATCCACCGAGACGCTCTTCGCTCGAACGACCACGTGGCGGTGGTTGATGACATACTGGCAACGGGTGGTACCGCCGCAGCCACAGAACGTCTCTGTGAGCGCGCGGGGGCTCGAGTTTTGGCGTCTGTATTTCTTATGGAAATTGAAGCTCTGCGCGGGCGTGAAAAACTTAAAAACCCGTCCGTCTCGCTCTTCCGAGTTTAAAATAACGGTTGTCAAACGCGTGGGGCAAAAGTTCTTTTAAAGTCGTGACTGATATTTGGCCGCGAGAATTGGCGGCAAAAACGAGCATCTCTGGTGATGCGAACTCCGAAATAAATTGACGGCAAATGCCGCACGGGGGCCAAATCGATTTTTGATTGGTCGTTATCAGAAGCGCGCGAATGCGGCGGCGGCCAGAGACGTCGCCGTGAGCAACGGCCGTCGCAATCGCCACGCGTTCAGCGCAAATCGTGCCGCCGTAAGATGCGTTTTCAACATTGCAGCCCGAAAAGATTCGACCGGTTTGGGTCAGCAGAGCGGCGCCGACCTTTACTCGGCTATACGGCGAGTGCGCACATTTGAGGGCACGCCGGGCGTGGGGCAACAATTTTTGCGCCAACTTTTTCTCAGCCGTGGTCATATTTCAGTTTTTCTCTTTTTGCAGAAGGCGGCTGGCTTGTATGGCAACCGTACCTGTCATATCTTGCAAATGATCGAACTCCGACAATTTTTGCAGACCTTTTTGATGAAGCTCAACCGTCAACACTGGAACTTTATGATCGACCCACATGTAGCGGCCAAGGCTACCCGGGTAAGTGCCGATACCGTACCAAGGTAACGGACGAAAATTCGGCGGATGCACTTTTGGCCCGTCGAAATCGAGAACTCCCAGAGGAGTATGTACCGAAATAATAAAGTTCGGTTTAAAATCGGCGATCTGTTTCATAATACATTGAGTTTCTTTTTCGCTGCCGGCGACTTGCCCGGGGTACCGTCGCTTGTCTTTATGGGTTTTTATCCGCCAGTATTTTTGGGCAAGACGATCCCAGTCGTGCGAGGGAAAGTTCCGGTTTAAATCGACTCCGCGATTATTGTAGCGGGTCATAGCGGCCATCCCGTCCGGGTTTACAATCGGAATGACTCTCCACGTGTTGCGCGGCTTAATGTGGCTGAGACGTATCATCCATGCGCGATTCACCGATCCGCTCGGGTGCTCATCCCCGTGGATCAGCGAAATAGACAGAATTCGTTTACCCGAGGAGGTATCCGTACCCTTTCGCTCGTAATAAAAAATCGGCGAGCCATTTTCGCTATGGCATGAATCAAGAACGACGACTTTCGAGCAAATTTCTTTGAGCGCGTCTTTGTCGAACTTGCCGGGCAAAGACGACAACCGGTCGTAGCAAAATTTTGAAACAGACGGCGGCGTTTCAGCTTTAGCTTGCGGCATCTCAGGCGAGGCAAACGACAGCGCTGAAAGCAGCACAAGCCAAAGCACGTGGCCTACAATGAGAGAACGCGTGGCACTGAACATGAAAATATTCTTTCGGAGGCCGAGCGCACAGTCAAGCGACAGTTCGTATAATCTCTATATCTTCGCGGACGCGCATTTCACCAACGGATTCGATAAACATGGCAATTGTGATATCGTGAGCCAGTATCTCCCAGAATGCGTCGCGTGTGACTTTTAAGACTTGGGTCGGTTCAAGTGCGTGAATGGTGCCGGTGCGGGGAACATCCGCAATCATCGAAATTTCGCCGAAGAAGCCGCCCTGTTGGATTTTTGAAATCGGGCGGCCGTTTACGCTCACCCCTACGCTACCGCGAAGAATGAGGTAAAACTCGTCGCCATAATCACCCTGACGAAAGATGATATCTTCTTTTGCGTATGATTCGATTTTACCTTTTGTGATGAACATCTGAATGATGTTATCCGGCAAATCGCGAAAAACCGGAGCGGACGTGAAAAATTGATTCACCATGATGGCCCCGCGAAAGCTTTCGAGTTCGCGAATGTACTGCACTTCACCGGCGACCTGGCGAAGAGTGTCGGCGGGGATCTCGAGGACGACGCTTTCTTCACGAGCGATAACACTTGCAGTCGCCGAGGTCTCGGCGATAACGGAAATTTCGCCAAAAATGCTTATCGGAAAAATTTCACCCATAGTTTTCGCTCGTCCTGATGGCAAGCGTTTGACGACGTTCATCCCGCCGGAGAGCAGGACGTACAAATATCTACCTTCGCCGCCTTGAATGACCACTGGTGCGCCGCGCTTGTATCGCTTTAATTCGCTGCGGTTCACCATTGTGGTGAGGAGTTCAACTGTTAGGTAACTAAAGAGAGGTAAGCTCTCGAGAATGCTTAAAATTTCTTTTGGGTTATTGCTAGAAAGTTTGAACGACCTGCGGCTCTGCGCCGCTTTCATTGTGAAACGCGTGATGGGTTGGATCATCGCCGAATACACCAATCGCAAAACGTTGTACGTGGTGCTCAACCCAAATGTGCCAAGAAGGCTGAGAGAAATCATAACGGCCTCACGTTCGAGGACTGTGCCGTGAGTGAGCGTTCTCATCATATTGGCAAAATGAACGTGCGTCGCGCAGCTAAGTATGAATAGTACAAAACCGCTCCATCCGAGCGCAAAGAGAGTAAAGAGAAAAAATAGTTTGTAGTCGCGATTCCGTTCGAAAGGGTGCACCAGCGAAAATAGGGGGCGGGGTTTAAAGTAATTCGAGAGTTTATTTACTGTATCGTCTTCGAAATACGAGCGAAAAAGATCGTTGAACTCGCTTTCTTGATAGGGAGTGAGCTCGAGCAGAAAAAGAAAAAGGGCGAGTGAATAGGCTGATCCGTGCGCCGGGATGTGGGGAAAAAGATAATAGCCGAAGGCCACAATCGGAAAATAAACCAGAGCCATCGTCGCGTGAAATAACGTCAAGTAGAGACGGTTATTAACGAGAAACAGCGAATCCGATCGTACTCGAAAATAGGCTGCGAACCAGTTAAAGACAAATCCGAAATTGTAAGCGCGCCCAGTCAAAAGCAGCAAGAGAAGGCATTTCAATAGCCCTTTGATCGAGAGGAGAATCGAGGCCGCAACAAACAAATAGATAAGCCCGCGCCAATACGAACCGTTGACGGATAGAAACGACAGACTCAACCATTGTGGAGAAAAAAACTGAAAGCTGAGAATTGAAAAGATGAGAATCAACATCGAGACCGTGTAAAAGCCGAGCGGCCGCTCGCGGTCATTCACAATTCGCCGGCCGATTGAGAGTTCAAGCGGGGGGCGAAACGTCAGAAACCGAAATTCATTTTCCGCTTCGGTTTCATCGTTTTCGTTGAAGGGGTGTGTATTTTCGAGAAATCCGCGCTGAGTGAGATAGTGAAGGGTGCGATAGATGGATTTGAATTTAATCGTGCCCTTACGGTGATAAAGCATTTCGATGATCTCACCGACTGTGTGTTCACCTGTGCAGAGGAGTAAGAAATCCGTCATTTCCGACGGGAGAATGATCTGATCGTGATTCGGCGGATCGAGTTCAAAAACGATTTTTTCGCCTTGCGGAGTGAGCTGACCCGATTTCAATTGAGGGCGAAATGTTTCGAATCTAACCATCGGTGCCGTCTTTCTTTTGCGCGTACTCGAGGACTGCGATTTGCGTCGCCAATTTCTCAATGAGTAAATTGAGGCGTTGACTCGGGCTCGGCATATTGGCGAGCACTACGTAAATATATGACAATTGCGCCAAGTTCATTTTCGTGTCGCGACCGTTGGCCGTCCCCCACCGTATTTTTTCACCGCCGAATGTCAGTTCGACTAAGCCGTCATGATGAAAAACGAGCGTATTGTTGCTTTGGGATGTCCACATTTCGGCGGCGGCCAAATAGCCCGACTTGTTGCTGACCTGATGAAAGCTGTTGCCGAGCATCGCCGGTGGCACAAGCTTATTGATTTGCAGAAAGAACTGGGCATTAAAGTCGACAAACTGAAGGTGGCGGTTGTCATAGGTTACTCCCACAATCCGCGCCCGTTTTCGAATGCTGCCGGTCGGCCAAACAAAATCAAGAGGGATAATTTCGCCGACGGTCGAACCTAATCGATCGGTGTCGTCAATGACAAGGCACCCCCCGGCGCTGATGTTAGCGATAAGCACTTCGGTATCGATCATGTAGACGTGGGGGAAGGGCCCGCCCGCGCCGATCTTCGGATACTGCACGCGAAAGTTCTGCCGGCGATTCGGTAAGTTTTTGCTCACCAATTGCTGTATAGATGCATCGTCGGCGTCAACCGGCGTGATCCGAATCCCGAGAAGTTGCTTGAGTTTCTGCCATCCCATCCGGCTGGATTATCGGCATTTCTGAAGTGTAATTTAAATTCAACGCCGTTTGCCTCATCGGTGGTCGAGTCGAGAGAGTGCGCGCGACCATGGTCTCGAAAATGTCTTCGAGTTGCCGCTGAATTTCAGGTGATTCGATAATCCCCAATGCGCGAGCGATCGCCTCGAGAGTGGACATCCCCTCTGGATGATGTTCGTGGCGCAACCGGTAACGCGACGGCGGCCCGGGCGGCAATTTCACCCACGGTATTGATTTAAGCTCGGGTTCGCGCTTGCCCATTTTATTTGCCTGGCGCCAATTGCCGTCGGGCACGATCAAGTGAACCGGTTTTTCAAACCGGGCGAGCCAATCCTTCGACAGCACGGCGCTTCGGTCGCTGAGCGTGAGCAGAATGGGTTGGTGATCGAAGTCGCGGATGAGCTCGGTCGGCAAACCTGGAATTGTCTTCCATTGCGGCAGGCCCCGAAAGTGGATGGAGCTATTCTCAAGCGCCAAGCACGCAATTCTGGCGGTGTTGGTTGTCTTGTAGGCTTCGCGATGGTGCATGAGAACCGTGAGCGGTGTCTCATTGTGAATCACCGGAATTAAGTCGCAAATGCACACTTCGCTGCGCATATAGCAGCGACTGCAACGGCCGGGGTATGTAGGGGCGACAGCGTGCGGGATTTGTGACACGATTCGATTTAGTAAGGGATCGGGGCGCAGACAATCGCGTGATCCGGTAAAGCGATCGTCGACCCAGGTGCGCCGGAGTTAGTGTCTTGAGGATTGCTCGCGATGGAAATCGTGAGCACCCGCGGATTAAGCATCAAAAATTCAACATTGTGAGTGTTGCCTGCGGCGTCAGTAAAAGGCAATAATTCAGGGAATCGTAAGATCGCCGTATTGACACTGACCGAAGTGCTGAAAGGCACGCCGATATATGTGCAGCTGTAGTTGTACATTTGCGGGCTTGGCGTCTGCGCTAAAGCGGGCACCGCCATTGCGCACGTTGCGATAACCGTGATGAAAAAAGACGGAATTGAAATTGGCATATGTTACCTCACTCGAGGCCTATGCTTGCAAATTGCATAGGCCGAAACTCGCGCCAATATAGCACAAATCAACTACGTGGAGTAAAATATGTTAAGGCAGTCGAACTTTTCGACAATTTAAAAAAAATTCGCTCTCTCGAGAGCCCCTGCTAATCGTTTTTCGCGCCGCCGTTTACCCAGTTTGCAAATAAAGTTTGCAGCGATTGAGACAGAGGCGGTTGACCGAGGGGCATATTCCCACCGGATTGGATTGCGCTCAGGCAGGCGTTGGCGCTAGCCGCGACGTTGCCGTAGGTCGTGAGGTTCGGTGAAATTCCACCATTGCCATGGCACCCGATACAATACTGCTGAATGATTTGATTATTCACCTGTGTAAAAGTAGCAGCGCTTGTGCCACTGCCACCACCGTTGCCGCCGCTGTTTGGGTTACCAGGTCCGGCCGCAAGCGTATCGCAACTTACTTGCGACCCGAGTATCCAGTCGCGAAGGGTTGCGATGTCAGACGCTGAGTATTGCGAGCCGCCGACTGGCCAAATGCCATCCACGACCTTTTGATAGAGATCTGAATTCTGTGGTTGGTTAGCGGAAACTTCACCAGGGCAACCTTGCGCTCCATTTGTTTGCACGCATGAAACAATGTCGGGAACCGCATTGGCCTCCGCTGACCCTGCTGGCGGAGTCGGCCACTTCGATTGAACCAAAGTCAATGCGGCTTGTTGATTCGCGTTCACGATGCTTTGGGCGGCTGGGATACAAACAGTTTGAATGACACCGCTACCCATTGATGCAGCGCTGAGACCGCCTGAGCCATGACTGGCCGAACAGTTCTGAAACATAATAATTGTCGGTGCAATTAAAAATATGGTTATGATCAAACGATGTCTTAAATGAGTTTTAGTCATTTTTCGCTCCTGCCATGATCCAGTTGTAAATCTGGAGGTAATAATTTGAACCTTGCGGGAGTAATCCGTTGAGAGGCATTTGCGGCGTTGACCCATTTATCAACTGCCAAGCCACGCTGGCGTTCGTGTTATTGGGCACGAAGTGGTTGGCCGACATAAGGGACGAGTAAACAGTCATCGAGTAATTGTTGAGAGGTTGACTGAATGGCGGACTGGCATTTGGGTTTGGGTAATGGCATTCGATGCAATTATCGTAAAAGGCGCCGCCAGGCGATAGAAGCTGAGTCAACGTGACAGCGTTCGCGGCTGGTTGCGTGCTTGAGTTCGCAATACTCAAGTTATAATTCGCGTTTGCCACTGTAATGCCTGTGCTGAGAGTTCCCAACTGATTGCCATTTTGATTTGAATCGATCGCAAGTCGCACGTGAGTCCCTTGACCGTTGTTTTCGTACCGATCGTTCGGGATAACGGAAATGTTCAAAGTTGTGCTCGTCATGCCTGGCAAAATTGTGACCATTGCATCGACTTGGTTCGAAGTGTTGGAATCCAAAACGGGGCCTGTAAATGGTGCGACAGTATCCCCGGTGATTTGATAGTCGATTAAAAACGATGGGATTTGAATCGGCTTACCATTGCCGTTGTCAGTACCCGGCACCGCCATTGTGAGAGTGGGTGGAACGGCATCGCCCGCCGCTATGTCGGCGCCGATATTGATCGGTACGTTCACGAACAGATTAGACGGGTTGCTCAATTGAAGTTTGACCTGCTTAACAACCGGTGAAGCCAACCCATTCGGTTTTGTGAGTGAATCCGATGCTAAACTCAAGGTGACGGTTGGCGGCGCTGGGATCGGCGGCAACGCCGTTGTCGTGTCGATATCGCCAAATGAAACTGAAATTACGTCGCTTTTGCGAATGTTAGAAAGATCAGCCATCGCGCCGACGGATAAGTAATTAGTGGCGAGGCTCTTATAAACCGCACCAGCGACATATTGAAATGTCGTTTCGTTGACGACCACCTGCCCGTCGATTTTGACTTGAATACTGTGCGCGGTGAAATTGACGGCATTCGAATTGGGCGATGGATACACGATTCGCGGATTGCGAATAATGTATTCGGATTCGTCTCCTGTCGCGAAGGCTTGAAGGTCAATTTCAAAATGCGCTCCGGGTAAGTTCGGCCAACATCCCTGGGCATTGCTGGTACTGGCGCACGTGCCGACCGGAGTGCGCGCCACTTCTGACAACTGGCTGAGGTCCCAATCGACAGTCTGGCTGCAACCAGCGGCATTATTGGTGTCGGTGCAAGGGCCGACGTTCTCAAATGCGGTGCCGATTTGCGAGGGTGCCGAAAATCCAATGGGTTTACTGATCAACCAGGTGCGGGTCGCCTGGTACTGATCGCCCAAGAATTGCGTATTGCCACAGCCTTTCAGCTCATTGATGCCGACTTGCCACTGCGACTGTTGAGTAGCGCCAAGATCATTGATCTGAGTCGCGAACTGTGGGCCGGCGGCCGGCGGCACGTGAATCATATCGGGTTCGCCGACAGCGTAATTATTAATCTTCGTCAGATCGGTGCCTTGCGCGGTTTCAGACATAAACGAAGAATAGGCTGAAACGATATTAGAATCGCCGAAGGGAGTGCCGGCGGCTTCGCCGGTTGCCGAGTGGCAAGACGAACAGTTCGTTTGCAAAAACGGGTAGTAGGTGAGTTGAAATAGCTGTTGAGCTCCAGTAAGGCTGCAGTTTGCCGCCGCAATCGAGGCGCTTGAGGCGGAGCTCATATTGGCCCCGCCGTGCTGGGCGGAGCAGTTGCTATAGAGCAGAGTCAGGGTCAAAAAGCCGACAGCCAACAAAAAGACGGAGCGGAGCCGCAACTTGACGGTCGCAACTCGCTCCTCAATTGTCGAATTCTTTTCTTTAGTCATCACGGTAAACGTCCCTTTCTAAATTTTTTCCCGTTCGGCTAGCCGGTTTGCGGTTGCAGCACCATGAGCGGAGGCAGCTGTTGGCTATTCAGCGCATTGTTCAAGACGTTCGGTGCATTGGCCCCGACGCCCGCCCAATTCATGTAGTTGGCGACAATCGCGCCAATGGCGAGGCTCGGGCTTCCGCCAATGGTTGTTGAGGTGTCGACCCCCAAATCGGTGCCTCCGAATTTAAAAGCGCCGAGTTGAGTTTTAGTGGCGACGGGTTTGCCGGCGGGGTGATACGCGAACACAAAAAGTGTGCCGTGCGTACCTTTGTCTCCACTCGGTGGAGTCGGGCCCGATGACGGAGGTGCAGCTGTTGAGCCGTCTGTCGTTACAACGACAAAAATCGGTTTACCGACAGTGGCCGCCGTTTCGAGGACCCTGCCGACTTTTGTACCGGCACTCGTGTCTTGTGTGAGGACGTTTTGCGCGCTTGTGCCGTGATAATCGTATCCGCCCATTTCAATGTACGCCGAAATCGCATTGCCCATAAGCGCGTTGTAAACAACAGCGGCATCGCGAAGATCTTGACCTTGAAAGTTGTTCCAAACTGTTTTCAGTGCGGTGTTGGTTTGCGGGTCGGTATTGGTGTTGGTGCCGCTAATAAGGCCGGTGTTGGTCGCTGTCGCGCTTGTGCCGAGCGCGCCGAGTAACGAAGCTCCCGACACGTTGGCCAAGTTGCGAGCTTGGGTTGCGGATAAATTCTGTATATTTTGAAAAATCGTGGCCTTTTGCGAGGCCGTTAAACTTTTTACTGCGCCTTGAACTGTGAGCGCATTTTGAATATCACTGAGCGAGCCAACCGCCAGAGTCGGTGTCATCGGCAACACGGCAGGTTGGTTGCGGTTAGTACCAAGCGGCGGCAATATATCTTTTGAACTATTGGCCGAGACTACAAGGGGAGTCGGGTCGAGCGGATTCGAGGCCGTATCGTCGTTACTTGCAACCGCGACAGTAATCATCGTCGTATTGGCTATCGTCGCCGGTTTCATAGAGGCTTGAAGACCCGCCAAAAAACCGCTCGTTGACGCGAACGATGGTCCTGTTGTGCCGAACATCTGAACCGGAGTAGGCGTCGTGCCCATGCCAACCGAACCGTAGTCCGGCAGCATGTTGCCGCCGCCATCGAGCATGATGGCGTTACCGGCGAGGCACGCCCCACCATCAAGGTTGACCGTGATGAAGGCGGGCAGGCCGGAGCTACCGCACGAAGCGGCTTCCGCCGTCGACGGGCTTATGAGCGAAAAGAGCGAGGGTAGAACCATGTAGGCTCCGCCACTGATTGCCCCCGCCGCGAGAAGTTGCCGGCGGGTGATCGCTTTGCCGTGCAACCTCTGCCAGGTGTCGAGGTTTTTTTGCTTCTGAATTTCTTCAGGCGACATATCTTTGAGCTTTTTAAAGAACATCATGGCTTCCCCCAAATTCCTTAATTAAAAAAAATCACATTACGCCGGCAGGGTTCGAAACGCCGGCGAGGCTTGCGAGTACCGAGGCGCAAACGTTGATTGCCTGATACTGTGCGCCGATCGAACCCATGGCTTGCGTGCCGCTTTCAATTATCTGCAACTCTTCGCTTGTCGGAGTTCGCTGCCAACATTCGCGGGCGAGGCGGTTGACCGAATCATCGATCGCGGCTGTTGTCATAGCCGATTGGGTAAAATCGACTTGCGTAAAGTAATTGCGGTTCGCGGCCGCTTCCGCCGCTTCTTTGTTGGCAAGATCGCTGCAAGCGTCGATTGCGACGGCGGCAATACCCATCATCATGGCGGAGTTCAGGTCGCCGACGTACCCGGCTTGTGAAAAGCTCGGCAGTCGAGCCGCGTTTTCATCGAGCGTTTGCTGGCTCAAATCGGTGTTCGAGAGACCGAGACACGATTGCATATTCGCCAGCACGTTATTGCCGTATTCGATCGAGACGGCGATTGTACCCGGTACAGTTTGAAACGTTGGCTCTTGGCAGGCCATCACAGCACCGCCGCTGGCTAGAGAGTTTGCGCCCGAGCTCGCGCCTTGAAAGCCGCCTGAACAAGCGTTGCCCAGAAAGGCGGCGACGCTCGACACTGCTATGAGCGAGAGCGCAATTCTGAATTTTCTACGCGACCATTTCATTTTATCCCCCCTGCGCACGCGGCCAACCGCCAAGCGCTGACTAATTATTGTCCCAAACAATCCGGTTGCACGGCGATGCGTTCGAACAGCGTTTGCAATTTGTATTGATCAGTTGTCGTAAATGCGTTGACCACTTGAGTGAGAAGCGCTTGATCGGCGCTGCTGTTCGGGTCCGGCGCTCGCTTACACACAGATTGAAACACTCGTTGTGCCAAACATCTCGGATACGCTTGTGAACTTGCGATCATCGCGGCGAATGCGCCGACGCCTTGGCCCGCAATGCTGCTATCCCCTTGAACATTTGTCTGCGCCCAACCAAAGTAGGCGCGGTCAACCGTACCCGGGCGGTTGGTGTAATTCACCCAGCTATTGTTCGGAACCGGATATCCAGCCGGGAAGACGTACGTATTTTTATTGTACTTCGCTGAGACGCCGAGAGGAGATTGCACCATAAACGACGGATTCGTTTCGTCATTCGCCTGATCGTTCAAGGCATCTTGGTTGGTTTCGCCCGCTGCCGGTGCTGGTGCCGAGAATCCATTGCTTGTACTGAACGAAGTTTCTTGCGACACAAGAAGCGCGTCTTGTAAATAGTCGGCGCCCCCCTTATTTGAGTCGAATGTGAAGTGTGCGAACGCCGGGCGCATGGCATCCATTTGAGCGTGGCAAGCTTTACAGGTTGTCAGATAAACGTTGTGATCGCCGGTCGGGAAGCGATCGACATCTCGGCCGACATAGCCATCGGGGGCAGTCGCATCCGCCCATTGCGTGATGTCTTCGCACAAAAACGAATTGAAGGCGAAACGAATCGCGCGCCGATTTGTACCGGCGGAGTACGCTTCCGATGCGAACTGACGAGTCGTGAGCAGACCGCCGGCGTCGCCGACTTTATTGGCCGGCACAAGAGCGCCTTGGCCGTTGTAAAACAATTGTCCGGTCTTTTGGAGTAAAACGCTCGAGAGATCATAGCCTTCCGATTCAAGTGCGGCATAATGATTGTTCGAAAGCGCGATCGACGCAATCGGATCATCCGGCACGGCCGTCTTCGTCGGGTCGCCGACATAGTAGTAGTCGCCATCGAGCATTTGGCGGGCATCCATACCGTCGCGAGTGGCGCCGATAATATCCGCAACAAAATCATTGAGCGGAACTTGCGTCAGATTGGCGATGTTTGACATCGGTTTCGCGAAATCGCTGACAGTGATATTGTAAAACGCCGGACTGCTGGCAGCGATCGCCGCCGCTTGCATGCGCGTCGGGATATCGGTCGGGTTGGCCGCGAGAATGTTGGCCATTTGCAAGATCGTCGGGTGATCAATCGGGAGCTTGACGCCCGCGACGCGTTCATAAATGAGAGCGGCCATCTGTTGGGCTTGGGTAATGGGGGCGTTTGGGTTCACGGTGTAATTCGTTGAAGACGTTAACCAATTTGTCGGTGCCAGCGCGCCCAATACTTGGTTCTTCGTGAGTGCCGTACAATAAACCGCGACCATTTGAAGTTCACCCAAGAATTGCTTATCGCTTATGGGTTGAGGGCCGCCGCCGGCAATCGTCACGGTCGGATATTGCGTACTGCCGGGGTTGATGTCGTTACCGACAGTGAGATAGTCGTCACTTGCTAATTTCAAATTTCCGTTTTTGTCATTCGGCACTGGCGCGCCACCAAACGGAATTTCAAGAACAGGTGCGCCGGTTGAGTTACTGACGTACATTTGGACGTCGCCGTTGCTATCGCGGGTCACGATAATATGTTCTTGTTCGTTGCCGCGCACGATCGACGTATCGCTCGGGTCTGTCGTAAACTGTTCGCCTTGTTCCATGTAAACGCCGTTTTTTGAGGCCCACATTGTATGAATGCCAAGATCAAAAAAGGCGCCGGCATTGTAACCTTCACCTAAGTAAATGCCGCCTTGATTGAGCACGCCATCCGTCAGTGCGGCTATGCGCACCGGTCCGTCGCTTTCTAAAAATGCTTGGTTAGGCGATTGGGGCACAACCCAAGTTTCGATTGTCATGGCATTTGAAGCATTGCAAGCGTTGATGACTTTAGTGGCGGGAGCAGCCGACTGCACGAAAACTTGCAGTGGGCTATCTATATCAAGCCCCATTGACGACCAACTGTAGGAGCCAGAGGTGCCCGAAATATTCAAATCTAACGCTCCACCTGTCGTAATCTGGTCGTGAACAACGCTGCCGCTGCCTTCTTTAAATGTATAAAGAGCCACGACGCCGGTTTTGTCGCCGTTGCCGTAAGCATCCAGCGATAATCCGGTGGAGGGCACAACACTGACGGCGCCAACAGCCAGCACGACCGTCAGAGTCTTTTTCAGATCTTTCGTCAGTTTTTGTCGTAACATAATTCTTTTCCTTCCAAACGTCCTAAGGGGTCGACATTACGAAACCAATGCCTGAGTTCACAATAGTCGGCGATCCATTAACTAAACCAGCGAACCCTGGGCTCCCGATCGCCATATTCGCGCCGTTCACCACGAAGCTCGCGCCGAATTGACCGCCGGTCGTACTATAGAGGGGCTGGTTCGCTAAGTTTTCTGAGGTCAACATGTAGCTCGGTGTCGAACTGCCAATTGAGAATTTGAAAATCGCGCCGGTGTCAGAACTCAAAGCGGGGGCGCCAACCCACAATGTGTTGGTGCTCGCGTCGACCTGAACGCTCTGCCCGAACTTGTCGCCCGACGAAGAGCCTTTGCTGGTTTCGGCTACGGCCCCGACGTATTTTCCGGTTGTATTAAACAGGTAAGCCATGCCGCCGCCGTTTGCTTCTGGCGCGCCCACGAGCAGTTCAGATCCGCTGATGCTAACAGAGGCACCGAATTGGTACACATCGCTGGCGTTGGCTTTAGTTGACATCAATAAAGCTCGTGCGGTTTGGGTGAGCGAACTTCCGCTGCTACCCGAGAATACATAGGCCGACCCGATGGCGGTCGTGCTTAAACTTTCTTGGTATGAGGCGTATGGAGCGCCTACTGCAAGGGTTGTCCCACTCGCATCGAGGCTCGCGCCGAAAGTTTCAAATTGAACCGGCGCTTTTGCCGTGAGGTGTGCGATTTGGCTGTAGTTGCTGCCACTGAAAATATAGACGGCTCCAGCTTCGTAAAGACCGTTGACGTCTTCACCTGGCGCGCCTACGACAATTGAGCCGTCGCTGAGAATTGCGACTGAGGCTCCGAAATCCAAGGGGTCCAGGCCGGATTGGCCCGAAACCGAGGGCTGCTGAATTGTCGTCGCGAGTGCCCAATTTGATCCAGACCCCTTAAAGACATAGACGGCACCGCTGACCCCAGGCAAAGGATATGTTCCTAATACGATCGTGCCGTTACGAATAGCCACCGAATCTATTTTCTGATCCGCAACCGACGATGGCGTGAGCATCGTGAGTTGCTGCCCCGTCGAAGCTGAAAAAATATAGGCAGCGCCCGAGTTTTTCTGGCCATTGCCGCTATATTGTGGAGCTGTCATGACAACCACCGATCCGTCCGTGGCGACTTGCGATCCCATGGCTTCTTGATAGGCTGGAGCCGATTGAGTGAGCACCGTCTGCGAAGGGCAGGTGTTATGATAATTGATCGTAAATGTTTTAGTTGATGAAGCAGGGTATTGAAACCCCGGCAAAGTGGAGCACTGATCTTGAAGTTGGGCAGTAATGATTGCTGTACCGGATGCGCATTCGACCCCATTGCTGGGAGAAATTGTCAGCATTCTTTTGGATGCATTGGCAGTCACGGTTATGTTTTTGTCATTCGATTTAGTCATGATGTTCGTCACTGTGTATTCGGAGCTAAAGGCGAGATTGTTGATAACTAAATTTGAAGTATCTATTTGATTCGATAAGTCGATATTATAAGAATACGTAGACTGCTGGCCGCTCGACCAGACTGGGGCCTGATAGTTCGAAGCGAGGCATCCGCTCCCGCCACCACCACTTGAGGACATAACGGTTAACGTTTGCGATCCTGTTTGGGTGACGCCACCCATACTGTCGGTGGCGCTTACATAAATGCTGTACGGCCCAGCGGTTGATTCGCTGATCGTGTAGTTGTACGGCGATGACATGAGAGTTTTAATGTCGTTGCCACCTACAAATATATCGACTTGCTTAATGGTGGCGCCACTGGACTGAGCAGCGGCGGTCACATATATAGTGACATTCGCGCCGGGCGCGACATTCGTCGCTGAGAGCGTAAAGCTAACGATGGGGGGGGTACCTCCGTTCGAGCCGCTATGCGAATACGAAGTGCTGGCCTCGGCTGAGACGCCCGCTACCGATTTGAAACCCGAAGAGCAGTTCTGAAAAAAGGTGATCGTGACCAAAGAGATAATCGCAACAGTCAAATGCATGCGGTAGCGTCTGATCTCTCGAATCGCCGGCATGATGGACATCTTGTTTATCCCCCGTTTTATTTTGAAACACGACAAACGACCAGATAACCTATCGGCCATTTGTATGTAAAAGTTAACTGCAAGTGTTGAGCCAGGCGACGAGCGTTTAAATTGAGTTGCGCTGTCAACTCGAGCGACAGTGTTTAAAGTCTAACGAAATGAACCGAATCGAGTCTCAATTAGAGACGAAAACAGATTTTGTATCGAGGTTAAGGCGATATTTTGCGGCACTCCATAGCGTGCGGCGAGCTGCATAGATATAGTTTGCAAACTATTTTGACCATTTATTAAAGAAATCGCTTCGGCCTGCAGTCGGGCTGTCCCCAATTGATCCATTAGAAACGGCTCGACGGGGATCGGTCGATCGGCGTGCATTATCCATTCGGGCAATACATTTTCAGCAGGCGGCTCTTTTTCATGGCGAATTTTTTTAACACGAAAAAGCCAAACCGTTTCTTCACGCTTTTGCGAATGTGCATCCGATGACAAATAGGGTAGGCGATTGCTTTTGACTTCACTCACCTGAAATCCGCAGGATTCAAGAGTTGCGGCAATTTCGGTTTCGGTTAGACTTGTAAGGTCGTTGTGAAACGAGCTTGTGTTGTAAGAAAGCGGCCCAAAAATGAGCCATTCGCCGCCGATTTTTAAAAGTCGATTCCAGCGTCGCGCCAAAATATCGAAGCGATCGGGCATAATATCAATGAGCCACGGCGTAACCAATACGTCGATACAGTGATCGCGAAGCGGTACATTTCGCGCATCTGCCAACAGGTGCCAGGCCCTTTGGGTTGGCACCAAAGCATTGTTTTGGCTTCGCATTGCTGGTGCCTTCAATATTCTTTTAACAGCGACGTGTTCAGCGTCTCGCGGCGGACGGGGGAGTTCGTACAGCTCGACGGATTTTCCGCTGAACATTTGCATTTGTAAAAGCATCAGCAGCGGGTTGATGTCGAGGGAGTACATGACTTCGGGTTGCCACCGCTGCTGCAAATCGAAGGCTAAACGGCCCGCCCCAGAGCCCAATATCAAAACTGAACCTTCAATCTTCTGCGATTCGGGCGCCACGAAATTAACGCTCGCCAGATTTTCGTCGATTATCCCCCAATCGCGAAAGATATTATTGAAGTAGCTGTCGAAATGTTGGGTCCATGACACTTTTTCTAAGAGGTGATTTGACCCATCGGCGGGGGTCCGATCAAGCAGCGGATGTAAAATCGATTCGAGTGTGGCGATGTTGTGTGCCAGCGCTACTTGAATTTGCGTAAGCCGCACACGAGTGGGCGCCAGTAATTCGCTCTTTAGATACTGATCGAGCTTTGACGAACGGGCGCTCAATTGTGCGCGAAACTGCTGCCAACGGCTTAGCCATTGTGCAAGCACGGCATCGGGATATCGAAACAGCCACGGGACCCCATCGATGGCCGGATACGAAACCTTGCACTTTTCGCATTTATAGTCGAAAGACCCCGCATTCGACTCGCTCAGTCCGCTTCGACAACGAGGGCAAACAAGCGGCAGTTTTTCAGCGATTGTCATCGGCTCAAATTCGATGTGTCAGCGTGTACCGAGGGGCTCGCCGCGCCGCCTGTGTGGCTCAACGAAGCGCAGTTTTGAAAAAATAAGACGACCGCTAAAGATGCAGCAACGACGATCCAGGTCTTCCAATTGTTGGCTGGATTCCGCATGGGGCTACCTCATTGATTAAATGATAGCGCGGACCTGTGTAATTTGGCGAGACGGTAAATTGAAACAGGACTTATGGGCAGCCGGGTGTGCACAATGTATGCTGATAAGTTATATTATGTTACTATTGTACAGGTGATTTCAATTTTGTCGGCTGAGATACGAATACCGGTTAAATACGGCGCGCACTCCGGCTATGTCATCGGGGGTTAAATAAAAATAAGATGCAGTTTTCATTACGCTCGGAGGCTGTTCCGATGGGTCAACTGAAATGTAATTCGGATCACAATTATATTCGTTAGGATAATCTGTGTCACAAAGTCCGAAAGCGTGACCGAGTTCGTGTATGAGAGCGACATATGACGAGCGGAAGTGATACTATTGACAATGTCATATATTTATGACATTATGAAGATCACGTGGAGGGGCTTCGAGTTCATCGACAGGTAGAGAAAGAATTGGGGGATCTGGACCTGGCGACGAGGCAGAGGCTCACGGAGCTTTTTGCATTGCTGATGGCTGGCGAAAGTCTTGGTATGCCGGTGAGTAGACCGATGCCAGACATAGCGAACGGCGTTCACGAGATCCGGATTAAGGATCGACATGGACAATATAGAGTTTTTTATTACGTGAAATCCCAGGATGCGATTTTGGTTATCCACTTTTTGCATAAGAAGACTCAATCGACGCCAAGGCATGATATTGAAATTGCCCAAAGGCGACTGAAGGAGATGTTGTGAAATCTTACTTTGAAGCTAAAAATGTAAAGGAGCTTTGCGACCTTTTGGGTTTGCCGAAATCTCAGGCTCCAAAAATTGAAATGCGTGTTCAGCTTATTTCAGCGATCAAACGTCTGATTGAAAAAGAAGATCTCACCCACGTCGAAGCGGCAAAGCGAGCCCATGTTGGCCGCACGGTCATCACCGCTATTGTAAACGGCAATCTTCAGCGCATTTCGACTGATCGCTTGATCGACGTTGCTCAAAACCTCGGTTTAAAAGTTCAACTAAAAGTCGCTTAAGTCGCTCGCTGAGGTCGGCGAGGATGAAAACGGCGGCGCAACATAAGGCTTGAGCCCCCGACTCACCTCACCCGCCCGCCAAAACGCGTTTTATTTGTCTTATCTTCTGAAACTACGTCGACATCCTTAAGCTGATAAATTCGAAGTCGGGTGAGATCATAATCAGCACGAGTTTTTGCCGACGTCGCATCAAGCTTGCCAGTCTGAGAATTCTGAATTTTCCTATCTCGGATAACGATTCATTTTAGATCAAGTTAAAACCTCCTGTCGCCCTATGCCGAGCCATGCGAGATTGCATGCGCGCGCCTACGGTGCCGTACAAGCGGGCTCACCTGTTTGAGATTCAAGTTGATTGCTGAAGCTCGACTGCAAGCGATTGAACGCCGCCTCTTTTGTCGATCCGACGGCTGAAAATGGGCCCGTCAACCATTCGAGCGTTTTTTGCGTCACAGTTCTGTTTGAGACCGGAAAATACAACGTGTCGTTTTCATGGTAAAAAACGTTTTCAAACTGACACGTCCAGCGCGGGTAATCGCCGGCGGGCGTGCAATTCGCCGCGCCGAGTGTGGCCGACCGATCCGACTTCGTGACCATCACGCACGAATCGATCACCACAGGTTTGTTTTGAACAACTACGGGATGGCAGGGATGGTGATGACGACCATCATCTGCACGCGCCGATTGTGCGCCAACCATCGCGATCATCGCGACCATCGCCAGACTAAATACTATAAATTGAGATTTCATGCGATTTACATCCTTAAAAAATTAGTTGGTGAGTTGAAAATAATAATTGTCTACCGAAGATGCCACTTGCCCCGGCCAAAGAGTCAAACTCAGGCTTAGCATCGCACCGCTGCTATCGTTCAAGTTTAAATAACCGAGCTCGAACGGCCGGTATCCGTAACATTCACCAACATAATTTCTGCTTAACCTTTCGCAAAGATTACCGCCGGATTTTATAATTGCAACCTCGGGTAATTTACCCTCATTTTCTGAATTTCCAGGATCCACAAATTTAGTTCTGCTATCAGCATTTTGAGTTACGCTAATCACAACTGCATCTGCGGCGAATTCACTGCGAAGAAATGGAATTAATGCCGAACTCGGGTATTGCTGCGACAATTGCGTCAAGTGAACTTCTATGTCGGACGTGCAATTGAGTCCTTGTCCCCGCTTATGTTCGTCTTCTTTGCATTTGAAGAATTGCTTACCAAAAAGTTTTTCTAGTGGAATTTGGTTTTGGTTCACCAAAAGACCGCCTAGCGCCCCGGTATTAAGATCGAACTGAATCGCGGCCTTAAGTTCGTCAGCCGTGGTACCGACAGTTGCTAACCAATTCATTATATTCGTTGACGAATACGGATTTTCTAAAAATGCCTCAAACGCCGATTCAGATTCAATGACGGTTGTATAGTTTGAAGTTGGGTGAAGTATCCAATAGGCTTCGTGATACAAAATCGCCTCTTGGTCAACTTGACTGAGTTTATAATAATCGGGCAGCAAATAGGTCGCATCGTTCGCCGGATCGGTGACGGCATACAAATGCACGTGTTGAGCATCGATTTGCATGGCATTACCGTATTGAGCCTTGATCTCGGCCAATTCTTTTTTGGTAAATCGCCACCGATCCACCTCGTAATATTTTCTGTTCATGCTCGGTTCAAGAGCGTTGATCAGCGTGGCTTTCGTCGTGTCGCTCAAATACGGCGTTTGACCGATATACTTCACCAGCTCTTTGAGCTCGGGGACTTTATTCGGCCCGGTTATTTCAAGCGCGGTCGATGAAATGTAAATCCCCGCCGAATAAAACGTCACATATTGACCATCCCGATAAACACCGCCGCCGCCATGGCCGTCACCACCCGCGAAGGCGCTGGCTGCAAGAAAAAGCCCTGAGATTAAAATTAAAAATATACGCATGGTTACTACCCCTTATCTTCTATATTAGTTTTGTTTTTCTCATTATTTTTTTGCACAGGAAATAAGGCGACGCTGAGATTGAAAACGCGATCTCGATTGCCGGATTCTAAAAAATTGCACAGCGCCATTTGAAACTCGCGAATCATCCGCTTTGCCGATTCGATCTTCGAAGAATCGCCCGCCATAATCATATTCGTGTGGCTTCGCTCTTCTAACGGGTCGTTTTCAAGCGAATGAATCGCTTTTTCTAGAAACTGTTTTTGGCATTTGCGCAAAGCCGGCGTCGTCACATGACGGTCGGTCGTTGAATGCTTCGCTTGAATCTTTACAAGCTTTCCGTTTTTCTTCGCCAATAGCTCAAGAGACACGAGTCGCTCAAGCGCGAGTTTCGCCTCGGTTTGACTGATCCCAAGCTCGCGCGAAATGTAGCGAATATCGGGCTTGAAGCCTTTCACATGAGTGAGCTCCATAAGCGCGTGGTGATACCAATCGGCGATAAGGCGGTAGTATTCGATGCGAAAGTCATCGCCCTTATAATCCGGTGTCAATTCGTTTTCATCACTACCGCGGTCAGACTCAATCGCTTGCGCCTGTTGACCGAGCTGCACCAAACCTTTTTGCCGCGCCAACGAGCGAAAGAACTCAGTTTCTTGCTTGGGGTCGAGATCGAGTTTTGCCGCAACCTTTTGCGCCATCTTAAACGAAAGCGCTTGTTGACCGTTGAGTATTCTCGACAACGTCCCCGGATCAACCTCGAGCGCTTTCGCAAAGGCCCGCAAAGAATAAGACGAATTCGTCTTGCAACGTCTCGCCAATTCATTTTTCAAATAACGCCGGTACAGTTGTACATCAGACATGGTGGAGTTCTATACAGTAAGAATATTCTTGACCGCAATAGAGCCCGCAACAAACTGTTGGCAAAATCCCAACACCGGAAAACTTTACAGAATTATTTTCTAAACCGCGCGCGCTTTTCGCAAATTCGCGTTCGCCAACAAAGTCGATATAAGACAGGGCGCCGCCCACTTCTTCGCCTCAAACGCCTGAACAGCAAGTAGCCGCTGCTCGACTTCTTGAACTGACGGCTGCGTTTTAGCTGGAGCGAAAAGCTTTTTCAGTTTAGGCCATTTTAATTTGTCTTATCCTCTGAAACAACGTCGACATCCTTAAGCTGATAAATTCGAAGTCGGGTGAGATCATAATCAGCACGAGTTTTTGCCGACGTTGCATCAAGCTTGCCAGTCCAAAGCGCCACATAGAGATTTGCCCACATATTTCGATACGCAATCCACTCATTCTGAGCATTCGTTAATAGCTTCTGGCTGGCCGTGTCGCCCATGCTGAACTTCTCTTTCACTATTGCGTTTAGTTGTCGTTCAACAATTTTTAGACGATCGTTCGAAACTACTTTAGGAGATTGGTTTGCAAGCTTTTTCAGTTGCTTTGTAAATTCCGTTTTGAGGTCGTCTTCGTCGCCAATTATTTGGCTCGCTTGCTCGGAACCACCGCGATAAGTATCATTTTCGAAATACGATTCAGCTTTGAAATAATCATTTGCAACAGGCATTAGGCGATTCAGAGCCTTTCGAGCTGGTAATGGCCAGTTCATAGATATAGTGGCTATGCTATTTTCGTTGGCCCTTTGAGATTTACTTGCATCTTGAGTTTGGCAGTAGGCCATAGTTTCACCGCTCGAGGCGAAATCACAATACCGAAGCGGAGGCAAATTAGGTTCCGCTCTCATCTTAAGAACATAATTTATCATTTGATCTCTTTCAAAAGGTGACATGTCGTCCCCATTACAAATCACTTTGAGCGCAAGATCAAAATTTTGACTTTTTCCGTTTTCACCATTTGCATAATCCTCAGCAACCTGAGGGGCGAACTCTTGTTTCGAAGTCTTTTCTCCAGTTGGCCACGGAATTCCTTTTACATGACAACAAGCCCCATGCCGTTTAATCGAATTCAAAACATCGAGCACATTCAACTTTGCCTTTTGCGCAAGGAGGGCCCAGTATCTAGCGGCCTTTATTTTCGTGCAGTTGTTTTCATCGTCCAGCTTTCTTGCGAAGTCATACTCCGCTGCAGGAATCTCTTTAGATTCAGCCGCTATTTTCAGGTGGGATAAGGCATTTTTTTTATCCCATTCATATTGATAGATAACATAATGGGCGTCTGGATTACCCTTGGCTGCGGCCTTTTCGATCCAGTATTTTGCCGAAAAACAACTGTTACGGGAACGACCAATTCGTGTTGTTGCCGCTATCTGTAGAGTTTGCACCGGAATGAATCGTAACGGAGCTATTTGAATCTTGAACTTGAAGATTACCACCCAAAGTGGTGCCAGAAGGCGGCACGAGATTCCATTGCGTTCCGGGTGTCGAACTGTTGAGATAGAGGTAGTTTGACCCGCCGATAAGTGTGAGCGCATTCGTAACAGTTTGAGTGGCCCCAGCCTGAAAGACGATAAATCCAGCGGCGCTCGAACTATTATCCATCGTTAGATTGTAGAAGGTCGACGAGCCCACGATTAAATGCGAGCCACCGGGTTGAAGTTCAACTGTACCTGTACCCGCCGTAAATGTTCCGCCATCATTCACAAAAGCTCCACTGCATGCATAGCATACCCCAACAAGAAGAGTTGCTGCTTGAAGGTTTAGCGTGCCTGTACCATCTAAAAAGACTCCGTATCGCCCCGTAGCTGTGCCTGCTCCCGCAGAGAAGGTATCTGCGGATGAGCTGCTGCCTTTAAATGTTCCGCCCAGCACTTCTAATGTACTTCCGGTACCTGAAGAATACCCGGCTCCCTGTGTGACAGTTCCGGTGTAATCCGACTCAAGCACGATGTTGTTGGCAACAGTACCACTAGAATTAATTGTGGCATTGCAATTGGTCGAACATAAACTATTGCTGAAGATCGCTGTTCCGGCATAAGTATTTGGGGCCCCTCCTTGACTCCAACAATTGTTATCTGTCCACACCCCTGTACAGCTCGCGCCTCCAATCCAATCGTCGACGTTGGCGTAAGTCAGATTTTGCGATGCTGCGCTGAGCGCGCCAGACGGCGTTCCAGTTATTGCAAATGTATCGCCTCCGCTTTCAGCTAGAAAAAAGAAGTGGGCCCCTGTGTCGCCAGCATTAATTGTGACTTGATCACTTGCCAGTGGTTGACTGCAATTCGAATCTGAGAAGAACCCAATCCCGCTACCTGAAAGTGTGACGGTGATATTTGATGGCGCCTCAACTATAGCGCCTGAACTGTCAGCAGTGCGAACTTCATCGGACATACAGCCGCTCAATTGATAAACGCCACCCCCACCCCCGTTATTTGATAAGTTCGGGAACCAAAGTTTTGTCGCCGTTGTTCCTTCTTGAAAAACACCAGTATCTGTCGCTTGGCTGTCGCCCCATGATAAATAAAGTTTGTTGTTAAACACCGTAAACGTTGGCGACGAATAAGACGATGATATGCCTGCCCCCTCATACCACGGCACATATGCAATACCATCATCGCCAGGTGTAATCGACGTCCAACTTGGGCTTGCATCGTTGCCGTTATAAACAGAAATTCGTATTTGGGTTGAGTCATAAGAAACACCCGGTAGTCCATCCGATTCTGGCCAAGCGACATAAAGCCGGTCTTGGTACGCAACAAGTGAAGGCTGCCCCGCAATAGCTTTTGAGATGGAATTGTTAAGACCGCCGTTATCGACATTTGTCCAGGTTGTTCCACCTGAGTAAACGGCAACATGCAAATTAGCGGGGGAACCTTCACTCCAAGCGATGTAGGTCTAACCCTGAATGGTGGCAAAACTTGCGATTTGGTTGGCCTGCGCCCAATAGTTGATACTAGTGGTTTGAATTCCTGCCCCGGGGTCGGCGGCCGACCATGACGTACCATTGAAGATTTTGATTCGAAGCTCGCTATTCTCATACCATGCCGCAAACAAACCAGAAGCGGTCCCCCAAAGCACTGGGAAGTCCGCCGATTTGCTCGAGTTGTAATTCATGAATGTGCCGTTTGTTCCGCCTGAACCATTGTCATCGATAAACGACCACGATGTTCCACCGTTGTATTTGGCGACATGAACGAGACCGTTTTCGTCCCAGGTGACATAAAGATTGCCATTGTAAATTCCAAAGCCGGGGTGTGTGGCATTTTCAGAGCTATTAAAATTGAGCGATCCGTTATCGGCGGCCGACCATGTTGTACCATCAAAACTTTTGACACGAATTTCAGTATACGTGCCATTGGTGTCGGTCCATGTGGCATAAAGTAACCCATTGTATGTGATCAGTGCGGGCGAAATATCGGTGGTGGATGAATATGCGATGCTGCTGCCACTATTCGTGAGGGTCCAACTGGGGCTTGCGTCATTGCCATTGTACGCCGAAACCAAAATTCCGTCAGTACCAGCCCCGTTGTTGTTGTAACCAATATAGAGCGTGCCGTTATACGCCGATAGATAATCCGGAAAGAAACCGTTATCGCCAAATGTATTGGGGTCACCCGTGTAAGCCGTATTTGTATACGTAAATCCGGTGATGGAGTTGCCAACATTAACGGTCTCTGTTTGATTCGCCCCTGTCGCACCAGCAGCTGACACTGCGAGCGGATTTGTCGCCTGAGCTTCGAAATAAAAATTGGCGGAGCTTGACCCACTCGGGATAGTAACAGTTGAAACTTGGTTCATACATGAGGGGTCCGAAAAAAACATATAGCCGTTGCCGAACGGGTCGACCGTTGTGTTGGAACTAACCTGAAGTGGGTTGCCCGAGGTGTCTACAGCCTGAACCGTGACCATGCCGGAGCATGTTCCCGCATTGAGGGTTTGCGCTGACGTCGTGATTTCTATTTTTGAAATTGATACTGTTGCGGTTGCCGGCGTTTTTAATGTGATCGTCCCCCAAATTCGTCCGCAACCCGTCACGAGAGAAATCGCTGCGATCAGGGGCACGAATAGAACGAAGACGCACAACTGCCTCATGCATATTTTATCGGTTTTTTGACGATTTAATTGAAGCCTTTGGTCTCGCTCGGGCGATCCGTAGGCCAGTCCATTTTCTGTTGAATTTTCAGATAGTTGTCTAAAAGGCCGGTGGCATCCTACGGTGTTTGGCCGTCGTTCAATAAACTGAACAGTATATTTAAATAATACGATCTAATAAACATATCTAAATCGGAGTAAAGTGAATGAACAACAACAACAACAAAAGGAGCAAATAATGGCAACTTATCAACTCGACCCCGCACATTCATCAGTGGGTTTCAGTGTAAAACATATGATGATAGCGAAAGTGCATGGCACTTTTGAAAAGCTCACCGGCAAAATGATCTTCGATAGTGCAAATCCTGAAAAGGCGACGGCCGAAGCGACCATTGAAGCCGCAAGTATCAATACACGTGAACCGCAAAGAGACGGTCATCTTAAAAGTCCTGACTTTTTCGATGTCGAAAAATTCCCGACTCTGAGCTTTAAATCAAAAACCGTTTCTTCTTCGGGCAGCGGCCTACTTAAAGTTATCGGTGACCTCACAATTAAAGGTGTTACAAAACAAGTGACTCTCGAGGTGGAGGGGCCGAGCCCTGAGCTGAAAGACCCGTTTGGTAATACAAAAATTGGGCTCTCGGCCACTACAAAGATAAAGCGAAAAGACTTTGGTCTTACTTGGAATGCTGCACTTGAAACCGGCGGCGTCTTGGTTGGCGACGAAGTTACGATTACGCTTGATTTGCAATTTGCAAAACAAAGCTAATATTAGGGAGTGTTATGCTGAATCAATCATTGGGCGAGTTCTCCTCTGAAAGAATGCCAGTTCTGTTCATAGGACACGGCTCGCCTATGAATGCCATTGCCACCAACGCCTACACCATGGCGTTGGCTAAAATGGGTCAGGAACTTCCGCGACCGCGCGCGATACTTGTCATATCAGCACATTGGATGACGGACGGCACATTCATAACTGAAATGTCTCGACCCAAAACGATTCACGATTTCTATGGTTTTCCGCGAGAGTTGTATGACATTCAGTATGCTGCACCCGGCGATCCTCAAATCGCAAGAATGATCCGAGATTCGGTCGATGCTCCGACTATTCAACCCGACTTGGAGGTCTGGGGCCTCGATCACGGGACATGGTCGGTATTGCGCCATCTTTATCCAAAGGCCGACATCCCAGTTTTACAGCTGAGCTTAAACATGAAACAAGGTAGCCAATGGCATTTTGAAATGGGAGAGAAATTAGCACCGCTTCGCGAGCAAGGAATTTTGATTATGGGGAGCGGCAATCTCGTCCACAACCTGAGTACCATGCGCTGGACGCCAAATGCAAAACCTTACGCTTGGGCCATTGAGTTTGACGATTGGCTCAAAACAAAATTGCAAGATAAGGATTTTACCTCGCTGATAAATAAATTTCATGAAACTGAAAGTGGTAGGTTAAGTGTACCTAGCATGGAGCACTACTTTCCCCTTTATTACGTCTTAGGTGCGTCAAATCACATGGACGAGCTAACATTTGAATACGAGGAAATTCAAAACGGCTCGATTTCAATGCGAAGTTTCAGTTTCAGGTAATTAGAGAGTTGAGGTTAACACTTATGGCTACTTATATGTTTAACGCCAACGCGCGCTTTTTAATTGTCGACGATTCGAGTATCGCGCGAAATGAAATTCGCTCTGTGCTCAATAAACTTGGTTTTTCGTTCATTGACGAAACGTCTGATGGGCGAACGGCCATAGAAAAGATTAAGTCGGCAGCCAAAAGCGAGAATTCCTACTGGGTTGTTTTTTTAGATCTCAATATGCCAGAGATGGATGGGCTTAAAACGCTTGATACCATTAGGCAAACATCGACAATTGAGCATACCCGTGTTGTTGTTATCACAACGGATAGCTCAAAGCCCACTGTGATTTCGGCTGTTATGAAAGGGATTTCAGGATACATTGTGAAACCTTTCTCTGCAGATGACGTGAGAAAAGAACTTTTAAAAATTTTTAACCGCATAGAGGCCGAGCTCTAACTATCTACTGGATGTAAGAAATTCTTGACTGTCGCGGTGGCGCGGTAAACGTGGTAGAGTGCGCGCTCTGTGAATAAATCCGCGCGGAGCCCGTATGAGAAACATGTTGACCGCAATTGTGCTTGCTGTCGCAACGGCGGCCTCAGCTCAAGTGAACTCACGGTCGTTTTTGCCGGGAATAAATCTTGATTCGTGGACGCAAACTCTGGTCGAAAAAGCGGGCCCGCAGGTCTCTCCTGCCCTCTTGCTCCGCCCATTTCAATTTCCGACCGATGTTGAAATTCTGAGAGATCGCCGCGATGCCTCGGCGATTTTTGCCGATTTGCTGAAGAGACTTAAATATGCAAACCTTACTGGCGCAACCGAGGCTGAAACGGCGCGCGATTTTGCAAACTTAGCGCGCGGGCTTGAGAATGTGCGCCAGCTTTACCGTTACACAAGTTTCTCGAATCTAGAAAAGAAGCGCCGCATTTTGTATTTGCTCCAAATTTTGTCGGAAGAAGTGGCCTACGTCGGATTACGGAAATTTGCCAAAAGCTTCCCGTCCGTCATCCGCACTTCCGATTTGCTGCCGCAGTCGAATTGGGCCGCTGAACAGAATCCTCGATCAGCTGAATTTTTTGGCTATATTGTAATCCCCGGTGATATCGTATTATCGAACGCCGTTGGGTCGGTTTCGAGTGAACTCAGCGCCTGCATGTTGAAAAGTCGGCAAATTTTTTCGCACGCCACAGTCATTGGTGTGACCGCTAACAAAGCGATTGTGTCGCCTGAAGCACTTATTCAAGATGGCCTGAAATTACGCTTGATAGCCCCTGAGTATGAGACCACTCCCCCAGTTAAGTCCCGAGTTTATATTTATCGCTATATTGCCTCGCATGGTGATATGACCATAACCTCGGCGAGGATTGAAGCACAAGTCGATCGGTATATTCAGAGCATGTACAAAAAGGTGAAAAGTCCACTCGCTCAGCCAGTTTCCGGTTATGACCTCACAATGGATCCGGTGAACATTCAGAATGATTATTTTGGCGTGACGGTTATCATGAAGATTCTTGGTAATTTCTCGCCTTGGGCAACGCCAAATTGGAGTCAAGTTGCAACTCGCGGCCAGAGGCTGCTCGCGGCGCTCGGTGTTTCAGCGGAGCGAATTCCTTCGCCGGGCGACATGGAGTTCGATCATAACTACGAGCTCGTTGGTTCAGTCGTCAACGTCAGCGTATTGCCGCAAGAGCGAATCGAAGGTGCGCTCACCGCTTATATTCTCAATTTTTTTAGTGGCAGGCGCTCTGATCAACTCCTAGATGCACTGACTGATTTGCGAACAAGAAGATGGACGCCGCACGAGATGGCCGAACTCGAACGATTGCATGTTTTGCCGCAGGTTAAGCTACGACATTTGCAAACAATTGAAGAACAAGTGCCGCCCGGGTTAAATCCGAGACAAGCGGCACTATTCTACTTTCTTGATGATATTCTTGCTCCCGCCGTTGAGGCGAAAGTTCAAGCTCAAATCGGCACGACCATTGTTGGTTACGATGCTTTGTATGGGGTCGTAGCTCACGCCGTCACAAAGACTTGGCAAGAAAAGCTGGATGGCCTTAATCGAGTATTGAACGGAACGTCTTGCAAATCGATGCTTATTCCAAATGCTCCCCCGACAACTAATACCGCAAAAGGATGAGTCCATCGCGATCTTGCAACGTCACCTTTCCATTCGTGACCGCCGAACCGTTATTCAGATTTGGATTTTGAGTTCCGTTTATGTGTCTTAAATTACCCAAGCCTGAAAGGTTGACTGTTCGAGTGCCATTGCCTCGTGGATTCCAGAGAACGACCCCATTTGCAAATTCCCGCTTCCACACACCGTTCTGCCAAGCGCCTGTCTGCGGCGCGCCCGCCGAATTGGTAAGAGGCTGACCAAGATAGCCCGTGCCTATTCCACCGCCGTCGAATTCGTCAAACCAGAGAAAGTTCGTGTCGCTGTAATTTGAACTCGAAGGCGCATAGTAGCCATTATTCATAAGTGTGGCGCAGAGACCGTAACGCATACCTTGGTAGGGCGCCGACCAATTTGTGACGGTGTTACCACTCCACGAAATAGGGTCCGAGCCATTGCTCTGCACATTTTCGTGACCCACCAGTTCGAGTTTCGGGTTTGCGTACATGGCAATTGTATTTTGATACCAGCGCATAAAGCCGGATGGTCCACCCCAGTTCTCTATGCTCCAACTCTCACCAATCGCGCCTTCAAATACGCCACCGTTCATAACTCCCTTGAGCGGAGATACGCCGACACCCTGATCGATTGCCTGACCCATTGTATCGCCTGAATTTCCAATTTGCAGAGCTCCCGGCCAGTTCTGATTGAGGTATCTAAAAAACGATGCCTCTGCCATTTGAACGCCAGCCGCAACTGTTGAATTAGTACTCGACGTGAAATTGCCGTTTCGAAACCAGTCGCCAGAATCGAGTTGTGTTCCAGGCCCGCCGGTGAACACATTGTCTAAGAAAAATCCGTCGAGCGATGGGTCGGCGGGTTGCTCGTATTTGCCAAGGTGATACATGTCGTTATCAAACTTGGCCGCATCTTGATAGGGTGAAAGCCCAGTCGATGGATCATACCCGGCGTATGGGACGCCTGTAGATGGATTTACTGCATAATCTAACCCCCACCAACTCGAAGACCAGAAGTCAGCGGCCTTCGAGCCACTGCTGCCGCTATTGTATAGCCACCAGTTGTTGGTGTTCACTGTGTTCCAAAAAGTTGGCTCTGCAGCGCGGCTCACAGTGTCCGCTGCATCGACAAAGTTATTATATTGGAATACGCGCGTTCGCACTTTAGATTGCGAGTGGATAGATGCGATTACACTATTCATTGTGTAGCCAGGGTTCCAGCCCTCCCAATTACCACCAACAATCACGACGTGATTTTTGGCGGCATTGGCTTGGAATGTGCTGTTGTAATCTTGGCTACCCCCTATCGCGATCCAGCCAAGGCGTGGAAAGTTGTCCACATTATTCAAGTTGGCCCCGCTCCCCGAACTCGAGGATGAGTACGTCCACCCATTATTCAGTGTTGCCTTCCCGCCATCCGGGTTGATGACGGTCACGCTCACAGAACCAATTGTCGAAACACTCGGCGGTCGAAACACCAGGTAATGCCCCGTACTTTCACCCCATGCGCCACGCGCTGGCACTCCCCCAACCATAACCGTCGCGCCTGATTCGAAGTTGGAGCCCGCGATCGTAGGATAGGGCGAAATCGTATCGGGACCAGAATTTGGCGAAATTTTCGTAATCGTCACAGTAGGAACATTCACCTTGCAACTTGAATACTCATAACTGCCACTGAGGTCATTGTTGCTCACGCAGGTCCGAGTTTGAGACGCACAAGTTGAGCCCGCTGGTACACTCGAAGATTGATAAGCAGTGACAGTTTGCTTGTAGGTCAATGTCGCTCCATTGAATGTGCATTTAGCAAGAGATGCGGTCGTGTAAGAAAAACCTTTAGCCAACGTCACAGTGCCACCATCGGCATTCACAACTTTAACAGGAACAATCCCGATGACCGCGCTCAGAGGTGGTCGGAATACGAGATAGTCTGAGCCGCCATTAGATTCGCCCCAAACGCCACGTGCAATTACGCCATTAACATAGACTTTGGCGCCGGATTCGAAATGGGTTCCAGCTATTGTGGGATAGGGATCAATGTTTTCGGGTCCGGAATTTGGTGTTATCGACTGAATGGTGGGTGCGGTGGTCGCGAAAGTGGCCGATGCGATAAATAATGGGAGCGCCATGAATAAAAGCTCCCTTTTGAGACGCCAAGGTGTACTCCATAAGCTGTGGCGTGACATGCTTCCCCTCCTCTTAACGATTAGTTTCCCCAGTTATGAATAGAGCAATTTGCCTGCCAATCAGGTCGCTTAAAGGTTTATGTCTACGTCACCGTTCGCACTTCACTTCTAAACTAAACGGCCGCCATCGACGTCCTCGTACAAAACGTCAAACTTTTTAGCACGTGATTAGCCTCGTTTGACGTCGACGCGGTGAAATTATTCATAATTTGCAATGGTGAATAAATGTTCGACGCTGAAAATGAGTTCGACGGTTGGTTGCGATTTACTGTTTTACGAAGTGAGCTGATGCAACATGAATCAAGGGCGGCCGCGGTGTTATCTAAACCCGTCGAAATGGCGAAACAACAGTATCGAAAAAACTTCGGCCCTCTATCTCCGATGCTAATACCGCATCAACGATCAATAATTTGCCGGTCGCCGTCTCGAGAGTAAAGAGCCGCCCCGGAGCTTCACTAGGACTAAAGGCAAACCCTCCCCATTCAAAGTCGTTAGGTTTAATTTGATTACGCCCCTTAAGCACTGCGTGCGGCACAATGGCGTAATACGTAAACGTGGGGCCGTTGTCGACTTCAAGGGTTACTGAAAATGAGTCGAAGGTCTCTGGCGCGAGAGATTTAAGGCTCTTGAGTAAGCCGTCGTTGGCTAAAATAGTCGGTATAGTTTCAAAAATGTCGGGTCTCGGAAAAATATTATTTAAATCATACATCGCCGCGGGTCTCGCTAATCGGCGCACACCAGCCTCAGCTATCAATTCAATTCGAAATGGAGGGCCTGGATTGAATTTGCCGAATTTCAATTTGTAGGCTGAGAATTCCCCAAACGGAGCAAATCGAGCGTCGCTTCTTCTAACAATTGAATAGGTCATCTTGTTATCGCATTACATTTTAAATTCGCTAGAAGTTATGGAATACGTCATTAAGGCTATGCGAGGTGGTAAGGCAAAATCAAGAAGCAGTTATCATTTTCTATCGGTGTTTCCAATCGGACGTAGGCCAGATTTTTATTAAATTGCAGTAATCCAGTGCGTTTGTGCCGTCAGAATAAGGACCAGAAATTATGCAAATAATAATGTTTTTAGCTAGAGTTCCGATTTGATTTGTTAGTATGGATATTATGTATCGACTAGGCCTTGTTATTGCCGTGGTCGCGGCGATTGTATTTGCGGTAAGTGGTTGTGGCCAATCGTCTTCCGACCCGTTCAATCAAAACGTCTACCAAGCCACTCACAATTCTTTGTACGTGGCGACTGGCAATTGTTACGGCGGCGGGGTCGCGGTGCCGGCTGGACCTTCGAATATAATATCGAAGGTCAATATCGACACCGGCCAGGTCGAATCAGTGGTAATCGATTATAATCAATACAACCCTGGCGACTCGCCGATATCAATTGCTGACTATGACACCAATCATCTCTTGGTTTTAGTCGAGAACACAGCAGGGCGCCACATAGATTTGGTAAACAAAGACGGCAGTGGGGCAACCGTTTATCTGGCAAACTCGACGGCTTTGAATGGAATCTCGCGCCAACTCTTATTTCTTCCGGACTCTAGTCTACTTGTCAGTAAATCGAGCGCCATTGAAAAATTCAGCTCAGGCAAATCGCGCGTGACAATGGGGGTAAACCCTTACGTTTACGCGCCGGCCGGGGCCTGCGCGACGTCGACATCGCTCATTTCGTCGATTGGAGTATTCCCCAACGGAAAAATTTTATACACCCACGCTGCGGCCACTCCAAACAACAAAATAGGTTTGATTTCAGCTACGGGCTACGCGACTACGGCTGATTGCTTGGCAGCAAGCGCCTCGCCCACAACAACGGCACTACCATCTAAACTTCTTATTCTTAATTCGGGCGACACTCTGGTCGCCTACGGGAGTACAACAGCGGCATCGAATTTTATATATTCCTATAACGTCAATTCTGTGACCAATTCTATTTCAGGTGCCACTCCGGCTTGGACGGATTACACGATAGTCAACGGGCCCAGCGCAATGACGCAAGATTCGATTACGGGTGACGTCTTTGTGGCTAACGGCAATGCCACATTTCAAACGATCGAAAAATTCACCTATAACCCATCGACAAAGTTACTAACGCGAATCGGCTCAACCCCGTTTATGCCGGCTTCAATCTACACCAGATGCGTAACGGATATGAAGGCCTTGCCATGACCCGTGTGTCTTTGTTCACGGTAATTTTTCTGATCTCATTGCCTAGCCTTGCCGCTGATTACGTTGTTGGCGGCGGCCTTTCTATCGGTCAGCTCTCGCTTAAGCAGTCCGGGCAGAGCTCAACCTTTGACTCTTACAGTTCGCAAGGCGATTTCGGTGCACTTTTTAGTTTTAACAACGACTTCGGTTTGGCATTGATCGGCGAGTACGGCAGTCAGCAGGCTCGCAATAATACTGCGACGCCCAACTACATTGAAGATTCAAGCAATACGTTTTGGTCTGCGCAGGCGGGTCTAACGATTCATCAAACGACCTTCGGCGCCGGCGTGCGAAATTACGCCATGAAAGTCAAAAGTTACTCTTCCACCACCTCCTACTTAGAAAACGATTATAGCGGGAGTATACCGGTTTATTTTGTCAGCTACGCCATCCCTACGAGCACTCTAGACGGTGCGCACGTCCGCACCGTCGTGCAATTGTCGGATGCGGTAGGTAATATTCAGGCGCTTGCAATAAACGATTTCTCTGTCAGCCTCAGCTTACAGATTTTACTGGGCGATAGGTAAATTAAATTTGTGACCTGTGCCCGCTCCGCCAGCCGTTACTGAGCGCTTTGATGCCCAAATAAAAAAGGCTGGGGGCGTTGCCTTCCCAGCCTCAAGGGGTGGTCCACCGTAGTGGGACAGCCCTTAGCGTGTTAGCGATTTGTCACACACACGCTCTACACGAAACGCATGCCTTTTTTAAGAGACACGCACCTCCGTGGAAATGGTTTCGTACATTTTGACCATCACACCACCTCCTTTCTGGCCCTGAGAAGGGCAACTTCAGGATATCATTTTGTGACATAATTAGGTCGTAAAAAGTCGAACTTTTAGACAATTTGCAAATTTTAAAAAAGATGCAGGGTATTTTGTTAAGTCTCTGCATATAGATACTCCGTCTCATTCCGCGAATTTTAAATTCATTAAGCAAACTCAAAAGTTTACAACGTCATGACCAGATTTAAGGTTCGCGGCAGGACCCCGATAACGAGAGTAGACTTTGGTCGAGCTACGACGGCTTGGCAGAGGGAGCGTTATGAGAAAGCTTAAGACAAACTATTTGATTGCATTAACAGCAGCGAGTGCCCTGCTCGTCGGTTGTGGCAATAAAGGTAGCTCCTTCGATCTATTGGCGGCAGGCCAATCATTCAAACAAAGCGCGGGGACGATCAACCCTAAGATGGATATTCTGTGGGTGATCGATAACTCTGGTTCTATGTTGCCCGAGCAAAATCAAATGACGGCGAATTATCAAAGTTTCATAAAGGCCTTCACTTCACAGTCGACCCAATATGATTTTCAGATGGCGGTGACAACTACAGATACGTATCTGTCGGAGGCTAATTTTCAAGATAACCCGTCGCTCGCGAAATTTCGTGACGGCGTCAACCCCGACGCCAGTTGCCCGCAGTGCGCGCAATCCGGCATCTATACCATGTTGCCGACGACGCTCAACCTTGATACGGTTTTCGTCGACAACGCCACTGAAGGCGAAGAAGGTAGCGGGGACGAACGCGCATTCTCGAGTATGCGCGACGCTTTAAATAGCCCACTCAATTCCGGTTTCATTCGATCGGGTGCTTTTACTTCGATTATCATATTATCTGACGAAGACGATTTCAGTGGCGCCAATCGCCCTGAATATAGCTGGTTTTATGGTGGCGGAATTCCCGATCATGATTACACAGCTACGACTCTCGACTCGGTTGATTCATACGTGAGCTACCTCGATACTCTTACGGGTTCGACATCCACATCCAGAAACTACGTCGTGTCGGCAATTGCGGTTCAAGACACAACTTGCCAGAATGCGCGCCTCGCGGCCGGTTCGCAGACATCAATTATCGGCCAACGTTACGATCAAATGGTCGATACAGTGAATCAAGGTTTGCCGAGTTTTGTGCAGGGTCTTAAAGGTGATATTTGCGGTAATTACGGCACTCAGCTTGCGTCTATCGCTGATGGTATACTGTCCCTTTCGACCGCATTCAGTTTGTCGCGTGTACCTGACCCGTCGACGATTATCGTGACCGTTAACGGAACGAACGTGCCGAATGAAGCGAATAACTCGGCCAATAACGGCGGCTTTACCTACGACAGCGCGAGCAATAGCATTATCTTTGTCGGCAGTGCGTGGATCCCACCAGCGGGAGCCACAATCAACGTGAACTTCGCGCCGGCGGCGTACGGCCAATAAAACTCTTGCCCGCTCGTGAACGCATCCCCTATCCTAAGTCGGATGCATTCGCGTTTTTGGAAAATGTCACTTCTAGTCGTTGTCTTCTCTTTTTCTTGGGGAGCCTGGTGGAGCTTTTACCGCCGCGAGAAGTTGAACACAAAAGCATCGCACGGACCAGAAATACGCTTACTCATCGAAAAGAACTTTCTGCCCGATGAAGTGGTCAAGACCCTCCAACGACGGCTCAATGCCGATCTTCAAGTCACCGAAGAGCCCGCCGAAATTGATCTCTTGCGCGAACTACTTTCTCATTCAGACAACTATGACATTGTCGAATTGCCCAGCTTCGTTATGCATTCATTCATTAAAAATAATGTTTTGAAGCGATTGAACAAGAGTGACATCCCGTCACTTGGGCAGGTTTCGATAGACTTTAAACATCTCGACTTCGACCCTGACGGCCGGTATTTTGTTCCGGTTACCTGGGGTGTGGGCGGGTTTTTATACGATCCGACCAAATCAAAATGGAACGACCAGAGCATTCTTTCTTTATTTAATGTCGATGCCGACCAAGTCGGTGTAGCGACCCCAATAGCGAGTACGAAAATATCGTTGATGGACTCCCCGATTGAATTCTTAAACCTGATAGCGAAGCTTCAACCAATTGTGAATACGTGGGCGCAAACCGATCAAATGGCGGAACTAAGTAAAACTGTTCATGCCTTTGCCAGCCAGATTGCCGCGTTTACGAACGATCCGACGAATCTGCTTTCAAATGGTTCTGTCGAAGTCGCACAAACTTCGAATGGTCGAGCGGCGGATTTTTTGAAAAACCATACGAACTTCAAATTCGTCTTGCCTAAAGAAAAAGGCGTGTTGTGGGTTCATTTTCTAGCGATCACCCGCGGTGTTGAAGATGTCGACTTGGCGGACGAAGTTCTGGATGCCATATTGCAGCCTTCAATAAATAAGCAGTTGATCAAACTGAGCCATTCTGCCAGCGTCCTTAATTCGTTAAACAGTAGTTCATTGCCTGAGTTGCAAAAGGCGCGCTACATTCGCGAGGTGCCGTTGTCGCGATTTGAGCTTTACGTAAACTCCGAGGCCATTCAACCGACTTGGCTATCTGTGTACCAAGGCGCGCTCCAATCGGCTGGTTCTAAACCTTAAAGCGGACTTACGTCCGGCGAAATACTAAAGCTTCGCCGGAGTGAAGCCGATAAGTGAGGTGATAGAGAAAGCAGATCCTATCGGAGGTATTCAAATGGCAAAAGAAAACAAAGCTCCCCAGCAAACCAAAACACCGCACGCGACGATTGACAGTTGCGCCGCCGAGGGATGCAAAAAACACGTGGAGCGCATGCACTTTTGCCAAGAGCATTTCGACTGGTACAAAGAAGGGCTCATTAACAAGCGCGGTCAGCGCCCCTCGGATTTTGATAAAAAGCATCAGTTGTGGTTGCGTAAAAAAGCCGCGTGATTGAATTTGACTCGCACAAGCGAGTTTCGCTACTTAGCGCATAGACGTGGTTGACCTTCGTAGAGCGCCTACGCTAAAACCACGGCATGCCAAATAATCCGCGTATTAAAACACAAATAGTGCGGCGCGCTTACTTTTCGGCGGCCCACCTGCCTTACCCCGGCCGAAGCGGTGTTGGCCACAATTACGTGCTGGATACGTTCGTTGAAGGTTCAGTTGATCCTCAGTCCGGTATGGTGATGCCGCTTCATGATTTGGATGTGGCCGTTCAAGAAGTTGTTTCGACCCTTGATCACCGCTTTTTAGATCGCGATCTGCCCTATTTTCAAGATACTTCGCCGACACTCGAAAATATCGCTCATTACTGCTTTGCATTTCTCCACGAAATATTAATAAAAAAGGCCCCCGACCTTGTTCTAGCGAAAATCCGCTTGCTCGAGACGGACGATCTCTGGGTCGATGTAATTCGTGCATGACGAATTTCTCGCGATCCACTTATTCGATGCGGACCTTGTCATTTTTAACGAAAAGATATCGTTTGAGCTTTACCCATGCTCTCGCGACGGATTTTATTTTGTCTGGGAAAAGCGGCCTTCACGGGCATGACGCGTATATTGAAATAACTTGCAGGCTATCGGCGGGTACGAGCGCGCGCGACTGCGGTGCCGAAGATCTAGATCGCATCGTCAATGCGCATGTATTGAATAGGCTCAATAATCAGCATTTGAATGACATCATCGAACATGGCACGGGTGAAAGTTTGGGTAATTATATATTTAATTGTTTAGAAAGAACTGAAATTGGCTCCCGTTTGCACAGTGTATCGGTGGTTGAAACGCGAAAAAATCGTTTTAATATCGAAAAGATCGAAGGAGCGTAGACTATGGGTGCTGGGTGGAAAACCTCAATTAAAGAAGTGGTAGCGCAAAAAAAGGGCCAAATGTTCACCAAACTGGCACGCGAAATCGCCGTGGCTGCGAAAATCGGCGGCCCTGACCCTGAAGGTAACTCGCGGTTGAAGCTGGCGATCGCGGCGGCCCGCGATGTCTCGTGCCCAAAAGATACAATTGAACGCGCAATCAAAAAAGGCGCTGGGCTGACTGACGATGGGGCCCAAATCGAAGAGCTCACCTATGAAGGTCTAGGCCCGTATGGTGTCGGCGTAATTGTCGAATGCCAAACCGACAATAAAAACAGAACGGTCGGAGAACTTCGCAATATTTTCAAGCGTCATAACGGCAGTCTTGGTGAATCGGGTTCATCCGCCTGGATGTTCGAACGCGTTTCAGCTGTCGTTGGCCGCAAAGAGAATGTGGGTGACCCAGAAGAAGAAGCCATCGAGGTCAATGCGAATTCGGTCGACAAGAACATCGATGGTTCGTATTCATTTTACGGCTCGCCGACGGATCTCGATGCCATTCGCACCGCGCTCGCCTCGCGAGGTTGGGCGATTCAAGCGGCCGAACGGTCGTATTTACCGAAAAACGTGACGGATTTGAATGAGACCCAACTTAAAGAAGTACATGAACTTCTTCAAGAGATCGAAGATTTCGACGATTCACATCGCATCCACGCGACCGTTAAAAGCTGATTACAACTTCATCTGAAATGCGAGTGCATAATACTTGATTTGTTTAATCATGGCATTGAGCCCGTTCGCGCGACTCGGTGATAAGTGCTGGGCGAGCCCGAGTTCTCGAATGAAATCAGGATCGCTGGCGAGGATCTCTTGCGGTGTTCGATCTGAATAAATTCGAAGTAACATGGCAATCAACCCTTTCACAATCAGAGCATCGCTATCGGCTATGAAATGTAAGGTGCGGTCAGGTCGCAGCTCGGCTTTCAACCAAACTTGCGATTGGCAGCCGCGCACCTTGAGATCTTCTGTTTTGTCGTCTTCACGCATCGGCGGCAGAGATTTGCCGAGGTCGATGATGTGGCGATAGCGGTCTTCCCACGACATGAGATGAGAAAACTCCTCAAGAATTTGAATTTGTCGTGAATCCGTCATGCCGCGACTATATCACGGCCATTCGATTACGGATAATATTGGCAATATCCTGGCGGAACATAACAGCCGGCCGCCTGCCAGGTGTTGGCTCCGCAGCTCCAAAGAGCGTTGTAGGCGGCCTGATTCGCTATTGGTGAAACACCCGTAAACCACCCACCGTAGGCGTTAAAAGCCACGCATTGCCATAAGCCGGGTGCTATATAGGGGGCCCACCCGATTTGCGCCCACGGTACAATCACCGTGCTGTGCCAGGCCCACCACCCAGGCTGCCACGCATAGGGGTTCCACGCCCAACCATACGGCATTGGCGCAACGTAGACTGGCCGATATGGCACCGGATAAAACGGCCGGTACGGTGCCACCGGAGGATGCCACGGATACACCGGGCCCCACGGTCGCACGGGGAGTGGCCGTATCGGCACCCACTGGGCGTGGGCTGTTTTCGGTTTCGATGTCAGTGCCAACGTTAATAGAATGTGAACGATTACCATTAATCCTCCAGTAAAGTTCAACAATGTGCCTGTAGAACAATAAGGTGCAATAGACAAGAGCCCGTTTGCGACATTGTCAAATTTTTCTACAGTTCGATGACAAAACGGCGCCCGTCGATTTTAGATTGGCCGTATAGCCCTCGCTCACCTGGCATTTCGTTTGCCCTTCTTAAAAATAGGAGGGTTATTATGAAAACTTTCATTATATTTAGTCTTTTGGCTTTTGGGTTAAACGTCGCCGCTTTGTCCGAAGCGGATGCTCCCCCCATCAATCATGGCGGAATTCAAACGTACACTATCAAAGACGGCTATGGGCAATACGACGGGCAAGGTCGAACCAAAATTGAGGCGGAATCCGATGCGCGTGAAAAATGCGCTGATAGCCAGTTTAGCGCCTATGAGAATCGGCATAATGGCGAAACTCCCGACGCAGACACGGCCGATTTAATGATTGACGCGTGCATTAATAAATAGGCAAACTGGCTCCATCGGAGAGCCAGTCATGGGAATGATACTCGATTTTCTTTTCGGCAAAAGCCCGAAAATTTTCGATGAAAACGGACGTGTTCGCCACGAGTTACCCAAAGAGAAATGGGATGCCTGGGGCGCACGCTACCAGCAAGGCGCCGAATACAACTGGCGCAATCATACGGGCGTTAGGGCGACTTCAGGCCAAACGCCGGTAGCACCAACCACAAAGCGCAATTAACGCTTTGAATTTCAACCATTAGTCGCTGTTATCGAAATTCAAACCGATAAAATAATTTTTACCAAAAAACCGCTTATTGATTGCCACGCTCCCCTGTCTTTTTGTCAAAAGCGGCATGATTGATTAAAACCTGTTGATCTTACGACTGAGCCGCCAAGGGGTTTAAATGTACAATTGTAATCGATTTTCTGTTGCCGCTCGCTTGTTTTCAGCGCTCGCCGTGTTTGGGGCCGGGCTCACGAGTGTATCCATTGTTGCGACGGCGGACGAAGTGCCGGCTCAGTCGCAAATTATCGCCGAAAGGACATCGTCGGATTGCGGGAGTATTCTCTCGGCAGCCGGGCAATTAAGAACGTTCGCGAAAGACGCTATTGCGCATTCCGTGTTTACGAAACTTGACGATATGGATTTGCGCCCGTTCAGTTACGGTACGATATATCAAATCAGGGATGCCGGCCCGAATGGCCGTGTCATCTATTCGACGTCAACGGGCCACGTCGCCCTCTTTGGAGGATCCGTTTGGGGCGATACTCCTTTCGGAGTAAACTCCACCGTTTTAGGCCTTCGTGCCGGCATCGAAAGTAGCAAAAGGGCGACACGGTTTATTGCATTTACGTGGGATAGCGCCGCGGTCGTAAATCAGGCCAATACAACAATCCCTCTCGTGAAAGGGCAACACGGGATTCTCGACGCCAATTTTATATTGCACAATCGTGCGGCAGTCATATTGCCTAAGAGCATTCGAATTTACCGCATACCAAAAGTCGAAGTAGAAGCCGCTGTACTTGAAACGGACATTTCAGCCAAGTCGCAGTTTTGGGCGGGGGCCGTGGATCCGTTTCGCGGTCGAATTGTAGCGCTGGACGGTCAAGACCTCGTTGTCATCACTGTCTCGGGTGACCCAGAAGAGGTGGGAGATCGAAAAGTGATCGCTCAACTGCCCGCGGACTCTGCGCCAGTTGATAAAATTGTCCTGAGTCAGGGCACGCGGTTTTACGTTCGACAGGGGCAAAAACTTACGTTCTACGATACTGAAGGCAATACGCACGGCACTCTTGACGTCGGTGGGCCTTTGCAATCAATGGACTGGGATCACTCGGATAAATTGTTTGCGTTCAGCACCACGACCGGTGCAACCGGCGTTTATAACTTAGAAACAAGACAAGTAACGATGATCGGAAAGCCCGGCGAGCCGTGGCGCCGAGTGGCGTGGAGTAAAAATGACGGGTTACTGCTTACTCTTGGCCCCGTTTCGGCAGGCAGTGCCGAAGCTTGGGCTGTCGACGTTTGGGATCCGGCGACCGGCCAAAGCGTGGGTGAAGTTGCCAGATACCCGCTCAAGAGTGAAAAGGAGCCGTATCCGTATCTCGTCGGTTTGCGCGGATCGCTCGCGCACGGCAACTTTCAGTTTTACGTCGTTCGACCAAACGGACAGTTTTCAAACGTTGCGCAGAGCTTTGATACTAATGTCGGTCGACCAAAATCGACGGTCATTGCGATCCCAACGGTGGATGAAGAGCGTCGCCTACTTAATTGATATCTTTTTTGACTGATTTCAAAGCTTCATCTCGCGATTGGATTTCGCCGCGAAGCTGTCTTCGATAGAGTTCATTCAGAATTTCTCCGAATTTCGGCCCGGGTGCGATGCCCATATTTTTCAAATCATCTCCGGTCAAAAACGGCCGCGGCAGTTTACCCGACGCGTCTGTCATTTTTAAAAATCGTTCAAGAAAGCGATCTATCCGCCCTCTAGGCAGATTCCCGATGGCTTCGAGCACGAAGGCAAACTCCGATAAAAGCGGGCCATCTTCTGAATTCAGCATGAGAAGCACATCCTCTGACTCGGCTTGCAACACACCACATCCACGCAATAAGAAATGGATACGTTCCTGAGCTGCGCGAGACAAAGACAGGCGAGCAAAGGCATTTTTACCCGTTCGGCCCCCTTCCTTTTCTAGTACAATCATCAAGGCGAGAATCATTTCAAGTGACCCTGCGCCTGAAAGTCGCGTGAGCCCCAAGACGAATTTCTGCTGGAGTGCGGTTTGACTCACAAAGTGCAAGGGCTCGAAAATCGCCGCAAAAAGACCGGTGTCGATCAGCGCGCCAAAACCCTTGGCGACATCACGAGCTTGAGCCAATCGTTCAAGCTCGGCCGTGATTCGTTCTCGCGAGACGACTTGAATTTCTGAAGCTAACTGCCCGATTGCTTTGTACGTCTCACTTTCAATTTTAAAATCGAGCTGCGCCGAGAATCGAACGGCGCGCAAAAGACGCAGCTTATCTTCGGTGAAACGCGTTCGCGGATCGCCGACAGCGCGAATGATTCGAGCCTTCAAGTCGTTGAGCCCGCCGACGTAGTCGATCACTCGATCGTGTTGGATATCAAAAAAAAGCGCGTTGACCGTGAAGTCGCGGCGTTTCGCGTCTTCTTGGGCATTCGAAAAGGTGACAGATTGAGGATGGCGGCCGTCGAGGTACTCGCCATCTGACCGAAATGAGGCAATTTCAATTTTGTCGCCGCGCGAATGAGCGGTTTTAGTGTCCTCCAATGGAACCATCATAATACCGAATTGTTTGCCAATATCGAGCGCGTTGGTAAAGATTTCGGCTAATTCATCTGGCTTGGCATCGGTGGCCACGTCAAAGTCGTGAATAGATCGACCAAGTAGGGCGTCGCGGACAGCTCCACCTGCCAAAAAAGCGGAGAAACCGCGTTGATTCAATTTCTCAACGATCGTAAGTACCTGTTGCCAATGCGGGTGTTTCGCAAATATTTCTCGCATTTGTTCTGAGTTTAACGGGAGTTTAATGGCCTCACAAGACATTCAAGAGCTAGTGACGGTTTTATTGCGCGAAAGCGGATTCGAACACTTTGGCTTTGCTGCACTCTCGCCCGCCGTCTCGTTCATGCACTACCAGTCTTGGATAGAAGACGGCCGGCACGGAGACATGGAATATCTTGAACGGCACTTGCCGATTAAGCGGTACCCTCAAGAATGGTTGAAGGCACGCGGTTTCAAGAAAGCGAACTGCGCAATCGTGGTCGCCGCACCTTATCCGAGCCGAAATATCGAGCGATTGAAGGCTGTTAAGATTGCCGGCTATGCCCGCGGTGACGATTATCACAATTGGCTTCGAGAGCGCTTGGCTCAGGTTGCCGCTGAACTCAAACTGCGTTTTAACGATGATGAATTTCTCGTCGCCACCGATTCGCAGCCGATTTTAGAACGAGACCTCGCTTATCGCGCGGGGCTGGGATGGGTAGGTAAAAACACGTGCCTCATTGACCAGCGTCGCGGTAGTTTTTTTCTACTTGGCGAAATTGTAACCTCATTGAGCCTGCCGATTGCGACGGTGCCGCATGCCGATCGCTGTGGCACGTGTCGTCGATGCATCGATGCGTGCCCCACGCAGGCGATTGTCGAGCCTCGAATACTCGATGCGCGAAAGTGCATTTCTTATTGGACCATCGAATCAAAAATCCTGCCGCCACCGGAGTTGCGAAAAAAAATTGGTGATCATTTTTTCGGTTGCGATATTTGTCAGGATGTTTGCCCATGGAATCAAAAAGTCGTTGTTCCATCAGTTAACGGCGCAAATCACGCCAAAACTGAAGATGATCGACGCAAATCCGTCATTCATGAGTTGCGTTGGATTTTAGAAAGTTCATCGACTTCGCTTGAGCGCGCGCTCGAGGCGACTCCCCTGTCACGCGCGCGCGGTTTCGGCCTCAAACGCAATGCCATTATCGTCTGCGCCAATTTGAAACTGATTGAACTTCGCGAACTCGTGGCGCGTTATTCTACCGACTCACGTCTAGGCGAACTTGCGTCTTGGGCTCTCTATGAGATTGACTGTTAGTAGCAGGTGGGAACACATCCGATGAGCGAAAAATTTATGCCGGTTCGAGTGAGCACTCTGCGCGGCGATGTAAAAATCAAATTTAACGTGTACGTGAAGGTCGCCGGCAAACAGATCTTATTGTGCCGCGAGGGCGATAGTTTTGAAGGTGAACGACTCGAGCGTCTGCGTGGCAAAAAGCTGTCACGAATTTTTATACCGGCTGAACAACAGACAGCCTATGAAGAATACCTTCTTCGTAATATGGAGGGCGCGTTCAGCGGCGGTGACGGGCGCCCGGCTGAAATGCGCCTTCAAATCGCACACGGTTTGTTACATGCGGCGACCGAAGATATAATGGAGTCACCTGCCGACCGCACGTACTTTGAAGTTTTTAAGTTGAGTGCCGAACGATTCGTGAAGTTATTCTCGAGCGAGCCGGCTGCACTCAATGTTTTTCTGGAGTTGAAGAACGCCGATTTCAATGTGGCTCACCACGCGGTCACGGTTGCCGCCTTGTCTTTGGGTATTGCCCGAGAAATGCCGTCAGCTGAGGGGCGGGCGCTTCAAATGGTCCCTATGGTCATGGGAGCACTTCTTCATGATATCGAGCACACTTACAATGATACCAATTTTGCCGTCGCCGCCTCGCATTTAGCACAAGCTGAAAAGCCGCTTCACAAGAAACACGCGATGGCCGGTTATGAACGCTTGAACGCCACAGGTCTCTATGACCCACTGACATTGATTGTTGTCAGTGAGCACGAAGAATACATTGATGGCAGTGGCCCGCGGGGCAAGCGCGATCGCGATCTCGACTTGTTGTCGATGATTGTGTCGACCGCTAATGCCTTTGACCATTACCTTTTATATGAAAATCTCACTCCTAAAGAGGCGCTCAAGAAAATGCTCATTGAAAAAATGGGCTTACTCCATTTAGAGGCCATGCGCGGATTGCAAGAGGCTCTAAAAAAGCGTGGCATCATTTAGGCATAGTCAGTGGATTCGCGACCAACAGGTAACCATTTTTCGATTATTTCTTACCGTTTAAAAAAGCATAAATGGCCGGGATGTCGCCCTTGAGATCCGGCAGCGGCGGCATGATATGAGTCGCGCGCTGCGGTTTGTAACCGGGAGGGTACCCGGCATGCATCACGCGGGCCGTGATAAGTTCGAGTGAACTGCCGTAAATGGCGGGGCCGATACTCCCCGGCTGATGCGGATCTTGATTGTGGCAGGCGATGCACCGTGTGACGTAAATTATACGGCCGCGGTCGTAAAGACTCACCGGCTCTTTTTTGACCGCCGATGAATCCGATTTATGCGTGCAGCCGGCAAGAAAAGTGCCGGTCATCAAGCTCGCTGAAAGAATGCACCCAGCTAGGCAATTGAAATAGCCACTGAAATGATGCCGTTGAGCTGAGTGCATGTAGGTCCTTTTAGTAAATGGCCACCACAAGTCGAACGACCAGGAATAAAACCGCCGCCAAAACAAAGCCGGAGGTGATCACTCCCTTAACTGTCGTCATCGGACCGGTTTTACCTTTGATGGCGTTGATTTCGATCGCGCCGATCAAGACGAGGATGATGACCCAGAATATTTTCAGGTTCGACTCGTTAACGGAATACGAAAAATGAGACGCCATGCCCATGAAAAGAAGCATCGGGATCGAAAATAAAGTGTTGGTGCGAGATGCGACCGTCGCGCGCGCGCCACAGGCGGCGGCTTGCGGGTTGGCAGCCTGCCCACTGAGAACGGCATTGGCATTGGCGATCACGACTTTCTGGTTGGGCCAAATAATAAGCCAAACGTTCAGGAACATGAGGGTGCCCATCAAGGCCCCGACCAAGATGTTAGTGCCCCACGACGTTTCGTAAATCGCGAAGCCGCCCAAATGACCGCGGGTCAGAAGGATGTACGCGCCGGCAATAAACGTCCATAGCGCGCCCATACGGAACCACCACAAAGCGCGCGGCACAAGCTTTTGAATCGCCACGTTTTTTGTTTGGGCATCGATTTCATTGAAAAACGAACCCTGAATAAAGTTAAAGTAATACAGGAGGCCAATCCAGGTGATTCCGGCCATAAAATGGACCCATCGAGCTGCCATCAGCGCGCCTTCGCTAGTTAATATACTCATCTTTTCCCCCTTGTTCGCGCGTGGGCGTTTCAGTTTCGCCGTCGTGCGCGGTTGCTTGGTCTGTGTTGTTTTCGCTGGAGCGCGCGAACTTCTCGCGCGTGCGTTCAAGACGAATTTCAAGAAGTTTGCGCAAATCCTTGCGCACGAAAAAATCGTCGGCGAGTCGGCCGAACAAGCCGAACGGGACGTCGTAATCGAGCCAATCAGTGACGAGCGTTTCGTTCGGGTTTTGCTCTTCAAACTTCATGGTATGAATGAAGCGCGCATAGACGCCGCTCACTTGGCGGTACGTAAATTGACTGCCGAGGATCATGCGATCAACCGCGAATCGAATCGGTTGCTCGACCCCGAAGCGCGACATCAAAAACAAGAACTCGGAGCCGGTTTTAAGCTCGATACCCGGGTTTTGCCATGAAACCTCAATGTGGCCCTTTAACTGTTCAGTCAGGTTCGTTGGTGAGGTCATATATTCAAATACTTCAAAGCGGGGTCCGGGGATGACCGCCGCACACTGCAAATGGGCCAAGGCGCTCCTTCACAAACTAAATTCTGAGTGAGAACGAACTGCTTCTATGTTATCAGTCTTGCGACGATAGGCAAGGTTCAGATAGGCAAGGCATATATGAGTTCGTTTCTAGCACCAAAACCGGAGTTGTTTTACAAGTCGCCGCGCCCGCGCGATGCCCGTTTGGGCGAAATTGTTCAAGTTGTGGCTGAAGGTGTACTCCCCGATCTCGAGCCGGGTTTTGTGCTGTACGGCTACCCCGATGACGAGGGCATCCGCGCCAATTTCGGCCGTGCGGGAGCGTCTGAAGCGCCCGATGCGATTCGAACCGCCCTGTATAAGATGACCCCAACCGAAACGGGAGCGGCCCGATCGCGTCGGCGGTTGTACGATCTTGGCAATATGCGAATGGACGGCGACCTGCGTGAACGGCAAGCGCATGGCGCGACCGGGGTGCAAGGCCTGCTGACGGCCGGTCACCTTGCCATCGCGCTCGGTGGCGGGCATGACTACGCATTCGCAGACGGTCATGGGTTCTTGCAGTCGATAGTGGGCAGCCGCTCGAAAAAATCCGCACGGCCTTTGATCATTAATTTTGACGCTCATCTGGATGTGCGCCCCGATACCGATGGCCCGAATAGCGGCTCGGCGTTTTACCAACTTTTGAATGCTCACGAGAATTTTGATCTTGTCGAGGTCGGTCTTCAACCCCATTGCAACAGCGTCGCCCATAGGGTCTGGGCCAAGCGACATAAAAATGTGAGTCTTATCGATTTGCGGCAAACGCGCGGTCAACTACTCAAGCGGTTGAAGCCGTTTATGCGAACTAGACGCCCCACATATATAAGCGTGGATATCGACGTTTTTTCTTCGGCCTTCGCGCCGGGCGCGAGCGCCTCTTATTCGACAGGTCTTGACCCGAATGAATTTTTGCCCGTGTTGCACGAAATGCTAAAGCGACTCGATGTTCGCGTTTTTGGAGTCTATGAAGTTTCTCCACCGCTCGACTTTTCGAATAAGACTTCGCAACTCGCCGCGATTCTGGTCCACGCTCTCGTGAGCAACGCTTCTAACCGTGCTATGAACAAGGAGCTCTAAAAATGAGCCGCTTCTCGCTTGGCAGCGACAATCATTCAGGTGTTCATCCGCTCATTTGGCAAGCTTTGGCTGAGGCGAATGTCGGTCATGCTCCGTCGTACGGTACGGATGAAGTCACCGAACAGGCGATGCGCGAGTTCAAAACTCAATTCGGCTCTGGCGTTGAGGCGTTTTTCGTTTTCAACGGGACGGCGGCTAACGTCTTGTGTCTACGGTCGTTGATCGAAAGTTATGAAGCGGTTCTATGTGCCGAGACGGCGCATCTTCACCTCGACGAATGTGGAGCTCCGGAAAATGCGATCGGCTGTAAAGTGCTCACAGTGCCGACAACCGACGGCAAAATCACGCCGGAACAGATCGAGCCGTTTCTCATTCGGGGCGGCGATCAACACTACGCCCAACCTCGAATCGTATCGGTCACTCAATGTACCGAGTACGGCACCTGCTACTCGCTGGCCGAACTGCGAGAGCTTCGAGAATTTACCCGAAAACGCAACTTGCTGCTTCATCTTGATGGCGCTCGACTCGTGCAAGCGGCTGCTTACTTAAATTGTACGCTGCGCGAACTAACGGCGGATTTGGCAGTGGACGCCGTTTCATTCGGCGGTACGAAGAACGGACTTTTGTACGGCGAGGCGGTTCTCGTTTTCAACGAGGCGGCTGCGCGAAAGTTAAAGTACTTGCGCAAGCAATACATGCAACTCCCCTCGAAAATGCGGTTTCTCGCGGCTCAGTTTTTGACTTTTTTCAAAGATGATCTTTGGCGAACGATCGCGCGCGAAACTCACGACGTAGCGGCTTATCTTGAAACGCGCTTGCGCGACATCCCTGAGATGGCGGTGACTCAAGCGGTGCAGGCGAACAGCGTGTTTGCGCGACTCCCGAAAGATTGGGTCAAACCGTTACGAGACCACGTGTTTTTCTACGTGTGGGATGAAAGCCCTGGGTACCTGCACAACGGTCAACCGACCTTCGAAGTTCGGTTGATGGTCTCGTTTGACGTAAAAAAGGCGGATATTGACGATTTTATCGAGTGCATTCAAAAAATTCGTGGCCGAGCGGCCGGTGAGGCAATGACATGAATTACGAAACATACTTGTGTCTAGATCAATTGCTCACGGCGCAAAGGCCGCTGAGTTTACAAAACAAGCGCCCGGCCCATGATGAATGGCTTTTTATAACGGTTCACCATACTTACGAGATTTGGTTTAAGCAGATTCTGATTGAGCTTGATTCAATTCTTGCGAGCCTATCTAGCGAGCAAGTCGAAGAGCGTGAAATGGATGTCGTCGTGGCACGTCTCGAGCGCGTGAATAAAATATTTCATGTGATAGCCGGGCAGTTCGACATTCTCGAGACGATGACCCCGATGGACTTTTTAGAATTTCGCGATTTGATTTTTCAGGCATCGGGTTTTCAGAGTTACCAGTTTCGATTGTTAGAAAATAAGCTGGGTTTACGTCCAGGCGATCGCCTGGTGTACCACGAAAAGCCCTACACGTCCGATCTATCTCCTAAAAAGGCGGACGAGGTGAAAGCTTCGGAAAGTGCCGCGACTTTATTCGACCGTCTCGACGCCTGGCTCGCCCGCACTCCATTTTTAGCGGCAAAAGAATTCGCGTTTTGGGACGAATACAAAAAAGCGGTCGAAGTCATGTTTCAACACGACGAGAAGTTCATTCGCGACAACTCGACCTTGAGCGGAGACGAAAAATCGCGCCTCGTTGGCGTGGTTCACGGCCAACGGCAAATGTTCGTCGATCTGTTTAACGAACGCGCATACGACGAACAGCGCGCTCGCGGGGAGTGGCGCCTCAGTTACCGAGCCATCCACGCGGCGTTTCTCATTCAACTTTATCGCGACCAACCCATCTTTCACTTACCATTTCGGTTGATTACCGAAGTCTTGAATCTCGATTCTCATTTGGCGCAATGGCGCTATCGCCATGCCCTTATGGTAAAGCGTATGCTCGGAATGCGCATGGGTTCGGGCGGTTCGGTCGGCGAAAAATACCTGCGCGAAACGACGGATAAGCACAAAATTTTCGAAGATTTTTATAAGCTCACGACGTTTTTCATACCGCGCTCGCGTTTGCCGAAATTGCCGGATGAATTCGCCCGCCAACTTGACTTCGCGTTTAAGTCGGGCCGGTGACGTTTAAAACCGCCATTAGAAATGGAAAGATAAGAGGCCGGGGCACGACCGCAAACGCGGTCTGACGAGAATTGGCGTACTCACATTTCTCCCTTTGTTCTTTCGACAAAGGATTCGCGAATCAGCACAGCCCGAACCGGTGACGCATCGACGTCTTGCAAACGCAGTGGGAGGGCGATCAAAGTATAGAGCCCGGGCGCCACTCCGGCCAGTACAATGCCTTCAAGAATCGCCATATCATACTTGGCAATTGTTTGGTGAGATTCGAGAGCTTTTGAATCGGATGGGTCGATCGAGGGGGTGTCGATACCGACGAGGCGCACTCCCCGAGCGTGCAACATTTCAATCACTTCAGGAGACAGTGAGGCGAAATCGTCGCGCCACTTGTTCGGATCGGCAAATGTTTCGGTCGCGAACAGGATACGTGGGGCCTCGATTTTAACGTCCGCAAAATCGCTCAGACGAATGCGCAAATCTTCATTCGACCGAGCTTGAGCGACGCGTGTTTCAAACGACACCCGGATGACCTGGCAAGGGCCGAAATAGAAATCGAGCGATCGGTCGCCGATGCCCACTCCGTCTCGTGTGTAGTGGTTCGGCGCATCGACGTGAGCACCAATATGAACAGTCGTGGTAATGTCCGATAATGTGATGTTATCGCCGCGTATTAAATCCATCACCACCCGGCGCGAAAAACTCGTGTCGCCGGTAAAGACGGCTGTACGCTCCGAAATAACGGGTGAAATATCGATGATGTCGGGGCCAGAGACCTTTGCCATTCAGCGGTGACTCTACTATGATCGATTGAGTATGTCACAGAATCTACAATCCGTGCGCGGGACGCACGACCTGATCGGCTCTACGGTTAAACGATATCGCTACGTCGTCGAGACTGCCCGGGCATTGGCCGCGCGCTACGGATTTGAAGAACTTAAAACCCCGATATTTGAAACGTCGGCGGTTTTTTCGCGCACCCTGGGCGACGCCTCGGATATCGTAACGAAAGAAATGTACACGTTCACCGATAAAGGCGGCGATATGCTGAGCCTTCGCCCCGAGGGCACGGCCGGAGCGATGCGCGCATATATCGAGCACGGGTTGCAGCGACAACTCCCTATAAAATGGTTTTACGAAGGCCCGATGTTTCGCTACGAACGGCCGCAAAAAGGCCGCTATCGGCAGTTTTATCAAATCGGCGCCGAACTTCTCGGCCCCGAAGGCGGAGATGCCGACGTTGAGCTCATTTCTCTCGCGCAAAATCTTCTCGAGGCTTTGGGCGTATCAACTAGCTCGCGTCTTGAAATCAACTCGATCGGCGACAAAGAATCGCGTGACGTCTACCGTGCCCGACTGGTGGAGTACTACAAAAAGCACGAGTCGAGCTTGAGCGACGACAGCCGCCGGCGTTTGGCGGTGAACCCACTTCGCATCCTCGACTCGAAAGATGCCAAGGACATCGCGATCAATGAGGGAGCGCCTCGCCTGCTCGACGATTTGAACGAACTCTCGCGTACTCAATTCGATCGCATTCAGAAATCTCTTGGCGACCTCGGCATCACCTATTCAGTCAATGAGCGATTGGTGCGCGGGCTCGACTACTATTCGCATCTTGTCTTTGAATACCGCACCAATGCACTCGGTTCGCAAGACGCGATTCTCTCGGGCGGGCGGTACGACGGGCTTTGCGAAATGATGGGCGGTTCACGAACCGCTGCTGTCGGTTGGGCGGCCGGAGTCGAACGGTTGAGTTTACTCATGCTCGAAGATCCGCTCGCCGTTCGGCCGGTGGCGTTGATCCCCGTCGGTGAAAAAGCCGAGCGCGAATGCGTGCGGCTCGCGCATGATCTTCGCGGGCGCGGGTTTCATATTGAACTCAGCTACTCCGGCAACATGAGCAATCGTATGAAAAAAGCGGTCGCCCGCTCGGCCAAAGCCGCCGTTATTATCGGCGACCAGGAGCTCGCGAATCGCGTCGTCACATTGAAACAACTCGACACGGGCGAGCAATCACAGGTGGCGCAAAGTGAACTACCAGCCAAACTCGCTGAACTTTTCGGCAAGTAGATTCTTCGACTCGCCCGAATGAAAACACGCTTCGACCGCTTCGGTCGGTACCTCGGTTAATCTTGAATACGACCATCTGGGAGCGTGATCTTTATCGATCAAGACGGCGCGCACGCCTTCGGCGAATTCGCGATTTTTTGAAAAATGAATCGCCATCTCCCACTCGCGTTTGAGCGTTTCGACAATCGAAAGCCCCTTGTGTTTGTGCCAAGCCGCGAAGAAAACCGAACGCGAAAGCGGCGAACCGACAGCATAGCGGGCGCGCGTTTCTTCGAGCCAAGGTGAAAGCCCTCGGGCGTTCATAAATGCGGCGTCGATTTCAAGTAGCGATTCACGCGAAAACGCATTCTCTATAATTCGTCTGTCGCCATCGGTCATAGCGTAGCTCGGCTTCGTGCAGTGCCGATCGATTGCCGATTTAAGCGACGTGCGGATTGACTCAACATCGGGCCCGGCTGTGACTCGCAAGAGATCGGCGCGCAGGTGGCGTATCTTTTCACTCGGTAAAAAGCCGTCCATGAGACCGATGCGGACGGCGTCGGCACCGTTCAGGCGCGCGCCCGTCAGGCCCATGAAAAGCCCATATGGTGCTTGCACGTTTTGTAGAAAGCGGGTGGCCCCAACATCTGGAAATAGGCCGATTGAAAGCTCGGGCATAGCCGCAAGTGTGCGTTCCGTTGCAATCCGGTAAAACGCGCCAGCAGCGAGACCAAGACCTCCGCCCATCGTGATGCCGTCACAAAGCGCAACCACGGGCTTTTTATAATGGTGCATGAATCCGTCGACGAAGTATTCGCGAGTGAAGAATTCTTTCGCGATCTCGAGGCCGGACTGCTTTGTCTTTAACATAAGACCTTTGACGTCGCCGCCGGCACAAAATGCCTTCGCCCCTTTCGTTGCGGATAACAAAACGGCGGCGACCTGATCGTCAATTAGCCAATCGCGCAGGCGAGCTTCCAACAATTCGTAAGCTTGAGTATTAAGCGCGTTCAAAACCGAAGGGCGATTGAGCTCGATCGTACCGAGCCCTCGCGCGCCGAGAGACTCCAAACCGAACAGTACGGGCGAAATGCTCGTGTTATCTTTTTGTGACTCAACTTGCGACTGTGTCATTTTGAAACAGTACTGAATTCATAAAGAAATTGTTAGCAAATTAACACTGACCAAAATGTGGATATGATTTATGAACTTCCCGTTCACCCCCTCGAATTTAAACGGCGCCGGCCTCGTACGAAAATTGCAGCCTTATTAGCTCGGAGGGTTTAATGCTTTTAACTAGTTGCCCCACGTGCCAAAACCCAATTGATACTGAGCGAATCATCCAACACAAAGCGTATTGCGAGTGCGGCAATATAGTCGATTTGTCTGTCGAAAATGAGACTTCGAATGATCTTGTTCTTTTGAAGCGACTCGCTTTGCTTGTCATCGTAGGCACCCTCATTGCCGCACATTGTATCGCGTGGGGGTCGTATTCTTTTGATATTCTGCCGTTGAAAGCGAAACAACTTGTAGGCGTCGCAAGCCTCGAAAATCTTCAGACGATCGCAAGCATTTGCGAGACCCAAAAACATTGGGCGTGCGAAATTCAAGCACTGGCCGATCTCTATCAGAAAAGCGAGAACGAAACGTCAACTGGAGCGAAACCGACGCTTGGGTACCTGGCGCGGCTTGCACACGTGCAGTCGAACCACAATGAGCAAGAGCAAGCGAATTCAAATTACGCCCTTTACATACACGACGGTGGGAGTGACCCGGCGGTGCGGCTCGAGTATGCGAATTTACTCGCTTCGATGGGGGATGTTGCCGATGCACGCACTCAATTCGCGTATTTGGTGAATCGCCGAAGCCCGAAACCGCAATTTGAGGTCGCACGAGAGTACGTACATTTTCTAATGAAAAATCACGACTACCCGACCGCTAAAAATGTCATTCGCCGTTATCGACGTTTTGGGCCGACCGCATCGTTATTCTTGAATGACGAATGGGTTGAAATCAATGATCAGCTGCGGGCCGAACGTAGACCCGCAGCCATTAACTGAATCAATTGCTAACCTCGACGATATCCCAGCCGGTATATTCACCGAATGTGTCGCCGGGCTTTCGATCGCCGCTAAAATGATAAAGAGGCAAGCCATTCAAAGTCAGTTGCGCTTGGCCGTCATTGCCGTTAATCACGCCGAACGGTGACGCGACGGTCGAACCCGCGGGAGCATGCATCGGTGGCCACTCAGTCAGACAACTGCCGCGGCAGTTGGACGTATTCGGCGAATCTTGTTCGAAGGTATAAAGCGACATGCCGTTCGAGTCGGTTAGCACCGTGGCGGGTTGGCCGTTCACGGTCGTATTCATCTTAGACACAAGGTTTGTGTCAGATGTAATACTGGTTTGTGTCGGCGCGAAACCATTGCCGTGTGGACTGGCGGCACAGGCGATGGGCCCGAGACCGACAAGAAAACCGGCGCTTATCTTAACTATTTGACTCACTTTCTTATTCATTTGCATCCCCCCTTTGGATTTACCTTCCACGATGGCATTGAATCCCGATCTCGAATATTGCTTGTTATACATTTCTATATTGTCGTAAATACAATGTCGACGGGCGGTGAAAGCGTGGAATCAAAAAGAAAAATAAATGAATTCGGTATTCTCTCGCTCGAGATCACTTACTTTCTGGTTGTTTTTGAGCAAAAAAGCATCAACGGCGCGGCTCGCAAGCTCAATTTCGACCCCGGTAACATTTCACGCGCCATCGCGCGGCTAGAGAGAAATGTCGGCGCGAAGTTATTCGTCAGGCATAAAACCGGCTTAAAGCCGACGGACCTGGGTGAACGGTTCCACGCAGCCGTCGTCAGCGCCCAGAACTCGTTCTCCGGCGGGATGACGACCTCCACTAGCGGGATGCGCCGAATACGAATCGGCTTTAGTTCAGCTATTGCCTACGCTCACTTTTGCGAACGATGGATCGGCCCTCTTGTCGAGTTGTCGCTTCACCCTGAGTTTATAGTGTCGCCATCATTCGAACTCGTCGAATTGATTAAACGGCGTGAAGTTGATTTTATCTTGTCGCACAACGCGCCGAAGTTTCCGGGCTTGATCTCCCGACCCGTCGCGGTTGAAGGCGTGGTGCTCGCTTCGCGCTCGGGCCGCGGGCAATCGACTTTAATTCTTCACCCCGACATGCTCGGCCTCGAACGCATCGTCCAGTCTTTCAGATACGGTCAACGTTGGTTATTGAGAGACTATTTCTTGATCGCGAAGTCGCTTGAGTCCAGCGAGCGGGTTATGGGATTGATTCCCGAGACGTTACTCAAATCTCACCCGGCACTGAAGCCGATAAAAATATTCGCAAAAGAAGGGCGTATTACGGCGCTCACATGGCCGGGTTCGGTCGGGATCGAGCTCCTTCGCCATTTGTAGAGTTCAGTGAGAATCGTTGAGGCATTTGTCTTTTTGACAGGCTGATCGTATAGTAGAAGTAAATTTCGGCGGGCGAATTTGAAAGACTCCATTAGTTATTTTCTATACACGCTTACGGGTTTGTTCACGATCGTGAACCCGCTCAGCGCTATGCCTTTTTACAATTCTCTTATCGACGGGTCGGATGCCTCGATCGGCCCGAATATCGCCCGCCGCGCGAGTGTCGCCGCGTTTTGCGCTATGCTTTTTTTCGGCATCGCCGGCAAATTTTTATTTTCATTTTTTAACGTTTCGGTCGATGGGTTACGCATCGTCGGGGGCGTTTTGTTTTTCGTAAGCGGCTACGACATGCTGCAAGGGCGCGAATCTCGAACAAAATCGATGTCGGCCGCTGAAAAGTTAAATATTCAAGACGTCGAACTCAAGGCGATCACTCCTCTCGCCATTCCACTGATCACCGGGCCCGGCACGATCACTTACATCATGGTGACGATGCAGGAGTCCGTCACTCTGGTTCATCGCACCTTGCTATTTTTATCGACTGTGATCGTGTCACTTGCGACGTATTTCACTCTCATCGGCTCGAAACGAATCATGAAAATTATCGGCGAAAGCGGCCAAAAAGTGTTTATTCGACTAATGGGGTTGATTTTGATGATGATCGCGGTCGAATATTTTTTTACCGGGCTTCGCCCGTATGTTCATCGCCTGCTCGCGCCTTAGATCGCATGCCGTTGATATTTGTTTTACTCCGGTGTTGCCCGCGAGATGACTCGCACCTTTGTGGCGGCCGGGCCTTTGCGCCCCTCACCTAAAACGTACTCGACTTTGTCTCCAGGGTTTAATTTGCCGCGAATTTCTTTGTAGTGAACGAACAAGTCTCGTCCATTTTCTTGTTCGATAAAACCGTAGCCTTTTTGCTCATTGAACCATTTTACTGTGCCCGTGTACTTCGCGCCCATGCGTGGCTCCGCACCGTCCGGTCTTTTCGAATTGTCATCGCTCAATCAAAACCTCCGAGCCGAAACAAAAGAGGGTATATCGCGTCCGTTGATCAAATCAACCAAGACTTTTGCCGAATGAAACGCGAGACCAAGGCCATGCCCCGTGAAGCCGCCGGCGAAGTAAACAGATGGCTCTTCGGGGAGTGAGCCCACGAGCGGCTGCCCATCAGCCGAAAAACCCATGACACCGGCCCAACGGTGTGTGACTTTTCGATTTTCCAACTTAGGTAAGTGCTTTTGTAAAAAGTCGTAGAGCGCCGCTTGAATTGTGTCTGTAATGTGATCTGAATAACCGACTTCAGTTGCCCTTTCTAGTTGACGAAAGCCCCCGATCAGCACTCGGCCATCTTCGAGTTGGCGAAAGTAATCCAATACGAAGTTTGCGTAGCAGGGCCCTTCCATAAACGGGGCGACCGGCTCGGTGACCATGATTTGCCCGCGCGTCGGGTAAATTTTGTCACGAAAGTACGGGTTCAGCGCCGCCGAGTACCCGTTTAGTGTAAGGACTGCGATAGTCGATTCAACGTTGAAATTTTGCGTGCGTAAGCGTGTGCCGCCGCCATTGATAGATTCAATCGAGAAAACTTCGGCATCGGGTACTATGACAACATCGGTACGCGCGGCCATTTTTTTAAGCAGTTTGAGCGGATGAATGGATGCGTCCTTCAGATATTTGATGCCACCGACGAAATTTCGCGCATCGAGCCGTTTTAGAATGTCTTGCTCGTGCAACACTTCAACGGCGATGTCGAGTTTTTGCATTAGCTCTGAGGTTTTTTTGAGCTCATGAAACTCCTCATCCGTCGAGGCAAGAGAAAATGTGCCATGGTCATCGAACTCGAGCTCACTGTCATCTTGTATGATGTGTTCGCGCAGAAGATCGAGATTTTTCTCAGAAAATCGCCAGATATCGAGAGCTCGCTCTTCGCCCCAGCGCTCATAAAGCCGGTTAAAATGTTCAACCGAACCGCACGTGATGAAACCTGCATTGCGCCCCGTGGCACCTGCGCCGAGCGATCCGCCTTTTTCGAGAAGAAGCACGTTGAGGCTTGGGTCTTCACGCTTTAACCAGTATGCGACGGATAAACCTGTGACTCCGCCTCCGACGATCGCAACGTCGCAGGTTTTTGTTTTTGCTCCCGCTTGATCCTGCCAATATGAAATGCTCATTGCTGACTCCTTAAATATATAAAATCATTTCAGTTGCCGTACACTCGCACCCCCGGCCACACCGTGGGCACTCGTAATCAATTTGCTGCCAAAAGTTTGGTATTGAAACCACCGCTTCAAAACCAAGCGCATTTAAATAACGTCTCGAAGAATTGCTCGGCGACTCGTCCCAAGAGTGACAAACCACGGCGCGCGCATTCGTTTGGCGCAGCATCTCGATTGATGCCATTGAAAGCCGCTTGCCCCAACCGCAATTTTGATAGCGCTTTGATATGAATAAGCTTTGAAAATAAGCGGTCTGGCCGACGGGCACTCGCCAGAGGTGCGCGTGAATCGGCTGGCTGGGATGTCGCTCGGGCCATTGCCCCGGCGGATAGGTCAGTCGAATACCTTCGATTGTCGCGGTCTCGGAGTTTTCGAGCACGAATGAGCACATTGTATGGCGCCAGCGCGAGGCGTGTAAAATCGTCTGCACTTTTTCAGGTGTAAAGTAATCGGCGCCGATATTTCGATCGGCGAACTCGCGGATGGCCAACGCATCCGATTCTCGAGCCGCACGAATCCGCAGAGAGTCGCCCATGACCATAAACGGTAGCAGGCTACTGTAAAAGGTCAATGGGCTAATTTCGTAGCGAAGTGTGAATATCTTGGTTGTACAGTTTAATGACGGGTAAAAACACCGACGCGGTGGTGGCTAAAACAGCCGCTAACCACACCGGAGCGCTCTGCCAAATGGTTGACGAAACAATATCGGGTGAAGGCAGCGCACTGCCCAGTACCCATCGCATCATCGGAAAGGTCGCCATGTCAATCATAGACCCAATAGCGCACGCCGCGACTCCCAATAAAAAACCCTCAGAAAGCAGCGCGAGCGCCACTTGAAAACGACTATAACCGAGCGCTCGCAACACCGCGAGCTGGACGCCCATCGCATCGAATCGCGCGACGAGCATAGATGCCACCGCCAATCCGCCGAGAAGTATAACCAAAATTGAAATCATCGTGCCAATCGATTGCCCCGTGCCCGTCAGTTCGCGAAGATGTTTTTTTTCAGCGCGGGTGAAAACCACCTGGCCGACCGTTCGTTTGTTGATGAGGTTTTGTATCGGCCCGTACCCGTCGGCGGGCAAATCCACCAACATATAGTTGAGAACGTTATTGCCCCATATGCTGTGTTGGCTGAGACTTGGTTCGTTCGCGATCAGTTTTTGCCCATCGGCAATCGTCGTAAATAAAAGGCGATCCCAACTCGAGTGCGTCGAATTGAGCACTCCTGAAACGGTGAATGATTGACCCATTTGTGGCACCGGCGTTTTGGTATTGCCAACCCAAGGCGTGAGATCAACGGTGTCGCCGATTTTGAGATTCATACGGCGCGCGACGACGGCGCCTAAAACCACGTGGCCCGGTTGATCGGGTTCATCGATAAAGCGGCCTGACGCGAAAGTGAGACTGTAATTGGGCCAACTAAAAATGGTGGAGTCAGTTGCAACGACGCGAAAGCGACCGGCTTTGGCGCAGTAAAGAAACGGTGTCACCTGTTTGAGATAATTTTGATTCACATCGGCGCCGTCTTCGAATCGAACGCTCGCCCTCGCTTGCATGGTTTCAAAGAGTTTGTAGGGTAAGAAGCCTGGGTATTTCCCTTCCGCGTCGAGAGCCCCGAGCAAAATATCAAGGCCATCGGCTTTAGCCCCGATAATAGCGTCGCTGCCGCGGGCGATCGTCGAGAAACGGTTTTGTTCAAGCTGATAAAGTCGCAGTAGAACCCCGCAACCGCCAACGGCAAGCGCAATCGCCGCGAGCGCCAGAGTTGTTGAGAGCGGGCGGCGAATAAGGCTCAACCAAGCGAGTCGAATCGAGCTCATGTGGGGCCTTTCGCTTTGCTATGAACCGCCCAGCGATCGAATTCGATGACGTGCTCAAATGACGAGGCCACCCGCTGATCATGGCTCACGACGATGAGGGTTTTACCTTTGGCCGCCTTTAATAACGCGTCGATCACAAACTGCGCATTGCGATTGTCGAGGCTTGAGGTCGGCTCGTCGGCGAACAAAAGATCCGGCTCACCAGCCAACACACGGGCGACGGCAATTCGTTGCTGCTCGCCGACACTGAGCCACGCGGCGCGATCGTTTTCGCGGCCCGATAGCTGGACGGCTTTGAGAGCCTCAGTCGCACGTTCGCGCGTCACCCCCCCAGCGAGGATGATATTTTCAGTGGCCGTCAGATGATCAAGCAAATTCAGCTTTTGAAAAACGAGGCCCACATGTCGGCGGCGCAATTGACAGCGGTGCGCGTCTGCCATGGCCGTCAAATCATGGTCGCCGACCGTCACGCGACCCGTTGTCGGCAGAAAAAGCCCAGCCAACATATGCAAGAACGTAGTCTTGCCCGTGCCGCTATCGCCTTTTACTAGAATGTGTTGCCCGAATTCAAAGCGATGGTGGGCTATCTCGTACAGCTTACGCCCGTTCGGTAAAACGACGGTGACCCGTTCGATCTCGATGTGAATGTGGCCCCCCGGACTGTCGATCTATGAACCGCTCGCGGCGACTTATTTATTGTACAACAAACGAAGACAACTGTTCAAGTAAGGTGGTTTGATCAATCGGTTTTGCGATATGTTCGGTGAAACCGCTTTCAAGACATTTTTGCCGCTCGTCGCTCATCGTATGGGCGGTCAAGGCGATGACCGGGGTGCGGTTGCCTCGGTTGCGCAGCTGGGTCAAAGCTTCGAAGCCGTCCATAACAGGCATTTGCAGATCCATCAAAACGACGTCGTATTTTTTTTCGCGCAGTTGATCGAGCGCGGCCTGGCCGTTGTCTACAACCGCCACTTCCGCGCCCGCCGATTTGAGCATGAAACTGACGATCAACTGATTATCTGGCGAGTCATCGGCTAGCAGAACCTTCAGACCCGACAGGCAATGTTTTTCATCAGCCCTAGTGTAATTTGACATCTTCGTCCGCGCCCGATGTTGGAGCCGGAGCATTCACGACACGATACCCCGTGCCGATGACGGCTTCGATCGTAACTCCACCATCACTGATTTTCTTTCGTAAATTTGAAATATGCACGTCGACCACGCGATCGGTCACCGAAACGGCATGACCCCAGACGCGATCCAAAATTTCAGAGCGCGAAAAGATTTTATTAGGGGTCGAGGCCAAGAGGCGGAATATTTTAAATTCAATAAATGTCAGGTCGAGCAATGAGCCGGACTCTGTTTTGCATACCGTTTGGTCTTGTAAATTACAGGTAAGACCGCCGACGCGCAAAATGGACTGCTGGTTGGCGCTCGAAGCCGCCTTTCTGAGCTTCGCATCGACGCGAAACTTCAATTCGGTCGGGTCGAACGGTTTAACAACGTAATCATCGGCACCGAGAGAAAATGCACTCGCCTTACTGGCAATGTCGTTTCGCCCCGTCAAAAAAATCACTTGGCTGCCGTTTAACCGGCCTGGCGCCGATGTCATGAAATCGAAACCCGATCCGTCGGGCAACTCCACATCCAATAGGATCACTGAATATTTCGTGCGGTCGATCAAGCCGGAGGCCTGTTTGAGCGAACTCGCGAGACTGTAATCGTAGCCTTGAAAGATTTGTTCCATCATTAAGAGAACATCGGGGGCATCGTCTACGCATAAGATCTTTTGCATTTTTCGCTCCTTGCTAGGGCTTGAATTGCGTTTTTATCTCTACAGAAGTGCAATATACCTTAAGACCGTAAAGCCTCACAGACGTAAAATTGTTGAGCGGCCATTTTTACATGGAGGGTGCCATTATTGGTCCACCGTAAGTGAGTTATGTCGTCAAAAGTTTAGACATTTTTGTCAAAATTCAAGACAGGGTAAAGTTTTGTTTACGACGAACCTGCCATGAGCAAAATGTCTGTTATAATCGCTCGACAGGATTTAAATACGGACCACCTACAGAGGAGAAGTCCGATGTTCAACGATAACGCGATTCAACTGCCGACAGGAGCCTACACTCTCAATAATTGTAGTTTAACCCCCGTGAGCCAGAAGCCAGCCGCCAACCGCCTGCCGGGCATGGTGATACTCGAGAATGTCCTACCCCTTAATTGGGAGGGCCAAGAATCCGTTCTCAACCGTTCGATGTTGGAGCGTCTCAATGAGCTTGATTCAACCGGTGAGCTGACGAAGAAGCTGATTACGATGTACTTTGAGTTTTCAGCACATGCGATCCATCAACTCTGCGAACGACTTGGATCGCCCGGCACAGAAACCGTACAAGGCGACATCGCCCGCCACATTCACTCGTTAAAATCGAGCAGCGGCAATTTGGGTCTCGATCGCGTTTCGGCTATTTTGCAACAAATTGAACAAGCCAATATGACCGATGATGTTTTTGCGCGAGCCGTGCGGCTCTTAGCGATTGAAATTGCGAGAGGCAACGCCGCTCTTACCGAGTGGCTCAATACTCACTAGTCGTCTGAAGCGAGCGCGAATTGACGAATGCCGATTTGGCGCGCTTCATTCATCGCTTTTACAACAAGCGCGTAATTTGCGGATGCATCGGCCTTCACTACCACAATTCCTTGCGGGTGTTTGTGCATTTCACGGGCGAGTAACGGCCCCAGCGCCTTAAGCGTTGTCGCCGTTTTATTTAAGTAAATGGCGCCGTCGCCTCTAATGGTGAGGGTCATATCTTGTTTCGTCACTTCGTGCGTGACCGAAACTCTCGGCGCCACGACCGGCAGGCTGTTGATTTTGGTCATTGCCAAAGATGAAAGCACGAGAAATACCAATAAAAAAAACAATGACACTTTCATTCTGCTAGAAATCTACAGGATCGGCATCGTTTTGGCCAAGTGATAACTAACAGGGCGGCGCCGTGCTACCCGCTTTTGAAATAAATTGTTGACCGTGATTGTCTATAACTGCAATTTACCTTCCACTTAACTGCGTGGGGGTCTAATTATGAACTGCAGCACGTTTGTTTTTATCTTCTTAATTGCGGCCGTTGCCAGTAGCCAATTGGTTCAGGCGCAAGACGCGCCAAATCCAACATCGGACGACGCCAGTAGCCTAATTGTGCCGTCCGTCCAGGGTGTGCCTAAAATATTCTTACCGGATATCGGCATCGCCGGTGATTTTGGCTTTAGTCGCGATTCGATGTCTTCGAGCGACCCGCGCTATAGTACTTTGTCGCAACAGCCGGGTTTGCGCGATGGTCAGTTCATTGCGAACTCGCGTATCGATCCATTTACCGATGCCCAGCTCTCGATTGATTTGCCAAACGGCGGCGGCAGCACCGCGAACGTGCCAAATGTCGAAGAGGCTTGGGTCTATTTCAACAAGCTACCGGCCGGGCTTGCATTGAAAGTCGGAAGGTATAAGCCAAGGTTTGGCCTCTTAGACGAAACGGACACGTTTCAATTGGCGATGTTCAATCGGCCCCGCGCGATTGCGGACTACTTGGGCGATGGGCTCAGTGACAACGGCGCCCAGCTCGACTTTGTCGTGCCGACACCGGGTGATATCAATTTGAAGGCGTATCTAAGTGTGGGCCGAGGGGATATGTTGGGGGCCACGATGCAAAACAGTTCGGCGGTTCCGCTGACTTACTTAGCCACTCTGGATTATGCGCATGATGTATTTGAAACAGGATCGCTGGAGCTGGGGGCGAGCGTTGCTCAGGGGCCGTGCCCATACGGCGGCACCGAACTTCTCATTGACCCCTATTTTCAGCTCGAGCTTGCTCCGTCGCAGCGTCAGATTGTCACGTGGAGTGCGGAGGGCATGTTTGCGCAGAGACAAGACTCGACATACGCATCATCTCGCCAAGGATTTTACACCTTCTTAGATTACAATTTCGCTCTTTTTTATCACCTCGGGTTTTTGGTGGACTGGGTTCAGGCGCCCGGCCCCTTGACACAACAGTCACAGCTTGGGATTTTCCCAGACGCCTTTCCGGGCGCGCCGACCGATGGCAGCAACACGAGTTTTGCCCCCAATTTCAGTTGGTTCGTATCCGATAACACCCGGCTTCGCATCCAATACACTCACACGACAGCAATGGGCAGCGAAAAACCGATTGACGAAGTGGATTTGCAAGCGACGTTCTCAATGGGTAATCTGAAACAGCTGGAGTAAATCCTAAAAAAATATATCGGAGGCGGCTCATGTTACACTTTAAAAAATTTTTTATTCTACTGATTGTGGCCGCTGTAGCGCCGGCCCTTGCATCAACCGCAAAAGCAGAACGCCTTTCGGTCGTGGCAACCACTGTTTACATCGGCTCACTGGTGCGGACCATAGGTGGCGATAAAGTTGCGGTCATTTCGTTGTCACCTGCCGGTTTCGACGCCGATGGGTATTCGCCTCGGCCGCAAGATCTTTTCAAAGTTCACCGCGCCAAAGTTTTCATGATGATCGGTCTCAATCTCGAAGATTGGGCGCGCGATTTGCTCGCCTCGGCCAATAATCCAAATTTAATCAAGGCACAGATTTACAAGGGCATCCAACTACTTGATAAACCCAAAGGTCGAATCGATTACAGCTTTGGTGATATTCATCCGTATGGCAATCCGCATTTCCAACTCGACCCTGAAGACGGGCGCATCATGGCCCGCAATATTGAGAAAGTGCTCGCGTTTGCCGACGCCACCGACAAAGCTTTATTTAAAAAGAATTTGGCCACGTTCGAGTCGAAATTGACCAAAGCCGAAAAGAAATGGCGCAAAGAACTGGCTCCGTACAAAAGCGAAGCGATTTTGCCCTACCACGAATCGTGGGATTACTTTGGCCACGCATTTGGGTTCGTCATCCCCAACCCGCCCGGAACGATTGAAGAGAAGCCAGGTTTCGTGCCGTCGCCCCGTCGCATTGAAAACGTGATTCAAGCGGGTAAATCCGCGAAGGTGAAATTAGTCATTACCGAGCCGTACTACAATGTTTCGATCGGCCAAACCGTCGCCAAAGGCATCGGATGCCCGTACGTGAGTTTGTCATTGTATGATATCGGTCTAAATTCGAAAGAAACCGATTATATTTCAATGCTCGATTACATCGTGAGCCATGTGGCCGCGGCTTTAGCGGGCGGCAAGAGAGGCTCCGGTAAATCGTAATGGCGGATGAACTTTTACGATCGCGCAGTCTGAGTGTCGGCTACGGTCAACACGTGGTTTTACATTCGATTGATATCGCCATTGAACGCGGAGATTTTTTGGGGATCATGGGGCCAAACGGGGCTGGCAAGACGACGTTACTTAAGACGCTACTGGGATTATTGAAACCTTTGGCCGGTCGAATCGATGTCGCATCGTCGGTTAAGCCAGGTGCTGGGCTTTTCGGTTACGTACCTCAGCGAGAAAGCTTGGATCTGCACTATCCGCTGACGGCAGTCGAGGTCGCAATCATGGGCCGTTATGGCCGACTCGGGCCACTACGGCGACCGCGAACACTTGATCGCAAAATCGCTCTCGACAGTCTCGCGCAAACACGGATGGAGGCCTTCGCCGACACGCCCTATCGCAATCTCTCGGGCGGTCAAAAGCAACGCGTACTTATTGCGCGCGCCCTCGCTTCGGAGCCGCAGATTTTGTTATTGGATGAGCCGACTAACGGGATGGATGTGAATTCCGAACGCGCGATTATGGAGCTTCTCACCGAGCTTCAAACGACAAAGCAAACCACCGTCGTTTTTGTGACCCACCTCTTGAGCACGATCGAGCGATATGCGAGACGCGTCGCCTTGATTACCTTTGATGGGCGCATCCTCGTAGGCGAAAAGCAGGCGATGCTGAAGCCCGATGTTTTAGCCGGAGCGTATCGTGCGCGTGCAGCTGAAGATCAACCGGATGTTGCGGGTAAATTATGATCGACCTTTTAACTCAGCCCTTTTTACGAAACATTTTAGTCGCTGGCGTGTTGGTGGCGATCGGCCTATCGACTTGGAGTGGTTACGTCGTTCTTCGCCGCATCGTCTTTACGGGTGCCGCGGTCGCCGAAGTCGCATCGGCCGCCGTCGCATTAGCCGTACTGTTTCAGCTGGCGCCGTTTCCGATTGCGCTGGGTCTGACCGTCCTGACATTTCTCGCTCTCTCGCGTGTCACGGACTCGAAAAGGCTGCCGCCTGAAACCATGGTCGGCATGCTTTACGCCGGCGGCGCGGCGGCATCGGTGCTTCTGATCGCCAAGGCACCCCGGGGTGAAGCCGAAATTCTCAACATACTTTTCGGCAACATCTTAACTGTGCCGGTGTCGTTGTTATGGTTAATGGCGGGCGTTTTCGGAGCGCTCTTGCTTTTGCAATATTTCGCAGCGAAAGAGTTTTTGATTTCGGCGTACGACCCCGATATGGGGCGCGCGCTCGGTATTCGAGTGGGGCTTTGGAACATGATCTTTTACGGCGCTTTGGGCGTCGCTGTCGCGGTCGCCATTCGAAGCGTCGGCGCACTCTTGACATTCGCGATGCTCGTCGCACCCGGCGCCAGCGCCCTCTGTTTGACTAACCGACTGAGTCGAGTGGGCAAACTGGCCACGCTGTTCGGGGTGGCGGCTTCTTTGATCGGAATAGCCGTCTCTTATCAGTACGATTTGCCCACAGGGTCGACGATCGTTGCGCTCTTAGTGGCAATTTTCGCGGTCAGCTTCGCTATGAGCGCCATTCGTCGGGCCCATTAAGCCGCGCAGTAAATTTCAATGTTTGTGAAGTTTTCGAAAAACCTCACCCACCGCGGTTGCCAAATCAAAAAGGCAAGCCTTTAGTAATCGTGCGTGCGTAAGATCGTCATCGTCGTTTCGCTAATTGGAATGGCCGATTGGGGTTTCGCTCAATCGGAACACACCGACCCATACTCCAACGACACCGAGGTGGGTGTAACCACGACCGGCGGTAACGCGATCACCGATTCTTATACAGTCAAACAGATTTCAGAGTACAAATTCGAAGATAAGTTCGTGCGCGGCACGGGCGATTTCTTTTACGCCGATTCGCGCGACCCCAACACCAATCAAACGGTGGTAACGGCGTTCAAGTGGGATGTCGGCGCGCGACTTGAAAAACGAACACCGATCGGCCCGCTCGCCGGCTCTCCGTTTGTCGCGTATTTGCTTCAATCCGACATTGAAACCGGGTATCTTCGCCAACATAACGCCGACGCCGGCACTCACTGGATTCTCTTACAAGACAAAAACATTCAGCTGTTCTCTGAGCTCGGTTACCGCTACACCCAACAAGACAACACCGACGGCACCAAAAATCGCATCTACGCCGCGCGCATCTACTTTGAGGCGGTTCGACCGATCGCGAGCCGCAGTTCGTTCCGCGCATGGGTCGAATACATGCCATGCTTGTATGCCTGGACGAACTGGCGATTGAACGCCGAAGCGTCGGTGACTTCGGCGATCGATGACACGTTCTCGCTTAAGGCCGCCTATGATTGGTACTATATGAGTCCACCTGTGAGCGGCAAAATAGCACTTGATACCCAATTTACGACGTCGATTGTCGCGAAATTTTAAAAAGAACGAAGTTTGACGGCGAACTCGAGCGTTCGCTAAACTTTTTTTGTGACAACCGGATTATTTACCGCGAACGATTCAACTTATTGGCTCACGCGTTTTTGTTTTCAAAGAGGCCTCGGGGCCATTTATTTCATCGCGTTTTTGATCGCTCTCAATCAGTTCCCCGCATTATGCGGGCGGACGGGTTTACTGCCCGTGCCGCTTTATCTGAAAGAGGTCAAATTCTGGGATGCCCCGAGTTTATTTTGGCTCAACCAATCCGACGCGTTTATTCGCGCTCTCGCGTGGGCGGGTCTCGCGCTATCGATTTTTGCGCTCGTCGGGTATTCTGACGCATTCGGCACGATCGCTTCGGTGCTTACCTGGTTTTTACTTTGGTTGATTTACTCGTCTTTTGTGAACGTGGGTCAAACGTTTTATGGTTTCGGTTGGGAGACTCTTTTACTCGTAGCGGGGTTTATCGCGATTTTTCTAGGCCCATCGAATGCCAAGCCGCCGTTTTTACTTATCCTCGCACTGAGATGGCTTTTGTTTCGCGTGATGTTCGGCGCGGGGATGATCAAAATTCGCGGCGACTCGTGCTGGCGCAAGCTGACTTGTCTTAAATTCCATTACGAAACTATGCCGTCACCCGGGCCGACGAGCTGGTTTTTCGCCCGCCTGCCCGATTGGTTTCAAAAAGTTTCGGCACTATTCAATCATTTGGCTGAAATTGTGACGCCGATTTTTTATTTTTTCCCGAGGCCATTTCGCCAGACGGCCGGCCTGATTGCCATCGCATTTCAGCTTCTCATTATTTCAAGCGGGAATTTTTCGTGGCTCAATCACGTCACGATCGTGATCGCTATCTGCTGCTTCGATGACAGTCTCTTGTCGAGAGTTACGCCTGTAAAGTTGTGGGCACAGAAAATGGGCGTGGCCGGAGTTGCACCATCGGTCGGCTTGAGTTCGGGCCTGCCCGCACCGGTCATTTATGCGTTCATCGTCGTCATTGTTCTTCTGAGTATTCGCCCGGCACTGAACCTGATCTCGTCACGGCAGGCCATGAATCGCAGTTTTGATCCGCTCCATTTGGTTAATACGTACGGAGCTTTCGGTTCGGTCACTCGGGAGCGGGACGAAATCATTCTTGAAGGAAGCGACTCACCGCTTGGGCCGTGGCAGGAGTATCAGTTCAAAGCCAAACCGGGCGACATTTCACGTATGCCACCCTGGGTGGCCCCCTACCATTTTAAACTCGACTGGCAAATGTGGTTCGCGGCGATGAGCCCCTATTACTATCATCCATGGATATTAAACCTCGTTGCGAAGCTTCTTGAAGAGGACAAAAAAGTGTTGGGTTTAATGGGGCAAAATCCGTTCTCATCTCATCCGCCGAAATACATTCGCGCACTGCTCTACCGGTACAATTATACGCGAAGCTGGCACGACAAGAATTGGTGGCAGCGAACTTACGTTGGTGAATATTTGCCGCCGCTTTCGCTCGATGACCCGACGTATCGTGGTATATTATTACAAGAAGGTTGGCTCGAACAATAATGCGGTCGCTTAAGAAACATTGTGATGCTGTCGTCGTGGGTTCAGGCCCCAATGGCATGGCATGCGCGATCGCGCTTCGGCATGCCGGTCTGTCGGTGGTAGTAATTGAGCAGGCTTCCCAAACCGGTGGTGCTGCTAAAACTGAAGAATTAACATTGCCTGGTTTTTATCACGACGTATATTCGGCAGTTCACCCGTTTGCCGCCGCGTCGCCGTTTTTCAAAAGCCTGCCGCTCGAAAATCATGGGCTCAAATGGGTGCATTCCCCCGCAGTATTGGCTCACCCTTTTGAAAATGGCGAGGTGGCCCTTCTTCGTCGAGGAGTTGCCGAAACGGCAAACGATCTCGATGCCGACTCGAAGTCGTATGTAGAGACGTTTCAGCCGATCGTCGATAATTTCGATTGTTTAGTTGATGATATGCTGAAGCCGATTTTTCATTGGCCTAAGCACCCGCTAAAACTCTCTCGATTCGGTTTGCAAACGCTGCGATCCGCGCAGTCTTTTGCTTTTCGCACGTTTCAATCAGAAAAAGCGCGCGCGCTATATATCGGCATAGCGGCGCACTCACCACAACGGCTTAATAAACGATTTTCGTCGGCCATCGGCGTATCTTTACAAGCGGCTGGTCACGCGGTCGGTTGGCCTATCCCGAAAGGGGGTGCTGGTCAGTTGAGTGAGGCTCTTGTCTCATATTTCATCTCGATCGGCGGTGAGATTGAGACCGATTTTTTGGTCGAGGGGCTTGATCAACTGCCCTCGCGGTCAGCGGTATTTTTCGATCTGACACCTCGACAGATTGACAAAATTACCGGCGTAAAGTTGCCACGATTAAAACGTGCAGCGTTTAAAAAATATCCGTTGGGTTGTGGCGTATTTAAAATGGATTGGGCGCTAAATGCGCCAATTCCGTGGAAGAACCCTAACTGTTCATTGGCCGCGACCCTGCACATTGGGGGCAGCGCCGATGAAATTCTCGAGTCAGAGTTCAAAGCGAAGAATGGTGAATTCGTCGATCGACCCTATATTATTTTATCTCAACCGACTTTGTTTGACCCCTCGCGCGCTCCGCGCGGGCAACACATTGCTTGGGGGTATTGTCATGTGCCTAACGGTTCGAAGACGAATATGACCGAAATAGTCGAAAATCAAATCGAGCGGTTCGCGCCGGGCTTTCGTCAGACGATATTAAAGCGAAACGCCTTGTTGCCGCGTGATTTAGAAACCCGAAACCCGAATCTCATCGGCGGCGATATTTTCGGCGGCGACCCCGAGCAAATATTTTTTCGCCCGACAGTATCTATTAACCCCTACCGATTAGACGATGGGCGTTTGTGGATCTGCTCGTCGTCGACCCCGCCCGGGCCGGCTGTGCATGGCATGTGCGGTTTCAATGCGGCCCGTGCCGCGCTCAGAAGCATGCAAATCGTCTCAAAATAGTGCGGCTGTTCATAGCTTAGTCACCCGCTCATTAGATGAACGGCAGTTGAGACGTGAGACACGTGTCAAAACCCTGTAATCACATAGACATTTTTTGGCCCCCCTTTTGCTTCTTCATACTTTAACGGGGGAATCTAAGTGTTTCAAAATAGGACTCTTTATTCAGCTCTGCTCATCGCACTCGCAAGCGCGGGTGCAGTTCTACTCGGCTGCACGAAGACTCCCTTGGCTCCACTCGGGCGGTTGGATTTGCAATCCGTTTCACCCCAAGACGTGAGAGTCAATTTCTGCACAGACCCCGCCTATCAACAAAAGCAATATTTGAAAACGATCATCATCCTCGACCACTCGGGCAGCAATCAAGAAAACTACTTGATGAGTGCGGATGGCTCGGGCGCTCCCGCTCTCGTGAACGGCGACATTGTAATTAATAAAACCTACGCGACAGACCCGACCGGCCAGACTCGCTATGGTACAGTGAATACTCCCGGTACTCTCCTCAATTATTTGTACAATTTGCCGCCCAACTCACCGACCGACCCAACTCGTTTTTTTGCTCTTGTCGATTTCAACGGCAGCGCCAACACCTACCCGTCAAACTCGTCGGGTTTTACATCCGACATCGCCGGCTTTTACAATTACGTGCAAAAGGATGCCACAGCGAGCGGAGGCGTACCGGCTGACAGCGGTTCGACGTCGTATATTTCGGCTCTGCAAAAAGCCTACACCATTATCGAAAACGATATCCAGTCCGAGAAAAACTGCGCTGCTTTGACCGTCGGTTCCGCTTCGCCCGGCAGCTGGTGCCCGCAACCCGGCGTGGCCACGGCGTCATCTTATGTAATTGTGTTCATGAGCGACGGTTCGCCCATTACGAGCATCACCGGCGTCGGCGTGAACGGTCAGGGCCAAATTGTTGTCACCGGCCCGATTTCAATTACGAAAGAGCCCACGTCGCAGATTTTGGGCGAGGTGCAAACAATTGCCTCGTTGACCTCAAATAAAAAATACGTGGCCGGCGTAAATCTTTTTACGATTTATTATTATCACCCCGGTAATGTGGACCAAAGCGGGCAACAGCTTCTTGCGCAAATGGCAAAAGTTGGCAACGGCATTGCGTACAATGCTCTGTCAGGTTCGAATATCAACTACGCACAATTTGAACCGCCGACCAAATTGATTAAAGATCAATTGGCCGATGTTTTCGTCACGAACGATTCGGTCCGCTGGTGGACGGACGGCAAGCTTCATCTCGATAGCGACAGTGACGGCTTACCGGATGATGTTGAAAAAGCATGGGGCAGCGACCCGAACAATACCGAGACCCAAGGTAACGGCATTTCGGATTACGTCCGCTACGTGATTTCGAGCGGTGCCGCTTGCAAAAATAAAAACGCCCAAGGCATTTGTATCGACCCCGCAATAGACTACCGCTCGGGCGCATGCAGTGGGGTTAAAACGATCTCTTTGCCGAACGGCGGTTATACGTATGTGTCTTCAGACCCAGACGGCCTCAATGACTGCGAGAAGATTTTGCTGAACGACGCCGGCGGGATCGGCGTACCCGATTCGAATTCCGATTCGATTCCCGATTGGTTGGAATTTGTAAACGGCCTTCCGTTTCAGATCGGTACAAATCCGACTATTAATACGCCGGATGCTTCGGGGTACAGCGACTACGAAAAAATCAAACTGTCTTTGCCGGTGAATGTCCCCGCCTCTGAGTTAATTAATTTCACTCCCGCGCAATACAACGTCACGATGGTCAGCACGAATCAAACGCAAGACTGTTACACTCTCACGGTAAATAATCTGCCTTCAATCGGCGACACCAATACCGTGCGCGTTGACGTGGTTGAAACTAGCCCGCTATTGCAAGACAGTTATTTGTATCGTGTCGGCAAGAAGAGTTTTTCGCCCGGCAATCCGCACCTAATTTTCAATGATTGGAATGACCCATCAGAAAGAGCCGCCGGTACATGGCAGGTGTGGCCATGAAAAACCTCGCCTACCTACTCATTGTCGCCTCTATGACGACGGGCTGCGCGAAATTCAAGTCGCTCGAGCAACTTGACACGGCGTCGATCGCGCAACCCCCGCAAACGACGGCTGTCTATATTCAGGGGTACAAACCGCAAGCCGGTCAGGTTCTCGTCAACTTCTTTGTCTCAAATTTCTCTGTTGTTGTTCACAACTCACAGCTAGAGTACAGCACGGCCCGCGATGGCCTGTATGACGGGTTGAAAGTTCAGCTCATCCCAAATTACGGCTTTTCGGTTTTGACACCTGAGTCGACCACGGTCGGTTTCGCAGATCTTGTTCTGTACGATCTCGGCATTGACCTCAACCAGCAGTCGCAACTCTACTGCCCGCCGAATGACATGTTGAGCACAAGTAACGACGCGATCATTTACAACGATTCGCGCCTTTCGGGCAGCCCAGCCGAATTTTTGGGCCTTCGGGACTGCGAAAAATCGTATTTAGGGTTAAACCCCGCGATGCCCGACTTCGACGGCGACGGCATACCTGATTATCTTGAGCTTCGCTGCGGTCTCAACCCGGCCGACCCGAACGACGCAAAAGTGAGCGCTTCAGGTGACGGCGTTTCGAATCTCGAAAAGTGCAAAGATCATATCCCGGTCGGAGAGAGCTATCAGGCCAATCAACTCTACGCGTACCAATATACGAAGCTCGCCAACCCCGACGGTTCGGACGATTTTTCTGTGACGAATATACCCGTTCTTAACGGCGGCCAGGATAACTTTCTTGTCTTTTACATGCTTGAACAAAACCTGACCACGAAGGCCGAGTCAATATATACAGCCTACGCCACACTGAAGTCGGGATATGCGGGCCAAACGCTCAAATTCAATTATTGGGCCACTAGCCCCGCGAATTTTTATAATCAGGAGGTTAACGTTCCATGAACGCGCGCCTCTACGCTAACAACTATATTTTGTTGATCACGATTCTGGTGCTGGGCCCATTGGGATGTTCGAAGAAAAATCTTCAACCGCTCGATCAGGCGCTTTCTTCGGTGATGGCTTACGGCACTGTGAATGCAAATTTTTGCACAACTCCACCCACGCCGGTTCAAGAAAATGTGAAGTATCTTTTTGTTCTTGATCATTCGGCTTCAAACCAGCCGGGCTTTCCATTAGTAGCGGGTGACGTGAGCGATACAGATTCAACAGGCGGCCGACGTTACGGGCCCATGATCAATTTCGTTCAGAATTTGACACCCGAGCCGAGCGTGACGACTTCGTTTGCGCTGATTGATTTCAATGACAGCGCCTACCAAGCTGGCACAGCCGGCAGCTTTGATTCAAATGCCGCGGATTTTATCGCGATCGCTCAGAAGGATTGGATTGGTGCCGGCACGGCCGCCGCTCCGTCACCGGCCGATAAAGGCTTTACAAATTACCAGGCCGCTTTGCAATTGGCCCAACAGTTGATACAAGGCGATTTAAAAAATCAATCGGTTCTCGCGCAAACGCCTATCACGAAAACTGAATATCATATTATTTTCGTGAGCGACGGCGTGCCCACGGTTTCGACCAATACAGGTACCTACACACAGACGTTTTCGGGTGACATTGAACCGATTATCTCGACGATTGAAAATCTCAAAAGCGACCCGACGCTTGGGCCCTATATCGGCTCGATCACTTTAGATACGGCTTACTATTTCAACACAACTGAACTACCTGCGGCAGAAGCACTTTTGCAACAAATGGCGCAAGCCGGAAGCGGCCAATATTTGAAATTCGCCGCCGGCCAAAATATTTTGTATCAGCAATTTGCGCCGCCCGTGATGACGGTTCGCAATGAACTCATGGATGTTCTCGTCGAAAATGAAAACGGCATCTGGTGGAGCAACGGTCAATTCATGCAAGCCAGCGCCGGCGACGGTCTGCCCGATGCGATTAAAGAACAAATGGGCGCCAACCCTCAGGTCAAAGATTCTGACGGCAACGGCGTCAGTGATTTCGTCGAATACATGCTCAACGGTAAGCCGTGCCAAGATCCGAATTGTGCCTCGGCCAATCGCAATCCCTACTCAGTCTGTGCCGGTTTTGCCCATACGACCGATGCGAACGGCAATGTGACGTACGCCTCTTCGAGCAACGACGGACTCAATGACTGCGAGAAATTTCTACTCGGCGCCGACCCGTCGACTTTTAATACCAACGGCGATTTACTGCCCGATTTATTTGCCTTGCAGCGCGGTTTGCCGATCATACCCGGTAGCGCGTCGCAAGCGTTTGCCGATCCGTTCGGTGACGGCGTAACCAATTACATGAAGCTAAAATTGGGTCTGCCGCTCGCGGTCTCAGAAAAAACGCTTATCAATTTTAAACAACGCCAGATCACGCTTGTTCAGCAGGCGTCGTCGCCGGATGTCGATTGTTATCAAATGACTGTAAACAACGTCGCGCTTTCATCGCTCAGCAATACGATTCGCGTGATGGTGGTGCAAGACAGTTCGGCGGCGCAAAGTAAACCGTTCATGACGACGGCCGAGCGGCAATTGGATGTATCTTCTATGAGCGTTAATTTTTCGCCTGGGGATTTTAAGTGAATTTTAATGCGCGAGCCGCGAAAGCAGCTGACGCGCTAAGGAGGGGCACATGGGACAAAATAACAAATCGCTAAGGAGGGGGCTGTTCAAACTCATGCTGACGTTGTCCGTTGCCGCAATCGCCTCTGCGTGTAGTAATAAGATGGCATCAAACGGTGTCAATCAGAGCTCGGGTACGACAACGAGTAACCTGCAATATCTGAGCGGGAATGTTCAGATGAGCATCATGGATGCGTCAGGCCGCACCATTTACTCTGACACCGGAACAGGTCAAGCGTTGACGTTCAAGGCCGGCGTCAACTACATGCTCGATCTCAACGCGACGGGCTTCCCGACCGGGACGCAGTTTTCGTTGCAGATGACTCCGACCGATGTGGTGTCGGGTGCAACGGTCACCGTACCGCTGAGCCCCGGCTCGAATTCGTTTTCGGTGCCGACGCAAGGAGACTATTCTTGGCAACTTGTGGCCGCCGATACCGGCTATCAGTCGCGCAGTAAGTATTATCTCGCGAATGTCACCTGCACAAACCCGACGTTCACGGTCAATAGTCTAGACCCGTCGGCAATTGCGGTGAGCCCCGGTAGCAATTCGAACCTGTACAACTTTTCTGCAAGTGGAGTGGTCGCGCATGCAAACGGGACGCAACCTTACCTCTGCGCGTTTGACCCGACCGGTACAGGGATCGTCGATACGGCGTTCACCGACTGTTCACAGGCGCTCAACAATTTCTACGTGAACTACGTCGGAACGCGAAACGTCGGCGTGATTGTGAAAGACGCCTGTAACACCGAATATGCGGTTTCGAACTCCGTCAATTTGAATTATAGCGTGCCCGCGATGCCTGGGAATGTTTTTATATTCGGGCAGATTTCAAACGCAACCGGGACGGCTCAACAAGATTCACGCGTAAATTACGTGAACTATCTCGCCACAAACTCGGGCGGCAATAATATCGTACAGCCGCATTACAGTAACGGGACCTTTCAAATCACAGCGTCGCAAAACTATGGCATGCCCTCGAGTTTGCCGTTCGGCATGCAGATCACAGTCAAAGGCATTCAAGATAACCTGAGCCTTTCGAATATGTCGGGCTTGCTGAATGCAAGTAACGCCTACATCTCAGCGCTCAGCTATTCGACTGACGAAGCGGGCGATGCCGAAACTGCAGTCACTTTGAACAGCACGAATTGCAGCTTGAGCAACCAAGGCGCGCGAGTCTTGTTCGTGCAAGGCAACCCCTGTTCGTCGAGTGGCATGACGGGTGACCAAAACTCGGCCACAGTCGAAGTGTGGGGCCAATACACGTGCTCCGTCTCAGACACGGGCGGTGGCGCTCAAATCACCGGCAAATTTGATGGATTGACCCATATCGCAGATAATTGTGCCGGTGGCGGCGGCGGTGGCGGCGGTATTGTGCCGATCCAACTTTGATAGGTTCGGGTTTTTAGTAGAGAAAAGACAGACTCAACATGTAAACAAGGTTCGCGCCGATCAGGTTATGGTCGGCGGCGATCCTCGAATCGTCGTATAAATAAACCCAGTTTTGTTGCGTGCGAGTGGTCGAATAGGTTTCTTGGTAAGCCATGGCATTAATCTGAATCAAGTAATCGGTTTTGTACGGAAACGTTTCTGTAACCATACCTCCGTAAATTAAACCGTGCGACGAAAAAGGCTGGTCTTTTGTGGCGCGATTCGTTAGCGGATTTGTAATACGCGAACCCACTTTCGGAAAGCTGATGTACTCCATCCCCAAAAGCGGGCCCAGACTCAGGGTATTGCTAATTCGATATTTGGGTGACGTTCGAAAAATAAAGGCCGTCGATTCAAACTCGCTTGATTGCGCGACGGTTAAGCCGTATGAGGCGTCTAAAATTTCAAAATCCAATTTATCCGATAAATAGTGAACTTGAAAAAAATCAGCAGCGATAGAAAAACGATCCGCCCCGACGCCGAGAGGGCTGATGCCCATCCCTAAATAAAATCCTGACTTCGGTTCTTGAAATACGTATTGCTTGAGATTCGGAAAGGTATCGAGAAACGATTTAGTCGCCGCCGTTTTGGCTGTCGTGGTTGTCGTCATGGTTGTCTCGTCGCCTCGACTATAAGTCGAATAACTGAGAGACAACGCAAGAATTGCAGCCGCAAAAAGCGCGGTTTTGCCGTCGAGGATAATCACAGGCCACCCTCCAACTGCGCAATCGTACGCTGGCAGTTCTGTTTGTAGCCGCCGGCGTCGCTGGCGCTACTTAACAAATAACTGGCCTCACCAAGAAGCCCCATATGCAAGATTGAGCAGCCGAGAAGAGAATTGAATTCGCCTTTTCCACCTTCAAACTGCGACAGACCGTAAACGGAGGTGGCTGCGGCGTGGTTCCAATCCCCGTTCTTGAAGTAGGTTTGCGCGATTTGATAATATGAGCGCCAATGCGAATGATTGGCAAAAAGATCTTTTTCTTGCGTCATCAAACTGCCCGACCTCGGATCTGAATTCCTCCCCTTGTTTCTCATAAGCCGGGGCCAATCCAAAGCCTGTTGTAACGTCGGCAGTGCCCCTCGCGCGCACGAGCTATTCACTGGCGAGATTAGCGAGGCGGCTGAAATGATTTTACGGCATTGATTTTTGCTTGCCGATGCTTCGCGAGCGCTTTGCACTGCTTGTGCGGCGATTATACCACGCACCTGAGCGGGGCTTCGTTGAGCTGCTGCCTGCAGAAACGCGGCGACTCGTGAGTAAACACGGGCATCCGCGAGTGCGACAAGAATATCCAGCTCGGGGTCGCCGCCGCCAGCATACGAATTCATTTGAGCCAGCAAGCCATGCGTTTGGGCTGCGACATTTGAAATCGTACTCATATTCGGCGGTGTTCGTGAAACTTGTTGTTCGAAATACTGGATGTTTCGTTCGACATTCGGCCAATTGTACCATCTGCATAAACTGTTTCGGACCGAAGATCGGCAACGCTGGGCCACTCGCTCGAGAACGGTTCGACGCAAATTGGATGGCAGGCGAAATTGTGCTTTGAATAACACAAGCAAATCTGTATCGCTCGTCGACCAGTTCATAAAGCTATTGGCGAGAACCGGTGGGATGACAACCGGCGAACTCAATACACTGCGAATTTCGTGCTGAAATAAAGTTTGTGTCGCCGGCGTCACGGACTTCATAAGATAACTCGATGATAACTGAGCAATGAGCGGAAAATCGCGCAACATCAGCGCCACCTTCAAACTCTTTTCGAAATATTTCTGCTGAGTCGCCGGCGGCATCGATCGGTCATACATAATCGACCGCCAGATAGTGAGCGTCTCATAGAAGCGAGTGATCGCAAGAGTTTCATTGGCCATTGAACCGAGAATGTCGGCCTTCTGCCCGGCATTTCGTTCAGATTTTGCCATCGTGTAACCGGCGCGCAAAAAAGTTTGAATATCCTTCTCTGCCTTACTGCGACCGAGCGCTTCTTGCAGAGCCACCGAGCGTAGCGATGAGTCGTGCATCGACAAGGCGGCCTGCAAATAACTGCGGCCTTGATTAAAAAGATTGTAGCCTTGCGATTCCACGTCGTTATCTAAACGATTGAGAAGGGCTTTTGAGCGCACGGATTTGAGGTATTTTCGCAAGTTTGGGTTCGGCAAATTCAAAGCCAGCATTTTCTGGCTCCAGTAAACCAAATTTTTAAAGTCGGCGGTGGTATTAAAATAATTCAAAATCAAATCGGCGGCGTCTTTCGTATTCGGAGAATTCGGAAAGCGTCTCATATATTCATACAAATCGTTCAATGCATATTGGTAATAACCCTGCTCGTAAACGGTCTTCGCCAGAGTGAAATTCAACTCGGCGCTTCGCTTCTGTCGAGGATCCAAGTCCATGTATTCACGAATAGCGCGAATCAAAAGGCCCTTTGTCCTAAGTTGGCGATAAAACGAATAGTCCGCCGGCTTTTGTAATGACAGTATAGCGTTTTGAAGTAAGGATGCTTTCGAGGTGGGCGGCCCAAACTCGCCGTCATAAATCCGCAAATAATACGAACCGCTGGCAAAATAATCGTGCTCGTTGAAATACACGTCCGCTAGATCGATCGCCACTTTGACGGACTGTGGGCCGCGCCCGAAAAACCCGAGATATAAAACGTAAAAATCTTCAGCTCTCTTAAACAATAGCTGTCGTTCTTTGGGGTCACTTTCGCGCTTAGCGAGTTCATGCGCGTGCGTACCAAGATCGCGAAGCTGCTTTTCAAAAAAATTATAAGCGCTGGCTCGAGTCTCGCGCGACATATTATAGTGAGTCGCCCAATAATTATATTTCTCGATAACAAAGCGCATTTCGCTGACCGGGATATTCACTCGCGCGTTGAGTGGAATTCGCCTTAAAACTTCGCTGTAGATGTTAACAATTCTCTGTGGGTCGTGAAGGCGCTCGCAAAGAGTTCTTAATAAATCAATCGCGAAATTATACTGCCGTAAAAATATGTAGCGGTAGGCGAGCTTTTCGATCGTTTCTTGAAAGAGATCTTCGGTCGGTGCGATTTTTGAATAATAAGCGACCGGATGCGGGTTTTTCGGATAAACTTCGGTATAGGCCCGAATTGAATCCACAAGCGCTTCGCGTTTCAAGTCGATACCCATGGCGGCGCTTTGCGGGAATATCGAATTCTGCGAACCTGCGTCGATTTGATCGGTATCCATCGCAACCTGACTGAAAAAATTCAATGCTTCAGCGGGATGGCTTTGTTCTAATGCGATCAACCCGAGGCGATATTTTGCGGCATCCCGTTCATACGGGTATTTGGCGTCTTGCAATGCTTGTAGAAAGTTTCGCGATTTTGCGTAGTCCTGCTGATCAAAAAAGTACTGACCCAAAAGCAATCGAGATTGAATCGCCTCTTTTGATTCGGGAAAACGCCGAATGAGTTGAGTCGCGTACGAGACGAAGGCTGGCCCGTCGTCGATGGCGTTCTCAGCAGATGCGAGGCGAAATAAAACTTGTTTACTAGCATCGAATTTGGGGAAGTCGCGCAAAATTTGTTGATAAATCGCGATGGCCTTTTGTTCGGTCATCACAACCGGAGAGAATTTGCCGGATTTGATCGTTTTGGCATTGGCGTCTTTGCTTTGCTCCATCGCCAGGTAATACAGCGCCGTCGATTTGGTCGTGAGTACGTCGCCCAGCTGGAGATAAAGGTTGGCCAAAAAAGGTGCGCTTTGGTTTTCAGTGATCTGCTTACGCAGAATTTTCGCCGAGACGTCAGTCCGCTTGAGCATTTCGGTCAGCTTTTTTTGAAAATCTGCATCGTTAAGATTTTGGGCTTTTAAAGCGGCGATCGAATCGGTGGAGTTGGCGGCTGAACTGTCAGCTGCGCGAACCAGATTCGGTAGACTGAAAAATATAAGCAGCGTTGCGCAAATTAGTCGCATTGATCTTTTAGAGTCCCCTCATAGCTCAAGCGCTCGTCTCGCCAATAATCGCCCCATTGCGGCCAATGTAAGACGAAGTTGTCTTTGTTCGAATCAATCAGAGTCGAGTCGGAAGTCGCTTTCTCTTGAAAGACTGTGTCGGGGTTGTATTTTGAACGGACGACATCAAACTGCAAAAATTTAAGGCTTTCGCCTAAAATGACAAGTTGCTTTGCCGAGGTCTCGATGGCCTGAAGTTTATGAATGCCCTCGGTATGATTAAGCATATGGCTGGTGGTGATGTAGAGATACCGCGCAACCGGCTGAAGTTTACGAGGCAGCCGCTCTACCGAGGCGTATTCGGATTTCAGCTTTTGCATAGTTTTGAGCTCTTGTTGGTATTTGATTTGATCGGGGCCTTCAACCTTCTCGAGTATCGGAAAATGCGCGAGGGGTTCGCCGAACTTGATGCCCTCTATTGTTTTGCCGTACTCGTTGTTGAATGTGTTGATGAGTTCTTGAGTCGATTCATACGAGCACATCTTTCGATAGATAAGCGCGCGTAAAATGTACTTCTCAAGCGGAATAAGATGACCGGCGGATTTGGATTGAAGATTGTACAGAAGCCCGACCGCTTTATTGTATTGCTTCAGACGATAGAGGCTCCATGCGGCTTCGAGCCAATCGTCCGGGTTAATCGGGTTCGTTTTTAATAGAAACGTCTGATAAATCTCAGATGATTTATCGTATTTTTTCTGCTCGTAGTAGATTCGCGCGAGGGTGCGCGCCCCCTTTTTGGCCAAGTCAAAACCGTCGGCGTCACCGACTAAGACAAGCATTTTCTTGAGAGACGCTTTGGCTTTATTTAAGTGCCCGCCGGCATAATCCTGCATCGCTTGATAAAAAAGGTATTTGGGGAAGTTATCTTTGTCGATCTTATCGAAATAGTAATTCGCCCATTTTTTCATACCCGCGCCATCGTTGACGATCCCTTTGTACAGAAAATAACTTTGCCCGAATTCACTGTCGGGTTGCGGATCAATATCACCGGGGATGAAATAGGAGCGCGTCGAAAACGGATATCCGAGGTCGACAAGTCGAACAATAGTTTGATAGGCCAGCTGTTTCGTTTTCAAATCGTCGAAAAAATTGATCATGTCCGATGCGGCAGCCAGTGCTCCATAATACATATGGCGCTTCATGAGCTCCGGTATGAGTTGATCCCATAAGTCGGAATTGTTCACGTACGGCGGTACGGCGCTCTGCCAGCCCGAGGCGATTTTGGATTTCGTCGTCGCGGCGAAGACCGGATGTGCGGCGACAAGGCAAAATATCAATAGGACACTAATACGCATACGCCGTGCCGAATATAAACGCCAGGTTGTTTCTTACTGCGCCGAAGGTGTAGAGATAGCGGGCTTCAACTCGCCACGAGAAGTTGTCGTTCACAAACGTTTCGATGCGCCAACCGACATCCATTCCGACGGCTGATTCTTGATTGGTGATGACGAGGCCGGGGCCAGCCAACAAAGAGCTGCGAAAGTAACGAATATATTTCTTAAGAAAAATCGTTTTACCGTACGCGAATGTGTAATTCATGTCTGACGTTAAAACGAAATTGAGGCGCTCGATGCTTTGCGGTTGAACTTGATATGAATCGGCCAGTTGAGAAGTCAGACCCGAATCCACCGTATAAATATAGTCGAGAGAGGCCACATCCCATGAGTAAGTTTTGTTGAGATACCGCGTGTAGGTTAGATTCACGCTGAAACCGTTGTAATACGGATCGAGTGGCCACAAACCCAAACCGAAAAATATCTGTTGGGTCTTGGGATTTTCGTAAGTTTCGACAGCTTGAATTTTATCGCCGTCGAGAGGTTTTTCTCCAGTGAGTTTTAAATTTTCTTGGGCCATCGCGCAGCAAGCCGCGCACACGAGTGACATCATCAAGGTGAGCATTACACAAAGGCGCATAGGTTAAGTGTGAAAAATAACGTTCACTCTGGCAAGGTATCTTTTGGTTCACATTGTGCGGAGGCGCCCGCTCGCGAGCCTCAATGTCAAATTTGACGACGCCTGTTTAGCATCTGTCCAGCGATATCAATCGGTCTCACAATGAAACAAAAAAACCACTGTAATTACATGTAGGTAGAGCATATCCCTGGGCACCGTTTTTGCAGACTTTTTAATTTATGAGTCTAAGGTTAGGGGCGTTTATGAATTCATCAAAATGCGGAGCAAAAATTAACTTGGTCATCACAGCATGGCTATTTTTTCTAGCATCTGCCGCTTACGCGCGACCACGAAATGTACAGCGCCGCGGGCGAAGTTCTGTCGTCGCACAAAATAATCCAGGTATCCGTAATTTGGCTTCGCTCGGCGGCACACCTGGCACAGTTCAAATCCGCGGCCAGACCCGAAACCTTTCGATGATGCTAATCATGAAAAACGGCAAAGACGATATCAATTTTATTAAGCCGCGAAGAGACTACCACAACGAAGTCTTATCCACGACATTTTGACCCATTTTGCCGACCGGTACTTAAATCCAGATTCATCCCTGTATCATAGACACTTTTTTGCCAACTCACGATACTGAAGCAGAAGTGAGGTGGCACCATGTCCATGATGCATTTTATTGCTGCGAATTTCTGGCACGTGTTCCCCATTTTACTATGCGGGGCGGCTGGCATCCTGATCATTTTTGAACGGTCAGCGGCACTCGGTTGGGCCTACCCGATGGAAAATGTCGACGGCTTTTTCGAACGCATCAGCAACATGATATTGCGAAATAGCATTCAAGAAGCCATCGCGTTTTGCGAAAGATTCCGCTCGAAACCGTTGGCGCGGGTTGTACGCGAAGGTCTCATACGCGCACATCAACCCGAACACCTCATCGAAAACGGACTGCAAATCGCGGTCGGTGAGGCCACTGAAAAAATCCAATTGCGCACACCATTTTTGGCGACCCTTGCCAACGTCGCGACCCTGTTTGGCCTGCTCGGCACGATCATCGGATTGGTGCAATCGTTTGAAGCCGTCGGCAACGCGGTGGCACAGCAACGGTCGGCACTGCTGGCCGAAGGTATTTCTACCGCGATGAACGCCACGATGATGGGCCTCGCGGTCGCCATCCCCTGCATGATCGCGTATTCGATATTGATGGCTCGCACGAATAAGATCACGGCACAAATCGAGCAAAGTGCGGTGCGAACCATGGATGTTTTGCAGCAGAACTATTTTAACGCTAAAAGTAAGGACGGCTCAAAAGGTACCCCTGAAGCCCGACGGACTCGCTGATGAATGTCGGTGGTAGCTCATCGCAAGAAGTCGACCTCAACCTCGCGCCGATTATCGACTGTTTCACGGTGCTTATCACCTATTTGCTCGTGACCGCTTCGTTTTTGACTCTGGCCGCGGTCGACGTCAACGTGTCAGAAACAGGGGCGGCTCCGGCCGTCACTGCTGGCCAACCACCGATGTCGATGATGCTTGAGATCAAAGCCGGCGGTGATATCACCATCGCCGTTCAAGGCGGCACCCTCACTCACGAAATCGATATCAATGTAAAAGCATTGCAAAACTCATCTGAAAATATTGAGGAGCTGGAAAGTCGCTTACGCGAACTTCAATCCAAATGGCCGGCAATTCAGGACGCCAGCGTTACGGCCGATCCGACTGTTATTTATAAAAACATAGTGGAGACGATTCACAAGGTGCAGTCCATAATGCCGAAGGTCTACATCTCAAGTTAGCGGTAAAGAGGCGATGCCGCCATGAAGGCGATTAAGAAAAAACGAAAATCCACTGAGATGTCGCTGCAAATCACGTCGATGGCCGACATTTTTATGATTCTACTCGTTTTTCTTCTGAAGAACTACGCGACATCGATGACGAGTATCGCCCCGACGACCCGCCTTACGCTGCCCGAAGTGATGAAAGCCACCGAACAGGTGCAAGAGTCGCTGAAAGTTGAAATCAATCGCAACGTCGTGGTCGTCGACGATAAGCCAATTCTTTCGCTCAATAATTTTCAGTTTGCAGCCAGTGAAACTTCGAACGGCGACGCCTCACCGACTCTTGAGAATATTTTCGCGCATCAACGTAAACTCATGCCCGTCCCGAATCTGGGGTCGGGTTTGGTTGTGATGGCCGACCAGCAAACTCCCTACTCCACAATTAAGCGTGTGGTGGCGTCAGCCGCCGGCGCGGGGTTTGTTGATCTGCAGTTAGTGGTCGTCGAAACCGAATGAGCATATTTGAAGGGGTCGCGTGGCACCTGAACTGTACCTTCTAACTACCCGTATCGGCGGCGCTTCGCGTAGCCAGCTGTGGTCATCCGGCGAAATGACCGACCTCGATTTACCCGGCGGTTGGGTGATCGAGATGCAGGATGGGAACATCCACATTTACGATTCAGCGGCCGACGAAGGCGATGACACGGCCGTGGGGTTCGTCGTCGACCCCATTCAACCCGGCAATAGAGTGTCGCTCGAGTTGCCTCCCTCGGCGCGTGAACGCTGGCGTCGCGCGATCACCATTGAGGTCGGGCATGTTATCAAGCCCGACCCTGTGTATATCGTCTCATCGGATGCCGAAACACTACGAAATGCGGGCCCGAAACAACCGTTTTTATTTTACGGGCAAGATTTTCTTCTCGTTCACCATCGACCAGTTAGACTAACCCACGAAATTTCTCTTCTGGGCTACAATATTTTCAGCTATTCGCGGGAGGAGAACGGCAACTTTACCGTCAAAAGTTACCAGAACGGCCTGCAAGTTGAAACAGACGCGGGTCTTGTCAAAATCCCGAAAGGCAGCGAAGTTCGCTTGTCGAGCGCTGAATTTTTCGGATGCACGTTTCGCCTTCGCAAACACTGGTGGCGCTTAAGACTCTTCCCGTCCGCCGATGGTCTGGAACCGGTCGAAACCGACGAGACCGAAGAGGACTTGCAAGAAAAAGAACGCCTTCAAAGCAGCATGATGGTTTCGCTGTTTTTGTTTTCGTTTCTCATTCTCGGCGGCTATATTTTCGCTAGATTCAATCGCCCACCGCCAAAAATCGTGAGCACGACTGTCGTTTTAAAAACGCCGAAAATAATCCCGGAGTTCAAAGAGCAAAAAAAACCGGAAGTCAAAAAGCCGAAAAAGAAAAAAAAGATTATCGTCGTTAAGCGACACCGGGTCATCGAGCTGAAGAAGCACCCCGTGCATCGGCCGCGCCCGAAACCTCAGCGCATTGTTCGACGTGTGCGTAAGCGAGTGGCTCATGTCAGAAAAGAGGCGGTCGCGGCGGCTCCCCGACCGATAGTGCCCCATCATGTGAGCCCGCAAATTTCGCCGGCCGTAGCGCGTGCGAAAGAATTGGCGCGCGAGAGAGCCGCGCAACAAGCGCAAGTCATGAAGTCGCTGAAATTTCTTTCAAGTTCGTCGAGTCTACCGCAAGAAAACGTCGCGTATTATAAGACAAAAAAGGGCGAATACGCCAACACCGCCATGGTCGGCGGCATGCAAAGTAAATCGAATGCGCTCGATCGTATCGCGAAAGACGCCCCCGGTAGCGGCGTTATACACACTCGCAGCGCACAAGAAATTAGCTCGAATATTAAATTCGGCCGTCGCGGCAAAGGGCTTAACCACGTACAGGGGCGGGTCTCGCTTTCTGAATTGAACGGAGGCGGCGGCACTCTGTCCGGAGCGCTCAGCGGCGGTGGCGGAATTTCTGTCTCAGGGCCGGGAACGATTTCAGATGGATTAATAGAAAAAATACTGCAGAAGTATTTGAGCCGTTTTGAATACTGTTACGAGAAGGCCCTTCTATCCGATTCGTCGCTTTCGGGCAATTTGCTTGTTCAGTGGGATATCACCATCTCAGGGGGCGTGTCGCACTCGCAAGTGTTGAAGTCACAGCTCAACAATGCGCAGCTTCATCACTGTATATTGCATGTGCTCGGCGGCATTCACTTTCCGTCGCCGAAGGGTGGTTACGTCACCGTGAAAAAGACGTTTAGCTTCGCCAGCAGTTCGATTTAGAGGGTGCATTCGGAATCGGTCAACTTAGATCGTGCTAGCTTGAGTTCTTCAAGGGAATGATCTTCGGCAAGGCCCAGGCCGTGTTGCCAATCTAAACGCATGTTTAAAAGTTTCTCGTGCTAATTTGAGACGTCTCATCTTGAGACAAAGCTGGCTGGTCATAAAAGGCCGAATGCTTTGATAAAATATAAATTATTGAAAGTCAGTAACCGATTATAAGACGGTACGCGATTTGCAGCTTAAACTGTTTGGGGGACCTGTATCATGTTAAGTCGAAAAAATCTGATTTATAGATCCACAGGCAAAATCATAGCTGTGACCGCCCTTGTGATCTTTGCTGGTTTTAACGATTGCTCGAAGGTCCATTTCAACAGCCAGGACAATGCACTGATTGATATGTCGACACCTAACGGCACAATTTCAATTAACAACGGCGCTCCATACACCCGCACCACAGCTGTGCAGCTGCAGCTCAATAGTGCTGGCTCATCCGAAATGTACATTACCAACACAGCCGGTTGCGCAAGCGGTGGCCAGTGGCAACCCTACTCGTCCTCTTCGCCCTGGACATTGGGGGCCGTGAATCAAACCGATACCGTCTACGCTGAATTTCGCAATAAGAACCTCACAACCAGCCCGTGCGTACAAGCGAGTATTTTGCACGATGACATCCCGCCAACTGTGGTCGTTGATACGGGGGCGCCGGCGATCACAAACGTCAATAATGTGAATGTTTTATTTCATGCGACAGACTCCGGTTCCGGTGTCGATCAGCTTCTATGCATATTGCCAGGGCAATCCGCTCTGGTCCCTTGCGCTGGTGCTTATGCAGGTAATTCTTTGACGGATGGACGTTACATCTTGCAAATAGCCGCGAGTGACAAAGCGGGTAACGTCTCAGCGCCATTACCGCAACCCTTCATGGTCGATACCACTCCGCCCGTCATCACATTGAACTCGACGCCGCCAACGTTGACGGGTAGCACGACGGGTGCTTTCACGTTCACGGCGATGGACAATCTTTCAGGCGTGCAAGGCACCTTTTGCTCGATTGATCAAAGCGCATTCGCGGCTTGTGTCAGCGGGCAGACATATACCAATTTATCGAATGGCAAACACCACTTCGCAGTGCATGCCGTCGACAATGCGGGCAATGCTTCGAAAGACGTCACTTACGATTGGACGGTTGATACCTCCGCTCCGACCGTTTACTTCACGCAAACTCCTAAACGCTTTACGAATGTGCCAACGGCCACTTTCGGTTTTGCCGGCAAAGATGATATGGGCAATCCGCTCACCGTCTTTCAATGCAGTCTCAATGGCGCAGGGTTTGCGACCTGCACATCGCCTGTGGCGCTCGCCGGCCTGACTGAAGGTAACAATACGTTTACTGTTCGCGGCGAAAACGCTCTCGGAGTCTACTCGGGCAACCTCAGTTACACTTGGCTCGTCGATTTGACTCCGCCGGTTGTGAAAATAACTTCGGGGCCGAATCCGCTTACGAATCAAACCAACGCTACATTTATTTTTACGGCGTCCGACGCTTTGAGCGGGATTGCCACGGTCGACTGCACATTAGACGGCGGAACTCCGACCAACTGCGCGACTTTGACTCAGACCTACCCTAGTTTAACGGGCGACATGCAACATACATTTACAGTTACAGCAGTCGACACCGCTGGCAATGTGACCCAGTCGGCTCCTTACGTTTGGAATGTCGACACCGCCACGCCCACATTACAAATTGTCGCCAAACCTCCGACGTTGTCGCCATCGTCGAGCGCGGCGTTTCAATTATTGGGCACGGATCCGTACGACCCGACGGATTCGGTGACTTACAAGTGCCGCCTCGACGGCGCATCGATATTGACAACGTGCAGTTCGACTCCGAATTACGCCGGGTTAACCGACGGTCCGCACACGTTCTCAGCGCAAGCAGAAGACGGCGCCGGCAATTTTTCAGCCATTCAAACCTACACTTGGACAGTTGAAACCGCCGGACCACAAATTACGATCAAGCCGCCAACTCCGCCCCTCAACGACACGACTCCTGGCACTTTGTCGTACACGATTACCGACCCTTATTCGACGGTGACGACGGCCACATGCACTCTTGATAAAACGAATATCACCCCGTGTGCTGTGTCGGGCGAAACGGTGCAATTGCCGATTCTCACTTCAGGGTCGCATACTTTTACAGTCACGGCTACAAACGCGGCCGGTTTTACATCCACCCAAACTGACACGTTTACGGTTAGCCACACAGTTTTAACCTACCCGAGCATCGGCTCTGTCGCTGCTGTGGCGTACGAAGATATGTACGGCTCAGGTTCGCCCGATTACGATTACAACGATTTTATGGCCGATTTTCAGGTGACCGAAAAAGTAAATGCCAGCAACCAAATAACAGATATTTATCTCGACTTTTATCCGCGCACGGCGGGTGCGGGCTATGATCACGAGTTCGTTTTAGCTCTCAACGGTACCGTCACCACCCCGGCCAACAATACATCCTCTATGCCAACAACAAAGGCATTATTCAGTGGAGCCGCCAACATCGACATCACGTACTATGATTCGAGCGGCAACGTTGTTTCTCAGCAGGCGCCTACGGCCTACAATAATCAAGACGTGGTCGTATTTTCCAGTACCCACGGGGCGTTCGGTCAAACGAGCGGCCAAATCAATACTCCGTTACCTACTAACTATGTCGCGGGGTCGGGTACACCATCGAATTATATTAAAGCGACTGAAAATGCGCGCATTCACTTGGCGCTCGCCAATCCGGCGGCAAACCCGGTGCCTGCAAATGGCCAGTTTGATGTGTCGACACTTCGAATGGTTCTGCATGTGAAAAACACCAACGAGAACATTGATATTGTGAATGTCGACCCAAGTTTTTACACGAGTGCTGGTTACCCATGGGGCTTCATCATCCCGGCCAACTGGCAATGGATGCAAGAGGCCGTTAAAATTGATAACGGTTATCCGAATTTTGCGGCCTATCGGCAGTATCTCAATGGCACCAACCCGTCATGCGCGTCGACACCGTCTTGCATAAATTGGTTCAATTATCCCGTCACCGGTTCGGCTGCCAACACGACCGTGTATCCGCAAATTCCGTTCACTCCGTTTATGCCGGCGCCGTAGCGACTGCGCCGTTTTTGCTCATGGTACCCGAAGCGTGGTTTGAATTTCGATTTTACCTTTTAACGTTCTATGAACGGGGCAACGATCGGCAATTTCTAAAAGCCGCTGCCGTTGCTCTTCGGTGAGCTCCCCCACAAGATGAATCGTGCGGAGAATAGTTGTCACGTCTTTATTTCGTTCTATTGAGACGTCGACTTCGGCATTTTCGAGAGGCCAGGCTTTTCTTTGAGCATACATTCGAAGTGTAATTGCTGTGCAGGCCGCGAGCGCCGCGCCCAAATATTCGAAAGGCGACGGCCCCAAATCTTCGCCACCCTCCGCCTCGGGTTCATCCGCAATCAAATGGTGGCGACCAATGTAGAGATCCTGCCGGAGTTTGCCTTGTTCGTAGCGAAGTTTAACTGTGTTCATGTTGCTAACCCTCGATTGGTTTAGTGTATAGCCTGCGGCAAGTGATCTTTCAATTTTTGAATTACATTGCCGTCGGGTTCGCCGCGAACGACAATGCCGGCTGAATCGAGTAAGGGTTCCGAGGCGTTGACGATGATCTTATCCCCTCCCCCGAACGATTTACATTCTCTGTCCTTGCCCCAGCGATTTAGCAAACGGCGATTTCACCGGCGGGCAATTCTTATTGAGCCCGCAAATATCAAGTTTGTACTGAGCCGCCACTTGCGAGAGCCAGTTGCGAACCCCGGGCGACGTCAGATCGTTTGCGCCGCTTAAATACCCTTGATAGGTCCGTTTAACTCCGTACGTGGATGTTTCAGTGAGACCGTTTTCGGTGCCCCAACTGTTAATACCGGCAAGCTGAATGGTACCGTTGGGTAATGTGCGAAAATAATAGCCGCCCGAGTCGCGGTCGCACGTCGCCGCGGGTTTACCCGTCAATATGAACCCGACATTCTGACTGTAGAGATCGACGACATGAAAAGGAGCATAGGCGAAACTGCCGCTTTGACCGCCGCAAAAATCCGTTGAAGAGCTGCTCATATCTTGCCCCACAAATGTGAGCACCTCCTGAATTTGCACTCGATCTTTTGCAATCGTCATATAAGGACCAAAATACCCGCCGTCACCGTTCAAGATCACGAGCGCCAAGTCGTACGAGTAATTGGCCTTCTCAAAAAGTGAGAGCCCATACGTGCCGGCTGGCAGACCGCTTTCGACCTCGCCCGTCTGCTGAGTGAATGCCTGCATCTGCGGCGGGTACACAACTTGATAATCGCTATCATAACTGCCGAACAATCCCCCGTTTTCAGCCGCGCAGTGGCCACAAGTTATCGCCACTCTCGGGCCGATCGGTATTTCGGGCATGTCTCGTTGACTCACATATGAAAGTGAATTCAGGCCGAGCGCCGTTTTGATCGCGTCGGCATTTGTATTTGTGCCGCCGACGAGAGACAACGACACGCAACTGAAGAATAATACAAAAGCTATAATAATGAATCTCATTACCCCCCCCTTACCGAACCTGCCGACGATTTAGCATCGAACGCGCGGTACAACAATTTGCAAGTTCGCCATGGGGTGCGTCAAAATTACTTCACCGTTTTGTCGTGAAACTTGAGTTTTCGCAACGTCTTCTATAATCGACAGATTACCTTAGATCAAAGCGGGTTTCAGGGGGGATGGGGAAAATGGGATGGGTAAGGGTCATTGCTTTATTTTTATTCTTTTCAAGTCTCGCCTACGCGGGCGCAAGAACCGATGCGGATGAACAGTTAATCGCTCGAGTCTGTCAATCGACGGCGCCGGTTCTTGTAGTCGACAATTTTGCCGGCGACAAAACGAGCGGTCAGCCTGATGTCGATCTGAACGGCGACGGCACGTACGACGTTCTGCACGGCGATTTTGTCGCAAAAATTATCGAGTATGACGGTCATCAGGTCGTCAAAGCGCAAACACCCGTCGTCGTCGTCGATCTTCTGGCGATTCTTCAGCCGTATCTAAACAAAATTAAATCCGGCGAACTTAAAATATCTCGAATCAACTTTTCTCAGGGCTTCGTCGTTACATTTGACATGATCAACCAGGTCCTGGGGCTACCGATCGACACCGTCAATTATAACAACGTTTACGAAAAGCGCGCGCAGGTGTTACCGGCGCTCGCGGCGACGTATCCGTCTTTTCATCTGATGGAGCTCGCCCACGCGTTTCAAGAGCTCGAGAAGCTCGGCGTACCTGTCTTTGCGGCGGCCGGCAATTCCACGTTCCGTGAAGTCAATGTGTACTCGCTTCTGCCCGATGTACATACGGTGGGTGCACTGAATTTGAAGGGCGAAAAGGCTTCGTATTCGGCTGATAACTCCACCGTTACAATTTGGCGGCGGGGCGGAATTCTCACCTATTCAGTCGACGGCGGCACGGGCATCGCTCTCGGCAATCATGAAAAATCGGATTTTATTTTGTCCACTCCTCAAGTGCCGCAATCGCTTTTGAGCGAGTTTAATGGTAAGGACCCCTCAACCGTTGCGCGGCAAATCCCCGACAAAATCGAAGCCGCAAACAACGACGACGCGTCGACGTTTTTTGACCTCGCGGCAAAGCTGCCGAAGGGTCTTTACAACACCTCCGATGTCGAGGACCACTCTCTCGCGACGAATCCCGATCAGGCGCACTACATCAAAAAATATTTAGGCGATTATTTCTACATGGACGGCGTTCATCCGCTTCCGCTTGTTTATTTGCATAACGATCCATTTTCGAATCTGCTTTTGATTCAACAGGGAGTGCAAACGCCGGACGGCCGTCAGTACCGAAACGTGAATTACGGCACCTCATTCGCCGCGCCCAGTATCTGCGACGGCGAGCGAACTCCGGAGCAATATGCGCTTTGACGGTTGCCCATGCGGCCTTAAGCGGATGCTCGCATTTCACATCGTTCTCATTGCGCTCGGCAGTGCCACGGTTTTTGCCGCCGAACCGACAGCCCCCATTTACCCGCGCGGTCTTACTGTCGTTTCTGAAAGTGCAGCTGAGACATTGTTTCGTGAAGTTGCAAACGATTCGGGGATACCTTTTGATTACCCCGACGGGTGTTACGCGAAAGCGGAAAAGGCGGATATCTTTCTAGAACAGAAAGGCATCATTGCCGGCAAAGCTTTTGTCGAAGGGCAGATTTATTATCAGTCGCATTGGGGGCCTTCGTTTTGGACCTTTCACGTCGCTCCCCTGATACTTGTCACGATGGCGGGACAAGTGAGACCCTACGTTATCGACCCATTTCTTTCGCCTAAGCTCGTTACGTATCAAGAGTGGCTGAATCTCGTGAGGACCAATCCGAACACGACGATTGATCGAACATTTTTCACCAATCGATTTGTTTACGGCCCGCCTGCAAGCCAAGCGGATTTGAATCCTGATCGCTATGGGGCCAAAAATTTGCAAGACATGAAGACCGTGCTACAACAAATCCGTGACTATCTAGCCGGTTATAAGGGTCAACTTTCGCGGTAACGAGCATATTTACTTGTTCTCAAACGCGGCACATGCTACATATTTAAGCACATTCGGCATTTCTTTTTAAATTTCAACTTATAATTTAAGGGCTAATGAATGAACGATTCTTCGAGTTTTGCAAACATATCACTGGACGCGCGACTCAATAAGGCAATTGCCAAGATGGGATTTAACACACCGACCCCCATCCAAGAAAAGGCAATCCCGACCATAATGAATGGCTCGGATACAATTTCACTGGCTGAAACGGGCTCGGGCAAAACCGCAGCGTATCTAATACCGGTGATATCGCAGCTTTTAATCGACAAAGAAAAACAGGCACTGATTTTAGCGCCCACTCGCGAACTGGCGACTCAGATCGGCGATGTCGTGAAAGAGTTCACCCACTTTGCGCAAGAAATTAATTATGCCGTCGTGATCGGCGGCGCTCCGATGTTCAAGCAACTGAAGCATCTCGGGCGCCGACCTCGAATCATCATCGCAACACCCGGCCGTTTGGTCGATCACATTCGCCGCGGTTCGGTCATGCTCAACCAAGTAAGCCATTTGATTTTGGATGAAGCCGATCGCATGTTCGACATGGGGTTTGCTCCGCAAGTGAACGAAGTGATACGGAGAATTCCGACTGAGCGACAGACGCTCCTTTTTTCGGCGACCTTTCCGAAAGAAATTCGCGAACTTGCCGGGCGCGTTCTGCGAAACCCGATTGAGATCGAAGTTCGAAAAAACGAACTGCCGCCGACAGTGATACTGCAAAAAATGATACCGGTCGGGCAAGGCAATAAGAACGACCGCACGCTCGATCTCATCAACGCGGCGACAGGTTCGGTGATTGTCTTCGCTCGCACAAAACATCGTACGAATCGACTTGCACGCTATCTCGAAGAGTATGGCGTCAAGGTGACTCACATCCATGGCGATCGCAGCCAAGGTCAGCGCAATAAGTCGATCTCGGGTTTCAAATCCGGTGAGTATCGCGTGATGGTCGCGACGGATATCGCGGCTCGCGGTATTGATGTGTCCGAGATCTCTGACGTGATTAACTACGACATCCCGATGACAGCCGAAGATTACGTTCACCGCATTGGCCGCACGGGTCGTGCCGGCCAAAACGGGCAAGCATCTACTCTCGTGACACCAGAAGAAGTTCACGATTGGGCGCACATCGCGCGCAAAATGGGTTTACCGTTGCCCGCTTTGCCCGCAATGGCTAAAAAACAGAAAAAGCCTCAAAATAGCCAACATGGTCGACGCGGTCGACAGGTGCAACGTGGGTCACACCAGCACGGCCACCGCGCACGCTGAGAAACTTAATCGCGCGAGTGGTTGACCTCAGATTTTTGTGAGGTAACCCACAACCCTATCGAAAAATGTTCGAAACGCCGACCCTGAGGGCAGATATTTGTCGACCGTGCTTTGGGCGTCAGAAGAAGTGAGTCGGTCGGCGTCTTGCCAGAGATCCTCATAAATGTGGGCTGTCGAGCCGACGGCTAGAGACGGAAAGGCACCGTCGTCCACTTCGCCGAAGGCAACAACGAGCATCCGCAAAAACAAATCTTTAAGCGCCCGTTGGTAGGTCGGTTCATGAAATCTGCCGCGTAAATCGGTTCTCGTTTTCAGGTCGCGAGTTGAAAGAGGCGAATCCATTTCAAGCTCGTCGAGAAGAAGGCGGGCGGTTGCGCTTAAACCCATTTTCAAATTGTGCGTTTGCTTCAACCTCGCCAGCATCGCCGTAAAGACGTCTCGAGAAAAGAAAGTGGCCCGGCCCTGATACCATTTTGAATAAACAACTTCGCGACAGTCGGAGAGCTCTTTCATGAGCGTCCACATTTTAAAGACGCGGTCGTCGCCGCCTTCATCCCATTCCCATATCATCTTCGTGCGGGGATGAAATTCGCTCCAGAGCGAGAGCGGCTCCTTCCGATTGGCGCGTGGGAAGACCAGAAGAATCCCACGTTTATTTATTTTTTCAATGGCTTTTGCTTTATCACCCATAAGACCTTAGAGGGCGATTCTCATTTTGCATGTCACTTCGACGAGGTCTCGTTTCAAATTGAGAAACGGGCCCTAAATTGTCTTACTTTTATACGCGTTATTTAGCAAGACAAGACTTAAGCCGATAAGAATCTATGAGTTCAGCACGGCCGCAACAATTTAAACTCGTTATAAGTTTAATATTTTTAGCACTGGGAATTATTCTCTCCGGCTGCGGCAGGGTTTGGGTGCAGCTCAACTTGCGAAGTGGTTCTAATCCTGTTGTTGCTAGCCCACTCACGCTGTCGCAATCGTCAGGACCAATCGGTTCATTGCTGACTATCGCGGGCGGTGGAATCAATTTATCGACCCTTCAATCGGTAACTGTGGATGGCGCTTCAACAGTCGTTATCAATAAGGGAGCTACTTCAGCACAAGTGCTTGTAATGCCCGGCACCCCTTCAGGTCCTGTAGTTTTGACAACGCCCACTGGTAGCGTAACTGTTACTTCAAATTACCTAGTCACACCAACCAGCGCCCCGACAATTCAACAAGGCTCGAAGTTAGTTGGCTCGGGCGCCATTGGGACAGCTTTTCAAGGCGCATCGATTGCATTAAGTGCCGACGGCAACACCGCAATAGTTGGGGGTTATGTTGACAACTACAATAACGGAGCCGCGTGGGTATTTGTAAGATCTGGATCTACGTGGACACAACAAGCAAAACTTATTGGAACCGGCGCTATAGGTTCTGCATGCCAAGGAAGTTCCGTCGCTTTAAGTGCAGATGGAAATACTGCAATAGTCGGAGGATACGGAGATAACTCTGGCGTCGGAGCAGCGTGGACCTTTGTAAGATCTGGCTCGACATGGTCACAACAAGCAAAGCTCGTTGGCACAGGAGCTTCCGGGTCATCGAATCAAGGCACCTCAGTCGCAATAAGTGCGGATGGTAATACTGCAATTGTTGGTGGCAATGAAGACAACTCTTGGGCTGGAGCCGCGTGGGTTTTTAGTCGTTCGGGAGCAAATTGGACTCAACAAGGTTCTAAACTTGTCGGCAGCGGTGCCGTTGGGTCTGCCCGTCAGGGCACCTCAGTCGCTATAAGTGCGGACGGCAATACAGTGCTAATCGGTGGTGATCAGGATAGCTCTGGTGTTGGGGCGACGTGGGTATTCACACTTTCGGGCGCAACTTGGACTCAACAAGGCTCTAAACTCGTCGGCAGTGGTGGTGGCAGTTCAGACTGGCAAGGAGGTTCCGTTGCCATCAGTGCAGATGGAACTACGGCGGTCATTGGCGGCTCCAATGACAACTCAGGAGCTGGTGCTGTTTGGGCGTTCACTCGTTCAGGAACAAGTTGGACTCAACAAGGTTCTAAACTTGTTGGCAGCGGTGCCGTTGGTGCTGCACTACAAGGCATATCCGTGGCGTTGAGTGCCGATTCTAGCACGGCTATGATTGGCGGGAATGACGACAACTCAAGCGCAGGCGCCGTCTGGATCTTTACCCCCTAGTGCCGACCTTAATTTCTATGCATATCCGATTGAATCTCAAAACTATTTTTGATTCTTGAAACAGCGACTCATCATGCTTCGGCCACAAACCCCATTCTGGTTTGTGCAAATTATCGATTGGTGCGCAAGCCGCCCAAGTAGACGCTTCATATCGTGACCTCTTTGACTCTTCTGCTATTGAATTCGTACAATATCAGACGCAGGGGTTCTGCGACCACGGAGTGCATAGTGTCAGCCACGATCATACGTAAACTTGCCGGTGAGAAAGCGCCGGTTTGGGCGCTCAGGTTACTCGGCAATATTTGGGGGCCCTATCTCGGGGCTGGAATTGAAATCAAAGAAATGTCAAAAGACTTGAGGCGGATTACTGTTCGACTTAAAAAGCGATGGTACAACGAAAATTATGTCGGCACGCAGTTTGGCGGGTCAATTTACGCCATGACCGATCCGTTTTATATGTTGATGTTGATCGAGAATTTGGGTCATGACTACATTGTGTGGGACAAGGCCGCGAATATTCGCTTTCGAAAACCTGGCAAGACCGATCTTTATGCGAAATTTGAAATTACCGAGCAAGAACTGGCTGACATACGCAATCGTCTAGGTTCCGAACCTAAAATGGATTTTGAAAAGGATGTCATCGTGACGGATTCTTCTGGTGAGACCGTGGCCGAAATCCATAAAGTTGTTTACATAAAACGAAAAAAGATCAGTTGTCGGGTCCACCATCAACCGTGAAGAACCCCTTTATTCTTTCAATTCAGGCGGATTATACACCATGAGCTCCCCAGTGAGCAGAGATAGGTCACTCCCCATGCCACCAACCACCAGTATTGAATCCGCAGTGACGGGTGCAAAAGTAAGTTGTGAACGCCTCTGAATGAGGTTGCCGACGTCAAACACTCCATTGTTCATAGGGTCAAAGATTTCAATGACCGACGACGCAGATGCGAGAGCCTGCTCATGATCGGTGCCGTTTTGCCCAGCGAACGCCGCAGTCGGATCAAACAATTGACCTTTTGTATTTCCGCCGAATAGCAGAACTCGCCCGTCGGACATGAGTTGCAAACCCATTAATCCGCGCCCTACAGACAGCTGATCGTGTACCAAGCTAAAGGTCTCTGTCTTCGGATCAAAGATTTCGAGCGATTTTACGCCTGCCAACCGCCATGACACCTGCCCCTTGCTATCTTGAGGTGCCCATTGAAACCCGCCGGCAATTAAAACATCTCCATTCGGTAGCAAAACAGCGGACTGACCGAACCTCCCAACGTTGAGACGATGCTCGAGTGTTGTAACTGTGTTTGCGATAGGGTCTACAATCTCAGCGAGTGAAAGATTTCGTGTCCCTTCATAGCCGCCTATAATCAACACGCGCCCATCCGGCAGCAACGTGGCAGTGTGCTCGGCACGCGGAACAGATAACCTTCCGCGAACTTCAATTTGCTCCGTCTTCGGATCGAAAATCTCGTAACTTGATGAAATATTGTTTGAGCGAAGATTTATCGAAATCTCGTCTGTGTAGCCACCTACGATGAGGACACGGCCATCGTTCAAGAGCGTTGCCGTGTGAAAACTGCGAGCCGACATCATCCGCGCTTTAAGCAGGCGAGATTTGAACGTAACTGGATCAATAACCTCAAGCGTGTCGGTGTATCCGCCAACCGCAAGAATTCGACCATCTTTCAAGCGCGTCAACGTAAAGTTAGTTCGCGGAATCTGCAATTGTGCACCACTGGAACTACAACTATCTTCATCATATACATCAAGCGCTGTTGTCGCCTGTAAACCGAACGCGGGCGTAGCGCCTCCGGCAACCAATACACGATGGCCGCTCACCGCAAGAGCCTCTGACCCGACATGCACGCCGCAATTGTCAGTTCGATCAAATACAGTTACGGATTTACTGAAGTCTTTCAGTTTACATCCTGAGATATGAGCCAACGGACAAACAAGTTGGTTAGAATTACCCCGCGCATCTAACGCTATAAGCTTGGGTGCCGCACTTAAACATTTAAGACTGTCAATTCCATTATTTTCTACGCTTAGGCGTTCAAGATTTCGAAGGCCGGCGAGCGGGCAAACATTTTTTATTAAATCACGATCTAATTTAAGCGAAGTGAGATTTTGCAGAGATTGTAAATCCGTCACGTCTTGAATCACCTGGCCCGACAGATTCAGTGATACGAGGTTTTTAAGTATGGCAATGGGGGCTAAGCTGCCAATCGGTAGATTGTCCGAGGCGGAGCCGTCGTTCGTAAGAGTGAGATTCTTGATTTGCTCGAAGTAGGATTGAAAATTGGCACATACATCGCCCTGGCCAAATGTTTTTCCTGTTTTCGCCTTAGCTTCGCGAGCGACCGCCCATTTCTCCATGCTTACTACAGTTTGCTTAATTTCAGGGTCATCATCTGTGGCCAGGTCACAATATTGAGCGAATGTTTCAGGTTGTACCAAGCTAATTAAAATTGGATTCAAATCACTCGCCTGTTTGACGCGTGCTAATAAAATGGGATCGACATCCGACCGCATACGGTCAAGGCGCTTAAGAATATCGGCGTCCGCAGCTAAACTATTGGCATGGCAGGTGTCATAGCCATATTCGTAGCAGCCTTCGATTTTTGTGACGAGCCCGTTTACAATTTTGTGCAAGCCGTCTTCTATTAAAATCATTTTGCCCGCTTCGCGTGGTGACAGTCGAGGGGCACCAGATAGTTCAAGGTGGTCCGCTAGTACCCAAGTTGCAAAATAGCCCTCAAATAAGGCGTTTAACTTTTTAAGCTCCTGTGTGAACACAAGCTCGGTCGATTTATCGGGCGGAAGCGGAAATTGTCCGCCAGCGTAGATATAAGGCTGTGTATGTACGCTGACCACGGCATAATTTAGCGGATCACCGTTTGCCGTCGTTACTTGATTTGAAAAATCAGAAGCGCTGTACTTTACGACGCCTTCAAGAAGTTTTATGCAGTTATCAAAATTGCCAAAGCCACACTGGATGATCGGACTTGCACAATCGTTATCGGCTGCCGCGCCCGCTATTCTGCTCGGGCAAATCGCATGACCGGAATACCCGGGCGTACCGCCAAGTTGAACCGAATAGAACCGCATTGTCGTTCTTTTACTGACGTGACTTGCAGCTTTTTGAATCGCTGCAGTGACGCCGACGCTGGGAGAATTGAACGCAAAATTCGCGGCAAACGATTGCGCTTGCCGTTTTGATGAGAATGAAACGTTGAGATTAACGAGTAACCGCGCGGCTCGACCGAGACTTGAAACGTATTCGTCACCGCACGAAAAGAAAAAACCCCTAATGTTAGTCAGCAAATTTTTAAAATTTGAAATTATATCAAGCTCGTGTTCGCCATCCAGCAGAAATTGTTGTGTATAGGACGAGTCAAACTTGTATGTGAAATCCACATTGTAGCCGGTTTCTATTGTCGACTGAGCGAACTGCGCAGCTGCTGAAACCTCCGTTACGCCTGTGCGGTAGCGACTACCGGCCTGCATCCCTAACGAAGAAGCCGCATCGTTTTGGTTCGAATTTAAGCGGACGCCGAGTGAGCCGATAAAATTGAGGTTTGTCGAACCACCGTCATCTTTAACGCAAGTTCCGACAAAATTTTGACTGCGTGAATCGTAGCCGCGCCCAAGTACGGGAGTGTCACTCAAGCCGGCCTTTATTGCGATATCCTGAGGCGGCGGCGGAGCTCCGGCAGACGCAATACAGCCGATCAAAAGGCTCAGTAAAATAATCGTAAAAGATTGCATACATACTCCCCTAGATTTCATTTAGATATTCGGCCTCAGGGCTATTCGGAAACACCCTTAAAAAATGCGCCAAGTCGGCCCCGGGATTCTTTTTGTAGAGCTTAAAAAATTCGTCGACAATTCGATTCTTGTGCCAATTTCCTCGCCGGTGATGCCGAACATACGATGTGAGAATATGCCGAACAATGTCGTCAGTCGTCGCGCGCACAATGGAGTTTTTTGCGCAAAGGCCCTCGCTTATGGTGCTGAGATTAAAAATTTGCCTGCTGCCGATGTCTCCATTCAAATTCAGTTGATCGTAGGCAGAGCGAACTTCAAACATTTGTGCGCGATCATGAGTGCCGGCCTTGAGCGGTTCCGACCGCACGGGTGGATTTTTAATTTGAGAATCCAATTGTTTGACAAGCCGCTCGAATCTTGATTCTTGATTACGCCTTGTCTTAATCTGTAGAAATCTGAACAAGGCCAAAAGTAAAAATAGGCTTAAACACCCAAAGGTAAACCACTTTTTCACAGGGCCACCTCGTACACGGACTGCAGCCGTGCCGCTTCTTCAAATGCGCCTCTTGCTGCGGGTACACTTTGCATCTGCTGCGCATCCCGCGGCATGGTTTTCAAAATGACTAAGGCAATTTCGGCCCGGTCGGCTCGAAATTGATGCTGCCGCTCCGGATGGCTACCGTAAGCCGCCGGGGCGGGCTCCGATAAGATTTTCTGAGCTAAAACTTCATACGATTCACTGATGCTTTGGTCGGGAAATTTGAGTCCCTCATAGAGGACATCCAGCAAACGTAGTTTGCGAGAAAATTTGTCACCCGAATACGTTGTTGGATCATTTAACGCTGAATGAATGTTTGCTCGTAATTCGGGGTCATTCAGCAGTTTACGAAGAGCGTTCATTTTGTATTCGGTCGGCACGACCACTTGCAAAAGGTTTGTGATTTTAAGTAACCGAAGATCAATTGGGTTTACAGGTGCCGGGTTTACAACTTTGGCTATCTTTATTGAACGGACTGCCTTTGATTGCCGCGAACCCGCAGCGGGCTTAGCTGTCACCACGGCTGCAATCGCTTGTTTCGTTTCGACTTCTTTTCTAATCGATCGCACCGGACCAAATTGAGACTTCAGAAGAAATGCCGCGAAAGCGAAAGCCGCTAGAGTGAATACGTACTTTTTCAATTTAGCCTCCTCGTTTCATAAATAGTTTTGCCTGTTCGAGAACACAATTTGAGATAGCACCGGGGGCGTACCAGCCGGAGTACTGACTCTGTTTCGCCTGAAGTAAAAGCTGCTGCCAGTCAGACGAAGTTAATTCGCGGCTCGCCGGCCATTGCGGCCGCTCAGCCAAAAGTTTGCCAGCGGCATATGCGTCGGCAAACCCGCCCGAAATGACCGGAATCGGATTCAACTCACCCAACCAACGTGTACAAGTAACGCGCGCTGTGGCCTGAATAGCGAATGCGACGTCGGTCGCGCTGACAGTCGGGTACTCAGTCATGAGGTCTGCAACTTTTCTGGCGAGACGCGGAGCCGCGTAAGACGTGCCGACATCTTGAGGGCGGCAGTTTCCGTCTAAACTTGGGCAACCAATTTCTGCAATATTCACGGTGTATTGACCATAGGCCGAGCTCGGCGCCAGGGTCTGGTCGTCACTCGACGACGCAACCTTGAGTAAATTCGGAGACACTAAGTTTTGCGGGCACGCGTACGAGTCTAACGATAGTGGCTCGCGTGAATTCGTCGCTGCGACAACCCACAGTACTCTGTTAGTATGACTTCGAACTGCCTGCCCAAGGGGGCTATTGGTACATGCTTCTCGCGAAAGCCCAAATGTCTGCGACAGAGATGCTACAAGTGGCTTGTACGGGCGACTCTGAATGTAATTGTACAAAAATTTATTGAATACACCATCAAATAAATCATTACCTACAAATGGGATGAAGCTGTGTTTAAATAAATCAGTGGCGAATTGCGCGACTTCGAGTCCATGGCCGGCATTCGTGAATAGATACTCAATATCTTCTTCGCCAAACATTGTCGGCAGATCATGATAATTTTTAAAGTAGGGCAAATTATCTTCTGGCTTGAACCACCCGTAAACGTGTGAATCTTTGTATGGTCCGCGCAAAATAGCAAAATCCGCGCCCTTGTTAATGAATGCCGTTTCAAAACTTGCAACGGGCACTTCATCAGCATTCAACGTGAAAGGTGGTACCGTGTTCGGATCAGGAACCGTGCTAATTTCAGTAATTTGACTGTTTGAAATGCCAGGCTCGTTGGCATGGAGCGAGATCTCGCCGTTTTGCTGCAAAATGTAGTTGCTAACTTTGCGATCAAACAAGAAAAGTGTAATGTCCGTACGACGTTTGATTTTGTCAAAAATCGAGATCTGATCTTGCATGAGCGCGCCTTGATAAAATTGGCGAACTCGATACGCCAGAAACCGTTGATTATCTATTAAAACAGTTCGCCCTGTACACTGATCCGCGCACCCGTTTTCGCTGTAGACTAAAAACGTCTCACCGATAGTGCCGACCTGAGCTTGTTTAAGGCTGGCAGCAATAACTTGATCTAGATCACTCTGACCAGTCACGACCGGAAGATTTGATGGCGGAGTTATCGCCTGTATGAACGGTAGCCCTTCAACAGCGTCACCGATCCCGCCATTAGCGTCGACCGGCAAATTAAGGTCAGGCATCAAAAACATACCCTCGATGTTCAATGCGTTGATATCATGCAATGAGGTCGGATTGAGGTTGAGAATCTTCATGTCGTTGGCATTTTTGAATAGTGTGAAAACCTGCCGCGAATGGTTAAAAAGCGGGATCTGCGACAAACTGCCACCCAAGCTTGAAATAAAATTCTTAGCAAGATCCGAATTGCGCACATTAACTAGAAGCCAGTCATCAACTCGCCCATTCGTCGCGGTTACGAGAGAAGTGACGGCCCCGGATTGGTCTGGGGTTAGGTCGACTGGTTTGCAGCTATATTTACCCACCGTGGATAAGATTGAACCCGACGGGCAGGTGCAAAGTTTTTGTACCTCATCGAAAGTTGCGCCGGCGTTCACACAGTTTTCACGGACGCACGCCATCGGGTCGGTAGAGGGCTGACAGGTAACGGCTCGTGTAATTAAACGAGAACCGGAAGTTTGAGGTGATGAAATATTGCCGCGGCTATTGCAGCCTGCGAGTAAAAACGCAAAAGTGACTACAGTTTTCCAGTTCATCTGAGGCTCCCGTTCTCAATTTAAGAGTTCTGATTTAGTTCACAAGCGTACGAAATATTTTACGATTGATGTCCGATAAACGCGTGTCTTGAAATTTTTTATCGCCGCTGATGAAGCCCCCAACAATGTACAAGCTTTTATCTAAATTTGAATTGTCGACTGTCAAATTGTGAACCTTACCGTAGTACTCTTCGTTTTGAATAGCCACGATGACATCCGGCTGACCGTCAGCGCGAACCAGGCTGTCGCCGACCTTCAGATTTTCAGCTTTGCGCATAGTGTAGTCTTTTACGAGCAATGGGTGCTCTAAAGACACACGCAAATGCCCGCCCGATTGTGTCGAAATCACGACGATTTTTTGAAGTGCGTCTGTCCCGTCTTTGATAAATCGTTCGACTTTGATCGGATCGTAGCCGATCACACTTTGGTGCGAAATCATTGGTACTAAAACCGAAGGCTTATTGATCTTTTCGAGGTCTCGAATTGGTATGTCGGCGTCGGGCGTACTGATCTCCTGATCGGGAGTCACACACCCTGAGGCGCACATCCCAACAAATGTATAATTCGTCGGAAGTTGGCATGCCGGATCGCCGACTGTTGGCGGTGCAACTGTGGGTGCTACCCAGTTACCCGGGCGAGAGAAATCAAGCATTTCTGTGCGGGGATCAATTCCGTTAATCACCCCAAACGTTGGGTACCAGCGCGTGAAAGTACCGTTATTATGATTTGCCGTCGGGTCATATTCGGCGGCAATTCCGAATTTGGCGCTACCGGCATTTACGGTGGCATATTCCTCAGGATCGCAAACCTTCCACCAAGCTTGGCGCCCGCGGGCCGTCCCGTTGCTGGGCGTATTAAGGCCATAATGAGCCGGATCCGTATCATGAAGCCACTGCGGTAAGTTATCTCCGGCACATCGAATAGGCGTCAAGACCAACCCCGCAAAAGCCGCTTGCGAGTAAATCATTGCCATTGTCGTGGCTAAGAATATCGCTCTAAATTTGAAAGTTTTCATTGAAGGCCTCCCCTTTTTGTTATTGGGTCATTTTATTATTTGTTCGTCAGTCTGCAGAGCAATCGCCTTGCCAAAACCCGATCGAGCTATTGGTCAATATATTTGACTTGGTGTGTATTTCGTCCACGAAACCGGATTATGTCGAATAACCGTCCAGATATTTGGAAAGTCAGAGCGGCTCTTAGAATGCAACGTTTGAGTCTATTTGCGCCTCGTAACAAGTCCGATGACGTCGAATGAAATGGGATAACGATAATCTAAGCCATTATAGGTTTTGTAGCCCGCAAGCAGGCTGAAGCCAAATCCGGTAACAGTCAGTATGCCGATCACAAACGACAAACAGTGAATGACCTTCACGTCAAAGGCCATGCCAACAAGCGACGCCTGGTGCTCGATCGCGATTGATGGGATAAGCAAACTGAGCGCCGCGATTTCACGAGCCAAAAAGTAAATAGCCTGAAAATTAATCGCGTTTCGACCTTCCCTATCAAACTCCGCGCGTTCGTACTTCTTGGCGAGCCAGTAAAAAATCGCGGCCAATAGCCCGAGATACGGTGCGAGCAAACAAAGTGCTCCCAAGAAGTGGGGTGCTGCGATTTGAAATCTTTCTTTTTCCATGACTGTGCCCTTTCTATCGCTGGCCTGCAGAGCAAGAGGCTTGCCATAGCAACAAACCGCGAAATAGCGATAGAATCAATTTCAGACGTTGACGATCCAATGACGCGGAAAATTCCAGAGAATTTTCTCTGTTTTTAGACAAAAGCGCGTTTTTAACATCCGATGACATTAATTCGGTACAGGAGTTCGGGCGAATAGGAAGTTTAAAGCCCACTTTTGACCTGATCGCCAAGTATCGAGGTGATACCTGAAGTTTGATTTCACGTGTTTTCGAAGTGGAATGCAATGCTTTTACATTGAATTGTGCGTTTGGCTGACGAAATTTGGCGACTCGATAAGCCATGAGAGTGCAAGTTGACATGGCCGACGCAAAGCTTGCCGTGGCGCTGAGCGAAGAAATCGAGCACGTCGGGTTCGGGCCGGTAGAAGTGGTGGCGCTGATGTGTTTCGACATGATCACCACCATCTCAAAGTGCCAAATCCTTCTGAATATTGATTTGGAATTCAGGCCAATAGACAACTGCAACTACCACAAACGTCCAGCACCTTCCGATCCAACTTGGACAACACAAAAAAACACTTAGACAATAAATGTATGGACGTCCTCTCACAGTAGACCCTCGTTTTTCGCGATAACAAATGGCCTTATTTGATTTTGGCACCTCTTGGTTACATGCTGTATTTCTACCGTGCCCATTCACAATTTACCTGGAGTCAGCTAGGGCCATCAAATTTGCTTGGGTTGTTTGTAATTACGTTCGCCCTGGGGATGCTTTCTTGTTTGGGCTGGACGGAATTCGACAGTGGAGATATCAGATTCTTTTATTGCTGGCAATAATGGGTACCTTGGTCGTTCGAGAATCAATTTCTCAGAGATAGTATTATTAAAACGTGTAGGCGGGCGTTACGTCAGCGGCCTCTACGTCTATTCATCAAATGGGAATAGGATAATTGTGAGAGACTCGCTTTCAGGATACGACGAAGTTGAGAAGGTCATTGTATCGAAAAGGCCCGACTTGGGCATTGATTCGCAATGAATCGTCTAAAACGCTGCCAACTTGAAAATGTCAGAGCGCCAAGAATCGAAGAAATTATTTTAGAATCGCTTAAAAAACTAAAAAGCCTTGAGGCAGCAAAATCAAACCTTTCGACTGAACGACTTCAGCTCTCAAAGGGCAGTATTGATAAAACTGAACTACTATTTAGGGTCAAGCGTGCGATTGCCACCCTCGAAAAGGCTCCGGTTGAAGATCGTAGGCCCATCTACTCAAACCTCATCAAGTTTGCCGAACTTTATCCGACAAAGATAAGGTTGGGGGTTTACGCCCCCGCCGCTTCGGCTGCAGCTATTTCTAATTTTCCTGATGTTTCCGGCTCAATGCGTGCCGGTTCGTGCAAAGTATCAACTGGTGCCCCGGGCCGGACTTGAACCGGCACGCCCGTTTAACACGAAGCCCAGGATTTTAAGTCCTGTGCGTCTACCAATTTCGCCACCGGGGCTAAGCAACGCGCAAGCAGCGGCCGTGCCAAAAAAAGCGGCAGAGCAAAACTGTGTCGCGCGGTTTATTTTGTTGAATACTACAGGGCCGAGACCTCAAGATCAATTCATGAAAGATTTCATTCGCGCGTTCGGCCAATCCAACCGTTTTTTCGGGCCGGTTTTGAAACGAAGCTGGGGGTGGCTGCTTGTCACGACTTTTGGGTGCGAGCTGTTCCACCAATATTTCAGTTATATGAATGTCCACTACCGTCCTGCTTCGGGGGTCAATCTGACCGCCGCCTTGGGCGAGATTCTCGTGTCTCTGGTTGAGTTTTTTGTGTTTACGTTACTCATCCCGCAGCGGGTGATGGAGCTGCAACGAAACGAACCGGCTAAGAGTTTCGGCGATTTCGCGGCCGTGCATGTGAAACCGCTGGCGGCCGAGAGTTTGCGCGCACTGGCTGTGACGATCCTCTGGACGCTCGCCCTTATCTTGCCTGGGGTCGTTAAATATCTGCGGTTTTTTTTGGTGCCGTACGTGGTCGTTGCTGACCCAGCGTATCAGTCGGGCGAAGTCGATGCTCTTGAAGAGTCAAACCGCCTCGTCAAAGGAGTCACCCTTCAGCTATTCGTGCTCGTAGGGGTATTGGCGGCGCTCGACGGCTGGCAATCCGCCGTGCGCGAGCGCTTTCCGGTCACGGGTTTTCCCCTTGTGGCCATTGCGGCCACGGCGGGTTTTTTCGTTGTCAATTACTATGCCAACGTGTTTCTTTTTATGTTATACCAAGCGCGCAAAGATCGCTTGGGCGGGAAAAGCTAGCCCGCATTTGGGAGGGGTTAAATGAGCCTCATGTTTACCTGGCGCGATTTCGCGAGTCGAAGCCGTGGCCTGACTTTTGATGATGTTTTGATTGTCCCGCAAAAATCGGATGTGCGCTCGCGCCAACACCCCGATTTGTGCACGCGTCTGACGAAAAAATTGCGCATCCAGAAGCCGTTTGTCAGCGCGAACATGGATACAGTCACCGAAGCCGACATGGCGATTGCTATGAACAATGAAGGCGGCGTAGGCATTCTTCACCGCTTTATGTCGATTGCCGATCAAGCCCGACAGGTCAAAGCCGTTCAAGCTGCGGGTGCCACGACCATTGCCGCTAGCGTCGGTGTTAACGGTGACACGCGCGATCGCGCCAAAGCCCTTGTGGAATGGGGTGCGAACGTCCTCACGATCGACATCGCCCACGGACATTCGATTCAAATGCTTGAGACACTGAAATGGTTAAAGGACACCTATCCGGACGTTGAAGTGATTGCTGGTAATGTGGCCACCCCGCAAGCTGCTCGCGATCTCTGCGAAGCGGGCGCGGATGCCATCAAAGTCGGCATCGGCCCCGGTTCGATGTGCACCACTCGCGTGATCACAGGTTGCGGAGTACCGCAGCTCACCGCGATTGCGTTGTGCGCCGAAGTCACAACCGACATGGGCGTGCCACTCATTGCGGACGGCGGTATCAAAACGTCGGGCGATATCGTTAAAGCCTTAGCTTGCGGCGCAGACAGTGTGATGCTCGGGTCACTGCTTGCCGGTACGCTTGAAACGCCCGGCGCCATTCGCCACGGCAAAAAAGAATACCGCGGTATGGCGTCGAAGGCCGCGCAAGTTTCGTGGCGTGGTGAAGTCCCTGAAGGCATGGCGCCTGAAGGGGAGTCCACCTATGTCGCAATCAAAGGGCACGTCGCCGATATGATTCGCGAACTCGCGGGCGGGTTGCGTTCGGGCATGAGCTACATCAACGCCCTTCGCATCGAAGACATTCGCGAGCGCACGCAGTTTATTGAGATGTCGCCGTTGGGTTTACGCGAATCGCACGCGCATGGACTACATGGCTCTGCGTAATGGCCCAAGATCAGTCGCAGCTACCGATCGGCGTATTTGACTCGGGCCTTGGCGGGCTCACGGTGCTTCGGCATTTGCGTGAGCGCTTCCCCCACGAAGATTTTGTTTATTTGGGCGATACGGCGCGAATCCCCTACGGTTCGAAATCGCCGCGTACAATCCAAAAATACCTGGCGCAAAATCTAGCTTTTTTAAACCGCCTGCCAGTGAAGGCGGTCGTTGTCGCGTGCAATTCGGGCTCGACTCAAGCCCATACGGTAAAAAGCGACGTCCCGCTCTACGATGTGATCGGGCCGGGTGCTCTTTGCGCTTCGCTGACCACAAAAAGTAAACGAATCGGCGTTGTGGCGACTCGCGCCACGGTTTTGAGCGAATGCTACCCGAACGAAATTCATAAGTTAAAGCCCGAGATTCAAGTATTTCAGCAGGCCTGCCCCTTGCTCGTGCCACTCGTTGAAGAAGGCTGGGATGACGATCCGATCACAAACCTAGTCGTCTATCGCTATTTATCGCCGCTACTCGCCTCGAACATCGACACCCTTATTTTGGGTTGCACGCACTACCCGATTTTAAAGAAGGCCTTTAACAAAGCCCTCGGCGGGCGGGTACAAACCGTCGATTCGGCCGAGGCTATCGGCGATCAAATTGAGCGCGATTTTCAACTGCACAAACTCCCCGCCAAACACGACGGGCGAACTGGAACGTTCAAACTCTATACGACCGATGTTTCGGATACATTCGAAGCGCTCGCGCGACGAATTCTGGCGCCTCTGCCGTGCGCGTCGATCGAGCTTGCAGAAGTCTAAACTTGGCTAGAAGTTTTTCTTAACACCGATCGAACCTCGTTCGCGCACACTCCTACCTGTTATATAGGTTAAGTTCAGTTTTTTATACGTGAGGGAGCCTTGTGCGGCGGCTTTATGTTCAACTATTTCAAATCGTTCTGCTTATCAGCTTGGCCCGTGCCGCAGCGGCGACTCAACCTTTCACCGTGCAAACCGCAGATGGCGTTCAAACATTCAATTGCGAAAGGTTATTAAACTCGGATTTAGCCCAGCAAACTGTCGAGGGCGCAGAAACAGTAGCTCAAATTTTACGGATCGTGCACGACACCGGGCTTTTAACTAGCCCGCAGTTTTCACAGGCGTTGACCGCGGCGCTTTCGGACTACGGCGTGTTCATGCCTCAGTTAAAGAACAAAAGGTCTTATAATCGCTTTAAAAAAGCTCTCGCAAAAACAATCGCTCGACTCAATGATGACCAGACAGGCGCGCGCTTTTCAAACTTCACGATGCGGATTTTAGACCACATTCAAGAAAGCGCAGCTCGGCAAAGTTCAGAAAGCTCGCCAAACTCAAGCCATGATCGAAAACTCGCAAGTTTGGTTGAAATCCTCAGTGCTCGCTACAATTCCGGCGGGCAAATCAAGGCCCCTGTCGCCCGCGCATTTCAAGACATCGCGAAGCAGACCCTGCTCGCGCTGAGCGATCTTACTGCTGGCAACATGGGCATCAAAAACCAATATAAGTTACTAAGCGTCTTCGCGGGTTGGCACACACGTTAAAGCGTGGTGACACGAGAAGCGCCAGCAGATATTGAAACCCCTTCACTTCTTGCTCGGTCGCTTGCGGCTGCCGTGAAAGCAAATCATTTACCTGCGGCGATTGAAACGACTGCCACCGCCAAAATCGTGATCACTATTTTTTTCATTTATATGTTCTCAGTCAGATTAATCTCCGTCAGCATCCGCTCGCGCCGGCATCCACGCTGTGAGCGATGAGCGCATGGCAACTTCGACTTTCATATCGGTGCTTTTGATCCACGCACGCGGGATGAACATCGTGAGCCCGCCGATTTGATAAGAAAGCGGCACGAACACGGCAACGCGGTCGCCTTTTGTGAATTCGCGCGGCAGATCGTTGAGATTTCGCCTGGTCACAAAGCCGACGAATTCGGCGTCAAAACCGGGCACGCGAACGATCACCACTTGCTGCTCCACTTTGTGCTCGGGCGAAAAGTAATCCGACAAACTTTTCACCGCCGAATAAATACTCTTCACAATCGGCACGTTTTTAAACGGCAATTCAAACGCCGCGAAAATTCGCCGCGAAAATGGCACGGCCGTGAACACTCCCATCAGGTAAATGATCACAATACCGAGAATGAGCCCAAGGCCCGGAAAATATATGTGCCCCGGTAACTCAGAAAAAAACGAGTACGCCGCGTCTTCGGTCCACCGTAGAAACGAAAACAAAAGAAAGATCGTGAGACCGGCCGGTAAAAGCGTAAATACGCCGCGAAGAAAATATTTTGAGAACTGTTTCATAATAGATGCCCGCTAATCGTGCTCGCGGATTTTGCCTCTTCCTAGAATGTACTCTTTTACCGTGTCTCGCAAGTTGTATTGACTCGACATCACGGACCCGTACGCTCCCGCATCGAGAACGGCCAGGCGATCGCCGGCCTTTATATCGGCGGGCATCACCCTCTCGGCCCCGAGAACGTCGGCACTTTCGCAAATTGGGCCGACGATATCGAAAACATCCGAAGACCCTGGCGCCGGTTTCGCCACGCTCTGGCTTTCATCTATTCGCACGATTCGGTGGTGGGCTTCATAAAGGGCCGGGCGCAACAGAGCGTTCATCCCGACATCGACAATGATAAAATTCTTGTACGGGGTGCGCTTCACGTACTGAACCTCGGTCACGAGTGCGCCGAAACGCGCGACGAGTATTCGACCTGGCTCGAGATCAAGGCACTTGACGTGAGGTGCGATTTCATTTTTGAGCATCGTCGCGTACGCCTCAATCGACTTCTCATCATCGCTCAGATCGCCACTGAGATAGTCGATACCAAGACCGCCGCCGGCATCAAAGGACTGAAGGTCAAAACCTTGAGCCTTTAGTTCGCGCCATAAGCCGAGCGTTTTTCGAATGGCGTCGCGAAATGCGCCTATGTCGCGAATTTGCGAACCGATATGAACCGTCAGCCCTTGCAGCGAAAGAGCCTTCGGGTGTGCCCGCAAAATTTCGACCGCGCGCGCGATTTCTGTAAAATCAAAGCCAAATTTGTTCTCGCGAAACCCCGTGCGAATGTACGGATGAGTGTTCACGTCGACATCCGGGTTCATACGAAGCGCCACATGGGCACATTTACCCATACCATTGGCGAGTTCAGCAATGCGCTCGAGTTCAGGCAGGCTTTCGACATTGAGTTGGTGGATGTTCCATTCGAGTGCGAGTGAGATCTCATCGCGTGTCTTACCGACGCCTGAAAAAATCATTTGCTCAGGCGTAAACCCAACTTCGCGCGCTCGGCGCATTTCACCCGACGAAACCAAATCAACGCCGACCCCGAGTTCACGTAACGCTTGAAGAATCGCGCGATTGTTGTTTGATTTCATCGCGAAATGAATATGCGCGTTCTTTGGCAGACGTGATTTTAAAAGCTCAACGCGGGCACGGATGCCATTGAGATCGTAAACGTAAAACGGCGTTTTGAAGGGCCCGAGCTGCGGGTCGAGGTAAAATTCACGCATCCAGGTCAAATTCCGTATGGAGTGCTTCGGCCACTTCTTTGAGTTGGCTTTTATCAATCACGGCGCTGATTTTAATGTCGGATGTCGTGACGAGGTGAACATCGACTTTGTGATCTTTGAAAATTTTAAAAAACCGCGCAGCGACGCCGGGGTGGTTTTTCATGCCGACGCCGATCACTGAAATTTTCGCCATTTCGCGCAGAATCGTGACTTCGGTTTCGGCTTTTAAAATTTCATGAAGTATCTTTTCAGTTTGAGCCAGGTCTTCTTCGGGGATTGAAAAGTGAAGTCTTTGCCAACCCTCGGCGCTCTTGCCGCTTTTCTCACTCGCGCTTTGCGTGATGATGTCGACGACGACGTTTTTCTCGGCAAGTCGCCCGAAAAGATCGGCGAGAAATCCCGCTCCCGCGGGCACAGGGTTTAATTTAATCACGACCGTCGCCGGGTCGTGCGTGACCGACGACACCACTGGATTTTCGAGCATATTGCCCTCCGCCATCACCCACGTCCCTTCGCGGTCTTCGAACGACGAACGTGAATGAATTTTGATATTGTATTTCGCGGCGATTTCAACCGCTCTAAAGTGCAAAACCTTCGAACCGACGGAGGCCATCTCCATCATTTCTTCGAACGCGATGGTCTTAAGTTCGCGCGCCTTCGCGACGAGACGCGGGTCCGCCGAATAAACGGCCGGCACGTCGGTGTAAATTTCGCAGGCCGAACCCTTGAGCGCGGCCGCGAGCGCCACCGCCGTCGTGTCGGAGCCGCCCCGACCGAGCGTCGTGATTTGATCGTCTTCGGTCACGCCTTGAAACCCGGCCACGACCGGGATCACTCCCCGCTCCACGAGCGCTTGGATTTTTGTCGTGTCGATCGAGCGAATGCGCGCTTTCGAAAAAATCGCGTCGGTCTGAATGCCGACCTGATGCGCGAGTAAAGGCGCCGCTTTCGCGCCCTTTTTTTCGAGAGCAATTGTGAGCAGTGCGACTGCGACTTGCTCACCGCTTGCGAGAAGCATGTCATAGGCCGGGCCGCGGTAATACGGGTTCAAATCGTTAGCCAGCCGCACGAGCCGGTTCGTTTCGCCTGACATGGCCGACACAACGATGACCGGCGATTCGCCCTTTTCAGTGTGGTCGCGCAAGACACGCGTGGCGACATTTTCAATGCGCTCGAGCGTGCCGACAGACGTGCCGCCGAATTTCTTTACTACTATATTTTTGTTTGTTTGCACGGCGAAGCAGTCTTAGCATAGGATGAAGCGGCATGGAAACATTTGAATTCGGCTTAACATCCACAGGTTTACCCATTATGGGGTATCGCTTCGGCCGCGTCGGCCCCGAAGTACTGATTTTGGGTGGCGTCCACGGCAACGAACCTGAGGGAGTGGTCGCAAGCCTCGGTCTTTTGCAGACGTTTCACTCCGCTTACACACTCAAAGCCCGGCTCACGATCATCCCCCAGTTCAATGTCGACGGAGTGCTAGTCGGAAAGCGAAAAAACGCGCGGGCCGTTGACCTCAATCGCAATCTACCGACGAAAGATTGGACGGCCAACGTCGCCGAAGAAAAATATGCACCAGGGGCCGAGCCCAATTCAGAGCCCGAAAATCAAGCTTTGGTGAAATGGATCGACTCGGTCAAACCGCAATTTGTTTTTAGCCTTCATTCGTGGCAGCCTTGTTTGAATATCAACGGCGCCTGCCGCCCTGAAGCCGAGATCATTCATAGCCGCACCGGCTATGAGATCAAAGAGGATATCGGCTACCCGACACCCGGTTGCCTCGGCACGTATTGCGGTCTTGAGCGCGGCATCCCGACGATCACTTACGAAATCGAGCGCGGCCTCGATTCCGCTAAAATTTTAAAAATACACGTGCCGGCGATTCACGAGGCACTGAAGTCGATCGAAAAACGATTTTAATTCTTACCACGGGTTTTGTTGCTGATTCTTAAAGTGTCAGTTTAGGCTGTGGCCTGGCATTCACGCGGGGCGCGAAACGCGTGATCAATATCTCTCGTTGTGGTACGGATGACGTGAAGGAGACACCGTATGCGCCGCCAAGCGAAAAGCCAATCGACCAAACGCCTGAACAATAGCCGCTCGCCATCAAGTGCAACTCTTGCCGACACGATCAATCGCCTTTACGCCGCGAATGGACCGTTCAAGGCCGCGGATGTTCGTGAAATCGAGAGCGCGATCGCTCTTCTCGACCGAGGCGAAATTCGCGTCGCCGAAAAATCACCGGCGGCGGGCAGTGAGTGGCACGTCAACGAGTGGGTCAAAAAGGCGATTCTCCTTTATTTTAAAGTACGAAGACTCAAGCCCTCGCGTGCGGGTGAATTATCATTTCTCGATAAAATCCCGACGAAAAAATGGAGCGGCAAAGAAGGCGTTCGCGTCGTACCGCACGCCATCGCCCGCTACGGGTCGTTTGTCGAACCCGGTGCGATTTTGATGCCCTCATACGTGAATATCGGTGCGCGAGTGGGCACCGGTACGCTCGTTGATACGTGGGCCACGATCGGTTCGTGCGCGCAAGTCGGTGCTCATTGCCATATCTCCGGCGGAGTCGGCCTCGGCGGCGTTCTCGAACCCGTGCAAGCAAGCCCTGTCATCATTGAAGATCACGTGTTTCTCGGCAGTCGTTCAATCGTGGTCGAAGGGGTGATTGTGCGCGAGGGCGCTGTGCTTGGCGCCGGTGTGAGTCTCACTTCGTCGACTCGAATCATAGATGTTTCAGGCTCATCCGCCGTTGAACATCGAGGCGAAGTGCCGGCGAATTCGGTCGTGATCCCCGGCAGTGTGGCGAAAAATTTCGCGGCTGGCACGTACCACGTCAATTGCGCTCTCATTATCGGTAAGCGCAAAGAATCCACCGACAAAAAAACCTCGCTCAATCAAACCTTGCGCGAGTTCGATGTGCAGGTTTAAAGCTGAAATCGCTCGGGTTAATTGCTTGAGAGTCGATTGCGGTGGTATCCAGCTGAATCAAATAGAATACCAATCGCGACTTCAAGATTATAACGATATGTGACGGCTTGTGATAAGGCTCCGAGATAGCTCATATCGCTGCCACCCCAATTGTTTAGTAGACCAGAAAGCTGAGTAATATCATTGTAAGAGAACTCTTTTTTAGCATTGATGTGCTCGTCTATAAAATTCGTAATCAGCTCAAAATCAGCCTCTTTGGTGGCGTCGTATTCAGTTGCTTCGGCGTCCACATCGTTGAGATTGCGGAATGTAGACTCGATCGTATATGTGAAATCTGCTTCTTGTTGTTTCAGTTGCTTCTTTGCCGCTAGGACTCGGTAATGGCTAGCTTGTAAATGGTCGCGCAGGCCGAAACTGATCGGCATTGTCACTTGGATGCCGACATAAGGCCCAGCCGACGCGGTAATTGGTACCCCGGCCTCGAATGTCCGGGATTCAGTCCACCCATCGCCGACATTCACCGTCACCACTGGGCGAGTTAACTGAGCGCGAGTTGCCATGTCCTGGTAAATCGTCTGTTTTAATTGATAAAGTCGCGCGAGATAATCGTAATTTCTCTGTTTGGCCGTGCGAATTGCTTTCTGCATGTTTTGGTACGGTTCTAAATCTTGTTTCATCTGTTGGTCGGTTTGCTCCAACGAATCGATATCTTTGGGTAACTTAGTAAAGGAGTAGTAGCAAAGATCGGCAAAAGTCGAAGCTAGAGTTTTATCGCTTGCATTGACTTGATCTTTATTCGATTGAATCGACGATTTTAAAAGAGCGACAGCCTTACTGTCTTCGGTGAGCGGCAACACCTCGCTTAAAAAATCGATCACCGTTTGATCCATTTCGCGCTGGGCCCTTATCGACGCCCACGACACATACAAAGTGAAAACCTGTTGGGCCACACTCCCTGCCGTGTAGGGCACATACGGGTCAGTGGATTCATATAGTGCTTGTTGTGCTTTGGCGGCCCAATCGAGTGATTTCACGCTGTCGATTGCGGCATGCCCATCGTAAACAGTCTCACTTGCCGATATCCCGGCATTCGTAATGTTGCCACCTGGCATGTTCTGATTTAGTTGAGATCTTGTATCGCCGGCGCTGATGCTGATCTGCGGGTAAACCGTATCTTTGCGCGTGCCGTCGGCATCCAATTTATAAGATTGTACGGTCAGATCATTGGCCTGCTGCTGAGGGTTGTGGGTGACAGCATCACCAATGATCTCGTTGAGCGAAATCGCCGACGCCGGGAGCGTCATTCCGGTGACCGCGCAAATTACAACTGTTGGCAAAAATCCCCGATTGAAGAGCCCCATATTACCCTCTTGTTGAAGGGCAAATTAACGAAAGGGGCGCCGCTCCACAATACAGAAAATTTACACTTTAACTGCAAAAGTTGCGCCGCTACCCGCCTATTCGACGACGAACTGTCGAAGATTTTCAGCGGGGGCGCGACTCAAATAATGACGAACGGGCCAATACGCTGAAACAAATGCGAGTATTAAACAACCAACGCCGACAGCGGCCACGAAAACATAGTGCACCTCTGAAGGCAGTGATGAATCGTAGTATACATCGGGTAATATCTGCAGAGGGTAGTGCGCAAGAAAAAGACTTGCCCCGAGGCCGAGAAGCAACCCGAAAAACATCCCCATACCCGCGAGGATGAGCCCCATTTTCATAAAGAGCGCCCGCGTGGCCTTTTGCGATAGCCCAAGCGCCATCAATAGACCGATCTCTTTTCGCTTTTGCGAGAGTAGCATCACCAACACTGTGATCAGGGAAAACGAAGTAATCAAAACGCTTAGACCAAGAAACGTCATCATCGCCAATTTTTCGAGTTTCAAAGCGAAAAACAGGGCGTGGTTGCGGTCGCCCCAGGTTTCGACTGTTGTGTGCACATTCAGTTTTGCAAGACCAGCGCGAATTTCACCAGCGACAGTTTCAGCGTTTTCAGGTGCGCTTAAGCGAATTTCATATCCTTTGTCTTCTTGGAGTGGCGAGCGAAAGCGAAGCGGCTCGTGAAGCCCATGCGCCAAATTGCCGAAACTATAAAGCACAAGTTGCGAATCGAGATCTTGGATATCAGTGTTCACGATGTCGCGTACACGCATGCGCTCAAATCGCGGTGGCGTCCCGGCTGGCATTAATAACGTCTCGGGTGGGATCACCATCACCTCGTCACCCTCAAAAACATTCAGGTTGGCGGCTAGATCACTCCCAAGAATGACTTCTTTCGGCCCTAATGCAGTGAAATCCAAATCTTCGAGAGACGGCGTGTGATGATCGCGCGCGCGCATGAGGCGCATCATGAAACTTTGCACGCCCTTATTGCTGGTCCCTTTGATGACTCCGCCAGAAAAACGGCCATCGAGACTACGTACGATCACGTCTTGTTGTATGAATGGCTCGGTTTTCAGACCGAGATCCGTCAGCACCTTGCGGATCTTTTTAAGTGCCGCCTCATCGACGCCGTCGCCGCCGGCTGTTACCACAATGTGGGGCTGAACTGAAAGAAGGCGCGTGCGAATGCTGCGATTGAATCCGTTCATGATACTCGCCACGACAATCAGCGAAAACACACCGATCATGGTCGCAAGCCAGCTGATGCGGGCCATACTGCGCACGACGGAGCCCGACCGCTTCGAAAAAAAATAGCGGTAGAAAAACTGAATTTCAATAGGCCCAAAGATCATAAAACATCGTCCTTAAAGTTTCAGAGTAAAGCTCCCACGCGTGCGGATTGTAATGACCGGCGATCACCGCGTGAGGGTAAATTGCGATCGCTTTGGGGAAGACCGCCCGAAACGTATGCAAACTGCGATACATATGCACCCGAGACGTGACCAGAATAACGTCACGACAATGAAGGGCTTTGGCTAACGGCAAACTCTGCTCGGCATTACCGTATGTCGTGAGGGAGTGCTTTTCAAGTATCACGTCGTGCGGGTCGACCACCCCGTAAAACGGCCATTGCGGGAAGATCCCTGGCAAGTCGGCTTGGCTATAGACTCCCGAAATAATCAATTTGCGAATTCGACGTTCGGCCAAGAGACTGAAACCTTCGGGTATCCGCGCCCGCCCGCCGGTCAGAACGATACCGCAATCCGCATGGATGTCGTCCGTCCACGACGTGACCTGAGTTCGCAAAATACGTTCGCGATCGCGCGCGAACTGAAAAACGAAAAATGCCGTGACAGCCACGACCGCAATGAAGATCCATTTGGCTGGCAACTTCATCGGCGGGCGATCACCTCAACTTCGACTTTCACGCCTTTCGGTAACCCCGCGACGGCAATGGTTGAACGCGCCGGCGGGTTTTTCGTAAAATGCCGACCGTAGACTTCATTCACTGTCGCAAAATCAGCCATATTGGTGAGAAAAATCGTCGTTTTCACGACGTGATCGAACGTCATATCGGCTTCTTTTAGCACGGCTTCGATATTGGACATAACTTGTTCGGCCTGTTCCTTTACTTCGCCCGAGACAACTTCGCCGGTTTTGGCGCTGAGCCCGATTTGACCCGAGCAAAATAAAAATTCACCCGACGCCACCGCTTGAGAATATGGGCCGATCGGGGCCGGCGCTTGATTCGACTTTATGATTTTTTTTGCCATTTTTAAGACTCCTTTAGAAGTAGAAGTAAATCCCCGCGTGGAGCGGATCGTCGCCAATTGTGCGCACCCGCACTTGGCTCGAAATCGAATCAACGCCCATCCCGGCGTCGAAATTAAACCCGAGATTCGGCAGCCCTGTGAAGAAAAATTGGCAACCGACAAAGGCCGCGAGCTCAAAACCCGATTGCGTCGAACTGCCGGCCGTTTGTGTGCTGATAAGACCGGCGGACGAACCCATGAAAAAATTAAGATTGTCTTCGGTAAAAACGACGCGATGGACGTTCAGCTGAAAGCCAAAGTTCGAATTATTTTGCTGGGTATCGACGCCAAGTTCGGCCCCGACCGCCACCTTTGGATTCGGGTAATAGCGAACGGCAAGACTCGGTATATTCGTTGAAAAGTTGTTGGCGTAACCGATCCCGAGACGGTTGGTCAGATCTTTGGCATGAACCGGTCGCGACACGGTCAAAGCAAGCCCGGCAATTGTTGCGGCGACGGCTGCGAGTGCGAATGTGCGCATATCACTCCCCTGGATGAAGCGTCTACGATGCCAAAATATCTTAGGCGCTGTTGTGCCAATCAGCAAGCTCTTGAAATCTCTTGCCGCCGGGGGTTTTGGAGGTTAAAAATTCGGTTCCCTTTGCCGTTCACGACGGGCCCGTAGCTCAGCTGGGAGAGCGCTAGCATGGCATGTTAGAGGTCACCGGTTCGATCCCGGTCGGGTCCACCAAGCTTTCCAATAACCGAACCATGAACCGTAACATTACAGCCATCGCCCGAAGCCCTCTGAACGAGGGCAAACTGAGGGCGCGAGTCTTTCTTCGCGCCCTCTAATCGAATTAATTTGATCTGATGATTTGGAATGTCCACTCCATCGGCGAGCAGCATAAAAATATGAAGCCCATCCTCGCTCACCAAAACCTGCTTGAGCAATTTCTTAAGCAACATCTTTTTCATGGCCGGTCTCGCTTTAGCGAACCCCCGGCGAAAATCACTTAAACGTTCAGAAATCAGTTGTACTGATTGTTTGACCAATTCTTCTGACTCCCGCTGTGCAGTCAGATTTGCCAACCGGCCTTCAAGTTCAGCCTTTTCATTAGATAATGAGTTGAACTTATTTGTGATGTAAGTAACACCGCCCGCCGTCCTGGCTTGATTTTGCATCAATAATAGATTTTCAATTTTAATTTCTAATTTTTTAATATCGGCAACAATGGATCGCTTATCTCGGGCGGCATCCAGACTCTTCACGTTTCGCATTTGTCGAAGGTTACCTTCGACGTGATCGAGATAGTGAGTGTCTTTAGTTGCATTCAATACGTAATCTAAAACGACGGCCTCTGCTTCTTGAGCCGATATTCGATGAATTGCACAATCGGTTTTCGCGTGGGCTCTAGTGTGTCCATAGTATCGATGGGTCGTTTTTCGACCATGGGCCGTTTGTCCGATCAAGGGTGAACCACATTCCGAACAACGAAGTATTCCCGACAAAATATAAGTGTTCATCTGAGCATTCGCAAACCGCGCTCGTTCTAATTTTTGGGCTTCATCAAGCAATATTTTCGTGTTGTTAAAATCCGTTTCAGAAATAATTGCGGGCCACGAGGCCTTAACTAATTTGTATTGTTGATGCGGCTTGAGGCGGCTCTGATCACGCGCTTTATTGCGTTTATTGACTTCGTGGTAGCCGATGTAGGCCGGTGACTTGAGTAAGGCACCCAAGGTGTGACTGCACCATTTGGACTCGGTATTGCCGCTTTTTATCCCGTGGCTCGATTTTGGCTTGATACCCGCTTCTTCCAACAACAAAATCGTCTTGGTACGAGAACCCGTGTTCAAAAAGTGGCGAAATATTTTTCTAACGTCAGCGGCTTCCGATTCATTAACGACATATGAGCCGGGCTTGCTCGGGCTCTTATCATAACCCAAAATCGCACGCCCCCCGTTAAGGAGGCCACGCATTGACCGGGCATGGGTGCCAAGTGCCACTCGCTCACTGACTTGCTCACGCTCGAACTGAGCGAGATTTATCATATTGTAGATCATCATTTTACCGGCTGGGGTACTGGAATCAAATTGTTCTTTGAGCGACAAGAATTGTGCCCCAGTTTTTTCGAGTTCTCCCATCAAGCTGCAAAAATCAAAAATATTGCGAGATAGGCGCGACAAATCAGTAATCAATATCAACTCGATCTTTTTTTGCCTGACATCATTCATCAAGCGTTGGTATGCGGGCCTTCTAGTGTCTTTAGCGGAATATCCATCATCGACGTAGAACTCGATAATATCGCCCCACTTATTGGCTTGAGTGTTTTTTAACTCGATAAATGTTCTGAGCCGATACCTTTGATTATCGAGCGAACCCTCAATGGCGGATGCCTGTTCATCGGTACTCACGCGAACGTATGCTCCTATTTTAAGCGGCATAGCTGTTCACCTCGTCGCCTTTGGAGGGTCGCCCGCGTTTATGAGACAATTCAATCATCTGTGCAATTAAATTTAATACCTCTGCCGATCTGCTCGCAGATTGCCCGGATTCATCTTTAATAAATTCAAGTTTCATAGATTGCACGTTCGTCATCGTTTTTGACCCTTTCCTTTTAGTTGGGCGACTCATGCGTCGAACTACCACTGCCAAGCTTAAGCTCTTTAGCCTTCGAGTGGAAAAGTTTAAATAACTCAAGCGACCTTTTCTTCGGCAATGAGTCTAACAGTTCTAACAAAATGAGCGCAGTCGGCCCAGGATTTCGAACACCGTTTTCATATTGACTCATGGTCAAGGTTCCGACACCAAACGCCCTGGCCATCACTTTTTGCGTAAATCCAAAGCTCTTTCTTAATTTTTTGATGTGCTTCGGACTCATGTGGCCCCCTCATTTTCATGTATATCATTGTTATACTTCTCTAGTCTAGTCTTTTTGTTTCGTTTGGGACTGTGAGTTAGGTCGCTTGATTTCCATAAGTATTCGCGTAGCGCATCCGGCACAACGCCAGTCTTTTTTGCAACTCGAAATTGCTTTTCGAATAGCATAAGATCGGTAATGCAGCTTTGTCTTACGGCCTGAATATTGTCATCCGTAAAATCGAGCGTCGCTTGTTCAATCACATGATCGAGTAATTGTTTTCGCGTGATTTTACCAAATTCGAAATTATTGTTTACTCGTTCAAGTAATTGTTTTAGTTTTCGTTCGGAATCGAGCGAAATTGTAACTTGAGCTTCATCTTTGTCTTTTTTGAATTTAATTTCTTTGGATTCGTTTTTTGATTTATTTATTTCTGTATTTTGTATTGTTTCTTCTTTCATAGTTCACCTCACTTGTTAATATGATTTATGTTTAGGGCTAGTCCCCCCAACCCCGAACCACGGTACGTGACCACCTTCAACTGGTAGGTTGGGGGTGGTCACGGACGGCGAAGCCGAGTGGGACGGGGTTGGGGGGACGCTAAGTAATGGAATCGCTTTTAAAATATTCAAGCCGATTCCTTTTTAGTGTCGGAAATCGTCCGGAATTCATTCCGGGCGTTTTCCGGTGTTTTTTGCCAATTTGTTTCAGACTGCTTCAGTGCAGCTAATATCAATTTTTTAAGGGAGAGCCGATAGCCCATGAAGCGGGCTTCGGCCTGCATTTTTGATTTTTCGAAATCTGACGATAAAAATAGCACCGGCGTCTTTTCGGCTTTTCGAAATACTTCGGCGTTAAAAGCGCGCTCGACTGCCTTCATTGTCGCCTCGGTACTGCAGCAATATAGGAGTAGATTCACATTTTTGAATCGAAGATATTGAAGCGCCGCATGGCCGTAACGCTCGTTTGACTTTCGCGATCGCTCCATTTCAAAAGCAATTCTGAGTCGACCATCTTTCGACTTCATATCGACGACAAGGTCCGGAATTTTTTCTAATCGATCTGATCCTAGGACACCACAGGAGTCCAGAGGATTACATGACAGTTCGTAATCGGTCCATGATTGCAGCAGTAAGCCTGAGCGTTCGAGCTCAAAATATAGTGCCGCCGTGCTGCTATCGTGTTCGACGAAAAATACGGATCGAGCTGGGGTAACCGGCCGCAAAGTTTGCTTGCGGCCGGTGTTTGTTAAATAAAAAACGTGATCCAGGGAGTTTGACGACCGTATAATGTTGTCTCGCTCCAGCTCGCGCCAATACCAATATTGCTGCGTTTTTTGCCTCGGACACAAATACTCAAAAAATAAACTTTGCGTCACAAATCCGAATCGTGCTGCAAAATCAATCGTCGATTTTTTAACTTGATCGTATGATTTATTCATCGCCCGGCATCATCCTTCGGCACTAGATCATAATGACCGAGTGTAACCTCGCCGCCATCAACTGATGTATCGCTCCACTGTAAGTCAAAATTTGAAAGCGCATCGCGCTTGATATTTGACGGGATGTTAATCTCCGATCCCACAATGACTTGTTTGATGCGCTCGCGACAGGAGTGGCCGAAGTACACAGTATGTGCGTTTGGGGCATTCCCGCAAGTGGGCGAGTTAGCACAGCCCGCGAGTAGTGCCATTGATGCGGCAGCGATAAAGATCGCGTTGTATTTTCGCTTCATCACGCAGCCTCCCCGTTATTTTTCTTTGCCTCATCCACCATGCCGCCTGACATCGAATCGGGCGCTGGAGAACCGCTAGGCACCGTAGAGCCGTCAGGCACGGTTGGCGCATCGGTGTCCGTAGGAAGTGGCGGTAGACTCTGTGGCACTGGTTTTTTAATTCGAGGCAGCTCATAGGGGTCGAGGTCGGGTAGCATTCGAAAGTGCATCCGTACCGGAAGACTTCCACGATTGTGCGGCAAAATGACGACGGCGTCTCCGGCGCCGAGTTCCTGTTTGAACACGTTGGGATGGACCCTAAATTCTTCAGCCTCTCTGACCGAACCTTCGCCGGTCTTTGTGTGGCCAAAGGCACCGCTTTTTTGTCGCTCAGTAACTTTCGCGGTTTCAATGGTGCCAATTGTTTTTGCAAAGTATTCGGCAGAGTCAGGTTCGTTAGTTTTCATAAAAACCTTAACGTTTGCGTTCGTAAGAATCGAGTTTTTGATCGGCTCTCCTAAAGTTGCGAGATCGCCGATTGCCTGGTGGGCAAACACAATACCGACGTTGGCACTTCGAGATTTGTTGAGCAGAGTCACAAAACCTTCTGTCAGGTATTCCGTGAAGTCGTCGAGGTAAACGGAGAAAAACTCTCGGGATTTATTTCTGTCGAGATGCCGTGAAGCGACCGCTCCTTGAACACATTGTAGGACAAGTCGACCGATTGATTTACCGAGTGTGGGAATCTTACCGACCGGGAGCTGGCAATAAATAATATGCCGAGCTGAAAACGCCTCATCCATGTTAATGGCAGGGTCTTCAGCATTGAAAATGGGCGCAAGTTCTCCGACTGTCATAACTTGAAGTTGTGTAATGAGCCCACTCGTTCGCTGTTCTCGCTCCTCGCGAGAAAGTGAAAACTGCTCCGTTGCCCACTCGATAAGTGCTGGAACTTGGGTCAAAGTTGCGAGATGTTTAATTCGCTCCTTTGATCGCAAGGCTTCAACCACTTTGAGTGGAGTCGGTTTAATCTTGGCCGCTTCAAAAATAAGAAGCGTTTGAAGAAGTGTTGTGTACTGAATATTTTTGTAATACTCGTTTTCAAATGTGAGCGCTTTAAAAACGCGCTCTGTGATTTCAAGCGGCGTGCCGCCGGCTAGCGGATTAAATGTTTGGCTAATCTCAGGGTTGCAAATTGAAAGAATACGCACATCATGCTCGCGGTCATAAGCCCGAGCGTAAGCGTAAATCTTATCAATCAGACTGAAATCTGACTTGCCGTCGATAATGATAAGCCCGCGCCCTTTTTTCATATCGTGAATTGATAGCGGAATGGTAACTGATTCCGACTTGCCGGCATCGGTTGTTCCAGTGGCACTAATATGTTTTCGTCTCATCGATTCTTTAAAATAAACGCGCTTACCTTTATCGGTAAAACCCATAAAGACTGAGTCTTCATCTTTTGATTCACGAAGGACGTGCTTTTCAAGATCACCTGGGGCACGAGCTTTTTCAATTTTATCGAGAACCTTTATTAGAATCGCAAAAACAATACATGAAATCACAAACGCAATCGCGATTCGATAATGAACGTAGAATAAAAGAATTTGGTATCTATATTTCAGCCAACCGATGCCAAGTGCGACGGCACCGGCTGTGATTGGAAGAGATTTTTCATAATGTTGATTTTCATTTTTGATACTCATATTTTGACCTACCTTTCTGGAGGGTCGCCGGTTTAGTCACCGGCGCCTCCCGAATTTTGTAAATTTAGTGACGATGTAAGAATGGCATCAAATTCGGTTCCAGTTGGGACAGTGATCCATTCGCGTTCTGTTTTTAGTTTGTTTCCGTAATTTTGTGCGAGGTTTCGAGCTGTTTCGCTCGCCGCATTGAGAAGTCCGTTTTGAACACCACCGCTTGAGCCGCCGAGTATATTGGTTTGCATGCTGCCGGATGCAAAGCCGCCGACAAACGATGTAATGAGTTCACCAGCCGTGTTTTTCACAGCGTCCGAGTGGACATCGCCGGATATGCCTGGAAGTCCGTCACTTCCGACTGCAATTCCCGAAACGTTTTGAATCGCTCCATCAGGCAGCGAAATTTGTTTAAACTCGACTGTTGCGCGTGACGACTCACGGTCAAAGTTCGCCTCGCCATAAAATTCGGTTCCTTGTGGTAACGTAAGCCCCGAGTCGGTAACGGCGCTCATCGTAAGGACGGCCAAGACCGGCACTGGGTCATCGGACGTCGTAAAGCTATCAAGAAGCTTTAGGTGCAGGTCCCGACCGGCTGGCACACGAGTTTTGGCGTTTTTGCCAGAATTCAAAATCATTGGCGTATTGAGATTGTTTTGACTGAGGCCACCAGGGGCGACCTCGGGGCGTGGATCACCCCAAAGCGCCTCGGCATTAGAATCGCCGCTTGGTGTCTCGTTTGCGCCCAGAGTATTGCTCGAACTGTTACTTGATGTGTTGCTCGTCGTATCTGTCGCTAGCGCCAAATGTTCAAATTGAACATGTTTCGGCGACGGCATAACAATCACAATGACAACAAAAATGAAGACAAACGAAACCAGAAGAAGTTTGACCGATCGACCGTTAACTTCAGCTTTATCGCTGACATCCGACTTTTTAATGAACAGCGATTTGAGTTTTGAAGTCACGCGCGAGAGCATCTTTCGAAGTCGTTCTAACTTTGTCATTTCCATACGAAATACTCCGGTACTTCGACGCCGACGTCGTGCTGGCCCTTGATTTCAAGTACGAGCGGTTCGTGGCGATTGAGACTCGCGTTGTTAATTGAAAGACTAAAATATATCGGGCTTCGCTTTGTTCCTGTCATCTTTGATAAATAAAGCGTATCTATTTCGACTGGCTTTTTATCTTGATAAACCCAGATATCGGATGCCCAGAGTTTCGATTGCGTGGGCGGCGCACCGCTTGATCCATCGTCAATGGATTTGTCGTTTTCTGAGTAGTAATACCCATACAGCAATAGATATCCATCTGGCGAGTGGCCAACCTCCGAAACGCGAAGTTCAGTCGAGTAACTGCGCGACACACGATCGAGTTTTTGCCAGCGAATCTTCTCTGATGGGGATTTGTCCTTAATATAGACGACATAATCAGCATTCGCTTGTCTTGTGGTACTCAGTCGTAAGTTGTAGCGCTCTGCTTTCGTGACAAGATATAAATTCGTTCGCGCTCCATACCGGATGGGCTTAATTGTCACGGCATTGTTTAAGTATTGGACTTCGAATGCCGACGAGTCGCCGATAATGGCTGACTCAATGGCCTGAGGTGTTTCGATAATTGTCGCAATACCGACAGCGGTGTTAATAGTTTCAACGCTATTTGTTCGTGGGTAAACGCTTCGAATCACCGCAAAGGACGGTTTGCCGATAAGAAGTAGCGCAATAAGTGCTGTGATCTCGGTTACGAACAATGTGACGAGTGAACCGAGTTCAGACAGAACAAGTTTAAAATTTGCACTCATTGGCTGCTACCTGTGTCGGATTCAGTTTCGCTTGTGATGTAAACGCCCCATGGGTTTGTGACCGTTCGATCACCAATTTCAAAGTTGAGTCGTGCGTGAAGAACGGTTGCCGCTTTGAGCTTGTCAAATTCGGTGATCCGGTCTGCAATAACGGCAATCGATTTATTCTTAAAATCGACTGCCATGGTTCTTGGGTAAACACGTTGAGTCACATCTTTTTCGGCGACATATTTTATTGTCGCCTGCATCGAGCGAGAAAAATCAGACGCTTCTGATGGCGCGATGAAAAACTCGGCTTTTTTAAGCTGCGACGAAATCGTATCAGGGCTCCACGAGTATCTGTATGAAAAATACTGTTTGGCCGCCGCTTCAATCTGAAGGTCAGTAATTTTAGTGTTGATCGTTGAAATCTGACCAGTACCATCAAGGGCAATCACAGTCGGACCGCGCCTAAGCACTACAAGCACGAGCATAAGCGATAAAAAAGTAACTGATAAAAGTGCGAGAGAAAGCATCTTAAGATTGAAATTTTCTCTTGCAAATTCTAAGATCATTTTGGGAAATGGTATTGTAACTAATGTTTTTGACTGATTCGGTTTTGTTTGAATTATATTTGTTTGATTCATAAATTCACCTCCGTTGGTTAGGGTTAAATGTGTTTCGAATGGACGTCATTTTGGCTCCCGCATAGGTGCCGGTGTTTGAAATCACCTCACGTGACGTCCGTGCAACTGTTGCGAGTTTTGCCGGAACGCTCACCATCGCAAGGGCTGCGGCTCCGCCGATTGTTCCAGCGGTGGCTTGGATTCCTTGGTTAATAAGCGAGCGTGCAATGAGTGGGGTAAATAAAAGCGCAATCGATATCACGAAATTGAGCACAATGAGCGACGCGTATGATCCGTCTGATTTGTACATGGTTCCGAATGAAAGCGACGTGAGCATGGCCGACATGATCGCCCAAAGCGCCTTCCACAGCGACACTTCGATGAGACCTTTGTATAAGTTCGTTGTGATTTTTGTAGTTCCAGGAAAAATGTAACAAAGAATCATGAGTGGCGAGAGGATACACAAAAGCACCCAATAAAAAACGTAGAGCGCAATTGTGACGTATCTCGAAAAGTAGAGCAGTATAAAGCTTGCAAAACTTAATACCGCAATGAACAGGTCATCGAATTTTAATAGGATCACACTTTTTGCTGTTGCGTAATCGCGAGATTTTGCTTCAGCCATTTGCATGAACGTATTGAGTCCTTGCATGTTGCTGATTTGTGCCGCGAGGCCATTACCTAAATCCAAGATCATGTTCGACACCCACGGGAACGACACAAGTAGCAGGGACGCCACAAGACAGCGCTTTACAATGTCTGGAAAATCGGGACTTCCGGATTTTAGATATCCGATTATGACGGAGAGTAAAATTGCAACCGGCATCATGAGATAAAAAAGGTGTGAAAGGCTATCGTGCATACGCATGATAAGCCCGCCAAGTAAATCCATATTGGGAATCATGGGGCACCCCCACCAAGCCGTGGAAGCTTCACATTTTTTGGCAAATGCGCAAAATCGCGCGAAAGAGCTCCGTAATTATCATAAACATTTTCGGTTTCGATTTTTTCTTTTCGTGTTGAAAGCGCCAAATTCTCAGCCATGAGCTTTAGCATCTGGCTTTGGGTACGCAGTAACTCCGTTGTGACGCCAATCAATACCGCAAGCGCTTGGTTTTCAAGCCGTCCGGCACCTTGTGGGCTCACGCCTTGCGCGTGAAACAATATTTTATCTTTTTCTGCGTCGACTTCTTGGGCGTAATCGTAAAGGCGCCTGTTCATCGAAATCACTTCAGCGACACTTTGATCTTGGGACTTAATAAGGTCGTGATCCATGCCACTTGGATCGGAACCGTAAATCTCTTGGACAGCATGAAGGGCACTGTTTGGGTTTTGTAGGTTCCCGTATGTGCCAGGATTAAAGCGCGGATCAAGTCCGCGAAGACCACTCAAACCAACGCCGACTCCTTTATTGATTCTATCTAGAAGGTTTAGCGTGTCATTGCCGGTAGAAATGACTGTGTGAAGCTCGTTAACGGTTGCAATCGCTTGAACAAGAATTTGGGCAAGCTCAACATCGTCTCCGCCCCAAAAATCGGCGTGCGCGGGGATGCTCAATAATAAAACACACGGAATCACAAGTGCGTACAGTTTTCGTTTACTCATGTGGCCCCCCGCCAAAGTCAACGCCGTTATTGGCCGCGCGGGTTGCGGGCGACTTCATGGCGGCCACACCATATGGCGCGACTTCAGCTGCCTTTGTAATCGCAGCTTCAAGCGACGACCCATTGTTCATCTCTTCTTCGATAAACTGATTGTCACGGGCATCACTTGTTGAAATCCAATATTCAAGCGGTGATGGTTGAATGCGAATGACTGCACGGGTTTCACCCTCCATCAGAAAACCTTCGCTAAACTGACCTCTGCGTTGTTCAAGACTTTGAATAAGCCTCAGTTCTTGCGAATTGAGTTTGAGCGTGTCGGTCAATACTTTTGTGTCGCCTTTTTGAAGCATAATGAGTTTTGTTGCAGTGTTATTGATAATCGCCGGACCAATGGAGCTTCCGACAAATTCTTCTAAGCCCTGCGAAATAAAAGTTATTCCCGAGCCTGTTTTTCGAAACGTGCGTGCCGCGTATTCCATAAACGAACTTGCCGCAGGACTTTTTAAAAGCTCCCACGCTTCGTCAAGAAGCACCCGTTTTGGAACAGATTTGTCTTTTTCAACCTGATCCAAAATAAAATTCGTGAGAATTAGGATCATGACCGATTGCAAATCTGGGTATTGCGAAAGCCCTTTAAGATCAAACGCGACAACCGGCGCGTCAGTTTGAATTGATCCATCACGATCGAGGAGCCGACCGTACGGCGAATTACCAATCCACGGAAAGAGCAATTTGCCGATACGTCTGAGGGATTCTTCGGCCGATTTTGCGCAAAAATCGGCAAAATCAGATAAACGAGGCGATTTCATGGGCGCACGTGCGCGCGCGAACTCAAATACTTGCGTGAGTGTTTCTTCGATTAGTACCCGATCAAACTTTGATAGCTTTTCTCCTGCATCGACAACCATTTGCTCGATAATACTCACAAGGCCCTTGAGGCGTTCGCCACTTGGTGGCTCTGAGTGGTCTGACAAATAAAATGGATTTATCGAATAATCATCTGATAGCTTTATTTCAAAATACTGTCCGCCGAGAAGATTTGTGAGTTTGCGATACGATCCACCAATATCGATTATGAATACACGCGTGCCGCGAGCGATTTGTTGAAGCATTAAAAAGTTGTTCGCAAAACTTTTGCCACTGCCGGAGGAGCCTGTGACAAGCATATTGTAATTGGTGAGTTTTGGATCGTAGGGATTGTACGAATATATGCCGCCGAGCCGTGTGTTGAGAAGACACATTGGCTTATCATCGCCAAGCTTTGGTCCATAAACCGGCAAAAAGTCAGTGAGATTATTTGTTTTCATGCGTTTAATACGCACGAGCTGCATTGGGGCAAAAGGCAAATCACTCTTAAAAATCTTCCAAGCTCCAACGGTCTCGGATATACCTTCCGAACCACTTAACCATTTGAAGCGCGAGAGCACTTCTTTTGATTGCATGTTAAGCTCTCGATTTCCGGATAACGTATTATCCGCCCGCAATACAATAACGAGTTCTGATTGAAATATTCGCTGGCCTGTTTCAATGATCTCGCGAATAAGATCTGTTGTTTGCGTGAGACGCGATTCACTTTCTAAATCACTTACGCGGTTTGATGTCGATGCCGCCAATGAATGGGCCATGCGCCTTTTTTGCTCTAAGCCTCGCATTTCTTTTGATTGGTCTGGAATTTTAAAGCTTAAAAACAGATCATACTTAAATGGCAATGCAAGAAACGCGCTCATCATTCCCGCATAAGTCATTTCAGGCATTGTTTTTAGTGTCAGAACACGCGTTCGCTTCCCGTCGAGCACGAAATCTTCTTTCATGAGTATCAGATCCCCAAATACGATTTGGGACCGAGGTGAATCGCCATCAATTAGCGTGGGTCGCGCTGCCACTTTCGGTACGGCTATTGATTCAGAACGTGTTGGGTTTAAATGCTCATATAGAATTTTGATTAAAGCCGATCGATCGAGTTTTTTTGAATTAAGTCCTAGTCCTGAAAGTGCGGATTCAGCACCATCGATTGCTTGCGAAAGCGTTTGAACTCTTTCGTCATAGTTTTTACTAAATTCGACTCCGAATTTCTTTGTTGCGCCAAATGAAAATGCACCGGGCCGCTTAACGCCTTCTGTTCGAAGGCAGAAATAAAGACGTGGCTGTAAAAGAGCACGTTCTTCAACTTTCCTTTTTATTGATGATATCCGCGCATCGTCGAGTGCTGATAAAAACTCGATGCGAGTTGACCGAAGGGCTGTGTGCTCATTTAACCGAGCGCCGTCGTCGCGGTCGACTTTGACTAGAAATTGACACGTCATCCCTTCAGGCAGTGCATTCAGAAATGATCGGAGTCCAAGCGTTAATTGGTTGATGCGGGACTCATCGAAGCATTCGATATCAATTGGCGTCACTTCAAGTGCCGCTGCGATCGAACCATCTGACAAAATCAAATGGGCGAGGCAAGTTGGCTCGGCGTCTTGTGGCTCGAATTCCCAATATGGCAACTCTTCGCATAAGGCGGCGTGCTTATTCATATGAGTCACCCGCAAAGTCAACGCCGTTACTGGTGCTGAGCTGATTCGCGCCTCCAAACTTGCGGTAATCTTCATCGATGGTATTGGCCGATAGCACGGTCGGCGAAACCAGGTGTTCGCCGAAGTGTTGGATGTATCCATCGGGTTTGCCGCGTTTGACAAAAAACAACACGGCAAATAGCAAAGCACTTGTACCAAGGACCATCGGCATCTTAATAGCCGTCGAGCCAAAAATCAGATTTTCAGCCGACAGGTTTAAAAGAAGAATCAATACATCGCCAAGTTCGAGTCCCAAAAGTTTACTTTTAGTATCGAGGCTTCGTGGGACGGTTGACGTCATGAGTGATTCCATTAGTGAACCATTCCTGAAATAAAATTGACGATTGCTTGTGCGCCAAACCCAATGGCGCAACCGATGATCGCATACCAAATATGAACCTTTGCTCGCTCGTGGCCCGTCAAAAATGAAAACCCAGCAATAGCGATGCCGATGATTGAGAGCGTCGGCAAAATAACGTCTGTGAGTTTACTTTGAATATCGACAAGCGAGGACTCAACGCTTGCAAAGCCAAGCGCTGGTACAAGAATGAGTGCTGCAATTGTTAGAATATAAAGTGTTTGTTTTTTAGTCATAAGACCACCTCCTTCACGCCGCATCTGGGGCGTGATTAAAGTTTGCGCCGCCGTTTCCATCGCATCCGACTTGGCGCTGAAATCTGTCTGGAAACATCGAAAGAAAAAATTCTTCAGTCAGAAGATAGATTTTGAGTTTCAAATAAGTGCCAGCAACTTCTCCATCGCCGACTTGATGCCAGCGCGTTTTCGTTTCGCCATTTGAAAAACGAAATTCTTCTGGAATTACAATTCGGTATTTACTTTGGTCTTTATGATCTGTGACAACAAAATAGCTTGTGTCATTCATGAGCCAAAGTTTAAGGCGAAATTGTTTGGTCCCGCGCTTCATGTATGCGGAGCCGATTCGTTCTTTTTCTTTTAACTCGCCAATGGCGCTGAGTTCTCCTGTGAAAACGCCGAAGCGCTCAGTTTTGGATTCGATTTTGTGGTCGTGATTTTGGTCGGTATCTTTCATTGGAATTACGTTATTATTCATAGTTCACCTCCGAATTCTTGCGCGATGATGAAGCGGCAGGCTTGCCGATCTTCACGCGCGTTATTTGGTTGTTGGTTTTGGTTGATTTGATTTTTCATGCGGCATCTTCCGCACCCGGTCTGTCGTCTGAATCGCTGGTTGAGTCGTCGTCTGCGTCGGGATTCGATTCGGCGCTGTTGAGCATCGAATCGCACTCGCCGAGATCATCGGCTCGTATGTCAAACGCACGCATTTTTAAATCGATGGACTCGTCGGCTGCATCGATCCAGCCGCAATGAGCGCATGTAAGAAAATAGGATTCAAAATGGGTTGGCGCCCCACAGTTCGGGCATAAGTTGCCATCCAAATTCTCATCGTTATTTTCGGCGCTCGACGTTTCATATCCGCATTGTTTAAAGCGGATGTATTTTTGTTTGAGTGGTTGTGCTTGCCGTTTTGATTTGGCAAACTGAACCACTTGGTTGTCTTTTCTGTCTTTGTATGTTCGTGACATATTCGCACCTCCTTTTGTTTGGCGTTTGTCATCTGGCCCGCGTCACTGAGCCGCTTCTTCTGGGAGGGGTCTTATGCACGCGAGAAACCAAAGTGTGCCAAGTGCACTTATGTGCTTGAAATACTTTTTGAATTTGCAATTTTTGTGAAAATTGCGGTGGTTTAGAAAACCAAAAAAATTAACGGAATTCCGTTAACGCTAACAATAAAACGGGCAGTTTCTTTCGGAATTTCGGTGGGTTAAGTCCGTTAACGGAAATCCGTTAAGGGTAACAGTAAATTTCGGGATTAATGTCGCGAAATCAGGATGTTAACTAGCTTAACGGAAATCCGTTAAGTATGTCAGTCTTGGTTCGATTGCGGGCAAAACCTTGTCGACCGATGAGCACCACGACTTCCGACTGGGTGTCGGCGACATCGAAACCAGATCGCCACAAAATATATTTATAATTGCACCGTAGCTATCATAAACTTGAGACGATGGGAGCGCGCGAATATGAAAACAAAACCGTGGCTAATTAAAGCGATTTCAATTTGTCTCTTGCTTGTGCCTCTTGTCCTTCTGGCGATTATATACGCTTCAAAGTCGATGGGGCGCCGTACTCCTCTGCCAAGCACTGCCATTGAGCTTATTTGCCTTTTTGGTATCGGCAGCGTTCTTGTCGGGTATAGCGTTTGGCGCGTGAGACCTTGGGGTTATATTTTACTTTTCATTTTCGGCGTGGGAGTGATCGGTGCGGACATAGCGCAACTCATCGCTCATCCGAAAAGCCTTAACGTCATGTACCTTGTCGATTTTATTTTAGTGGGGTGCGCGTTTTTCATAATGGCGCGAAAGCGATTTCGCGAAGCTTATTTCAATCCTAAAATCAGGTGGTGGGAGACTCCAAAGCGGCATCACGCAAATTTTGATGGCACCTTTGAAATAAACGGCAAACAAATAACAGCGCCAATTTTAGATATTTCGATCGGCGGGTGCTTTGTCGATTTGCCGACGGATGGCGGTTATCAATCACGCGAAAGCGAAAATTTGAAAATTGATATTCGCCACAATGACATCGAGATGGCTTGCGAAGGACGCATCGTTCGAAGAAGCGAGGCGCCACGCGGTGTCGGCATCATGTTTTTGGATTCGTCAAAGTCCCATCGAAAACAAGTCAAAGCGATCATACGAAGCCTTGAAAGGTAAAAAGGTAATTAGACATTTCAAGTTGCCAGTGTCGCCGATTAACAGAATCATTTTCTGACAGGTAAAATCAATTTGGCATACGATTTATCGGGCGAAATGAAGAGGCAGTTTACCTTTTCGCCAAGATGCTGGCGCAAACGAAAGCTTGCCGAGTGACGAAGTAGCCCGCTGTATGAATTAAACGTGTTTCGAAGGCGTAAGAGCGACTGGTCGTTAAACGCATCAGGATCAGCTCTCCAGCAGTTCACAGCACTTTTCATACGATTGACGGTTCTTTTTCTTAGATATCGACGATACGGTTTATGAAAGTAGCCAACGAAATCTACCCCTTGATCGACTGTCCCGAGTCGGTGCTTAAACGGGTGAATTTCGACTTTAAGGCGTGTCGCTAAAAATTCACTCGAGCGTTTGAAACATTCGTTTAAAAAGTCGGGCGATTCGTGAAGCACGACGAAATCATCCACATAGCGATAATAATAATGAGCCCGAATCTCATGTTTCATCCATTGGTCAAAGTCATTCAAGTATACGTTAGCCCAAAATTGACTGGTGAGATTGCCGATTGGAAGCCCACGATCTAGCGGCGCATGCCAAAGGCTTTTGTACGCGGGCACGCGCGCAAAAGCCTCTTTTGACGATCTCGCGCAACAGTAAATTCGAGGATCGTGAAAAAGGACTTGATAAATAAGTTCGCGAAGCCATGACTCCGGCGTCTTTGTAAGTAAAAACTCGTAAAGAGTTGGCTTATGAATGCTCGGAAAAAAATTTCTGATGTCGGCAGTGAGAAAATAGGCTGACATGCTCCAATTGCGGGTAATTGAACGCATCCCGGCCCAAAGACGATTGGATGCATCGAGGTTACCGCGACCAGGAATACACGCAAAAGTGTCGCGGATGAAACTTGGATAAAATCTCGGGCTTAAACGGTTATAAATTACGTGATGTACGACACGGTCGCGAAACGTCGCCGACCAAATTTCGCGGATTTTCGGCTGTTCAACAACAAAGGCAATACTCTTTCCGATTTTGTAGCGCCCCTCGCGAAGCTCCTCGAAAAGCCTAAATAGATTTTTTTCTAAATTAAATTCGAAATCGAGTGCGTAAAGGGTTCGGCGCTTGTGCCTGCGGCAATCAAAATAAGCTTGTGCAACTTCTTCAAATGCTAAATCCATAGGTTGCTAAATCCATTTTTAAAAGGGAAAAAGAGAGCGGCTTCTACTCCGCACGCATCGGACATCGTTTGTGTTGTTCTTGTTGTTGTTGTTCTGCGTACCACTAGAGAACTGCTGTTTGTCCGCGTTATTACTATTGTACTCCGTGGACGACCAGTCGTGAGTCCCCAGTTGACAACATACAAGTTGCGATGGGCGTCTACTTGCTGGCAGTAAAACCGATTTCTCAGCCTGCCAACCTTAAGACTTGAATATTCAAGCCTCAAGAAACAGGTTGGATTAATACCAACCGCGCCCATCCCGAGATAGGAAGACGCTCGCTGTAATAGGCCATGACCCATTTCATTCTGGCTACCACTCCCTTTTTCCCACAGAGCTGGTGTATAGCTAATAATTGTTGAGATCAATAACTCAAATTATTATAGTTTATTTTTATTTCTTCTCGACGGCGCGCTTCCAGCCATGGGCTTGCTTAGATATCGATTCCGTCATCTCTACAAGTGTCGCGTAGCCTTTTGTTGGCAGAATTCGCATGTCTTTACAGAGACGGGTCAAAAGTTCAACAACTTGCACTCGTTCAAGCAGAGCGCTGATAGGCTCTGATTTGTCTAGCGCCGAGTTCGCGCGGTAAATGAGGACGACAAGTTCGATCACTTCATTTTTCATTTGCTGACCTAAAGTAAATTTATATTCGCGCGGAAAATCTTTGGTCTGTTTTACAATTTGCTGCAAGAGTTCATAGGTGAGTCGATAGATTGGAAGGTGCTGATATTGAGCCATTTCATGCCTCGGTAATTCTTTGTTGCATCTACGGCCTGCGAAATTCTAAAAAAATTTTGACCCGCCTTCGGCGGGCAATCCAAATAATTAAATGACTAAATGATTGAGACTATTTCCGCACGCATCGGACATCGTTTGTGGCGTTCTTGATGTTGTTGGGCTGCGTACCACTAGAGAACTGCTGATTGTCCGCGTAATTACTACTGTACTCCGTGGACGACCAGTAATAGTTTCCGCTTAAGTCAAAGTTTCCGATTGCAGCCTCATTCGTGTAAAGAACATTGAGCTCGTCTGTTGACGGTAAGTACCAATCGCTATGCCCATTGGCCGACATTGTGGCACAGTACCTTGCGGCATTATAGGGGGCTGGTGACGGCGATGTGCCTTGCGCGACAAGAGTTGCAGTGTTTGTTGAACCGGATGTTGCTGATGATGCTCCTACTACGGTGTAATTTGTTGAGCCGTCATTCCACGTTTCAGTCAAGCGAACCCCTGAGCATACAGATCCCGTCCACGTAAGACCAATATCGCAAGGGGTGGTATACATCGGCACATTGCCGTCCGGTGAAAGACCGGCATAAATTGTGCCGTCGGCACATGTTGTGCCGATTGTGGGCGAGCCAGAGCACGGGTCTGTTGTCGCTGACGTCGTGACTGTCCACGGGCTTGACGTTGTCGAGCCGATTGTAATGCTTGCGCTTGTTAGCGTGCTTGTGCTCGAAGACGATGTTTGTTGAATAGCGATCCAGTTGCCGGGTGACACGGTAGCCGTCGTAGCGCCCTGCCAAACCCCCTCGACTTCGATATTTGTGCAACCCGAATCGCAAGTCGCCGTAAGCGTACCTGTAAAGCCCGAAATTTGAACAGCGTTACTTGAAATTGTTGTGTTGGGTATAACATTTGTTTGATTTTGAAAATTAAACGCAACTGGCGTGTTGCTTGATCCGCTGCCAGTTGTCACACTCCACGTGCCTGAAGTTGTCGCGCCCACGGTGAGCGTCGCTGTCACGGCCGTGTTAGCAGACGAGCTTGAGAGCACTTCGAGCGCCACGGTGTCGCCGGGCGAGAATATCGCCGATGTTGTACCAACGACGCCATCGCGGATGATCGCGCTGCAACCGTTGCAATCGGCGGCGAGCGGGCCGGTAAAACCACTGAGAGTTACGGTGTTGCTGACGATAGTTGCGCTTTGCGAAACACCCGTTTGATTAGTGAAACTAAACGCGCTTGGGCCTTGAGTCGAGCCCCCGCTTGAACCGCTCGAAGCCACCTGCGCAAGCGTGGCTCCGCAGCCACTTAAGGTAAAACTTAAGCCAAACATCAGGAAAAATGCCGCAACACCTAAGGCGAGGTTTGTGAAATACTTCGCAACAAAAACGCGTATGATTTTGAGTGTTCGACTTTTAAAAAAATAACCCATACAGCAAACGTCCTTCGTGATCTGGTCATATGCGCCTCTAGATAAATTATATTTCGAAATGCGCTTTCTTACCATGCTTGCTCTAGATGATTCATTTTGAGACGTTATGGCAGCCACAGCGATACTCCTAGATTAACAGCGGTGCTTTGAGCGCTTGCACCGTCTCCTTTTAAAACGTCTTGCAATAGTTCTAGCTTATACGAAACACTCCTCTTATCGGTAAGATCCCGCGTCCACTCAACCCCAGCGTCTAACTCGTGACTGCCGAAATTCACAGGCGTTTGTGAAAAAACGGGAGAGTACTTGAGGTAAAAATCGAGGCTATTTTTATTGTTTAGAAGGTACGTGGCGATCGGGTAGAGTTCTGGACCCCATAAATTACGAAAGCCGAAATTTATGCCTTGAGGATACATCGAAGTGTAGAAAACACCACCCGCGATGCCAAAAGCCCACGTGCGCGCTTCGTGCGGAAAGGCGTAAATCACATCGGCGTTTGAATTCCAAAAACGAGCCGAGCCTTCATTTTCATTTGTCGCAAGCGGGGCGTCCCCGGCAAGATCAATAAATGACTGAGCCCTAAACAACCACCTTTTCGCTAACGTGCGCTCATACAATACGTCAAACGCGAGCATCGTTTCATTTAAACTAGATAAGTTTGTCTGCGAGTACGCTACCGATCGCGCATCAAGGCCGAATTTCCAACGCGAAGCCGTTTTTAGGATCGACGCCTTTATTGGCGGCGGTTTACTGATTTTCATAGAAAGGATGTAGTGCTGCACACTCGGGTCGCTTTCTACGCTCGCGGGCGAGCGACCATTGACGGATTTCGCATTCTGCCGCGCGACCGATGAGGCGATCGACACCAACCGTGGGCTCTTCGCCGAAAATGGAAGTTGGACGTACGCAAATGGCAATGTCACAAGAAATTTAAAGCGACCGTCTCTTTGAATCGTAATCTCTGTTCTGTTTGGCGACATATCATTGATCGTGAGATTTCCTGTTTTCATCGGCGGGTCTATCCAAACGGCGTTCGGTTCAAGTCGAATTATGATTCCAGGAGCGGTCTTACCTGCGATCAAAAAACGGCCATGGGTTTTATTTATTAGCTTTACAAACTTAGGTGCGGTCCATTGAACTTGAAACGCGTCAGTGATTGCCTCAGTCGTGTAAGAAAATTTAGCATGTTGCATACGAGCGGGTTCTTTAATACCGGACGACGCTAATGCCACTCGACTCAAAGTTGCTAAGGTGAGAAATACCAAAAACGCGCACAACGAAAAAATGTTGGCGCCAGCCATTTTCTGTTTGTAGAAAATGGTACTTGCCGCACGCTTATTCGAATTTCGCCAGACACTACTCATCAATGTCGCATCGGCTAAAAATCCTAACAAAATAATGGACTTAGACAGGAAACTAGACGGCTTTAGAAGAGATTAATTTAGACCATTGAGCTTAACATAAGTCTGAGGTCGAGAGCGCAACCCCGGTAGCACCCCAGGCAGCGCTTTAAACCACCACAATCGGCACTCGCGCGAGTTCACTTTTTGGCAAGAGGTATACGCCGATTTTATCGCATCGGTTTCGAATCTCAGGTTCGTCAAAATGACCGGTGACGAGATAACGGCGCCCGTCGTTTGGAAGACGACCCAGAAGATCGAGTCCAGACACATTTGATTTAATGTCGTAGTCGAATAGATAATGCGTGTTCCCCGACGATGGTGCAGCCTCAAGAATGAGTCGTTCTGCATCTTGATCTGTCAATGCAAACTGCGCTTGTTTAAGAGCGCCTGCTTCTTCAAGGCGCATCTTCCATAAACTGTGCGCCGATGGTTGGTCATCTAAAATCACAAGCCGGTCAGATTTTGAAAATTTAAGTCGTGGAATGTACCAACTTGCGCGCTCATCAATCGGCAACCGAATCAAAATTGTTGTGGTGTGATTTGGCTTTGACGCAGCAGTGATTTGACCTCCCCATTTTTCAATCCAGGTTTTTGCATGATGAAGTCCGATGCCAGAACCGCTTTTTTTACCGCTTGAAAAACCATTTTCAAAAATGTGCGAGATGACGTCGGTGTTAATACCTGATCCCGTGTCTTCGATTGAAATTTGAACTTCTGGCCCTAAATCTCGCGCTATAACTTTGATCTCCCCATCACCGTCAATTGCTTCAATAGAGTTATTCACGATGTTACCAAGAAGCGCACGAAGCTCATGGGGCACGTGCGGAGAAATCGCCGATACAATGGCATCATCGATATCGTAGCTAAATTTAATTCGATTCGGTATGACGGCTGAAATTTCACGAAGTGCTTGAACAATGGTGTCGTAAATGTCCGGCGACTCATCTTTTGTCATTTCTCTTTTACTATCGTCTGAATTGTCATCAAGTGCTGAAACAATAGAGCGCATTTGTGTGACGGAGCTTTGAATAAGATCGCGATACGATTTTACGCTATCAGGCAGCCCTGCCGGAATTCGCATAAGGGCTGCAAGTGGTGTTCGAAGATTATGGCGCACTTCGCGTGCAATATCAGCTTTAGCTTGGGCTTCGATTCCCTTCATCTCCGCATCAAACTGTTCGACGAGCTTTTTCTTCATATATCGAGTCTGCGGAATAGATACCAGTAAGAGCAAAAACCAAACTGCAAGCGCGTACGGCACAAGGCGAAAATCGTTGTACTCAAACGTGATCCTGTCGTTGTATCCAGTTTCGAGCTTGTCGTCGGCAGGTAGCGTAATTTTCGAAGTTACTAACCTATGTAAAATTGAGGTTGGATTATTGTTTAATGGAGGCGGGAGCGTAAAGCGTCGAGTTCGGTTATCTGAATCAAAGATGATTCTTGAAAATCCATCGAGTCTTGTATCGTTCAGGGTTACGTTAGCTTGTCTAAGATCTTCAAACTGAATGACACGGGTAACAAAGCTTGTGGCCTGTTTGGCCGTGGCATTTAACTGAATCGTGTTAACTATAATTGCAATTCCCACGGCGATTACGAGGACAAACGTCGCGGCAATCACCTGCTTCATTTCAAATTGTTTTATTTTTTTCCGAAGCTCGTTTGTCATGGGTATGCTCCTGGACGGGAATCGCCGATTTTGTACTGGATAGGTAAAATGGGGCACTCGCGAAGCAGGTCAATTCTTGAAATATCGATCGGCTCGCGCAGAAGCGTAGGTTGTGCAATCGGTGGAAGTCTGTTCTGCCCTAAGTTATCGCAAGCGAACAGCTGACTAACCTCCTTTAAGAATTTCGCCTTGCAAATCCATGCGTTCTCATCAAGTTCTACTTCTGCGAAATACTCTTTGGGGGCATCCGAGAAACGGGCATAATTTGCGAGTGCCTCGCACATGGAACGAGTGAGAGCGCGCTCTAAGTCAGTGCTTAAAGCGATCCCCAAAAACATTGGATTGGCGGCTCCTTCGCCGATTGCGCAAACGACGCCATTTATGGAATCTTTAATTGCCATTCGATAAAAGCGAACTGAATAGCGAGGGTTTTGTGTATCAAATTGTTCGATCAGACGGCTTGCTTCGGGGGAAATTATTTGTTCAAACGGTTGGCGTCGAATTTCGTGAACGAAAAAGTAATACCGTTCAAGCGCCTCGTTTTTTGCGTGCTCATCGGAGCTGATTCGACCAGAAACAGAAAACCCTTCAGACATCATGTTAAGCTTCAAACAGATAAATCGTTCGATCGCTTCAGACGATGCTTTTTCAAGTGCGAGTTCTTCATCGAAGTCGATTCCGCGACCGCATACTTCAATGGTACTCCGAACAGCAGTAACATCGCCTGCGGCATCGGTAATGGTGTCTCGCACAGTAATGCGGGCTTCAAAGTCATGAAGGCCGCGAAAGTACCGCTCGGGCCAATTGTACTCGGTAAAATGCGGGTTCATGGCATCTCGATTATCAACGAGCCATTTAGTTAATCGTGTTTTATTTTCCATAATGGATCATTCGCGTATTGGGTTGAAAGTTCAAAGCGCCACGGTTTTCGCACAAGCGCCGTATATGGGGATGCAACAAGCGGGACAAGTACAGGCGACGACAAAGCGTTATATTGAAGTTTGCTAAGCATTTGAAGGCGCTCTTTTAAATCTTCAGTTGTCATATATTTTTTAAGCCATATCGCTCGCTCCGATTTTGAGAGCCCGAAGAGCCCCGCGTTGACGGAGTATGAAATAAGATTGATATCCTCTTGAAATGAAATGTCAGTCGTTGCAATAAACGCGTCCGGCAGTTGCGAGATTGACTCGTGTTTCTCAAAGGCCGGAATATTGGTTATTGGAGCACAATTGGCATTCGGCAGATATTTTTGAATCTGTTCGATCCAGAGGCCCCGGTCACCCTGATGGAGAATTCCAATTTCAATTTTACGATCGGGCTTTTCACCGTTACGTGCATTTAACGAATCAATTTTAATTTGCTCGTTCGCTGTTAGGGCACCGTCGCTCAGAATTGGAAAAAACGTGTCGACTGGACTGTACGCTGGATTATTTTTATAAATATTTAAAAACGCTTCGCGAACGCGTGTTGCAACGTAATGTCTCTCATCGGCGGATAGTTCTTTAAGCCCACGCTCAGTAAATAAAAGAAATAGCTCCCGAATATCAGACGTTCTATGCAGTCGAAACTGAGGATGCTTTTCAGCAAATGGGAGCATGTCGCTCGCACGTGCAGAGTCAATTGTTGTGACGAGATCAACTTGATTGTGAAGAAGAGCGTCGAGGCTTGCTTTTGGAGTCATTTCTGGCACAAGCTCCACGATCTGAGGAATGTTTTTGGCGGCATGATAACTGTACGGGTTCATTTTGAGTTCAACGTTGCCATTACCGTCGTCTCTGGCGACGTAGTATGGCCCGCTTGTTTCTTTGTAGTTAACGATTTTTAGTGTTTTTGGATCGACACTTGATTGCGGGATAATAGCAAAATCCAAAGCCGCGAGCATCGGTATTAAAAATGGTTCGCGCTTTTTTGTTTTGATAATGACAACATTGCCTTTACTCGTAATTTCTGGACAATTGTCTTCGACTGATTTCAGTTGAGCGCCACCACAGACGAGTTCCTTGAAATCTCCGTGTGTGTTGCCAGACAAAACCAAAAGTCGTTTAAGCGAAAAGACAACATCGGCCGCCGTAATTGGCGTTCCGTTTTCAGTTTTTAGATTATTTCGAATCGAAAGTTGCAGTTCACTGCCAACCCACTTATCGGCTTCTGCAATACCAGCGCGAAGGGTTCCGTTATTGTCGAACTCAAAAAGCGGAGAGTACACATTTTCTAGAAAAATATATTGATCGGACCAGTGAATGTTTGTTGGCTCATAGCTCGACACGGGCTTTGTCGATGGAAATGCAACCCGCAGCACGCGACTGTTTGAATCAGTATTTTTCATATAAGAATAAATTCCTCCAACAATCGCAACGATAAAGACGGATGCGACCAATATTCTAAATTTCGCCATGTTTAAATCGACTTTGTTGCATTATCTACTTCGTCCGCATTGGATCAATACACACAGTCAAAACTTTCGAGTCACCGTATACAAGTAGGCCCATCTGTCGTAGTTGAGTGATAATATCGCCGTCAAAATGCATACACTCGTTCGGATTGACATCAAGAACATGCTCATCAACGAGTAGTTTCATAGCGTTTTCAATTTCGACCTTTTTGTTCGACGTAAATCGCCCGTCGAGGGGCTTGACTGTTAAACAGCGATCGGGCGTAACATCTAAAACGTCGTCTTCAAAGAGTAAGTTAATGGCGCCTGCGAGTTCAATTTTTTGCTCTGTTGTGAATTGCCTAGTCGGCGGCTTGGTATTTTGACCAGCGACCTGTTGGGCCTGCGCGTGTGCGGCCATTAATAGTGCTAGTGTTACGATGATTTCTTTAGTTTTCATGCACCCTCCGAGGGTTTAAGTTTTGCTGGGTCAATTTCGTGACGTTTCATTTTGTCACAAAACGTACTTCGGCTCATATTTGCTAGTCGCGCAGCCTTTGACACGACGTAATCAGCTCGTCTGAGCGCTTCGCGAATGATGCGATCTTCATCTTGAAATGCTTTAAACTGCATCACTTCAAAATCGATCGCCGCAATCGGTTTAACTTCATTTTTTAATTTATCGTCGATGATTTTGGTGTCGAGCGTTCGACCTTTCGACATAATGACCATGTTTGTGATTGCGTGCTTTAATTCTCGAACGTTACCTGGCCACGAATAGGTTTTAAGTTCTTCGAGCAGCGACTGGGTCGGGATTTTGTTTGAATTATAGTCGTGGTTTGCCTGATCGATAAAAACTTGCGCAAGAAGCGGAATGTCTTCTGGCCGCTCGCGAAGTGGCGCGAGATTTATCGGTAGAACATTGAGGCGATAAAACAAGTCTTCTCGAAAGGTTCCGTTCTTAATGTTTTCTTCAAGTGGCGCGTTTGTCGCCGCGATCACCCGCACATCAATTTGTTTAACGGTCGTTGAACCGACAGGTGTGATCGACATTTCTTGAAGCACGCGAAGAAGAGTCGATTGAAGGTGATAGTGCATGTCGCCAATTTCATCTAAGAATAGTGTCCCGCCATCTGCTGCCTCAAATTTGCCAGGCTTATAGGATGTGGCGCCCGTGAAAGCTCCCTTTTCGTGACCGAACAGTTCGCGCTCAATAAGTGTTTCGGCAATGGCCGCACAGTTGACCGGAACAAACGGCCCGCGAGCGTGCGGTGATAAATCATGAATTGCCCTTGCGATTACTTCTTTACCCGTGCCGTTTTCGCCGCGAATGAGCACGCAATCTTTTTGCGGAGCGAACAATACCACAAGTTCTGCAACCTTTGCTTGATGATTAGAAACACCGGTTAATCCAACTTTATTTATTAGTTCGACGCCTTGAGCATCAGAATTAATTTGCGCCGGTTGTGTTTCGCGCTCGACCTCTTGGCACATACGGTGAATATTGCCGAGAAGCCTCATATTTGAAGTATCTTTTCGAAGAAAAAATATGGCGCCACTTTGAAGCGTTAGATTGTGAATAGCGTCTGTCTTGTCTCCTGAGAACGCAAGGATTTTAAGTCTAGGATCATATTCGCGCAGTTTTCGAATGACGTCTGCACCGGTTATTCCAGCGCCAGGAAAATGATAGTCGACAAGTGCCAACGAAAACCGAATCGTGTTTTGTCTGACGAGTGCGATACCCTCATCAGGATTTTGTACTGCTTTTACAAAGAAGCCTTCGTTTTCAAGAAAGTCTTTGAGCGAATTTAAAATGCCCCGGTCATCATCAATGAATAAAATGTTGTGCATCATCTTTTGCGCCTCGTAGCTTTTGCCTTTCAAATTTCGTTACATCAATTTCCGTGCCAGCCGATTTCCACCGGTTTGGTCGGTCGACCGGACTTCAAACACGATTAGTTTTGATCTAAGCCGAAATCGCGGTGATGTCGCATCAAGTTTGCGCGTAATACTTTCCGAAACATTTTCATGTTTTATGACAAACGCCACGAACCCGAGGAAATTCGCTAAGTTGCAAATGCGAAAATTTAACGGATTTCCGTTAATTAAATCGATGTTTTTGATTTTTGGGTGTACCGTCGGCGATTGCTATGCTCTTTTTGCTTGATTGTAGAGGCCGTCTTCGATGGGCCACTTCTCTTCTTCATAGCTTTTGCGAAAGTGCTTGAGCGCGGCGTCGGCAATCGGCGTGATAGTTCCTTCTTTAATTGTTACCAATGCCCGCCATTTGCTATGTCCTGCAGAGCCGCTCTACGCTGATGGTCAGTCAGGAGTTTCCAGGCCACGCCAATGCTCAACATATTCTGTTGTTTTATGAGATGGATATTGTTTCCATTGGATCTGTTGATCAAATCCCTAATGGCGCGTACCGACTCGTGTCGAGGTAACTGATAGTAGTCGCAACAACAACGCCGCCAGAATTTAAGGGTGCAGGGTCGATTCTTGCATGTTGGACAACTTGAGTATACGGCTTTTATCGGTTCCCAGGGAACGAAGCCGGCTTTAATAATATTATTTTTGGATATCTTATTTCTTGGGTCTATCGCCGTTGTGACCACTACATTTGAGCCTTGCGACACCGCCACTGACGCTATCCGAATCTGTAGTAAAAGGGCCTGCATTCGAAATCCGCGATAATTTGTAGCGACACATGTCTCCGATAATTCAACGGCCGGAAGATTATCCCCATAATCGAATACACCAGCCGCAGCGCAGATTGTTTGCGCATCCTCGATGATAAAAAACTGCCCGCGCGAAATGGCTGTATCAAAATCTGAGTCAGGCCTTGGTAATAAATATTTACTAGAAAATTGGGCATAGAAATTTCTCAAACTTGGCCCATCTTGGGACGTGGCGATTCGAATTATCATTTATCGCCCGTATCGTTTTGAAACACGAATTGCATTCTAATAAGCATTAGCTTAATATTCCGTCCATATATATAACACATTAATATTACTTGATTTAGTCTATAATATAACTTCCGTATTGCAAGCATTTTAATTGAGCCTTATAATGGAATTTGAGGTGATTTATGAGATTGGAAGAAGTCAAGAGACTATGTGAAAACTGGGACGAATCTGACGAGAAATTTGCTAAAATTATTGATACCGCGACTAAAACTTTGGGGCTATACCAGCGCGATTTAGCTTCTGAATTTGAAGTTGCGGAGTCGACGGTCTCTAGGTGGGCAACTGGAGTAGCCAGGCCCCATCCCCGTTTGCAAAGACTGATAGTCGCATTTTTATCAAGGCGGGTAGCGAGATCACTCAAGCAGCAGCTAGCTGCATCTGGATCGTAGATTCCCCACCTTAGCGAGAGTTGTTTTTCTCCGGCCACATTCTCGGCGTTGGCCAAGCCGACGCTCGTGATGCGTAAAGGACCTTTGCTTGTTCGCGCCAGACCCAACGTTGCAAATCGCCAAGGTGCCCGGTCGCCGCATATGCAAGCACGACAATAACGGCCCATTCGATGAGTTTATCTAAATTCATATTTGCCCCCTTTGTGCAAAAGAATGTTTTTACGTTCAAATCGTATAATGATAGTTCGAACCACAGCGCGACTCCACGCCCGACCGTTGCGCGCATATAACTTCGCTCGATTGAGTTCAAGAGCAATACTGTGACTCGATTTGTGTTCGCTCCAGCGACGGTGGATAAGTTGCAATGTTGGGAATTCGCGCGGGTCTTTTGTGATCTGACCTTCAAAGTAGCAAAAACCATAGTACGGTCGACTGCCTTGTTTGCCGCGCTTGAGCGGCTTCGCATTCGTGGCTTGAACTATGTTTTCGCGCAACTCGATTCCATTTCGAATTAGCTCACGCCGAATTTTGTTTTTTGAGCGGCCCACGACTTTCGAAATGTCTTTAAGCGAGTAGCCATTTTTATAATTTTCGATAATCAATTTTATGTCTTCAGGTGAAATTCGGGTTTTTCTAGAAAATGAATGCGGCGTAAAATCAATAGGATAGATTAGTTCGGTTAAAGAAATGCTTGGTCCACCAAGCTGTGGCCAATCACTTGCCAATACGATCTACTCGAAAAAATACCTGATTCGCAAAATAAAGAAACCCACCTGAACCGGTGAGTTGCGGATAACTGCCGATCGGGTCCATAACGTCTGCTTCGTAATTGCCGTCGGCCTGTCCACCCGTGCACCATCCAGGAGTAAATGTGCCAACGGTTGCCCCATTGCAGCCTGGGTCCCCGCCGGTTGGCGATAGTAATATTAGACCCTTCCAACCGACGAAAGCCCCTGTGCCCAAAATATACTTCGAAATGAGCGCGCCACCGCTGCCATAGCCATTCCACTGATCGAGATAATTTGCGACATATAGATAATTCCCGTCGGTGTACATACCGGTGGCGGAGTCTGTTGCGCCGATTTCATCAAGGCCATGGGTGTTTGTGGAGTTGACGATTGAAGTTCCACCTGAGCACCATCCGCCATTGAATTGGTTGGCCGCACCTGTGCATGTGCCACCCGGCGTGCTTGCCACGCCTATCCATCCTTCGAACTGGCCAGTCGAAGCCAAATAGCGACGCACGGCTGTGGCTCCGCCCACGTAAATATATGTGCCATCACCCGTGATCGAAAGAGGGTCACCCAAACCACCTGTCGTATCACCTACGCCACTCGCGCTACCGCCGGTGCACCAGCCTGGAGTATCACCGCTTGCGCCTGAACATCCCGGTTCGCCCCCGTGGGTGAGGAACTTATCGCGCCGATCCAACCAACAAACTGCCCAGTTGATGCGACAATTTTGTCGACGCGAGTATTGCCGCGATAACTGTTCGGTTCAGTTACGTACAGATAGGTGCCATCCGAATAAATGGCGGTCGGAGAACCAAAGCCACCTGATGCGCTACTGTTTTCAGACGAGCCACCAATACACCAGCCGGGAGTTGGATTTCCGGTTGATGTGGACGTGCATCCCGCATCACCACCAGTCGGCGTTGAGTTGACCATGCCAATCCAGCCTTCAAATGCACCCGTGCTTTCGTTGTAGCGTTTTACTTCTGGTTGCCCCCAGTTGCCATCAACTGCGTAGATATACGTGCCGTCCGCAAAAAGCTTCTCACTCGAAGTATCATCAATGCCGCCTTCAAACGTTTGACCCTGTTGAGAGTACCCACCTGTGCACCAACCCGGAGTAACACTCCCAGGCGCGGTTGAGGTACAGGTACCCGCGCCACCAGTTGGGTTTTGGACAACATCGCCGAGCCATCCATCGTATGAGAGACTAGAAAGCGTGTATTTCGAAATCCGGTTGTCATCTGATGTCAGAAGATTTGTGCCATCCGTAAAAATTCCCGCAAAAAATATTCCGAATGAATTATCGGTGTTTGCACCGGCATTATCAGTGGTACTTGTTTGCCAACCTGTAACTGTACTAGCTTCAGCGCCGCTCCAACCAACGAATGCACCGGTTGAAGCCGTGTATTTACTAATGCGATTGTTACCGACATCGGCAAGCCACAAATTACCGGAGCCATCGGCAAAAACTGCACCAACACCATACGTCCAACCATTGTAACTAAATCCGATCATGCCATCGCCCACACCCCATGCGGATGTCGACCCCGCAGATGTACACCAACCGCTAGTAAAACTGCCGGTGCTGCCACACGAGCCCGTACCAGAGTTACCGATATTACCGATCCACCCCGAATATGCGGCGGATGAGATGTTGTAACGATTAATTCTATTCTGATCCAGCACGTATAAATATGTGCCATCACCACCAATACTTCGGGGGTCATTAACTCCGTCGATAGTTGATGTCGATGAGGCGCTACCGCCTGTGCACCAACCAGGAGTTGGACTTCCACCACTGGTCGACGTACAGCCGGCAACACCCCCTGTTGGGGTGGTGCTAACCAAACCGGCCCAGCCAGCGAAAGCTCCACTTGAAGCAGTGTATTTGCTGACCGCTTGTTCAGCGGTATTCGAAACATAAAGACTTGAGCTGCCGCTATCATAATAAATGCCGTTGGCATTATAAAGCGTGCCGTCTTCTCGATTTGGCGGCCCATCTTGTGGAGCAGCGGTTGCGTCTGTACACCAACTCGTCACCACGACGTTAGTTGAACCGCCGCACGTACCACCGCCGACTGTTCCGAGATTACCAACCCAACCGTCGGCAGCGCCGGTTGCGGCGTTGAAGCGTTGAATCTTGTCGCCGGTTAGCACGTAAAGATAAGTTCCGTCACCCGTGATGCTGTTCGCACCAGGAATACCTCCGTTGTATGAATCTCCGCCACCAGGTCCTTGCGCTTCACTGCCCACGCACCATCCAGGAGTTATTTGACCTGTGTTAACACTACTACAACCAGCCGTATAGGTATTGAGGAGGACTCCATTTCCGGCATCCCCGCTGTATTCCCCCGTCCAACCCTTATACGCCCCGGTTGAAGCGTCAAATCGAAAGACAACAGACCAAACGCTACTCACGACGTACAAGTACGTACCGTCACCCCAAATGCCGTCGAAAAAAGTTTGATTGGTAACAGTTGTGCCAATTCCGCCTGTGCACCACCCGGGCGTGCCACTGTTTTCGGCCGCCGTTGTGCAACCGGAGGCTCCGCCTGTTGGCGTCTTGCCAACGAAACCGGCCCAACCGATGTAAGTTCCTGATGAATTGAATTTTTTAATTTCAGCGTTGCCCTTATCGGCCACGTAGACGTTGCCCGAGCTATCAACGAAGACTCCGGTTGGGCTATCGAACATTCCCTGACCTCGGCCAGCGGCAGGCTGACCACCCGTTGTTAACCATTTGACCGTTGCCGTCGCGCCAAACCAAGAATAGTTCGAGGTGACATCAAATGAAGAGCTCGCTTTACTAAGTACGCCGACTCCACCTGAACTGGTTTCGTCAGATTTTGTCGCCGTGATGACATCGCCCGAGCCGAGAGAGGCAATGTTGACACCTTTGAAGACGTAACTGGCGACTCCGTTAATAGCAGTCACAGTAGTTGTACCGTTGAGTGGGCCCGAGCCGCTTGTTAGTGTGAGCGTGATCGTTGCTGTTGAGTCGGCTCCGCTGATTACGACATTCCCATACGCATCTTCGATTTTGATTTGAACAGGAATTTCAGAGCCGGCCGCCGTCTCACTATAAGGCGCTTGTGAAAAAACAAGTTGCGTGGCGACGCCAGGACTCAGAGTTTTCGTGCTAAACGAAAGCCAAATTCTACCGCATCCGGTAATGAAAATGGGCATTAAGAATAGCAATACGTACCGGCGCCGCATGAATAACGTATCGGAAGATTACCGGTTATTCTGCATAATTGAGGCTTAAGTTGCGATTTGTAAGTCTCATGTTGAGGCAACTTTGGTTCCAATTTTCGGTGCGCCGAAGAGTCGGCTCAAGTTTTAGGTGAAATACGTCCGATAATCATACAGTGCCAAAGATATAAACGGCTTAGCGCGCACCGCGGGTGGCTACAAGTCTGACTTTTGCATCTTTGAGGACTTTATGGCTTTGAGTCGACAAATTCTAAATAGGACCTCCAAAGCCGTAATTGTGGTTTTGTCTGTTATTAGCGTGGAAATTACTTTTCAGAATTGCTCTGGCGGATTTCGAACAATTGCACTTTCAAATTCGAGTAATTCGACTGTTGCAGGTTCGGGGCCACCTTCAGTAAGTTTAAATCAAAGCAATACCGATTCGCCCTTAGGTACAAATTTAGCGGGCATCGCGTATTGGTCGAGCGAAATGCCATTCTTAAATCAGTTCAAAAATAATGATCAGTGGGTTACGCATTCAAACTCAACATGGGATACTGGCGAAGAAGCCTATCTTCAGCTGGATTCGGACGGTTATCCGAAATCGCTGAAAGCCAGCTCAGCTGATCCAAACAGTCCCCAACTTTTTAATAGTGTTGGGATGTTGCTATTCCGATCATTTCCAAACACAAGCAAAGGTTACTATCCGGCCGGTCAATATGTAGTCTTGTACGATGGTGAGGGGACAATAACATATGGCTTTGATGGTCAACTTGTAAGCTCGGCGCCTGGCCGGGACGTCATCAATGTTACACCTTCTTCTGGCGGGATCAATTTAGTGATTACTTCAACAGATCCTAACGGAACTGGCAATTACATCAGGAATATTCGAGTTGTCAGAGCCGACCGTGAAGCCGCGCTAGCCAGCGGACAAATATTTAACCCTGATTTTTTACAAGCAATTAAGTCATTTAAAGTATTGCGATTCATGGATTGGCTCGATACAAACGGTACGCAGCTCTCGTCGTGGCTGAATCGACCAATGGTTTCAAACGCATTTTGGGGCACCGTAAATGGCGCGCCGTTAGAGATACCCGTGGCGCTCTCTAACGCAGTAGGTGCCGACCCCTGGCTCAATGTGCCTGTTATGGCCGACGATAATTATATAACTATGATGGCGAAGCTCGTTCACTCTCAATTGGCGTCAAACTTGAGAGTTTACGTAGAACTTAGCAATGAAGTGTGGAACTCGGGTTTTTCGCAAGAGAGTTATGCGCAAAACCAAGGTTTGGCACTTTGGCCGGGAGCAAACCCCTATCAGGCAAATCGCGATTGGTACGGCATGAGAGTTGCACAAATGTGTGATATCTGGAAATCAGTTTGGGCCTCGGATTCAAATCGGGTAATTTGTGTTTTCGCGGCGCAAGCTGCTAACACCTGGACTGCTACTGAGGCTTTGAATTGCCCACTCTGGACCTCAGGGGCCCCTTGTTCTAAACACAGCATTGGCGTTCTGGCAATTGCGCCATATTTTGGTGCGAATCCAAATTGGGTTCTGCCGACCGCATGGATGTCTCAAAGTGATGGCGGTTTAGGTTCATTTTTTCAATCTATGACTTCACAAAATGATTCATCCGTACCAGCAGGCGGTTTTATAGGTCAGGCAATCGGCTGGGTTTCTAATTACGCGCAAGTAGCGACAGCCGCCAACCTACCGCTTGTGGCCTATGAAGGGGGTCAGAGTTTTGCCACCAACAGCGCAAGCGAAACCGCGTTAAATCGGTTTTTTGCAAATGCAAATCGTGATGCCCGTATGGGCTCGACTTACTTAACTTACTTGCAAGACTGGAAGAGTAACGGCGGTACGCTATTTATGAATTTTTCTGACATTGGTAGCTATAGCCAATACGGCGAGTGGGGCGCATCTGAGTCGTTATTGCAAATTTCGACTACGAGCGCGCCGTCGAAGTGGACCGCCTTAAATAATTTTATTTCGACAAATCAATGTTGGTGGGCCAATTGCAACCAACCCTAAAATCCATCGCGTTTACTTACCAAGTCGAACAACTCGAAAGTTGCCCGGGTCAGCAACATAAATAAAAGAACCGGCCCCTGATATTTGAAACGGATTATTAAGCGAACCCGGTAGACTGAAATGCTGGTTTGATGCTGAATTGCCTCCTGTACACCAACCAGAAGTAAATGTGCCAACTGCTGCGCCGGCACACCCGGTATCGCCTCCAGTTGGCGACACACTGATTACACCCCTCCAACCAACAAAAGCGCCTGAAATAGAGTTGAATTTAGAAACAGCACCATTGTTAGTTAAAGCATAAATAGAATAAGAGTCAGCGTAAATGCCCGTACTGTTGCCGCCACCCACTGATCCTACTCCGGTTGTTCCCGACCCGGCCGTGCCACCATTGCACCAGCCACCTGTAAAATTGCCGGAGCCAGCAACACATGTCCCGCCGTTGGTATTTATTACGCCTAGCCAGCCGCCAAACGCGCCGGTGCTTGCATTAAATCTTTTAATAGCGGGACCTCCGCGCTGGACAAGAACGTAAATGTAGGTCCCGTCACCGGATATACCCTGAATGTATGGTAGGCTGCCGTCGCCATTGCTGTTATACGTGTTGTCGGACGTTCCGCCCGTGCACCACCCGGGCGTGATTGTACCTACGGCGGCGCCCGCGCAACCGCTTACGCCTCCAGTGGGGCTCGTTAAAATCTTACCGATCCAACCGATAAATGCGCCAGTGGACGCGTTCACTTTATCAATTCTGCCATTGCTTTGATCGGCGATGTAAAGATAGGTGCCGTCAGAATATACTCCGGCCGGAATAGCATAGGCACCAGATTGAGAACCTGTGTTTTCGCCTCCGCCGGTACACCAGCCAGGTGTGATAGTGCCTACAGCGGCACCATTACAACCGCTGAAACCACCAGTTGGGCTGACGCCTATAAGACCTATCCAGCCCGCGTAAACACCGTTATGATCGTATCGAGTAACGGTATTGCCATCAGCCACGTATATGTAGCTTGAGTCCATAGCTAATGCAGTCCCAATCCAAGGGATTTCGGTTATGCCGCCAGAGCCACCCCAATCACCCCAGTTAGACGGTCCTGGCTGTGAATAACCACCGGTGCACCAGCCCGGTGTTGTGCCACCGATCAATGATGACGAACATCCGGCCGCGCCACTCGACGGAGGCAGAGCCACTTCGCCAGACCATCCAATATAAGAAACAGAATTTTGATTAATTGAGTAATTCGTTAGCCTAAAATTATCTACAAAAAATAGGCTGCTGCCGTCGGTAGTAACTCCAGAAAGTAATTGTCCGAATGAACTGTCATCGCTGCCACCGCCAGAATAGGCGCCAGTTTGCCAACCAACAGTCGGCGTAGTTGCAGCTCCAGTCCATCCAATGAAAGCCCCGGTCGTAGAGTTGTATTCGCTTAACCGATTATTGCCAGAGTCGGCTAACCATAACCCACCAGAGCTGTAATAAATCGCACCTGTCGGCCACCCGCTCCAAGGTGCAGCATAAGTACTTGTTGCAGACGAGATCATCCCAGAGATATTGCCTGGAGTTGCGGTTGTTCCGTTCACGTTGCACCAACCAGACGTAAATGTTCCGGTGGCGCCGCAGCCCCCACTAGAAGCATTGTTGATGCCGCCGACCCAACCGACGTAAGCGCCATCTGAGATTTGAATTTTTGAAATACGAAAAGCGTTGTCGAGAATATAAAGGTAGGTGCCATCACCGGTAATTGCCGAGGGCTCGTTAAACTCATCTATTGTCGGATTGCCAGTACCATTCGAATGTCCGCCAATACACCAGCCAGGAGTGTACGCATTTGTCGTCGTCGTGCAGCCAGCAGCACCGCCTGTCGGCATCGGCGTGTAGGCGACCAGTCCAACCCAGCCAACAAATGCGCCAGTGCTCGCGGTGTATTGATAAATGACACGCTCAGTACTGTCGGTTACATAAAGACTTCCACCGTAGGCGTAAACGCCGGCGGCGTCAGTGGGGTCCAAATTCAGCGAACCATCCAAATTCGAATTCGATTGACTAGTCGCGGATGCATCAGAGCACCACGAGGTTGTAAAGGTGCCTGTAGAGCCACAAGTGCCACCGCCAGCAATATTAATGTTACCGATCCAGCCTGCGGCTGCTCCGGTTGTAATGTTGACGCGTGCAATATTGCTGGGATTCGTATTAACCACATATAAATAAGTTGCATCGCCACTTATGCCCATCGGCCCGTCAAATCCGCCAATAGTGTCAGCGCTTTTGATATAATTACGCTCTCCGCCGACGCACCAACCTGGTGTTGCAGTTGGAGTTACTGAACCGTTTAATGTGCTACATCCAACGGTGTATGTATCGCTGAGGGTGCCAGCCGAACCTTTATAATAGCCTATCCACCCAGCGTACGCGCCAGTGCTTGCATTGAATCGTAATATTGCGCCGGCGCCCGACGTAACATACAAATAAGTATTGTCGCCCCAAATTCCAAAGGGTTGCATTGGGGTGGCGTCAGTGGCATTTGCAGCCGCACCTCCGGTGCACCACCCTGGCGTAGGACTGGCGACAACCGCTGAAGTACAGCCGCTGACGCCACCAGTTGGCAGTGACGAAGACACCCAGCCAACCCAACCTTGATAGATGCCGGCAGCATTGTACTTCACAACGCGATTGTTTTGGTTATCGCCAACGTAAACATTGCCGCTACTATCTACGAAAACGGCGGTGGGCATGTTGAGCATTCCGTCGCCGAGGCCAGCGACAGATGTTCCCGAGGTAGCTAGCCATTTGGCAGTCGGCACTGAACCTAGCCAAGCATCGTTCGCTACAGTGTCGAAACTTGAGGTCGATGCCGTCATTGCGGCAGTGCCACCTGTGGCTGTCGTATCGGCTTTTGTCGCAGTTATGACATTTGCTGTCGCAATTGTACCGATGGCGACAGGAACATTTGCGAAGTCAGCAACTCCGGCCACGGCGTTAACTGTCAACGTGCCGCTCAATGCCGGGCCTGCGCCAGTTTGGCTAAGTGTAATTGAGGCGGTTGAGTCTGGGCCCGAAATCACAACGTTGTTGTTGCTGTCTTCAATGCTAACTTGAATCGGAATTGTAGAGCCTGAGGCCGTCGGATTGAATGGCGGCCGTGTTATAACTAATCGGATCGATTTGGCCTTCAGGTTAACTTGGAACCAAACCTTTCCACAACCGCTTAGTGTCAAACAAAGCAAGAGAAGAGAAACTTTAATAACACACCCACCACTGTATTAAATAAACTCGACTCTTGATTGCCCTACAAAGGAGAAGGTTTGTTCTGACTTCGCCAGTCATTTTATCTGATTATTTAAAGAATATCAAATTTTGCAAGAGCGCAGATTTGGCGCTGTCATTCTGAATGGCCATTGGCGCCGAAACGAATTCACTTCAGCGAGATGGAAGTGTTTAGCTCTTAAACAGATGCCTGCAATCGGTCGGCCTTGCCGCTTGACCGAGAAGCACCTAGAGTTTTTACTGAATTTCAGATGAACAAAAAGAGGTAGGTTCACGATGGACGTTAACGGCATCCCCAATTTTCTCGGCCCTTGGACGATGTTCGTCGTCGTTTTCATCATTTCGACAATTGTTGTAGCGGTCTTCAAGAAATGGCTGTGGTCACGGATTCGTCGTTGGGCGGTTAAAGACCCGCACGGTTGGCGAGCGCGGGCCCTTCAAGAACTCGATTTGCCGGCGAAGCTCTTGGTTATCGGCATGGCAGTCTCGCTGGCCGAAGATTTTATACCCGTTTCGTTTCGCCACATGCGGCTCTTTGATGTCGGCCTTCGCGTTTACTTCATAGCCGTAAGCCTGGTCGTGTTAAATCGAGTTTCGCGCGTTCTTGTCAGCGGCCATTCGTATTTTTCGCGTTTCAGCGTCGGAAGTCGCCAGCTCATTCAAATCGTCGTCAGTGTTTTTGTATATCTGGTCGGCGGCCTGATCATTCTCGACAGCCTCGGCATTTCGATCACGCCGCTGTTGGCATCGTTGGGCGTCGGCTCGGTTGCGGTCGCGCTGGCGCTGCAAGACACTTTGAGCAATTTTTTTAGCGGCATTTACGTCTTGGCCGATCATCCGATCAATATCGGCGATTACATCCGCCTTGACGACGGCAACGGGATGGAAGGCTATGTCGTCCACATCGGGTGGCGCAGTACGCGCATCCAGCAACTTTCAAGTAACGTGGTGGTCGTACCGAATTCTAAAATCGCCTCATCGCGCCTTATTAATTACAATTTGCCGACACCGGAAGTGGCGATCAGCGTGAACGTCGGGGTTTCGTACGACGCCGATTTGCCAACAGTTGAGCGCGTGGCGATCGAAGTCGCGCGTGACGTGCTAAAGCGAACTGCGGGAGCGGTCGCGGACTACGAACCTTGGGCTCACTTCAACAGTTTCGACGATTCTTCGATCGGCATGTCGGTCGGTTTGCGCGCGAAAACCTTCGTCGATCAGTACACGCTCAAACACGAAATGGTCAAAGCGCTTCACGCCCGCTTCAAAGCTGAGGGGATCGACATCCCCTACCCGCAACGGGTTATTCATAATGCCTAAGCCAAGCTGAAATGCCTCTTGCAGATACCGGCAAGCGGATTATAATAGGGGTAACTGCAGCGAGGTTTTTATGGCATTTAATTTCGGCGAACTAAAATCTGGTAATCCTACTCTTCGAAAAGCATTCGATCGCTCGCGTTCGGCCTACGGTTCGGACGCGATGACGGTCTCGGGTGCTGTCAACAAAACAGGCATTTTGTTTTTGCTCGTCCTGGTCGGCGGGTACCTCGGATGGGGAACACCCGGCGCCATCGGCGGCCCGCTCATGTTTCTGTGCTTGTTCGGCGGTTTTGCCTTGGCCATGGTGATTAGTTTCAAGCAAACGCTCGCCCCCGCGTTGGCGCCGGTTTATGCCGTAGCTGAAGGAGTGGTCTTGGGCGGCATCTCATCCCTCCTCGAGCGCGCCTACCCCGGCATCGCGATGAATGCTCTTGTTCTTACCCTCAGCACATTGGGGCTTATGCTCGCGCTCTATCATTTCAAAGTGATTCGCGCCACCCCGCTCTTTCAAAAAATCGTGTTTTTCGCGACGGGCGCCATCATGGTCACCTACCTCGTCGATATGGTGTTGCACGTTTTCGGTCACGCGGTACCGTATATCAACAGCGCTTCGCCGATCGGCATTGCAATTTCAGTGGGCATCGTGATTGTCGCGGCCCTAAACCTGATCATGGATTTCGAAGTGATCAATCGCGGCGCTGAAATGGGCGCACCGAAATACATGGAGTGGTACGGCGGCTTCGCTCTCATCGTCACCCTCGTCTGGCTGTACCTCGAAATCTTGCGCCTGCTGTCGAAGCTGAACTCGCAGCGTTGAGCCCCCAGATAACACCATCGGATTCCTAGCAATAGCCAAATGCGAATTTTTGCTCCAGCGACTAACTTGTGCTAGAGTGCCGGCCTATGAAGTTTTTAAATTTTATTTTGCTGGTTTTGATTTTAGTTTCGATGCGCGGTTGGGCAACACCCGCTCAAGTCGTGATCGTTCGCCATGGCGAAAAACCGGCGGTCGGGAACGAATTAAATCAGCGAGGATGCGAACGCGCATACTTGTTGCCGAAGTTTTTTCTTTCAAACCCTACCATCGAGCGGTTTGGACGACCGGCTGGCGTATATGCCGCGGCTCCGACCCATCCGGGCTCTTCCGTCCGAGCGATTGAGACCATTGCGCCGACAGCCCAAGCCCTAAATTTGGCAGTTCGTGATCCCGCCACCCGAGAACAGTATTCAGTTATCGTCCCGGAAATTTTGAGCAATCCTGCGTTTGATGGCAAGACCGTGCTTATGGCTTGGGAGCACGGGGCGATCCCAGGATTGGCGCGCGCATTCGGTGCAAACCTACCTGCAAGTATGGCCAAATGGCCGAACCGCGTTTTCGATCAGGCGTGGGTCCTTCGTTTTAGCGGGTCTAGTGCCCCCGATATTCAAGTCGTAATAGAAAATGTATTTGGGTCAAATGCGCCCGATCAAGTAGTTAACGAATGCACTGACAATTCCACGCTGAATCAGATCGCCGCGCAAATAACCAATCCCCCCGTGTCGCTTTAACTAAGTAACTAAAATACTTACCCGCGCTATTCTGCAGCTCGCAAATTGAATCAAAATGAGATAACAAAATCATCCGAAACTCATGGCTCGAATTCAATTAAGGATGCTATCGTGTGGGCCAAAAAAATAAAAGCTTGATTCTAATTATTCTGGCTTTTCTGCTCTTCGTATTTTCTAAATTTTGGGAACCCGCGCTCGGCGTCAGCTCGCCATCATACGGTGCACTGGCTACTAACATTTTAGAGACAGGTCATTGGTTTCGACCACGATTGGCACCTGGACTCTTTGACCCATTTGTCGACCATCCCTACTTGGTACTCTGGATGGACGCCATTATATTTAAATACCTCGGTGCAACCGCCCAAACCATTCGTTTGGCGGCGCAAATATTCGGCGTAGCGATTATGCTTTGCCTGTTTCAAACAACTCGCGAAGAGCTCGGTGAGAAGGCCGCTGTTTGGGCCTGTTTAAGTTTGCTCTTAGTGAACCGTTACATGAACTTTCAAAGTAGTGGCTGGCTCGACGCCCCTATGATTGGCTTTGTTTGGCTTGGTTATTATTTCTTACATCGCGGCGAGCGACGCAACCGAACTGCTGATTTTTGGTGGGGTGGATTATTTATGGGCCTTGCCGTTTTGGCAAAAGGTGTTGCGGCACTCGCGACCATTCCTGCTATGCTGGCTATTTTGTTTGTAGAAAGAAGAAAAAGTCGTTTCTTTTGGGCGAGCCTCGCATCTCTGATCCCAATTTTAATTTTTACTGTCGCCCACTTCGAATCACAGGGCTTTCTATTCTGGAAGGCCTATTTGTATCGCCAACTGGTTGTGCAAAACTCGATCCACCAAGCGCTGCACGATTACTTTTGGTATGTTACGAGAATATTGATCGACGGCAATGTCGTGACTTTATTTGCAGTAGCCGGGATCTATTCGCTATTTCGAAAAGGGCATAAAGGTCTCTCCATTTTAATTTTGGGCGAGATTTTGATTCACGTTTTGGCCTATAGTTTTAGTTCTCGGCATTATGGTCAGTACGTCATACCAGTTTACCCATGGCTCGCGATGGCGGCCGGGTTTCAAGCCTATTTAATTTTCGAACGCGTTTCAGCCTCAACTCTCACATATGTCATCACAGGTCTCGCCGTTGTATTTTTTGTCACAACCGCTTTCTTGCCCGTTAAAATTCACGGCATCCCATCTCCCTTTCGAACCTTCGTGCCAGCTCTTAAAATGATGCACGATAATCGAAAGGTTTACATGATTGGCGCCCCAGCGTTTCAAAAAACATGGGAGATCCCGGCAAGTGCGGTCGTTTGGTACTGGCAGCGTGTACCCATACCGCGCCCTGAATCTGAAATTTGGCAAAAACTCAATCGCTCAGACAATCGTTCAATTGCATTTTTCTATCGCGACCGATGGGGACCAGCTGAAAATCATCAATTGGCGCTCGATAAACAAATCGTAGCTTGTCTCCAAACACGCGAATTGTTGATTGTAATGAATAAACGCCTGTGCACCTCACAAGTTCAAGGCGCCCTTACGACCCCACAATCGGACTTTACTCGATAAACATCCATCCCAACTACGGCCAGGCCGCATTTCTCAGCCCATGCGATCTTGAATTCCCCGACCGCGGTTGCGTTCGCGAAGGCCAATCAAACATCGAAGAAATTTATTTCGCCGACTTGGATCTCGCCGCCCTCCACCGCGTGCGCCGAAACGGCACCGTTCTGAATCGAAAGCAGTTGGTACACGTACGCGAGAAGAAGTGAAGGCCGGATTCTCCACCGCCCTACCCGGCTCTACACGGCTGAAAGATTGTGAGATAAATTTCTTATGTCGCTTAAGCGGTTGCACAGTATCGATACGAATCAGCCCGAATGGGCCACGCTCATCAAAAGCATGCTGGATAGGCTGATTGCCGTTCGCTCTGACATTCGAGTTTTTATTTTTGGCTCATTTGTTCGCGGCTTGATCTCGTCGTTTTACAGCATTCGAGGTTTGAGCGAATGAAGGACGTTGGCGGAGTGTCATTCGATATTTCAAAACAAGGCATCGAACTCTATCCGAATTGGAAACTTAAATGACGCCACTCCGACAGAAGTACAAAAAAGAATATTCGTTTGAACTTTTTAAGATCGCCCGCGGGGATCTCGAATCAGCCCGCGCACTTTTAACATCGAAAGCCGGACGCCTTGAAAATATATTGTATATTGCTCAACAGGCCAACTGTTAAACAATAAGCGTGTAAATCTTGACCTTGTCGATGGCGCGACTTGCACCGACGACATACGCGTATTGGCGCGTGCGACATTGCGCCGGGGCTCGCGTCGAAACGCAAAGTTATGTGATTGTGAGCTCAACTGTTGGAGGCGACCCGCGATTCGATGCCATCCACCCCAATTACGGCCACGCCGCATTTCTCAGCCCATGCGACATTGAGTTCTGGAATGGCCCCCGGTTAAACGTACACTTTTGCGCTTGAGAGCGCTTGTTTCCTATACTCTAATGGCGACATAAATTTCAAGGCCGAGTGCGGGTGATTTTCATTATAGTCGGCGAACCACCCAGGCACCTGGCGTAAAACTGACTCCGCCGTCCACAGATCCGAGACATACACGTAG
>DAIDIG010000002.1 GCA_027459485.1 Bdellovibrionales bacterium | reverse complement strand
CACAGGCAAAGAACTCGTGGCCCGCGCGATTCATCAAAACTCTCCGCAAAAGCACGGGCCATTTGTCGCAATTAATTGCGGAGCCATCCCCGAGACTTTAATGGAAAGCGAATTATTCGGCCACGAGCGCGGATCTTTCACCGGTGCCGTCGAGCGAAAAATCGGCAAATTTCAGCTCGCGAATAAGGGCACGCTGTTTTTGGATGAGGTGGCGGAACTGAAGCCGGATTTGCAAGTCAAATTGCTGCGCGTTTTACAGGAGCGCAAGTTCATGCCAATCGGCTCAAACCGCGAAATGCGCACAAACGCGAGGATCATCGCCGCAACCAATCGCAATCTCGAAAAAATGATTGAAGACGGGATGTTTCGCGAAGATTTCTTCTACCGTCTTAATGTGATGCCGATGTTTATGCCGCCTCTGCGCGAACGACTCGACGATCTGGATGATCTCATTCATTTTTTCATTTCGCGATTCAACAAGGCACACGGACGAACTATTTCGGCGATCGCCCCTGATGCACTGGAGACACTCCGCAGGTATCGGTGGCCGGGTAACATTCGTGAACTCGAAAATGTGATTGAAAGGTCTTTTATAATCGAAACCTCAGATATGATTACTTTGCGATCGCTGCCCGAACACATTTTAAACGAAGCGCGAAATAAGGCGAGCATCCCCATTTCGGGCAAATACACAGGCCCGCTCAACTACGATCTTTTTAAAGAAGCGGCTGAAAAAGAATTTATCGAAAGCGCGCTCAAAGCCAACGGCGGCAAAATCAACAAAACCGTTGCTCATGCGAATATCCCAAAAAACACGCTTCTTCGAAAGATTAAGAAGTACAATATCGATGTCGCCAAATTCGCAAAAGACTAAGTCTCTTTACGAAGAAATATGAATCGTTCGACCGCATTCATCACGAGATCCGCACTTATTTTCTTCATGCATTCGTGAGTGCCGATCGGGCACTTCTTGTGACCGTGGCGCCCGCACGGCCGGCACCGTACATCCACTTGCAAAACGGCCGAGTCGTTTGACCACGGGCGGTACCCCTGTTTTAAAACGGTCGGGCCAAAGATACCGATAATCGGCCGGCCCGCAACCGCCGCGAGGTGCATCGTACCGCTATCGTTGGCAACAATTGCTTGGGCCTCTGACATCAGTGCATGCAATTGCACAAGATCGAACCGACCGGCGAACGAACGAACGACCGATTTTGCATTTGGCCCGGCGGCATCGCGCACGCGTTCGCAAACATCGCGCTCATTTCGGGTGCCAACAAGATAGACGTTTAGCCCCTTATTCGTTAATTTTCCGATGAGATCGGCATATCCTTCGGTCGTCCATTGCTTCGTTGACCATTGGCTCGAAGGTGCCACAACAACGTACGGAGACGACACAAGCCCGCGCACCTGTTCCACAGCGGCTTTATTCGGCTCAACTGTCATCTGGTACTCTTGGGGGATCGGTTCAGGCCAATTTAAAACAGGAGCTCTCTCCGCTAAATTTTTTTGAACGCCGCTTTGTTTTATATCGGCGATTTGCGCGGCCGTAATGCCATCGACCTGAGAAAGCAGAGCTAGAACGCGCAACGGCTCGGGGAGTTCCATCGGTCTTGTCACACGCAAATCAAAAAATGGACGATTCCACCACAACCGATACGAGATCTTATATTCAGCGCGGATCTTTCTCAATGCCAACGCCGTTCGCACGGATTGGTGCACCGAAATCAAATATCGAATGGAATGGCGTGAGAGCCGCTCTCGAAACTCTTCAAGGCCGGTGACATTACGTTTGTCCAATTCGAGAACTTCGTCAACGAGACCGAGGCGCTCGAAGAACTCGCCAAACCCTGGCCTGCAAACAAAAATAAGTGAGCAGTCTGGATCGAATGCTTTAAGTCGTCGAATCAGCGGAATGGTCAACAGTGCGTCGCCCAGAAACGCGGTTTGAAAGATGACGTTGGTTCGCACCCTGCTCGACTCCATCCAGTATCGATTTCAAATCGACGAGATCATAACACATGGGTGATTTGTGACAAGAGCGTGACCAACACGGCGAACAATTGGCGCTTGTGAGCACCTTCACTCCCCGATCGTAGAGATCAATTTCGTGCGCGCACGTCGGCCCAAACCAGGCGACGACCCATTTTTTCATCGCAATAGCGAGGTGCATACCGAGGCTGTCACCAGTTACCACGATATCACAGGCGGCAACGCTGACGAGTCCGTCACGCAACCCGCGGGCGGTCGGAGAGTCGACAACCGGCAGACCATGAGCGATGCATTGGTTGCGGGTCGTGTCTTCGGGCCCGCCGAGCAATACAACCGCATGTCCCCGTCGAAGAAGCTCAGTCGCTATTTTTCGCTGCGATTCAATCGGCAATTTTTTGTACCGAATCACATCGCTGCACCCCGTATTTAACCCCACTATAAGTTGCCCGGGCTGCGCCCACTGCCGCCGCCTATGATTGACTTCGTTGAACTCGTCCCCCCGCAAGCGAAGATCATAGGGGTCGCGCTGATAGGTCGATAACTCAAGCGCCTCAGCCGCAAGCTCGGTTTCAGGGCGAGTGTTCGCGAAAAATTTAATTTGATTAGATAAACCGATTCGCCACAGGTTGTCGGCGGCCGCGGTGGCGGGGACAATAACGCCCGACTGGTCATCCGTGACAAACCCAAAAACTTGATCAACCCGAGTTTGTTTGAGAACTCCCGCCGCGACCAAAGATTTATCGAGACAAAAGGCGACGTCGAAATTAAGGGCCGAAAGTGCCAACAAATCCTCGCGCGAGGTCGTGAGCACGCGATCGATAAGAGGATGATCCCGCAAGAGCGTATCAGATGGCGATTGCGTGACCCAAGTCAGATGGCAATTGGGGAATTTTCTGTGAATGGCGCGCAAGAGCGCGGTCGTTCGAACCACGGCTCCGATCGCGCCCAAGTGCACGAGCAAAGCGCGAGTCTGAATGATTTCTCGGCTCGGGCAACTCGAATCACACATGTCATGCCGACCACATGGTTTGTAACCGTTAAAGTGCCGGCATCCAACTTCAGCCATATAGTACAGGTTACCCGACGGGTGACGCGATCAAAAGACCAGACCGATCGCGTTCAAATTCACTGACCTTTGTCGAGGCTTTTGAGCTTGGCAATCAATGAACCGATTTTTATTTTGCACTGAATTTTCACCGGGAATTTTCGATCGTCGTCGGTCAGCCAAATATAATTTTCACCGGTGGGCTGAAATCGCCCAGCCAAATGAAACGATGGCTTAACGACCACCGTGTTTATCGAGCCGGCAGGGGTTTGAATCTTTTCTCGCCGCAAAACTTCGCCGTTGAAAATATAATTCTTTTTGTCGTCGCTGACTCGAAAGGCCAGCTTTTTGCCCGGAGTGAGCGTGAATGTGCGCAGATAATAAATGGCGCTGATGACGTTTTGGGTATACGGATCAATCGCCCATTGTATTTTTCTCTCGTGCCCGCGCGTATCGCCTTTATGAATGACTTTCTCCCACAACGTGGCTTCATTCTTCACCGAGTCGAAGTAGACTCGAGTTTCTTTTTGCTGAGCGCTTTCATGCGCGTCGATCTCGTAGGTGATCGGCACAAGCGTGTCAAAATCGACAAACGTCTCGGCGAAATCTTCAACCGAATAAAACAGAGAAAATGCCTTGTTCGATTGTACGTCGATCGCAAAATCATAGGCTTTTCTGTTATTCACCATCTTATACGGCAGCACTTCGAGAGAAAGATCGCCGGCCACGATGTTGAAGTAAGTAACCGATAATGTGATTTTCTCGCCCGGCCGAAACGGGTCGACTTTGGGGCGCCTTCCGACAAACCCTTCGGCATCTTCGAGCGCCGGCAAATGAGCGGAACTCTCTGTGATTTCTTTGTTCGGCACTTTTTTTCTCCGCAGGTGATGTCGTTTCGCCCACCGTTGATATTTATAATGAAATTTTCGCCGCTTTTTGTGATGATTTTTTTTTTCGACCTTGATCTGAGAAGGCGACGGAACGTTCGCAATCTTCACGACTTTCGAATATGCCTCTTCAATATCTTTAAATTTCGCCGGATTTTCGCGCATGACCGGTTTGCTGGTACACGCAGCCAAAAATGCGATTGCGCACAAAAATAAGTATGGCCGTTTTAAAAGGTGTTTTAGTGGCGGAATTCTTTCCATCGTCTATGAACCCACATCCACTGTTCCGGATGCTCTCTCACCCATCCTTCGATTTTGTCACAGTAGCGTTGCGTGTTCACCTGTATATTTCGCTCTTTATCACCCGTGTCGACGAACGGGATCTCAGGCTCGAAAGAAATGGCGGTACGACCATCGGCCAATCGATAGGTCAAGGCGGGCACCACCGGCGCGCGCGATCGCTCGACGAGCACGGCGAGCCCCATTGGAGTGCCGGTTTCACGACCGAAGAATAGAGTTTTAATACCGATGGGAGGCCCCAAAAACTGATCGAGCATAAACCCGACGATCTCATTTTGTTTTAGCTTTTTTAATATCGTCAAACTTGATTTTCGATCGGGTATCAGGTCGAGACCGAAACGCTGGCGAGTGTGAAACCAAAAATCGTTCAGCGGCCGCCATTTAAACTCTTTGGTTATCGACGAGAGCTTTAAGCCATTCAGTGAAAAACCGACTGTCGCCCAATCGCCGTTGCCGATATGAGATATTAGAAGAAAAACGCCTTTACCTCTTTTTTGTGCGTTCTGCAGGTTTTCAAGGCCGTGTATATCGAAATGATTGGAGTAATCGTCGAGCTCAGCCGTGGGCAAGCGCAAAAACTCAACGAACGACCGCCCCAAGTGGCAAACCGAAGCGCGCGCGGTTGAGATTCTCTTGTCATCCGCCCATTCGGGGAAGCAATTTTGCAAATTTTGAAGTGCCACGCCCCGACGAATACGTAAAACGTCGAACCATATGAAGCCCAAAAAGTCGCCGATTGCCATTTGCGCGCGCACAGGCAGACGATTTACCGTTAGAGAAACTAGGTTAATGAACGCAGCTGAAAATTTTCTCATATAACCATTTGACTCGCAGACTGAGTTTAGGTCGCAATTCCGCTTGCCAAAACAAATCGCTTTCGTGAGCCAACGGCCGCAGTTTGACGGCATCCTTTTCGGTCGTCAAAATTCGTTTCACATTGTACCCGCGCGATATCGCCAATATTTTTTGAACTTCAGAGCGCGAATATTTGTGATGATCGCGATAGACAAAGTGTTTCTTCACTGCGAAGTTCTTGCCAATCAGCGTTTCAAATGCCTGCGGATTGCCGATGCCGGAAACCAAAGTCACGCTTTCAAATGCGCGCGGCTCCACTGTTTCGTGATTGTCGAGGCGGATAAGCCGGCCGACATAGTATTCGGATTCAATAACCGGAATTTCACGACCACCGATCGTTCGATCGATGAACTCGATCACTTCTTGTTTACGCTCCGGCGGCACAAGATTCACTTTATTGAGCACGACGCAATCGGCGCGTCTCAACGCTTGAGCGGATTCGCGACCGCGACCGGCCGGTACAACGGAGTAATTATGGATTGGCTCCATGCAATCGACGACAACAATGTCTAAATCTCGACGCAGCCTTCGGTGTTGAAATGCATCGTCGGCGAATATCACTTTGACGTTTGGATTTTCAGAGAGAAGCTGCCGAGCGACCGTCACGCGGTCCCTCCCTACGTACACTGGCACATCCGGAAAACGATCGGCGATCATGGTCGGCTCATCTCCGAATGAGGCGGGGTCGGCACCGACCGGGACGCGCGCGACCGAAGATTCGTATTTACCTTTGTACCCGCGCGAAATAACGGCCGGATTCAGTTTGTTTTCAATCGCCCACCTGAGCAGTTCACAAATGATCGGGGTTTTGCCGGTCCCGCCGAGGGTTAGATTGCCGACGCTCACAACTGGAACCGACACGCCTTGCGATTGCCAAATTTGACGATCGTACAACCAATTGCGTGCGCGCATCACGGCTCCGTACAGCACGCCCAACGGTCTGAGAATTGTTCGTATCATTTTAAATATCGATCCAAAATATCCGCCACTTTGCCGGTCGCGCCTTTTTCGCCCAATAATGCAACCGTGCGCTCGAGTTCCGCTTCAACTTCGCGATAGTGGTTTGGATTATAAAGCAATCGCGAAAGCTCTTCTTTCAACCGGACTGGATTCGCCTGCCCTTGAAATAACTCAGGCACGGCACGCTTGCCAAGAATCAAATTGATAAGTCCAAAAAACGGGGTGCCTTTTACGAATCTTCTGGCCAACCATGCGGTGATCGCGTTCATCCTATACATTATCACCATCGGGCGCTTCATCAGACCCACGACCAATGTGGCAGTTCCCGAAGCGCATAAAATGACATCGGTAAGCCGGGCCATCTTGAGCGGATTATCTTTCATGAAGATAATAGGCAGATCGTTGGCGGGGAGAAGCCCCTTTGCCTGTTCGATCGATACAGTCGGCGCCAAAAGCAGGGCCACTTTCAAATTCGGGTTTTCGCGGTAGAGCAGTTCCGCCGCTTTTAACTGAACTTGTAAATGGTGTTCCAGCTCAGACTCCCGACTACCCGGCATAAGGCCGACAAGCTGATCTCGATCGCTCACACCGTAGCGATTTCGCCATTCCGCCCTTGAATCGGCATCAAACAGATCGGGTGAAATCTCGTCAAGCAGGGGGTGACCAACGAATTCAACGTTCACACCGCTATTCTCATAAAACTCTTTTTCAAAAGGCAGAATCACGAGCATTTGATCGACATATTTTCGAATGTGCTGGACGCGACCCGTGCGCCATGCCCAAACCTGCGGCGAAATGTAGTAAACAATTTTGCCGTCGCAGCAGGCTTTCAACTTTTTAGCCAGACGCAAATTAAAGCCGGGATAATCGAGCAGCAAAATCACTTTCGGGCGCCGAATCGAGGCCTCGTAAATAAGCCGCTTAAAGACACGCCGAATACTACGAAAATGTTTGAGCACTTCGACCAGCCCGACAACCGCCATGTCTTCGGATCGCCCGATCACCTCGAACCCCAGCCGCTCCATTTCGCGATTACCAACGCCGAACGCATGGATTCGCGGCTCGTTGCGAGTCGCGTGCTTCTGCCAATGTTCCAGAAGACGTTGCGCATATAGGCAACTCGACGCCTCGGCGGCGACGATCATGACCTCAATGATTTCGTTTTTTGATGGCGTCAATGATTTGCTCCGCTAGGCGAAGTGCCCGCAAACCGTCTTCGCCAGTGACTGCACACGGGTGACCGCTCAGACAAGACTCGATGAATGCATCCGTTTCGCGAAGAAGCGCGTCACTTTTCTCTAAATTCCACGCCTCCATTTCAATAGGAGGCGTTCCTTCGCCGTTCCATTCACCGGTTTTTGTAAAGAGTCTCACTTCACCCGCGCCGAAATCCATCGACAAGTACTGCGAATCTTGAAATACACGAAATTTTCTTTGGCTATTGAGACTCACCCGCGACGCCGTCACATTGGCGACAGCGCCGGATTGAAACTCAATTCGCGCATTTGCGATGTCATCCGTTCGTGTAATAACCGGCGTGCCGACAGCGGCAACCGCCACCGGCTCACTCTTTACCAAGTGTAAAATCATATCAAGGTCGTGAATCATAAGATCGAGCACGACATTGACGTCGACCCCGCGTGGTTTAAACGGCGCGAGACGATGGCACTCGATAAAAAGCGGCGTCTTCAATTTTTCTTCAGCTGACACAAGGGCCGGGTTGAATCGCTCGACGTGACCTACCTGAAGTTTCAATCCACGCGATGCGGCCAAATCACACAGAACTTGCGCTTCATGACTCGTGGTCGTGATCGGCTTTTCGACGTGAAGGTGAATGTTCTTTTCTAGAAGATATTTCGCGATTTCAAAATGCGAAGACGTCGTTGTGGCGACAGTGGCCGCGTCAATTTGCCCTGGCAGCTCTTCAAGCGAATGAAATGCACGGACGTTCAACTCTCGCGCCACATCTTCAGCCCGCGCGCGGTCGGCGTCATACACTCCCACCAGCTCACAGCGATCGATCAGTTTGTATTTCTGCGCATGAAACCGACCGAGGTACCCGACGCCCACGACGGCGGCGCGAAGCTTTTTGGTGTTGGTGGGGTTGGCGCTATCTTGACGAGGGTTCGTTGCGCTCATCGCGCTGCCCTTTGCTGGATTGGCGCTCATCGCGCCACTCCCGCCTTCGAATCTTTTATGAAATGAATGAGGTGCTGGATGTGGTCGCTGGCTTGGCATTCGTCGGTGATCTTTTGCAAAGCTTCGTCGACCGTGCGATCTCCCATGATAATAAAACGAATCGCCCGCGCGATATTTTCAACTTCTTCTTTGGCGAAACCCGCGCGTTGAATGCCGATCTTATTCGTCGCCCGCGCCCGCGCCATTTCACTGCCTTCAGCAATACAATAAGGGAGAATATCTTTTCGAATATGACTGGCACCGCCGACGTAGGAATATCGGCCCACACGCGCAAACTGCACGATGCCGCACATCCCGCCAATACGGGCGAAATCGTCAACTTTCACATGACCGGCGAATTGGCATCCGTTGGCAATCACAACATGATTGCCGAGATGGCAATCGTGTGCGACGTGAACGTACGACATCAACATGCAATGATCGCCGATGCGAGTGACACCACCGCCCTTTGATGTGCCGCAATTCACCGTCACAAACTCACGAAAAATATTATGATTGCCGACGGTCAACCGAGTGGGTTCATTTTTATATGAAAGATCTTGTGGCGGGCCACCGACCATAGCTCCAGGCATAAAGTGATTATGCTCGCCGGCCTCAACAATTGTCGTATGTGACCCGATGGTGACATGCGATTCGATCACAGAGTTTTTACCTATTCTCGCGTGCCCTTTTACGACTGAATAAGGCCCGACACTGACGCCGGTATCGAGTTCAACGGTTTTTTCAACAATGGCCGTGGGGTGAATACATGTATCGCTCATGATTTCTCCTCAAACCGGACAGAAGCTAATAATTCGGTTTCGGCAATGAGTTCATCGTCGACGTAAGAGCTCACCTTACTGGCGAAAAAATGACCGCGATCTCGTGTCACTTCGGCGTTAATGATCAATTGATCGCCCGGTACTACAGGCAGGTGGAATCGCACCTCGCCGAATCGGCCGATGGCGACTTCAACTTGCGGATCTCCCTTTCGCGTACAAGCAATACAAGCCGCTTGCGCCATGGCTTCGAGAATAATGACCCCCGGCATAACCGGCCGATCTGGAAAATGCCCGGCAAAAAACGGTTCGTTGTACGTCACATTTTTCAATGCGCGCACCCGCCGCCCAAGTTTCTTTTCGCCGCCCGGGTCATGAATTTCAAGGACTCGGTCGATAAAAACAAAGGGCTGTCGGTGCGGCAATATTCGCAAAATGTCTTCGATAAGAAGAGCGCTATTTTGTTTTGCCAAGTTCCTTGATCACTTCATTCGTGATGTCGATTTTACTCGAAGCCCAGACTAAACTTTGATCGTCTTTGTGAAAAATTGCCGTGTAACCGTCGCGTCGGGCAATGTGATCAATAGCTTTGCCGAGTCTTTTCAGCATCGGCGCCGACAATTGCTGATCTTTTTGCGCCAAAGCTTTGAGGTTTTGATCGCGCAGTTGCATGAATTGCATTTTTGCTTGCTCGATCGCTTGCTCCTTCTTCTGACGGGCATCATCGGAAAGAACGAGGCTCTTTTTCTCAAAATCAGCTTGCATTTGATCTATATCTTTTTTGCGCTTTTCAAGATCAGCCTTTCGTCGCTGATAATCGGCATCGAGTTCTTTTTTGATCTTTTTGCCTTCTTTGGTAGATTGAATCGCTTTAGGGATGTCTACAATACCGATCTTCATTTCTGCCATCGCGTTCGCTGAAAATCCGGCAAAAGTAAAAGTGCAAAGTACGACACTCGCCAAAACACAAGCCATTGTCTTCATTCACAGGCCTCCTCGCGTCGAAAATCGCCGCAATATTATGCGGCTGATATTACTCACAGGGGTTAGGGGCTGTAAAGAACTACCTTATGTGACGTTCGAGAGCGCAGTTAAAAAGCGCCGGATGGATGTTTTAAACCGCTCTAAAAAGGCGAGCCGATGGCGAATTGGAATGCCACCGGCTGCTCTCCATAAATCGGTTCGCGATTAAATGGAATACCGAATTCGAACCGTAATGGCCCGATGGGCGAGAACCAACGAAATCCGAAGCCCCAGTCACTGCGAAATTCACCCAGCAGTAGGGTATCATCGGCATAACCGATGTCATAGAAAACAACGCCTTTCACACCGGCTTCGGGGATAAGCGGAAATTCAAACTCCAAATTGTAATACGCTTCTTGTGCGCCCCCGAAAGGCTTCATGGCCAGCGCTTCGGCATTGGCTGCGCCCTCGGTCACAAGCTGATTGAAGGCAACGGTTGAAAATTTCTTTTTGCCAATGCTAAACCAATCGAAGCCACGCAAATTGTTTGGACCACCAAGTAAGAAAAGCTGGTTGAAAGGCGGCGGCTGACCAGGGCGGTTCGAGACGATAGCACCGTAAACCAAATTATTTCGCCAAATGATGTTTTTGTAAACAGGGTGAAAGTACCGCGCTTCGATGGTGCCTTTTGTGTACAGCAAATTACCGCCGAGCCCGGCATATTCGATGTCGATCGAATGAAACTGCCCCTTCGTCGGCGAGAAGCGGTCGTCTCGTGAGTCGTAAGACAAATCAGCCGTGAGCATGCTCGCGATACCGTTTGCGGTGTCGACTGGGAACAAATTGGGGTCTCCATCAGGTGTTAAATCGATGTACGTGCGGTCCAATTTGTAACCGACCGAACCCAATAAGTACGGACCAAGTGGGTGACCAATTTGAAAACCACCACCCGTTTCATTGTCGATGTATTGATCCATAAACAACTGGGTATAAAAAATGTGGGTGCTCACCTGCCATGGCGTATCCATGAAATACGGCTCGGTAAAACTGAAATCTAAAATTTTCTCGAAGATACTCCAGTTGATCGACAGACCGAGGTTCTGCCCGCGTCCGAATAAGTTCGTCTGCTGAATCTGACCGTTCAGCAAAAATCCGCCGAAGCTCGAATACCCCGCACCGAGCTGAATCTGCCCGGTATTACGTTCTTTTACGACGACGTCGATATCCATGATATTCGGTTGCCCGGGCGGAGTATGCGTATTGAACGTGACATCGTCGAAAAAGCCGAGACGTTTGATATTCTCTAACGATTCGCGCTTTTTTGTCTCATTGTACAGTTGCCCTTCGTAAATTTTCATCTCGCGCCGAATGACTTTGTCGCGGGTCTTTGTATTGCCCTTCATATTGATTCGCCCGATGTAAACCTTTTGACCCTTATCGATATCGAATGTGATATCAACCAGCTTTTCTCGTTCGCGCGCATGCGTGCGCGGGATAACGTTGGCATACGCGTAACCGAGATCGCCGTATTTGGCCTGCAAGGTGCTCAAATCGGTTTGTAGGGTTTGGTAAACGAAGAGACTTCCGCTTTTTGTTTTAATCGAATTGTAGAGTTCTTGATCTGAAAACAGCAGGTCACCGGTGAAATTGATTTCGCCGACATGAAACTTTTCACCTTCATTAATGCGTATGGTGATGTAGATAAAACGCTTATCCGGTGTTACGTAAACTTGTGGGCGGTCAATCTTGGCCTGAATGAAACCTTGGTTGTAATACACAAGGTAATAAAGCAGTTGGATGTCGCGATCAAATGTGTCTTGCTTGAACGATCCCGAGCCCGAAATAAAACTGAAAAAGCCGCCTTCTTTGGTTTGCATGGCATTTCTCAGTTCATCCGAAGAAACTTGCGTATTGCCCAAAAAACGGATTTTGGCGACTTTGACTTTCTCGTTTTCAACTATATGAAACGTGAGACTTGCCGTATTGTCTTTGCCCTGTTTTGTGTCGGTTGAGATGCGGGCTAAGAAAAACCCTTTGTCTTCATAGAGCTTTTGCAACTTCTGAACAGCCTCGCGCACTTTGGCCATATCGAGGATCTCATACGATTTAATGCCGATCGCATCACGCAAATCGCTCGTATCGACCGCATCATTGCCTTCAAAGGTGATCGATGAAATCGTCGGTTTTTCTTTCACCACGTAGGTTAAGATGGCCGTCCCCGCCTCGTCCGTTTTGTCGACTTCAATGTCGATGAAATACCCTGTGGCAAATATGTCTCGAATGTCTTGGCGAACTTGTGCGGGGTCAAATCGATCGCCGACTTTGGACCCGATCTTTGCGCGGATCGCCGGTTGCTCAATTTTGTGATTACCAAGAATCACGATCTTTTGAATGATCTCGGCGGGCTCAGGTACTTTCAGCCGAACTCTATGATGTTTATGCCGAACATGACGTTTATGATATCTTGAATGTCGCGCAGCCCAAGCTGCGGGATTCGAAAATAAGATCGACATCGCGATCAGCGAATAGCCAAACAGTTTCAATTCCAATGCCCGTCTTTTAAAACCATTCGCCGCGGAAAACGCGATGCGAAATTTATATCATGTGTTACAACAATAAGCGTGATACCAAACTTTAAGCGGAACTGAAAGAAGAGTTCCTGAATCTGCTCGCTATTTTTGGTATCCAAATTGCCGGTTGGCTCATCCGCGAGAAGGATTTTGGGCCGCTGGACAAGCGCTCGCGCAACCGCGACGCGTTGCTGCTCGCCGCCACTCAATTCAGACGGAAAATGATCGCGCCGATCAGCGACGCCTAACAGTTGCAAAAGTTCAAGTGCGCGCTCGCGCGCCTGCGCTTCTGATTGCCCGGCAAATCGGGCCGGCAACATCACGTTTTCGAGAGCCGAAAATTCGGAAAGCAAATGGTGAAACTGAAAGACAAACCCCAGCTCTTTATTGCGAAAGCGGGCCAATCGCTCATCCGATTCTTTGGCCATATCGGTTTCATTGTAAAGCACGCGCCCTTCGGTCGGCCGATCGAGCGTGCCCAAAATATGAAGAAGTGTGCTTTTGCCGGCGCCTGAAGCGCCCAATATGCAGACGGCCTCACCCGAATACACGTCGAAATCGATGGACTTTAGAACCTGCAATTTAGAAGCTTGGTGTTCGGGGCCAACCCGATCATAACTTTTACTGACTTTTTCGAGGCGGAGAATCGGATCACTCATAGCGCAAGCCTTCAACCGGATTTAATTTCGCACCGCGCCGTGCTGGCGCCAATGTCGCGACATAGCAAATCACAATTGTGACCGCCAAAATAATGAACATATCCCCTTTACGAATTTCTAAATTCACATGGTCGAGCTTATAAACTTTGCCGGGGAAAAGTCCATAAACGCTTTCGAGTTTGAGAAAAATTTGGCAACCGACCCAGCCGACGAGAACGCCGATGAAAGACCCAGCCGACCCTATAATCAGCCCTTGCGCACTGAACAAACGGCGAATGAATTTTTCGCTGACCCCCATCGCGCGCAAAATACTGATTTGTGAGTAGCGGCGAACGACAATCAAATAAAGCGTGCTGGCAACATTGAACGCCGCCGCAATTTCCATGAGCAGCACAATAATAAAGATCACCGCCTTTTCGTATTGTACAGCTTCGAACAAATTTCGATTGGGATCATGCCACGACCGAATCCAATAATTCGGCCCCAATTCACCCTCGAGCTTCTTCGCTGCCGGGATGGCCTCGTCGGCGTGATCCAAACGAATGCGCCAGCCTGATATTTTACCCGGCATTTCGCCAAAACTTTGGGCTGAGTCGAGATCGGTGACTATGTATCGCTCGTCATAATCGGCGCGCCCAAGATCGAGTACTCCGCGTACGATAAACTTTTGGGCCTTTGGGCGAAAGCTGCCGACAACTTGGCCGCGAGATACCGGTATTACCAATCTAAAAATCTCGCCAATTTTCAGCTGAAATTTGCGAGCGATTCCTTTACCGACGATCGCCGCCGGGATCGCGCACGCCTGCAGCGTATTGTCATCGTGGCAGTCATCACCACGAAAGTTGAATGCCCCTCGCACAATCCGTCTTTCGATGGCTACGACGTGCCCCATCGACTGCGGGTCAACTCCTTCTAGCATTATCCCTGAGAGTTTTTTTCTATGAACGATCAACCCTTCGACCATCAAAAAAGGCGTCGCCGCTTTGAACGCAGGCAATTCGGATTTGATTTTCGACAGCGAACGGCGCTCGTCGTTTGGGTCGTCAAAGCCGCCCCGGCGCACGATCATGAGATGCCCCTGCATATTGATAAGTGTCGTTTTGAGCGTCGTCTCGTAGCCGCTCACCACCGCCATTGATATCATGAGAGCCGCCACGCCGAGCGAGATACCGAAAACTGCGAGCAAAATGTTGGGATTTAAAAACCTCCGCCGCTCGCGCAAATAACGCCACACCATCCAAATATGCAACCGATTCACGTCGTCACCATTATTCAGTCACCTTCACCTGCGATTTGAGATACGCCTCGATCACGGGGTCCAAATCGCCATCGAGAACCAGATCGGGCTGACTGGTCTCCCACGTCGTCCGGTGATCTTTAACCAATTGATAGGGGTGGAGGACGTAAGAACGAATTTGACTGCCCCATTCGTTGGCCTTTTTTTGGGCATCTATGTCTTCTTTTTCTTTCTGCAGTTTCTTTAATTCCAATTCATAGAGCGCCGCCTTGAGCATCTTCATCGCGCGATCACGGTTGGCGTGTTGGCTGCGTTCATTTTGGCAGGCGATGACAATCCCCGTCGGGATGTGCGTGATCCGCACGGCTGAGTCCGTCTTGTTGACGTGCTGCCCGCCCGCGCCGCTCGAACGGTACGTGTCGACATTCAGGTCTTCGTCACGAATGACGACTTCGACCTCGTCTTCAACCTCGGGCCACACCATCACCGAGGCAAAACTCGTGTGCCGTCGGGCATTGGCATCAAATGGGCTGACCCGCACGAGACGGTGCACGCCATTTTCAGCCTTTAAATATCCATAGGCAAACGGGCCTTGAATGTTGAGTGTCGCCGATTTGATGCCGGCTTCTTCGCCGTAGTTGATCGACATGATCTCGGTGCGATAACCTTTGCGCTCGGCATAGCGCGTGTACATGCGAAGCAGCATTTCGGCCCAGTCTTGCGCTTCGGTGCCGCCCGCTCCCGAATTGATCGCCAGATACGCGTTCATCGGGTCGAGCCGGTGACTCAACAGGCTTTTCACCTCGAGCTCTCGAATCGTCGCCGTCATCTTTTGGCATTCGACTTTGAGTTCTTGAAACAGTTCGTCGTCTTGGCTTTCTTGAACCATCTCTAGCATCACGACGGAGTCGTCGTGCTTGGCCTTCAAATTTTCGTAGTCTTCGATAGATTTCGCGAGAATCGATTTCTCTTGGTTGATCTTCTGCATCTCGCGATGGTTGTTCCAGACCTCAGGATTTTGCGCTTGATTGTCTAGCTCGGCAATGCGCTTGCGCTTGCGATCGATGTCAAAGATACCTCCTGAGATCATTTACTTTTTCAGCGATGGTATTCAGGCTACTTTTTACGTCGGTGAGTTCTGTGGCGATGGACATTCGACTTACCTCTAGCTGTGGACTGCGGCCGGTTTGGCGCCGTTATGGTCTCGAAAATGCGATCTTGAAGACGATACATAAGCCGTGCCGCCTTGTCACTTTTTTCATGCTCGTAGCCGAGCAGATGCAAAATACCGTGAATCAGCATGTACGTGAGTTCATCACGACTCGACAGACCATGCTCGTGCGCTTGGCGCTCGATCACCTCGAGGCAAAAAACGAGCTCACCCAAGCTACCCGCCTCTGTCGGCGCAAAACTGAGCACGTCCGTCGGCTTGTCTTTGTGACGGAACTCTCGATTGAGGCGACGGATTTCGCTCGCGCCAACGAATACGCACGTAAGCTGCGCGTTCTTCGCGCCATTGCACGAGCAAATCCGTGAAATTTTATTGCGAGCCACCCGCGGCAGTTGGCTGACGATTCGGTTTACGCTCGTCTCTATCCATTTTTTCGATGGAGCGGATGCGGAGCGCCTTTTTGATTTGCGTCGACTTGTTCCGCCAACTTTTGAAGCACTATAATTCCGCGCCTGTACAATTCGGTTTATTCTCACCGTTTTGTTTTACCTTTGACATCGTCGAATCGTCAAAAGTCTCTGGATCGTACGGCGGCGACTTGCTCACGAAAACGAAAGGGCTCCGCAACAGTCACTTTTTCGTGTAGAGAACTCGTATAAAATTGAGAGTTCGTTTGCCGTTGCTATCAGCGGCTGACTCGATCGGCCATTCGAAATTTGATCGGTCGAATTACTGGCGCCGTTATCATCGGTGGGGACCGTATCTGAATTCGCGAATGCCAACTGCCCGTTGTCGAATTCCAACGAAAGTCGGATCGAATTCGGCGCTTATCCACCTAACTTTCTGCATACTCGCATCATTAATCAAAATCGGATTCGAGCACTGAACGCTATTGCTCGCCCCGCCGCCTTTTCCGTCACAGGCCAGTAGAAAAAAGCAAACCGTCATTGCAGCGCATTATGTCAAGCCGCCGCGTCGGCTTCGCGGGGGCGCTGACTATGAATGACTTCAACCCGAGCGGCCACAATAACAGCCGTAAAACTGGCGACCGCAATTACCGGCACTAAATTCACGCTCGAAAGTGCGGTTAAAATCAATGTCGTCGCGACGGGAGTTTTCGTAACGGCCACGTTTACGGCTGCCATCAAAGTCAGAACCGCAACTGTTGCAGGCACGGCCGGTACGATCAGCGAAAACCCGAGGCCAAATGCGGCACCAATAAAAAAGAGCGGGAATATAAAACCGCCGCGAAACCCGAAATGGAGCGTGAGCCCGACGGCGAGCATTTTTACAACGGCCAAAATAAAATAGTGCGCGGCAATTGCATCTTTCGCCGGCGCAACCCCGTGAAGCATGCCGATTGCACCGATTGTGTGAGTCATCAGCGATTGAATTTGAAATTCACCCCAGAACAAAGTTTCGGGGTAGAACACGGCCACCAAGCCGATGAATATCCCACCCAGAAGGCCCAAAACGATCGGCCTATTTGAAAATGGGTGCGCGAGCTTTTCGGTAAATGAAAATAAGTAGGCAAAGAGGCTGCCAATGCCGGCTCCGCCGATGCCTAAAATGACGGCATAAATTAAATCGCGATAATGAATCGCGGGCATCGTCGGTATTGAATAGACGGACCCGTGCCAGCCGAGTGCCGAGCGAAATACCAGAAAGCCGATAACGGCGCCGAGACACGACGGCAAGAGTGCTTCGTAGTACTCGAGACCTCTTTTGTGGGGAATTTCGAGAGCAAATATCGCGCCGCCGATGGGAGCGCCAAAAAACGCGCCAAGAGCCGTGCCCATTCCGCACAAAGTAAAAATTCGAACTTTGTCGTCGCTCAGCCCTAATCGTTCACCGAGCCAAGACCCAAACGAGCCGATAATTTGCACCAACGGCGCTTCGGGCCCCGCGCTGCCACCGCCCGTGATCGACACTAACGAATTCATAATCATCGAAGGAGTTTGTTTGATATCGATTCGACCGTGTTGAAGATGAATATTATCCACGACCGCCGCGATTTCACCTGGGGCACCCAACCATTTGATACAGCACCCGACTAAAAACCCGCAAACTGCCGTGACAAGAACAATTCCCCAATGATGGCCGCGGAGGTCAAAAATCGTTAGAAACGAAGAGCCGTACCCGACTTGCCAAACCATTTTCAGCAAAAAGTTAAGAACAGCGTAGTAAAGAAGTGCGATGATGCCACCCGCGACGCCGATGATGGCGGCCCCGATGAGAATGTTCTTGTTTACCCAAGTGGAAAGCACCGAATACATAGGTGACCCTTCTATTGGCCACCACGTTTACCAGGCCATCGATTCAGTGGCAATTTCCCACTCCGGCAGCAGAGTTTGACGCATGTGCGACACCAAACATGCCAGGTATCTTTACATCGGGTATGAGTTCATTCATCATAAAGTGGTTTGAAAGGAGTTCCTAATGAACTACAACAAGATATCACTCATCGTTTGCGCGCTTGCCGTCGGTTTACTCGCGGCTTGTGCTCCCACCAAATCGCAGATCCAAGATTTACTTGAAAAGAATCCCGACATTCTTGTCGGCGCGATTCAAAAGCACCCGAACCAAATCATGGAGGCCTTGCAAAAGGCGGCAATGGCCAGTCAGCAGCAGCAGCAACAAAAAGCCGAGCAAGAAGAACAAACTCGGATGGACAACGAATTTAAACATCCGCTTGAACCGACATTGCCGAAAGATCGCGCCTATTTCGGCCCAGAAGATGCACCCATCACTATTGTGGAGTACACGGATTTTCAGTGCCCCTTCTGCCAACGCGCATACCAAACTCTACAACAGGTGGAAAAAGCTTATCCAGGTAAAATTCGCTTATTGTACAAGAGCTTTCCGCTCACCAATATTCACGAATATGCGATGGATGCAGCCAAGCGCTTCGAAGCGATTGCATTGCAGAACAAAGCGGCCGCGTACAAATACTACGACGATGTTTTTCAGCATCGCGATGAGTTGCTCAAAGACGGCACGAAGTTTCTCGATCGCGCTGCCAAACAAGCCGGAGCCAACGTAGCTAAAATGAAAAAAGACATGGATGGCAAAGTAGTCTCGGATCGTATTAAAGCGGACACGTCCGAAGCGGAAAAATTCGGTTTCACCGGCACGCCAGGTTTTATCATTTCGGGCGTTTCGGTTCGCGGCGCCTATCCGTTTGATACGTTCAAACAAATTATCGATAAAAAATTAGGCGGCGGCTCTAAATAAAGAACAGGGTCAAAAGTAGACCTGCCAGTAGCCATATCAGCTGTCGACAGTTTTGCCGAACGTAACGTGCGCTCGGCAAAACAAAATCAAAAATCAAGCACCCCGCCAAACTCCCGATAGCCAAACCCGAAATCACCAAAATCGCCGTCTGATGGATGTGCCCGTTCAATGCACGCGCAGTTGCAACGCCGAGCGGCAACGATATCAGATAAATTGCAAGCATTTGTATTGTCCAATTGACCGGCTTTTTAAAGCTCAACAGCAGCGTCGAAACAGTCATAGTTTCGTAAATCTTATGAACAAGAAGTGCTGCGAAAACCGTTTCAGCGAGATGACGTGAAAAATCGGTTGAGATCCCGAGTAAAAGACCGCTCGTGAAACAATGTGCGGTAATTGCCGTTAAAAATGTATAGGGCGAACGAACGTGGTGATGGCCCAAATGGTGGTGACTATGAAACAGATGCAACAGCGAATAGACGACCCAAACAGCCAATAAAAACGGCAGACCTTTGAGGCCGCCCAATTTATAAAAGTCAGGGAACAAATCGAAAATGCAAATGCCGAGTAGCGAACCTGTGCCGAATAACAAAATTGGCCCGCCGTAACCTTGCGCGCGCGGCAAAAAAATAGGGAGCATTGCGAACACGAACATGCTCGCAACTACAACGACGGTCTCTAAAAGCATCTCACCAACCGAGAATGTACGCGAACATAAGCGGAGCGACGATTGAAGCATCAGATTCAACGATGAATTTGGGTGACGCTATATCGAGTTTGCCCCACGTGATTTTTTCGTTCGGGACTGCCCCTGAATACGAACCATAACTTGTTGTCGAATCGCTGATCTGGCAAAAATAAGCCCACTTCGGCGTTTTCTTGCCGAGATCCTGCTCGAGCATCGGCACCACGCAAATCGGGAAATCGCCGGCAATACCCCCGCCAATTTGAAAGAAACCAATCCCCTTCGGCGTTTTTGTTTTTTGATACCATTCTGAGAGCGCGATCATGTAATTGATGCCTGACTTGACGGCGTAACGGCTCACCTCACCATTGATCACGTGCCCGGCGAAAATGTTACCTAAAGTGGAGTCTTCCCACCCCGGCACGAAAAGCGGCAGATTCTTTTCTGCGGCAGCCATGAGCCATGAATTTTTCACGTCGATTTGATACTTATCTTTCAATAGGCCTTCGGTCAGAATCTGATAAAAATATTCGTGCGGCAGATATTCGTTCTTCTCACTCGTCGCCGTTTGCCACTTTGCCAAGATCACTTTTTCAATGCGACGAATCGCTTCTTCTTCTGGGATGCACGTATCGGTCACGCGGTTCAAGTGACGATCTAACAATTTCTGTTCATCTTGAGGAGTCAGATCACGATAACCCGGAATTCGCACATAATGTTCGTGAGCGACCAGGTTAAAAACGTCTTCTTCGAGATTCGCGCCCGTGCACGTAATCGCGTGAACTTTATCTTGGCGGATCATTTCAGCTAGCGACAAACCGAGTTCGCCGGTGCTCATGGCGCCCGCCAAAGTGACCATCATTTTACCGCCGCCATCGAGGTGCGCGCGATAGGCTTCGGCTGCGTCCTTTAAAGTCGCGGCGTTAAAGTGGCGATAATGGTGTTTTATAAATTCACTAATTGGGCCCATTTGCTGGCTCCTCCGCGCGTGACTCGCGCTTGTTTTTGGCTATTGTGCCGATTCACGGCAGGCTGTCAATCGAATGAACGTGCTACTGCATCGTACTTTAGCGCCTTTCGGCATAAGGTTTGCAGATTTATGCCTGAATCTAGACTCCAGAGGTGTGAACCCGACATGCGATTCATTGCGCTCATCATTTTCGGGATAATGTCACTTAGAAACAGCCGGGCACTTGCCCAGGTCAATCCGGTTGCTGATTTACAAAACGCCTGGGTCACCGTTTGGCAGGGCGTACGCACGCTGCGCAACCAACATTCAGAGGCCCCGATGGTTCCCGCGCGACAGTCACAAGACCTCATCGGTACATGGGAGCTCGAAGGAATCGAGTGCGAGTCCACTGGTCGTGCGGCAGTGCAAATATATAACGGGCATTCTCCGCTTTTTCATAACCAGCTGGTCATCGAAAAAGATCGAATTCAGATGAAGCTTTGGACAATCAGTCACGCATATTTGCAGACCGAATCGTACATCGTGACAGGTTCAACTTTGCATACACATTTGATCAACATTTACCCGCCACTGAGTGGTGGCGGGCAAAATTCGAATCTCGACAGCGACACGACGTTCGCATTGGCCGGGAACACTTTAATTTTGATTGATTTCGCTCACGTTAGTCGATTGTGCCCGAGGTTGGACCATGACGAAATGTACTACAGTCGCGCGAAGTGAGGCGCCTTACTCAAGTACACAACCTTTTTCAGTCGATTGAAATGCCGCTGTTTCATGCAGAAACAACGACAACCACGGGATCGCAGTTTCAACGCTCTTATGCTGATAATCTATCTTGAGCCGAACGTTGGGTATCTGCTCGACGAACGCGTATTTGCGGCAGCGCGGTTCAGAGCTTTGGCTGACGAATAGACAACTGCAGGCCATCTTCGCGCCAAAACCCAGAGCGAGCGGAGCGGCTTTCAACTTCCATAACAGACTCGGCGATGGACCCATTGTATGAACGTTCGAAATCGACTGCGCAACCGGCACAGCGGACTGGCCCGAACTTGCGTCGACATTAAGCCCTTTCACTAAGTTCACCGTTTGTTTGATAAAGTTATCGATGGGGAATGACGTATCACGGGTGTCGCCGATTCGAACTGCGACCAGGTTCAGAGACGGGATCACCACCAAGTATTGACCCCAATGACCGATCGTCGCGATGGTATCAGCGGGGGCAAACGGCCATGGTTGAGGAACATACAACTTTTGATTAGGTACACCCGCGGGTTTGTTGACCCACAGATGCGCTCCCGAAACATGGTGGATGTGTAGATCGTCTGGCCGACGCAACGTAAATGAGGCCGGAACTGTCTGCATAAACTGAATAAAATCGGGCGCGACAACTTGCTGTCCGTTGGCACGACCGTCGCGCAAAAACAATTCGCCGATCTTCTCCAGTTCGCGCGCCGTACAATAAAAATAGAAGGCGCCGCCAATGGTTCCTGCCTCATCCGACTCCCACGTCGCATGCCGAATGCCGAGCGGTAAAAACAGCTTCTGCTCGAAAATCGGTCGTAAATCGGGAACACCGAAAACCTTTTGTAGAATTTTAGATAGCAATATCGAATCGCCGCTCGAATATCGCCATGAGCGGCCCGGAACAACGGATCGCTCAAGCGGATGATCGAGCACGTAACTCGCCATATTGCGATGACCGTGGCCGTAAAGCATATCGATGACCGATGAGCCAAGAATGTCTCCATTTTCGTATTCTTCACTCCAATCCAGCGCACTCGACCATTGCAATAAATCGGCAATCGTTATTTTACATTGGCCGGGCCGATGAGACGCGACAAAATCGCAAATCGATTGATTCAACTTCACGCGGTGTTCGAGCATCGCCACCCCATACAGTAGAGCCATGATCGTTTTTGATGTCGACCACATGATGTGCTCGCGATCTGCATTGTAGCCGCGGGCGTATTTTTCAAAAATTGTCCGCCCATTCAACACGATCAGCGCTCCATCTGTCCGCTTACCGTTACGCCGATGACCGGGCGTTGGCGCGAGACTGTTGGGCGTAAACAAAAACTGATCGTAAGCCTTTAGATCTTGCGGGGCTGGGGCTTTGGCTAACGATTGAAGCGACAGAATAAAAATCAAAAGGGCGGCGACAGCTTTCATTACTAACTCCGTCATTTAAATTCAACTCGCACAATTTCTATGATTAATTCGCCGACCGGGCGCTTAATAATCGCTTCATCTCCAACCCGTTTGCCGAGCAGCGCTTTGGCGAGCGGCGATTGCCACGATACGCATCCCTTTTCGGGCGCGGATTCGTCCGCACCAACAATCGAAAAATTTTTTTGATCGCCGTTCTCGTCTTCGACCGTAACAGTCGCGCCGAACAAGACGCGGTCGCCCGACTGCTTTTGCGGATCGACCACCCGTGCCGCCTCTATTTTTTTCGTAAGAATTGCGATGCGTTTATCGATTTCACGTAGCCGCCGTTTACCATAAATGTAATCTGCGTTCTCGCTGCGATCACCATTGCTTGCCGCCCAGGCAACGGTTGCCACAACAGACGGCCGCTCTTCAGAAATCAGTGAACGCAGCTCGTCTTGAAGTTTCTGAAGGCCTTTCGGCGTGATATAGTTAGGGACACTCTGGCTGGACATGGGTTCAACACTATTTCATAAACCGAAATCTGTCGTGAAAAATATTGCTGCAGCGCCCGTGGACGAGACCGCAAAGTTACCCGAATGACTCTGGTGGATGTTCAAAGGGCCCCGTAAGGCATGGCCAGAGACTCAGTGCTCGCCCACTGCGCCCTTCAATCCGCGCTGCCGTCAACCAGCCGCCGAATCTGTGGATCTGGCCTTGCCACTTATGATTGCAGATCAAAAGCTACGGACTTATCGACACGCGTAGGTCGGCCTTTGCGTCTCGACATATCCGAATAAAACGACGGATCACCGAAATACAACTTGTTTTGACCGGCGTCTTTCACCAACACATCGTACACTCTCGTGCCCGCTGAAATCGTTCGACCGCTGCACAACATGCCGGTCACGTCTCGTTTGACGCCGGCCTTCCAATCCGTCAGATGGCAAAGAGCCGATTGGGTAAACTTTGCGACGGCCGCGCCCGATACCGGCATGTCATATACATGATCGACAAACAGATCGATTTTAAACGCGTTGCTACCGACCGCGCTGGCGGTTCCGACTACATGGTAGCGGCCCGAGAAAGTTTTCACTTCATCAACAGCGTCGGTTGCACAATCTTCGTCTGAATATATGCGCTGTTCGCGCGTCCAGGTACCGTCCTTGCCAAACGAGTAAATCTCTTCGACGTGTTGGCCTCGATTCAATCGATGGCACGCGGCAATCCATTTGCCCGAAATATCCAATGCTTTTTCTGGCCGATGCATCTTCGCCGCAAATGACGATGGGCCGACAAGCAGCATCCCGAAAAACATACTGATGGTTAATAGTAAACTCCGCACGCTTCACCTCCTAAACCTTTCGCCACTGGCTTGTGCAAACGTCGCGCCACTTTTCAACGGGTCATGTTGACCCATTAACGCCAATTTGTGGCGGAATTTCTCCTCTCAACACGAGCGTTTTGAACGTCAGCTCAGCACTTGAAACGATGGCATATCGCTTGCATTTTAAAGAGGCATGGGCAGACCTAACATTGACATTGATATGGGGCACTTTCAAAGACTGCTCGAAGCGAAAAGAGCTGCCATCAGGGCGCGCGAAAGTGAAATTCGCCATCAAGCACTCGAGGAACTGGCACCTGAGCAAGTCGGTGAAATCTCAGGCGCCCGCTTGCACCAGGCGGATTTAGGATCAGATGAGCAAGAAATTGACATCCTTGGGACGTTGTCGGAACAAAACATCCGGGTCTTACACGAAATCGATGACGCATTAGAGCGCATCGACGATGGGACTTATGGGCGATGTTTATCATGTATGGGCACAATTGGCATTCGCCGTCTTGAAGTGATGCCCGAAAAGCCACTGTGCCAACTGTGCGAGCATCGCGCTGAACAAGAATCGGATACCGAACTTGCTCCGGCATAACGGTTCAAGTAAGAGCTAATCCATCCATTTTCATTGGAATTAAAAATAAGGAGGTAACAATGAAAAAATCGATTCTGATTTCGTTATTTCTGGCTCTCGCTCATCAATCGATTGCTCGCGCGCTTCAGATGCCCGCTGAACCGGCATGTCGTTCAAACACTCAAGAAAAAGAAGTATGTTCGACGTCGATTTTGGCCCTACATCCGACTCAATTTACTTTGGGGATGATCGAAATCGACGCGCGAGCGGCTAAAATTGAGCACAAGTCACAATCGAAGTTCGATAAATACATGAAAAAACATTTGGTCCCCGTTGTTATCGGCCCAAACCGGATTTTTTATATGACCGATCACCATCACCTTTCAATGGCACTTTATAAAGACGGTTTAAGAACGATCAATGTAACCGTGACGCACGATTGGTCTAGCATGCCACCCGCGCAATTTTGGAAGCAAATGGAAGCGACTCAACAAGTTTACCTCTTTGACGACGGCCGCGGCCCGTTATCGCCTGAAACTTTGCCGACTAATATTTTGCAAATGACCGATGATGTCTATCGCAGTCTGGCCTGGGCCGTGATCGCTCAAACCGGCGCCATTCAAGACTCAAATGTATTGTTTGACAAGTTTTTGTGGGCGGATTTCTTCAGAAAACGAATCCCGATTGCAACAGTTCAGGACAATTTTGAGCAAGCGATGCAAATAGCAGCGCAACTGGCACAATCCCCGGCAGCCAAGGGGCTACCGGGCTACATTGGTAAATAACCATTAATTTTGCGTCGGCTTCGCCGCACATTTTGCGTCGAGGCTGACGGGTCCAGCGCCGAAGTGAAATAGAAAAATCGCGCCGCCGATCATAGCCAGGTTTTTCATAAACATGATTTGCTGCAAGCCGGCCATATTGGGGTCGGCGACCTTCCAAAAAGCGTGCATCATCAAAGTGACCGGAATTAAAAATACAATCAGTAAGAGCGCACCATAACGCGTTTTATACCCGAGCAGTATGCTCAAGCCTCCAGCGATGGCTAAGATACCGGCTAGCGGAACCGCAATATGTGCCATCGGCACTCCCGAACTTTCGGCATAGGCCACCATCCCCGAAGAGAAATGGTGAATGCCGCCCATAATAAAAATATATGAAAACAGTAGCCGACCGACTGGAACTAAATATTTCATACCGCCCCCTCTGTTAGATGAAGTCGCATAGTTATAAGACCTTCTAGTAAGATGGTGGCACGCCGTGCTTATTGGTTCAAGAACGTAATTTTGAGCACTGGGTGAAGTTCGATAGCGTTCGGTGCCGCTCCCCCCGCATGCGGAAAATCGAAAAAGGCTACCCCGGTGATGGAAGCCGGAATATTCACCCGAGTGCTGCCATTCCAATTTTGGGTGACGTACGAACGTGCCGCTTCAATAAGCGGGATAAAAGGGCTCGAAGACCCAACGCATTGAGGGTCCGGTATCTCGGTGATCATTGTGTTACCGCCCGAATCTTGGGCGAGCAAATGATAATCACCATCGTCTTCGTGGCGAATTTCAACGATTGTGGCATTGATGTTGTACACTTGCATTTCAGTCGGCGCGATCCGCGAATTTTGCGGGTAATAAGTTGGGCGCGGCAGCGAAATAAGATCGGTTATTGCCACGTGATCAATATTATTCACGTTGATCTGCGCCGCCTGTGGATCGGTACCCGTTTTAATATCCCAACGCCATTTGCCGCACGCCAAAGCCTGTGTTGCAGCCAATGCGATCGCGAGCCCGAGAATTGATGATTTCATCGCCCCCCCCCAAGGTCTAGGGCGGTGATATCTGAAATGGCCTAACTGTTCAACAAGCAAATTGTGCAATGGTACCCCAAATGGTAAGCACCAATCATGAAAAATGACTTGAACGTTGATCAAATCAAGAAGCTTTGGATTTTAGATTTGATCATACAGTCCGGCAGCCTCAAAGGGGCCGCCGCACGTGCAAAGATTTCACCTTCGGCGGTGTCGCAATCTTTGACGTCGCTAGAAAAAAATGTCGGCCGACCGCTCGTAATTCGCGACATAGGAACCGTAGTCCCGACAAGTGAGGCGCTTTCAATTTTAGAGGTCGTGCGCCCGGCCTTCGATGCGTTCGAGCGGTTGAACACCCTGGGCAGCCAACCTATTCCGCAAATTGCGTGGTTGAATTTCGGTACGTATGAAAGTTTAGCCGTCGATATTTTGCCGGGGTTCATCCAGCGACTGCGCGAAAAGCTGCCGAAAATGAAACTTGGCCTTCGAATTGGACGCACGGCCCAACTTCTCGCGATGGTTCGAAAGGGCGAGCTGTGCTCGTCAATCGTCACCGAAGTGGATGACCTTGAACGATTTTATTCGGTCGAGATTGCCGATGATCGGCTTGGTGTTTACGTTTCAGCCCACCACCCGATCGCTCGCTTGGGATGGTCGGCTTGCGAACGATTCGGCCTCGGGTCGCTGGCCCCGGGCAAAGACGGTTTACCTCGTTATTTCATGAAGTTTATGAAGCGATTGGGTGACCGGCGCCCCACCATACTCAGTGAAAGCTTTGAAACCTTGCGTGCGTCAACAGCGAGCGGGGCCATCGCGTCGGTGCTGCCCCAGAGAGTCGCGATGCGGAACAAAGATTTAATGGAAGTCACTCCGCCGGGCAAAGACGACGGCCGGCATCGCATCTACGTAGTAAGTCAGCCAAACTGTGACACCGAAGAGGCCAACTTTTTAGCGACTGAAGTGCGTACGCTTTTGACTACTCGCTTTTAACTAAACGACCCCAAACCGCTTTGAGCCGACGATCGCGCCCACATGCGGATCGATAGAAATGATATCGGATCGGATTTTTACGATAGTATTCTTGATGATAACTTTCAGCTGGCCAAAACCTCTTGGCCGGCAAAAGCTTTGTTTGAATTGAACCCTTCACCTTTGCTTGAGCTAAAAATTTCGATTCGGTTTTCTCGAAAATTCTTTTCTGATCGGGTGTCGTATAAAAAACCGCACTCGTGTACTGCTCGCCGTCGTCGCAGAATTCGCCTTTTGAATCAAACGGATCAATATTGTGCCAATAGACTTCGAGAAGTTTTTCGTAACCGATTTTCTTTGGGTCAAACGTCACTTCGACGGACTCGCGGTGGCCTGTTCCACCGGCAGAAACCTCGCGGTAAGTCGGATGATCTTTGGTGCCGCCAGTGTACCCGACCACCGTGGCGATGACGCCTTGGTTTTTCAACGCATCGAACGGCGGCTGCATGCACCAAAAGCACCCGCCTGAAAAGATCGCGGTTTCGGTTTTCGACGATCCGGTGGGCGGCTTAGTCGATTGCGGCTGGGCTGCTGCCGCGAAAATCATACATGCAAGAACTATCGCTGTTTTTATCCTGATCTTCATGATTTCTTCCATTGATAATAATTGAGATTTAACCCGTGTAGCGATTGAAATTCAACGCCTTCTTTTTGCAGAAGGCGTTTCTGAGCGGAGTATTCGGCTGTCAATGGATGAAACGAAATCGTACCCTTCGAATTGATCACGCGTTGCCATGGCAACTGGTGCGACTTGGCGCAGGCGTGCAAAACCCAACCGACTGCGCGCGAGGCATGAGGTTTACCGGCGAGACGAGCGATTTGACCGTACGTTGCCACCTGACCGCGCGGAATCCTTTTTACGTAAGCAATCACTTTGCGCGCGAAGGGTGACATTTTTATTTTCGTCATCGAGCAATCCTATCACTGTTTTTCGCGAAAGTCATTTACGGTTGCAATGGTGTCATAATGACCAGCCTTAAATTTCCAGTTTCAACCGGCACGTAAATCGAACGAACATACGATTGCGCGTGACCATCGCGCACAATCTGTACAGTTCGACTATTTTTTCGCTCTTCGACATCGTGTCGGCGCCAGAGTCGGGCGAACTCCTCACTTTCTCGAGACAAACGACTGACAAATTCGTGGACCCATGGGCTGCCAGCCTGTTTACCGATGGCGTGACGAAACTCTGCAACGATTCTCCTGGCATGTTCGTCCCAGGCAGGGTGCGACCGCTTGTAGAGGTCAAAAGTAAAAATGAGATCCAAAACCGTGCGACGCTCTTTCGGTAATGTGGACGGGTCTACAATCTGCTCGACGTAATGCCGATTCCAAAGAAGAAACTCCATGCGCTCACCCATTACAAATGCCGGCGCCTGAATGACGTTCATCACCAAATTTTCAAGAGTCGACGGAATATTTTCGTGCGGCTCGACAAAGTTTTCAGGCAGCGGCTTACCCGCCAGGTCAAAAAGATGATGGGTTTCAAAAGCATTCAAACGAAGTACTTGGCTCAACCGGAGTAGCAATTCGGCTGACGGCTGAATTTGCCGCCCTTGTTCGAGCCATGTGTACCAACTTGTGCTGACGCCCGCCATTTCGGCGACTTCTTCACGGCGGAGACCGGGTGTGCGGCGCCATTTTGATGAAACTTTGTGCCCCACTATGGGCTTGATCTTGGCGCGTCTGATTTTGAGAAAATCGGCGAGTTCAAGCCGGCGGAGTTCATCTCGCTTTTTTCGTGTTTCATCAATCATTTGGCGACCTCGAGTGGGTGGAACATACAGATCATAGGATCTTTCGGTGTCTTCTACATAAATTTCACCCGCGTATCTTAGAACTAGCAACATTTTAATCAAAGAAAAATGAGGCGCTTGAGATGAAACCGCGCGCGGGTTTAATAGTTCTTACGGCGGCAATCGCCTCACTCCTTGAGATCATCGACACCTCTATTGTCAACGTTGCGATCCCGACCATGATGGGCAATATCGGCGTGACTCTCGACGAAATCAGCTGGGTCACAACCGCTTACATGATCGCCAACTCGATTATTCTGCCCATTTCGGCGTGGATCGGGGCACGCTTCGGGCGAAAAAAGTATTTTACGGCGGCGATTTTCACCTTCACCCTTGCCTCATTGGCGTGTGGCATGGCGCCGAATCTAATTTGTTTAATATTTTTTCGTTTGGTGCAAGGGCTCGCGGGCGGCGCCTTATTGCCCACATCGCAAACTCTTATTCAAGAGCAGTTCCCGCGCGAACAGGCCGGGATGGCCATGGCGATTTTTGGGATGAGCATCATGGTCGGCCCCGCGCTCGGCCCGACACTCGGCGGTTATCTAACCGATAATTACGGATGGCGATCGATTTTCAATATCAACGTACCCATTGGCATCATGGCCGGACTCCTATCGTGGGCCAATGTCTACGATTTGCCGGGCTCTGATAAGGCTGCCGAAGACGCCAAATCGGCCGGTGTCGATTGGTGGGGCCTTTTATTTTTGTGCGTTGGCGTCGGGTGTTTTCAATTCATTCTCGAGCGTGGCCAAGCCGACCAGTGGTTTGATTCCATGGCTATTCGCATTTGTTCTCTGTTCGCGGTGGTCGGCGCGGTCTCGTTTATCATTTGGGAGTTACGCGCCACAAAACCGATCATGAACCTACGGCTATTCAAAAAAAATATCGTGCGATCCGGGTCGGCCATGATGCTCACATTAGGGATTATGCTTTACGCTCTCACTTTCGTTGTGCCGATATTCGTGGCGACCGTGATACCGAACATGAGCGCGACCCAAACCGGAATGCTTTTCATGCCCGGCTCGATCGCGACGGCTGTTTGCATGCTCCCCGTGGGTAAAATGCTTCGCTGGGTGAATCCGAAAGTTCTTGTGCTTATTGGGCTCTTTCTCGGTGAATCATCTATCTTGACGATGGCTCACTTAACCAACCACTCCGACACATTTGACTTAATTATTCCGATGATTTTGCGAGGCATGGCCATGGCCTTTCTTTTTGTGCCGATCAATCAAATGGTTCTCGGCTCAGTCACGATGCAGGAGTTGCCGGAAGTGACGAGTATGCAGAATTTTTTTCGTCAGCTCGGCGGCAGCATCGGAATTTCGTCGCTCGACACTCTGCTCACGCGCTTCACTGCACAGAACTACGCCGATCTCATGAACCATGTGAGCGCTTTGAACCCCATGGGCGTGCAGGCCGTCATGCAATCAAAAGGGTTCGCCGTGAGCAAAATGGCGAATCAACTCGGGATGTGGAACCCCACAACGTTGGCCGCCAAGGCCATTTACGGCCGCGCCATGCTGCAAACTTTTCTGATGAGCTTCGGGCAAATTTGCTGGTTCATCATGCTCATCGTCGCCTGCGCGATTATTCCGCTCATTCTAATCAAACCCACCGTCAGCGCGAGAGCCAAAATCATCGACGCGCACTGAGCCGCGCCTCATTCGCGGGCTCTCTATTTTTTGGAGGTGGCGGGCGGAATTGAACCGCCGTACCCGGTTTTGCAGACCGATGCCTAACCACTTGGCTACGCCACCCTGCGTTTGGTGAGCGTTAGTTATCGCAAAATTTGGCCGAAAACGTCAATGTCTAAGGAGCCAAGAACTCATCTCAAGGCTTCAGATACAAGGCGCTAGGGAGTCGAGCGGGGCTGCTTTGAGACGCGTTCTAAATGAAGGCTTGGCGGAAGGCGTGAAACGGGCGAATGGTCCACTCCGCCGCGGCATGAATATGCTCCACCTTGATATCTTCACTTTCGGCAAGATCGGCGACGGTCCGCGCAATTCGAAACAGGGCCAACCGGCGGCGGCGCGAAGGCGGAATTTCAGGCATGAGATTCTTTAAGGTAAACGGACGTACGGTGGCTTCGAGCGTGTCAAGTTCGAGGCGCGAATTCGGCAACAATTGGCCACGGGTGCTTTGCGCGAACTGTTGCGCGGCTCGTACGCGCTCTCGAATTTGCGCAACATCTTCGTCGTGTGTTTGCTTCCACTTTTGCGTAAAACAAATCGCCTCAAAACGATCTAGAAATGGGCCGGTCAGCCGTTGGTAATACGAGCGGCAGCGTGTTTGCGAATACGAGCACTTGTACGACTGGCCCGGTACAAAGTCGCCGCACGGGCACAAGTTCGTTGTTGCAATCAATACAAAGTCGGCGGGGAATGTCACCCGCGCCCCATGCCGAATGACCGTGATTTCATGCCGCTCAATCGGCTCTCGCAGCGACTCGACGACGGCGGGCGAAAATTCTAAAAATTCATCAAGAACGAGCAAGCCGTGTTGGGCCCGCGTGATCTCGCCCGGATGCGGTGGTACCCCTCCACCTAATATGGCAATCTCACTGGCAGAATGATGGGGCGCAATCAAAGGACGCGATTTGACCCGCGGGTCAGGGTTGCCCGCTTCGGTCAATCGTCGCTCGCTCGCTGCGATCCGTTCAATCTTCTCTATGCGCCGCCACTCAGCCAAAGTAGGTGCCCGTAAGCACGAATGAAGAGCGCGCGCAAATGTCGTTTTACCCGAACCCGCCGGGCCGGCAATGAACAGGTTATGCTCACCCGCCGCCGCGATAGCCAGAATTTCCGCTGCGGCCTTGCAAAAAGTTAGGTGATCCATACGTCGATCAATTTCAAACTCGGGCGGAGTGAACTCACCCTCACGCCACTCGATATTGGCTAGGCCTCGCAAGTCGCGGATCACTCCCCGCGAATGGACGGATTCTCCGTCACCCGTGATCAACAGATCGTCGGCCGATAAAAAATCAAGCAGATCTAAATCATTTGGTTTTGCGACCTGACCGTCGAGCGTGAGTTCGCCGTAAAGAAAAACTCTCGAGCTCCCTTTTCGCTTCGGGTTTTCGGGGATTTGCCCTGTCTGCCAAATGTAAGCCGCGGCTAACGCCAGATCGAGGCCGCGACTAGATTTGCGTTCGTGATTCGGCCGCAAGTTGAACAGCACTTGATCGCGCTTCGGCAATTGAAACCCCTGATGTCGAAGCGCCGCTTTGATCCGCATCACGCTTTCTTTCGTCGCCACGTCTGGCAAACCGGTCACGTGAAATGATGGAATACCCGGCAACAATGTGACTTCAATTTCAATCGGGTGAAGATCGAGACCTTTGCGGTAGAAAGAAAAAACACTCATACGCGAACCGTATTAGCAATTCGTTTGCCAAGCTCTCAGCCGTTAAAAACTCATTAAGCAGAAATGGCTGGTCCGATCAAGACTCGACGTCCGAATCGATCCGTACACCGGATAAGGGATGATGTTTATCGACATCTTCTCGGATTTTTTTTCGGGTTACGTTGGTGTATATTTTCGTTGTCTGAATACTCGAGTGGCCGAGAAGCACCTGTATGGAACGCAAATCCGCACCACCCTCAAGAAGCGCGGTCGCGCAACCGTGACGCAATTTGTGCGGGCTTATCGACTTAGTAAAACCAGCTGTCTTCGACCACGACCTCAACCACCGCCAAACGTCGACACGGCTTGGGCGATTGCCGCGATCGTTGATAATAAGCGTGCGAACTTTGTGTTTGACCAAATGCTGCCGGGCTTCGCGCAAATACGATTCAAGTTCGTCCTGTAAATACTTTGTGAGCGGTATCAGCCGCTCTTTGTTGCCCTTACCAAGAACTTTCAGCCAGCCCTCGGTCGCGCTGAAATCAGCGATATCTAGTGCGATCAGCTCGCTCACCCGACAACCGACGCCAAACAGCAGTAGCAACGTCACTTGATTGCGCGCCGTCGTGTACGGCTCGGCGGTTTCGCATGCATTGTACAACTTTTCGAATTCGCCGACAGAGATCGACTTAGGCAACGAAACCCGCACCTTCGGCAGTTTCAGTTGGCGCAGTTGCGGTACCTTCACCCCCTGCCGACTGCAAAAACGCAAATACGTGCGTATACTCGAGATAACCCGCGCTTGCGACCGCACACTCAGATTTCGCTCGGTTAAATATGTATAGATACGTGCGATGTCTTTTTTATGCTGGCGGGAAAATTCGTCCCAAATTTCAAGATCTCGACGATACGCCAGAACCGTATTCAGTGACCGCCCACGAATGTTTTGTAGCTCATCAAAAAATTCCACCCAATAAGGCAACATGGTTTACCCCTTGCATTATTTTGCAGATCAATCTCCCGAGCAGAATAGGTAAATGGAAGTTGTTTAACGAGGAGATCTATTAATTAAACTCGAACTTATAGGTTTAGTCAAACCCTGTCATAGTGGAAATCTGCCCCGCGTAGTTGCCGTTACTGTCAAACACTTGTAGTTGGATAGCCGAGTTGAAAACTTGACTTGCGTCAAAATCGTTCGTTTGTAAAACAAGAGATTGCCCGGTGCCACTGACAGGCGTCATCTCGACTCGAAAAAGTCCGTTAGACCAAGTATCTGTATTCGGTGCACTTTCCCAGACACCGTTGTAAACATTGTTTTGAAAGTCTGTGAGTTGAACGAGTAGTTCGTAACTGCGCACAGTGTTGCCATTATTGTCGGTCGAGTTGCCGACGACGAATATAACTTGCGCATGCGCCACGCCAGAACACTCGACGTAGGCAACAGATTGATTGCCGCAAGTAAATGCCGAAGCTAATACACTCATATCGTCAAAGCCGATTACGCTAGACACCGGTCTAGCCCCATTGTCGCCGACATAATACGCGATGGCATTTGGGTCTGAGGCCATCATACCTTGGGTCGGGGTCGCCGAAGTGACGGCTGGCGTTGCGCCACTTGCGCTACTACCTGTGGCGCCGCAGTTCGTGCCACCCGCCAAAATACATTGATAAAGAGTCGTAAACTGACTGCCTGAAATCTGCTGACCCGCAGTTCTATATTGATAGGCGCAACCGACAAGGCCGATGCCGAGTAACACCGTTGCAAGCGTAAAAAACGACGTAAAGCCCGATGCAAGACGGCCGGTTATTGGCATGAGTACCCCGTCATCTGACTTGTAAAGTACATGTCTTGTGAAATGCACGAGTATCCATTGATGTTTTGGATATCGACGCTACCCGCAAGACCGTTGAACCCGCACATTGGAGTCAAATTCGAAATAATCATCTGCGGAATCGAGATCGCCGCTTGAATACCGGCGCCGGTTGCGACAATGCCGACGTTCATTGCGGTACTGCCATCGAACGATTCACCCGCCACGGGAACAAACTGCAATTGATAAACGCCCGGTGGTAAATAAATCGACGAGTTACCCATGCATTGAATCGGGCTCACAACGTTGAGTTCACCGGCGTAGCTGGCTCCGGCTGCGCTCGTGCCACCGGCCAACGCTCCGAAATTCAGTAAGATTGACGCTTGGCCCGAGGCGGCCTCAGCCATCCCCGAATAGGCCGAATTGTAACCGGCAGCAAAGCCTGTTCCACCCGGGCCGAATTGGTTGCCCCACCAGCCGTAGGGGTTCGGGTTATTGTTGCTCGATGAGTGGGAGCATCCCGCAATAAAAGCGGCGGCTAGTAACACCGCTCCCAAAACTTTTATTCTTTTTGCTTCCATATTTCCCTCGCTTCGCGCGTAAAAACACGCGCGCCTTATTCACTGTAATTGACCGTTAAATGCCGCTCCTAAATTTAGGCCAGTGAACGTCCCAAGCTCGGTATACGTGATATATGAACCGTTGCCCAAATGAGTGGGCGTCGGATTGAGCGAACTCAAAGTATTAATCGAACTGGTATTATTAAAGAATGATCCGCATTGGTAGGGGCCATCGGTGATAAACCAGCAACTTGTGCCGGGGATCGGGCCCGTTCCGTAGCCGGCTTGATAATTGTAAAACCAAACTGAGCCGCTACCCATTCCTGCGCCTTCACCATCAGCGCTAAACTGCATCTGATCAATGACCAGTACGACGGCGCCGCCGAACATTTGACCGGGGCAATATTGACCAGGCGCCATCGGCACACCATCACAATATGTCGTACCCTCGAAAAAACCATGATAACCGGGGGCGTATGGCTGCCCCGACGGATTGGTCAGACCCGAATACGAAGTCGACACGAGATTATACTGGTTATTTTCAACGTCGCTACCGATTGTATTGGGGCCACCCTGCAGATGCGAGCTAAACGTGTCAATATATGTGTTGCCGTTATCAGTGAACGCAATACTGACTGCGCCGCCAAATTCAATATCGCCGGTTTTGAGGGTCGCAAGTTTAACCAGATTCACACCGACTCGTTCATCTGACGGAGTGTTTGTGATCCAGCCAGTGTATTGATCGAGTGCCGACTTATTTGTGAGCGTAATTATCGCTTGCGCGCCGCCGGTGCCCTGAAGCACTGTTTGCGTTGGCGATGATGCCCCCGTCGTGCTGGCAACAAGATTACCGTTATAGTTGGGGTTACTGTTATTGCCGTTGCTACTCGACGACCCCATGCTATGTGAGCAGCCCACAGTAAAAGCGGCCGTCCCTACTAATAAGGCTAGGGCGCCTATTTTTAATTTGTGTTCAACCCTTTTCATAACTCCCTCGCTTGAGGCACCACCTAAAGGGGTGTCTCTACTTGAGCATTAGTACAAGAGTCGTGCCGAGGGGTTTGAGCCCATATAACCATTCAATTTACTTCGCAAAACGGCTAAAAATGTCTAAACTTTATACACTCCGTTCAGCTGTCTAACTTTATTTGGAGAGCCCTATTTCGTCACCCAATCCGACCCCTGCAATGACGTCAATCGTGCATAAATTTGGGGGCACAAGTGTAGGTTCCGTCGAGGCGTTTCGAAGCGTCTTGCGTATTTTGGAGGCTGAACACAAGCGCGCCGGCCCAGGCGAAATGATTGCCGTTGTTGTTTCAGCCATGTCAGGGGTCACAGATTCGCTGATTCGCGCTGCCCACTTAGCGGCTCAGCAAGATCCAGAATACAAATCGATATTAGATACACTATGGGAGAGGCACAAATCCACCTCCGAGAATTTGCTCGAGGGCTCATCGCTTCGCGAGTTCAACCAAATTACCGAAAATGAGTTCAATGATTTGCATGAGATTTTGCGCGGTGTATGGCACGGCCGGCATTTACCTGATACAACGCTCGAGCTCGTTTCAGGGCATGGTGAATTGTGGTCATCGCGCCTGCTCGCCGCCGCTTGGAGCGGGCTCCAACCGAGTGCGAAGCCTCAGTGGCTAGATGCACGCACTGTACTTGTCGCTAAAAACGGTGAAACTGGGCCGCAAATCGAATGGCAAACGTCTGCGAAGAAATTAGGCGCGGCTATAGGCTCGACAAAGCGGCTAGTGATCACGGGTTTTATCGCGTCCACTCCCGAAGGAGTGCCCACGACTTTGAAACGAAACGGCAGCGACTTTTCGGCCGCTATCTTCGGGCGATTGCTGAAAGTTGAAAAGATTGTAATTTGGACAGACGTCGACGGCGTTTATAGCGCCGACCCGAGAAAAGTGCCCGAAGCGCGCTGTTTGAATGAACTTTCGTACCAAGAAGCAATTGAGCTCGCCTACTTCGGTGCGAAGGTGATTCACCCGCATACGATGGGACCAGCCATTGCGCTGCAAATTCCGATCTGGATCAAAAACACGTTCCACCCCGAAGTACCCGGAACCGTGATTCATCAGCCGAATCCCGAGAGTCGAAGCGATCTCATCGCACGCGGATTTACGACAATTGACCGCGTGGCGCTTCTTAACCTTGAAGGCACAGGGATGATCGGCGTGCCGGGAGTGGCCGAGCGACTTTTCGGCGCGCTTCGCGATGCGGCCGTGAACGTGATTCTCATTTCGCAGGCGAGTTCGGAGCATTCGATTTGCGTGGCGGTCACCGAAGACAACGCTGAGCTCGGCCGCTCGGTTTTAGAAAAGGAATTTGAATCGGAGCTTCACCACGGCCAAATTCAATCGGTCCATGTGACTTCGCCTTGTAGCATCGTGGCTATGGTGGGCGATCGCATGGTTGAAAAGCAAGGCGTATCGGCGCGTTTTTTCACGGCCTTGTCACATGCGGGCGTGAGCGTGCGCGCGATCGCACAAGGATCATCCGAAAGAAATCTCTCAGCCGTGATCGATCAGAAGGATTCCACTCGTGCTTTGCGGGCCACTCACAGTGCGTTTTTTCTTTCTGACTTCACGATGTCAGTCGGGGTAATCGGCACAGGCCAGATCGGCAAAGCCCTTCTGCGGCAATTGCAAGAACGTCGCGCCGTTTTACAAGACGTATTCAAGACCGATTTGCGCGTGGGTGGAACGGCCAATTCCAAAACCGATCTTCGCGATTTTATAACTCGGGTGAAAGCTGAGCACATTCCCCACACTGTTTTGGTCGATTGTTCAGCCAGCGACGAGGTTGCAGAACGATACGCCGATTGGCTCGCAGCCGGCATTCACGTCGTGACACCCAATAAAAAGGCCGGCGCCGGATCGTGGGCGCGTTACGCAAAAATCCGCGATGTCTCAGCAGCAAGCGGCCGTCAATTTTTGTACGAGGCAACGGTAGGGGCTGGACTCCCGGTAATTTCGACATTGCGCGATCTCATTCAAACCGGTGATGAAGTGATCTCGATTGAGGGCTTACTTTCGGGTACCTTGGCATATGTGCTGTCGCAATTTCACCCAGCGAATAGCAGCGGCGGCTACGCTCACTGGCCGAATGGCAACACCGGCTCAGCAGCCCACGCGGCCTCTTTTTCTCACATTGTCGGTGAGGCAAAAAAATTGGGCTACACGGAACCTGACCCGCGCGACGATTTGAATGGGCTCGACGTCGCTCGTAAAATCGTGATTCTCGCGCGCGAAGCGGGAGTCAAACTCGAATTGACGGATGTGAACGTTACTTCTCTCGTACCCGCTGCGCTTCAAGACTTAAAGTCTGCGGATCAATTTTTATCTCAATTACCGAAATTCGATAAAGACTTTTTGCAAAAGCGCGAACTGGCCGAGAAATCGGGTGGCGTTCTGCGCTTCGTCGGGTCGTTTGATTTCAAGAGTCGCAAGGCCGGCGCCTCACTTCGCGTGGTACCGAGCGATCATCCATTCGCACGCGTGAAGGGCAGTGATAACATTATCGCCTTTCGTACGCGCCGCTATGATGCGCAACCTTTGATCGTGCAAGGCCCCGGCGCGGGGCCCGAAGTGACAGCCGCTGGTGTTTTTTCAGATCTTCTTCGTCTGGCCCGCAGCCTCGGAGCGCGCGCGTGAAGCAGTTACGCTCAAGTGCATTCGCGCCGGCGTCTATCGGCAATGTCGGTGTCGGCTTCGATATTTTAGGGCTCGCGATCGATGGCGTCGGCGACACGGTTGAACTTATTGCCAACACTGAGTCGCGCGCGATGACCATTTCATTTAGCGACCCGGCCGTTGGGTTCAGTAACGATGCAATCCCCGTCGATGCAAAAGGAAACACAGCGGGAGCGGCCCTTCTCACTTTGCAAGACGATTTGAAATTACCGATTGGTTTTGACGTACGGATTCGAAAGGGAATACCGCTCGGTTCCGGGATGGGCGGTTCGGCCGCTTCAGCAGTCGCGGCCGTTGTCGCGGCGGCGAAGATTTTGCAGATTCTGCCAAAGCGGTTGCGGCCGGCAAAGGTCGCAAAGCTCTCGTTAGAACAATTGTTTGGTTATGCACTCGAAGGCGAGCGCCTCGGCGCGGGAGCGGCTCATCCCGACAACGTGGCGCCCTGTCTCTACGGCGGGCTCACTTTGTCGTCGCCGCTCTTTACGGAGCCGGTGAAAACTTTGCCACTCCCCAAGGGTTTGTGCTGCACACTCGTTCACCCTGACGTACGCGTCGATACGAAGACCGCTCGACAAATTCTTCGCCCCAACGTCACGCTACAGACGTATGTGCATCAATCGGCGCTTGTCGCCGGCTTTGTTCTTGGCTGTTCAACTCGTGATTTTGAACTGATCGGCGAATCGCTGCGCGATCTCGTGATCGAACCGCAACGGCAGCATTTGATCCCCGCCTTTGAAAACACCAAGCGTGCGGCGTATTCGGTGCATGGGTGTCTTGGTTTTTCGATTTCAGGCAGCGGTCCTAGCGTGTTCGCGCTTTCGCGTTCATTCACTGCGGCGAAGGGGGTCGCCAAAGAGATCCAGGCGCAATTTAAACTGGCGGGACTCGATTCGCAGGCGTATATCTCCCGCTTGCCAGCAAAAGGTGCAATGTGAAATTCGTTAGTACAAGAAAATCGAGCCCACCGGCCACGTTTCTGGAAGCGGTGGAGCAAGGCCTTGCCCCCGATCAAGGGCTTTACGTGCCGGAGTCCTGGCCGTATCTGAATGAAAGCGACATTCCCGATCATTCTTTTCACGCGATCGCGCACAAAATTCTAACTCCCTTTTTGTCGAGCGACTTAACGGCGCACGAGCTGAGAACTCTTATTGAGTCGGCATACGATTTTCCGGTTCCGCTCAAATATCTGCGCGACGACACGGCTGTGCTCGAGCTTTTTCACGGCCCGACGGCGGCTTTCAAAGACGTGGCTGCACGATTTCTCGCGCGTTTCATGGATCTCAAGTTGCACGAGCCGCGAACAATTTTAGTAGCGACCTCGGGTGATACCGGCGGCGCGGTCGCGTCGGCGTTCGACGGACACCCGCGTTTTCAAGTCGTCGTGCTGTTTCCGTCTCGCGGCGTTTCGCCATTGCAACGTCAACAACTCACCTGCTGGAGCCAAAACGTTTTAAGTCTCGAGGTCAATGGCTCGTTCGACGACTGTCAAAAGCTTGTGAAGACATTGTTGGGAGACTCGAGGATACGCGATGAGCACGAATTGTCAGCACGGTATCACTTCACATCGGCAAACAGTATCAACATCGGTCGCCTGCTGCCGCAGATGATTTACCATTCGGCGGCGGCGCTCTGGTATCGCAACAAAACCGGGCACGCGCCTGGGCTCATTATACCGACCGGTAATCTTGGTAATGCTGTCGCAGCATTTTGGGCGCGCCAAATCGGCATGCCGATCCGAGAAATTTTGATAGCGACCAACGCAAACTCGACACTTGCGCACTTTTACCGCACCGGCAAATACGAAGCTCGCCCTTCCGTTTCGACTCTCGCCAATGCCATGGACGTCGGGGCGCCAAGTAACTTTGAAAGATTGCAGAATTTATTCTCCGATTTGCACGAATTAAAGAAAATTTCCTCTGCTGTGAGCGTGGCAGACGATGACATTCGAAGAACCATTCGTAACGGGCAGAAAAATTGGGGAGAAACCTGGTGCCCCCACACCGCGACTGCCGTATTCGCGCGCGAGCATCAAAAAACTCCGGATTGGATCATCACCGCGACCGCTCATCCCACAAAATTTTCTGAAATTGTCGCGCCGTTGATTGGAGATTCTTCAACGGATCGTTTTGCTTCGGGGCCAAGCCCGCTTAAAATGCCGCCATCACTCACGCGACTTTTCGATCGGCCTTCTCACGCGGTGCCGGTAGAGCCGACTGTTTCGGCCGTCGCCGAAGCTCTGCGCGGGTGGAAGTAGCGTCTACCCAAATGGCGGCCGATCGATTCACAGGCTAATTCGACTGAGCAACCACGGTCGCGCTCAATGGAGCACGCAACTGAATTGGCTCAATATCAATCAACCGCGCGAGCGGATAATAATGCATGAGGATTTGCGTATAATTCGAACCATTCATGGCCATAAACCGCGCGCCGTGCTGACAGAGGCCAACGCCGTGACCGAAGCCACGGCCGCTAAATTCAAAACCACCCACCACTCGGGTTATTGAAAACAATGTGCTTTTGAGGCGCGCGTACCCGACCTTTCGGCGAAAATCTTGCGCGTTGATCTTTAGCGAGCCGTCGTCAGTCGCAAGCGTTAATTGCTCGGCGCGACCTGAGGGTGAATACGAGGCAATTTTGATGTTGCGCAATTCGCCACGACGGCCGCGCAATCCACCATTGAAACCGTGTAAATTCGCGCGAAAAATATTCTGCAATTCGGTTAAACTCAAGCGCGCATGCCAACGGTTGTGCCGATCGAGCAAACAGTACGAGTCATGGACGACCACTCCTTGAGGAGCACCATTTCCCCACACGTTTTGCGGCAGCTCAGTCGCCCCACCGCAATCGGAATGAAAGTACGCCAAGTACGGCTTGCCGTTGTGGCCGATCAACAAGCGCCCGCGCGTTTCAAATAAAATCCGCGCAATTTTACGCTGACCCGCGAAAGTTAGATGAGCATACGTCTGCCAATTGAACACTTGGCTTTCAACCGTGTTGTCGACGTCAAACCCTTCACTCGCCCGAGCAAGAGACTCGGCCTCAGCATAAGAGACCGATGCCACTGCTTGCGCTTCAAGCGCCGCCATCGGCCAGTGAATCGGCATCTCATTGGGCAACACACCCTCGAGATACTCGCCGATCGGCAAATTTTCGACGACGTCGAATCGATTGGAGCGCGCCTCGAGCACAACCGCAGCGGGCGGCTGCAACTGACCGTTGAATTTCAACATGCTTCCAGAAATCGTCAGTGTCGGTGCCCTCGAGCGAATCGCAGACGCGACGGGCCGACCCACGACCGAATTCAAGAGACCCGACCCAGGCTCGGCGCGAACGAACCATATTCCGTGTTCACGCGAGATGCGAACACGCATATGCACAGGCAATAGGGTGGGACCTAACCGCACACCGTTAATGTTCGGACCGAATCCATCAATTTCGATTTTTTTCTGAGAGCGCAAAACCCGCACGCGAAGAAACGGCCGCCCCGTAAAAACTCGGGGCGACGTCGCACTCGAAACTGCGGCAAAGCCGATGCAAATTGAGCCGGCGGCACACCGGTACAGCACACGCGCCCACGCGCGAAGTTTGTGCATATTCCCCTCCTTGGGAATTTAATGCCAACCCCTTTACGAAGGCGCGGCACTTGCAAACCGATTCATCCGTTGAACCGGTTGTTATTTATTATTGAGAAAGGGCTTTAGTAAGTCCAGCGGTAACGGCAGAATAATCGTGTTTTTGCCTTCTTTTTGAATTTCGGTCAGAGCCTGCAAATATGCGAGTTGCAGAGCAGACGGTGAACCCGAAATCTTTTCGGACGCTTGGAACAGCTTTTCAGAACGCTGCAATTCACCTTCGGCCGCGATAATCTTAGCCCGGCGCTCACGCTCGGCTTCAGCTTCTTGCGCCATTGCCCTCTGAATTTCTTTCGGCAGGTCGATGTTTTTCACTTCGACAGCGGTGATTTTCACTCCCCACGGCTCGGTCGATTTATCCATCGATTCTTGCAGCGTATGATTGATGCGATCACGGGTCGAGAGCAAATCATCGAGCGTGAATTGACCGAGCACCGATCGCAACGCCGTTTGCGCCAATTGGCTGGTGGCGAAATAATAGTCTTCGACTCGCACGACAGCGAGCTCCGGGCTCACGACACGAAAATAAATCACGGCCGTTACTTTAAGGCTGACGTTGTCACGCGTGATGACGTCTTGCGGTTGAACATCCATCGCGATCGTGCGCGTGTCGATTCTGTACATTTTTTCGATGACCGGGATCAGCACTATGATGCCGGGCCCGCGAACTCCTGTGGAGTGACCAAATCGCAAGACGACAGCGCGCTCCCACTCCGCCAGTACCTTGAACGATGCCATGACAATAAACAGGGCAAGAACGACCAGAAAAATAATGGCAGGCATGGGTTAGCTCCTTTGCTCTCGGCCGACTCTTAAAGTAAAGCCGTTATGGTTTATAATTTGGACTGTTTGACCAATCGTCAACGAATCTTCACTCTCAAATCGCCACAATTCGCCGTCGACCTCGACATAGCCGCGCTTTACATCACCGTCGCGTAATTCGCTAATTCGGCCGCGCCTGCCGACCAACGCGCCGAAACCGGCGAGCTTTTTTCGCTTGCGCCCTGAAAAGGCTAAATACGCGATGCCGAGTAAAAGAGCGCCGAGAAAAATCACCGTCGGTAAAATGATGAAAAGCGGCAAGGCAAAACCCGTCGTGCCGTAATCGAACAAAAAGAGACTACCCATAAAAAACGCCGCGACCCCGCCCAAACCTACGATGCCGAATGTCGGCATGAACGCCTCGCCGATCAAAAGGCCAATCCCCGAAAGAATGAGCAGCACAGCTCCCCACGTCACATCCATCATGTGCATGGCCACCAAAGCGATGATCAACCCGAGACCGCCAAGCACCCCCGGCGCGACAAATCCCGGATGAGTGATTTCGAAGTACAGCAGCGCAAGACTACCCATTAATAAAAGATACGCGATTTGCGGATTCATTAAGATGTCCATCACTTGAAAGCGCAAATCATGTTCGAACACGATGATTCGACCGGGGTGCAGTTGTACCTTCGTGTGATTTTCAAGTTGAAGAGTGCGCGTGCCGGCAAACTTGAGAAATTCTTCGGGAGTGGTCCCGACAAATTCAATCGCGTTCAGCTTTAACGCATCTTGCGCACTGACGGCTTTGGCCTGCCGAATTATGTCTTCTGCAAATTGCGTATTTCGGCCTCTCATACGCGCAAGCGACGTGACCCACGCCACCGTGTCGTTCAATATTTTTCTTCTTAAATCCGACGGGATATTGGCGCCGGTTTCGTCGATGGGCGTTGCGGCTCCGATGTTTGTACCCTCGGCTGCTCCCGAGAGGTGGCAACTTTGGAGGATGATCGCCCCCGCGCTGCCGGCGTGACCGCCCGGGGGGTACACGTAACAAAGAAAAGGCACAGGTGAATTCAAAATTTCTTCGACAATATAGCGCGTGCTTTGCAAATTGCCGCCGGGGGTGTTGATCAAAAGCAAGACCGCACCGCAATGGCTTTTAACTGCGCGAGTTTTCGCGCGCTGGATGAGATCGAGGCTCGCTGGACCAATCACATTATCGAGCGTCGTTTGAAGTACACAGCTCGACTCTTGCGCATGCGCAAAATGCCCCGCGAACGTCGCGAAAAAAATCAAGGCAACCATAAAAAAAGCCTGCTTGAATTTTTTCAATTGCTCCCATGCGAATTTCTTTAATCCGCGCACATGCGCATCGGCGCCGAAAAATGTCGCGAGATCGGGCAAGCGCAGAATTTTTTCGCCCAGCTTCACGTCCGCTTCACCAAAAATGACAACAGCTTTGGCCCGATCGGTTTCAGTGGCAGCTTCACCCGTACACCACAAAATTTTCTGGCAATCGATCGCGTGGAGCATTTTCTCAGCGAGTGCAGTTTCATCGTGAGTGAGCGACCTCGACGTTCGTACAGCTACGTCATATTCCCAAGATTCGAGATCATCGGCCGGGGTGGCGCCAAGTCCGTCTTTTCGGGGTGGTTCGTGAGAAGTGACACGCGCGGTTACTCCCTTCGGCACCCCCTTGAGCCCCAAAACATCACGCAGATATACAAAAGCCGGATTCGAATTCCCCATAGCCCGAACAACGTACCGCTGGGCTCGACCTCGAACAACCAAAAAATGTCTCAAGTTGAGTCAGCGAATTCCGATCAATTCCTTGAGCGCGATTCAAACCGCTATTCAAGCGCGCAAAGGAGCTACCGTGGAACAATCTAAAAAAATTGCCAGCATAGACGTCAACATTGTTCCCGCCGTCGAAGCCCCGGCAACCAACGTTGCTGAATTCGAAGCGATCGACTGGCGCACTGTATTTCTTGACGACCACCACAATTGTCCGCTGTGTGGCGGCGAACTGCTGCTCACGAACGTCACTCATTTCGTCGACCAGAAGGTTCGCGAAGACGCCTTTTGCGAGGGGTGCAATATCCGCACGCGCCAATCTGAGCATGAATTACAGTAATGCTTAATCAGGCTCCGAAAGGCCTTCGTTGCCGTTCTGAGAAACGCTCAGCGCTTCGATCACCGCTTTGGCTACCGATTTGTTCATGCCCTGAACAGAGGCAATCTCGTCAAGGCTCGCCAAAGCTATCGCGCTCACCGAACCGAAGTGCTTGAGCAGTGCGAGCTTTCTTTTCTCGCCGAGTCCGTCAATTTCATCGAGCTGACTGTGAAACAACGCCTCATCGCGCAGTTTACGGTGGTACGTAATAGCAAAACGGTGGGCCTCGTCTCGGAGCGCGACTAAAATCTTAAGTGCTTCACTGTTCGGCGCAAATGTCACGGGGTTCGACCGGCCGGGTAGAAAAAATCGCTCTTCGGAATGGCGGATATCCTTCTCATGAAATTCACCTTCGGCCCGCGCCTTCGCAAGGCCCACGCATGAGATGTCTTCGCGCCCGATTTCTTTGAGCGCCTTTAGCGCCATCCCCAACTGCCCTTTGCCGCCATCGATCACCACGAGTTGCGGGTCGTCGTACTCGGTGTGCCGAAACCGCCGCTCCAAAACCTCCTTCATCGAGGCAAAGTCGTTGGAGCCTTCCACCGTTCGAATCTTATACCGACGATAGTCGGAGCGCTTCGGTTGCCCGTCTTCAAACACAACTTGCGAGGCGACCGTTTCTTCGCCCTGAAAATTCGAAATATCGTAACACTCGATTCGAATGGGCAGAGCGCGTAGTTGAAATTTACCCTGAATCTCCTCGAGAATGCGTGTGACATTCGTCTGCTTGTTGACGTGATCTTGAAAGTGACTCTCAGCGTTTTTCTCGGCCATCTCCATTAGCTTTTTTTGCTCACGATCGAGCGCGTGAATAAACTGAGCCGGCTTTTGATTTCGGCTAACGAACACTTCGCGCAGGAGTTTATAAATATCGTCGCTCAGATCGGCCGGTAGAACAATCTGATCGGGCACCACATTCTCGGCATAATATTGATTCAAAAATGAGGTCATCCATTCTTTCGGGTCCTCGCCTTCGTCGCGCGGGTTGAGCTTCGGCACAAATTGCGAGCGATTGCCGATAACACGGCCGGCCCGAATGTGGAGTGTTTCGATAAGAGTGCCGCGTTCGTCACCGAAAAAGGCGATCACGTCTTGATCGAGATCTTCTTTGGCGCTCACAACAATTTGCTTTTCAAGAATCGCGCGAATCGCCTCGACGCTATCGCGGAGTTTCGCCGCGGCTTCGAACCGCTGATCTTCGGCCGCCTGCTTCATTTTTTTCGTGAGCTCCGCGATCACTTTTTTATTTTTACCGCGCAAAAAATCGAGCGCACTCTCAACATCGAGCGCATAGGCCGGCCGATCGATCAATTTCACGCACGGCCCCGAACAGCGACCGATCTGGTAAGTCAAACAGGGGCGCGTCCGAGCCCGCATAAAACCGTCCGTGCAATCTCGAATGCGAAACGTGCGGTTCAAAAATCGAATGGTCTCGCGCACAAAAAGCCCCGAGGTGTAAGGCCCGAAATACAACGCGCCATCGGCCCGCACTTTACGATCGAGATAAAACCGCGGGAACGGATCTTTCATACTCACCCGAACGTACGGGTACGCTTTGTCGTCTTTGAGACGAATGTTGTACCGAGGCTTGTACTTCTTAATGAGCGACGCTTCGAGCAGAAACGCTTCGACTTCGGTTTTCGTCACGATGTAGTCGATGTGCTCGATTTGCGCGACGAGATACTGCGTCTTCGGGCTTATATTTTTTTGGCCGTTAAAGTACGAGCGAACGCGCGCGCGCAAATCTTTGGCCTTACCGACATAAATCACCTTTTCGGCATGGGCTTTCATCAGGTACACGCCCGAGTGATTCGGTAATTCCCGTACTCGCGCTTTCAAAATATCGATTCGATTGGCTTCGGTCACGGCTCCCCGAGTATGCCATTAGTGATGACGCAAGTCAGCCCGGCGCCGGCGAGCCTTGGCGCGGGTCGCACGAAATGCCAGCCTTCGATAGTAGCGATCGCCAATCAGCAGAGCAGCGAAAAAGACAGGTAAGAACATAAGGCGCAGCCCTTCATCCACCCGGCCGTCAATAATCAATATCAAACAGGGTAACAGCGCTAGCCCGACGTACATTAGAATCTGCTTCGTTCTCATGACTTCGCAACCTTTTGCCTATCGCAAATGCAACTAAAGGGCCACTTTGTGATCAGTTTAATTCGAGAAAAGTTGGGTAAAACTGTCTAAAAATTAAACAGGCGACTCTTGACGCTGAATCGGTTTGAACTTTGGTTTACGCCGAATCCCCACCGCTCACGATCGACGAATTTATATCGTCGACTTCTCCGCCGCGTAAACCCAACTCTATCAGCTCCAACCGTTTGATTTCATCTCGAATCTTCGCGGCTTCTTCGAATTCGAGATCGGCCGAGAGCTTTTTCATCTTTCGGCGCAGCTTTTCAATCTCAAGATTGACCCGGTTGGCATCGCCTTTGAATTTTTCAATTTGCGCTGAAACTTTCGGCGCGGCCCCTTTGATTTTTTCTTCAATCAGTTCGAAGCCGTATGTTTGTGTCAGATCACCCTGAACCTTTTTGCGGATAGTTTTGGGCGTGATCCCGTGTTCTTCGTTGTACGCCTGCTGAATGGCTCGGCGTCTGGACGTTTCGTCCATCGCTCGCCTCATCGAGTCGGTCATGCGGTCGGCGTAAAGAATCACCATGCCGTTTGAGTTGCGCGCGGCACGCCCGATGGTCTGGATAAGTGAACGCTCCGAGCGCAAAAAGCCTTCTTTATCGGCGTCGGTAATCGCAACAAGGCTGACCTCAGGCAAATCAAGACCCTCGCGCAAAAGGTTGATGCCAATCAAGACGTCGAAAATCCCGAGACGTAAATCGCGCAAAATTTCGGTGCGCTCAAGCGTGTCGATATCCGAGTGTAAATATTTAACTTTTACCCCGAGCGATTCGTAGTATTCACACAAGTCCTCGGCCGATCGCTTGGTCAAAGTAGTGATGAGAACACGCTCTTTCTTTTTGGCGCGCGCTCGAATTTCATTAAGTAAATCATCCACCTGGTGGATCACCGGCCGCACTTCGACCACAGGGTCAAGAAGGCCGGTCGGGCGGATGATTTGCTCCACCAAGAGCCCGCCGCTTTTTTTAAACTCGTATTCGCCCGGCGTCGCGGAGACGTATACGACTCGATCCATCATCTTTTCGAATTCTTGAAAATTCAGCGGCCGGTTATCGAGCGCGGACGGCAGACGAAAACCGAACTGAACAAGCGTTTGTTTACGTGCCCGATCGCCGCGGAACATCCCACCGATTTGCGGTATCGTCACGTGGCTCTCGTCGACGATCGTCAAAAATTCTTTCGGGAAGTACTCAATCAACGTCGGCGGCGGGTCACCCGGCGCGCGGCCGGTCAAGTGACGCGAATAATTTTCGATACCCGAACAAAAGCCCATTTCAGAGAGCATTTCAAGATCGAGCATCGTGCGCTGCTCGATGCGCTCGGCTTCGACCGGCATAATTTGGTCGCGGTAATATTGTATTCGCTCGCGCAATTCTTCGCGAATCGTCTCGATGGCTGTTTTGATTCTTTGAGCGGACGTGACATAGTGACTGCCAGGGAAGATTTCGATGTCATTCATCGTCTCGATCACTTCACCCTTTAACGGGTCGACCCACGAGAGTTTTTCGATGAAATCGCCGAAAAATTCGACGCGCACGACTCGGTCTTCTTCGTAAGCGGGGTGAACCTCGACGACGTCACCGCGCACGCGAAATGCGCCCCGCTGAAAATCAATGTCTTTGCGCCGGTATTGAATTTTTACGAGCTCACGCAAAAACTCGTCGCGCTTCATTTTCAAATTGGTCGCGAGTTTAATCGTCATCGTCTCGTATTCTTCGGCGCTGCCAATACCGTAGATGCACGAAACCGAACTCACGATTATGACGTCGTCACGTGAAAAAAGCGAGCGCGTGGCCGAGTGCCGCATAAGATCTATCTGTTCGTTGATCGCCGAATCTTTCTCGATATAGGTGTTAGTCGACGGGATGTAAGCTTCAGGCTGATAGTAATCGTAATACGACACGAAATATTCGACGGCATTGTGCGGAAAAAACTCCTTCAATTCCACATACAGCTGCGCAGCCAGCGTTTTGTTCGGTGCCAGCACAAGCGCCGGCATGCCCAGGCGCTGAATCACGTTTGCCATGGTGAACGTCTTGCCGGAGCCGGTTACTCCGAGAAGGGTCTGGTGGTTGATTCCCTGTTCGATGTGCTCGATGATCTGCTCGATCGCTTTTGGCTGATCGCCGGTCGGCGAATATTCGCTTTTCAGCTGAAATTTGCGCTTTTGCTTCACGAAGGCATTATACACAAACTCGATTGAGCGGTATCTAAAAAGCTGGCGATGAAAACTTAACTAAAGCTGGGATTTGTCGACTTCCCAGAAAGATCCTTCCGGAGAGTCCTGCACCAATACACCCATTTTGGTGAGTTCGGCGCGCAGTTCGTCGGATCGAGCGTAATTCTTTTCAAGCCGTGCCCGCGACCGTTCGGCGACGATGCCGTCGATACGCTCGCGGTCGAGCTTTTTACGCTGCAAAATCATATCGTCGAGCGATCGCAAAAACGAATGCGGCTCCTCTTGAAAAAGCGCCATCATCTCACCCTGCCGGCGAAGCCACGAAAAATAAACTTCGCCGATCGCCTGTTGCTCGGGCTTCGCTTTGCCCGGTGTTCGACATAGCGAATTGAATACGCGCATGACTTCGTATAACGCTGCCATGGCTTCAGGAGTGTTGAAGTCATCGTTCAGCGATTGCTCGATCTTATCATCCGCTTTTTTAATTGCTTCTTCGAAAGGCGACAGCAACGGCGCGAGCGGCAGCCCCGATTTTTTCAGTTTATCGGCGAGCGAAAGACTTGAATAAAATCGCGCCAGCCCCGAAATCGCGCGCTCCACTTGCCCCGGTGAAAAATCGACGTGACTGCGATAATGCGAAGACAAAATCATGAATTTGAGAGTCTCGGGGTTGTACTCCTGCATGAAGGAGCGGCCCGTGCGCACATTGCCCAACGATTTCGACATTTTTTGATTGGAAAACACCAGCATATTGTTGTGCATCCAGTAGCGGACGAAAAGTTTGCCAGTGCGCCCCTCGCTTTGGGCGATCTCATTCTCGTGGTGCGGAAAAATCAAATCGAGGCCGCCCCCGTGAATATCCACCGTTTCGCCAAGAAGCGAAGCGGCCATGCACGAGCACTCGATATGCCAGCCTGGGCGCCCATCGCCCCATGGCGACGGCCACGACGGTTCACCGGGTTTGGCGGCCTTCCATAGCGCGAAATCGGCGACGTGCCGCTTCTGCTCATTGATGTCGACCCGGGCGCCGGCCACAAGTTCGTCCAAGTTTTTATTCGAAAGCTTGCCGTAACCGTTGAAATTTGAAACCGCGTAGTACACGTCTCCATTCGAAGCGTAGGCTTTGCCGGCTTTCACGAGATCTTCGATGAACGCAATAATTTGCGGGATGTATTGAGTGACTCGTGGGTTGTGCGTGTGTTTTTTTAACCCGAGCGCGCGAAAATCTTTTTCAAATTCAGCAATATAGGTATCGGCAATTTCATTCGCCGGGCGATTGTCCTTTTTTGCGCGATTGATAATTTTGTCGTCAACGTCGGTGTAGTTATAAACGAAATCGACTTTGAAACCCGAGCGCTCGAGCCAGTTTCGAACTAAATTAAAGAATATGGCGCCAAAAAAATTACCGATATGAAGAAAATCGTAAACGGTCGGTCCGCAAACATACATTTTCACTCGTCCGGGCTCAATCGGTACGAATTCTTCTTTTTTTCGAGTGAGCGTATTGTAAATCTGTAGGCTCAAGCCGAATTACCCCTCGCTGTACTTTAGACAAATCCTAAAACTTGATCCGCGCGTTCAATGAGCGTGGACATTTCAATGAGGGGGACAAGCACTTTGAGCTCGGCGCCATGGGGTTTGCCGAGGATGGCGACTCGAATGGGCATAAATAGTTCTTTGCCTTTTACTTTGCGGTTTGTTTTCACAGACTCTTGAATCGCTGAAAATTCCGACTCAGTCAAATAAGACTCGCCGCTCTTTGCCTTGAGTTGCGCGCGCCACTCTTCAATCACTCCTCGTGAAGTCGGCCAGCTCATCGTTTCACGGGCCTCGTCGGTCAAAGTGAGCGGTATCTTGGCGAGCGGGCGATACAGTTCAACGGCATCGGTTAAAAGTTCCATCGAAGTCTTAAAAACCTGAAGCGAGCGATCTCGCCAATCCGGGTCATCCGGCAATTTCAGCCCGGCGCCGGTCAGAAACGGCTCGGCTCTGCGCCACAATTCATCGTGCGGCAGAGCTCGTAAGTGCTGCGCGTTCACCCATTTCAATTTCGCTTCGTCAAACACGGCGGCGGCAGAATGAAGGCGATCCAGCGAAAACTGCTCAATCATATCCTTCATCGATAAAATCTCTTGCGCCTTCGGTGAACTCCAACCCAGCAGAGCGATAAAGTTACTCAAAGCTTCAGGCAGATATCCGCGCTCGCGGTATTCATTGACGCTCGTGGCGCCATGGCGCTTCGATAATTTTTGCCGGTCAGGCCCCAAAATAATCGACAGATGCCCAAACTGCGGCGTCGCCCAGCCAAAAGCTTCGTAGATCATGAGTTGTCTCAATGTATTGGACAAATGCTCCTCAGCCCGCAGAACGTGACTGATTTTCATCAATGCATCGTCGATCACGCAGCAAAAATTATAAACCGGCATACCGCCCGATCGAAGAAGCACAAAATCGCCGACCATATCCGAGGGGAATTTCACTTCTCCCCGCACCAGATCGAGAAAAGTATATTCTCGGGTGAGATCCGGAACGCGAAACCGCACCGTCGGCTTGACCCCGCCTTCACTTATTTTCTTTTCGGCGTCTTTAAGGGACCAATCGCGGTAGGGGCTCACAACTTGATGGGGCCGCCCCGCTTTCATCGCGTCTTCGCGTTGACGTTCAATTTCATCGTCGGTCAAAAAACAGTAATACGCCTTGCCTTCTTTAAGCAGCCGATCCGCATGCTCGCGGTAAATTGAAAGCCGCTGACTTTGGCGATAGGGCCCAACCGGGCCGCGATCTTTGAGGGTGGTCGCATCGACGCCCTCTTGGTATTCATAGCCGAGCCACTTGAGATCGGCGAGCTGCATGCGCATCGAGTCTTCGGTAGACCGTTCCTCGTCCGTATCCTCGACACGCAAAATAAAGTCGCCGCCATTTTTACGTGCAAATAAATAGGAATAGAGCGCTGTACGCGCGCCACCAACGTGTAGATATCCTGTTGGGCTGGGAGCAAACCTTGTGCGAATCGAATTCATTTTGCAGAACGCTCAATCGGCAGATTCAATGTAGCGAACCATGTCCTCTTCGGTTTTGAGCTGTGTCTCACCGATCGATAGCTGAAGTTCACGAAACAAGTAACCGCGAGCGAGCTCCAGCATCTTTTTTTCACCGTGGCTGAGTTCCTTTTCGCCCCGCAACAGATAGAGGTCGCGAAATACTTCGGCAATCTCATAGACCGATCCTGTCTTAATCTTCTCCATATACTCGCGGTAGCGACGATTCCAGGTCTGCTTGTCGATTTTAATGTCTTTTCGCCGTACAATTGACACAACACGATCGGCTTCGTCCTTAGTTATGATGGGGCGAAGCTTCGACTCCGGGCTATTCACCGGCACTAATGCGGATACGTTGCTGTTGAAGAGCTGAAAGCGATAAAAGGTCTGCTTGATACCACAGAGTTCTTTGGTTTCAATCGCTATAATGCGGCCGACCCCACTCCCCGCGTACACAGCGTTATCCCCGACATTGAATTGAGCCATTAACACCCATCCTTATGTAGGGGAATATATAACATTTTTGACACGACTTATCAATTTCAAGAGACATCATTTGTCCGTCCCTTGAAATCTTTTCGTACTGCCGCGTCAGCGGGTACCCTGGCAGGCGCTAATTCGAATAGACAAGCGCAAAAGGCTGACGCCCATCCGAATCATTGCCCATCGGGACGTTCGTGCCCGTGACTACAATCGTAACGGCCCCTTGGGACGCCACAGTTTGCGGGATCACAACTTGCCGAACATTGTCTACGCCGGTTGGGCTACTGAAAGTTTGGCCGCCGACTTGAACTTTGAGATCGAGATTATTAACGAGTGCCGAAGCGGCAGTCGGCGAACCTGGGTAGTCGGTATAAACAAGTGTGACTTTTCTTGTACCGGCCGGCCCCTGATACTGTCGTGACTCGCCCGTTCCAACCCCGTCCTTCTCATCCTGCACATTCAGATTGTCATTTACGACATTGGCTAAATCGACACGTCCATAACCTTCATCTCCGTTTGGCGCGTGAGTAAGAATTTCTTGCCCGTTGGCGGCGCCAATCGCCCCGAATTCACCGGGATAGAGATCATCCGCAGTTTGGATCAAAATAGCTTTGATAAGTGCCGCCGATGGCGACGGTATCGACGAGTTGAGTAGGTCTTGCCGAATCAGTGCCACAGCACCAGCCGTTAATGGCGTGGACATCGAAGTGCCACCGGACCAACAGTAGTCTTGATTGAACGGGCCCCAAAGTTTGCCGCCGCCTGGGAGTTTGCTCGCATCCGGGTCATGTGTGCAGTCAGATAAAATATTTGTGCCTGGCGCGACTACATCCGGCTTTATCCGCCCATCGGCCGTTGGCCCTCGTGATGAAAAAGGTGCCAATCCATTCGGGTTATCCGACAAATACGATTTTGCGAGTGGTCCCACTGCCCAAGGGCAACTGACCTGACCGGTCTTTGCGTTTTTCTTGCATCCGGCGTGACCGACTTGAAGCTGGAGGCCTTCGTTCAATACGTAGTTTTTTGAAGCTCCAACGGTTATCACATCTTTAGCAGTGGCCGGTGTGGCTACCGAATCTGCATCCACGCGCCCCGTACCTTGCGAATCAACACCTTCATTACCCGCCGCAACGAGAATGACAAAATCGGGATGCTGCCAAATAAAAATATCAAATGCCTCAGCCTGGGCGTCGTATATTCCAGGAGTCACGTTCACCGAGCCCCATGAATCAGAGTGAATTCGAGCACCTTGTTGATAGGCGTCGTCAAACAGACTCGACATATCGCTTGGCGGAGTGAGCGTTTGATATTTCGGCGAATAGAGGCTCTGCATCAGTAACTGCGCCTCATAGGCGCCGCCATGGATGAGTCCATTTGATAGTGCGCCTTGACCGACAATGGAACCTGAAACGTGAGTGCCGTGCCCAATAGGGTCGGCCCATGTGGTCGATGCGATGCCGTAAATGAGTCCGCCAAAGAAAACATTGCTAAAATCCGCCGATAGGGTGGACCTCGAACCGGTATCAAGGCCCGTGTCACCAACGGCGACAAGTTGACCTTGCCCCGTCAAGCCGGCCTTCCAGGCCGCATCAAAATTCATCACCCTTGTGCCGGTTTCGTAGCCCGTTAACTGAGACAAACTCCCGAGAGTCGAAGGTACTTGCGGCCCGCGGTCGGTTGAGAAATCAAATATTTTCGACTGCGGCTTTTCGCTGACCCATTCCACTCCGTCGATTTTGGCAATCGCGCTGATTTTTGCGCGCGGTACCTGTACGACAACCACCCGCGGAGTGTTTTCGACGATCGTCGCGCCTATTGCCTTCAGCGCTGTCGCAACTTTGTCGTGCGAGTCGAGAAGATAAACATTTAAAAGAGCCTCTGGCGAATGTGTCGCATTTGAGTTGAGATCTGGACTTATTTTGAAGCTGGGCTGATATGCGGCAAAACCTTGAATGTTGGCGTCGGCGTTTTGCAAATTTACGAGAGTTGCAGTCGTTGCCCGTACAATGTACGCATCATCGGGAATATAACGAAGCAGATCGATACCACGTGATTTGAGCGAGGCTTTTTCTTTTGCATCAATCGGGCGTTTAAACTGCAAAATATAATGCTGAACATTTTGCACCTGCATCGCCATGAAAGAATTAGAAAATGGCTGAATCGCGATTTCACTCATCGCGAAATTACCGGCGCGAAGTTTGAGAACAGAGCCGGCTCTCGCCGCTACACTCATACATGTCAGAAGCGCGATCCCGAACGCGACCGTTAACATGTTGAAACTGTATGAATTATATACTTTACCCTTGGCCATCTTCCCCCCTTGACTCTTAATGAAGCCCCCCGGCTGTCAAAAATGTGCGAACATCTGATCACGACCTTCGTCGCGATAACTAGAAAATTTTTCAATTTAGCTAACGCGGAGCGACTGACGATGCTTCGCGCCAGCGACCTAAAGTATTATGATCAGTAATAATTTCATGGTTGAACGACAAACAGAACATCAGAAAAACTTATCCAATCCATCAACCAACCATGCGTTTTGGGTGGGGCTTGGCATCTTTCTTAGCCGCATCTCCGGTTTATTCCGTAATCGAGTGCTTGCTTATTATCTTGGTAACTCGGCTGCGGCAGGTGCCTTTCGGGCCGCCATGCGAATTCCCAACATTCTGCAAAATCTTTTCGGCGAAGGCGTATTGTCCGCTTCATTTATTCCAGTTTATTCAAAACTTCTAGCCGATGACGAACAGAAGCTCGCGGACCGAGTCGCTGGTGTTGTTGGCGGCCTTCTCGCGGTCAGCATGGCAGTATTCGTACTGCTGGGCGTATTGTTGACTCCAGCGTTTGTCGATCTAGTTGCCCCCGGTTTTACCGGCGAAACACGCAAACTGACCATCGAACTTGTGCGAATATTATTTCCGGGTGTCGGGTTGTTGGTGCTCTCGGCCTGGTGTTTGGGGATTTTAAACTCCCACCGTAAGTTCTTTCTCTCATACGTCGCCCCCGTCGTCTGGAACGGTGCCATGATCGTCGCGCTCGTTATTGGCGCGATCGAATCGAGAACAGATTTCGCCAAGTTGACAGTTTACCTCGCCTGGGGAGCTGTTTTAGGAGCCCTTTTGCAATTTCTCGTGCAGTTGCCCTACGTCTGCAAGTTGATGCGTGGCTGGCACTGGTCGCTCGACCACCGCATTTCACACGTTCGCGAGATTTTCAAAAATTCGGTCCCGATCGTGATCAGCCGCGGAGTCGTGCAGTTAAGCGCCTACATCGACGGCATTATTGGCAGTTTTCTTGGCCCGAGCGCCGTCTCAAGTTTGGCTTTTGCCCAAACGATTTACCTTCTACCGGTGAGTTTGTTTGGGATGTCGGTCGCGGCGGCCGAACTCCCCGAAATGTCGAGCGCGGATCACGATCATGCGGACGGCCACGCGTATTTAAAAAAGCGCGTGACGATCAGCCAGCGTCGCATGGCATTTTTCGTCGCGCCATCCGCCGTGCTTCTCATTTTTCTCGGTAATTTCGCCGTCGAAGCGATTTACCAAACCGGGCATTTCACCGCAAACGACACTCTGTACGTATGGTATGTCGTTATGGGCGCTGCGATCGGCATTTCGGCATCGACGTGGAGTCGGCTTTACCAATCGGCTTTTTATGCTCTTCGCGATACCAAAACTCCTTTAAAATTCGCCGTTGTCCGGGTTGTGTTGACGGCATTTCTCGGGTGGCTGTTCGCGTTTCCGTTGCGCGACACACTGAACTCACTATTGTTCAATGTACTACGGTTGCACGCCCCCGATATGGCGAACATGGCGATAGGTATGGGAGCCGTCGGTTTGACCGCATCGGCCGGGATTGCGTCGTACGTGGAGTTTGGCGGTCTTCGACACTTTCTCAATCGTAAAATCGGCGGTATCGAAATGCCGTATGCTTTTCTCGCCAAAGTTTGGGGTTCAGCGCTTGCGGCGGCTGCGGTCGTGATTGGACTCTCCCATGCTCCAGTAGAATCGCTTTTCTTTTTTCGCCTTCTGCGCGCGCGGGTCTTTCATTACAATTTCACAGCTGCGTTTTGGCTCGCCGTTTTTGCGCTTCTTTATCTGATATTTACTTGGTCGGTTCGCGTTCAGGAGTCACAGCGCTTGATCGCGCGCCTTCTCCGCCGCTGACGTGTCCATCGAGCGTTCGTCGACGGCGACATGTCAGCCCACGATTGATTTGGATTGAACATCGAGCATTTCGCGAATCATTTTTTGGCCGGTCTGCCGCAAGTCGGGGTCGCGCTCGAGAAGCTCACGAGCAGCCGCGCGCGCCTCTTGCAGTATCGGCAAATCGCGAACGAGATTGGCCATTTTGAAACCGGGCAAACCCGACTGGCGGCGACCTAAAAATTCGCCAGGCCCGCGTATTTCCAAATCCGCCTCGGCAATTTTAAATCCATCCGTCGTACCGGCAATCACATCGGCACGATGAATGGCTTCATCCGAAATCGCATACCCCAAAATGAGAACGCAATAACTCTTATGCGCCCCGCGCCCCACGCGGCCGCGCAATTGATGGAGTTGCGACAATCCAAACCGCTCGGCATGCTCGATGATCATGAGATTGGCGTTCGGCACATCCACGCCCACTTCAATAACAGTCGTCGAGACCAAAACCTGAATTTCGCCAATGCGAAATCGGTTCATCACGGCGTCTTTTTCTTCGGATTTCATTTTACCATGGAGCAAGCCAACCCGAAGATCGGGAAACCGCTTTTGAATGGACTCGAACTCAGTCACGGCGTTTTTAAGATCGATTTTTTCACTTTCTTCGACCAGCGGATAAATCACATAGGCCTGCCGGCCTTCGATAACCTGATCGTGCATGAACTGAAAAACTGGATCGCGCTTCGACGAAAAAACCCGCCTCGTAACAATCGGAGACCGCCCGGCCGGCAATTCGTCAATAACTGACACGTCGAGATCTCCGTAGACGGTCATCGCCAACGTCCGCGGTATTGGCGTTGCGGTCATCACCAAAAAATGCGGCGAGATATTTTTTTTGAGGCGCATTCTTTGTTCGACACCGAAGCGATGTTGCTCATCGATTATGGCAAGGCCGAGCTGTCGAAATGAGACACTCTCTTCAATCAGCGCGTGCGTCCCGATTAATAGATCGATTTGGCCGGCGGCAAGACGGGCTTGAACGTCGTCGCGCTCGCGCGTGTTCAGATCTCCGGTCAGGCAGGCGACGTTCACCCCCAAAGGCTGCAAAAATTTTTCGGCGGTTTTGAAATGTTGCTCCGCCAGAATTTCGGTCGGCACCATCATCGCCGACTGAAAGCCGTTGTCTTTGGCAACAAGACTTGAAAGGAGGGCGACGAGTGTTTTGCCGGAGCCCACGTCGCCTTGCACCAGACGATGCATCGGTCGATCTTCGCGCAAATCGTTTTGAATTTCTTTAAATACTTTCAGTTGGGCACCGGTCAAACGAAACGGCAACCGGGCAATCAGGGTCTCGGCAAGACCGGACGGCTTCGGCATGGGTGGCGCCTGTTCGTTTCGACGGCCGAGACGACGCCTGGCCATGTGGAGTTCCATCCAAAAAAACTCTTCAAAAATTATCCGGCGCTGCGCACGCGAACGATAGTGGGTGAATTCGGCGGCTTCGGCCGATGGCGGCTTGTGAATCTGCTTCAACGCTTCGGCGCGAGTCATGAGTCCGTACTTTTCGCGGAACCACCCGGGTAACATGTCTTCGGGCCGTGTCGTAACGAGCAGTTCGTGAATAGCCGCTTGCAATAGCTTTCGAAGCTTTGCCGGGCTCAACCCCTCCGTTTCGGTATAAATCGGGATCAACTGGTCGACAGTCGCGGGGTCATCGTCGTACACGACTTGCAAATCGGGATGGTGAAATTCGAGCCGACCTCGATAGAGAGTCACTTTACCGGCCACGCGCACGCGTTCGTGAACGGCAAACCGCTCGAAATAGCCTTTGTACGGCACGCGAAAATATTTGCAGGCGATGCGGCCGCTCGAATCGGCAAGAACAACTTCGTAAATTCGGCGATGACTTTTACCGAGCGGCATGGATCGAATCGCCTGCACGCTGGCCTCTAGACTAACGACTTGTCCATCTTCAAGCGACGCAATATTGCGCGCGGCGCGACGATCTTCATACGCGCGCGGGTACCATTCGATCAAATCGCCCACAGTCGAAACCCCGCGGCGCCGTAGAACACTCGCCAATTTAGGGCCGACGCCTTTCAGGTATTGAATATCCGTGGTCGGTTGCAATGCCATCGCCGAATGAATAATCTTAAATTGATGGCGGAGCAACACAGTGAACGATACGTCAAGGTCCGGCTCAACTCTTTGTACACAAAAGAGCCCATCCCGTTTGACCTCTACGTTTTGATAAACCAGAAGCAGATTCATTATTTGCGAGCCGGCGACCTGCTGTCTCGCGAAAAGCTCGAGCGCTTCGAAGACAAAGCCCCTGATAGTTTTTTTGTACGTCTTGAGGATCGTCCGGCATTTAAAAAGTACGTCCACGAAAAGCTCAATTCGAACATGATGAATGCGCATGAGAAGGCCGTCATGCTGCGCGAAAGCTCCCTCACTTTGATCGAAGAATTGTTTGAAAGCCCCGCCATCGATGAAGCCCTCAAAGAATCGAAAGAAATCATTCAACAATTCGTCGATTTGATGGAGTCCGAACCCGACGCGATGGCCGATCTTGTCGGCTTGTCGAGCCACGACTTTTACACCTACACGCATTCGCTCGACGTCGGTATTTACTCGCTCGGTCTGGCACACGTGATGGCGTACACTCGCGAGCAACTGATCGAAATGGGGCAAGGCGCGCTATTTCACGACATTGGCAAAAGACAAGTGAGCGTTGACATCATTTGCAAAGACGGGCCGCTCAACGACCTCGAGTGGGCTCAAATGCAGCGACATCCCGAGTACGGCCTTGCGATTTTAATCGACCACAAAGCCAGCGAAGAAATCAAAGCTTGCTGTTTTGAACATCACGAAAGCAATGCCGGTAACGGCTATCCACAACAGCTGCAAGCGCAAGAGATTCACCCAATGGCAAAAATCGTCGCGCTCACCGACACCTTCGATGCGCTCACGACCCAACGCTCGTACAATAAGCCGATGAAGCCCGCCGCCGCGCTTGAATTTATGCGAACGAAACTCGCCGGCCGTTATGATACCGATCTGCTCCGCGCCATGTACGAAGTTTTATTTCGTATGGACGAGCGCATGAAACAAACTTCTTAAAATCGAATGTAAAAGGAGCAACTTTATGCCCGCTGATTCATATCAAAATTCGCCGAGCGCCCCTGATGCTGCGTTTGCGATGAGCCCAGACAGCGACGTGGCCGATCACATCGAGTTTTTGAAAAATATGGATGTGCTGAAACATGAGTCCGACTGGCGCCTGCTTTCTAATGAAAAGCAGTTCGAGAAGTACAAAAAGGAGGTCGAGAAAGCCACGGGAGTGACCAAGTGACCCGTCGCCGCTTCTTTTCAACTTTGACGATAGGTATCGCAGCCATGGCGCTTTTTGGAGCGCGAGCATTTGGCGGTTCAAAATCCGACTCAAGTACGTCGGTCGACGAACTTGATCCTGAAGCAAAATGGAAAAACCTCACGCCGGCCGAGCGAGCGGACCTTCGCCAACGCTGGCAGAAATACCAAGATCTATCTTTTCAAGACCAGCGGCAGCTCAAGCAGGCCTGGCAACGCTTTCAGGCTTTACCGAAATCGCAACAAGACGAGATTCGAAAAAATTTAAAGAAATTCGCAGCACTTCCGCAAAGTGAACAGTCTGCAATTCGGGTGCAATGGCAGCGCTGGGGCATGAGCTACGAGCGCAGATTGCAGATTCGATCGCATTACCGAAAGACACATGGATATTAAAAACGTGAAACTAGCTGCTATCAGCGGCCTTTTATTGATCGCGTGCGTGATATCAATCCCGCTCGCCCCGACCTACGCAGCCACCGTTAGTTCAAAGACAAGCGACACCAATATATTGGACGACTTTGAGCCGCATTCACCGCCCCCCATAGATGAGAGCGACGACGATGCCGATCAACAACCGAACAATATGCCGGATTCCGCAAACTTCAACTATTCGCTCGATAATGAAAAGGATACGACGAGCCAACTCGGCGGCGACATCTATTACGGTTCAAATACCCATCTCGGAATTCTTGGCGAATCCGCCTATCAATCAGGCCAAGCAACGGGAACGGGAACCGCGACTCAAACAAATACGTTTGATATCTCTTTAGAAACCGATGACCGCCAACCATTTGCTTGGGGCGGTGAGTTTACGTATTACGGTTCAAAAGATGTCTTAACCGAAGATACAATTCATATCCCGCTTATTTTCAATCCGACCAAAAGTTGGTCGTTTTCTCTGGCGCCGGCAAACGGAGTGATTGTTATGCCAGCTAACGCATTCAAAAACAGAAGCAGCCGAAACATTGACGTCAACGATAGCTCGGTCTCAGCCGCAGTTGACTACTACGGATTTAAATATTGGCATCTCGGTATACATGGCGAATATCATCAGTATTCTCAAAATCTTGCAATTTTCAACCGACCGTTCGCCTCAAAATTATTTTCTCCCGCGACAAACAATTTGGTCGGAAACATCACTAATTATGACCAAGGCGCGAGCATTAAATATTCGTTTGAACTTTTCGACCTCGGGGTCGCGTACGACGAAAGTCAATCCGCCCTTGATGACAGCATTTCGAACACGTGGACGATCAAAACCGAAATCTTCTGGAGTGATAATATATCGACGCCGATTTCTTACGCGATCACCAGCACGAATGGAACCGAACCGGCAACCCAATCCTCTACACCGCAACCTTATCCAAACACGTACACGATCTCGGCGGGTCTCACATATACGTTTGATTAACTTACTCGTGCCCCGTCGCTAAAACGCGAGCCACTTCATTGTCATCGATTGTACAATGGGGGCCGTGAGTCGCCCGCCACCCCACCTGAATGCCGCGGCTCGCAGCGAGGTTTTTAAACGCCACGACGCTTTTAAAGATCCCGTAAGGGTCCTCGTAGCTGCACGACAAATAAACGGGCGGGTAACTCGCATTGAGAACTTTTTGTGCGAGCTGAAGTGGATAGGCCGTGTCGTAACTTTTCTCGTCTGAAAAGTACGTGCGAGCGACATTCAGCATGACGTACACGCGAAACGGACTCGCACCCGAACTTGAAATGTATTTTTGAATGGCAGCCTGTGGAGAAAACGGAGAAACATCTGCAATAATGGGGCAAATCAAAACATAACGATCAAATAAATGCGGAAGTTTCAAATAAATTTGCGACCCATTGAACCCGCCCATCGAAGCGCCAAGCAATATTTTTTGACCGTGAATAGGGCCCAATTTCTGCCAAATTTTTGGGTAAACCACATCGCGAAAAATTTCGAAAAGACCGCTCGCCGGCTTCGCGTTCTTTTCGGCGAGTAACCACACGTTGCCAAATGAAACCGATACGACCGTGGGCGCCTGAAGATGCTGTGTGTGCCAAGCTTCGCGAATGAGGTAGTCCCGATTGCCGTTGATCCAAGCGTGCTCGTCTTCACCGATGCCGTGAAATTCAAAAAGAACATCCGGATTCGTACTGCCGACGGTTTTTGCTATACAATAGTTCCAGGCACGACTCTGATACGAGTTTTTGAAACACGTGACCTCTTCGCCCAGAGCTGTAGTTTCGCTAAAGACCGGCTGATCGGGCGTTGCAGTGGGCGGGAGAGTCGCATTCGCGGTTTGAAGCAAGCCAAAAGTGACGCCGAAACAGAGCCCCAATGACAAAATGAAGCGCATGATTCCCCCCTTTTTTTAGAGATCCCTGAAAAAATCTAGTCGCGCCGGTTAAAATTGCAAGAAAAAGTTAATTCTGGGGCCCACTCGATTTGACGAGCCCGGGCGTGCAATTGCCAACATTACGAAAACCCATAACTGTGAGTGCGTAAGTCACCGCAGCCGAGCGAAGGCCACGATCTGAAATGACAACAATTCGGTCTTCGAGGCTGAGACCGCGCTTTTTTAGCTCGACAGCAACTTTGACATTCGGCCGTCCGTTTGGGTTATAGAAAGCGCTCCAGTCCATATGAATGTGTGGCGTGCGACCCAGTGCGGCCGGAGTGGCGCCAACTTCTAATACGCGCACGCGCGGGTTCGGCGAACCGCTCGAAATTTCTTTGAGTTCCATTGCGGAGCAGGTCAAGCGATCAACGAGTTGTGGCATCCAAAACGGTACATTTTTTCGCGGAGGCGGCATTGTATTGTAATAACGTAGCCCCAAGGCGTTTTGATCGACTACTTGTACATCCGGTACTCCGAGATACATGAGAGTCCACGCGACCCGGCCGGCATCAATCCAATTGCTGCGCCCGCCACTCAAAACGATAACGCTGGATTTCGGTGAAATCCCCATCAAAGCCAAGCGTTTGGTCACGCGACTTAAATCGGGCTTTAAGGCACCGCTGTTGGCATCTTGAGTGAAATCAGCCCATCTCACATGAACGGCTTGAGGAGCATGCAGCATGGCAAATTCAAACTCAGGGCGCGCATCGACCAATACCGTATTGTGGTTGACTCGAATCGGGCGTTGCAATTTCTTTTGCATAAACAGCGTGTCGATATCGGCGGTGGTATATGTTTTGGTCGGCTTTTGCGCACACGCTGCCAGCACAATGGCAAACGACACCGACACTATTCGATGAGCCGTTTTCACCGATTTATTTTCATGGTGGGGAAGAAGATGATGTCGCGAATGCTCGGCTGGTTCGTCAATATCATGACGATCCGTTCGATGCCGATACCGACTCCACCGGTAGGTGGCATGCCGACGTCGATCGCGTGCATGAAATCTTCATCGAGAGGATGTGCTTCTTCATCAATCACACGTTTGGCCTCTTGCTCTTTGAGCCGGCGAAACTGCTCTTCGGGGTCGTTGAGTTCGGTGTAGGCGTTGCCGATTTCCATGCACGCGGCGAACGGCTCAAATCGTTCGACAAGCCCCGGCTTTGAGCGGTGAGATTTCGTGAGCGGCGAAATTTCAACGGGATGGTCCATAACAAACGTCGGCTGCCAGAGATGCTTCTCGGCGACGAGTTCAAAGATCTCCATGAGCATTTCACCGCGTGACGTTTGTTTCTCGTGGCCAGCACCCAAACTTTTCAGTTTGGCAAACAAATCGGCATCGCTGACTTTATCGGGGTCGAACCCGCCGTATTCTCTGATACCATCATGGACGGTCAGCCGGCGCCACGGAGGTTTGAAATCAATTTCTTTGCCTTGATAGGTGACTTTTGTAGAGCCGGTCACCGCCTGCGCCACAAATGCGATGATATCCTCGAATTGTTTCATCTGATATTGATAGTCGGTGTACGCCTCGTAATACTCGAGCATGCGAAATTCGGGGTTGTGCGAGCGATCGATGCCTTCGTTACGAAAATTAGTGGCGATCTCGTACACCTTTTCATATCCGCCAACGATCAGCCGCTTCAGATAAATCTCGGGGCTGATCTTCAGATACAGAGTCATGTCAAGCGCGCGATGATGAGTCGAAAACGGATGAGCCGCCGCTCCGCCATAAACAGGCTGCAACACTGGCGTTTCGACTTCAAGAAAGCCTCGCGAATCAAGAAACTGGCGAAACGCGCTGATAATTTTCGAACGAGTGATAAAAACGCGCCGCGAGTCTTGATCCATAATCAGATCGAGATGCCGCAAACGGTATTTCAATTCGACATCGGCGAGCCCATGATATTTTTCAGGGAGCGGTTCAATCGTTTTGCACAACAATTGAAAATTGAGAGCGTGAACCGATAGTTCACCTTTTTGCGTTTTAAAAATAAAACCGCTCACGCCGACGATGTCACCGATATCGGTCAACCTAAACGCCTCGCGCGCCTTTTCCGGGATGTCCTGTAGACGAATATAAACCTGAATGGTGCCGGATTGATCCTGCAAATTGAAAAACGCGGCCTTGCCCATATCCCGCATGGTCATGAGACGACCGGCAAGCACAACCTTTTCACTTTCAAGTTTATCGCCGGCGTTTAAATGCGAAAAAGTTTGGCGCAACTCCGCCGCGTGGCTTTTTTGTTCGAATGTGTGCGGATAAGGGTCGATGCCGCGTTCGCGAAGCGCGTGGAGCTTTCTTCGCTTTTCAGCCCTTAGCGGATTTTCGTCTTGTTCACTCATTTCTAAACCCGAGCTTTCATTCTTGGCCTGTGTAGATATCCATCACATCGTGAATCAATTGAATCGCGTCTTTTTTTGAACGCTGAAACGCGTTTCGCCCCATGATCGAACCGAAACCACCGCCGCGCGCGAGACCACGTTGCTCCTCAAGAAGTTCGGGAGTGGATTTTGCCGGGCCACCACTGAAGATCACCACACGCCGCCCGCTGAAGCAGCTGTCGACAATGTGCTTCGAGCGATGCGCCATATCGTCGACGCGAATGCCTTGCGCTTCGTAAACCTTTTTTGCCTCAAGTTGTTCGATGTGAGCGCTCGGCGGTTTGACTTTAATAATATTTGCCCCAAGTTCGGCTGCAATGTGAGCCGCATAGGCGATCACGTCGATCGCAGTTTCGCCGTTTTTTGATATATCTTTGCCGCGCGGGTAAGACCAAATTACGACGACAAGACCTGCGTCTTTTGCCTTGCGTGTGGCGACCGCGATCTCTTCGTACATGCGTTTGCGTTCCGTCGAACCCGGGTAAATCGTAAAACCAATCGCCGAGCACCCCAGTCGGAGCGCATCGTCAACCGAAGACGTCACAGCTGAAATCGGATCTTCTTTCGCATCCACAAGAGTGTCTGAATTATTGATTTTCAAAATCAGCGGTATGTCGCCGGCATAATCGCGCGCCACGGCTTCGATGAAGCCGAGCGGAGCAGCATAAGCATTACAGCCCGATTCGATTGCGAGCTGAATGTGGTAGTTGGGGTCGTAACCATCCGGGTTCTTGGCGAAGCTTCGCGCCGGCCCGTGCTCAAACCCCTGATCGACCGGCAAGATCACAAGCTTACCCGAACCGCCGATGCGCCCATGGTTCAAAATGCGCGCAAAGTTCGTTAAAACGCCAGGATTTTCAGCTCCATACCAACTCAAAATCTCTCGAACTCGGGGTGTCATATCGCCTCACTTTATGCTATAAACGTCGTGCCATAAACCGTGAGTTGAAGATATAGCGCGGCCCAGAGCGCGAGGCAACCATGACCAATTGCGCGAGGCAATCATGAATGTGTTTTACGAAGCAACGCCCAACCCGAATTCGATGAAATTTCGCACGGCACGCAAAATCGCCGATGAAACCGTATTTTTCGAGGAGCCCACCAAAACTGCCCGATCGCCACTGGCGCAGAAGCTGTTTGGCTTTCCGTGGGCGCAGGCCGTGATGATCGGCCCCGACTTCGTAACCGTGACAAAACAAAGCTGGGTGGAGTGGAAGATCATCGCCGATCCGCTCGCTCGACTTATTGAGGAACATCTCGAACGCAATGAAGGCGTGCTCTTACCCGCGCCGACCGAAGACGCCACAAACGGTGGCCCGGCCTCATCTATTCGCGAGGACGACCCGCCCGCGGTGAAAACAATCAAACACATTCTCGATACTGAAATTCGCCCAGCCGTTGCAATGGACGGCGGCGACATCGTGTTTCAACGATACGAAGATCACCGGTTGTATTTATATATGCAAGGCGCCTGTTCGGGCTGCCCGAGCTCCATGATGACTCTCAAGCAGGGCGTTGAGTCCCGGCTGAAAGAAGTGTTGCCGGAACTCGAAGAAGTCATCGCCGTCTAAACCCCTATCGCTGCGGTTTAGCTGAGCCGTTGCGTAGACGGCTGTGCTTCACCCCATACGTGAAATAAATCACGAAACCGATGATGAGCCAAACAACGAGGCGTATCCACGTATCAAGTGGCAAACCGGACATTACCCAAACGCAAGCGACAACACCGAGAGGTGCGACGACTTGATAAGCCGGTACACGAAAAGGCCGCACCTCGTTGGGTTCAATTTTTCGGAGCACAATTACACCGATGCAGACGAGCGAAAACGCCAGCAGCGTACCGATCGAAACCAACTCGCCGACCAATGACAGGGGCATTACTCCAGCTAACAGTAGAACAAAAATCCCGGTGACAACCGTGGCGTTTGCCGGAGTTTGAAATTTCGGATGAACGCGGTCAAACCATGGCAACAAGCCGTCACGCGCCATCGTATAAATGATGCGAGTTTGCCCGAGCATCAAGACTAACACGACAGAAGTAAGACCGAGCAGCGCGCCGAATTTCACGCTAAACCCGAGCGGGAACTTTGCAGCCATGGGCCAGTGTCGCAGTTCAATGATTTTATCGATACCGACGGCAACGGGATCTGCCACCCCCAGTTGGGTGTAGTGAACAACGCCGGTCATAACGGCGGCCATTAAAATGTAAAGGATTGTGCAAATCACCAGCGACCAAAGAATGCCCTTTGGTAGATCTTTTTGCGGATTGCGCGTTTCTTGGGCTGCTGTTGATACCGCATCGAAGCCGATGTAAGCGAAAAATACGACGGCCGCTCCGGTCAGTACACCGGGCAATCCGAATATCGTCGTCATGTGGTGATCACGCATCACGTGCTGAGCCGGCGGTACCCATCGCATTAGCCCTGTCGCGGCAGGGTTCGCAATCCAATTATGCGCGTCTACAACTCCCCAACCGAGAATGATAAACACTACGACAATCGTCACCTTAAGAACCACGATCACGTTGTTGACGGATGCCGATTCTTTAATTCCTTTAATCAAAATCATCATCACGGCAAGTGCAATCAGCGAAGCGGGCATGTTCCAAATACCGTGAGTGACCGCGCCCGAACTCAGGGTCACGGTCTCCCAAGGCCCTTTGGTGAATTGCAACATCGTATCTGTGAGATGAAATCCGAAAGTCTTTTGAATAAGGGAAATGGCATAACCGCTCCACGCCTCACACACTGTGATGGCGCCGAACGCGTATTCAAGAATGAGATCCCACCCGATGATCCATGCCACGAGCTCACCCAATGTCGCGTACGAATATGAGTAAGCCGACCCTGCAATCGGCACCATGGATGCCATTTCGGCGTAGCAAAGACCGGCAAACGCGCACAAAATTCCGCTAATCACGAAGCTGAATACGATTGCGGGGCCGGCGTAGTTGGCAGCCGCGATACCGGTCAAAGAAAAGATACCGGCCCCGATGATGCCGCCCACGCCAAGCATGGTCAGGTTGAACGCTGTCAAATGCCGTTTCAAAGCCGGCCCGCTTTGCGTCGCCGACGTATCGCCTTCTGCAACCAATTGACGAAAGGGCTTACGAATAAAAAGTTTGTTCATCGATGAGTTCCCCTCATTGAGAATGGATATACGTAACCGTTGATAGCAGGATTATATAACGGTGCCCCATCGGTCAATGTCAAAAGCTGGTTGTGGGTCGCACTTTGCGCGCGGCCCGCTCGATCGACTCCATTTCGCACGCAAATCGCTCGAGTAGGTGCTTCGCAAATGGGCCGACCGAAACGTCGAAGTCATTCAAACTTGCGGTCCGAACCGGCGTATCACGGTTGTCAACATTCACGGCAAAATGAATAAGTGCCGACACAGGCGAAACGGTGGCGATGCTGATCGATAGTTTTCGCTCTTCGCGATTGGCATCAATGAAATAAAGGTCGTCACCATCACGTCGAAGGGCGCGCTCAGACTGTGAAAAAACGGGCGAACTTTCACGGAGTAAATCGCCGGCCAACGAGGCAAGAAGTCGCTGCGACGCCACTGCATGAGCTAACGAAATGCCGAATATCTCAACGATAAAGTGCAGCATATTCGCGCCGCGAATAGCGCTGTTCGCGCGCAAATCTTCGCCATCTAGCATTTTATCGAATGGGATGTCGCATGCGCCTTGCCAAGCAACGATCGAATCGCCCTCGACACCGAAATTCAAATAGGCAAACAGGCTTTTCAATTGCGAGCCGTCGTACTTGAAGGTCTTTTCGATGAATTGAGTTTTCATCGATTAGCCGCCTCGATATTTAACCCGGCGGCCGACGCCGCTCGATAAAACCGCAAACAAGATTCGCACTCGCCGCAAGGGCGCTCACCCGCCAAATAACACGGCCACATCAAGTCAAACGGCGCACCGATTTCGCGGCCGAGCAAGACGATTTCCGTCTTGTTCATACCGGCTGTGAAACATTGAGTGACCACTTGCCCGCGTGTTGAAAAGCGAAGACTGTAGTCTGTTGCTTGCAAGAATTCGCGCGAATTATCGGGGAATGTTGCCGCCTCTTCGGCATTGAACCCCGGGATAACCCAGTCCGCTTCAAGAGATTCGGCGAACGCGGCCGCGATATTGAGAAACACGCCGTTTCGATTCGGCACCCACACGGCATCAGCCGAGCGCAATGAAACTGCGCAATCATCGAGGCTCACTTGCGCTTGCGTTGGCACGTCCACCGATCGGTTTACTAATGAGGTTTTTGTCATTTCACCTAACCACGGCAGGTTCGCCACCTGGTGTTTTATATCAAAGCGGCGGCAAATTTCGCGAGCTCGGTCAATTTCGCGAGCCGCAGCTCTCTGGCCGTAGTCGAACGTAAGAGCCAAATCAACCTGATGTTCGCGCTGAGCGAAAATGCAATTCACCGTCGAATCGAGACCGGCAGAGAGAAGCACAACCGCCTTGCGGCTCACGCTTCGCCCCGAGGAGGACGTTTGCGCGATAAGGGTAACGAACTCCGCACTTCATTCACTTTTTCTAAAATGCGCCCACCCAATTGCAATGCCAGTTGACGTTCTTCGTCTATACGGCGCTTACCTGACTGTATTTGCTTCAATATCTGATTGTATGGCCCAGGCGCCAATTTCAGCAAAATTTTGTCGAGTTTCTCTGCCCGTTTTTTCGCATTAGCGGCAATAACTGACATTTTTGTTTTTTTCGGCTTTTGCTTTTTCCGTTTGGGCATATCGCTCCGGGTACTAAACGTTAAGGTCGGTCAAGCTAGCATGCGCTGGAGTTGTTAACACAGGTGGTCGGCTGCGTCTATATGAACTTATTTTGAAGTATCTGCCAGTTCGACTTATGGTGCAGTTCAATGCGCTTTAAACCCCGCGATTTGTCTTCACGGATTCTTTTACCATTTTGCTATACAGCTCTGGCTGCAGCTGCCTCATTTCTCTTAAGGGCCTATCTGACTCGAACGTTGTCGATCGCCTTTGATTTCAGCGTTATACTCAGCGCCTGGAGCGGCGGTTTCGTAGGCGGACTTGTGGCATCGGTGACTTCTGTCTTCGCTATCGACTATCTGTTTTTACCCCCGGTTTACCACCTTGGCCCGCTTGGCTATTCGGATGCCATGGTGGCTTTGCTCTTTTTAGCGACGGCATCAGTCGTGAGTCGCTTCGTCGCGAAAGCTCGACAGAATGAAGGTGAGCGTGTAGCGCGCCTCTCAGCGGAATCGATGAATGAGGCAAAAGATTATTTCTTATCTCAGGTCGCCCATGAATTACGTAATCCTTTGGCTACAATATCGATGGCTCTTGAAGTGTGGAAGTCAGATCCCAACAATTCCGAAACCGCACAACTCGCAATAGATACAATCAGCCGCTCCCTTAAATTGGAAATCATGTTCGTTAATGATTTGGTCGATTGGGCTCGCATCAAAAGCGGCAAATTAGAGTTGCACATTCGCCCGATCCGCTTGAGCGATGTCATCGAAGCGGCTTGGTCGGTTGTACAAAATCAGGCTGAGAGTAAAGATATTCATCGTCAAGTCTCAATCGCGCCCGAAGCCGATCAAATCGAAACCGATGAAGAGCGATTGATTCAGGTTATTTGGAATCTATTTACCAATTCCGTAAAGTTCACCCCGAATGGCGGCCATATTACGGTGACTGCAACGAGCTTAGATGGCTATGTCAATGTTGCGATTCGAGATACTGGCCGGGGTATTGCGCGTGAGGCACTCCCCCATTTGTTTGACAGCTTTTGGCAAACCTACGGCCAAGACTCAAAAATTCACGGCGGGCTCGGACTCGGGCTGTCGATCGCCAGTCAAATTATAAAGCGGCTTGGGGGAACAATTCGCGCCGAAAGCGATGGCCCTGACAAAGGGGCCACCTTCATAATTCAGTTAAAAAAAGCCGTTCGACAAGGCATGTCTTGATCTGATGTTTGCCCTGTGCTCCGATTAAGCAACTTAACTAAGGGGGATCTCATATGACTCGATCGTTTTTTATTGCGGCTGCATTGCTTTTAGGCCTGCAAGCCCGCGCTGATTTCAAAGCGCAAATGCCAACTCAGATTGAATTCCAGGCTTTGGATCAAGCTATGTTGTCGTCTGTCGCACAACCCATGGCCACCCACGGTCTTTTTACGGTTGGCGATTCGGCTGACTACAGCATGAACATGGCCAGCTTCATCAACGGCACTGCTCACATGTTCGTACGTAACCAAGTGAGCCAAGGGTTCTGGGTTGAAACTGATGTCGATATGGGCATGATGGGCAAACAAAAAGTGGAAGCACTCTATGGCAACAACGGCAAACTTTTACAATTGCTCGTGAACGGCCAAAAGCAGACTCCGCCCGACCCAAGCCAAGAAAAAATCGTGGACATGCACAAAGCGACAGTCACTGTGCCTAACTTTAAAGGCCAGAAAACCACGTTTAATTGCGAATACCTCAAAATTCATGACAGCAGCCAGAACAGCGATACCGAAATTTGGGTGGATCGCGCTGTGCCAGTCGCCGGAATGGTGCAACAAATTGCACAGTCGCAATTTGGCCCCGTGACCATGCAACTGACAAACGACGCTCGCGGTAATTAATTCGCAAACCTAAGCGGCGGGCGCGTTACCAAATTTTACCTTGATGGCCGCGCCGCGAGGATTTTTGCTTGAAGAGTACGCCGCCCATTATAGTGATTCCATTGCGGCTCGAAGATTAAATCAATACGATCGCCCGGCTGAAATTCGGCCGGGTTATCAAACCAGGGTGCCTCAATTTCTTGCAAACCATCGCTTAATTTATACCGAAAAAACTTGTTCTTTAATTTTTTAGCGGAACGCACGCGCAGGCCTCGCAACAGATAGGCCGGCGATTCGAATCCAGGCCCATACGGTTCGAGAGCTTCATGCCAAGCCATAAACTCGAGCGATAGATCAGACAATTTAACTTCAGAGTCATACAATAGCGCGCCAGACGGCTGTAAGGCCGGCGAATCAGAGGCTTGCGCAAACTTTGGGACCACCCCGTTCAACGCCTCTGCCAGCTCTTCAGCTTTTTCGATCTCAACCTCAAAGCCAGCTGCATGGCGGTGGCCGCCGAACCGCAAAAGGTACGAACTGACCTCGTGTAAAATGGGCTGCAAATTAAAGTTTTCACCCAGAGTAGATGGCGCCCGCGCACTCCCCACGATGCGTCCGTTTTCGCGAACGGCTCCGACAAAAACGGGCTTTTGGTACCTCATAGCGAGCTCATTGGCCGTCAAGCTGATGACACCCGGGTGAAACTCGGGGGAATAAACAAATATGGATTTGTCGTTTGAGCGGCGATTTTTGCTCAGCCAATCTTCAGCGATACGTAATGCCTTGTCTTGCAAAAGACGTCTTTTTTCATTCACCCGAAGAGCGCATTCGACAAGTCGCGCGGCATTTTCGTCATCGGCTGTTAATATATCGAATGCAGTGATCCCATCTTCAAGACGAGTCAACGCGTTGAGCTTTGGAGCCAACCGAAACCCAATGTCCTGTGCCGTCAGATTGCGACCATAAAGCCCGAGCTCGGACATCAGGAGCCTAAGGCCAGGGCGCTCCGTTTTGGCTAAAATCTTCAACCCATGCTTTACGAGCACGCGGTTCTCACGGACAAGCGGCACCAGATCAGAAATTGTCGCTAAAGAGAACAGGTCTAGCAGTGACTTCGGGTCAAACGGCCGCGCCATACGCCCGGCTTTTTCAAGCGCCATTCGAAGTGCAAGTATTAAATAAAACGCGACACCTGTACCACATAAGTGCTGAAGGCCTGAGCCGCAGTCGCCTTTGTTCGGATTAATCACCGCCAGCGCGTTTGGTAACCGATCTTTCGGCAAATGGTGATCCGTTACAATCACATCGACGCCCGCGCGATTCAGCTCATCGACCGCGTCGACATCGGTGATGCCGACATCGACTGTTAAAACAAGTCGCACTCCATCTTTCAAAAATTTGAGCGCCTGTCGCGCATGCAAGCCATACCCATCGTTCATTCGCGACGGTTGAAACGTGTAGACGCGCTCGAAGCCGAGTTGAAGAAGACCCTCTCTCAAAAGAGTGACCCCTGGCGTGCCATCGAGGTCATAATCGCCGTAAACGAGGATCGGCTCCTGCGCTTCGTGGGCTCGTAGCAATCTTTGAATAGCTTGATCCATTTGATCCAGTGAAAATGGATGCGCCAGATCGCGAAGTGCCGGATTAAATATTTTTTCGATATCTTCTGTTGTTGTTATCCCGCGCGCACGAAGCACATCCCAAATGGCGGAGGGCATCGCCATCGGCGGATCGCCTGGCGACGATTCACGCGCACCCCACCGCTCACTCCCCCCGCGCGACACGTTAGAACTCTAAGCTTTCGCCGTTTTTGCGGCTTGCATACGAGATTCGGATTTTCGCTTTTCGAGACGATCGAGCCAAATCACGATCGGCGACGCGATATAAATCGATGAGTATGTGCCGATGACAATACCAATCAGCAGCGTGAATGTAATTTGTTTGATCACGCCGTCTGAGAAAAAGTAAAGCCCCGCCACCGCAAGCTCAGTCGTAAAAGCTGTGAGCAAGGTTCGCCCCAACATATCGTTAATGGCACGGTTGACCACGTTATAAAAATTTTCGCCGCGAAAGATTTTTTCATTCTCGCGAATCCGGTCAAAGGTGATGATCGTGTCGTTCATGGAGTAACCGAGCAATGTTAAAATCGAGGCCAAGGTCTCCATATTCACTTCGCGGTTGAAGATCGCGTAAATGCCGATCGTGACGACCGCATCGTGAATCGTACATAAGACGGCACCCGGCGCGTATTTGTAATCGAACCGGAAACCGATGTAGATCAAGATCATAAGCATACTGTAAAAGGTTGCGAGCAGAGAATTGCGCTTGAGCTCAGCCCCCACCTGCGGCCCCACCGACTCAACACTGCGAATTTCGGCGGGGTTGCCCTTCACACCGGTCTGAAACACCGTTGTGACCTTTTTCACGAGCGCGTTTTGCATCTCGTCGCTCTCTTTGTCGGTTTTACCGTGCAGCGCCTGCATGCGAACAAGAAACGTTCGGTGGTCGTCGAAATTCTGCACAAGGGCTTTTTCGTAGCCATTGTCGTCGAGAACTTTTCTCACAACGCCCGCATCGATGACGTGATTGTACTCGACTTGAAATTGCGTACCACCGACGAAGTCGATGCCGTAGTTGAGACCCTTCACGCCCAAGTTAATCAGGCCGGCTACAATCGTGATGATCGAGAGCGGAACCAAAAACTTCGCTTTACCCAAAAAATCGAATCGGCCGGTATCAAATTTTCGATTCGGATTCGCGTCGGATGTAACTAATGCCATTTTCTACCCTACCCTATGACTTGTTGACGGTTGCTGAATTGGCACGCACAGGAACCGTAAAAACGTTGTAGTTGAATTTGCCCACAATAGTTTCCATCACCGTGCGCGAGAAGAAAACCGCAGTAAACATCGAAGTCACCATACCGATCGCGAGTGTGACGGCAAAGCCGCGAATGGGGCCCGTACCGAAGTACATCAAAACCGCGCACGTCAAAACAGTGCAAAGGTTGGCGTCAAAAATCGATGGATACGCATTGTGGTAACCGTCGCGAACGGCGCCGGCCAAACTCGCGCCTTTACGCAACTCTTCTTTAACCCGCTCGTAGATGATCACGTTGGCGTCCACCGCCATACCGATTGTCAGCGCAATACCGGCAACGCCAGGTAAATCAAGCGTCGCCCCCATCGATGTCAAAACGGCAAACGTCAGAAAAATATTGATGATCAGACTAATATCGGCGATCAGCCCCGCGCCACGGTAATAGAGGAACATCCAGATGAAAACCGCCATAGTCCCGATCATCGAGGCAATCTTGGCTTTATGAATTGATTCAGAACCAAGCGACGGCCCCACTGTTCGCTCTTCGAGCGGTTCTAATGCGGCCGGTAGAGCGCCCGCGCGCAATGCCAACGCAATGAACCGCGCTTCGTTGAACATAGCATCATAGTCGCGACCCCCGCCGAGCGTGATACGGGCGGAGTCGCTGTCAATCTCGCGCTCAACGTGAGGAGCCGACTTCACGACATCATCCAAAACAATCGCCAATGATCCGCCCGCCGCTTTCGAAGTCAAATCGGCGAACATTTTGCGGCCCGTGAGAGTAAAACGAAAATCGACCTCAGGCCGGCCGTATTCGTCGTTGCGTACAGAGGCGTCTTCAAGCTCAGCGCCAGTTAAGTTTGAATCGGTACGAATCAAGTACGGACGTCGCCCCGCCGCCAAATTTTCGGCATTGTCTAACTTTTCAAAAACGATGCGCGTTTCTTTCGGTAGTTGCGCGGCCAATACGTCGTTCAGTTTATTGACATATGCTTGATAGTGGAGCTTTTCAATCGGAGTCTCCGCCTTCGTGTTTTTTGCGCCGGCACCTTGTACAGATTTCGCGCCATTGTCGGCAGGGTTTGCGTTTGGCGCGCCATGATCGGCTGTTGCAGCCGTCGTCGTAGCCGTCGCTCCCGCGGCAGGGTTGTGATCTTGCGCGGTCTCGTCCGTGGCCGCCAATTCAAAGTGATTTTGCTTTTCAGCATCAGCGATCATTTTGACGAGCTTGTCTGTTGGGATAGCCGTCGAAACGACGCGAAAATCCAGACGGGCCGTGCGGTTGATAAGTTCTTTTGCGCGCGCGGCATCTTGAATGCCAGGTAGCTGAACTAAAATTCGATCGGAGCCTTCGGCCGAAATATTGGGTTCGGCCACACCAAACTCGTCGATACGGTTACGAATAACTTCGATGGCCTGATTCACGACCTGTTTTTTTGTATTTTGAATGACGGCGTCGAAATATTTGACCTCCATCAAACTCGGCGTTTGCGACGAAACCTGTAACGTGGCCGGGTACTTGTCTTTTAAAAATTTAGCGATCGCATCTGCGCTCTGTTGGTTCGACGGCTCGATTTCAATCACCGACTTGTCATCACCGCCGACCGTGACCGATTTAAAGGCCACGCCGTTGTCTTTAAATTCGGCGATCAGATTCTTTGCCATACGCGCCACGCGCTCTTGCAATACCTCTTGGACATCGACGCCCATAACCAAATGAATGCCACCCTGAATATCGAGGCCGGGTGTGATCCTATTTTTACCGAAGATGCTCTTTTTACCAAAATGCACAAAATTGGGCGAAATCCAGAAGGCACCGAGCAAAATGATGACGATGACAACCGCCCAACGATATGACAATTTATCAAGCATTGGTCGCGCCTTCCGTTACCGCTGATGCGATCTGGCTTTTGAGGATGCGAATGTTCACTCCGTCCGCCACTTCGAGCATGACGAATTTTTCGGTGATTCCGCTCACGCGGCCAAAAATACCGCTCGCCGTGATCACTTGATCACCGCGCTTAAGAGCCGTCACAAATTGCTGGTGTTCTTTATGCCGTCGCGATTGCGGGCGGATAATCAAAAAATAAAAGATCGCGAAGATCAGAACGAACGGCATAAATTGCATGTAAGCGGGTGCGCTTGAACCGGCGGCGGGTGCACTGGCGGCCCAAGCATATGATGACAATAGAAGTGACATAGTAGTAGGCTCCTTGGAGCGTTTTTAAAACCCCTGAATTGTTTTAACCAACATTACTTCATCACGAAAACGGCGAGGGAAATCACGGCTTTATAAACCGCGTCAGACAGAAATCTCGAAACTCTGACCAGCGGCCTTCGCGAATAGCGCCTCGAGCTCGCTTCATGAGATCAAGATAAAAATGCAAATTATGAATCGTGTTCAATCTCGCGGACAAGATTTCGCCGCTCAAATACAAATGCCGCAAATACGCTTTCGAGTAATTTCGGCACGTGTAACAGTGGCACTCTGGGTCCAGCGGAGCCTTATCCATCTTGAATTCCGTGCGTTTGATGCTCACTCGGCCTTGCCATGTGAAGAGGTTGCCATTGCGAGCTACGCGCGTCGGCATCACACAGTCGAACATGTCGATACCGGCATCAATTGAAAGAATTAAATCGAGTGGCGTGCCCACCCCCATGAGATATCGCGGTTTATCAGCCGGCATTTTCGGGCCGACGACTTTGACTAATTCGTGCATGAGGTGAATCGGCTCGCCGACGCTGAAACCGCCCAACGCATAACCGGGTAACTCGACCGCCGTGATACCTTCAAGGCTCTTCATCCGCAATTCGAGATCAAGGCCGCCTTGCACGATACCAAACAGGAGGCTGTCTTTGCGGGTCATCGCCGCTTTCGAACGTTTCAGCCAACGTTCCGTCATTGCCATCGATTCGATTATTTTTTCGCGCGGCGACGGGTGCGGCAAACATTCGTCAAACGCCATCACGATATCTGAACCGAGCGCCATTTGAATCTGCATGCTCTTTTCCGGACTTAAAAAATACGTGCCGCCGTCGAGATGGGAGCGAAACTCAACACCCTCTTCGGTGATAGTCGTGAGATCTGAAAGAGAGAATACTTGAAAACCGCCGCTATCCGTAAGGATCGGCCCGTGCCAATTCATAAACTTGTGTAGGCCTCCGAGCTCCGCAATGACGTCTTCGCCCGGCCGCAAATGAAGATGATATGTGTTGCCCAAAATAATCTGCGCGCCAAGATTTTTGAGCTCTTCGGGCGTCATGGCTTTCACCGTGGCGCGAGTACCGACCGGCATGAAAATTGGCGTTTCAATCTCGCCGTGTGCGGTTGTTAATCGGCCAGCCCGTGCGTTGCCGTCGGTCGCAAGTCGTTCAAAATGCCCGATCGGTTTTGAGGTCATAAGGGACCTCTCAGCCAAACTGACAAATCACCATAGCTGAAAAGGCGAAAACGGTTTTGAATCGCATAATTGTAAGCCTGCACCCTAGAGTCTCGGCCGGCAAACGCATCGACGAGCGCCAAAAGCGTCGAGCGCGGCTGGTGAAAATTCGTGAGAAGGCCCTCGACGACTTCAAATTGATAACCGGGCGTGATGAATAAATCGGTTCTGCCAAAAACGCATTTCGTCTGCCCACCGTCTCGATTTTCAACGGCACCGTTTTCAAACTTACCGGTTGCCCACGATTCGAGCGAACGAACAACTGTTGTGCCGAGCGCCCACACACGCCGCCCTTCGCGTTTGGCGGTGATCACTTCATCGAGAGTCGTTTGAGGGATCATCACCGGTTCGCTGTGCATCTTGTGCTCGTGCAGATTTTCCGTCTTGAGCGGTAAAAATGTGCCGATCCCGACGTGGAGAGTGAGCGTCACAACTTTCACGCCGCTATGACGTAGACTCTGAATATCTTCGCCAGTAAAATGAAGACTCGCAGTCGGCGCCGCCTGGCTGCCTGATTTCTCGGCCCAAGCGGTTTGGTACCACTGCTCGTCTTCTTTGCGGCTTTTACGTTCACCGCGTGCAGACTGAATGTACGGCGGCAGCGCAAGATCTCCGTAGCGCTCAAAGTAGGCCGTATCGATGGGATCGCTCAACTGTAAAACTTGAGGCAGGCCTTTTGCAGTCAAAGTTGCTGCGATACCGCCGGGCAATTCTATCACATCACCTATACGAAGGTCCCGGGCCGCGCACAGCACTTGCCATTCAAGTTCCGAAACTTGTTCGCAAAATAGGATTTCGAGTCCATTACCGGCTAGAATCCGACGTCGCTCCACGCGAGTATCGTTGATAACCAGTACGTCACCGGGCTTAAAAAGCGCGAAAAGCTCATTCCGCTTGATTTCGCGCGGTTGAGGCGGATCCTTCGACAGACTTGCCGACGAACCCGAAAGTAAAATGCGGTAATCCGCTCGCGGTTCAGTCGCCACCAGCGACTCGGGATATTCGTAGTCCAATTGGTGCATGGCTGTTTTGTAACGACAGACGGAGATAAAATCAATCGCAGACGACGGTCAATCGTCGTGATCGTTGAAGTCGTCGTATTCCAAGAAGCCGACGATGTAAGAAATCGTCAGTAGAAAAGTCATCACGCCAAACAGGAAAATCCCATTAATGGAGCTATTCAAAAAGATGTTGAAATCGATCGGCACTTTCCCCTCCCCCCTGGCGGCTCATCCTTAAGTCCGCGTCTTCTTCCCAGAGCTCACTCGCATATTTCGGTTTCGCCCCGAGGGCTCATCCGTATGTCTCGTCTTCGCCCCGAGGGCTCATCCGTGAGCCCTTATGTCTAACCGAGCATCCGTCTCGGTCCCCTCATTTGTATGGACGTGAGCCATTCATCGGTCGGTTAACGGCGTTGAAGCGCCTCGACGTTCGTCGATTTGGTTGACACCTCGAGCACCGCTCGGTACCACTTTTTGTTCTAACTGAATACCCTTATGCGCCAGTGGTGGAACTGGTAGACACGTACGTTTGAGGGGCGTATGCCGAAAGGCGTGGAGGTTCAAGTCCTCTCTGGCGCACCAGTCGATACTTTGCACGAACCCGCACAGGTATTCGCGGCGAGTTTCAGAGGTGGGAACGGTGGGGCCGGCGACAGAAAGCCATCAGTGCCGGTCGATTTCAAAAAGTTAGACTCTGGACCACGGGCGCCATTGGCGCCCGTTTCGTTTTCTGGATTACTTGTCGGCTTTTCGCCGGGTCTCTTCAGACGTATTTTATACCGATAGCCTTAACTGCTTCGTCTTTGCTCCGATACCCAACGTGACTCCAAGTTTTGTCAACAAGATAGTCTCGGTAGCCATCAAAGCTTTTAGGTGAATGAACTTCCTTAAATGAGGACTCGAATGTACGGCTGCCTTTCAGATTTAAATTTAGGACAGGATTCAAGAAAAAGCTGGGTGACTCACCTATTTTCGCGCAAATAACAAAGACATTTGCGATCAACCCCCATGCAACTGAACTCTCTTCCAGAGAACGAAGCCACGTCGGCAACCGAGGCTGCCCTTCCGCCAACTGATGGCTTCTCGTTAGAGCAATGAGACTAAGTAACGGACTGTAACCCGGAACTTTTGCGCTTTCTAAAAAATACCCAACATCCTCGGGGCAAAATCCCATGTCTAATAAATCCAAATAGCCTGTTATTGCAAAAGCGTTCGGGATTTTTTCAAAATTTTTAGGCACAAAAACTTCGCCGATTTCGTCAAAAGCTTTTCTGAAATCTGCCTTCAAAGTTTCACTATACGAGGCAAAAAGGCTATCTACTAGTTCTTCCGAAAAAACCTTCTGTTCTCTTTCGACGTAGCCCAATTTAATTAGATCCGGAGAGTAAGCCATTTCGTCCACTACTTTCAAATTCATATGGATTTTGCGCTATCAACCCAATGTAAGAATACTTTAGAGAATTCCTTAATTTCTTCCAGATGTATCGATACTAGACCCAAAATGACTTTCACGAGTTCGTCCTCTCCTAAGTTTTCCATAAAACCTTAGTGAAAGCGAATAAAACCAATTCCCGCTATGCCCTTGCCTAAGCCATGAATAGGCCGCAATATAGTTCTATAACTAATGCGATTTGGCGGCACAATTCATGACATATTCGTTCAGGGCAACTAGCTTTTATACGATTGTGTTGAGTCTTCTTTTAGCCATTTGTGCCAACGCCGCTCAAACTCTCTGTGGGGCGAAAGAAAGAACGTTATTTTCATGCTCCCTTTCAGATTCGAAAAAAACTGTATCGTTATGCGCATCGCCTCTAACAGGACCGATTCAGTCAATGCACTATCGATTCGGTAAAATAGGCAAAGTAGAAGTCACGTATCCCGATGGCGAAACAGCCCCCCGCAAAAGCTTCAACGCGGTTAGAACCCAAGGCCTACGAAGTGCAAAATGGTCTCTCGAGTTCAAAATCAAAGCCGTGAATTACAATTTATATTACGAAGCGGATGGCCCCGAGGATTCAGATTATACACTTGAGACCGATAAAGCAGATAAAATAGATTTTATTGATAGTTGCGGCAAATCAATTGTCGGAAAGCCGATTTTTGAAAATTTTAAGCAATTCGCAATTTCAGCCGGAATCCCATACGTTGAAAAAGATGCGACGGCCCCATAGTAGGATGCCGCTTTTTTGTAGCCCTTGAGTTTTGGGCAGAAAAAAGGAGCGTCGGCCAGACGGTCGCTTGGCAGGCCAGCAAAGCGTAGAATCAAATTGGCAAGACGTCGCTCGCTAATGAATAAAACTTCTCGAACAATTTAAGCGCACGCAAAAACGTGGGCGAAGGCACATGCGCGACTTTCGGGCGAAAAATTTTAAATTTTAACGGTAGCGGCCCCCACGACGGACGGTACCCTCCCCAATTCACGCATTGATAAAGCGTTCGACGATCGGCACATACGACACAGGTTTCAAATTTGTACTGAATGACCTCGTCCCAATGATTCGGATAGTCTGTCAGCGACGTCGATTTGAATTTATGCAGACCCAAAACATAACCATAATGGGAGGGGATATTCGGCGGAGGAAATGACGGCCACGAATCTAAAAAATACGGTGAACACGGCATGTGAGGCGCACATTTCGAGGCGTCGTGATCAACAAAAAAGCCGGGTTCAATATTATTTACAGGGTCCCCAATGGTTTCGATAAAATTTCGGTTTGTTTGGCCGCCACTCCAGACATACTGCTGACCATTTTGACTACCAATATCATTGCCAAGTACCTGAGCGACTTGAATGAGGGCGAGCTTATGGCACTGAGGGAACGTATTTGGATTCGGCAAAAAAGAAACGTGTGCGGCTAAGACGTCTTGGCTCGACATGCCTGGATCAGGATCAACTGACCACTTTTCCATGACACTAAATGCGCCGAGTTTAGTATAAATTGTAGTCACGTCGCCGGAACTAACTCTTGCGGTCGGCAACGACGCAAACACTGAACTTGCGCAACATACGAATAGCGCAAGTAAAATCCCCTTCATCCCCAGCCCCCTTGCTAAGATGGCGAATAGAAAGTTTATAAGCCGCGCTTGGCCTAATAGCCAAGTGCCGAAGCGAACTTTAAGCTCGATTTCAAGTGTTTTGAATCGAACGGCAACGCATTGCCTTCGATTTGCGACTTGGGCTGACGAGATTTGGCACCCTATCAAACCTTCTTATTGACTCAAAAAGATCGAGGCAGGGTTGGCGAGCGATTTGAGTCCATATTCAGAATAAATAGGAATTGGTGTGCCTTGGCAAGTCGGATCAATTGTCGTCATCGGCGGTAATGGCGAATCGGGGCAACCACATCCGCCGGGTGCTGGATTCACACAACCTTCGACAATTTGTTGGCCAAAAATTGTGAGATCAGAACTCGTGTTATATGCTCCGATATTGTAGGTCATGCTAAACCAATTGTTATCTGCCTGACTGTTGGCAAGATCATTGTCGTCCCACGCCCACGCGAGCCAACCGAGATTGTTGGCCTCAGCTGCCGACATTATTTCTTCGGGAGTGACAAGCGTGGGGCTTGGACCAATGTTTCGACCAGGTCCGAATTCAGATAAAAGAACAGCAGCGCCGGTCGTCTTGCTGAGCGTCGCAAGCCGTGCGATTCTAAGAGCGTAGTTGCCATTGTAGTCAACGATCGTGCCGCCACCAGTATAGTTCGGCCAGTTTGTGCTGTCGGCGTTTAAAGTGATTGTCCAGTTACCAGCCGTTCCACCGATATTGTTTGCTGCAGACGATTGGTCGCCATTGAGTTGGGTCATACCTTGCGCGCCCGACACATCGTAAGAAGTAATGCCATTCCAGTTATTGCCGCCAGTGAAGCAGCTGCCGCTGTATGAGAACGGGTGGCACGAGGCTGCGCTCGTAAGTGTTAAGACGGTCGGGTTACCTTTTTGAATACTTTTGATCGAAGCCGACTCATCGTTGGTCCCGCCATAGATGTGATAGGCAAAAATAATGTTTTTTTGTGGGTCACTATTAAATACGGCCGCCGCGTAATTTTCGAGATCGGCTTCGTCTTGACCGCAGCCTCCAGCATCAATGAGGAGTGGCCCTAAATATCCAGCCGCACGCATTGATGCAATCGCACTGATGTACGAGTCACGCCAGACTGTACTGTTTGCGGGCCCCCATTCATTTGCAATATTGACGATTATGTATTTGTTTAGCGCAGTCCAACTACTGGCCGTCGATGTCCAATATGCCACAGCATCGCTCAATGTGGTCGGACTTGTATTACAGCTTGTCGCGGTACCGGTTGGAGTATCGGCAGCAGTCACGATCGGCACTTCTTTTTCATCAATATGTTGAGTTTGAATTATATTAACCATTTGAGCGACGATTGCGGCCGTCTCGTCGGTGCTAATGAATATTCGAACCGCATTGGCGTGGCTGTTGGCAATACCGGCTTGTGAGTACGAGTCATAGTGTGTGCGATCCACGCCACGAGCGCGAAACTCGTTGCCATTGGCATCGTAAATGTTGCCGTTTAGAACGAAGAACCCATTGCCCGTATTGTATGATGGTCGTGTAGCCGTTAGATTTACGGGGTTTGTCGAATTTGCGGAACTCGCACTCGTTAAACTCGAGCCGCTGCGAAATGCTGATGTACAATTTTGAAACAAAACCGTGCAAGTGCCTAGCCCTATAACAGTAGCAAAAAATTTGACAGATTTACGAACGTGTAAACGCACTAATCCCCCCTCGGCGCCTATCCGAAATTAAATTGCAAAGTTTGAGCCATATTTCATTTTCCAATCCTGTCGATGCGGTAGCGCCCCTGGTCGACGGCGTATATGAAATCTCCGGCACCGTAAATTTCCTCGGGGCCATTGATGAATGCTCCAACAATATCGTCGCCTTGTGAATTTGCAACGCCGCCAGTACACCAACCAGGTGTGAAGGTCCCGACCGACGCTGTTGTACAACCGGGGTCTCCGCCTGTTGGAGTAGTTGAGATTTCGCCCTTCCAACCAACAAAGGCCCCTGTTCCGAGAACGTATTTTGAAATGTAACCGCCAGAAGTGTTTTGGGCCGACTGATTGTTCGCGACATAAAGATAATGACCGTCGGTATAAATCGATGAACCGCCGTCGACGGCGCCGATACCATCTGGGCTGCCACCATAGTGGCTTGATGTGGGAGTTCCGCCCGAGCACCAACCGCCGTTAAACTGGTTGGTGAGACCGGTGCAAGTACCTCCAGGAGTACTTGCAACGCCGATCCAACCAGCAAATGCGCCTGTTGCCGCATTATAGCGATCTACCGTTTCATTATTAACGACATAAATATAAGTTCCGTCTCCTGTGACCCCGTATGCGTCCGACATACCACCGAGGCCGTCGATTGACCCTGTGGCACTGCCGCCAGTACACCACCCCGGTGTTTGACCCGTGGCTCCTGCGCAACCAGATGCGCCGCCTGTCGGTGAAGTGTTGATGTGCCCAATCCAGCCGACAAACTGACCGGTTGAAGCATTGAATTTCTCGATGCGAAAGTAATCGACAACATAGAGATAACTACCATCAGAATAAACGCCAGCAACGGCAACAAATCCCCCACCGCCCGTGCTGGCTTCTGAGGCTCCTCCGGTGCACCAACCGGGGGTGACACTACCAATGCTCGCGCTCGTGCAGCCCGAAGCGCCACCTGTTGGAGTAGTACCGACAACGCCAATCCATCCATCGTAAGCACCCGTTGATTCGTTGAATCGGTTCACTTGAGTATTCCAGTGTGGCGCATAGATGTAGGTTCCGTCGGCATAAATACTCGACCAGTTGCTAGTGTCGCCGTATTGGTCCGCATCGATATTCGTATCGATTTGTGCGTAGCCGCCGGTACACCACCCAGGAGTTAAACTACCCGGGGCAGTTGAAGTGCAACCTGATGTCCCGCCCGTTGGTGTTTGCAAAACTTCGCCGGCCCAGCCGTTAAAAGTTAAAGTTGAAAGTGCGAAATTTTCAATTCGATTTGCGTCTGAAATATAAAGATTTGTGCCGTCCGTGTAGATGCCTGCGATAGTGGTTGCAAAAGAATTATCATCGCCCGCACCGGCCGTGTCTGAGTAGGCGGTTTGCCAACCAGCGGTTGCGGCCGATTCGGCTCCGATCCAACCATCAAATGCACCAGAAGAAGCCGTGTATTTGCTGACCCGATTGTTACTTGAATCTGCAACCCAAAGATTGCCAGAGGAGTCTGCAAATAAGCCGCTGGCGTTATAAAGCATCCCATCACCCGTGCCAGATTCAGCCTGAGTGCTGGCTGTTGTGCACCATCCAAACGTGTACGTGCCGACACTGCCACACGTGCCGGCACCGGCATTGCCAATCGCGCCGATCCAGCCATCGTAGGTGCCATTCATTAGGTAGCGCACAACGCGATTGTCTTTGTCTAAAATGTACAGATAACTTCCGTCGGTTGAGATAGCTTGTGGGTAGTAAAGGCCATCGATGCTAGTCGTACTTTGCGCACTGCCGCCCGTGCACCATCCAGGAGTTGGGTTGCCAGTTGTCGTCGAAGTACAACCCGCATCGCCACCGGTTGGGGTCGTATTCACCATTCCCGCCCAGCCAGCAAACGCGCCGGTTGACGCCGTGTACTTGTTAATTGTGTAACTGTCTGAATTCGTCACATAAAGACTTGCCGTGATACTGTCATAAACAATTCCACCAGGCACACCCCAAAAGTTAAGCGACCCGTCCATCGTGCCTGAATCTTGAGGCGTCGCTGTCGCATCCGTGCACCACCCGCTCGTGAAACTACCTGCGCTGCCGCACGTGCCACCACCCGCGTTACCTATATTGCCGATCCAACCGGCTGCGGTGCCGGTCGAAGCATTTATTCTTTGGATATCGTTGCTGTTTGAATCACCGGAGTTCACGACATAGAGGTAAGTGCCATCACCCGTAATACCAGTCGCATTGCTGAAGGCCCCGTTCGTACTGCCTGGTCCAATGCCCCAAGTTTCAGCGCCAACGCACCAACCTGGCGTGACGCTGCCGCTTGCAAGCGTATTGCAGCCTCCGTTGTAAGGATTTGAGAGTTCGCCTGTTGTACCGGTGAATAGACCTGTCCAGCCCATGTAAGCGCCGGTTGATGCGTTAAATCGAAAGATTGCAGATGCACCGCCGCTCCCGTTCGGATATGCAAGCGCGTAAAGATAAGTGCCGTCGCCCCAGACTCCGAGAAAACCACTGTAGGCGGTTGTGCCGTAGCCACCCTTGCACCAACCCGGAGTCATGCCACGGTAAGTGGTGGTTGTACAACCCGCAGCCCCGCCAGTTGGGGTCGCGCCGACAACACCGATCCAACCCTGATAGACACCCGAAGAGTTGAATTTTAAAATGCGCGCATTGCCATTGTCGACAACGTAAAGATTGCCTGAGCTATCCACGAAGGTGTCATCCGGATAATTCATCATCCCGTCACCAAGGCCAGCAGCTGATTGCCCACCCGTCGTGAGCCACTTCGCCGTCGCCGTCGCGCCAAACCAAGAATTGTTTGATGTCACAGTGAACGCCGTGCTCGCTTGCGTGAGTGTTGAGGCACCGCCTTGCGCAGTTTCGTCGGCTTTTGTCGCCGTGATGACGTCACCTGAACCGAGTGTCGCGATATTCATGCCTTTATAAACAAAGTTAGCCACACCGTTGACAGCGCTCAGGGTCGTTGTGCCGTTAAGTGGTCCAATGCCGCTTGTGAGGGCAATCGAGATTTGCGCGGTCGAATCAGGGCCACCGAAAACGGTGCGACCTTGAGCATCTTCGACTGTAACCTGAATCGGAATTTCAGAACCCGATGCCGTCTCATTGTAGGGCTCTTGAGTAAATACAATTTGTGTAGCCTGGCCATATGGGGCAAGTGAGCCCGATATCGTAAACGAAAACCAAAGCTTGCCACAGCCGGTGGTGAGCAAAACCGACGCAAATAGAGGCAGAGCAAAGGGCAAAACGTACCACCGCTTCATAGTTTATCTAACGGATTTTTCTGGGTTTTACTGGAGCCCTGGCGCCCTGGTCGCAGGCCAAAGGGCCGGCAAAAACGTGATTTGAAAATAGACTTGCTTCTTATGCGACCGGCCGACAATCTGCAATTATGTTCCGAGTGCTCATATTTTGCTGTGTTGAGCTAGCCTTTGGAGCGGCCACCGCTCGCGCGTCGACAGCTACGCGCTCGGATTTTTGCATATGCTGAAGTGGCAACCCTACCGTCACGCAGAGCTCGCGAGTGAAATCACTTACACGCTTGGTAATTTACCGCTTTCAAACCTACGGGCCGGTTTTGAAAATATCTTGCTGCCGATTGCTGTAACCATTAGCCGTGTTGAGCCGCGATTTCTTCGGCCTCGCGAACAATCGCGCTCGGTTGCGGAACACGAATGAGACTCGCCATGCTGTCGCTCGGTCCGTGTAAATCAAACAAACGCGAGTTTTGCGCGAGTTTGAGGTCCTCTTCGCTCCAACCGAACAGCTCGAGACATTTTGTTTTCGCTGACGGGTCCAATTTAGGGGCACCGAACTTTACCTTTTTTGAGCCGAGGTTGCACTTCCAGCTCATGCACAACGCGACAAAAACAGCGGCGGCGGCGAGCATTTCAATTTTTGCGGTCGGTGAATAGCCGGCCCACCATTGAATGACCCAATGCCAATTTTCGATCGTTGTGACTAAGCTCACGAACCAAAACGACCAAATGGCGAGTGTCAGCCCATGCTCGATGAACACTCGGGTCTTATTCGGTCGCAATTCTTTTAAGTCGCATGCTTTCATAGCTTAAAACTCCTCGATCGGGGCTGATCCACGTACTAAACTTCACTCGTTTACCAAATAACACTTTGGGTACACTCACCAAAAACGCCGCGCCGTTCAACACCCAGTACAAAAACGGATACCAAATGGCCCAGTAGCCAAATTTGCCGACGCCCTTTTCGTACCTCTCGTGCATCCAAAAGCCGGCGATAAACATCAATGCACTGAATAGGCCGGTCAAGCATACCGTCCACCCCCAGGGCGAAAACCACTGCGACAAAAGCGAAACGCCGTGGTGATGCAACATAAGCCCGACAATAACAAGAACCGGGACCGTGAATGTCCAAAAAGCTGAGAGAAAGTATTCAAGGTATAAAACCTTTAAGGCCCAGGCATTCGGCCAGAAAACGATCTCGAGATTTCGAATCATTGTATCGAAGCCGCCGCTGGCCCAACGCACCCGCTGCTTCCAAAGACCTTTGATTGTGTCGGGCATCAAAACGTCACAGAGAGCTCGCGGCTCGAATCGAACATCCCAGCCGGCTCGTTGCAGCTTCCAGGTCACAGCGATGTCTTCAGTAATGCAGTCCGTGTCGAGAAGACCGATATCAAAAAGGGCGCGCTTCTTAAATGCCATTAAAACGCCCGACATTGTCCCTAGTTTGCCGATCACTTGGTGGTAGCGTCGAATGATGCCAACACAAACCGAAAATTCGCCGACTTGTATGCGACCGACGAGAGTCCCTCTATTTTTCACGCGCGGGTTACCTGTGACGGCTGCCACGTTCGCGTTTTGAGTCAAATGCGGGATCAACCATCGCGGAGCATAAGGATCCAGCTCCGAATCAGCATCTATACACACGACGTGATCATAACGGCTCGAAACTATCCCGACATTGAGAGCCGCGCCTTTACCTTTGTTTCGAACTACGTTAATGACACGCATCCGCGGCTGACTTAGGGCCAAATTTTCGAGCACCGCTTGGGTGTGGTCGCTCGACCCGTCGTTCACGGCAATGATTTCAAATTCCGGATATTGCAGCCGATCGAGAGCGGCGATTGTATTAGCGATCGTGAGTTCTTCATTATGGCACGGGACAATAATTGAAATCGGCGGTAGAATGTTAGTTTCGACCGGGATTGCGGGAGAATTTCGCTCGCGATTCCAGTAAAAAATAACGGCGCCGAAAATCCAGGCGAAGCTCAAGAGCAGCGGAATTATTTTGAAGGCAGCGACTAAAACATGAACCATCTATTCTTAAAATACCCGATACGGCCGCCGCGGGTGAAGGGTGTATCGTGTTCCGAAGCTAAAGCTTTTTTGAACCTCATTTCGAAGATAAATATTTTTTTAGTTTCGAGCCGATTGAGGCATTCGAATTGATCACAGATAAAAAAATTTTTAGATTTAACTTGCGGACCACCTACCTTTAGATGGGAATTCGATGAAATTGTTGCTCGTAGAAGATGATGTGCGAATCGCGAATCACCTTATTGCCGCATTGAATGATCAAGGCTTTAGTGTGGATCATATTAGCAATCAGCCGGCGCTCATTGATGAGATTCAGAAATCAAGCCCCATTCAAATGATCATATTGGATCGAATGCTCGGTTCATTCGACGCTAAAGAAGTACTGCCGCAAATGCGAAACAAGTGGCCGGGCGTCCCGATTCTCATTCTATCCGCCATTAGCACACCGAACGAACGCGCTGAATTGATCGATATGGGCGCCGACGATTACCTGGGCAAACCCTTTTCGACTCAAGAATTAATTTCGCGGCTTCGCGCTCTGATGCGACGAAACGTTTCAGCGGATCAGTACACGTTAAATGTCGGCAATGTGGCCGTCGACCTCGTCAATCGGGTCATTTCAGTGGGCTCTTTAGTCGAGAATTTACCACCGAAAGAATTTTTGTTGTTTCGAGCGTTAAGCCAAGAGCGCGGCCGTGTTTGGAGCAAAAACGAGCTCTTGCAATACGTGTGGGGACAAAGCTCCGATGTCGACACCAATGTTGTCGAGGCCACAGTCGCCAACTTGCGAAAGCGCCTGGCTGAAATCGGAGCTGAAGTTCAAATTAAAAATTTGAGAAACAGCGGGTACTGGATTGAGGGTTAGATATTTTCTTACGATTCTGACGGTCTTGTTCGTCGTGGCAACAAGCTCAATTGTGGTGCATGCACTTTTCTTACGCCGCGATCGCGTGGCTCTCGTTGATCAGCTCGCGCGCGAAGCCGCTGAAGCTTTGATCAAGGCCAAAGAAAACGACATTCGCAAAATCAATTTCGCTGCATCCGAGAGGATTGTGGCGGACGAACTTGGCAAAACCGAAATTGAAAAGTTCTTCGTGATTTGGGATGGCAAAGGCCGGGTTCTCTACGAAAGCCCCTTGGCGAAGAAGGTCGCGGCGATTGCCGAGCTGCCGACCGACAGCCAATGGGCCTCGTTATATTGGCAAAGTAAATATATCCGTCTGCTCAACCTGCAAATGCCCGACTTTCCGAATCGGATGCTACAAGTGGGTGTCATGCTCAACGCCGAATTCGTTAAGCCCGATTACTTCTCGCGATCGTCTATTACATTTTTGTCGTGCATTCTCGCGATCGGTCTCGTGGCAAGCTACCTATTGACGTCATTCTTGCTGCAACCGCTGGTCAAACTTGAACGCTTTTTGGCGCGATTGTCAGAGCAGGCGAAAGCCCAACCACAACTCGAGACGGTACCTGAGACGCTACTCGGTCGCGGCCATTTCAAAGATGAGTTTCAAAAAATGGTCATAGGTTTAAACTCGCTCATCCAACGTGTTAACAATAACTATCGCTTTTCACGGTTATGGGCCTATCAAATGGCCCACGAGCTGAAAACGCCGCTTTCGATTCTCAATATCGAACTTGAACAGATGCGCGAAAAGGCGGGGCTTGCCGAGAAAGATATTTTACCGATTCGAAAAGAGTCGGAAAAACTCTCTGATACAGTCAATTCCTTTCTGGGTTGGGCTGAACTCGAGAATACGAGCGAACAAAAGCATCTATATGCGAATCACGTCGGGGCGGTCGTAAAATCGGTGGCGGACCGTTTTGCGGCTTCACACCCGAATCGAATTGTGACCGAAGTCAAGTCGGACCCAACCGTGCTCGCAAACACGCACCACCTCGAACAACTCATCACGAACTTGCTCACCAACGCACTCGCATATTCTGCCGAACAAGTGTCGATTTCCGTGACCGAGCGGACTTTGATTGTCGCCGATCGCGGGCATGGGATTCCGCCTTCGGTGCTCGAACGATTGGGTGAACCGTTTAACAGGGGCGATTCGAAAATTAAAGGGCATGGACTCGGTCTCGCGTGGGTTCGATCTGTCTGTCGCTTTTACGGATGGCGCCTGGTCATAGATTCGAACCAAACGGGCACGAAAATGAGCGTCATCTTTGAAGAAAGCGCTAAAGGCAATGAAGTTTCATCTAGAAATGCGCACGCAGTCATTAGACAGTGACGATAATTCTGAACTTTTTTCTTATTTCTCTCTTATTTAAAATTGGCCGCGCGCTCGCTCTTTTGCCGGTAAGACCTCAAGGCAGGTTGTCCACCATCCAGTTCGAATGGTGGCAACAAATTCAGGTGGAAGTTTCTCACTCTCCATCTCACGGGCTAGTCGATCAAAATCGTATTCGATAGGTATGAACTCAGCCCGAAAGCCGTAATCTTGCCATTCGAGCAAACTCATCCACACGTTTGTTTTGCCGTCATTGGCCGGTCGGCCGAGGGCACCGACGTTCACGACTCCGCGCCCGGGCTCAATAAAACGCGACCAGTGAAGCCCGGTGTGAGTGCAGATGATGAGGTCCGTGTCGAAGTCACGAAGCATCTTTTCAATGAATGGTCTTGGCGTCATCGTTTGCCATAAAAATTCGTTAATCTGTCGCGGTGAACCGTGACAGACAAGCGTGCGTTGACCGCCGATCGAGAGTCGAATATACCGCGGGAGCTCGCCCATCCAGCGAACGTGCTCGGCGCTCGTGCATGATCGGGTGTAATCATAAGAAATTTGCGCGTAGTGATTGTCGCGCGGGTCTGTGTAACCGCACCCGCAATCTTCGGCGCCGCCCGCCAGAGCTTCTTCGTAATTCCCTTGAATCGCAAAAATCTTTTCTCGGCGCAACAGCTCGAGCGTGCGATCGGGAAACGGACCAAATCCACCGAAATCACCCATTACGATTACGGCCTCAGCCTTCAATGAACGCGCCATAGTGAAGGCCTTCTCTAAGGCGAGATAATTCGAATAAATACCGCCGATGAATAATACGCGATCATACGATTCGAGATTCGCGTAACGCATTTGCTGATTGGCGCCGATTAGGTTCGACACGAAAACCCCGTCGAGTGACAAGTAAAACAGGCCGAATGTTTTAATTCAAACGGCCCCAGAGTATCGGTGAGCCGATCACCCATGCGCGCGCCGTCCTGTTCGATGAGAAGCGGGCAAACGTACACTCCTTTGGAAGTCGCCATTCGGCAAGAGTTACATTGAAGCCTTGCCGCTTCTGTTTCACTGAGCGTATGACCGCGAAGACTTTCCCACTCTTGATAGGCCCGCGTTCGTTCGACTTCAGCACCCATACGAAGAATTGGCAAAATTTTAAGACGCGGCCGGTTCACGCCGAGTGATTTCAGCATCTCAAGGAATTGGGCGCGACCGCGCTCGGCACCGATGTCATCCGTCACTTCGGCAGCTGTAATGACGGGGACGAGCCCGGCGCTATTTAAATTCATAACCCCTTTGATCGCGCGCTGAAACATGCCACGCCCGCGAATCGCGTCATGCGTTTCTGCATCATACCCGTCGAGCGAAACGCGGATGTCCAGGCTGTGCTCGCTCGCATCGGATAACTCGCGCAATCGCGCCGCCACTTTCGGAGTGATGAGAATCCCATTCGTCAGCACGGACACAGGCCCTTGGGCCAGCGCGACTTCAAACATTATAAGTAAATCGCGATTGAGAAAGGGCTCGCCGCCTGTGAAGTAATATTCTTTGACTCCCAACGTTTTGGCTTCATCTAATAAACTGCGGACATGCGCCAGCGACATCATCTCGTGACTGTGGTTGGTCGGTGAACACGAAATAAAACAATGACTGCATTTCAAGTTGCAAATCGTCCCGGCGACTTGCAGCCAGAGAACATCAAGAGCCGCCAGCGGCGCAAATGGGAATTTTTTTTCGCCTTCGGCTGTTGTAGGCCCAACTACTTGGCCCGTCGTCATAGATTCACTTTCGCCAATTCACTCTCGATTGTCTCGAGCGCGATGCCACGAGGCTCAATACCGTGAATCGACCATGGGATCATAGCAAAAAAACCGATGAGCCAGAATACCGCCAGCAGTGCAAAACCTGCTGTCGGTGTCCACCGACTCGCAATAAAAACGAGCACGGGTGGCGCGATCGCCGCACCGATTCGACCGAAGGCGACCGAAAACCCGATACCGGTCGAACGCAAATCCGTGGGGAAGATTTCTGAAAAAAACGGATAGGCCGAAATCCAACTACCAGTCGCGCAAAAATTCGCGACGATAAATGCGGCGCAAATACCGGCGGCACTCTCCTCGCGCGTGGCGACAGCCATCCCGAACATCGAGAGCGCTGCGAGCAAGTAAAAACTCATAACGGTGATTTTTCGTCCGACTCGATCAAGCGCCCACGCGGCCAAAATTCCGCCAACTGCCGCGCCCAAGTTGCCTATGATAAAAAACCACGGCATCTTTTCTGCGGATATCCCAGCTTTCGGTAATACAATAAGTGGAAGGAATGCGAATATGCCGTAGTAGCCCGATGCTTCTGAAAAATCGAGTGCGCAGCCGATCGCCAATCGCCCCGGGCAGCGTTGCAAAAGACTCTTTAGTTGCTGCCAAAACGGCCGTTCACCGCGTTTCGCGAGCCAGCGCGGCGACTCGGGTATGTGTCGTCTCGCCCAGAGAGTGAAAACGGCAATGATGGCGCCAAACCCGAACGACAATCGCCAGCCGATTGTCGCGGGCAAGGCGCTAATCAGAAACAGGCTCACTAAAGCTGCGAGTACCCCGCCAATCGGCCAAAAATTCATAACCCATGCGTTGGCTCGACCGCGAAAACGCGCCGGGATCATCTCGCTAATCGCCGAATTGATCGCGGAATACTCGGCACCGACGCCAATCGCCGTCAGAAAACGAAAAATCAGAAACCAATAGTACCCTGGCGAAATGGCCGAAATAAGAGTGAAAAATGAATAAATCAAAAGCGTGATCAAAAAAAGTTTACGTCGACCGTACCGATCGGCGAGATACCCGAAGAACAACGCACCAACCATTATCCCAATGAGCCAGACGCTGACGAGAAGCGAACTTTGAAATTCTGTAATAGCCCATATTTTTTTTAAAACGGCTAAAACACTGCCGATGATATTGACTTCGAACGAATCAAGCAGCCAGGCAATGCCCAGCGCTAACGTCAGCCGAGTGTGAAATGAGCTCCAGTCCATTTGATCTAACCGTTCGCCGACGGAATTTGGCTGATCGTTCATGGATGCTCCCTCACTTTAAAAATTATATTGTGCCACCAAGTTGAGGCTACGGTCTATCAGAGTGCCGCCGCCACCAACGTGCGGGACAACCCGCCAATAATCAAATTCGCCGATTACATTTAAGTTTTGCGCCACCGTATACGTCGCTCCGGGGAGCAGTTCTTGTTCCAACGCATTTTGGCCGACATAATTGGCCGAACTGTAATTGAAGTAGGCGGCAAGACGATCGGTCAAGTGAGCCAATAAACCGCCAAGAAAGTACGTAGCTGAATCGTAACCGGCGCGGCTATACGGATGCTGAGAATCGTCGGGCTCGCCATTTTGTTGTAAGACTTCGGCGTAGATTGATAGCGGCGCCCAATCAAGAGTGACGTCCGCCGCCAATTGGTTGAAGTCATAATTTCTATTCGCGGCGATGAGGCTTTTCAAATTACCGTTTAAACCCGAAAGGCCGACAATTATTTGACGACCTCGCCCCAGCGAGCGCGCGGATGTTACCCGAGCCGTCACAACGTCGCGCAACTGCGCATCTGCGTCGCTGTTCACATCGCGACCGGCGAGCGATCCGTCCGTATCTCCCAGCCCTTCGTTCGGAAAATATTGAAATGATTCGCTGAGAGCCCAAGCCGTCCCGATCGATTGCTTATCCACCCACTCGGCACCGTAATTGGTGTTGAGCATGAGACCGTTAAAATATTCGACGTTGCCAAAAAACGAGTTGTCCCAGGTCAGCCCGACCTGCCGATAAATCTTGCCGATATTAAAATTACCCCAATCCGTCTTGCGATAAATGTAGAGCTCCTGAAACCAAATGTCAGAATTATAGTACGAGCGAAGCTTGTCATCGCGAATGCGAATCTGTGAATGAACGCCCAAGGTTTTGTCGGAGTTTGCCGAATCGAGGTTAAGCTCAAACGCGTACAAATCAAAACTCGGGTCGGCTCCGGGCATGTCCGGCATATATTCGTAGAGAAAAATACTCCCCGAATAATCGATGGCCGGCAATTGCAGGGTGGAAGTGGATGCATTGGCATCAGCAAACGCCGCATTTGGCACTAGCGCGGCTAACAACAGCAACACGACGATGAACATTCAATTATGATGAATCGGTATGCGATTGAATTCAAGCTTAAGATATGAACCACGTTTGGATGTCAGGTTCACATAAGAATCGTTAGTCATTTTCAAAACGCCAACTGTGTATGAATTAAGTGAGATCGGGACACGAAAATGTTCACCGGCTGAAGTCTGGATCTCAACTCCAGTGATTGCATTGTATCCGTTCACTTGCTCCAGTAAGGGTTTCACGACACCAATCACCAGCTCTTGACCCTCTCGATAAGGTTCTCTTACTAGCACGGCTAAACGCTCTTTACGTTTGGCCAGAACATCTAACCAGGCTCGATACAAGTCGATTGCCTTCTGAGTTTCGGGCCGCGCCGGCCTTTCGTTTCTTGCGCGAAAAAAAATTTTTTGAATATACGAGCTGTCTCGCCAATCCTTTTCGATTTCATTTTCGGGGCCAAGATAGGCGACGGGGAACTCGCGGTCAAAAAGGGCATCGCGATTTCGCGTGTCGAGTAAGGTATAAGCCAATATATTTTCGATCGGCACATCGAAAGCGGTGCCGTCCGTCTGGGTCACCGTCATTGTTGGCGCGCACGAGCCCGCCTTTTCGCCGGGATGGCCGATGAGAATTTCAAACGGGCCACCCGATTGACTCTGCACATCGTTTTTAATCAGGAACGCGAGTTCTCCATGGCGGCCACTCACTTTCATAAAATGTTCGATTTGATCCCGCCCGTTTTCAGCTGATATCAGTCGGTTATCAACCGTCACCGGGCGATGGTCAGCGAACATCGTCATAAACATCAGGGTCGGAGATTTGAATGAGACCTTTAATAATCGATTGCAACTTTCGCGAATCGACCGGGGCTGAACCTTCGGGGCGGCCGCTACCGGGATGCTGAGAGAAAAAATCAAACCAATGACTGTCTTCACAAAGCGAAGTCCTGATGCCTAAGTCGTGGTGACTCTTTACGGGCACCAGGTTAATTTCGCTAAGGTAAATTTATTTTTTTCTCTTGATGGTATGAATGACAACAGGCGAGGCGGGAACGTCTTGCATGCCGTCTTTCACGGTTGTCGGGGTCGCTTCGATTTTATCCACGACTTTTTCGCCTGAAATCACCTTGCCGAAAACCGCATAGCCGTACCCCTGGGGGTCTTTCGAACGGAAATTAAGAAAGTGATTATCGACCGTGTTAATAAAAAACTGTGCGGTCGCGCTATCGACGACGCTCGTTCTCGCCATTGCAATCGTATATTTGTCGTTTTTAAGGCCGTTATCCGCTTCGTTTTTGATCGGATCACGTGTTGGCTTTTCTTTCATGTGCTCGTCAAACCCACCGCCTTGAATCATAAACCCACGGATCACGCGATGAAAGATCGTGCCATTATAAAAGCCGGCGTCGACATATTTTAAAAAATTCTCGACTGTTATCGGAGCCTTTTTCGGGAACAGTTCAACATCGATTTTGCCCATTGATGTGTCGATCTCAACCACAGGGTTTGTCATCTTCTTTGCTCCTTTAAGCTTGGCGATTTTGTGAGTTTTAGCGAACGAGGGTAAGGCCATGGTAAATGACGCGAATATAACTCCAACAATAAACGTGCGGGTGAACAACGTTGCGGACTTCATGAGACCTCCGTTTGAAGAAATTTTTACAAATTCCCCTTTTGATACGTGGATTTGTAAAACAGTTCAAGCGTTTTTGACTCGCTCATGTTATATGTTCTTCATCAACAAAACATGACAGGGGAAGGAATCGACCGCCCATGGTTAGGCCGAATCTAGCGAGGCACATTCTCAGCTACATTCTCTCGATAGCCATAATCGCCGCCCCCAATTTTGCTCTTGCGCGCTCAACCGATGACGTCCCCGTTTTCGTGCCGAAATTCACCGGCCAACAATTCGACGGCATCAAGTATTTTCAGTTTCAGACTCAAGACGACGCGGGTCTCGAAAGAGAACTCAACCGGGCTTACGCCCTAACCGGCGGCGACCCGCTTGAAAAAATCGAGAGTCGAAGCGATCTCGTACAGACAATACGGTTTTACCATGCGGCCTACATTCAAGCGCGCGAGAAAATGCGCGCTGAATACAAGGAATTAGGCCCCGACAAGTTCGCTGAGGAGCTCGATAAAGACAAAATTGCGTACGACATACCCGGCGCCGGCAGAGTCGAGTTTTCGGCTGTTGACGGTTACCCCACGGGCCGCATTACGGATCAATACTCAGGAGTCAAAATCGTTTTCGTCGAGCCTGAAGTTGAACGCGACTCAAAAGCTGAAAAGCTGCTGGTGGCGCGTATGTGGTACGATTCGGGCACCAAACGAAAGAGTTACGTATTTAAAACGCCAGATGGCAAACTCCACGACGTCCCGCTCGGCCGCGACGTCATTTTGGTTTCGGTCTCTGACAACCAAATCGTCAACAATGGCATCCGCCTTCGCGCGAAGCCGAAAACTCGGCGAGAGAAAATCGAAGGATGGTGGCGAGCCACCTATCAAGCCCCGACATGGTACACAACATGGGTCGGCGCCCTTTCGGCCGGCGCCCAATACGGTTCAGCGAAATTGACCGCAGCAGCGTTTGTTTGGAGTTCGAGCCATTTATTCGGCCTGCACATTGGCACGGCTCACCCGCCGAGCGCTGTCGCTTACTTGAGTCTCGGTATGGCGTTCGGTATGGGATGGCTCACGCGCTTTTATCAAAACTGGCGTAAACGCGGCCGCACCATTAAAGAGCTCGAGCGTAAAGATATGGTCACGAACGTGGCCATGTATCTCGGCATCAAAGAGATCAGCCCCGGCGGTATTGTGCAAATGTTCAACATCTTCACGCCAGCCTCGACAGCATTTAATGTTCTGCAATTTTGGATTTCGCTGCAGATTTCAAAACGGCTCAAACAGCCGTTTAATAAGTTCTCTGACGTCAAAGCGCGATTGCGGCAAGATCGAGGGTGGGCGACAATCCCCGTCCCGATGATCACTCGCGATGAAACCGGCAAATATTACGTCTCGAGTGTGAAAATGAAAACGCCGCTCAAGAAGGTCGATTGGTATCGCCAATTTAAATATTACTTACCGCGAAACGCCATGAGCCAAGGCGATCGCATGTGGTTCACGTGGATGCTGACGCAGTACCGTGACGGTTTTGCCAGTTGGTACACACCTTGGCTGTCGACCGCGTGTCTTGCGATGATGATCCCGGTCATGTGGAAGGTTACAAAAGTTTGGGCGCGCGTTAAATATCCGAACACCGAAGAACAAGAGCGAATCGATGCGGCGGCGAATCCATATTTGAGTCCGCGCGAGGCGGCCGTTTCGTTGGCCGCAAGTGTTCCGTTTGTCGGCGAACGCTGGTCCGAACAACTTGATCAATTTCTCAAAAACCTGAATCTCAAGGATTCGATCATCGGCGCACTATCAGGGCCGACCGCAGCCCCCGTACCCGTGCGAGCAGATTGCGAGAATCTTTTGAAACGCCGCCCGCCTTATGACGACATTCAGTGATCGATTCGCATTCAACCATTCGCGTGTGAGCAATTATTCTTTTAAGTAAATCCCAGTATTGAATAAGGGCTTGTGCTGCGCTGTTGTCGGGAATTGCTTAGCCAGAATTTGACCGCATCTTTCAATTGCCTGCACCCAGCCATGGCCGTGGCCCTTATCACGAAAACCCGACACCAATGTTTGAACGATCTCTTGCCATGTCTCGGCCGGCAGTTTCTCGGCGATCTTCGAGTCGGCCAGAACGACAACATCACGTTCGAAGAGCGACGCGAAAATCAAAACGGCCGTGTGCTCGGGCGACCGATCAAACTGCTGACGGTGAAATTCCAGTTCTGCACGCGCCCAAACTTGCGCATGTCGATCTCGCGGGTGAGTGAATAGTTTTTGCACAAGCGGTAGCCGCGCTATTACGAATGACACAAACGCCCCGAGCACGATCAAAAGCGGAAGCACCCACCAGTACCGATCGTGTAAAAGCAATTCCCGCCGGTTGATTGCAAATAACAGAAGTAAAATCGTCCACAAAAGAGTCATCGTGAACGGCACCATGTGTGAGCCGCTCGATCTGCGCACGAGCATCGTGATGATCTCAGCCGACGTTTTCGACTCGGCGTCTTTCACGGCCTGCGAGATATTTTCGCAATCCGCATCGTTCAAATAGGCCCGCGCCCACTTCGGGATTTTTTCAGTCATAAATTACCATCCGCCTGAAGCTCCGCCGCCAGAGAATCCACCACCGCCACCGCCCCAGCCGCCGCCGAAGCCGCCAAATCCGCCGCCGCCAAGGCCACCACCGAATCCGCCACCGAAGCCTCCGCCAAAACCGCCGAACCCTCCCCAAAAACCGCCACCTGTAAGAGCGAAGAACAGCCAAGGCCCTAAGAAAACGAGAAGAAAAATCAAAACAATGGCTTTGCTGAGTGGCATGGGCGCGCCGTTGTCATAGTCGGCGTTCACGGCGACGCCGGTTTTTTCAAGTTTTTGCAGATATTGCGGGTCCGCGTACGAAAGAATTCGCAAAATGCCGGCGTACGTCCCCTGCGCGTACTGGCCGTTTTGAAAATACGGCTTCATCGTTTCGTCGATTATCCGCATGGCAATGGCGTCTGGGATGTCACCTTCAAGCCCCTGCCCGACTTCGATTCGCATTTTGTGCTCTTTTTGCGCGATCAAAATGAGAACGCCGTCGTCGACGCCTTTCTTGCCGAGCTTCCATACATCGGTTGTTTGGATCGAGGCCTGCTCGATCGCCTCGCCGCCGAGGTCCGGCACGGTTAGAACCTGAATCTGCGCTTTGCCGTGAGAGGCGATGTCGCGAAGTAAATCCGAAATCTGTTGCGCCTCGTCCGGCTGAAACAAATGCGCGTTGTCGACAACCGGGCCCGTTAGAGCCGGCACTTTAAAGTCGGCGAACGCGAATGCGGTGGCAAACACGACCGCAGAGACCGCTACAAAACGAATAAAAATCGAGATCGCCCGCCCTCGCATGAACAAATTAGAAATTCACTTTCGGGGCTTGTTGAATGGTCGATTTTTCAGCCGCGGGGACATCCCACTGCGCCATCTCTTTGTAATGGTAGAACATTGAATTTGTCCAGCTCTCGGGCGGCACGGTGATTTGGTTATTGAAATCCTGAATGGACTTGATCAAACGTTGACGCGCGATCGTGATGCGATTTTCGGTGCCTTCAAGTTGCGCTTGCAACTCGCGAAATTGCTCGTCCGCTTTTAGATTTGGGTAGCGTTCGCTCACTGACATCAATCGACCAAGGGCCGCTGAAAGCTCGCCTTGTGACTGTTGGTATTTCGCAATTTGCGCGGGAGTGGCATGTGATGGATCGATCATCACCGCAGTCGCGCGCGCGCGGGCGTCGGTGACCTCGGTTAACACCTTTTCTTCGTGCTTGGCGTATCCCTTTACGGTCGCGACAAGATTCGGAATCAAATCGGCGCGGCGTTTGTACTGGTTGGTCACCTCAGACATTGCGGCGTCGACCTGGTTTTTAGCTTGGGGGATGGATTGGATGCCGCACCCGGTGAGCAATAGGCTCGCTGCCAGGGCGGAAAAAGCGATTTTAACTCGAGTGCTGATCTTCATAGGTTGGCTCCTTTACATATTTGGATTAAAACAATTCGACGTAATTGTACACTGACAATATAGAAACGGAACAGTGTCCCCGTAGCTCAGCTGGATAGAGTGTTAGCCTCCGAAGCTAAAGGTCGCGCGTTCGAATCGCGCCGGGGACGCCAACTTCGCGTAAGTTCGCGGTCTGATTTGCGCTCGTTCACGCCCATTTGATCGCTTTTGCTCTGCAACTTTACGGCGCCGCAGTGACATGAGCGATTTGAAAATCCTATACAAAAAAGGGAAAAATCCAATTAGTGTTGGACGTAGTCGCAATCTTGCGCCATAGAGTTCGACCATACTCAATGTTTAAGCACGGACTTATCCTCATTTTGTTAGGTTGTGGAGTAGTCTTCTCGTTGAACCGCGCGGTTGCAAACGAAATACTGCTACCACGCAGTCACGAGGAGCTACAGAGCCCAACTTTCGAGCTGGCGCGCGAAGTGGTGGGCAGTGAGGTAGCTTACTTTAACCGTTCAGCATTGGTTCGAGACTTCCCCGAATTAAAACTACTCAACGATGAACAATTGAAAAGTTGGCTACTGCACGAGGCCTCTTTTGTAGGATCGCTGCAATCGCAGCTCGACGGAATTCGTCAAACCCCAATCCCCTTTGGCGACCGACGGGTGCCAGCATTTCGCCCACCAAGTTATGTTCGATCTATGATCGTTGAGGTTCATAGTCCGGTCGATTCCGCTCACGTTATAGGGCTGTTTGATATCAAAGGCGCTGGTCACGGGGCGCTTTCGAGAGAAGTTATTGCCCCACAAGTGCATGCCCACATGGACATGAACAAGCTTCGAGAAAAAGGGCATAGCGATGGTTTGATTAGTTTGGGTGAAGCCATTGCTGAAACAACCCGGCAACAGGTCGTTCAAGATCTTTTTGACCTGACCGGGTCTGCGCTTGAAACTGTCGAGACGTACGCCATTATTCGACTTCCTTTCAATATATTAAAAGCCAATCATGAAATACCGTCGGCTCTTTATATTCGGCAAGCCCATGTCGGTCGATTTTCGAATCTTTGCATACCTGAATCTATTTATATTGACCCGTATGGTGGACGGCAAAGATCAATCTGCCACACTGCCGTAGATTTTGGCGGAGTCATCATTACAAACGATGAAGCGGGGCCGCTTCAAGAGCAGGCACCAAATGCTTTAGACTATGAAATAGATCCGCAGAAAACCAAAGCCTGGCGATGGGCTCACGATTCAGCGCAAGCATTTGTCCGCCCGCATGCCCCGGATAAGGGCGTCGTTTTTCGGCATGTCGATGAAATGACCAAAGATCTTCGCCAGAAGTGTCAAGTTTCGCCGGTTTGTCATCAAAAATATCAGCATCGCCAAGAAGAAGTTGAATATGTGCGTGAACTTCGAGCGAACGGCTTGAATCTTGCTTCGATAGCTGACAATTTTTTTTCAAAATATGGGCGACAAGGAATCAAAGACTTAAACTACTTATATAACCGCCAGGCTTCTGGATATAGTGGCGAACACCCCGGCGAGCCTTCCGCGCTTAAAGGTGAATCTATTGCGACAATTGAAGCGTCGTTCAAAACTCTTTCACCTCAGAACTATCGCGATCTAATTCCGTTAGCTGATGCGCTCTATGGCCGGATCGAGCCCGAGGCTTTGCCCATCTTGCAGTCGCTACTGGCTAACAATAGTGAGCAAGTGCAATCGCTTGCTATTCGAGCGCTGGCTGTTCGACCCGAAGCTATAATTAGCGATTGGCTCGAACCATTTGTCTATCACGACAATATGCGCATTCGCGACCAAGCCGTTCGGGCCCTTTCAATGCGCAAAGATTCAAAAGCTCACCATGTCATTGAAAAATATTTGCGCGAGTCAAACGGGGGGCGCACTGAATACGCTGCATTTCGACAATGCCGCTATTTATTACAATTCTAAGAAGTTATTCCGCGTCGGCCAAAGCCTTTTCGATCGCGGGTTCGATGGCCTCCGGGCCTGTTTGCGGAGCAAACCGCTCGATGACATCCCCGCCTCTGCTGATGAGAAATTTTGTAAAATTCCATTTGATTGCTTCGATCCCGAGAAACCCCGGCGCCGAATTTTTCATCCACTTGTAAAGTGGATCAGCTTGTTCGCCGTTCACATCAATTTTTGCCATCACCGGAAAATCAACATCGTAAGTCAACTTGCAAAAATTTTGAATCTCGTCGTCGGATCCCGGCTCCTGCGCACCAAATTGGTTGCACGGAAATGCGACGACGACAAATCCCCTGTCGCGGTATTTCTTATAAATCGCTTCAAGCCCTTTGTATTGCGGAGTAAAACCACACCTGCTTGCTACGTTAACGACGAGCACAACCTGCCCTTCATAATCCGCCAGCGATTTGAAGCTGCCGTCGTGGCATTTCACTTGGAACGAATAAAAATTTTCTCGTATCGGATGCATGTACCGAGTGTATTGAAACTCGTCATACAGCGCAACTTAACATCAGTTTGAACTTGCAATTCTTCACCTGTGACTTCCACGTGGCAAATCTTGTTTAAGCTTTTTGATCAAAAATTTTAGTTAACTCATCGATTCGCATACCTATAAACAAGACATCCTTTTGACGAGACGTCTTGCCGCGAACAATCTGTAACTGATAGCGAGGCAACCGAGTTAAGCTTTTTAAAAACTGCAGAAGTTCTTCATTGGCTGCGTCATCGATCGGCGGTGCCGCCACGCGAACTTTAAGACGTGCGGTAGCGCCGTCGCCATGTTCGCCAACCAATTCAGTACGCGATGCTTTGGGTTGAATATGAAACCGAACAATCGCGTTAGAACCATCGCGCCGAATCCAGGCCGGCAATTTAACAACTGACATCAAGAGCCCTCTGCAACTGAGCTTATTTTGAATTGGCTACAATACCAATGCCTTTCTGTGGTCGTTGATGGCCCTAAAATCAACCAGATTTGAACCTAACAATGGCCGCATCTTTGCACATGTATGAATCCTGTAGATTTATAAAGGTAATCGAAAGTATGAGCGAAAGAAATTTACTACTCGTCTTTATTTTAATTCTATCCGCAGCCACCGTGTCGCGGGCGGCCGATTTGACGGGTGAATTTGTACAAACCAATCGTCAAGCACCAGAAGGTAGCCTTTGTCCAACCCCTCTCAAAGTGCAAAGAATTAGCGACACTGCGTTTGAAATATACGGACCTATTTCAATGGCCGCATCTGGCGTCACTCCGTTTGGAGACGACGGTGACTTCATTTTTACGCAGATTAATCAAGGTGTTCGATCGCGATCCGATAGATCTTGGCTTGTTCAGACTGTCACAACCATGGATAGCGCTCGTATTCGATACGATCGAAGACTTATAGATGCAAAAACGGGTCATACCGTGGCCGAAAACCGGGTTCAGTGGTCTGTATTTAATAATGGGTCGGCAATTCTATCGAACGAAGTCCTTGTTGATAACTTACCCCAAAGAGGACCAAACTCCACGCCTGGCTATTGCACTTATTTACGCCATGCGAGAAAAAAGCAAGGCCGACTTGGCGCGATCGTAAATGCAATATTGGGCGAGTGATTACCTGATGTAAAAGATCGTTTTTCTTGCCGTACCGTCTCGACCATTTTGACAATGTGACCCAACTTCCGGCTTTTAATTTTGTGATACCGATTTAAATTCAAAATGGCGCCCTGTTTTCATGGCACTCAAGTTGCTTACTCTCGAGTTGATACTTGCACTCAACTTGCTTAAGCTCGAGTTGATAATTGCTAAGGGGGGGGACATGAAAAGCAGAACAATAACGTTTCGATTGATTATCCTATTGGTGATTTTGAATTTTGCGCGACTCGCGGTCGCATCGACGGCTCAGTCGGATCCGCCGCCTAATTTTGGCCCAATCCAACCTATACTGTATGGGGAATGTCTGCTCTGTCATGATCATTCAGGCAATAGCACGTCGCCGATCTTCCCACGCCTAGCAGGTCAGAATGAGTTATATTTAGAAAAAGAACTTAAAGCCTTTCGGGAGCACACCCGTAGAGACCCTGACGCATTCGGTTACATGTACGGGCCGGCTTCGAGCCTTAGTGATGGAAAAATCCATCTGCTCGCGGAGTACTTTAGCGAACAAACGCCCACTCCCAATAGCCCCGGCAATCCCGATCGGGTAAAGAACGGCGAGGTTATTTTTAAAAACGGAGTGCCAGCAAACGGCGTGCCTCCGTGTTACGCTTGTCACGGCGATTCGGCACAGGGCAATGATTTTGCTCCGCGACTCGCCGGCCAAAGCGCCGGTTACATTGTTCGCCAGCTCGAGGCATTTAAGCGCAATGAACGTAAAGAAGCTGCAACTATGCCAATTGTGGCCAGCAAACTTACTGCCGATGAAGAGCGAGACGTAGCTAACTATTTGCAAGGCTTGAAGTGAACAATCGCCTTTAATAAACTGCGGCTATTTTAACTGCACCCCATTGAATTGCCGCAGTTCAAACAACGGTAACATGTTCCATTACGAATAGTCGTGTGCCCGCATGATGAGCAAGCGGGCGCATCGCCCATAAACTGACTGTAAAATTGGTTGGCGCCGTCCACAGCGGCCCCCTGGGCTTCGAAATTACCCTGCGCGTGATCCTTTTGCGGAATCACTTTTGAACGATCTTGTGCCGAGGTCAATTTCGCTGGAGCGACATGTAAAAAATCAGTCATTCCGAGATATTCCATACCCAAAAGCCGAAAAATAAAATCGACAACTGACGTAGCGCTCTTAATATTTTCATGATCAACAATGCCATTCGGCTCGAATCTGGTAAACGTAAAGGTGTCGACATATTCTTTAAGAGGTACCCCGTGCTGAAGCCCCTTTGAAACAGCGATCGCGAAACAATTTAATAAAGAGCGAAATGCCGCCCCCTCTTTATGCATATCAATAAAAATCTCGCCTAGTTCGCCGCCTTCATACTCGCCCGTGCGCAGATAAATTTTATGCCCGCCGACTCGAGCCTCGACAGTAAACCCGCTTCGCTTCTTCGGTAAAATTCGCCTTTTGAGCTTTGTTGCCTCACCGGCGGGAGGATGATCTTTAATCGTCGATAACGGCTGACTCATTTTTGAACCGTCGCGATAAACAGCAACGGCCTTTAAGCCTAACTTCCAAGCTTCAACATAAATATTCTTAATGTCTTCAACTGTTGCTTCGTTCGGCAAATTCACGGTTTTCGAAATGGCGCCCGAAAGAAACGGTTGAGCCGCGGCCATCATCTTGATATGGCTCAGCGGCGACAAAAATCGCGTGCCGTTTTTACCGCAGCGATTGGCGCAATCGAAAACCGGTAAATGTTCCAACTTCAATTGTGGGCAGCCTTCGATTGTCATTCGACCGCAAACCCACTCGTTGGCTTCGTCGATCTCATTTTTTGAAAACCCAAGCGCTTCGAGAACGTTCGCCTTACCAGTTAGACTCAGTTTCGCCATTGTGGAGTCCGAAATTGTTGCTGTGTTGAAAGCGGATTCAAGATCAAAGGCGCCCTTCAGAGCATCATCGACGCGATGAATGTCATCTGATGAAAACCCTTTGGTGGCCAAACTTTTATCGTTGATGTGTGGGGCGCCCTTCAAAGTTAAACTACCGACAACGTACTGTATAATTGCCTGAACTTCAGCGGGCGCATAACCAAGCGCACTCAACGCGCGCGGTACAGATTGGTTGACGATTTTAAAGTGACCGCCACCCGCCAGCTTCTTATACTTCACAAGCGCGAAGTCCGGTTCAATGCCTGTCGTATCGCAGTCCATTAATAGACCGATTGTGCCGGTGGGCGCTAGTACCGTCGCTTGAGCATTGCGGTAACCATATTTCTGCCCGAATTCGACTGCCCGCGCGAGCGCACTCTTGGCAGCATCTCGCATATTATCGGGTGCGCCTTCCGAAATATTTTGGGTCGCACGCAGGTGCATCTGCAACACACGATTCATTGACGAAGAATTTTTTGCGTAACCTGCAAATGGACCTTTAACTCGTGCGATTTCGGCGCTCATCGAATAGGCTTCGCCTAGCATTATAGCCGTGAGAGCGCCACACCACGAACGCGCAAGTTCACTGTCGTACGGGATACCCTTTGCCATCAACAGGGCACCAAGATTTGCGTATCCCAAACCAAGCGGACGATAGTCGCGGCTATTTTGTGCGATTTTCGGTGTCGGATATGAAGACTGCCCTACCAATATTTCTTGAGCCAGGAAAAAAATGCGGCATGCATGTTGAAAACCTTCAACGTCAAAGTCGCCATTCTCGCTCAGGTATTTGAGCAAATTTATCGAAGCAAGATTGCAAGCGCTATCGTCAAGAAACATGTATTCCGAGCAAGGGTTCGACGCATTGATTTTGCCGGACTGCGGGCAACAATGCCATTTATTGATTGTGCTATCGAACTGAACACCCGGATCGGCACACGCCCAAGTCGAATGCGAAATCAGCTCGAATAGATCTCGCGCCTTTATTGTCTTATGAATCTCCCCCGTTGTGCGCAACCGAGTTTGCCAATCTTTACCTTCAAGCACAGCGGTCATAAAATCATCACTGAGGCGCACAGAATTGTTCGAATTCTGACCCGATACGGTTTTGTAGGCCTCTCCGTTGAAGTCGGATGAGTAGCCCGCAGCGGCCAGAGCCGCTACTTTCTTCTCTTCTTTTGTCTTCCACTGAATGAAATCTTCAATTTCGGGATGATCCACGTCTAAACAGACCATTTTTGCAGCTCGACGGGTGGTGCCTCCTGACTTCGTGGCGCCCGCCCCGCGATCAAGAACTTCAAGAAAGCTCATAAGCCCGGAACTTGTGCCACCGCCCGAAAGCTTCTCCATATGCCCTCGGATTTTCGAAAAATTTGTACCCGTACCTGAACCATACTTAAAAATTTTCGATTCGTTCTTTAGAAGTTCAAATATGCCGCCCAGTTCATCTTCAATGCTCTGTATGAAGCAGGCCGATGACTGTGGTTGCGCGTACGCGCTTGACGTCTCTTCAGTGCTTTGAGTCTTTTCGTTAAAAAAATAATTACCGCCAGACCCAAGAATACCATACTGCTGGTAAAGCCCGACATTGAACCAGACCGGCGAATTGAATGCGCCTCTTTGATTGATGAGCAGATATGAAAGCTCGGCCTCAAAAATTTCAGCTTGTTCGCTAGATGCAAAGTAGCCGCCGTTTTCGCCGAACTCTCGGATCGTGTGGGCAATTCGAAATATGACTTGTTTAACGCTTGTCTCGTGACCCGATTCGGGCACGCCGGCTCGTCTAAAATATCGCGAAATCAATATATCTGTAGCGAGTTGTGACCAATCTTTTGGAACCTCAGCATCAGCCATTTCGAAAACAGTTGAACCATCTGAATTGCGGATTTTAGCGGATCGCTTTTCGTAGGAAACTTCGTCAAGCGGGTTCTCCCCTTTACGAGTATGGCGTCTTTTCAGATTCAGCGTGGCGCCCTTATGCCTCTTCTGCGGTGTAACTTTCTCGAAAGGTTTCATTTGGACTTCCACGATTATCACCCCTTGTTGTGCTGGTTGAACTTAGCCTAAGAGCGAAATTCGATGGCGGTCAATATTGAAAACAATCAGGTTTAATTGAGACATTTCGTCTCCGAATCTGAGTAATTTTGTCATGTCCGTGCTATGCATTTGATTTGAAACAAGGCGCGTTTTTTGCAGTCGCAAATTTAGGGAGTGTATTATGCCGAAAAGTTGCGATCCTGATGAGATTGCGCTGAAGAGTTTTTTTTTAGGCCCCCAAGCCGAAAACGCCGAATTGGTACGGCACAGTTTTCAGCGGATCATTGACCGGTGGATCGTCTGGCGGCAAAGCCGCTTCCCCGACGATGGGCGCGCGATTTCGGCGTACGACAAAATGACGCCTGAATTTCAAAGTGACATCCGTCGCATCGACGCGATGGTCGAACATCTGTTGCAGCGATTTGAATCTGAAGTCCCGAAGTTTTCGCCACGGTACATAGGCCATATGTTTTCAGAGATCTCGCTGCCCGCGCTATTTGGCCATTGCATTTCATTGCTTCACAACCCGAACAATGTCTCTGCCGAAGCCTCTCGGGTCGGAGTTCAAATCGAACAAGAAGCTATCAATGAACTTCTCACAATGTGCGGATTTGACCACAGAACCGGAACGGGTCATTTCACGAGTGGTGGAACTATCGCCAATTTCGAGGCGGCTATTCGAGCGAAGTGGCGGCTCTCGCTGTGGCTTTCAGCCGCTTGCGCTGGCAAACTTCACAAACTTTGGGATGGCAGCTTTTTCGATGCGGCCAATCTCGGATGGCAAAGGTACAACGAGCTTATCCGGCAACTCAAGGGGTCAGAAGAGACGTTAGCGGATTTTGCCATTTACGACCGCTCGGCTCGAAGCGCCAGCCGCCGCATTGAAGCGACGCTCGGCAGTTACTATGATCCGGTTATTTTAGTACCTGCTCATCGCCACTATTCGTGGGAAAAAATCAGTGTCCTGCTCGGCTACGGAAGAGAAAATTTGCTGACTATCGAACTCGACCAACACGGCACCGCCTCGATTCGCGACCTTGAACAAAAGATTGCATGGTGCCGCCAAAATCAGCGCCCGATCGCAATGATTATTTCCGTACTCGGCACGACTGAAATGGGGCTCGTCGACCCGATTCACAAAATTCACGATTTGATCCATCGATATAATAGAAGCAGCGGAATAAACACTTGGCATCATGTTGACGCAGCATTTGGAGGGTTCTTCTGTTCGCTTAAAGATTCTCACGGGCTTATCGATGAACAATTCAACCGCGACTTAAATTCCGTTCGATTTGCCGATTCAGTGACAATTGATCCTCACAAATTGGGATATGTGCCGTACGCTTGCGGTGCCTTTCTGATTCGAGACCAAAGATTTAACCGCATACCTACACAAGAAAGCCCCTATATCGATTTTCAAAAGAGTGATACTAGCCATTTCACCATAGAAGGTTCTCGCTCTGCCGCTGGAGCCACTGCAACTTGGCTAACGGCAAAAACAATCGGCTTTAATAGAGACGGGTACGGTCGCATTCTAAACAGAACTATTGAAGCCACGCGAGTGCTTCGACGAGCACTGCAAGAGACTATTCAAGATGTTCACATCCCGACTGCCGCCGATACGAACATTTTGTGTTTTTGCGTCGGCCGATCCGGCGAATCGATCACTGCAGTGAATGCGCGCACGCAAAAGATTTTCGAGCACTTTTCGCCATACAAAGAAAGTGACTTCTTTGTCTCAAAAACCGAAATCGACATTAATTGTTATCATGAATTTCTTAAAGCGAACTTTCCCGATTGGTATCCCGATAAAGACAGCTCACGCCTCATGCTCATCCGAGTCTGCCTGATGAACCCGTTCTTCACTTCGGCCGAGCCAAATGTGAGCTATCCGGAGGCATTTGCAAAGAGCCTTGCAAATATTCTTAAACATTATAACGCAAGTGAAAAAATCTGCGTCTGAGGGCTCGCTCGCCGCAACCGCACGTCGAAGGCTACACAAGCGTTACGTAAAAATGGCCGTCCTTTGTCCGTCAATATCAGCCGTGACCCGATGATATGCACAAGGTCATCCTCGATCATGCTTTGTAAGTATTTCGCGACGTCTGCCATTTGTTCGGCGTTATGAAATTCAACTTGCCCTCTTGTCATAAACTGCAGAATTTGCTCTCGACACATGCGATCTTCGGCGCTTAGTTTATGCCCACGCAAAGTCGCGAGGCGCCCCTCGGCAATGGCGCCTTGGTATCGAGACAGTGATTTTTCGTTTTGGTGAAAACAGTCGGGAGTTTCTGATATAGCACTAACTCCAAGCCCCAAGAGAACATCGGTTCTGTGGTCGGTGTACCCCATAAAATTGCGATGCATGGAGTTTGCTTGGCGGGCTTTTGCGAGTGATTCATTAGGTAGGGCGAAATGATCGATGCCGATTTCGACATAACCACTTTTTAAAAAATGCTCACAGGCGAGCTCGTAGAGTTTTCGCTTTTCAGCCCCTTGTGGCAGATCTTCTTCTTTAAAAAGGCGCTGTTGTGGCTTGACCCAAGGCACTACGGCTAATGAGTAAAGTGCAATCCGATCGGGATTGAGCTGAACCGTGTCATTAAGTGTGCGAAGAAACGTCTCGGGAGTTTGCCCCGGCAGTCCGTAAATGAGGTCATAATTTATCGAATTGTAGCCTAGATCTCGAGCTGTACGCGTCAGTTCTTCGGTCATCTCTTTCGGCTGAATTCTGTTTATCAGACGCTGCACTTGAGGTGCGAAATCTTGAACGCCCATGCTCAACCGCGAAAAGCCAAATTTTCGAAAAACTTCTAATTGACCCTTGTCAGTGCGCCGTGGATCAACCTCAACGCTACCCACATAGTCGTGAGCAACATCGAGCTTATTAAAGATTCCAGCTAGTAGGCTGTCGAGATTGGCTGCAGATAGAAACGTGGGTGTACCGCCGCCAATGTGCAATTGCTTTAACGGACGACGATCGAGGTCAGGTACCTGCTGAAGATAGACCGCCAGCTCTCTGTGTAGCTGGGCTACATAAGGGGCTTCGACTTTGTGTGCACGACCGATCACGTTATTACACCCGCAGTACGTGCAGAGTGTTTCACAAAATGGAATGTGCAAATATAACGACCAACTTGCGGCCTGGTCTCGAAAAGCACGTCGAAGCGAATCAAACCACTCGTCTTGCGTGGGCGAATCGGCCCAAAAGGGAACAGTTGGGTAACTTGTGTACCGAGGCACTGCCACATCGTATTTTTTCAATAGGTCGACGTCGATCTCGCGCATCCAGAACCTCACCTTCCCGAAAATCTAGCCTTTGCGATCGCTGGATAAATTGGCTCGGCTTCGACTTGAAGGTTTGCTCGCAAATAATCGAACGCCGCGTGGACGGTGTCGACTCGTTTGATTAGATTCAAGTCTTCAGTGGCGATCATGCCATGTCTGACGAGGCTCTTTAAATTTATGACTTCATCCCAATAAGTTGAACCATAAAGTAAAATTAAAACTTTTCGATCGAGTTTTTTTGTTTGGGCCAGAGTCAAAGTCTCCATGAACTCATCCAATGTGCCGAAGCCGCCAGGAAAAACAATTAACGCCCGCGACAAATGCGAAAACCAAAGCTTGCGCATAAAAAAATAATGAAACTCGAACAGCAGCTCTGGGCTAATATATGAGTTCGGCCGCTGTTCGTGCGGTAGACCAATATTGAATCCAATTGATTTCTCACCGGCATCGGCCGCACCTCGATTGGCAGCCTCCATAATCCCGCCACCTCCGCCGGAACAAATGACAAAGCGTCGAGAGCCATGCAGATCTTTCGCCCACTCCGCCAACAACTTCGCAAGAGACCGCGCGTCTTTATAGTACTGCCCGAGCGGACCATCCTCGGTCATTCGCGCCGACCCGAAAAACACGATCGTGTCGTGCACCCCCTCTCGACGAAGCCTGTAGAGCGGTTCTAAGTATTCCGCCAAAATGCGAACAGGCCGACCGTCATCGCTATCGAGAAAAACGCGGTTGTGGTAAGCCGGTTGGGTATTGATTTTTGTCATAACATTTACTTTTGCAATAGACATGCCGAGCGGAAGGGCCATTCGAACGGCACCGGCGCGAACAGTCAGACAAAATGTCACAAGTGCGTTGAATGCGGAGCAATCATGTCCTAACCTTTTGCCGTTAAGAGATGCACAGTAAATTTCGCTCCGGTTTGAGCCTCACTCGATACTGAAATTGTTCCGCCCCATGACTGTATGAGTTTATACGAAGTCGCTAAGCCCAAACCCGTACCTTGGCCGATTTCTTTTGTGGTAAAAAATGGCTTGAAGATTTGCGGCAAATTATTCGCAGCAATCCCAACGCCCGTATCTTCAATTGAGATATCCACTGTTTTCAAAGTGGCCGCGACTGTAATGGCGATTTTATGCCCCTCTGTGCGGCCGCGCTTTTTTGCTTCTTCAATGGCATGTATGGCATTCACCAAGAGATTCAGTAAAACTTGCCCCAATGGGCCCTCTTCCGCTTTTACCTGAAGTGAGTCGCTATTTTTTAATTCAAGATCGATATTCTTTCTGTTTAGCTCATGCTGCACGAGACTCAGAACATCGTCTATGACCACCTTCAAGTCGACAGCTCCCGAATAGTCCGATCTCTTCTCGCGAGCAATATTAAGTAAGGACTGAACAAGTTTCGTCACCTTATCGATTTGAAAAATGATTGATGTCATATTGTCTTTAAGGGCACTGTTGTCGCCGAATCTTTTCACAACCATTTCAGCGCGGCTTCGAATGATCCCCATCGGGGTGCCGATTTCATGGGCAAGGCTTGATGCCAAAAGGCCCAACGATGCCAACCGATCTTGCTGAAGAATCTGTGCACGATTGGCCCGAAGTTCTTCCTTATCTAAAGCATGTTTCATCGCATATCGAATTGAACGATCCAAAAGCGGAGCCGTAAATTGTCCTTTTATGAGGTAGTCGGCGGCACCGGTTTGCATGGCCGCGACGTCAATGTCAAAATCGCCTTGGCCAGTTAACAGGATGATCGGGCACGAGAGATTTTGACCATGCGTTTCGCGCAAGAGATCAAGGCCGGTTTCAGCACCGAGGCGAAAATCAAGCAGACAAACATCAAACTTCTGTCGCTGTAAGGCTTCTAGACCATCTTTGTATGATGACTTCCAAGTCAAATGATAGCGACTGCGCAAATTATCTGCGAGAAGATCGCGAATCGTTACAAAGTCATCTTCATCGTCATCAATAATTAGAACATTGAAGTCAAAAGCGGTCACTTGTCGTCTTTGCCGTCGGGGAGTTCGACTATTTCTAACCAGTAACGCCCCAACTCACGCATCACTTGGACGAGCGAATCGAAGGCGACCGGCTTGGTAATAAACGAATTTACGCCCAGGTTATAGGTCCGAAAAATATCTTCGTCCGCCTGAGACGTCGTCAACACGACAACCGGAATCTGTCGAAATTTGGCATCCGACTTTATTTCTTTAAGAGCTTCTCGCCCGTCCTTTCGGGGCATATTCAAATCGAGAAGTATAAGCCCGGGAGTGGGATGCCTTTTCATATCTTCATATTTACCTTGATGATGAAGATAGCTCATCAGCTCTTCACCATCGTGCACGAAGTAAAGCGAATTAATTAAACGGCTTTCTTCAAACGCTTCTTTAATCATTTGGCAATCTTCAAGATCGTCATCAGCTATAAGAATAGGAACATGTGAGTTCAATTTCATATCGCCACTCCTGAAGGTTGGGTCATGGGCAGCGTCACGATAAATTTAGCTCCCTGCCCTGGAGACGAGTTTGCCGTGATCTGCCCACCATGTCGATCAACAATTTTTCTGCAAACGGCGAGGCCAATGCCGGTCCCTTCAAATTCGTGCCGGCCATGAAGTCTTTGAAATATTGTAAAAATGCGATCTAAATATTTTTCGTCAAAACCGATCCCGTTGTCCGTGACAGTGACCTTGACAGCCGGACCGGGCCGCCCCAAGGGAGATAAATCCAAAACGTGAGCTTCTACTCTGACGACCGGTGACTGATCAGGCTTTTTGAATTTCAATGCATTACCGATCAAATTTTGAAAGAGCTGACGCATTTGCGTGGCGTCGGCATCGATCGAGGGGAGATCATCCCATTCAACCCGGCCTGCTGACTGCTCCAACCGCAGTTCGAGATCCGACACGACTTGCTTCATTATTTCGTTTAACGAGACACGTATAAAGGGCTGGGCCCGAGTCGTCACACGAGAGAACGCAAGCAGATCATTGATCAGAGTTTGCATCCGCGCCGCTGAACTTTGTATACGATCGAGGTAATCGAAAAGCTCCGGCTTCAATTCTTCCCGGCCTTTTGTTTTAAGCCTGTCAGAGAAAGACTGGATCTTACGCAAAGGCTCTTGCAAGTCATGAGCTGCGACTGAGGCGAAATCCTGTAACTCTTGGTTGCTGAGCTCAAGCTTTTTCGAATAGATTTTGAGTTGCTCTTCAGCGAGTTTTCGTTCGGTAATTTCGTAGCGGACGGCCACGTAATCCTCCGGCTTGCCCTCAGCGTTCATAAATGGAACGATTGTCGTATGCACCCAATAATACGACCCGTCCTTCGCTCGATTGCGAAGTTCGCCTTCCCACACTTTGCCGGACGAAATAGTCCGCCACATCTCGGTAAAATATTCTTTCGGGTGGTAGCCCGAATTGATGATTTTGTGAGTCTTGCCAAGGAGCTCCTCAGGTGCATACTTTGAAATCGCGCAAAATTTCGAATTGACGTATTTAATAATACCGCGTTTATCGGTAATCGCGACAATCGCCGCCTCGTCGATGGCGGATTTGAGGTGACTGAAATCCAGACCCTCAATTGACGGTTTCATGGGCTACCTCAAACTCAAGCTTCAGCACAAAAGCATATTTTGGCCGGCGAAGCACCAGCGAGTCAAATAGAAGACCCAGCTCTCACGAATGCTTAACTGTCAGCGAGAGTCAACTGACCGCTAAGAGCAATTGAATTGATGCCGGTTTAACACTTGGCGGCCAAACTAATAGATCGTCGCGCATACAGCTTTTGGGCCAATCTGACTCAAGCTTGGCCCAGATTAGCCTAGCCGACTGTGCCGGTTTTTGAGCAAAGCTTTGTCAAACAGTTGCGCCATTTTGACCAGCTACTTTGGGACATTGGCGACATTTTGCCCACTAAAACGTTTTAAACTTGATTTGTTGCTCAAAAAAAAGTGGCAAGATTTTTGAATTGTTTTTTTGTAGGTCGGTAAATGGAGATACAACTATGAGAACTCGCCCGCAAATTAAAAAATTTATGACGTTCATTCCGAAATCAATAGCCTTCGATCAAACGATTGCACAAGCCGCGGATTTTATGCGCAAGTTGAGACTGAGACATTTGCCCGTAATTAAAGGGGGCGAATTGGTTGGTGTTATTACCGATCGAGATATCGACCGAGCACTCGGTATCAAAAACGCCAACGCCGAAACGCTAAAAGTTGAAGATGCGTGCACGTTCGATCCATACGTTACCACTCCGCAAGCTTCGCTCAGCGAAGTCGTTGAACAAATGGCTGAATATAAACATGAGTGCGCTCTGGTCGTCGACAACGGCAAACTGGTCGGCATTTTTACCGAGACGGATGCGCGCCGAGTACTTGCTGATCTTCTGCCTTCGAAGTCTCTTTAAGAAATTATGCGCAAAAGCTGACTTTTTGCTTGTTCAGATTTTTTGACAAGAGCTCGCCGCCGTACCGCACTACACTGCAGGTGGGATGAAGAAACGTCTCGCACTTTCTGAGGTGTATAGATTTCGCGAACCGGCCCTGGTGGCTACTTTATGATCGCTGGCCGCAAACTCAAACTACTGTCGAAAATGACGTGAGGAGATAAAAAATGAAATCGAACAAGACCGCATTTATTACAGGCGCCGCCTCGGGGATTGGCCGAGCCGCCGCCTTGGCATTTGCCCGGCGTGGCGCACATGTCGCGGTTGCGGATACTCAAGAAGCCGAAGGGGAAAGGACAGTCGAGTTGATTAAACTTGCGAAAGGCTCGGCGGCATTCATCAAATGTGATGTTTCGCAGCCTGACCAGGTTAAAGCTGCAGTCGATGAAACAGTTGAGCGATTCGGAAGTCTCGATTACGCATTCAACAATGCAGGAGTCGAAGGTAACGAAGGCCCGACGGCCGACTGCACGCTCGAAAACTGGGATCGCCTTCTCACTGTGAACTTGCGCGGTGTTTGGTTATGCATGAAATTTGAAATCCCGCATATGCTCAAACAAGTAAGCGGCGGATTAATTGTAAATTGCGCGTCAATTGCCGGATTGGTCGGCTTTCCGAACCTACCGGCATACGTGGCAAGCAAACATGGAGTGATCGGTTTAACCAAAACGGCTGCGCTCGAATACGCAAAGTCGAAATTGCGCATCAATGCCGTTTGTCCGGGGGTCATCGACACGCCAATGGTGCAACGCCTTACACGAGGCAATGCGCAAGAAGCCTATTCACTTAGCAAGAGCGAACCAATTGGGCGAATGGGCAAACCAGAAGAAATTGCATCAGCCGTTCTTTGGTTGTGCTCTGACGAGGCCTCGTTCGTAACTGGCCACGCTTTGGTTGTCGATGGTGGATGGACGGCGCAGTAGTTCGCACCAACAAGGTGGATCATTTAGCCGCAGATAGGTCCTGTGCATGAAAGCGGACCCAAGTGCCAGCGTTTGTCTGGGCGATAATGTCCCCCTTTTTATCGTAAAGAATCTGTCGGTAGTTATTCGGGTCTTCGCTCGGCTGATTAATTGTTGTTTGCGCCGAGATAGCTTTGGCGTTGCGAAGCCGTTTCAAGCGATTGTAAATCGGTGCACCGACCGCCGCGCCAATAGCGGCCGTTGCTCCGATGCGATAACCGTAATCTTGCAACATAAACAGTTTATATCCTCTTATTGCATGTTTAAGCGTGTGTTCTTGGGTCGCCGTCAACTTAGGGAGTTTTTCAAGCTCGGTGATCTGATGCTCAAGAGCATACAATCGGGCGCTCATGGCATCTCCGGTTGGTAAAAAGCGATGGAATCCGAGTGAGCGAATCTGAGCATCGACCGAAAGTGATTCGTTTACGGCCGTCTCGGGCAATTGCTTTTCTAATAGGGTTTGCAAAAGAGCGACACGTCTCGCCCCCCACGCCTTTTGCTCCTCAATCGGCAAAACATCTTTAATGCTTTTACCTTCGGCCACTAAGTTCTCTAAAGAAAAGAAGTGCGGCTTTATATAGTGGTCGAATTCGACGTGTTGATATTCATGAATGAAGGTTTGCCACGAACTCGTCGGCTCTAGAGCGAGTATGCGGTTTTTCACACAGACATAACCTTTTGTGTTCATCGGGCCCAACGACGTGTCGATTACGAGTTGATATCCCATTTTATCTAGCAATTTTCTGTATCTTGCCATTTCGGGGTGCAAAAGTGCCTCGGTGTATGCCGAACCTTTTGCCAGGGGTTTAGGTAAAGTGTCCACCGTATAGATTTCACCGTAATATCGAAAGCCGCGAGCGTCCGCTGCCACGTTTATTTCTTCGCTATTTGCCATTCGATGTAATTCCGTCGTTATCCCGGAATTGAGGTGATGCCCGATGTTCATCCGCCTCAGTTGTAACAGGGCCTCATCTGTTTTTCGCCTCACTTGCTCGGACGCAACCGCCACCGGGTCGCCAACCCATCGGGAATAAGCCCGGGCGCTTGCTTCTGGTCGAGTGGCGTGAATCGAATAAATGACCTCGTCTCGCCCGTCTTTTGTGCGCCCGACAATTTGTTTTTTAACGGTCATGTCAGAAAAACCTATTCGCTTTCTAACTTTATAAGCTGGCGTTTCTCTAATCGCATCTTCGAGCGGCATGTCGCGAGCGAGCGCATCGTTTAAAATCTGAAGATTCTTATCCACCAAATCGGTGGTAATGGTTTTGATACCGGGATGCTCTTTCAATATACTCTGAAACAACATTTCAGAATAACCGAAGCCGCGATTCACTTTGTTGATGCGAATTAGATTAATATGAAGGGTCTTGCCGTCATCTAGAATCGAGTAATGAACGATCCCGATCGGCTGCTTTGTTGCCGGGTCAATGAGCGACATTGCGTGGTAGTTTTTTAAATCTGTATAGCGTATGAGGATTCGCGATTTTGCCCCCTGAGCCGCCCCCTTCGGCACAAATTCGTACTCAACCTCGCGAGTGATATGTTGTGGGGGCTGTACCGAACCGAAGGCGTCGACGAGTTCGTCGAATTCGTCGCGCGAAATTTTACCCCCGTGCAAAAGATGGGTTAACGTCTTCGTGTCGTGATCGGCCACAAGCCTGTCTTTTTCTTGTTCGGTAAGCAATTTGCGATCGACCAAAGCTTTTGCCAAATTGAGATCTTCGGGCGCGTGAGGCCGCGACAGGGCCCCGCGGGCGACTTCGGCGGCATCGAGAATTTGGTCTTCCGTCTCCGCTACTTTGACGAGGCCGGCGATCTGCGCAAGCTTTTTGGCAAAACCGACGGGAGCGACGTCCAAAGCCAAAGTCATAACCGTGGCCCCTGCTATTTCAGAGCGTTTGCGCGAATTGTAGCATTCGGCGTGAATTTTCATCGTTTTGTACTTTTTCGCTAAAAGACGGCGCAAACCCCGAACAATACTTCGCCCCGGATACTCGCCTGGCTTGGCAATTGTCGGGCCGGCCACGTGCAATCTCTGCAAATAAAAGGCGTAATTGATTTGATGACATGTCACATACTTGAGCATGTTGTCAGACGGAATGGGCAGCTGATCTCCGGGTGAGAAGTTCTCATTCAAAGCTTCGAACAGCAGCTTCTTCGCTTGAACATGGGTGTCGCAATAAAGCTTGGAGCCGATGTCAGCGCCGAGTTGATTCAGCTTTTGAATGCTTAGCTGACCGAAATCCCAGGCATCCGCTGGGAGGTGAATGATACTCCGCAATGTTTCGCCGGCGCCCACTAGGCCACCGAGTTCATAGTACCAAGCGTCTTCTTCGAGCTGTGCGATCTCGCTTTCGTTGCAAGTGAGTTGATAGTCGGCCGGGTCATTGCCGCTTTTTTTAATAGCAGCATAGACATCCTGGCATTCTTTTGATTTCTCGATTTGCGCGCACGTTTTTGTGGCGACGTCGCGATCGAGCGATCTCGTGGTGCCACTGAGCACGCCGAATGTGTTCGCGTCCAGCGGAGAGTTTTGAAGAAAGCCGATCTGATCAAGACCGTTCGGGCAATTCTCACAAAGGCCGGCAGCCGTTTGAGTGTTAAAAGGCGCGGCCGAAGCGTTCAATGCAATGCAATTCGCGCCGATTGCGAAAATCGAAAGTACAATAAAAAGGCGCGCAGAAAATGGCCTAGACATATCGGCTTCTTATCGGCCTTCTGCAAGGTAAGTTTGACTAGTTTATTGGCAGGACGTTTATCTAGGCGGAGCGCACCTTAGGCCGAACGCGAATCTGCATGATCAAACTGCAGCCAAGACCCCAGAATCCGTTGAGCAATAAACCGGCAGGTATAATTCGTGGTTCAAAACGCATGCCCTTCAATGGGAATACAACTAAAATCGCAACGGCAGTGGGCCCGATTGCTCCGTAAACGATCCATCGAAACAATTGTTTTGTGGTTGAGGCGTTCATCACGAGGCGGGCGATCAAAACACCCCACAAACCGCCAAAAAACGCGAGTGAAACAACCGAGGGGACGCCGAAAGGTCGAGTCGGCGACATATTAAATGGCGCAAACGGCACCGCCTTCATAACGTAGAGCAGGCCAAGTAAGCCTTGGTGAAAGATGAGAGTTGAAGCAAAACCGGCGATGAAACCTCGAACGTATGTCATATAGAAAGTCTAGCGCCATGTACTGTTCTACTTCAACTAAAACAAATTTATGGTAGAACCAACAGCAAGGGGGCAAGTTATGAAAAGGCTGTGGCAAAAAATCAAATTCATTCGCGCCTATCTGATGGTGGTTAGAAATCCACTTCGAACCGAAAAGATTTTTGAAATGGGCGACGTCGGCCGCAGCAGCCAGCGAGAATCGGCCAAGAGGATCATGGCCAACATTCTCAACGATCCGAATTTTATAAGCCTATGGCGCGAGCGATATAACAAACTGATCGAGATCGATCAGCTGCGAAAATTGCCCGAGGGCACGGTCGGTCGCGAACTCGCCAAGTTTTTAGATACGAATGGGTTTGAGCCGAATGGCTTTCCGAAAATAGAACCGGAAAGCGAGCTCGATTACTTGGCGGCGAGAATGCGCCAAACACATGATTTGTGGCATGTGCTGACGGGTTACGATACCACGCCCGAAGGCGAATTGGCCCTTCAGGCTTTTGTGTATGCGCAGCTCAATGCTCCGATCTCGATGTACATACTGACAGCCGGCCTACTTCATATTTTATTTTACAACCCGCTCGAATTGCCGAAAGTTTTTGAGCGAATCACCGAAGGATACACGCGCGGTAAACAAGCTCAAAATTTAGCCACAATGAAACTTGAATCTTTGTGGCCTGAGAATCTTGCGTCGGTCAGATCGCGTCTGATGACATCTCAAACAGCACGCTCATTTTCCGCTTAGCTTTTCGGCCCATTCAGCTGATAGCTTTTGCACACGCTGAAATGCGGGCCGATCGGTGCAACGGGCGACATATTGTTTAAACGCCGGTCGCTCATCAAATGCCTTAACCATCAAGCCAAAACCGATTTGCGACGCGACAGCCAGGTCAGCCGCCGTGAAATGATCACCTATAAGAAAATTGTTTTCACTTACGATTTTCTCGAGCGCATTGAATGTATCTGAATAAGTGCCGTACGGTAGAGCACCGGTCTTTTCGCTCTGCGGGCGATTGGTCATTTTATCAATAATCGCGGGCTCCAGAGTTGCAGTCGCGAAAAACAACCAACGATAATACGCACCGCGCTCGGCTGTGCCGACAGCGGGGGCGAGATTGGCCTTCGGGTAGAGCTCCGCAAGATACGCGATAATCGCGCATGTTTCTGTGACGGCCACTCCACGATGGACGATTGCGGGCACCTTGCCGAGCGGATTGATTTCGAGATACTTCGGGCTCTTGTGCTCGCGCTTTTCAAAACTCAGCAGCTCGACATCGTATTGAGCTCCGACTTCTTCGAGCATCCAATGTGCGATGCGCCCGCGCGACAACGGATTGGTGTAAAATTTGATTGTATCCATGAGTTCCCCCTTTTTTTAGTCGGCCGGTTTAAACAACTTCGTCGGGCTCGAGCGCACACGCGGCGCCGTCGCCGATTTCAATTTGCAATGTTGCGTGATGAATAGAAAAACGCGTTGCCAATTCGTGCGTAATCCTGTTCAAAAACGCGTCACCTGGGTGCCCCGACGGGCAAATTAAATGCGCGGTCATTGCGGTTTCGGTGGTGCTCATGCCCCAAATGTGCAGGTCATGAATTTTCGCCACGCCTTTCAGAGATTTTAAATATCGATAAACGTCCTCATAACTAATACCTGTGGGTACAGCGTGAAGAGCATAATTGATAGATTCTCGCAGCAGCTCCCACGTACTGGCAATAATCGTAAAGCTGACGATTAGACCCAGCAGGGGGTCAATCGCCGTCCACCCCGTGTACTTGATGATGAGCCCGCCGATCACAACGGCCAGAGAAATAAGAGCGTCGGCCGCCATATGAAAATAAGCCGTGCGGATATTAAGGTCGGAATTGCGACCGCGCGCAAATAATGTCGCCGTGATACCGTTGACAAAAATTCCGATCGCCGCCACCCAGATCATGACATTGGCCGCGACAACAGTGGGATGAATCAGTCGATCGATAGACTCCCAAATTATCCCGCCGGTCACGACGAGAAGTAAGATAGAGTTGGCGAGTGAAGCCAAAAACGAACTGCTACGCAGGCCGTATGAATACATTGCCGATGGTTTTCGTTTCGAAAGCCAGATGGCGCCCCATGCGAGAACGAGTGCCAAGACATCGCTGAGGTTGTGACCGGCGTCGGCAATGAGCGCGAGTGAACTTGCCCAGTAGCCATACACAACTTCAACAATAACGAACCCAAGATTGAGTGAGACCGCAACCGCGAATGCCATGGTGAAATCTTTCGGAGCATGAGAATGACCATGGTGATGGTGATGCGAATGATCGTGCTGTCGGTGTTCGTCGTGGTCGTCGCTCATAAACCTGCTTTGCTTTCGCTTTTCGCAAATATACCTTTAAAACCGTCATTGACAAATCCACGTTGCAAAGCGTTTCTAAAGGCATGATATCAGGCCCCCTGCTAGCTTCTTTTGCCGCGCTTTTGTTCGGACTGAGTTCGCCGATAGCCAAATCACTTCTCGGCGTCGTCAACCCTTGGGTTCTGGCTTCGCTTCTTTACTTAGGTTCCGGCGTCGGGATGGGTGTCATCATCAGCATTCAGTCGCTGCGCAAAAGACAGCCGATCAAATCGATCAACCGGCGTGATGTACCATGGCTGATCGGCTTGACGCTTTTCGGCGGCGTGATAGGCCCCGTACTGTTAATGTATGGCCTCTCGCGCACGCCGGCCTCAACTGCATCACTCCTTTTAAATTTAGAAGGCGTGTTAACAGCTGGGTTGGCGTGGGCGATATTTCGTGAACATTTCGATCGTCGCATTGTCACCGGCATGGTCGCGATCATCATCGGGGGCGTTGTATTGAGTTGGACGAATCGTTTGTCGCTGGGCGGTTTTGCCGGCCCTCTTTTTGTTGCGGGAGCATGCCTCAGTTGGGCCATCGACAACAATCTCACGCGAAAAATATCGCTTAATGACCCAGTGCAGATCACGATGATTAAAAGCTTGGTCGCGGGCGCGACAAATCTTGCGCTGGCTTTTACGATCGGCGAAAAGCTACCGGCGATCGGTGTCGCCGCACGGGCCGGCGCTCTTGGTTTTCTCTGCTACGGAATGAGCCTCATCTGTTTCATTCTAGCCCTTCGCAATATGGGCGCGGCGCGAACCGGAGCTTATTTTTCGACGGCACCTTTCATCGGGGCGATGATAGCGATTATTTTTGGGCACGAGCCGCTGACTCGAAATCTGGTGATTGCGGCTGCATTGATGGGCGCAGGGTTCTACCTGCACCTAACCGAATCGCATGACCATGAGCATACGCATGAAGAGATCGAACACGAACATTCGCACAACCATGACGATCACCATCAACACACTCACAGCCCGGATGATCCACCGGGCGAACCTCACACTCACAAACATCGACACGCAAGGCTGACGCATAAGCACTCGCACTTTCCCGACATGCACCATACGCACAGCCATAAAAATTAAACTGAGCGGGCGATTGACAGGCGGGTCGCACTTTGGTTCGCTTAAATATTAAGCAAATTAAAGAGGGGGGAATATGGGGGCTCGTTCATCAAAATCACGGTTCTCTAGAAAGTGGATTATATTCATCATGCTCGGCTTAGGGGCGAGCGCGTTCGCTGCCATGAAAATGGCCTTTACAACTGAAATCAGCTCGGACCCTTACACGAATCAATCACAAAAAACCGAAGTAGAACCCGATTCGTATTCGTACGGATCAACAATTGTGACAGCGTTTCAAGTCGGCCGTTTCGCCGATGGCGGTGCGGTTGATATTGGCTGGGCGACATCGAAAGATAACGGCACGTCGTGGCAGCATGGTTTTCTACCTGCGCTGACCAAGTACCAGGGTAACGGCCCTTTTGACCGTGGCAGCGATGCGTCTGTCGCTTACTATGCCAAGCACGGCGTCTGGCTTGTTTCGACCCTTGCGGTAAGTGCATCCGGCGGCAACGTGAACGGCGCGGCTGTTGTGGTCAGTCGGTCATCCGACGGATTGAATTGGCAGAGCCCCGTGAACATATACGGTGAAGGTATCAGCGCGAGCCTCGATAAAAACTGGACTACTTGCGACAACTGGCCGCAATCACCCTACTACGGCAATTGCTACACAGAGTGGGATGAACCGGGCAATTGGAACCTCATCGACATGAGTACGTCGACAGACGGCGGGCTCACTTGGGGCGCTCCGAAAAACACGGCCGAACAAGCCAGCGGTCTCGGCGGCCAACCTGTGGTGCAACCGAATGGTACTGTTGTTGTACCGATCGGCGATGCGAATCTCGGCAACCTGCAATCGTTTGTTTCGACCGATGGGGGTCAATCGTGGAGTTCGGTGACTGCGGTTGCCAGCATGAACTCGCACGATGTCGGCAACGGCGTGCGAACCGAGCCGCTGCCGAGTGCTGCTGTCGATGCAAATGGCAAAGTCTACGTGGTTTGGCAAGACTGTCGATTTGAGAATAACTGTTCGGCGAATGACATGGTCATGACGACGACAACCGACGGTGTGAATTGGTCGCCCGTCGTGCGCATTCCGACTGAGCCGGTCGGCAGCAATGTCGATCATTTCATCCCGGGTCTAGCCGTTGACCGTGCGACAACCGGCGCCGCAGTTCATTTGAGTCTCACTTATTATTTCTACCCTGACGCTGGCTGTAACGGCACCGACTGCCAACTGCGTGTCGCCACCGTTCAATCACTTGATGGTGGAGCGAGCTGGTCTGCTCCCGTCGAAATGGGCCAAAATGTCGTGGATTGGGCGACTGTTCCATCAACCACAATGGGCCATATGGTCGGCGATTATATATCGAGTTCGTTCGGCGGCTCGACGGCCTTCCCGATTTTTGCGCTGAGCTCAAAAACCGACGGTCTTGCGATGAACTCGATCGCCGCCAACCAGATGAACGCGCACCCGCACGTGTTTACACCGGTTCGGGTCGAGCCCACGCTCAGCTTGAATAAGTATAGCGCCCAGTATTTGCGATTTGCTGAGCGTAGAAAGCCGCTGCGGTTGTTTTAAAAGCGACGCGAAGATATTTTACTTTGATTTCTTAACTGTCTACCCGGTCATGGGTACGGTAAATGCAGGGGGAAGTTACAGGAGTTATTCATGAACTTTCCCCTGCACATTCAGTTTCGCGGCATGGACCACTCGGATTTTATCTGGAACAACATTTGGGATCACGCTGAAAAGCTCGACAAATTCTACAAGCGAATTATCTCATGTCATGTGATCGTCACTGCCCCTCACCACCATCACCGACAAGGCAATATTTATCACATACAAATTCGACTGCATGTGGCCGGCGGCGATATTTTTGTCTCAACTGAACACGAGAAAAATGCGGCACACGAAGATGTTTACGTTGCCATTCGTGATGCGTTCGGTGCGACTCGGCGCCAGCTTGAAGATTTCGCACGCAAGCGCCGAGGCCAGGTAAAAGAAAAATTCAGCGAAATTATTTAATCTTCGCGAGATCGGCTTCGATTTTGCCGGCCAGCTTCTTAACGCTGGCGAGATGCTTATTGTGAAGCGCAGCTTTGACTCGGGCGGCGATGCGTTTGAGCATCCCTTTCGACTTGGCGTTTTTCGCGTCGTTGATTGCACCTTTGCCCATCCCGCTACATGGGTCGCCGGCTTTCGCATTGTAGCCATGACCTTTCGCACCGACCAAACAATTCAGCGTGTGGTTAAGGTGTAAATGTGCCACCTCAAGCGTTGGAGCCTGGGTTGAAAGTTTCGCGTGATCAGCCGCAGTTGCGACTTCTTTTGCCATATCGGCATTCGCGGTCATCGGCACGATTACAAACAAACCGGCGCATGCAAGACCGAGCACTACTTTTTGCAAGTTTCGCATTGAATACTCCCTTTGATATTAATGTTTACGAGCGACTTTAAGTAGAACAATTCTTCGCGCGTTCCGTCAAGGAGTCGCGCCTCCATTGCGACAATCTGTCACTCCAATGACGACAATAACGTCATCTTTGTTTCAATTTCATAATCATGTATCGCCTGATTTTATTTGTTGCCGCATTTCAGTGGCACAGAAATTGTAGCGTTCGTATTGATGGCACGACATCGACACTCATAAGGGAGGTATTTATGTCCTATATTTTAACCTTAATCTTAACTGTTAGCGCCATATATTCTGCACACGTATTCGCCGACACGAATATGCAACCAAAGCTCGTGGCCACCGCTTATGACAAAACCTATATACCTAACGGTTTTGACGACAATGACCGCGTGCAAGTCGTCGCCGAGGGCCTATTCGCCAACACTTGTTATCGCCCCGGCACGACAAATGTCGTCATTGACAAGTTTGCAAAGACCATCACGCTTTCACCATCGGCATTTTATTATTCAGGCATGTGTCTCATGGTTCTCGTGCCGTACGATCAAGTACTCAATTTGGGCATTTTGCCGCACGGCCATTACACGGTGTTACAGTCGGGTGAGCGAAAGCCGCTCGCCGAATTCGATATTCGCAAAGCGATCAGCCCCAATGCTGACGATTATCTGTATGCACCTATATCACAGGCCTACTACCACCGTGTCGCCCGTCAAAACGTGGTCACGATTTCAGGTTCTTTCACCAACAGTTGTTTGCAAATTGAAAGCGTAAAAGTGACGACTCAACCGGACGTCATAGTCATACAGCCGATCGCCGAGGTAGCGGAACGCAACGATTGCAAACAAGGCGTCTTCCCGTTTGAGAAATCCGTCAGCGTCGGCGAATTAAAATCGGGCCGTTATTTGCTGCATGTGCGATCACTCAATGGTCAAGCGGTGAATTCGATCATATTTGTTCCCGATTTCATCCCGACCGTGCCTTAACGAGCACTGACGACTGGAATATAATATTCAGTCGTCAGCTCTTGCGGCCCTCGTACCGTATAGACTTCCAGTGACGAGGGCCCGAGCTTGAGATGATGCGAGCGCGCATATTCGAAAATTTTGGGATACACGCGAAATGGCCCGATCGCCGGCGACCCATCAAACGACGCCCAAACGTATCGGCCCGAGGGTAATTGTTCGACCCTATACGGCCCATTCGGGGGAGGCGAACCCGCCGTCAAGACACAACCGAGGTGGCTGCGCAGCCGGCGCTCTTCGGTCGTTTGCGGATCATCGAGATACCAGCCGAATGTTTTCTCGCATAACAAATGATGAGCCATCGCCCATTGCTGAACTTGGTCCATCAGTGAAGCAACACCGTTGTACGCGCCGATATGCTCGACATAGAGAAGACTCATGCCGGGTATAGACCTTTGACTGACGCGCGGAGTTTTGTAAGCGCCCAAATGGACGAACACGGCGACCAAAAATGTCATGACCGCCGCAACTAAAATGAGAAAAATCTTCGTTATCAGTCTCACGCGCGAACTTCAGCTCGTGCTTTAGTGGCCACGACCGGAGGCCCGCTCAGCACGCAAAAGATTCAGTGCCGAACCCGCTTTGAACCATTTGATCTGCTCGGCGTTGAACGTGTGATTGAGTTTCACTCGCTCATTGCCGCCGTCGACATGGTGTATGACGAGCGTCAGCTGTTGCCCCGGTGCAAAATTCTTGAGGCCTTCGATCGTCACGCGATCGTCCTCGCGAATTTTGTCGTAATCAGCGGGGTTGGCAAACGTGAGCGCCAGCATCCCCTGCTTTTTGAGGTTCGTCTCGTGTATTCGCGCGAAACTCTTCGCTATCACGGCACGACCTCCCAGAAAACGCGGCGTCATGGCCGCGTGCTCGCGACTCGAACCCTCGCCGTAATTATCGTCGCCGATAATTACCCAGTTCTGCTTTTTTGCTTTGTAATCGCGCGCTATTTTCGCGAATTCAATGCTGCTTTCGCCGGTCAAAACATTTTTGCCTTTGCCGATCATTTGAGACGAATTCGTGCCGCCGAACGCGTTTGTCGCGCCCAAAAGCAAATTGTTTGAAATGTTATCGAGGTGGCCGCGGTAGGTAAGCCATTTGCCGGCGGGGCTTATGTGATCGGTTGTGCATTTGCCTTTGGCTTTGCACAATACCAGCGCTTCGCGCACGTCATCGCCATCCCACTTCGCGAAAGGCTCGAGTAGTTGCAGACGGTTCGACGACGGGCTCACTTTGACGGTCACGCCCGAACCTTGCGGGGCTTGATATCCCGTCGGGTCGGTGACAAATCCGTTCTTCGGCAATTCGGGCGCCGATGGCGGTTGTAGTTTCACAGTTTTACCTGAGGGAGTCGTCAGCGTATCCTTCGCCGGATTAAAATCGAGCCGACCGGCTATCCCGAGCGCCATTGTCGTCTCTGGCGACGCGATGAACGACAACGTTTCTGGATTATCGTCGTTTCGCCCGCGAAAATTACGATTGAAACTGTTCACGATTGTATTCACTTCGCCTTTTCGGATGTCTTTACGTTGCCATTGCCCGATGCATGGCCCGCAGGCGTTGGCAAGAACGTTCGCACCGACTTCGCTCAAGACTTCCATCTGACCGTCGCGCTCGATCGTCTTTTTTATCTGCGACGAGCCGGGCGACACCATAAATTGCTGCGGCATTTTGAGGCCAGCGTCGAGCGCTTGTTGTGCAACGTGTGTGGCGCGGCCGATATCCTCGTAAGATGAATTCGTGCACGAACCGATCAGCGCCGCCGACAATCGCGTCGGCCATTTGTTCTTCTCGGCCGCCGTTTTCATCTCCGAAATCGCGTGAGCGGCGTCGGGCGAGTGAGGGCCGACGATTTGCGGTTCAAGCGTTGACAGATCGATCTCGACAACTTCGTCATAAAAACGATGCGGGTCGGCCCAAACTTCTTTGTCAGCCGTGACGAGATCGCGATTTTTGTCGGCCAGCGCCGCGAGATCCCCTCGACGAGTGGCTTTGAGATACGTCGCCATCCGCGTATCGTAGGGGAAGATCGAACACGTGGCGCCGAGTTCTGCCCCCATATTCGTAATCGTGCCTTTGCCGGTGCAGCTGATCGATTCGCAGCCTTCGCCGAAATATTCGATGATTTTGTTCGTACCGCCTTTGACGGTTAAAATTCCGCACAATTTTAAAATCACGTCCTTGGCGGAGGTCCAACCTTGCAATTTGCCGGTGAGGTGAACACCGACGATATTCGGGTTTTTGACCTCCCACGGGAGTCCGGCCATCACATCCGACGCATCGGCGCCGCCTACTCCACACGCCGCCATACCGAGACCACCCGCGTTCGGTGTGTGCGAATCGGTGCCGATCATAAGCCCACCCGGGAAAGCGTAGTTTTCTAAAATCACCTGGTGAATAATACCGGCCCCGGGCTTCCAAAACCCAATATTATAACGAGAGGCGACGGTCGCCAGAAAATCGAATACTTCTTTGTTTTCTTGCATGGCCGTTTTCATATCCGGCTCCATGCCTTCATACGCGCGAATCAAGTGGTCGCAATGGACCGTGCTCGGCACGGCCGCCTCGTCTCGGCCAGCGAGCATGAATTGGAGCAGCGCCATTTGCGCCGTCGCGTCTTGCATTGCCACGCGATCCGGTTGCAGTTGCAAAAAACTTTTACCGCGCGCGAGATCTTGAGCTTTCGGCTCGACCAAATGCCCAAACACGATTTTTTCGGCCAACGTCATCGGGCGATCGAGGCGATTGCGAACGATCGAGAGACGCTCCCGCATTTTTGCATAGGCGGCACGAACCAACTCGGGCGTGGTGTCGATTTTGCCGCCGCCCAATTTGGGGTTTGATGATTGAGCCATCATGGGCACGGCGCTCGCCCCAGCTTTTCGTGCTGGTTTGCGCTTCGCCTTTGTCACTTTTTTCTTAGTCGACTTCATGGTCGACTTTTTAATCGCCGGCTTTCGCGCCATTGACCTTTTCATCGCCGATTTCTTCGTTGCCACTTTTTTCTTCGCCGATTTTTTTGCATTCTTTGCGGACTTTTTCGCACTTTTCCGTTTTGCCATGATTCTGCTCCCGTCTATATATTGACGGGTACCATGTTAGAACCTAGACCTGGTTTCAGCAAACCCCATCGCGTTGGATTATAACTCCGGCCCGAAGCCCAGTTGGATTGGGCCCAACGGGTAGGTAAACTAGCTTAAAACGGGAGGGGTCATGAAAGTTAAATTTGCCACCGCGGTGGCGCTTGTTTCGCTCTTGGTTTGCGGGATTGGCTTCGATGCCCACGCAAGTCTTCTAGTGGAGCCATTCGCAGGCTATGAAATCGGTAAGATCAAACAGGGCAGTCAGTCAGATGGCCTCACCGGCGCCAATTACGGTGCGCGGCTAGGTTACGAAAGCTTGGGTTTTATGATCGGCGGCGAATACGCACTCGGCGCGCTCAGAGGCAACCCGAGCGGTGGATCTAACTACGACGTGTCTACGACAGACGCAGGGATATTCGTCGGTTACAACTTCCCGATTCTGTTTCGTGTTTACGGAACATACTATTTGTTGTCGACGGCGACCGATGCGGATATTTCGGGCGGTGACATCAAAGGCACCGGTTATCGTTTAGGCATTGGGTTCACTCCATTGCCGTTTATCACGCTCGCGCTCGAAGAAGTGAGCCGAACCTATACGAAACAAGGCAGTTCGTCTTTGGGGAGCAACGTCACGGCAAATTCGACACTCCTCACCGTGACTCTGCCGTTGACGTTTTAGTCGAAAGACTTTTTAATAAACTGCAAGAGAGTTACTTTAGTTCTTGAGGCCTGCTACCTAGGATTGGTTCAGGCCTTTTTTATTTTTTTATTTGTTAATTGATTGCCGGCAACAATTGAAGATCGCTTATACAAACGACCCGTGCTTGATCTTCTCAACAATAATCTTCTCGGGCATTGTCGGGTCTTTCGGATTCACCGAAAAAATCGATTGCTGCTCGCAGCGCACTTTGTTTTTCAAAAGCCAATTGAGAATGTCGGCGAGCTTTTTATTTCGCTTGTCTTGAAAAAACGGGTCGTTTTGCAAAACGTCGCGCGCTTTTTTGAGTGACCGTGCATCGGCCGGGTTCTTCTCTGAAACGGGGTAACAATGCAGATCGTATTTTTTGACGTCTTCCGGGAGCACGCCCAAAAATTTCACCTCAGGCGCGCTAAATTCGCTGTTTCGAATGAGTGACGCAGCCGAACCCGCCTTCAACGTTCTATAGATATTTTGCAACGTGTACGCGTCGAGGTCACCATAAAAGTAGCACGGGATTTTGAGTTGATCTTGAATGGTTCGCACCCATCCCCGTACGCCATTACTCGGCACACCTTGCGCGCCGACCATGATGCATTTGTGGCGCTTGGTAAAACCGTTCGATACCAATGTGTTCGCCGTGCCTTCCGACTCGATGACGAGACAAAAATCAATTTTGCCCTTTGACTTTAGCTTAAACACTTGCGGTTTATTTTTTGGTTGAAACGGAGTCGTTCCGAGAGAGCCGAGGTCGACTTCGGCGCGAGTACCATCGGGCAGATGCTCGGTTACCACCAATTGCTTCGAGTAGGTCTGACCGCCGCGATCGTTGGCAAAGCAGTTCATCTCTTCGCGATAGACTGTGAGCATATCGCAAATAAATTGAATGATGGCGTCGCTCTCGTTCTGGTCGTCGAAATCAAGCGGCTTATAATGCGGGTCGGATTTCACGAAACCTTTCGCCATATAATACAATTCACGTTTCGTGTTCACAGCGCCCGTTTTAATGTTGTTGAGCAAAATATCGAGAAAAAATACCGTGCGCGCCATTTTCTGAACCGATGAAACGTTGAGCTCGGTCGCCACCATTTTTTTGCCGGGCGTGAGATAACCGACTTTCGAATCGTACAAGCTATTATCGAGAGAGCACTTGACCGCTTCGAGAATCGGGCGCTTGGCGTGCTCCAAATCTTTTAGCATATCGTCACAAATCTTCTGCGCGATTTTCGGGATGTCTTTGTCGGATTTTCTTAACGTTGCCGGATTCGCCACAGTAACACCTCTAATTAAACCTCTTCGGGTTCTTCGACTTTAAATTCCATCTCGAGTTGACCGCGCCGCTCATCTGCCCCAATCGGCGCCTCATCTGAAGCGGACGCTGCTTCGATCGCAACTTCTTCGCCGCCACCTTCGCCGTCATCTGAAGATGTGCCTTTTTGCTTGGCCTTCACTTTTTCAAGTTGCGTTTCAGCTTCGGCGAGTTCCTTTTCGGCATCGCGGCTGTCGCGGCCCAATAGTTTCGCCAAACCATCTTCGGCCCGCTTCACGCGCGCTTTCGGGGCATTCACGATTTTACCAAGGGCTTCAACCAAAATCGGCCCGAATTTCTCGATGTGCTGCAGTTTTCTCTCGAGATCGGCGGCCCGCACTTCGCGCTTGATATGACGCGAGAGCTTTTGCCCGGCTTGCATCAGCGCCCGACGAATTTCTTCGACCAGCTCATCGCTCGCGTCAATTGTTTCTTTCGAGGCATTTTTAAACTTAATGAAGGGTGATACGACACTGATCGCGAAGACATAAGGGCCGAGCGGCAAAGAATCTTTCGACTGCTGCAGGCCATAGGCGCGCCAATTCACCGACTCCACCGCTTGCGTGATGGCGCAGGCGGCTTTATCGAATTGAAGCGGCACGCGATTGGCAAAACGCAAAAGCTGAATTTGTTCAGCTTCGTCGCTCAAATTCGGCTTCTTAATAAAGCGCGCGATCGCCACCTCGACAGCCACCGGCTTAAAATCGCAGATGCGCGGCTTACGAGCCACGACGGAAAAGAAATCCACTTCGCCGAGCCGCTGAATGCTTTTCGATAGCGCTTCTTCGCCGACGATCATCACCGATCGCGTCGACGGATTTTGCAATTCGGTTGATTGAATCGCTTGAAATGCCGTTTTGAACTCGGCCTCAGAGACAGTCGTCAGAGCCTTATGCAGAAACGACTTGGGCATACCGTGTTGAACAAATCCTTTGATCGCTTCATCGGCGACTCTCGAAAACCCTTTGCGCAAAAAATTGTCGAGTGTCACTTTGCCGAAAAGGTGCGCGTGGGTCATGAACTCGCCGAGTTTCATCGTATGAGGGTGCGGAAGCGTTGGCGGCGGCACCTCAGGCACCGCGTCGCTGACACGTTTCACTTCGACTGCCTCATTATCGAGGAGTTTGTATTTCAGAGTCAGGTGTGGATTCACCAACGTTGTGCCTTCGAGATAGGTCAGTATTCCACCGTCACCATTGAGCTGAACTCGGCCGTCGATGCAAAACTGCACGCGCGTGCCGTGGGGGCGATCCCAATCGATGGTTTCTTTATTTTTCACGAGGCCTTTATTGGCTTTGATGTCGACGTCGATTTGCGCCTTCACGGCTTTGCGCATGGCCTTCGTTTTACTCGTGACTTTTACGCCGGCGGCGTTGGTGAGTTGCGCCCAAGTCGTGGCGGCGGAGATCCCGATGCCTTGTTGCCCGCGCGAGCAGCGACCGCGGCCGAATTTCGACGAGGACAAGTATTCGCCGAATACCGAAGCCAAATCGTCGGCGTCGATACCCGGGCCGTTATCGTCGACGATCACTTCGACAAGCTCGGTGTTTTTCGCCGATCCGTTGCCCAAGCGACGCACGACTACCTCAAGTTCGGGCAATATACCGGCTTCTTCGCAAGCGTCGAGAGAGTTGTCCACGGATTCTTTCAATGTCGTTAACACCGCCTTGACCGGCGATGAAAAACCCACCTGCTGGAGATTTTTTGCAAAATACTCCGCGGTGCTATGCTGAGTTATTTTTGATGCCATGACGTAAACGGTAAGACGCTAAGTGGATTTTTGCAATCTTTGAAACGCCAGTTCGGCCGGCGTCCAATATTTTTTTTGTGAGTTGCACTCTTTGCACGCCACGACGACGTTCGATTTTGTGGAGCGCCCGCCGCGTACGATCGGAACGACGTGATCCATGGTGAGATCGGATTTCTCGAATTTCTCACGGCAATAGTAGCAGACACCTTGCCCCAGTTGACCTCGCCACCATTGCGACTCACGAAGTTCGCGCGCCCGTGCCTTTTCGCGCCGGATATGCGTTTCGTCCGCAGTTTCGAAATAAGGGTCACTCTTTTCTTCAGCCAATAGTTACTCCATCGGGAGATATAACACGTTTTGTCATTAGCCTCAACTTGTGCTATATGGGGGCGCTATGACAGCTGAGCAGATTGAAAAGCGGATCAAAGACGCGTGGGCGGATTGCGAAGTCGCAGTTCTCGACACGACCGGCACGAATAATCATTTTGACGTGCGAGTAGCCTCGCGTACGTTTGCCGGCAAATCGCGAATCGAACAGCACAAGTCGGTGATGGATCTGTTCTCGGCCGAACTGAAAACGGGTGAAGTTCACGCTTTGCAAATCAAAACGATCGCAAAACCGGCGCCGGGCGCCTAATTAATTTTATAGAAGGAGATCTAAAAAATGGACGCAAATACAAAGACGAAAATCGAATCGATTCTGAATTCGAACCGCGTGGTGCTGTTCATGAAAGGTACGCCGTCATTCCCGCAATGCGGTTTTTCGGCTCGAGCCGTCGCGATTTTGCAAGAGCTGGGAGTTCAATTTCAAGGCGTCGACGTATTGGCTGACGATACGGTCCGCCAAGGCATTAAAGAATTCGGCAACTGGCCGACGATACCACAACTCTACGTCAACAAAGAGCTCGTGGGAGGCAGCGATATTATGATGGAGATGTATCAATCCGGCGAGCTTCAAGAAATGATAAAATAGCCGGGGTGTATACCCGATTTTACTGAGCAACCTCCCACGGCTCAGCGCTTAATTTTTAAATTATACCCTTGCGTGACCTTCAACCATAATCTCATTTTGTCACCACAGTCGTTAACAACGGCACGACTTGCACGGTGTTAATCAGATCATCGGGTGAACGGCAAGGCACTCCGTCGCAAAACGGGTCATAGCGAACTTGTGCGAATTTTATGACGGAATAGATTTGACCGTCAGCGCAAGGCGGGATCGCGAGCACGCCGCGCGCGAGTGCATTGTACGTCGGCACAATTTCATGATTTTTCACGCAAACGCTTTCGACGGTAAAAGTGTCGACGCCGTCAATGTACGGATCGTTCAATTCGTACGTCGTCGGACTCGTCCAATCGGTCGGCTTCACCGATACTCCGTACCGGGCCAGATGTGCGGCGATTTCATCGTGGCTCAGGAGATTTTCATACGCGGCCGCCATTTTGTCGTCGAGCGCTCCAAAAATTTTGCGATCGTTTTGAATCTGTTCGGGGCTTTTATCAAACTTGCTTGAGTACCAACTATCAGGAGAATTTTTTGAAAGTAGCGTGCTGAATTCATACCCCTGGAGAAGGCTGACCCGGCCGTTATTCACCAAATGGGGGATGCGGTACAAAAAGCGCACGATCTCAGGGCTGCTTACCCAGGCGCCGTCAAATCCTTCTTCAATATAGATCGCACGAGACCGGGCATTCGCGGACAGGGCGAATACAGTGCTCATTGCGAATAAAAAAATGCAAACCGCTCGTATACTTCGCATAGGCGGCAATTTACCACAATTGCCGCTCCAAATAATACTGTAACAAATTTCAACCCGCGCTCAAATTTGTCACTCCGGCTCACCCCCGCCCAAAAAACGCGCTCACCGATTGATTGGCGTCCACTACCAAAATCCGGCAACCCGAGCTAGTATCATTTCATGCCAAAAAACCTCGATATGTGGGAGCGCATCCTACGGTATATTTTAGGCATCGTCCTTTTCACCTGGGCCATTGCCGGGGGGCCACACTGGACGTTCATCGGAATTTATCTCATCGCGACGGCCAGTTTCGGCAGTTGCTTCGTTTACTGGATTTTTCGCATCAATTCGCCGACATAATGGCATGAGCCGAATCCTAGTTGTCGATGACGACCCGGACGTCCTTCGTGTCGTCGAAAAAGTTTTAGCTCTGAGCCAGCACGAGGTATTCACAGCGGTCGACGCCGTTAAGGCCATGGACCTTTTGAACGCCTCGCGCTTCGATTTGCTCATCAGCGACGCTAACATGCCCCAATTCTCGGGCTTTGAATTAGTTCGAACGGTCAAAAATAACAAACGTTTTGAACGAATGGCCATTGCCATGCTCACTGGCTTGCGGGAGAAAAAAGACATTGAAAAGGCGATTCGCGCCGGCGTTGACGATTACATTATCAAGCCGATCGACCCCATGCTCCTGCTTGAAAAAGTCGATCATCTCTTTAAGAAAAAGCCGCCGGTTGAACGGCTACATTACGAATTGCCCCCGACTTCAACCTACGCCGTGGCACAGATTTCAACGGCCGCGCGCATCGTGCAAATCAACGAACTCGGTTTGGTGTTGCATGCGTCGGTTGAGATCCCCGAAAGCACGGCGGTTAATGTTGTTTCAGATTTCTTTCGCAAACTCGAACTGAAAACGCCGCCGCCGATGAAAGTGATTGGCTGCCGTAAAGTCGAAGACGGATACGAAATCCGTGTCGCATTCGCCGGCGTGAGCGATGCGTTTTATCATCGCGTCCGCGTATGGATCGGCCAAGCGACGCGAAAGGGAGCCGCGTGAAGATTCTATTGTGCGAAGATGACTCGAACATCGCAACGATCGCCCGTCTGGCGCTCGAGCAAATCGGTCATCACCAAGTGACCTGGGCTAACGACGGCGAAGCAGCCAAAACCGCCGCAACCACCGGCACGTTCGACGTCATCCTACTTGATGAAATGATGCCGAAAAAAAGTGGGGCTGACGTTTGCATCGAAATTCGAGAGTCCGGCGCGCGCACGGCTCCCATCATTTTTCTGAGCGCCAACCCGCAGACGGCTCGAGTCGAAGAATTTAGCCCAATCACGGTCGGTTACATCGCCAAGCCGTTCGACCCGATGCAACTCTGCTCGCAGATCGAGCGTATTTTGAGCGCCACGGCCCGGCAGAAGGCGGGCTGAGTGAAGTCGATTCGCGCGCGTTTACTTCTGATATCGGCCGCTTGCCTATCGGTTGTCGCCGCGTCCGCGTTTCTCACTTTCGCTTCGTTCGATCAGTACTCGCGCCTGAACTCTGAAATCGATACGAGTTACGATCTCGTCGACGCCATGGTCGCGTTCAAATATAAATCTCTCGATCAAACCGACAAAGACGATGCGTGGATCAACTCGTGGCGCGACAAGGCCGTGACGCTGCGCCCGAAATTTCGCGCCGATGCGGCCGATGCTATGTTCAAAGACCCGAGCAGCCGCAATTTCCGCTACTTGTCTCGAAGCGAGAAAGAATATCGGCAATATCTGCGACCGCTCACTCGGTATTTTTTGAAACGAGCTCGGTTTTATGGCGCTTTGGCCCTCGGCTCGACGCTCTTTTTCAGCTTTGGCCTCATGATTTACGTTCTCGTCTATTTATTTAAACCGATTCATCAACTCTCGACTCGAATGGAAGAATTCGTGCAGAATGAATATTCCTACGAATTCGCTGTGCCCGAGCCGAACGAGATCGGGGAATTGCAGAACGCGTTCGATCAAATGGCCCAAGAAGTTCTGAATCAAATTGAGGAGCTCAAAGCCCTCGACAAAGCGAAGTCGGATTTTTTGAACATTGCCAGCCACGAGTTGCGCACACCGCTGACTTCAATTAAAGGTTCGCTCGCGCTTCTCAATGGCGGAATAATGGGTAAGATCAGTCAGGGAGCGCAAAACCTCATGTCCATCGCCCTTGAAGAAACCGACCGCTTGATTCGATTGATCAACGAACTATTAGATCTCGCCAAAATAGAAGCGCGGCAGTTCCCACTCCATCAGGAATGGGTATCGTCAAAAGATCTGATCAGTAAAACTTTTCAGGGGCTCAACGGCCTCTGCCAGGCGGCGCAAGTTCGGCTCGAGTGCGAGGAAGCTACAAACTTTGAACTGTACATTGATTGCGACCGCATCCAGCAAGTTCTGACGAACCTTCTTTCAAACGCAGTGAAGTACAGCCCAGAAGGTCAAGCCGTCACGGTCAGATTCGCTCCGACCGAAACGGACCATATTTGCGTCGAGATTCAAGACAAGGGCCGCGGCATCGCGCCCGAGGATCAAGCTATAATCTTTGAAAAATTCAGACAGGCTTCGAGCCCGCAAAACCCGCTCGTGAAGGGCACAGGTCTCGGGCTCGCCATCGCCAAAACTCTGGTGGAACAGCATGGCGGTATGATCGGCGTTCGTTCGCGCCCCGGCGAAGGTTCGACTTTTTACTTTACCTTGCCAAAGTGGCGACATGCCCCCAATACTCAATTGCGAGCCGTGGTGTGAACAGTAGTATGAACAATCGTGAGCCCTAACATGAACGGTGCCGAATCTTTTAACAAAATGATGCAAGAACTGCGGGCGGAGTACCTCGCATCCTTTCCGCAAAAGTTTTATGACATTGAAGCGCATCTGCAAGCGCTTGATTTCGCCCGCCTGCGCGACGACTTTCACAAACTCAAAGGCACCGGAAAAACATATGGCATCCCCGAAATCAGCGAGCTCTGCGCAGTGACCGAGAAAATTTGCTTGAGCGCAGCTAGCGGTAATTCGGCAATTGATGCCCACGTGTTATCTAATACCGCCGATTCAGTTGGAGTCGCGCTCTCTGTTTTGCGCAAAATCGTGGCGAGCCGCTTGGCCGGCCAAGAACTCAATCTCGCCAATGTCCCCGACTTTGCTCGGTTACGCGCCCTCGGCGGTTAAGCCGCGTAGCCTACTATTACCGTTGCCGCTTGCCTTTTCGATTTCACTCTAATAGGTTTCGACCGGGGACTTATCACAAAGGGGGAAATCATGAAACGCGTCGTAATATCAATGGTGTTTGTCGGTTCAGCGGCTTTTGCACAGAACTTGCCACGAGAATATATGACACCCGGAAGTTCAAAAGTATTCTATGACTATCAAACTCAGCAGACCACTCAGGTCATTTGCTCTGGCCAACCACAACCGCCACCAGTCATGGGCCCAAGCTGCGAACTGAGATATAATCCCATTGGCAATTCATGTACGACTTATGTCGTTTACGCGAACAATTCGCCAGTTTCACCGTGCCTCGCTGACCTAGATCAGGTAGAACACTCGCTTTCGGATTACTATGCAAGTGGAGCGTGCTCGCGACCGATGCCCGGCGTTTGTACTCTAAAATATAACCCCGCGGGCAACCCTTGCACGGATTATGTCTATTACCTGAACAACGCGCCGATTACGGGATGCATGGCTAGCATGGATACCGACGTCATACCGGCGAAACAAAAGCTAGTTCAAATGGGTGTGTGCCGACCATAACAGCATTGCCCGGGCCGCAAACAAGCTCGGGTCTGCTCAGCTAATGCCCTAAATAAACTTCGGCCATGCGTTCGTAAAACGATTTCGAATCGACGGCGCGGGCCGAAATAAAGGCAACGATCGCCGATAGCATCATCGCGAAAATGGCGGAGTGACGATCAGTCATCTCCATAATAATCACGAACGCCGTCAATGGCGTGCGCGTGATACCGGTCAAAAAACCGATCATCCCGCAAATTGGAGCGAGGTTGCCGAGTGCCGGATCAAAAGCTTGGCCGAGAAACTGCCCGATTGAAGCACCGGCCGTAAGCGACGGAGCAAAAATGCCCGCGGCAATATCGCCACAGGCGACAAAGAACGGTGAAACGAATCGCGCGACACTTGTCAGAAACGCGCCGAATACGCTGGGGTGATGTTGACCAGTAAACAAAATATGCTTCATCAGCTCGTGACCCGAACCAATCGCCGGTTTGCCGAGAATGATAATCAACAAAGCCGTTGCGAATCCGCCGACTGCTGCGGAGAAATAAACGAGTCGCCCCTCAAGTGCACGCCGCCAGCAAATGACTTTGCGAAGCCCAACACCGAACCCAGCGCCCGCGATACCCGCGACAAAACTCACGCTCAAAACCAGCAGCAAATCTTTCAGCGTCACGGTCGGCAGAACCGGAAATCCGAGGTAAAGATACGGGCCATTCATAATCTGCGACAAAAATCCGCAAGCAATCACGGCTTCGAGCACTCCCAGACGAAACGTGGCAATGTGCGACTTCGCGAGTTCTTCAACGGCGAACATCACTCCCCCGAGAGGAGTGTTAAAGGCCGCGGCGATCCCGCTTGCGCCCCCCGCCACAATCATGTTGTAAAACGAGACCTGCGTGCCGAATAATTTCTGCCACCAATCGCGCGCCATCCGAAAAATGACAGCCGAGAGTTGCACGCACGGGCCTTCAGGGCCGATGCCGCCGCCGCCGATCACGCCGACAACACAGCTGAGCATTTTGACCGGCAAAACCTTCCAATTTAAAAATCGTTTCGATAGAACTTCGGGGGCGACCATCCCGGCATGGGCCGGGTCCGCCGCGTGGTCTTCGGCCTCGAGTGTAGCCAAAACTTGCGGGATGCCGCTGCCGCCGTTACCGGGCGCGAATTGCCGCACGATCCAAGTCGACACCATAAAAACGAGTGGGGCGATCACAAGAAATTGCCACTTATGATGATCAAAAGTTTGAAAGGCGAGACCCTCGGCCTTCTTAAAAAGAGATAAATAAATCGAACAAACGATCGCCGATACTAAGCCCGCCGCGATAAAAGGTATCGATGAAAAAGTGGTCTTCGTGATTTCAATGGCACTGTCTTGAATATCCTGTTGGCCGACTTGCAAACGTTCGAGGAGTTTCATATCTTTATGATCTTGTAGTGGTTAAAGACTTACGATAGGCCCCGCGTGACGAATCTTCAAGGATATTGCGAATGAGTTCTCATAATTCTCACGTACCTGAAGCAGACTCCCTCGCAGACGTCGAGACTCTCACAGACGCCGAAAGTCTCAAAACCTACGGCAAAGATTGGACAAAACACTTCACCCCCAACCCGACCGCCATCTTATTGCCGCGATCGACCGAACAGGTGAAAACCATTGTGCAATGGGCTCGCCGCACGAAAACGGCGCTTGTGCCCTCAGGTGGGCGCACGGGCCTCAGCGGCGGCGCTTTTGCTACCAACCGCGAAGTGGTTGTGAGTTTGAGCCGCATGAACCGTATTCTTGAACTGGACTCGTTCGATCAAACTCTTCGATGTGAAGCGGGAGTGATCACCGAACAGATACAAAAGTATGCGCGTGAGCACGGGTTTTATTATCCGGTCGATTTTGCGGCTCGCGGTTCGAGTCAAATCGGCGGCAACGTCGCGACCAATGCCGGCGGCATCAAAGTGATTCGCTATGGTTTAACCCGTCATTGGGTGACCGGGCTTAAGGTCGTGACCGGGCGAGGTGAAATTCTAGAACTGAACCGCTCACTCGTGAAAAACGCCACCGGCTACGATTTGCGCCAACTTTTCATCGGCAGCGAAGGCACACTCGGCATCATCACCGAAGTTACGGTTGGACTCACGAAACCTCCCAAAGACTTTACCGTGTTTGTAATGGGCACCAACGATCTTGCGGCTATTATGGAGATCTACTCGCGGTACAAATCACGATTTAACATTTTTGCCTACGAAATGTTCACCGATCTGGCGCTCACTTACACCGCCGCTCACGGTGCGCGCGCGCCGTTTTCAACGCCCGCGAAATATTATGTTTTACTTGAACTCGAGCACGAGTCCGACGCTTACATCGAACAGGCGACCGAAGAATTCGGCCGGCTGCTCGAAGAAGGTTTGATCGTGGATGGAGTGATCAGCCAATCGCCACAACAAGCGGCGGAGCTCTGGGCCCTTCGCGAAAACATCACCGAGGCGACCAGTCACAAGCAGCCGTATAAGAACGATATTTCGGTGCGCGTTTCGCGCGTACCCGAATTTTTAAACGAGATGACCGCTGTGATCGCTCACGAGCACCCCGACTTCGAAGTTGTTTGGTTCGGTCATGTGGGCGACGGCAATTTGCACGTCAATATATTGAAGCCGGACTCGCTTTCAAGCACCGAGTTCGTCGAGCGCTGCAAAAAAGTCGATGAGAAAATGTTTGATGTGATCGAAAAGTTCGAAGGGAGTGTTTCAGCCGAGCACGGTGTCGGCCTCGTGAAAAAGCCATTTCTTCATCACACGCGATCCGCCGCCGAAATTTCGCTAATGAAAGATATCAAGCGCGTATTCGACCCGGATTCGATTTTAAACCCGGGCAAAATATTTTAAAACTCGATAAATAAACTTTAAATATTTTGTTGTTGAATACTGTTTAATCGATCTGCGGCATCTTTTACCTGACGCAAAAATTCAGATCGCGAAGCGTCGCCGCGAATGACCAGCGATTGAGTGCCGGGAAAAAGCTTGTGTTGTTTCTGATCTCCGCGTTGCAACTCAACACTGAGCTGTGACGAGGCCGTCCCGTCATCGGCGATCGTTTTGGTAATTCTGCAGTCCCTAACCACAAGGCCGAAATTATTGGCATTATAAAACTGGCCCGTTTCTGTCTTTGCAAAAAAATCACCCATCGCGGTGTTTAACTTTTGAATGGAGGGGTCAATCTGATCCATTGAGTTTTTGCTCGGGTGATTGATTACGTCCTTCAGGCAATCGCGGGTTGATACTTTTGCCATGGCCACGGTACCGGCGAGAGTCAAAACGGCCGCTAAAATTACGAATGATTTTTTTCCCATCTTAATACTCCTTGATAGAGCCTGCGGCTCATATCCAATCTCGGTCTTTGCAATTGGCGGGCCCGCTCCGGGTATCTCGCCCGCAAATTTAAAGGCAGCACAGCTTCGATCTATGGCCCCAACCGCCGAAATTCGGCAGCGGTCTGTCTAAAGATTTGACGGCATTGCAATTGCATCCGTAAAGTTTGAGCTGCGAAAATCCGCGCATGTATGAGGAGGTATTTTGATCCATCTGGTCCCCGCCTTTCAAGATAACTATATATTTATCGTCGAAGCCAACGGGCATGCGATGGTCGTCGATCCGGGCGACGCAGCTCCGGTCCTCGATTTTTTAGCGCGCTCCAATTTAATTCTGGATCTGATCGTTGCGACTCATCATCACCCGGATCACTCAGGCGGAATCGCCGATCTCAAAGAGCACCACCCAAAATCGAAGATTCTTGGGCCGTCCAGTTTAGCCGCAATAGGCATCGAGATTGATCGCGTTTTGCATGAAGGCGATTTCTTTCAGTTCGGAAACCGCGAGTGGCAAACTCTTTACGTGCCCGGCCACACGCTGGATCACTTGGCTTTTTTTGCCCACGACGTCGGCATTCATTCAGAAAACCGCAACACATACCAAGCACCCGTTCTTTTTTGCGGAGACGTGCTCTTTTCGTTCGGCTGTGGCCGGCTGTTCGAAGGGACATTCGCCCAAATGTTCGGGTCTCTTGCAAAGCTGAAGAATCTCCCGCCCGATACGCGGGTCTATTGTGCGCACGAGTATACGCTCAACAATCTGGATTTCACCATCGACTATCTTCGCCGCACGCACGACGACCGTTCGATCGCTCCGTATTTGCAACTGCGCGAACAACTCGCCGAAAGGCGCCGCCACGGCCGCCCCACCGTGCCTATAACGATCGATTCTGAACGGCATCACAATTTGTTTCTACGCGCCCACACTGTTGAAGAATTCACGGCAGTTCGGACCGCGCGAAACGGGTGGTAAGCCCCGCAAATCAACGATACAAATTACTGCCTACATTTCATTCACTTTGTGAAAAATATCCGTATGCAAATCGCCCAATAACAGTATACATTCGCCGGCCATGCTTGAGGGTAAGAAGCATCAACTCCTATCATTTATTCTCGCGCTTCTCGTTATCGCGGGGCCGATTGCGCCGATCGCGCATGCGGAGTCCGCACTTAATGAGGCGGCGACAGCTGCAAATCCACCGCCGTTAGAGGATCCGGCGCTCGCGTTCACGACTGAGGTCGACGGCGTCGCACCTGATGACCTTGCTCGCGAAGTATTAAAACAAGATCCGTCCGCCAAGGTTCTTGTCGCGGCTGAACCGCCGGCAAGTGATGACCAATCCGCGACGGACAAACCGACCAAAGCCGACGCCGACATTGTCGTGCAGCAGGCTGATTCACTCAATACGACGATCACGGTTTTAAGCTACGCCAACGAAGATCGACTCTACTTTATTTCACCCACCCATACGCTTCTGCAAAAAGCCGGCGTTACGCTTTTCAACCTCTACTTTATGAAATATTGGGATTTGCGACCGGGCAGTTGGACGAAGGCCATGCAATTGGTCGAGCGCAGCGTGATTTCGAAGGGCCTCAGAAAGATACCGCGGCTAACTGAAACGCAAGTTTCGAAAATAAGCCCTTATCTTTCACACGCCGCTTTGATTTACCTCACGTACCTCGCTTATCAGTTTGTCATTGATTTTAGTTTGCCGCATTGGCATTCGGGTCCCGGTGCGATCGCATTTTTGCTGAACGTTCTACATGCTTCAAAAAGTCTTTTTCTTCAGGCTTTTGGAGCGGGCCCACTGTACAACAATTTACGTAAAGCGGGCTTTGGTTATTTCAGCGGATTTGGCTGGACACTTCTCTCGCGTAAGTGGGATCCGTTAAAAGACAGCGAACGCCCCATCAGCCGCCAGGCTTATACAGTTTTTAATACGATTCGCGGAACGGCGGTCGGCTATTTTGTTCCTCAAATGGTCATGGCCGGATCTTCTGTCAGTCTAGCTCATTTTGCCATGGCCAACTCCCCGTTTCTCATTTCAGCCGCAGCCGGCGGATTATTCTACGTTTGGGGCGATCGAATATTGGCACGATATCCGCAGATTGCCCGCTCGCTCGAGCGGTTTCAACAGGCGACTGAAAAGCTGAATCAGAAAATGAATCAGGCTCGCGATTTTATCGTGCGTAAATGGAACGCGACACCGTGCTCGCGCCTTTTACGTCGGCGCGCCAAAACCGGCGCAATTCCACCGGGCTAAACTCCCTCCGTTTTTCTGTTTCAGCCATTCGATTTTTTACACCTGTCCACTCTCTTGACAGCGGCGAAGTTGAATCTACAGCCCTCTGTTTTTTATAGACATCTGATAACGATCAACACGTGTTCGCGTGACAGTCGTCTGCATTCACCTCCGCACACATTTCTCAGCGAACTGAAAAATACGCTCTCACCACCTGGTCTAACCGTTGCACTCCCCCAGTCTTACCCCATGAACTTCGGGCAAGGGGCCCGACGCCAAAAGGGGCAACCGAAATCACTCGCGCTTTCGGCGCGAAGGAGGCAACGAATGCATGCTTATCCCCCACCCAAAATAACGCCAGTGACCTGTGCCGCCGCACAACCAGTGGTGGTCGCCGTCATTGATACGGGCCTTGATCCGAATCACCCTCGGTTCAAAGGCCATCTTTGGACAAACCCGGGTGAGACAGGCACAGATGCGTTCGGCAAAAACAAGTCGACCAACCAAGTCGACGACGATGCCAACGGCTATGTCGACGATGTTCATGGCTGGAATTTCGCCGATCGTTCGAATAACCTCGCCGATCAACATGGGCACGGGACCCACGTGGCCGGTCTAATAGTCGGCCCTCGCAACCAGCGCGAAATCGCGAGTACATCGTGCCGCCCGATTCAACTTATGGTGCTGAAGTACTACGAACGCGGCATGCTCCCGACAGCCTCATTGCGCGCATCGACGGCCGCCATCCGATATGCCGTGAAGATGCACGCGCGCGTGATCAATTTCTCTAGCGGCGGAGCCAACCCCGACGCCAACGAAAAAGCGGCGATTGAAAAGGCTGCGCGCGCGAACGTACTCTTTGTAGCGGCGGCCGGCAATAACCACAGTGACAACGACATCAGCGGCTTTTACCCGGCCTCGTACAAACTATCGAATATTTTGTCGGTCGCCGCCCTCGATCACAGCGGCCAAAATCTTCTCGACTTCAGCAATTATGGAGAGCACTCGGTGAGCATCGCCGCGCCCGGCGACAATTTGATCTCGACACTCCCGGGCGGTGAAATGGGCGCGATGAGCGGAACGTCCCAAGCAACCGCGGTCGTGACGGGCGTGGTGGCCCGATTCTTACAGTTGAACCCGCAAGTTCGCTCGCCCGAAACAATCATTGAGCATATCGATCAAACCGCGACCGCGGTTAACAATTTTCACAATCGCCTGATTTCAGGCGGCAAACTCAACCCGTCGCTTGCCGTAGAGACGACGCGCCAAACGCCACTGCGCGAGCAGCGCCCGTAGCTCGATCCGCGCCGATTTAAATTCAAATTTGAGCTTTTCTTTTCGAAATTGGGCCATCTGACGAAGCCGCTCCTCGATGTTCGTTTTTATCTCTCGCAACCGCTCGTTGTAGGAACCCGCCGCAATAAAGAGAGACTCATCGGCTTGCAGACGCGCCTTCAAAATTTCAGAATCCGGCACGCGCTTTAAATTGCGCGTGAGTTTGAAGAAGGACAAACTGCGAATCCACCATTTGGTCGGATCCCACTGATACCAGCGTACGCCGTTACGATAATCGGCCTCAAAGCGGTGATGAAAATTATGGTAACCTTCGCCATAAGTGAAAAATGCGAGCACGAAATTGTCGCGCGCCGAATTTTTCTTACCGTAAGGTTGCTTGCCCCACATGTGGCAAAGCGAATTGATAAAAAACGTGCAGTGGTGCGTGATCACGACGCGCGCGAACCCGCCCCATAATAAACCGCCCCACGGCGAACCGAACGCGAGGCCGATCAGAGTGGGAATGCCAAACCCCACGATTACGGCCAGCAAAAAGTAATATTTATTTTGCCACACCACCAGCGGATCAGCTTTCAGGTCTTGCGATCGAAACTCTCGATACTGCGGGTCATCTTTCAAAAAAACCCAGCCGACATGCGCGAACAAAAATCCTTTACTAATGGAGTAAGGGTCAACGTCGGTATCGACGTGCTTGTGGTGGCGGCGATGGTCGCTGCACCATTTGATTGCCGACCCCTGCAATGCGGCCGCTCCGAAAACGAGATAAAAAAGCTTCAGTAGCCAATTTGCTTCGTAACTTCGGTGCGCGAAGAGGCGATGATAACCGCCCGTGATCGAAACGCTGGTCGCCAAACAACCGAGGATAAAAATCAGCACCAAACGCCAATCGAACCCGTGAAAAATAATATTGAGCGGGATAAAAATTGAAACAATCACCGGAGTTACGATCAGAAAAATCGCATTCACCCAGTTCAGCCGTTTATACCAAGCCATACTCATTGCCTCCCTGCGTGGATTCAATATTAGCGGAGTTCGGCTTCGCTCGGCAAAATAAAATACATGATTAAGTAGGCGAGGAGCATCGTGCCACCGGTTGCGAAAAGTAAAAAAACAAATGCCGCGCGCGTCAGACCAACATCAAGTTCGAATCGTCTTGCGAATCGCGCCGCCACTCCGAAGACTCGCGAGTTGTATGCTTGATCCAAACGATCTTCGCGCGGCAAGCTGACTGCGAGTAGTAAATACAGGCCGAGCCCCGCGCCGGCCAAGAGAACGGCAAGTGCCCACACCAAACGTACGAAAATTACATCTATGTCGATTCGCTCGGCCAAACCTTTACACACGCCAGCAATTACGCCACTACGGCTGCGACACCACATTTCGACAGTTACCATGTCGTGGTTTTTAACATTGACTACTAACCATATTCAAATCCATATTCGCGGGAACGCTCCACACATCGGAAAAAGGGGAATTGCAAAATGAACGGATCTATTTTGTTTTTGTTAGGACTTTTATCTGTTTGCTGCGTTCTCGGGCCAGCCGCCAACGCCGCGGCCGCAACCGAACCCAAAATCGGTTTTGTGCTTTCAACGCTCCAAGAGGAGCGCTACATCAAAGATCAAAAATATTTTGTAAATGAGGCTCACAAATTGGGGTTTAAACCGGTTGTCGTGTCTGCCGATAACAACCCGCAAACACAAACCGCGAAAGTCGAAAACCTCTTGAGCGAAGGCGTAAAAGCTTTAGTCATACAGCCAGTCAATTCGAATGCAGCTACCAATTTGGTGCGCATGGCTCACGATGACAATGTTCCGGTCATTGCGTATGACCGGGTCATCAGTAATTCACCGATTGATTACTACATCACTGAGAACGCGTTTAAGATTGGCGTCTTACAAGCCGAAGCAGCCGTCAAAGCGACCCATGGTAAAGGCAACTACGTTCTTGTTTTGGGCCAGGCCGGTCACAATATCGCGACTGAAATCACGCGCGGTTATCACTCAGTTCTCAGCAAATATCCCGACATTCATATCGTTGTTGAAAAGAATCATGAAAACTGGAGCCCCTCGCTCGCACTCGCTACCGTTGAAAACGCACTGGCACGCTACAATAATAATATTCAAGCCGTACTCTGTAATAACTCGGGGATGGCCAATGCCGCCGTTCAAGCATTGAACGAACAAAAGCTCGCGGGTAAAGTTTTTGTTGCGGGCGCCGATGCCGATGTCGCGGCCATCAAAAATATCGTGGCCGGCAAACAACAAGTAGACGTCATGCAGGATATCGAAAAAATGGCGCGCGATTCGGCCGACATCGCCTACAAACTGGCGCTCAAGCAAAAAATCGCTCTCAATGAAACGAAAACAGTAGAATTCAAAAACGGCCGCTTCGAAGTGCCGATGGATACGATACCGGTGTACCTAATCGATAAGGGCAACATTGACCAGCGTATTATCAAATCGGGCTTTCACACTCACGCTGAAATTTACGGACACTAGGGCTCGTCGTCATGATCGTTGAGCTCAAGGGCGTCACCAAGCTCTTCCCTGGAGTGAAGGCCCTCGACAATGTCGATTTAACCATTCGGTCCGGAGAAATTCTGGGCCTCATCGGCGAAAACGGCGCCGGTAAATCGACGCTCATGAAAATTCTGTCGGGAGTGTACGCCAACGGCACATACGAAGGGCAAATCACCATAGACGGCACGCCCGTCGCATTCAGTTCCCCTTCAGATGCCGAAAGTCACGGCGTCGCAATCATTCATCAAGAGCTTTCTACCTTTCCAGACCTGACTGTAGCGGAAAATCTATTCGTCGGGCATTGGCCGAAAGCCGCCAGCGGTATGGTCGATTGGCAGCGTCTAAATCAAATGGCCCAAACCTGGCTCGACACAGTGGGAGCACCCTGCCGGGCAGACGAAAAAATCGGTGACCTCAGCATCGGTACGCAACAATTGATAGAAATTGCCAAAGCACTATCGAGGCAATCCAAGGTTTTGATCTTAGACGAGCCGACCTCAAGTCTCACACCGACAGAGAGCGCAAAACTTTTTCAGCTACTTCGAGACTTGCGGCTGCAAGGCAAGGCAATGGTTTACATCAGCCACAAGATGGAAGAAATTTTCGCGCTTTGCGATCGCCTGACTGTCTTACGCGATGGCCAAACGGTCTGCTCCTTCATGACGACCGAAACGAATCCGGACGGCTTGATCGAACACATGGTAGGTCGCGCAATTCAAAACATATACCCGCCTGCACCGAAGCGTAAGTTCGGCAATCCCATTCTTGAGTTGAATGAATACAGGGCGCGACTACCCGAGCGCGCAATTGTACTTGGGCCTTTAAGCTTTCAAATACGTGCCGGCGAAATATTTGGCATTGGCGGACTGCTCGGTGCCGGCCGTACCGAACTCGTAAAAGCGATTTTCGGCGACGAAACAGCCGAGCAGCTGGGCGGCGAAGTTCGGTTTCTCGATGAGGTCGTGAAGTTTTTGACTCCTCAAGCGGCACTTCGGCGCGGGCTGAGTTACGTCAGCGAAGATCGCAAAGGTGAAAGCATTTTGCCCGAACGCTCGCTCATCGAAAATGCCGGCATTTCACGACTTGCGGTTTTTTTTCGCGGTTTGCGCATTAATCACACGGGCGAAACCGAACGCGCTCGTACCCGCCTTGGGGAGCTGAGCACGAAGCACTCCTCTCTCGATCAGTCGATCTCGCAACTTTCAGGTGGCAACCAGCAAAAAGTTATCATTGCCCGCGCAATGGATACCGACGCGAAATTAATTATTCTCGATGAACCAACTCGCGGTATCGACGTCAAAGCAAAGTCCGAAATTTATGAAATTATTTTTCAATTGGCGACGCAAGGGCGAAGCATTCTCATGATTTCGTCGGATTTGCCAGAGCTGATGGCGCTCAGCGACCGCATTGCGATGATGCGCGAGGGGCAATTAATGGGCATACTCGCGCGTGAGCAATTTTCGCAGGTGGCGCTCATGCAACTTGCGGTCGGTAACGCGCGCAAGGAGGCCATGGCATGAAATCCAAGATGGGTACGTTCGCACAAAAAAACGGCGCCTGGATCGGCCTTTTCGGCCTTTCATTTATTTTTCTCATTCTCACTCATGGCGAGTTCGGCTCCGCCCGTAATCTCACAAACCTGCTTTTACAGGCAACTATCAACGGAATTCTAGCCGCCGGCATGACCCTTGTGATTATCACAAGCGGGATTGACCTTTCCGTCGGTAGCTTGGTCGCAATCACCGGAATCGTAGCCGGCATTGCGCAACTCAACTGGCACTTCATCGATCTCGGATATACCGGCGCATGGCTTTCGGTCGGTGTAGCCGTTCTTGTCGGTCTTGCTTGCGGCGCAATCTCGGGCCTCTTAACAGCTCTTCTCGGGGTCAATCCGTTTATTATTACCCTCGGCATGATGGTCATTGCGCGCGGCGGAGCCATGATCCTTTCAGGCGGTGCCACACTATCCCCGATGAGCGACCAGCTCGGTAAATTCTCAGATTCATATTTGCCACGCGTGCCGTCTCTAGCTCTGGTTTTACTGTTTCTTCTTTGTTTGATCTGGGTCAATCGCAAACAATGGCAAAACCTGATCTTCCCCGCGCTTCTTTTGGCCGCGTTCGCATACGCCTTTTATGGTTACCGCGGGCTGCCGGTTTTCGTCGTGTTTTTGGTTGTGGTGGCGGCTCTCAGCAGTTTTTGGCTGAACTCCACTGTTTTCGGTCGAAGTATATATGCGATCGGTTCGAACCAACGAGCCGCTTATTGGGCCGGGGTGCGGATCAAGCGCACTTTATTTTGGGTTTACACAATCATGGGTGCATTCGCCGGTCTTGCAGGGGTGCTCCTGTGCTCGCGTCTCAACAGTGCCGACCCGAATGCCGGCAATTTGTTCGAGCTCGATGCCATTGCGGCGGCTGTCATCGGCGGCACCAGTTTGCGTGGCGGCAGCGGCACGGTGACGGGTTCACTCATCGGCGCATTAATCATGGCGGCACTCAATAACGGCATGGACCTCCTAGGCATTTCGAGCTTTTATCAAATGGTACTCAAAGGTGTGATCATCATCGTCGCCGTCGCGCTCGATTCTTCACAACGTCAGAAAATTTGATTCAGGGCGAACCCTAGCCAGCCAATGTAGAAAATCCAAAACTCATCAGAAAAAGTTTGGAAAAGTTTATGTATTGACCCCCAGGCGATGCCGGGTGAATTGTAGCGGCGGGGAAATAAAAATTGAGGGGGGACTCATGTATCGATCAACGGCGCGAGCCGTCTTTTTTTCGGTTATACTTGCAGCAACAATTTTGACCTTATCACCGATCGCACGTGCCGAAGGCGAAAAGTGTTCGGACATCCTAAACAATTCGACCTTTGTGAAAGGTTCTAGTGAAATCAATGTTCGGTGGATCGATCAACAGCTCGCAAAAATGAAAACTGAACCGACGCCGGAGCAAAAGTTAATCCTTCAGGCGGCGCAAACCCAAGGCCTATCATCATTGACGTTGAATCGTGAAATTATTCAAAACCATAACGAAAATTACACCAACATCATCGCAATCCCAAAAGTCACGAATCAATATCAGTCTGGTCGCTGTTGGCTCTTCGCAAGCCTCAACATGCTTCGATCGAAATTGTTAGTCGAAGGACTGGTCGACAGAAGTTTCGAATTTTCTGAAAATTACCTTTATTTCTTCGCTATGCTTGAAAAAGCCAACACGGCGCTGACTTTGACTCAACAGGCGGTAAGGAAGTTCGGAAACGATCGCGGCAAGCTCCTCAATGCCATCAACAACGGCACCCAATGGGTCGCAGGCGACGGCGGCACCCACCAGTGGTTTAACTTTCTCGTTCAGAAGTACGGCCTGGTTCCGAAGTCGGCCATGCGAGAAGCTTCGGGCTCGTTTAATTCTGGCATCCTCAACGCTGACTTGCAGAAAAAGCTAATGCTTGCGACCGAGCAAATGAGGCAGGTGGTGCAGGGCGCCGGCTCTGACGCTCAGATAGATCGCGCGCTTCGCTCGATTCGCGAATCAGCGCTTCAAGACGTAATGGCAATTTTAGTCGCCAATTTGGGAGTGCCGCCGGCCGAATTTTCATTTCGCATGCAAGCCAGGCCCCGCCAGGCGCAGAAGGGTTCGCCTCTCGTCGTGACCGACACGCAGGTTCTGGAGTTCACGCCGCAGTCGTTCGCTCATGAATTCGTGAAATATGATCCTTCTGAGTACGTCACGCTGTTTTATAATCCACGCTTTCCCTATGGTCAGCGGTACGAAGTCAGCGGATCGGCAATGGCCATTGAAAAGCAACCGAATCCGGAATTTTCATATACGGGTCTAAATTTGCCAATGGACCGCATCGAACAGCTCATTATGAAGTCAATCGACGCCGGCCAGGCCCTCTACTTCGAGGCGGATGTTTTGAACAGCGCTGATTTTTCGCCAGCCTCGCCGGTTAAACCATACTCGGGCATTCTGCATCCGAAGCTCTATAACAACGACCCGGTTTATGGTTTTTCCGGTTCGCGTTCGCTCTACCCCGCTCGCGCGATCTTGGATTTCTACCGTCTTATTTCAGCCAACCATGCCATGTCCATACGCGGCTACGACCGCCCGGACCCGAAGGCCCCGCCGATTAAATATTTGGTCGAAAATTCGTGGGGAGAAAAAGTGGGCGATGGCGGCATGCTGCACATGTATCGCGAATGGCTACATCAAAACGTGTTCGGTGTCGTCGTCCGGCGGAGCATGCTGAGCCAGGACGAACAAGCCGCACTCCTTCGCGCGCCGAAACCGGTACCGACGAGCGAATGGTGATGGTATGACAAGCGCAAATGCACTTTCAACGCGCCTACATCGAGATTTCGAATGTTTGCAATTTGCAGTGTGATTTCTGCCCCGAAGTGGAGCGACCGGCTCAGCGAATGACGCCGGCGCTCTTCCAGCGCGCCATTGAAGAGTCCAAAGGCCTCGTCGACGAAGTGACGTTTCACGTGATGGGCGAGCCGCTGGCCCACCCCGAATTCGAAACTTTTGTCGAAATGTGCGCCAAAAAAAGCGTGCCCGTTCAGCTTACGACAAATGGCACCCTTCTCGACCACGGTACTAACGGCGGCCGATCTCGCGCCGATATTTTACTTCACCCGATTTTTCGTCAAATTAATTTTTCGCTACAGAGCTTTCCGGCCAACATTCGGCAAAGCCTTGAAAAGCGAAACGCCGGCTTCGACAGTTATCTTCAGCGGATTTTTCGTTTTACCCGAATAGCGCTCGACCGCCGCCCCGATCTGTATATAAATTTTCGAATTTGGAATATCGGTTCGGATGAAGCTTCGATCGAACACAACGAGCAGTTTCTAAAACCGATTCGCGAAGAATTCGGATTTGAACTGGCGTCGCCAGTGGATGTGCGAAAGCGAAAATCTTATCGCGTACAGGGGCGACTTTACGTCCATTTCGACTCGCGCTTCGAATGGCCCAACCTTGAACGGGCGCGGATACAGACCGAAGGCAAATGCCACGCGCTCAAAACTCACTTTTCGATTTTATCAGACGGTACTATTGTGCCCTGCTGCCTCGACAAGGAGGCCGGCATCCCGCTCGGTCGTCTTCAGGCTGATTCGCCGTCTGGTGAACTCGCCAAAATATTAGCAAACGATCGTGCGCGCCGCCTACGCGACGGATTTGATCGCGGGCAGCTCCACGAAGAACTCTGCGAACGCTGCTCATTCATATCGCGGTTTCAAACCGGCATCACCGTTTGAAAATTTGAAACTGTACGTCCAACCCGCCGTTTTTAAAATCGATGGTTCGAGCTAGATTGAAACTGCCAGATTTATTGTGCACATGTCGATGATAGGAGCTTGGTATTACAACTCCCAAGGCTTTGACATTTGGGCCGGCAGCCTGTGTGAGTCGCTCAAGCAACAGCGGATAATAACTCTGAGGGGGCATCGGAAGCGCTATTCGTTCGCCGTAGGGTGGATTTGCAATCACAGCCATCGACCGAGCTGGGTCAATTCGAAGGTCGGCGAACTGTTTTGAAAAATCGGCAGTCAAAACGTCACTAACCGTAAATGACCACGGCGATTCGTCGGCTTCGAGATGTCTCTTTTTGATCAAGCCGGCCACAGTCGATTCAACCGATTTGAGCGCTCGACTGTCGCGATCAAAACCAAAAAAATGAGTCGGCTTTGGTAGAGTGTCGCCGGCCACGTTGTTTTGTTGGGTAGAGTGCCCACGGCTCACGCCCCACCTTTCATCATGGAAGAACGCAAAATCACGCTCAATGAACCGAACATCGCGCCAAAAAAGCCAAGATTCGAAAAGAAATGTGCCGCTACCGCACATCGGATCAACCAGACAATCAAACCCTCCGCTTTCGCGCCACAACCCGTAAAACAAACCCGCCGCTAAATTTTCACGCATGGGGGCGATCGCCGAAAGCTCTTTATAACCGCGTTGAAAAAGCGGATCACCTGATAGATCGCGTGAAATCGTGCAGATATCCTGCGACAAACGTACATAAATCCTATGGGTATACGGTACAGCCGGTTTTTTTGCCGGCTGTTTTGAAAAATACCGGCGAATTCCATCTGTCACGGTTTCGGCGATTCGCTTTTCGTTGCCGAGCCGTGAAGTTTCGGCGCTGACAGAAAGCTCAAAAGCGTCGCCAATCAAATGCCGGCGCCAAGGTAGCGACTGTATCTTGTTGAACAGTTTCGGAAAGTCGCGACACTTGAATTCATAAAGCCGCTCGCGTATTGAGGTAGGCAATTTCAGTTTAAAATGCAAGTCGGGAACAATTTCGATGGGCACCGATAGATTCAACCCGCCGCGAACAAATTCGCCGCGCCGGTAGCTTTCGTCAGACACGAGTTCAGGGAACTTTTCATCCAATTCAGCCGCGGCGAGGGATTCAAAACCCGGAGGCACTACGATTAGTAATTCCAAATTGATGGTTGAAATTTTGAACGCTCCGATCTTCAACCGTCACGCCATATTGTTCTTTAATACGCGCGCACTCGTCCGGACTTATGCCGGCTCCCCAAATAACATATCGAATCTTAAATTTGTACGGGAACAACGCACGGAGCTCGGGGTTGGTTTCTATGGCGCTTATTAACCGCCGAAGGTTGTAAATGCGCTTGCCCAGATCTGAAATTGTGCGGCCAGCCTCGACTCTATGGCTATAATGCTTGACCTCAAACCACGTCATTTCACGCCGTTTAGTATCTACGGTGACGGCATCCAGCTCGTATTTTAGTAAATCTCGAGAGTAATTTGTATTGAAATAGGCTTCTAACTTTTCTCGGTTATTGCTCGGTAACATCTGATAAAAGTGCACGTTGGCATAAAGAAGTCCGCGCAGCTCGAGAGCCGTGATTAATTCAGATAGATACGTATAGCTGTTCATGTAGAAGGAGCCCAGCAGATCGACTTTAAAAGACGGTTGCCAATCGGCCTGGCCGTACCTTTGAGAAATTTGCTTCATTTTCAGATAAAGTGGGCCCGAAACTCCAGAATGCATAATTTTTTGAATGCGCGCCACCATGTTATAAAGTCGATCGTTCTCAGGCAATTCGGTCAAAATTTTGCTGAGTAAATCATAAATACGCTTTCGATCTTTCAGCATGAACTCAACAACATCACGAACTGTCGTCCGGTCGTTTTGAGCAGATACAAAAGCCGCAAATGTAGTCGGATTGACAAGCAAAGCTTGCCGCAATTGCTTATAAACCTTGCGACCTGTCGGAGTATCTTTGAGAGGTACATCGTTCGGGGTAATGCCTGAATTTATAGACGGCGTCAGAAAACGCGAGCACGTTTGGTCGGCCCGAGATGCCACCGGTATATGAACGGCAGCCAGTACAGTTAGCAGTAAAAAGATAAACCTCGAACGCCCCAGACCCTTACCCCTTGAGTATGGGTACCGTAAACGGTTCAACAGTAGAACGCAAGTTTACCCGAGACGAATCTTCTGCCCCCGGTAAAAAATATAAACCGGGCCGTATATATGAATTTCACTGCGATTGATTACGACGCCACTACCATCGGGCGCGGCAATAATCATTCGAAGCCTGCGGCGGGAGTAACGAACCAGCGCCTCTGTGGCCTGCTTCGAATTGCTAAAGTGAGGCAAAAATTCAAAATCAACAAGCCCCAGACCACGCCAGTTTTTAAGTTTGACCTCATTCAAATCGGCGTCCGGCGGCGGATAAGCTGCGAGCTCTATTGTCGGCGTCATAATGATAGCGCCAGCACTGAGGCCCGCGATCACTCCCCCGCCCTTTGCGTAACGGTCGAGACGCTCTAACATCCCGCTCTCGCGCAGATGCTTCAAAAAATAAAACGTGTTGCCACCGGCGAGGTAAACAACGTCGCTCTTCAGGGCTTCGCGCATCTCGCGCATCAGAAAATCACTGTCGACGGCGAAGTAACGAAATTTTTTAAATCCGAATTGAGCGTAGCGTTTGCGAATTCGCCGAAAATAATATTCGCCGTTTTCATGCGACGACGGTACGTAGGTTAAAGAGCGCGCTTTTCGACCGAGAATCTTAGAAAGAGCGGAGTGAATGCGCTTATTCTCGACGCTCTGACCGCCGGCGTATAGTACCAGACGAAAGTTGTGTTTCTTCATCGTTGTCGGACCTAATCTTAAATATCCACTATGCAGATCAGCGGCAATCCTGACTAGTCAAGAATTGTTCGGAAAACGCCGAACCGGTCAACGAGGTTCTATGTCCGAAGCGCGAAAATTCGTGGCCCGCGAGCCACGCTATACATTGCAATCGACCGACAACCGGTACATTCGCTTTGCTCGTGAAGACGAGCATGGCCGCACGCATACGACTATTTTCATCGATATTTCGGCAACCGGCCTGGCTTTCGTGATCGATCGCGATCAAGCCCCGCACTTATCGGACTTGATCAAAGTCGAGGTCCCCCTTAAAGACGGTCAAAGTGTCGCCTGGTGGGCGCGCGTGGTGCGGGTCGAAGAATACACAATCAAGAAGTGGTATGTGAAGCGTGAAAACTTCGTAGCGGAGAACCCCGTCCTCGTCGCCGTTCAATTTCAAAATTTACCGGCGGGGCACACTGTTGCGATTCGCCAAGCGCTCGACCACAAATTCAAAGAAGTATTTAAAACCCATCGGCGACAGAAATTCTTTCGCTACTTATCGTTTTTACAAGAATATGCCTGGCGGCTCGTCATGTGTGCCATTCTCACCGCCGCGACGGTCTTTTTAATGTGGTACATCGCCCAACCGACGCCGAGTTACAATCCTAAAAACGGCTCACCATGGGGTCAGCGTTTTCCGAGCCTCGATTTCTATAGCCATCAAGGTAAGTGAAGCCTTTTCGCCGTTCGCTTTGCCGCTTTCAAACGGTCAAGAAAATCTGATTTTGAAATGTAACGGCCGCCCAACTGTGATGTGACTGAGGTCACCATTTGTATGTCCATCCACGTCAGGCCGCTTTTTTGAAGTTGTTCCGCCAAACGAATGAGGCAAAGTTTCGAAGCATTGCTCTTTTTAAAAAACATGCTTTCACCGCTGAAGACACCAGCAACATAAACGCCATAAAGGCCGCCGATCAAGTCCCCACCCGACCAGCACTCTACACTATGCGCATATCCACGCTTGTGAAATTCTTGATATGTTTGAATAATATCAGGCGTAATCCAAGTCCCGCTTTGCCCCGGCCTTGCCACGTTCGCGCATTCGCGCATGACATCACCGAAAGCGCGATTGAACGTGATTTCGTAATCGCATTTACGTAAAAATTTAGCGAGAGATCGATTGATGTGCAGATCTTTAAACTCGAGAACTCCGCGTTCATCTGGGCAAAACCAGAGACAAGGCAGATCGGGATGCGGCCAAGGGAAGATTCCAAAACTATAGGCCTCGAACAGAGTATCAGCTGTGAGATCATCGCCCATGGCAACGATGCCATCCATTGTGGCTGCAGCTGGGTCCGGAAAACGCTTGCGCCTTTTCGCATACAACGGCTGAGTAAACGAATCGTGCGGGCTCATCGATTCACCCGCGGCGGCTGAGCCGCCCGGCAATTGTCGCAAATCCCGCAAGGTGTCGTCTCGACCTCGCTGAAATACTGGTAGATGCCTTGCTGACGGCACGCCCGAGAATTGATCCATCGAATTAGTTTCAGCAGCTTTTCTTGCTGGTGGCGCTTTCGCGTCGTGCGCAATTCTTCATTCCATAGAGCATTGGTAAGTTCGCCGGTGATCTCGGCGCGATCCGCAGTCTCCTCAAGAATCCCCCACGAACGCAAAAGGTTCAGTGCCGTTTCAACCCGATAATCGCGCTTATTGAAATAGCTCATTTGTTCACGTAAGAAATCCGCACCTTCTTGTCTAAACCGTGCGGAGTGGCCCGCAATAAGCGACATCACTTTACGAATATATTCCCCGTCAGGATTGGCCCATTCGATAAACTCCATTTGCGTTGTGACGTCGTCTTGATCGTACAGCAACACGCACCGAGCGGGTAAGCCGTCGCGACCGGCCCGCCCGATTTCTTGAAAATAGGCTTCAATCGAGCCTGGCACCTCGGCATGAATCACCGCCCGCACATCCGGTTTATCGACGCCGAGCCCGAACGCCGGCGTTGCCAATATGATCGGCTCCCGCCCCGCTAAAAAATCTTCTTGCGACGAGCGCTTCATCTTTTCGGGCAAATCGCCGTGGTACACGACATGGCGAATCTTCTTCTTTCTAAGTACATCCGAAAATTTGTGGAGCGTCGTGATGAGCGCAAAGTAAATAATCGCCGAACCCACGCCGTCATGCCCATGCAAACGTTCGATAGCTGTTTCGGCTTTCTCTTCGAGGCTGACAATGTCTTCGACCTCAATCGCAAGGTTCGGGCGCGCGATCGGCAATGAAAAAGTCGGCGCGTTCGCGTCGAAGCGAAGTTTTTCGCGAATGTCGTTTTTCACTTCCGCCGTCGCAGTTGCAGTGAGGGCGAGCGTCGGCGGATTTTTTAATCGCTCTCGTAGAAGTCCGACTTTTCCGTACTCCGGCCGAAAGTCATGGCCCCATTGCGAAATACAATGGGCTTCATCCAGGACCAGTCGTGAAATCTTCGCGCTATCGACCGCATCGAGAAACTCTTGCTTTTGAAATCGCTCAGGCGTCACGTACAAAATTTGAAGGTCTCCGCGTTTTAACTTCTCTTGGCGCTTTTCACGCTCGGTGCGCGAGACATCCGAATTGATGAGGCTAGCCCGCACGCCCAAGGCCCGCAACTTATCCACCTGATCTTTCATCAATGCTTTGAGCGGCGAAACGACAAGCGTCGTCCCAGGCAAGCTTACGGCCGGCAGCTGATAAGTCAGACTTTTACCACTCCCCGTGGGCATGATCACCAATGCCGACCCACCCGCAAAAAAATGCTCGATGACCTCATGCTGGAGTGGGCGAAACTGCTCAAGGTGAAAAGTGTCTTGTAGGGCTTGTCGAAAGGAGTGGCTCATAGGCGAATTTTACGGCCTATTTTCTTTAGTCGCAACCTAACCCTGACCGACAGACACTCTCGCGTTTTGCTCCGATAGCCTTCGCTGTCCCTAAAAATCGCGAACCGATTTCATGGCAATTTTGGAAAAAGCTTTATCCGGTCGCTGTTCGAGACGCCTACTTAAAAAAGGTGCGCCCTCACCGGCGCGCGAACGCCATTGCCGGCATTGCAAATACAATTAGGAACGATGCGGAGTTCCGGCGGCGGCAGGGTTGGTCCGAAAGGGGTTTGCGCCGGATCGACGATAGATGGACCCGGCGGGGTATCAAGGCTCCAAGGGTCAGGCCCCTATTAGAACCATCAGGGCGCTAGACAAGCTGCGAAAAAACATGATATTTATTCACGCTTTCAATGGCATAAAATTAATCGCATTAAAGCGCTAGCACGAAAGGTTCGCAATGGCTGGTAAATGGGTTCTAGAAAAAGTAAGAAACATCGGGATCTCGGCTCACATCGATTCGGGTAAAACGACCTTAACCGAGCGTGTTCTTTTTTACACCGGCCGTATTCATGCCATTCATGAAGTAAAAGGCAAAGACGGCGTCGGCGCGACCATGGATTCTATGGAGCTTGAACGCGAGCGCGGAATCACCATTCAATCGGCCGCCACCAACGTTCACTGGGGCGATACGGAGATCAACATCATCGATACGCCCGGGCACGTCGATTTTACGATCGAAGTGGAACGTTCGCTTCGCGTTTTAGATGGCGCCATTCTCGTGCTTTGTGGAGTGGCGGGCGTGCAGTCGCAATCATTCACTGTCGACCGCCAAATGCGCCGGTACAAAGTTCCACGCTTGGCCTTTATCAATAAGCTCGATCGCTCGGGCGCCAACGCCTACCGCGTGACCGGCACTTTGCGCGACAAATTGAATCACAATGCGGCCATGATGCAAATCCCGATCGGCGCCGAAGACGGCTTCGAAGGTGTCGTGGATTTGGTTAAAATGAAGGCGTTTTATTTCGATGGCGAAAACGGCGAGCACATTCGCGAAGAGGCCATCCCGCCGCAATTGCATGACGATGCGAAAAAATACCGTCAAGAACTGATCGCCAAGGCCGCCGATTTCGACGAAGCTTTGGGCGAAAAGTTTTTAATGGAAGAAGACCCGTCTGAAGAAGAACTCAAGAAAGCCATCCGCAAAGGTTGTCTTTCGATGCAGCTCACACCCGTTTTCATGGGCTCGGCCTATAAGAACAAGGGCGTACAGTTGCTACTCAACGGTGTGACGGATTACTTGCCGAACCCGACTGAGGTGAAAAACGAAGCGCTTGATCAAGACAACAAAGAAGCCAAAGTCGAATTACCTTGCGACCCGTCGAAACCGTTTGTCGGTTACGGATTTAAGCTGCAAGAGACGCCGTTCGGCCAATTGACTTATGTGCGTATTTATCAAGGCACGGTTAAAAAAGGCGACTTCATCACGAACATGCAGACGGGCAAAAAAATTAAGGTACCACGTCTTGCGCGCATGCATGCTGATAAGATGGAAGAGACCGAGTCGTCATCAGCCGGCGATATTATCGCGATGTTTGGTATCGATTGCGAATCGGGCACCACGTTTACAGATGGCACAGTGAATCTCACCATGACTTCGATGTTCGTACCGAATGCGGTGATTTCGCTTGCCGTTCGCCCAAAAGACAAAGCGGGCGCCGACAATTTCACGAAAGCGCTCAACAAATTTCGCAAAGAAGACCCGACGTTTCGCGTTCACCGCGATGAAGAATCCAGCGAAACGATCATTTCAGGGATGGGCGAACTGCACCTTGACGTTTACATGGAGCGGATGAAACGCGAATTCAAATGCGAGGTGGTCGCAGGCGCGCCGCAAGTGGCCTATCGCGAGACAATTACGCAGGCTGCGGCTTTCGATTACACTCACAAAAAGCAAACAGGCGGTGCGGGTCAGTATGCAAAAGTCGCCGGTATGATGGAGCCGCTCCCGCCGAATAGCGAAAAGATTTACGAATTTGTGGACGAAATCGTCGGCGGTCGTATCCCTCGTGAATTTATCCCGGCCTGTGATAAGGGTTTTGCCGAGCAAATGGCAAAAGGGCCGCTTATTGGCTTCCCGATCGTCAACGTGCTTGTGCGGCTGCAAGACGGCGCTTATCACGACGTCGACTCGAGCGAGATGGCCTTTCGCATTTGCGCGATGGCGGCCTTTCGCCAAGGTTACGAAAAGGCGGGCCCGTGCGCGCTTGAACCGATCATGAAACTTGAAGTGACTTGCCCCGAAGAATATCAAGGCACCGTGATGGGCCAAATCAACCAACGCCGTGGTATTATTCAGGGCACAAGCTCGATGGATGGCGGTCTCGTGGTGATCAACGCCGAAGTTCCGCTTTCTGAAATGTTCGGCTACTCGACAATTTTGCGCTCGGCAACTCAAGGCAAGGGAGAATTCACAATGGAATTCTCACGTTACGCCCAATGCCCGCGCAATATTCAAGACGAACTTGCAAAAAAATATCAAGAGAAGCGAGCAGCGGAGAACAAATAACTCCGCGGGCTCGTTTTGAAGTGAGCCCCGCTTACCTCCGAGTTTAGAGAGTCTAATCGCGACATCTGGGTGTGGTCTCCGATAATAGATTTCGGAGACCACTCGATGGTCGCGACTCAACGAAACAAGGGGGAACTAAAAATGACTCAAGCAAAACAATTTTCGGTTTTAACGTGCGCTGTGACCGCGCTGTTATCTGTCGCAGCTCAGGCGCATGCCGCCAAGTATGATTTAACGGTGACAAACGGCAGCGGCATGCCGATTTCGCCCGCTGTGATCTATATCGAAAACGGGCAACAACCGAAAGCTCAGGTGGGCGAAAGCCCGACTGCAGGGTTCATTCAACTTTGCACTACCGGCCATCCTGAAACACGTGCGAGTGAAATCATGAACCACTCTGACGTGACATTTGTTACTCATACCTCGGCACCGATCTTACCCGGCGAACATTCTACGGTTGAAGTTGAATTGCAAAATCCCGCTCGGCAAAGCGTTCACTTCGAAGCGATGTACGGTAAGACCAAGGATGCTTGTTCCGTCGGCGAAATCAAATCCCGCGATCTCGTCGCTTTGTCGACTCATGAATTGGATGAAATCTCGATGCACGATCAGGTTTTGCAAACGGGCGCTTTTTCGAATCCAATTGAGCCGAATGTCACTCCCACACCGGCGTGCGTGTTGGCCGGCGGAGGCTGTTCGAATGCATGTGCCGACGCCAGCAACGCGGTTTCATGCCTTCGAGAGCTTTCGATGCCACTGAGAGGTGCAGCGCACATTCGATTTTTTGCGCCGTACCTGCCAAGCGTCGTCGATTTTTTGGAAGCGAAGTACGGCGCGAGCGATACTCAGTCATTGCTTATTCCGTCGTCCGGAGCCGTTCAAATTCAAATTCGCGCGGAATAGAGACAACTCGTAGCAATGAAAAAGGCGGGCATTTGCTGACCCGCCTTTTTTATAAGCTTTAAATTTTTAAAATCGGATTAATTGCACTCAACTCGGAGCAAAGTGCATTCTGGGCTACCGCAAGCGTTGAGAGCACCCGAAACGGCGTCGTTTTGATCCCAACCCGGAAAATTCTGCGCGCGACCCCAGTGACCCATGTGGTCCGCTGCAAGAGCGATGCAATTCGCATAGCCGGTGTTCATAACTGTACATGCCTGATAAGGATACGCATTTTGACAGGCGTAAAGCGCGTTGTTCACGGCGTCCGACTCGAACGAGTAACCGCGCGAACCTGCCACTTGCCCGGTCTGCGGGTTGTAGGCGATCGCTTCGTACTGCGCGAATGCGGCAGACGATACCAAGAACACGACCGCTACTAATAGTTTTTTCATAAATCCCCCTCTTTGTTGTAGACGCTGGACGCGCCGTTTTTAAAAATCCCCGGGACTTTCGCCTTGTAGCCACCGCCCCGCCCTCACGTTCGATCTACAGGTTTTGCGATTTTTTTGTCAATGCGACTGTATCAGCTCCGAAACTTTGAAATAATTTTTGTCTCTCACGCACTGCGGCTGTTTCACTTCTTCACGATAGGGGTAAATGTTGCGATACAGTCCTGGTTGTCTGCACTTGAACCTGCTATAAGGTCAAACCATGATCCTCTCCGATAAAACGCTGACAGCCATGATCAATAGTGGCGAATTGCTGGTCGAGCCACTTCGCTCGAATTCGATTCAACCAGCTTCGATTGACTGCCATTTGGGCCGTCACTTTTTGATTGTCGAAGACCGGCAGATGCACATCATTGATATGGAATCTAAAATTTTGTATCGTGAAATTGAGGACGACGAGATAATAATGCCACCGCACTCGTTCCTTTTGGCGACGACCGAAGAGTATATTCGCTTACCTCATAATCTAACGGCGTTTGTCGAAGGGCGAAGTTCCATCGGGCGCATCGGGCTCTTTATTCAAAATGCCGGCTGGGTTGACCCTGGCTTCGAAGGGCAAATTACGCTCGAACTTTACAATGCAAATTCGCTCCCCATTCGTTTGCGGGCCGGGCGCCGCGTTTGCCAACTGGTCTTTTGTCAGATGGATCAAGCCGCTCTTAATCCCTATAAAGGCAAATATCAGGGGCAACGCAAGGCAACAGGCAGCCGCGTTTACGAAGACCCCGAAGTCCGCTAAAATAGTAGCTTCATGGACGACCATCTTGCACTGATCTTGTACGTCGTCGCCACTCTTGCGACTTCTTTTATTTGCTCGATGAGCGAGGCCTCAATCCTCTCAATATCACCGGCTGCGATCGCCCTAGTCGGTAAACGCCGCAAGCGGACGGGTGAGCTGCTCGAGCGTTTACGCGAAAACATCGAACGCCCGATCGCCGCTATTTTGACGTTGAATACGATTGCGAACACGGCGGGCTCCATGATGATCGGGCGCGAAGTCGTGCACATCTGGGGTGACACGACATTGGGCGTGGCCTCCGCGATACTAACATTTGTAATTTTGGTGTTTTCAGAAATATTGCCGAAAACGATTGGCGCTCATTACGCCAAAGAGCTGGCCCCCGCCTTGGCGTATGTCATTCGCGCGATGATCTTTATTACGATACCTTTTGTGGCACTGACGGGCCTTCTCAATCGACTCGTCGAAAGCAAAGAAAATGTGCACAGTACTTCGCGAGAAGAAATGATTGCGACGGCCGAAATCGGCGCCGATGAAGGGGCGATTCACCAGAAAGAAAGCAAGATCATAAAAAACTTGCTGATGCTGAATAAAATTAAAGTTTCGGAGATCATGACCCCGCGATCCGTCGTGAATGCGTTTGAAATGAATGAAACCGTTGGCGCCGTCATGGCGAAGTACAAGCCCGTGCGCTTTTCACGCATACCGGTTTATGATCGCGACCTCGATAACGTGAAGGGTTTGCTCCATCGTTATAAGTTGATGGAGGCCGTTGCGCATGATCGCGACAATATACCGATCAAAGATATCATGACGTCTATTCACACGATTTCAGAGGACACGACCGTCAGCGCCGCGCTCGATGAATTTATCAAACGCCGCGAGCATTTGTTTCTCGTCGTGAACGAGTACGGAACGATGTCCGGGATCGTCACGCTCGAGGATGCGATTGAAACTCTACTCGGCGTTGAGATCGTCGACGAATACGATTCGGTTACGGATATGCGGCAGTTCGCCCTCGATCAGTGGCGGCAGAAAAAACAAGCCGCCGCCAAAAAAGCTTAAACTTCATCGTCCCTCGCGCGGTCCGAACTTGTGCCGCCAATTTGGCCACTTTAGTTCGTGGTAGAAGGCACGCCGAACATCCCCGTTGAAGTATTCGTGTCAAAAGTTGACCAGTTGATCGCGGTGTTGCCGTCAACCGTGTAAACCGAAGACGCGTAGGTCGAACTACTCGAAGCATGGGCAATGATTGTGGCTTCGGCAACGCCGCTCGTGCTTGTCGCGCCACTGCTGCCGCTATTGGTGATATCGATCGCCGATGCACTGAGATCGCAGCTGAGACTGCCGTCGTTACTTTCACTTCCGGTCGATGCCGATATGCAACCGTCACCGTAATTTTGAGCACTGGCGCCAACCGCAATGAAACTTAAACCTTGGCTCATACCTGCCTCAGTCATCGAAATCGAAATTGAATTCAGGCTATTGGGTTTACCGGCCATCGCATAACGCATAAAGCTTTCGCTTGCATTGCTGCTACCGTCGCCCGAAGCCAGGGCGTCGTCGTACTGAGTAGAAGCGCCAAAAACGTAAGCAACATTTGTACTGGTATCGACGTGAAATCGATACATTTCAAGACTATCGAGAAGATTGCCCCCTTCAGCTGAAGCCGCATCAGTGCACTTTGTTGCGCCGCCGCCGCAATATGATTGTGAGGTATACTCAAAATCGACCACACCGCTATTGACCGACAGCAGTTGGCGTTCGACGCCCCATCCGTGTTGGAGCCCCGTAAGCTCGTCAACCTCACCTAAGTTCATAATGTGATTTGTTGGATCGAGCTTCAGGTAATACGTATTGCCGCCATTCATGGCGTACGCTTTTGTGTAAGTCGAGCCAGTGACAGCGGTTACGGTTAAAATCGGGGTGCCGGATGCGATCGATCCCATCGAAACGATGTTTTGCTTGGCTGTTGATGGCACCGTGCAGCCCATAAATGTGCCGCTTGAAGCAGTTGAAAAATCGATTGCCTGCGTTGTCGAGTATGTACCAACTTTCAAAAGATTGTCGGTGTCGATCGAGCTTGACCACATTTCACTCGTAACGGACCCCAGCACACACGCCATAAACTGATCCATTGCTGCGCGCCCAAACGGTGTCGTAGGCGCATTATTACTGTTGACGAAATTCGAGTCCATTTCTTCGCCCATCCAATTTTGCGGCGATTCAAAGGTACTGCCGTCGTACAGACTGCGGACAGCCGTCGAAGTCGTCCAAAACGCGCTTAAACTTGGACCTGACGTCGCAAACGCCGCCGGCATGAGCAGCTGCTCTATACTGTTGTCGGCATAACGAAACAGGCGTGGCATCAAATTGAACGCCGTTGGGTTTGAGTCAACAAAGTGGGGGGCCACCGCCATGGCTGTTTGTGCCGCGCAAATTCCCGACTGCAACGACGTGACAGTCGTAGAACACGCAGTGGTCGAACTTGAACTCGATTTTTTTTGACAGCCTTGTATAAACGCAACGCTCGCCAGCCCGGCGATGACCCCACCTATCAATACACTCTTAGAAAATACAAACGTTCTCATTTCTGAATTCCCCTTCCGTCCAAAACTTGTGGATTTTATTGCTATGAGTTTCAGCTAAGAGTTTGAAGGTGTTCTCAAATCACAGCAAATTCGATAAAAATGCTTACAGCGTAAGCAGCCGGAGCCATAAAGGGTGGTTATCGAGTGATTTGCGGCGCGAGGCTTGCCGTCGGTCTAGCAATTCGAGATCAAACCGAGCATCAACTTCCGCCAATTGGATTCGGCTCCAAGCTCGGCGCGAACGGCATCATGGGTCGAAACCGCAAACCAGTTCCAAAACAACGGAGCTTTAATATCCAAAAAGCTTTTTTGGCTGAAAGATTTCGACAGTCGATTTTTTCTCTTTAAATACTCGATCGTAAATTTGAACGGTTTATCCTCGTGAAAATGCCGATGCTCTTCGCGCAGCAAATCCCAAAGCTCATCAAAGTCGAAGCCAGACCATTCTCTCACCATGCCGAGACCTTCAACCGCGCGCCGGGCGGCCTGGATATCATTGTTAAGAATGGCTTTCGTTAAATTGCCGGCATTTGTTTTGTCGGGTTCGTGGTATTGAACGACGCGACCGAAATCGACGATGCCCAGCTGGCCTTTAGAAAACAGAAGATTGCCCTTGTGAATATCCGCATAAATATAGCCATATTTAAAGAATGAAACCGCCTGAAAACGAACGATCAATTCGGCAGCATGATTTTTTTCGTCCTGAGTTGCGGTTTGCAAAAATTTATCAAAGCTCTCTCCGGCAAAATATCCCGTAGTCAAGACTCGATTCGAGCAATACTTTTCAAATACTCGAGGTATCTGAATTTCGTTGTCGCCTTCGAAAAAATGACGAAAGTTATTTTGGTTTTCAGCCTCTTTATTATAGTCACACTCCTGAAGAACTCGATGTTGAAACTCTTCCAAAACCTCAGACGAACCGGACCAGAGAAGCGTGGCAAGTAATTCTCTGACCACGGGGTCGTAAAATGCCGCCTCAAGTTCTTCACGGATATTTGGATATTGAACCTTAACGGCCACCCACTCTCCGGTATGCAGTCGCGCCAGATGAACTTGCCCGATGCTCGCCGTTGCAAAGGGTTCGGCTTGCCACTGTGCGAATAGCTCAGTCGGTCGTTGCCCAAATTGTTGATGGATAACGCGTGAAGCGACGTGCGCGGGCATGGCCGTTAATGCCGTCTGAACATGATGCAGATACTCCCTCAACGAGGCTGGAATTTCGGGGTCAAGATGGCTCGCGAGCTGAATTAACTTTAAGGGCAGCCCCCGGGTTTCTTTTATTTTTTGAATCAACTGTTGAAGTATCGCAAACTGCACTCTCCTCTGAATGCTGTCGTGCGGGAGATTTTTACACAAATAATATTGAATCAGCTCTTTAAATTTTGGTCTCAGCGAAACCAAACGCGACTGCGCTTTCTTATTGCAAGTCGCCAAAAGAATGTCTTCAGCCCACTTGCCACTAACTGCATCAATTGTGTTGATCTCGGCGTTCGAAAATTTTTTCGGTTTTAGGTAAGATTCAAACGAATCGATGAGCTTAATTACTGGCCCAGGTATCGGTCTTTCGCCACTTTCCCATAAAGCGACGGCTCCGTTTGAGACCGCAAATTCTTGCGCCATTTCTCTTTGAGAAATGCCCAATTTCTTTCGCAGACGGATCAATCGTTCTGACGGATGCTCTTTCATTGCGCTCATTAGCGTCAACAAATTACAAATTGTTGTCAACACCGCGCCTGGGCTAGAGTCCGCCTCGCTAGGTGCGGGCTAAATCGAGGCCTTGAGCTCAGACATCAGAAACAGCGGATGAAGCCAAAGTTTTTCGTCTTGCAGTTTGTCGTGGGCTCCCTGTTCGCGATCGATCACGCATAAAACGTCGGTGATTTCCGCGCCGAGTTTGCGAAGCTCACGCACGCTTTCAATAATTTGCCCGCCAGTTGTCACAACATCTTCAATTACACACACTCGCCTGCCAACAATGTCAGCGCCTTCGGCGAGTTTCATGGTGCCGTATTCTTTGGCCTTCTTACGAACAAAACAAACATCAATCCCGGCCTCCATGCCGAGAGCGGCTGCAACTGGCAAACCACCCATCTCAAGGCCCGCGAGCACCTGGGTGCGATCCGGAACCAGTGGTGTCATTTTTCGAGCAATTTCACGCAAAATTTCAGGGTTCGATTCGAACCGGTATTTATCGAAATATTCATTCGATGTCTGACCGGATCGCAATTTGAATTCTCCGCGCAAATACGCGCACTTAAAAATGGCGGCTGCTAAATCATTTCGTGTCATTGGATGAATGTAGGCCTTAACCAAAGAATCAGCAAGCTTCAGTGCACCGTCGCGGTTGGCATGAATTGTGCTCTTAAACAGTATGGGAGGGTGTGGTTGCCGTTTTCGGAGATAAAATGGCACCACCGCTCAGACACCTGAGCGTGAAGTTTAACCACGGAGGGTTGAGGTCGAAGGACAAATGAAAACACAGCATGTATTTTTAATTCTATTCGCGTTAACAGTATTGATGGTTTTTGCCGCACAGTTTCTTGCGCGCAGTCTGTAGCTCAGATTCGCGTTTCTGAGTGAATCCAGTCCGCGAAGGCTCGATGAGCCTGCGGCGTTGTCACCTTCACAATGCATGGGCAATCATACGGGTGCAATTCGAACACGCGTCGTTCAACACGTGACCACAGCCGATCGCGGGTTTTTAAAATCATCACCGTTTCGACGCTTTGGCTGACGCGGCCCTGCCATCGGTACAGACTGGTGATCGCTCCGCCAAAAATATTGGCGCAGGCGACCAACCGCTCGTCGAGCAACTTTTTCGCCGCCGCTTTCGCCGATCGTTTATCGGGCCAAGTTGTATAGATGAAGCAGATCTTTGAAGTCACGGTACTTCAGCGATCATCTCGCGAACTTCGCGTGCGATATCGCTCAATTGCGGGACGGAGTGATCTTCGTAATTCGGGTGAAGACCAATCCCCGGAACATTTTTGCCGGCGAGAACGCGCGGCCGTGCGAGCAAATGATAAAAAAGCTCGTTCGTCGCACGATAGGCCAGATGTTCGCCGAAATTCGTAACTTCGGTGTCTTCATTTACAAACATCACGCGGCCCGTTTTCATGACTGATTCACGAATCGCCTGCCAATCATATGGGTAAATCGAGCGCAAATCGATCACCTCGACGCCGACGCCTTCGGATTGCAATTCATCGGCAACGCGATTGCAGAGAAGCGACGTCCGCCCATAACTGACCAAAGTGGCGCTGGGGCCATTCGACTGAGCCAGCGATCGTGTCACCTTCGCCTTGCCGATCGGCACGCGAAAGGTTTCATCAAGTTTCGGCCAGCGCGGCTTCCATTTCGATCGGTCGCCAATCGGCGCGTCGATCAATGATTTGAGCTCTTTTTCGTCGGCCGGCTCACCCGGTAACAACTCTTCGCCCTTCACTCGCAGCAAGGCCTTTGGCTTAAGAAACATCACTGGGTTCGGATCTTCGATCGCCGAAAGCATGAGCCCAAACGCATCGAGTGGCGTCGAAGGCATCACAATCTTCCACCCCGTGAGGCGCGAGGCCCACGCGTCGAAACTGTGAGAGTGATAGATCGAACCGCGAATGCCCGCACCCGTGGGGGTCATCACCACCATAGGCAAGTTGTAGTTACCATGGCTCACCCAATGCGTATTGCCCGCGATTTTTAAAAGATCGATGGTGTTAAAAATGTAATCGCAAAATTGAATTTCGGCGACGCATCGGTCACCGGTGAGCGCGATACCGATTGCGCAACCGATGATTCCGCGCTCGTCGAGTGGAGTGTTCCATGCAGTTTTAAGACCTTGAGTCGCTGTAAAGACTCCACCGAGTGGCGCGCCAACATCCTGGCCGAAAATATCTTTTACGCCGAGGTGATGTTCGCCAATATGAAGCGCCATTCGGATCGCCTGGGCCATATTAGCCATGTCGCGCCTCACGATTCATTTAGAACAATCTCCAATCAGCGTTTTCATTATTGGCGTAAACGTGCTTCCAAATTTCGCCGGGCTCGGGTACCGGTTCGCCGCGCACGATCTCTTGAGCCTCGCGCGCTTCGCTTTCGTAGCGGTCAAATAGATCTTTAACTTCTCTCTCTTTGACGACGTCGTTTTTCAACAACAACTCAGAAAACGATTGAATGCAATCCGCCTCAGGTATCGGGTTTGCCCCCGATGCCGACGAGTGGCCGTACAATCGCGAAAGCCGCGCCTCGATAAAATACGGTTTTCGATTTTTTCGAATATATTGAAAAGCTTCTTGCAGGCGAATGTAAGATTCGACGGGATCATTGCCGTCGATCACGACAGATTCGATGTTGAATGCCTTCGCGCGGTCGGCAATCTGAGTTTCACCGTGCTGACCTTCAAATGCGGTCGAAATCCCCCAAAGGTTGTTTTGAACCGTAATCAGAAGAGGTAACTCGCTGCCTTTTCGCGATGACCAAACCAAACACGATGCAAAATCACCCTCGGCCGTGCCGGCATCGCCACCGGTCACGATTGTGATGCCTTTCGCTTTCGCTCGACGCTGAGCCCAAGCGGTGCCAATCGCCATCGGATATTGCACTTCTATGGGAGACGAAACCGGCACGACATTCCATTCCGGATAGCAAAAATGGTTAGAGAAATTTTTGCCGCCGGTCGAAGTATCAGTGGCGCGATTCATCATAATACGGATTGAATCAATCATCGGCATGCCCATCGCCACGAGCGTCGGCGAACCGCGATAATGTAAATGCAAATAGTCGTGATCGTGGCCACGACCTTTGTTCACGAGTAAACCAAGCGGCACGCCGAACGCTTCTTCACCCGGCCCGCCAATCCAAAAATAGGCCTCACCGGCCTTGTAAATCTTAATCAGCCGCTCTTCGAGCCGTCGCGACTTGATCATAAGATCGAGCATTTTGCGCAAGAGATCTTTTGGGAGCGGCAGTTTCGCTCCCCACTTTTTTTGTGTTCGAATCGGCCCGTGCATGTTCTTTTTCGCCCTAGATTTAGTCCGCTTGGGCATGTTTCGCGTCTGCATCCTTCGCCAACGTGCCCGAGTGCGCGACCGCTTTGCCGTACCCTTGCAGGACGGACATTTCAGCCGCGATGTTCAGCGCCTCTTTGATATCCGCGCGCTTCATGTAGGCTTCTTTATGTAACTCTTGAGTTTGCGCGTAATCTTTGCCTTCTTCTTTTTGTTCTTCTTCGTCCGCCTTACCTTGATCTTTCAAGAAGTCGCTGATGAGCATCTCGCCGTTTTTATTCTTCTTTTCTTTAGCAATATCTTTACGAATCTTTTTGAAGTCAGGGTCTTTGGCAACGCGAATCTCACTATCACGACGCAATTTCTCGATCAACTTTTTATCGACATGCCGCCAAGCACCCGGGCCCGAGGGTACAAACGCTTCGGCCGACAAAAACGGCGCCAATCGCTTCGCGGGCAGCGCATACTCGAGTTCCTTTTCGGCGATATGTTCAAGCGGCAACACACTCGGCAATGTGATATCGGATTTCACACCGATTCGCTGAGTCGATTCTCCGCCGGGTATAAAAAACATGCCAATAGTCGTCTTAATCGCTCCGAGCTGTGGGAGCGGCTCAACTTGCTGCACGGTCCCCTTACCGAACGTGTGATCGGTGCCTACAATCACGGCACGGCCGTAATCTTTCAGCGTGCCTGATACAATTTCCGCGGCCGACGCTGTATAGCGGCTCGTCAGAATGACAAGCGGGCCGGCATAATCGACTAACGGATCACGATCGGCCAACACAATTTCTTTATTTGTGTCGCGGCTCGATTGCTTCACGACGTTACCTTCGCGAAAAAACTGCCCCGCGATTTCAACCGCATCTTGCAGCGAGCCGCCGCCGTCAGATGAGAGATCAAGAACCATTCCGTCGACGTGCTTCTCGCGCGCTTGGCGTAAAAGTTTTTTCATATCAGAGGCCGATGAGCGGCCACCTTCAGTGCCGTCGGCGTAAAAACTCGGCAAATTGACGAGAGCAAGCTTAACTTTTTTGCCGTTGTATACTTTATTGACGTAATCGATTGACGCAGCTTCGTCTTGAATGCTGATTTCTGCACGAGTCAAGGTGACATTGAATTTTTTGTTACCTTTCGGAGTTTTGCGCAAAATCGCGAGTCTCACCTTCGTGCCCTTTTTACCGCGAATTTTTTTGACGACATCGCGTAAGTCCTCATCCATGACATCTTCGATCGGGCCATTTTCGCCTTGGCCAACTCCCACAATCATGTCCTTTTGCTTGAGTAAGCCTGATTTTGCCGCCGCGCCGCCCGGCAGGAGCTGTTCGATCACCGTCAAGCCGTCTTTAGAACTCAAGGTCGCGCCAATACCTTCAAGAGAGAGGCGGATTTGAATTTCGAACTCTTGAAAGGCATCCGGCGACCAGTAGGTCGAGTGAGGGTCAAGCGCAAGAGCGAACGAATCAAGATAAGTCGATAGTATATCAGACGGCTTGTCTTCATTGAGACGCTTCATCGCGCGCTGGTAATTTTGAAGTACCTTTTCGTGCGCTTTCGGTTCTTTCACGCCGGTCGCAATATAGTTGGCGACTTGAAGCTGAATGTATTTTTTCATGTAGTTATCGACGGCCGTTTCGTCTTTGCCGAATTTACGTTTTTTAGGATCGGTAATCAGTTCGGTCTTGGGGTTGAATTTGAAATCCTTCGATTGAAGGGTCTTTTCGGCGAATTCAATGTTGTCTTTCATTCTGGTTTTGAAAAGATTGTAAACGTCCACGATCGGCTGACACTGCTCGTGATTCACCTCTTCAAATATGCCCTTCATCATCGACTTGATTTTCGCGACATCGCCTTGAGTAAAATACATTTTTGAACCGTCGAGGTGCTCGATGTATTGATCGATGGTTCGCTTTTCAAGATTGGGCGTGAGCCGGCTATAGATGAGATGCTTCTGCAAAAAGCGCATCTCGATCGGCGCGACATAGCGGCAACTGAGGTCCAGTCCGAACGAGTGAGCTGAAATCAGCGAGATTAATATGGCGATAAACAATGTGATGCGATTCATGTAGGCACCTTTCTTCGAATGATGAAGCTTCATACTAGCAACGATTCAATCGAAAAGCGAGAGCTGATGAAACTGGGAGGGGACGACCTTGTCTTCCGTTCGGCCGTCAAACACCTCGCGTCTTAAAAACTGGCCCTTGTGAGTGTTAAATACGAAAAACGAATTGCGCGGAAATCGACGTTTCAACCGAGTCATTTCGTCGATGATAAGTTCGACATTTCTTGGATCATCGTCCGACATCCCGAATCGATGATGTTCATTTAAACCGTACGTCTCAAACGCCTGCTCGACGGATGCGCGAATCGCCGACTGTTTCATTTCAGCCACCGAGATATCCGAACGCCCTTGAATTAAGGCCTTGCGAGTTTCTGGACAATTGACCGGATATAACCCGAGGTAGTTGGGCTCGTGCGGGATGTGACCTTCATTAACAAGCAAGCGAATGCCGGCTTTCAAAGTCTGAGGCTTATGACCGCGGGCGGTAATCAATGAAAGTGGCCGCCTGTTGAACACGGCGTGATAAAAACAATTCCAACTGGGGCCTTTCCAATGATAATCGGCATGGCCTAACGCGTGAATTAAATCTTCAATGAACGGTTGCTTCTTGCCGAGGAGCCGCTCGACCAATGACATATCACGATCACGAAAGTTGCGAAAACTGCCAGTCGCGTCATCGAATCTTATTTCATAGTCTTTATATGGTCCGGACCGCCCGACACTCCCGCTATGTTCGCCGAATTCGCGGGTCGATAGCTCTAACTCTTTGCCGGTATATTTGTGGAAAATGTATGTCGCCGTCGACAATATGGCGATATTGTCATCGAAGTCGAAGAAGTAAAAGCTGCGCCCACCCTTATTGTAGTTTCGGTCTTGTTCGCGCGAACGCTCGATCCCGAGTTCAAGTTGCGCGTTTTTGCTGCGCATTCTTCCCACCTCGGGCGTCTTCTTTTTTGGCCAAAAGATCGAGCGCGATTTTAAGAGTCACATCTTCGGGCTTAAGCCCTTCAGGCAAGGACACATTCGTTCCACCGCATTTGATGTACGGGCCATACTTCCCGTTGAGAACCTGTACCACTGTTTTTTTCTGTGGGTGTTGGCCAAGCTCTTTGAGTGGTACTGATTTACCGCGCCCGCGCTTGGGTTGGGCCAGCAATTCAAGAGCGCGCTTGATTGAAACTGAAAAAAAATCCTCGGTCTTGGGCACTGATCGATAGTCGCCTTCGCAGACAACGTAGGGGCCAAATCGGCCGATCCCCAATTTGACATCTTTTTTCAATTGCGGATGCACACCAAGCTTTCGCGGCATACTGAGCAGCCAAAGAGCCTTGTCGAGCGTCACGTCTTCGGGTGCCAAGCCCGCGGGCAATGCCATGCGTTTTGGCTTTGTCTCTTTATTGTTTTCGTCGCCGTCGCCCAACTGAACATATGGGCCGTAACGTCCCGACAAAACATAAACCGGTTTGCCTGTGGCTGGGTCATTGCCGATGGAGTCAGCCCCGTTGATCTTTTGATCAATCAGCTTGTTGGCAATTTCGGCCGTCATGTCACCGGGGAACTGCGTCTCTGGAATCGACGCGCACACCTCTTCACCCTTTTTCTCTTTTCGGCAAACGTATGCCCCGTAGCGGCCGACTCTGAAATCAAACCCCTTCAAACCTTCGAGCTGCACGCTACGTGATTCGTCGGCATTGATTTCTTTTTCTTTCTTCTCAACTTGTTTTTTCAAACCCTTGTCGCCGAAATACACAGAGGTCAGATATTTTTCTTGATCCAAATCGCCGCTGGCGATGTCATCGAGAGCTTGTTCCATGGCCGAAGTGAAACCGGTTTCGACGTACTCCGGCAAGTTTTGGCTGAGAAGTTTCGTAACGACGAGAGCCGTAAATGTAGGCACGAGTGCATTGCCGACCTTTTTCACGTAGCCGCGATCTTGAATGGTGCCGAGAATTGAAGCATAAGTGGATGGGCGGCCGACGCCTTCGCGCTCGAGAGTTTGCACGAGTGAAGCTTCAGTATATCGCGCTGGCGGTTTTGTCTCATGACGGTTGACTTTGATACTCTCGACGCCGACTTTGTCGCCCTTTTTTAAATTCGGCAGGCGGACTTCGTTCGTTTCGAGTTCGGCTTCGGGGTCGTCACTGCCTTCGACATAGGCCTTCAAAAACCCGGGGAACTCGATCGTCATACCAGACGCTGAAAAAAGTGCGTCACCGGCTTGAATTTTCACTGTCATTTGTTTGTGTTCGGAATTCACCATCTGGCAAGCCATGGTTCGCTTCCAAATCAGGTCATAGAGTTTGAGCTCGATACCGCTGAGCTCCGAATCTTCGGGGAGCACAAAACTCGTCCCGGCCGGGCGAATCGCCTCGTGCGCCTCTTGCGCGCCTTTGACCTTTTTCTTGCCATAATCGCGAAACTGATCGGGCAAATATTTTTTACCGTATAATTTGACGATGCCTTCGCGCGCGGCATGTATGGCCTGCTCCGAAAGAAACATTGAATCGGTACGCATGTATGTGATCATCCCGCGTTCATACAGGCGCTGGGCGATTTGCATGGTCTCGCGTGAACTGAGGCCCAATTTTCGGTTCGACTCCTGCTGGAGCGTCGAAGTGATAAACGGCGGCGCGGGTTTGCGCGAAACGGGCTTTTCTTCTGCCTCGGTTACAACCCAATCTTTTTTCTCGACTTCTTTTTTTATTTTTTGTGTTTGCACTTCGTCGAGGCACAGAACCCGCTGCTGATTGGCATCTTTGGTCAACGCACCCGTGAGGCTATCAAAATCTTTGCCGCTCGCAATTCGCTGACCTTTGTAATTCACAAGGCGCGATTCAAATTTACTTTTACTCTTTTCGTTTTCCGCTGTGAGATCCCAGTATTCCGATTTCTTAAATCGCAATCGCTCGTGCTCGCGCTCGGCCACCAATCGAACCGCGACTGACTGCACCCGACCAGCCGAAAGGCCGTAGGCCACTTTCTTCCACAAAAGTGGCGAAATGGTGTAACCGACAAGTCTATCGAGAATCCGCCGGGCTTCCTGCGCATGAACGAGATTCATGTCGATGTCGCGAAAGTCCTTGAGCGCGGCGAGAATCGCCTCTTTTGTGATTTCGTTAAATACCATGCGCTTTACTTTTACGCTCGGCTTTAAAAGGTTCACCAAATGCCAACTGATGCTTTCGCCTTCGCGGTCTTCGTCAGTCGCGAGTATGACTTCAGACGCCTCGTCGATTTTCTTTTTCAATTCGCTAACGATTTTGGTTTTGTTTTTTGGCACGCAATATATAGGAGTAAAACTGTGTTCGACATCGACGCCTAGATTTGCCCACGGTTTCTTTTTGAATTTTTCAGGGATGTCTTTCGCCGATTGCGGCAGGTCGCGAACATGGCCCATGCAGGACTCCACCATATAGTCGCGTCCCAAAAATTTTCGAATCGTCTTTGCTTTTGTCGGTGACTCAACAATTACTAATTTTTTCTGTGCCATTCCGCCCATACTGCCATTCAATTTTAAAAATAGTCACGCGCGGTATTAACTCGCTGCGCCGACGATGTCTATTGCCGAAAAATATTTTAAACTTCGAGCGGCCTCAAGGAGCAACGATGAAACCCATCAGTGAATTTGTAAATCCTGGTCTGCGCTTCGTTTTTACAGATATCGACGACACTTTAACAGATCAAGGGAGATTAACAGCGCCGGCGTATCAGGCCTTATGGCGGTTACACGACCAAGGTATCCATGCCGTACCGGTGACTGGACGACCGGCGGGCTGGTGCGAACTCATCGCGCGACAGTGGCCCGTTGCCGGCGTGGTCGGTGAAAACGGCGGATTTTACTTTCGCTACGTCGATCGCCATGCAAACGGTGAAGCCACTGCCGAAATGCGCCGCCATTATTTTTACAACGCGGCAACGCGGTCCGATCACGCTCGACGGCTCGATAAAATTCGTGCCGAGATTTTGGCGCGCGTGCCAGGATGCGCCGTTGCGAGCGACCAGTTTTGCCGCCAGATGGATCTCGCCATCGATTACCGCGAAGATGTCGCTCCGCTGTCGCCGATCGAAATTGATCGCATCGTTGAAATTTTTAAGTTGCACGGCGCCCAAGCGAAGATCAGCTCTATTCATGTCAACGGTTGGTTCGGAGAGTACGATAAACTGACCATGTGCCGAATTTTTCTCGAGCGTGAATTCGGCTTGAAGCTGAGCGACTCACCCGCCGACGAAATGCAAAAATCCGTCGCTTTTGTAGGCGATTCGCCCAACGACGAGCCGATGTTCGGTTTTTTTCAAAACTCGTTCGCGGTGGCGAACGTGCAAGAATTCACGGCCTCGATGCGGTCACTACCGCAATTTGTGGCTGAGCGCCCCGGCGGCGCGGGTTTTGCCGAAATAGTCGAAAGAATGGTCTCGAACAAATAAGCGAAGGTCGGCAGTCGCAATAGGCAAGGCCGACTCGCACTCACTTGTTGCACAAATTCATTTCGTCAGGCAGCAGAGCGAGACCGTTCGGCGGATAGCCGACGCAATTCAATTGGCCGTCAAACATGACTTGCCCCTGCTTGTTTCGAAGTATGACTCTTCGAATTGATTGCCGCACGACAAGTTGTTTGCCGTCGCACTTTTTAAGTGTCACTTGGTCTTGAATAATATCCGCCGGCAAATTTGATTGTGCTTGCGCCAACTGGGCCGCCTGAAGAGAGAAAATTTCGCCTTGGTAAAAAAAATCCCATTTAGTTCCAGTACCACTGAGAGCAACGCTATACACGGCGCGATCAGCGCTGAGGCACTCCTCAATGCCGTCGCCCTTCATCGTGTATCTTTGTTGTGGTGCATTCTGTTGATTGCCGTTAATGATGTCAGTTAAGGCTTGCCCGCATCCCATGAGCGTAGCCGGCAATACGAGTAGCAGTAATAATTTTATTTGCATCAGTTCGCCCTTGCTTAGTGATCAGATGCTACTTCGATTTTTTGAGGATGGCCAGGTGAATAGCGCGTGTGGATCGATAGCTATGCAGTAGAACAATGGCCAATGCCTACTTAATCCAGTGAAAAAACCGCGACCAGTGAACGGTGAGCGGATTGCATCCCATGTTGATGACCGGGATGGTATCCGAACAACTTAACCAAACGAAGGTAGCGCGACCGACGACGTTGTCGATAGGGGCAAACCCCCAGTAGCGCGAATCCGCCGAGTTGTCGCGATGGTCGCCCATCATATACAGATGGTCGGCCGGCACCACTTCAGGGCCAAAATCACGATCGTAGAGTCCGTTTCGATGAAGAATGGCGTGCGGAGTGTGCCCCAACTCTTCAGTCAGCTGGATGTGATCTTCACGCGCGTTTTCAAGATCTTGATCTTTGATCATATCAAGAGCCCAGTGGTCGTTGTCGGGGTCATCCTCAATTTTTTTGCCGTTCACGTACAGCACATCGTCACGATAAAGGATCGTATCACCCGGCACACCGATCACGCGTTTGATGAGCATCGTACTTTGATCACGGGGGTCTTTGAACACCACGACTTCGCCGCGTTTCGGTTCGCGAAAATGCACCAGCCAGTCACTCGAAAACGGAATTCGAACTCCGTAGATAAGTTTGTTAACGAAGATATGATCGTTAATGAGCAGCGTCGGGAGCATACTGCCCGAAGGGATGACATAGGCCTCAAAAAACGCCCAACGAATCGTGAGAGCGATCAGCACGGCGCCGATTAAGCCCTTTATGCTTTCTTTTTTCTTTTCTGTTGTCTTTTTGCCGGCGTTTTTCGCATTTTCTTCGGATGTTGCCAAACTGCGCTCTTTTCTAAGGGTCGCATCTCGCGTCCCCCGGTTATTTTTTTATCCCTTGAAGCGCGGCAAACGGATTGTTGAACGGCTGCGCATTCGGTCGCTGTCGATCTTGCCCGCGCGGCCGATCGTGCGGGCGCGACCGATCGTTCGTGCGGTGACGGTCATTGTTACGAGAATGATTTAACTCGCGGCGAGGGCCCTGGTCACCTTGCATAGCGCGATCACCGTGCGGGCGGTCTGGACGTGGCCGCTCGTCGCGTGGCCGATCGCCGGGCTTTGGTCGGCCGCCACCACGCTGAGGTCGCTGCGTATGCGAGCGCTCAGCCCGAGGTCGATCCGACTGCGATCGCGCCGCGTGCGTTGGTTCTACGCGAGGGCGCTCCTCAAGTTTCATGGTCAGCGAAATCTGTTTCTTTTCAACATCAACCGCCAGCACCTTCACAGTGACCTGATCGCCCGGATTCACCACTGCGCGTGGGTCTTCCACAAATTGATGAGTCAATTGAGAAATATGAACGAGGCCGTCTTGGTGAACGCCGATATCCACGAACGCTCCAAAATTGGTGACATTCGTGACAAGCCCCGGGCAAATCATGCCCTCGTTGAGGTCTTTGATTTCGTGAATGTCTTCACGAAATTGAAAAATCTTGAACGGATCGCGCGGGTCGCGCGCCGGCTTCGCCAATTCATTGACGATGTCGTCGAATGTGAATTCGCCGATCAGCTTGGCATATTTATCGCGAAGTTTTTTGATCGGCTCAAGGTTGCCGCCGATCGCCTGGGCGGGAGTGAGCTCTGCTTCGTTCAGCATATCTCGCACGGCCATGTAGCGTTCAGGGTGAATCCCCGTCTGATCGAGCGGGATTTTACCATTATGCACGCGTAAAAAACCGGCCGCTTGTTCAAATACCTTCGAAGAAAAATGCGGCACCTTCATGAAGTCGCCGCGCTCTTGAAACAAACCTTTTTCGCTGCGGTATTGTACGATGTTTTTCGCGATTGCCGGGCCGATGCCCGCCACGTATTGCAGAAGCGACGACGAGGCCGTGTTGGCATCCACGCCCACTTGGTTCACGCATGACTCAACCACCGCGTGCAAAGATTTTTTTAAATCATTTTGGCTCACGTCGTGTTGGTACTGGCCGACGCCGATAGATTTCGGGTCGATCTTCACGAGTTCGGACAGCGGATCTTGCAAGCGTCGCGCGATCGAGATCGCCCCGCGCACCGTCACATCAAGATCCGGGAATTCTTCGCGCGCCACGTCGCTCGCCGAGTACACGCTCGCGCCCGACTCGTTCACCATGATGACCGGCACTTGCTTATTTATCTCAGCGAGAACTTCGCGAACGAATTTTTCGGTTTCTCTGCCGGCCGTGCCGTTACCGATCGCGATCGCGTCGATTTGAATTTGCGATATCGTTTCAGCGAACAGCTTTTTTGCTTTCTCTTTTGAATCTTCGCCAAGTGTCTGCAAAACTGTATGAGTCAAAAACCGGCCGCTTCGGTCAATGAGCGCAACTTTGCACCCCGTGCGAAGCCCTGGGTCGACACCCAGAACAATTTTCGGCCCAAACGGGCTCGACATCAGAACGCGGCGCACGTTTTCGGCAAAAACCGTAATGGCGTCGGTATCCGCTCGATCTTTCAAAACACTGTGGAGTTCGTTTGTGACAGACGGTACGACATGCACTGTGAGCGCGATTTTAGCCGCTTCTTTCAGAAAGGCCGCCGCTTGCGATTCAGGACGTGTCAGTGCTTCGGCTTCAAACGCGTGTAAAAGCTCGTCGTCCGTCGCTTCGACGGTGACTTTGAGTTCGCCCTCTTGCCAACCGCGACGAAGGGCCAGGTATCGATGCGAAGCTTTGCGCGCCTGCAGGCTTTTCACCGATTCTTTAAAGTCGGCGTACATCGAATATTTCGAATTCGGCTTGAACTCTTTGGTCTTCGCGCTGATCACACGACCGTTCGCGAAATAGTCCTGCTTCACGCGATTGCGCAATTCGGGATTATTCGATAGTCGCTCCACGAGAATGTGTTGAGCGCCGCGCAAACACTCTTCGTAGGTCGCGTACTGCGCGGCCGGGTTGATAAATTCTTTCGCCTTCACCTCAAGACTTGTGGAGTCTTGAATTTCGCCGTGACCGAGTTGCCAAATCCATTCAGCTAAAGGCCCAAGCCCCGCATCGACCGCGAGTTTCGCTTTGGTTTTTTTCTTTTTCTTAAATGGCCGGTAAAGTTCTTCGATTTCGTGCAGATCAAACGACTGTTCGATTTGCTTTCGTAAATCGTCGGTCAAGTTGCCTTGTTTTGCGATCTCTTCAACGACAAACACTTTACGCTTGACGATCTCTTGCCAAGTTTCGAAGTTTTGCAAGACCGCGCGAATCGCCACTTCATCGAGATTGCCTGTCTTTTCTTTGCGATATCGGGCCATGAACGGAACGGTCGCACCTTGCTCATGGAGTTCTAAAACGGCCGAAATAGATTTGGGCGAAACGCTTGGAATTTTCGATTTGGAGTATTGAAGAAATTGGGAATCGACAACAGCGCTCATGGCGAATTATTATTTATGACGGTACATGATCAGACCGTGGCTCGGATCGTACGGCGAAACTCCCACAGTCACGCGATCACCCACAACAACACGAATATTGAACTGCCGCATTTTGCCGCACAACTTGGCGCTGATATCGACGTTATTGTCGAGCTTGACTTTATAAAGCCCGCCCGCGCCCGCGTCGGTCACCTTGCCATCCATCTGTACTAAATCGTCTTTTGCCATCTCTCGTCTTTTAACCTATATTTGAACGATGTCAAACAGGCTCGCTATTGACCCTATTCTCATAGGCAAAATACTTGACGAATACCCCGATTTGATCCGTCTCGTTCGGGGGGATCGCAATCGCAAGGTGTCATGGCCCTGCTCACAAGAACAGCCGACAGATAACGGTATAGTTTTCATTTCTGACAGTCGCCACCTCGAAAAAGTGTTGAACAGCGGGGTTGCGGCTCTTGTGATCGCAAGTAAAATGGCGCATTTGGTTGCCAAAATTGACGACTCTTTGACCGCCGGTAAAACAATCCTCGAAAGCGCTTCACCCTATTTGGCGATGGCCAAAATCAATGCCCGTTTTTTTAGCCCGATCAGCGACATGAAGCCAATCGACGATGATCTTATCCATTCGTCGGCTGTGGTCGCGAAATCAGCCAAAATCGCGGCGGGAGTGCGCATCGGCCCAGGCACCGTCATCAGCGAAGGCGTTGAAATCGGCGAGAACACTTGGGTCGGCGCGCTTGCCTACATTGGGCCTAACTGCCGCATTGGGCGCGAGGCGCGAGTCCACACGCAGGCCTACGTCGGCCCGAATTGCCAGCTTGGTGATCGGGTCGAACTCAAACCTCAGTGCGTGATTGGCTCCGATGGTTACGGCTTCGCGCAGGACAAAGAAAACCGCCACCATCGCATCCCCCATTACGGCGGAGTGATTCTAGAAAATGACGTGCACATCGGCGCCTGCACGACCATCGATGCCGGTACATTCGAGCCTTCGCGCATCGGGGCCGGCACCAAAATCGACAACCACTGTCACTTCGGCCACAACATCAATATCGGCAAGAACTGTCTTTTTACAGGCGGGCAAATGGCGGCCGGTTCGGTCACGATCGGCGATAATTGCGTTTTCGGCGGTCGGTCGACGATCAACGGGCACATCACTATTACATCAGGAGTTTCGGTCGCTCCTTTAAGCGGCGTCTCGTGTTCAATCGAAAAACCGGGGCTATATGGCGGATTGCCGCCAATACCTTTACGCGAATCGCAGCGCATTCAAATGAGCATTCAACATTTGCCTCGTATGCGACGAATGCTGGCAAAAGTTGTGAAGCATTTGGGCCTCGACGACGATGCGGAAATTTAACTGTTGATACGAATCAGTGGAGGCCTCATGAGTTCGCGTTTTTATGTGACCACCCCCATCTATTACGTGAATGACAAGCCTCATTTGGGGACGGCGTACTCGACGATCACGGCGGACGTGCTGACACGATACCACCGGCTCTTCGGCGACGAAGCTTTGTTTTTGACAGGCGTCGATGAGCATGGCCAAAAAGTGCAACAAGCGGCCGAAAAACGGGGGCTTGCCCCGCAAGTGCATTGTGACGAGTTGGCTGAAAATTTCAAAACGGTTTGGCGCGAACTCGACATCCAATACGACGTGTTTTTTCGCACGACCGACGAGTTTCACAAAACAGCAGTGCAAAAGGCGCTTCAAGACCTCTACGACAAAGGCGATATTTATCTAAACGAATACGAAGGTTGGTACTGCGTCAGCGAAGAAGTGTTTTACACCGAAAAGGAATTAGTAAACGGCAAAACACCGACAGGCAAAGACGTCACACGCGTTAACGAAAAGAATTATTTTTTTCGAATGTCGAAGTATCAAAACCCATTGATCGAATACATCCACTCGCACCCTGATTTCATTCGCCCCGAAAATCGCAAAAACGAAGTGCTCGGATTTTTGCGGCAACCGCTTGCCGATCTTTGCATCAGTCGTCCAAAGTCTCGTCTGGCATGGGGTGTTGAAATCCCGTTTGATCGCGATTACGTCACCTACGTCTGGTTCGACGCCCTTCTCAATTACGCGACCGCGGTCGGCCTCAACCAGGCGGAGCGCTCGGCTGATTTCAGCAAATGGTGGCGCGAAGCGGGAGCGAATCATCTCATCGGCAAGGATATTTTGATCACGCACTCGGTATATTGGACGACAATGCTTCTCGCCATGGGCGTGCCGCTGCCGAAAACGATTTTCGCGCACGGTTGGGTTTTGAATCGCGACAATGAAAAGATGAGCAAGTCCAAGGGCAGTGTCATGGACCCACACGAAATGGTTCAGTTCGTTGGCGTAGATGCACTTCGCTATTTTCTGATTCGCGACATTCATCTGGGTAACGACGCGCCGATCTCGCACGAGCTTGTGATCAATCGCATCAACACCGATCTCGCCAACAACCTCGGCAACTTGTTGAGTCGGACTTCCACTTTGATCGATAAATTTTTCGGCGGGATCGTGCCGCACTACAACCCGGCGATTGCTGACACCGACCCCGCGAGCCGTGATTTGATCGCCCACGCGACACAGTTAGCCGCAGAAGTGAAATCTCGAATCGAAGATTTCGAACCCTCAGTCGCGCTCGAGCGAATCGTCGATTTGCTCAATGAGACGAATCGTTTTCTTGAGACGAAAGCGCCTTGGAAGACCGCAAAAACCGACCCCACTATGGCCAGTCAGCACCTCTATATGGCGGTCGAAATTTTGCGTATCACGGGCGCGCTACTTTCGCCGGTGATGCCAAAGAAATGCCGCGAACTTTTAAGCGCCGTCGGGGTAAAAGCGATCGAATGGGGTTCGCTCTCAAAATGGGCAGTGACTCCGCCGCAAACGCCGATCGCGAAAACAGCGCCCTTGTTCCCGCGGATCGACGCCTCATCCGGGTCATGAAAAACATGGCTCACCCGAAAGAGCTGAGGCAGTCAAGACGGACGATGAGATGCCGCCTTAAGCACACCTTGATACACAGCCAAATTGCCGCGAACCATTTGCTCGACGGAGAAATGTGAACGCACGTAATCGCGAGCGGCAGAAGATAACTTTGCACGAATGTCCGCATCACGAATGAGCGTTTCGAGCCGGTCCGCGAGTTCTTCGGCATTACCGGGCGCGACCAAAAAGCCAGTTTCGCCCTGCCGAACGATTTCAGGGATGCCGCCGACATTTGAACCGACAAGAGCGCAGCCGGCGTATGCGCCTTCAAGCAGAATGGTGCCGAGCCCTTCGTTGTTCGACGGCACCGCCAGCACATCGAGGGCGAGCACAAAGTTCGTCACGCTTTTGGTGTGACCGATAAATCGAACGGAGTGTTGAAGGTTCAAATCTTCAGCGAGATGTTTACATTTCGCAAGCAGCGGACCATCGCCGGCAAACCAGCACACAAACGGCACGCTCCGACTTTGCAAAATCTGACACGCGCGAATGAATGTGTCGTGGCCTTTTTGGCTCGTGAAGGCGGACGCGTTACCGATCCAAACCGTGTCGAGCGGGACGGCTCGGCCCGCCAGTATTTTTTTGGCTTCAATCTTATTGTGCCCCAGCCGAATGTACGGGGTTTCTTCGACCGCGCTCGGCACGATCGAGATGAGATCCGGATTGACCCCGTACTCACGCACGATTTGCCCGATCGCAGCTGAAATGCAAACAAACCGATTCACCCGGGGATTCAAATATTTTCGGCGAGTGAGCCACGATCTTTTTATGGGGTTGTCCACCCGTCGGTGGACAACGAGACACAACTTCGGTCGGCGCTTTTTTACTTTGAGCGCCATCGACATGCCGCCCGAACTTTGCGCATCCAAAATTTGAATATCGTGCACGTCGCAAAAGCGGACTAAATCTCGAATATTTCGCGGGTCAAAAGCGCGGCGAGACGGGAGGGGTAGAACTTCTACCGGGCCATCCGATCCGCGCAGCTCGGCAAAGCGGGCAAAGCCACGACTCTCGCGCGGGTAGGCGACGAAAGACTCGACACCGAATGGACGTAAACCGGCAATCAAAAGTCGCACTTGATTTTCGCCGCCGCGCCATGAGATTTCATTGCCAATGTGTAGAACGCGAAAGCCCATTTGTTAAAATACTTTCGTCACCGAGTGGCCGCATCCTTCTGAACGCGTTGAAAGATCTCAACGACTTTGCGCTTTAACTCATCGGCAGAAAAAGGTTTAACAATAAATCCCGAAATACCCTGCATAACCGCGCGCACAACTGTCGGCTTAGCGCTTTCAGTCGTAATAATGACGACTGGCACATTCTGAATCGCACTCGTCTGCCGAATTGTTTCTAAAGTCTTTAATCCATCCATCTCGGGCATATTGAGATCCAAAAAGACGATGTCATAGGGCTTTGACTCGTCGGCGGCACGTTTTAGCTTTTCGACGGCCATTCGGCCATCCACCGCATCGTCCACCGCCGAAAAACCGATTTTATTCAATACCGAACGAACGCCCTCTCGAGCCGTCGTGCTGTCATCCACGACTAAAAACCGCGAACCGCCGCTGAACATAATGAACTCCGCTATCGCAGCTTTCTAGTCTATGTGGCTTTAATGGGCCCGGCAAGGTTCAAAAATTGATGTCAGTCGTCAGATTGAAAATCATCCGGTTGAACGCAACCTGGGTCGGTTCAAACGCGACGTACGGATCAAAGTACAGGTTACGCGTCGGAGCAAAGCCAACTCCAAAATATTGGTAATCGGTCGCAGGGGTAAATTGGAAAAAGCCCGCATTTGACTTGTAGTGCATCTGATTGATGACGGCAACCGACGTCCAAAGCTTCACTTTGTCGTCGGGGCGGTAATCTAATGTCGGGAAGGCTTGAAGAGCGATATCATTTTGTTCAGCCGCGATTTTTTCAGATACCGGCTGTGTACCGAAATAGTCGTACCAAGTGTTGAGCCAAGCTCCGACATCAAAACGCGAGTGCCCAAGCTGCTTCACGATAGTTAAGTAGTTCGCCACTTGGCCGATCTGATTGATGTCCGTTTGATAAGGCACAGTCGATTGAATGTATTCGAGGTCACTGCCGAACTGCAGACCGAAAATTTTGGTCGTGTAGTTCCAGTCAATCATCGGGTTATTAAATGTCACAGGTTGCTGAGCTTCATTGGTATGGAGCGGATCCGATTTGTACACGCCAATTGCCATGAACAAACTGTTGCTTTTGTCGAAACGATAACGAAGCCCGACGTTGCCGTCGAGATCAGTCGGTTGAGGATTGCGCTGACCTCCGATGAGAGGGCGCGTACCCGATGCTAAGTCATTAATCGCGGGGCCCATGTAGTGAAAAAAGTAACTCGAGCTCCATTGCGATTTCGCGCCCGAGAGCGCGCGCATTTGAATGTCCGTAACGTCTTTGTCGAGATCTTGGGCCAGCGCTTTATCCACCTTTTCTTTCAACTTTTCTTTTTCAGAAGAGCTCAAATGATAGCTCGACGTCGATGCGCCGGTATCGGACGAATCATCGGCTAAGGCATAACCGCCCGCCAAAAGCGCGATCGCCGAACAACACACCAAAATCCCCAAAAAATAATCTTTATATTTTGTCATAATTGGAACGAATCTAGTGAGCGGCGTTTAACTTTGCAAGAGGCAACTGGCGATGTATCACAAGAGTCTAATGATTCGTGTAGGTATTTCAGGTTCGAGATGCGGACCGTTGGGGCGGGCGTCTTTTACCCAAAATATCTTCTGCAATATCACGGACTTGAATATGCTAGCCGCCATTGTCTTTTTGGTCTAATAGGCGCGCGAAAGGCTTAGGTCGAGTCTTAAGATCAATGCTGAGACTTCCGATATTGGTATCGATGGCAAAGAAACCAGAGGATTATTTCGACGAGCTGGCGAAAGTGAAGCCGTCACCCACCGGCATTAAGCCGATTGCGCACAATCGCCCCAAAAAAGCCGGCCCACCAATTGGTTTGATATTGCTCATCATCGGCGGAGTCACGCTCTACAGCTTCGTCCACTATTTCACGAAACACGACCCAAAGGACGCGATGGCATCGATCGTCAAGTTATTACCTGCCTCTGCTCAGCACAAGATCTCAACTGAGCTTATCTCTCATAATCTAATGAGCGCACCGTCAACCTCCTCGACTTCTCAACAGCAGGGGTCGGCCGGCATACCGGCGCAAAGGGCTCTCGCAGCCACGCGGGCAACCGACAGTCAATATGTAGAAATCGAAGGCAAATGGTATAAGAAAACGCCGGACAACGTGTACATGGTGAACGGCCATTCCATTTTTTATTTGGATGAGCATCATGCGTTCAGGCAGCCGCCCCCGGCCCCCAGCACGCCAGCTCGACATTAAAGATTTAAGAATTATACTTCGCGCACCATCTGCTCGAGCTTATCGAGCGAGCCTGTCCAGCCTTGCGCAAATCCTCCGCGCATTTTTACGAACGCTTCAACTTCGGCACGATTGACCGCACCATGCACACGCCAAGTGATCGTGACGCGCGTTTTGCCCGGCCCCTCTTTTGAAAAAATGACCGTCGTCAAAAATGTCGGCGGGAGGTTCGGAATCGCCGGGTGCCTCGCTTCTTTTTCGTTTTCATCGCAAAATTGCTGCGTATAAGTCAGCCGCTTCGGTTTTTCGATTTCTAAGTATTCGGCGCGGCCGTACATTTTATTGCCTGAGCCATCCGCCATAAAATAAAACGAGCGACCGCCGGGTTTGATGTCAGCGCGAATGAACGTCATCGAGAAACCTGTTGGCGGCAACCACTGCGCGATTTTTTTCGGCTCTGTCCACGCCGCAAAGACAACATCAGCGGGAGCTTCGAAAGTGCGATTGATAACGAAGATTTCTTGGCCTGAGGTTTTTTCTGACAAATATTCCGCCAGACGATCCCATGTTGAGTTGCCGCCGTGGTTCTTGATAATTTTACGGGTTTCTTGAAGAGCCTCGGCGCTCGGCAATGCCATCGTCATATCCATTTTTGTTTTGCCTTTTAAGTCGGTAAATAAAACGGTCACGCGAAACATCGGCGCGCTATTTTTGTCGCTGGCGCCGTGATCGTATACGAGCTTTTTGTGCTGCTCCACTTCATGGTACGTCGTATGGTTCGGGTAATCAGTGCCGTCTGGGCCGTGCATGGTGTAAACCCACGTACCGCCCGGCCGCAAGTCTTTACTTTTCGTTGTGATCGTGAACCCGCGAGGCCCCCACCATTTGGCAACCTGCTTGGGGTCGGTCCAGGCCTCCCACACCAAATTCACCGGCGCATCGTACACGCGTTCGATATGAATCGCGTTTTCATTGGTCGTAATCGCGGCATTTGGGCCCGCATTTTTTTCTGTTTTATTTTTTACGGCCATTTTTGACTCCTTTTTTCGTGATTGTTTTCAAATAGTCGTCAAGGCGATCGAGGCGGTCTTCCCAATGCGCGCGGTATTGCTCCATCCAATTGGCCGCGAGTTTGAGCGGTTCGCCGTTCAACCGGCAAGGGCGCCACTGCGCCTCTTTGGTTTTCGTGATGAGACCGGCTTTTTCGAGAACTTTGAGATGTTTCGTGACGGCCGGCAAACTCATGGTTTTCATAAACGGCTTGGCCAAGTCCGACACGCTCGCTTCGCCGCGCGCAAGCCGGGCCAGAATCGCCCGCCGGGTGGGGTCGGCCAGAGCTCCGAACGTTTGACTGAGCATATCTTGTGTCATTTGCTTTCGCCTTTTTTATATTTAACCTTATATTTAATTAACTATTTAGTTAATTATAAACGAGCACAAAAGATTGTCAACATTGTCATTTGACAATCAATTCAAAGGCTTGCAGAGTACCCGTATCACACATCGACATCAGCACGCCGGGAGGGTCTCAAAGTGAAATACGAGATTTCAGGAACGCTTTTGCAAACTGTTACTAGTTACCTCGATATTCAAGAGTCAGTGTACAGCCAAACCAGTATGATGGCCTGGATGAACCCGATGATGACGATGACCACTCATACCGGCGGCGGGCTTTTCGCCGGCATCAAGCGTGCCATGAGCGGCGGGTCGTTTTTCGTCACGGAATTTATTTCGGCCGGCAACGGCGAAATCACCTTCGCACCGAAATTCCCCGGTAAAATTATCGCGCGAACGCTCGGGCCCGGCGAGGCGTTGATTTGCCGCAAAGAATCTTTTTTGTGCGCCGAAAAGTCGGTCACGTTTGACATCGCCTTTCAGCAAGGGTTTGGCGCCGGGTTATTCGGCGGAGAGGGTTTCGTCTTACAGAAAATCACAGGCCCCGGCACTGTATGGCTCGATCTCTCCGGCGAAGTCATCGAGCGAGATCTTCAACCGGGCGAACAACTTCTCGTCCACGCCGGCCATGTGGGAGTGCAAACTGCCACGGTCGCCTTCAACGTTCGCATGATGTCGGGATTCAAAAATATCATCTTCGGCGGCGACGGTCTTTTTCTCGCCGAACTCACTGGGCCCGGCAAAATATGGCTTCAAAGCATGCCAATCTTGAATCTCGCCGAAGAAATTGCGCGCTACTTACCCCGCAGCACCGCTGGCGGCGGCAACGGGGGCGGCATGGGCGCAGGTTCGATTGTTGGCGGGATGTTGGGCGGTATTTTGGCGAATGAGTAACTCGGCATACATCGATTGTCAAAATGCGACACCAATTCAAGTCACCTTCGCCTGCCCATAGCACTACGGAGTATAACTGATAACGATTAGCCCGGGGCCGCCATTGCTTGTATTCGTACCACCCACGCCGCTGCCGCCACCGCCATAGTTCAAGCCATTCGTGCCCACCCCGCCGCCGCCAATCGACCCATTTCCACCGCCACCGCAGCCGACCGATGCAGACCACTCGGTACCACTGGCATTTCCGGATACGTGATAATCATCGGCGTACCCGCCGCTCAGCCCAGGGCTATTGCTCCCAGCACCAAACGGCCCGGCTGCTCCACCGCCGCCACCGGGAAATGCGGTAATTATGCCCTTTGTAGCATTGCCCCCGTTACCTCCGGAGTACGTGAATGAGCCAACCGCGCCAGTTGTCGACCCGCCCGCGCCAGCCGTAGATGACGGATAGGCTCCCGATCCGCCGCCACCGCCATTTGCACCCGCAACAACCGCAGAACCAGAAATGCTGGCACAATTACTGGTTGAATTACAGATATATGTATTGCCACCGGATCCCGTGCTTGCGGCGCCAACAGAGTAACTGACTGTGCTGTTTGCCGTGAGAGCTACGTTAACCGCACGACTGTAACCGCCGCCCCCACCGCCGTCCGATCCTGTCGAACCGCCGCCAGCCCCTATCACTTCGATCGAGTTGTTAGTGCTGTTCCAATCGCTTGGCACTGTCCAAGTCGTGCCCGATGTAAGTATTATTTGTTTCGCATAACTGACTCTACCACAGTTGACGCCGCCGTAGGTGACTGCGATTATGCCGTTCGCGCCGCTTGCACCCGGATATGAGGCACTATAGCCGCCCCCCCCGCCGCCGCCGAAGTTCGCTCCGGTTTTGGCCGAAGTATAAGTGTGCGTCAGTAGGTTGTACACAGCACCTGCACCGCCGCCACCAGATCCAACGCTGCCCCATTCTGCCCCACCAGCACCTGCCGATACCGTACCACTGTCTGCTGTACCCGTGGATGAGCCACTACCGCTCGGCCCAGCCGCGCCACCACCGATTGATGTTCCCCCTGCGCCTCCAGAATAAAGAACAGCTCCAACACTGCCGGAGCCACTTGAGCCCGGTGAACCTGAGGCGCCGATGCCGCCGCCTGTAGCACCCGCGACGACGGCAGAACCGCTGATGCTTGCGCAGTTGCTAGTCGAATTACAAAAATAAGTGTTACCCCCAGCAGCCCCAGTTGCGCCAACCCCAACCGAGTAGGCGATAGAGGCGCCTGCAGTTAAAGTGACATTGGTCGCTTTTGCGTAGCCACCGCCACCGCCACCGGCGCCAGCGGTGGCGTTCGGACCAGATCCACCGGCACCGATGACTTCGATTTTATTGTTAGAGTTGCTCCAGTCGCTGGGTACGGTCCAAGTCGATCCTGAGGTTAAGAAAAATTGGCAAGTGGTGGCTAAAACGATACTACTGGTCAACGGTGAAGCGTAGGTTCCGTCGGCATCGGTTGCGACGACTTCGACATTGTAGGTATCGCCAGAATTCAGACTGGCGGCTGAATAATTGAACTGTCCCGCTGAGCGAGTCATTGCAGCCGATGTACCACTTGTCGGGGTGCAGCTCGGCGTTAGGGTTGCGTCACAATAATAAATGGTGGCGCTATTGCTCGAATTGAGGTCGCCCGCAAAGCTGGCCGTTGCTGTAAACGAAGTTAGGGTGACGCCGCTAAATGAAAGGGTGAGTAGCTTGGTCGCATTGCTTAATTTGATAATGAAAATGTCTTCAAATCCCGTCATTATGTTACCGTCTATGCCCACTCCACTTCCAGAGTTAGTTACATACCCAGTTAGATAGGCATCGCCGGATGAATCAATAGCGATTCCGTTGGAAAGAGCCTCGCCGCCGCTTGGGCCGTCCTCGTCTGTCCACTGTCGCGTACCCGAAGAATTGTATTCGGTGGCAAAGAGGTCGTAAGTACCTTTTAGAGTGTTTCCATCGATCCCGGCACCAGATGTATATCCAGTAGCATACGGGTTGCCTGAAATATCAATGGCAATTCCGCTGCCTACTGCAGAACCGGCTGATGTCCCATCTTCGACCGTCCATTGGCGGGTCCCAGACGAATTATATTTAGTAATTATAAGGTCCTTAGTTCCAACACGAGTATTGCCGTCGAGGCCGGCACCAGATGTATATCCAGCAACATATGCGTCGCCCGACGAGTCTAGGGCAATGCCGTTGCCGTAAGCAGAACCTCCTGACGTGCCATCTTCAACAGTCCATTGTCGCGTGCCTGATGAATTGTATTCCGTTATGAATAGGTCCTGAGTACCTTTTAGCGTATTACCATCTAACCCGGCACCCGTAATATAACCGGTTACATGGACGTTGTCCGAAGAGTCGATGGCAATTCCACTACCCGTCGCATTTGCGGTTGAGGTCCCGTCTTCAACAGTCCATTGTCGCGTGCCTGATGAATTGTATTCCGTTATGAATAGGTCCTGAGTACCTTTTAGCGTATTACCGTCTAACCCGGCACCGTAAGTGTAGCCTGTGACAAATGTGTTTCCGGATGAATCGACGGCAATACCATTGCCGTACGCGAAACCGCCAGATGTTCCATCCTGCATAGTCCATTGGCGGACGCCCAACGTGTTGTACTTTGTGATGAAGAAGTCGGTGGAACCTTTGACAGAATTGCCATCGAGTCCATTAGTGGTTTCTCCCGTTACGTAAACGTTACCGGATGAGTCAACGGCAACTCCGAACGCCTTAGCGGTGGCAAGTCCGCCAGATGAGCCATCCTCTACCGTCCACTGTCTAACCCCTGATGTGTTATACTTCGAGATGAATAAGTCGGTGGAGCCTTTAAGTGAGTTACCATCGATACCGGCAACGGATGTGGAACCGCATACATAAGAATTACCGGCTGAATCGACGGCGATGCCATTCGCTATCGCTTGACCGGACGCAGTCCCATCTTGAACCGTCCATGGCTCTTTCGAAATGCTGCCACTACTGCTGCTTGAGGCGCGCCAAAAAGCGCCGAGATTGTAGTAGGCGTAGGATTGCTTATCGCATGAGAAAACGAAAAGAGTCGTCAAAGCAATTAATGGAATGACTCGTTTCATTTTACCCTCGACACGTCCCCCATAAAATCTTAGCTATGGTGGATTTACTAGAACCCCGTAATCCACGATATCAAACAATAGTTGGTGCTCGAAACGTTAACGAATAAAATGGTGTAAACGGTCCAGCTACTCGCGGTCGTGGCGCCGTTGGCCGGCTGAAATTTGTTCGTGCACCCGCTAAAGGTATAGGTACGCGAAGTGGGGTCCGAGACGATGACCGTGTACGCGCCACCAGTTTGCATATTGTTGAGAGTGATCGTGGAGCCGCCCACGCTTTGCAGCACTTGCACGTTACCGTTGTTGAAGTCGACCGTTGAGCCTGTTGCCACCACATATTGCTGGGCCGAAACCTGGCCATTCAAACGTGACGAAGTTGCCGTCACATTACCGCCGCTATCCACTTTGTATTTACTTGCGTTGCCGACCTGGTAGTTGATGAAGTCCGCGCCCGCAGAGGCAGGGTTGGCGCCGATATACGTGCCCGACGCGGAAGCGCCCGAAAGAGCCGTGTTACTTAAGTTGACGAGGGCATGGGTCGCCGATGCAGTGGGAGTCGTGCTGATTGAGAGTGGGTCCACTGGAGAACCTGATCCGATGCCCACGTTGCCGCCGCTTGCGGCCGTGAGAACGGTTGCGTTGTTCGCGATGAGATTGACATTGTAGGCTGTCGTCGAGCCAATATTCATAGCGGCACTTGCGGAGTTACCGCCATTCAGCACCACACTCGATGGCATATCCGCTGTCGCGAGCGTACGAAATGTCGGCGCGCCGGCTGAACCATTTGGTGCAGCCAAAACCGTGTTCGCCGTTTGACTTGCGAGTGTCGCGCTGAGTGTGCCGCTCGTTGTAACAGGCGAGCCGCTCACTGTGAACATACTCGGCAGTGACATGCCGACACTCGTGACGGTGCCGGAACCGCCGCCGCCCATCGTCGCCCATGCACCCGAGTTGTATTGATAGATTTTGTTTGTATCAGTTGCCATGTAAATCGTGCCGGCACCCGGTGTAGCCGGTTTACTCGCATCGGCACCGGTTTGAATGGCCGGAGTGCCGCCGGCGTTTTGCACGCTATCGGTAATGCCATACCCAGCGAGTGTCGTTGGGTTTGCGCCGGCTGTGACTCGCCCGTATGTATCAACTGTGACCGATTTGTATGTGCCTGCAGCCACGCCGCTCGTAGGGAGATCGGTCGAAGCGATCGTGCGAAACGTCGGGTTACCGGCGGCACCTGTCGGAGCGGCTAAAAACGTCGCTTGAGATTGCGAGCCAAAATTGCTGCCGGCAACTGTGATGTTCGTGCAGACATAGGTGTCGGTCGGCGACGAGTATGTGAGCGTCTGCCCAGCCGTGCAAGTTGTCGGGAAGAACTTCGCGTTACCGGCAACTGTTGAACGGATATCGGCGATACCGATGAAGTTCGGCACGTACTTCGATGTCGTTGTATCGTAACGAAGTACTTGCCCCGAAGTGGTCGGCGCCGTCGAATTCACGCTCACGCCTTGAATGCCTACAACGGTTGTCGCGGTTGAACCGGCGGTTGATGTCACATCTCCCGTAAGTGCCGGCATTTGCGTTGCAGTCACGGTGCCAGTGAGGTCACTAAATGATGGTTGCGACAGCGAAGGCACGCCGGCAGTTGAAATTGAATTGATCCATTCGTGCGACACAGGAGCGATCGACTCGACACCGCCGATTGTTGTGGCACTCGGGTTGGCAAGAGCAACGGTGCCGCTGCCAGTGATCGTGCCGCCCGTGAGGCCAGTGCCGGCGGTGATGCTTGTGACTGTTCCGCCAGAGCCCGCGGCCGATGCCATCATCGTCCACGCTCCCGAATTATATTGATAAACTTTTTTGGTATCCGTTGCCATGTAGATAGTACCTGCGCCAGGTGTCGCGGGCTTCGAAGCATCAAGGCCCGTCTCAACGCCGGGTGAACCACCCAAGTTTTGCATTCCATCGGTGATGCCGTATCCACTCAAAGTTGTGGGGTTGGCGCCAGCCGTGACTCGACCGTATGTATCAACCGTGACAGACTTGTACGTGCCGGCTGTGACTCCGCTTGTCGGGAGATCGGCTGCGACGAGTCCGCGAAAAGTTGGCGCACCGGCCGTACCGTTAGGGGCAGCGAGAACCGTATTCGCCGTTTGGCTTGCAAGTGTCGCGCTTAGCGTACCACTCGTCGTAACTGGTGAACCGCTGACAGTAAATATAGACGGCATCGAAAGCCCAACACTCGTGACTGTGCCGCTACCGGTGCCGACGGTAGTCCATGACAATTTACCCGAGCCGTCGGTGGTGAGAACTTGATTGGCCGTGCCTGTTGTGCCGGGCCAAGTAAACGTCGGAGTGCCGGTAATCGCCGCCGACGGTTGAATCGTTTCTGTCTGTGACGAACCATTGGTGAGAGTGATCGAGCGAAAGTTTGCGGCATTTGCCGACACATTGGTCGCCGAAATGTTACCTGAGGTTGTGATGTTGCCGCTCGTATTGAGTACTGTTGAGCCGCCAATTGTACCGGATGTAATGGTGTTACCAGAGACCTGACCCGCCGTCGTCAGCGTCGGAATGTCGGTGCTGGCAAGAGTCGTACCGGCTGTGACGCGCCCATAGGAGTCGACCGTCACTTTCGGATAAGTTCCGGCAGTGACTCCACTCGTGTTGAGGTCGATCGTACCGGTGGAAGTAATCGTGCCGGCGGCCGTACCGTTGGCGGTCAAACGACTGCTGACAGAAACCGACGTGACACCGCTGCCGGACGACAATGTTTTTGTGCCGGTGCCGTCATAATATTGGATGGCTCCGCTCGTCGAGTTGTACCAAACGCTACCGGCCGATGGTGCCGCTGGCGGGCTCGCGTTTGTATACGAGGGCAAGTCCGCCGCACCGGAAGACGAACTCTGCAAATAGTTGCCGCTCTCGATGTTTTGCAAATTGCTGTAGGCGGTGCCGGTAAAAAGAAAATTGAGATTGGCTTGCGTGAGATTCGCGCCGCCTGACGTGTTCACTTGCAGAAACGACGACTGGTCGAGACCGTCCAATGTCTGAGCGGCAATCGCGGTCGGCACAGCACTGAGTACTGTGTCGGGCGAAAGTGTATCGGCAATACCAGTGGCTGAGGGCGTAACGGTGATTCGAAAATAGCGCACATCTCCGCTCGCGGGGACGTACACTCCCCCAGCGCACGTCTGACCGGGAGCGCTCGTGCCCGCAATCGAAGTCACGTTTTGATAAACTTGTGCCATCGTGTTGTGCGGATCGCTCGCCGTGCGCTTCGGGTCCACCGTACTGAGCGTACCGACTTGAATATTGTAGTATCCGTTGGTCGTAGACGTATTCACCGTTTGCTGCTCTTCATACAAGATGCAAGTTCTCGACGGATCTAAAACGTCGACGGTGATTTTTGCGGCCGAATCGAGCAAAGGATTTTGCGTGCCAGCTTGTAAAAGTTGGCCGTCGAGAGTGAAAGACTGAGGAGTGTCGCTTGTTGTGCCATATACGGACCGAGTGCCGATTACAGAAAGCACGAGTACAGAAGAGGTCAAAAAGCCAAGAAGGCGACGGGATCGTAGGCTCATACTTTATGTATCGGTAACTAAACTGAAAAACTTGACGTTCGCCGCGTCCTGAATTCAGACACGCGTCGAAAATTCGTAATAAAAATCTCATTTTGATCCGATGAAGCAGTGAGATGAGTGTATCTGCACGTGAACCATTTTTTAAAAAAGCCGATCGGTTGGTCCTGTTGCTTTGCCTGATCGGCCTTCTGCTGACCGGCGCGATACTCAAATCGGATGCGCTCTTCTTTCGCTTATTCGGTTCGAACGATAACTCATCGACAACGCCGCGAATCGGACTGATTAGTTCATACAGTCGAGACGCACGCCACAAGTCGTTTGGCAGTTTGGCGTGGACAAAGGCCAAACCGAATGAATCGGTACATATCGGCGACAGCGTTTTCACGGCGGCCAATTCTCAGGTGGTCGTAAAATTGAAAAACAACAGCGAAGTTCAACTCGGCCAAAATTCGATGGTGACATTTCGCTCGATGAACAACCTTGAAGTTCCGGATTTTGCCGTCGGCAATTTCAGTCTGCACGTCAAGGGCACTATGACGGTCGCGATCAATGGTCAGCTTCGCGAGCTTGAGGCCGACAATGCGCAAGTTCAAATTTTTGTGAAGCACGGCCGCCAGATCATTCGCACGATAAAGGGCAAAGTGCTGATCGGTGACAAGCATGGGTTCAAGAAGCTGAATTTCGAAAATGTCGCTGCAAAAGCGGCGCCCGAGAACGAAAATGCCGATGCCATTCCCGAACTTTCGACCGCTCCGTACGTCCACGTCTGGCAAGTCGGCGATTACTACGCGCCAGCCGATTCGTCTACCGAGAATGGGACCGCCGCACAATTGCCGGCCGGTTCGGCCATTCGACTGCGAGCCGAGCCGCGCGCGTGGGTGAATTTGCCGACGAACGTGAGCTGGTTTCTCGTCGGCTCGCCCCAGCATGTGTACGGCGAACTCTCAGACGATTCGAGTTTCAACTTAGTGAAAGACGCCTTCGAGGCGGACTCACGATCTCTGCACGCCCATTTTCAAACGGCGCATCTGGGTGAAAACTTCGTGCATCTGTCGATTGATCACGAGCACTGGTCAGCGCCGCAATCGTTTCGGGTACTGACGGCGTTTCTTAAACGGCAGGTTCCGCGCGTCACCGTGGCGGAACAGCATGTTTATTTGCTCGGCAACACCGCCGTTACAACGGTGCGGGTCCAAGCCCCGACTGGGCCCAGCGCGAAGCCATCTTACATCGTCGAAATGAGTCGCGACGCGAATTTTGCGCAGGCCAACACGCGCGCAGTCTGGCTTGTTGCCGACGCCTCCGGTGCATCGGAATTACGGGTGACACTTTCCGACCCAGACCGCTATTATTTCCGCGCTCGAAGTGTCAATGCCGCCAATCAAATCTCCGACCTCTCGAATTCGGTTTCGGTCCTCGCGGAGCGGCCACAACTCCCCGATGCACCCGTCCTATCTTCAAATGAAATCCATATGACGGTGGGGGATTATAGGATTTTAGCATGGCCTGCGTCTGAGCGCGCGAGCAAATATTCGGTTCACATTGTCAATGTGGTCAGTGGCACGTCGACCGATTTGACTGTGGCTGAACCGGCTTTGCGGCTCGCGCCCCAAATGGCGGGCATTTACGATCTGCAAATCGCATCCGTCGATCGTTTCTACCGACACTCATCGAGGTTCGCAAATGTCCGTCTGCTCGTTTCGCCGCGGCCGATCGTAAAAACGCTGCCGCCGGCCGTTTTACCGCGTGAACCGGCTCAATCAGAGTCCGTCATCATGACTTACAATCCTCCGACTCAGGAGAATTGGAATCAGCAAATTTACCGCTCCCACGTTGAATTCGATTTTGGCGAAGTTTCGATGTACTCGCGCGATCTTGCGACTGTGAGCGGGCAAATACCCACTGCAGCGGTTGCCGGCGTTCACTGGCTGAATTGGTTTGGAGCCAACGGCGTCGAAGGCAACGTTTACTCAAAAGTCGCCGATGTGAGCGTGCCGACAGGCGACGGGTTTTCACCGCTGGATTTAGAAATCCGCTACGAACGTCGCTGGCGCCCCACCGTTCATCTCCTCAATATTTTTGAACCGCTTCAATTTGCGCTCATTTCGGGGCTGGAGATCTATCGAAACTCGTACAACGGCTACTATTCGCCCGGATTTACGCTCGCCAAACTCGGCGCGTCGGTTGAGGTCCCGGTATTTGAGCGCTGCTCGGCGGGGGGTAATTTTCTGGTCGGCGAAAACCCGGATGCGACGAATCTTTACGAGGGTTCAATTTACGGGAATTATTATTACAAGAAGAATTGGTCGTTCGGGCTCGGTTATCGCGTTCAGTTAATGAATGCGGGGTCAACTTATGAGGCACCGACACAACTCCCCTATCGAGAGGGCGCAAGCGAAGCGTACACGGTGCTCAGATGGCTTTACTGAACAATCTTTCTATTCGTTGGAAGTTAAGTCTCGCCCTTGTAGCGACCGGACTCGGCCTCGTGATCGCATACGTTGTGGTCGCAAAGAACGTCTTTGAATCCGATAAACTTTCATACGTGTTTGAAGCGCAAAATTCGAGTGTCGCTTCGCTTAAGCAGGAATTCAATTCGCAGTTTGAACACGCCATGCAAAGCATGCAATTCGTGACGGCGACATACAACCCATCGACCGGCAAACCGACCGAAATCGGTGTCGGCATTTTCAAATCTGAACGGGCCTTGCAGGCGCTTGAGCTGGTGGACGAAACAACCGGCCGCATTGTTTTTAAACTCGAAAAGCAGCCGGGTGAAATGACGGATGTCACCAAGCCGACGGGTCGCTCGCTCGTCATTCAACCCTCTCGTGACGATCAGTTTATCGTGAGTCAGCGCGTGTCTTCACCCAATCAAGACACGCTGCATGTGAGCGCACTTGTTGACCTCCGCGATCTGCTACCCGAATTAAGCCCGACGCATACGGTGGCGTTCACTCGCGACGGCCAACTTTTTTACAAAGCCGACTATCGAGGGGTGCCCGTTTCTACTTTCGAACATGTCGCTCGGCGCATTCGTGATCTCAAACTCGATAGAACATCTATTTACAAAGACGCCGGGACCGTTTACCTCGAGTCCGCCGCTCCGCTCGGGCTCGCTGACATGCAGGTTTTTGAACTCACTCCCGAAAAAGAAGCGTTCGGCGCTCTCGGTACTCTCTTCAACCGGTCTCTTGTCTTTTTGGCGTTCTCGTTTTTCGGTCTGGTCGCGATTTCAATCGTCTTATCGCGCAGTCTGACGTGGCGATTGGGCCATTTGACAAGCGCCGCCGATCAAATCGGCCAAGGGCATTTCGATGTCGAGGAGTCGATCGATTCGCACGATGAAGTCGGAATTTTAAAGCAAGCGTTCGTAAGAATGTCGCGCGAGATTCAGCGACTGTTGAGTGAAACCCGCGAAAAGGCGCGGATGGAAGAAGAACTCAAAACCGCCAAACTTGTGCAAGAGCGACTTCTGCCGATCAAACCGACTAGCCTGGTCAACCAAATCGAGATCAGCGGCACAGTGATCACGTCGAGCGAGTGCGGTGGCGACTGGTGGTACTATTTCGTGAAAGGCGACGCTCTTTATGTAGCGGTTGCCGATGCGACAGGGCATGGCACACCGGCGGCTTTGATCACGGCGGCCGCGCGTTCAGTGTTTTCAAGACTTGAAACAGAATCGTTGACGCTCATTGAAATGATGGTCGCCTGGGATCACGCGATTTCCAGTTGTTCGGGGCGCCAAGTACTGATGACGGGTCTTTTGATGAAAATCGACACTCGCACGGGCGAGGGCTTTGTTGTGAATTCGTCTCACGAATTGCCGATCCGATTTTCTTTTAATGGATCGAGCTTTGACTATGCTCCTCTCGAAATCCCGGCGTGCGGGCGCCTCGGAGATGGGCTGAGTGGCTACATCAAAGAAAAATCCTTCAATCTTTCGAAAAACGAATTTTTGTTAATTTACACCGACGGGCTTTTCGCCGTCGAAAACAAAAGCGGCCAAACATTGAGCGACCGTCGATTCGCGAAATCAGTTGGCGCTCAGCTGAGCGTCAGCACGTCCGCGTCGCAAGCGACTCAAGTTGTCTTACGGGCATTCGACGATTTTCGCAAAGATGGTTCCATCCCCGACGACGTCTCCGTTGTCGTACTTAAAATGAGATAAATCTCGAACTGAGACATCGATTCGAAAGCCCTCGAAACCAAATCAGAAATGTCCAAGGTAGAACGGTACTCAAGTTGAAACACAATCTATCCGATGCGGTATTGCCATGGAATACGTACGTTTTCTTGCAGTACTTTGGCTCAATATGAGACATCGCGCGACCACGCACGTAGGTGTGGGATCGTTTGCGGTAAATGGGTCGCCAGGCCAAGGCGCGTTGCCATTTATTTTTCTTGTCGGCCTCATTGCGGCGATAGTCGCAACTGCAATTGCTGAATATGGTAATTCTTTGCAAACTAACTCAGCGACTGCGCTTACTTTCACCGAAGCGCAAATGTTTGAAAATCAACTCAACACAATTTTATCAAACGACCAACTATGTGATAAAATGCTAAATATTTCGGCCCCGACCTTTACTGTCACCGTTCCTGGTTCACCACCTGTTTCGTTAAGCACATCAGATCAGCCGTTACTGCCGCATATCACGATTGCTTCGCCAATGTCGGCTGTAAATGTTCACCCGGTTCCGTCGTATCCAGTTGGTCCGGGCTATTATCAAGCGGATTTGTCAGTGAATTATTCATTTTTTGACCCCGCAAGTAATATTGTAATACCGCGTACGTGGACAGGAACAGTTATATACAAGCCGGGCGCTGGGACCACCGTTAAAAATTGCGTTCTGGCATCGATAGCCAAAGGAGCCTGCACCTCGATGGGATTTACTTGGGTATCGAGCCCGCCACCCGGAAGTTGTGCGGCTGGTGTTTGTGGAGATATGGGGGGAGTATGGAATGCGGCTATAGGAATCTGCACATTTTAAATCGTGCCGGATTCTCTTTGATAGAGTTGATGGTTTCGGCGGCTGTGCTTTCAGTTGTCATGTTAGGTCTTTCTGTGGCGCTACGGACGTCCTTAAAATCTGGCACCACTGCTGACTGGATGGTTGAGCAAGCAGCGCTGCTAAAAGACGCCCAAGGCATTTTGTCGAACCCGACTCTTTGCACGAAGGCTCTAATAAGTACGTCTGCGCAAATAGGGGCGGCACCAAAAGAAGTGTCTCTCACTCCCTCGACTTGCACTTATCCGCCGAACCCTGCGGCTGTGCCGACGAACTGTGCAGCCAATGGCGCGGGTATTTACGCGGGAGCAAATTACGATGGCAGAACGCAAATCCAACACGTGTATTTTAAAAACGTGAACCCTGTCGACCCCACTAAGAATAGTTATTCTGCGGAAGTCGAAATAATAGGACAAAGTTTGGGGACTTCGACCAGCGGTGAGAATCAGAATATCTCAGGCAACGCCGTGTTTGACCGGACAATGCAAGTTTACTTTACAACTGTAGGGGCGCTATCACCATCCAGCCCGCTTTCAACTTGTCTCGGCGCCTGGAGCAACGATGCGCAAACCAACTGCTTGATTGTTGGCGGTTATTGGACGGGTACAAGTTGCAATATGTGTCAGGCGATAGGCTGCATACCGAATGCATCGTGGACAACTTGCACGTGCGCTCCAGGCAGTTGCACAGTACCCGCAGGCATGGCGTGGACAGTAGGTAGCGACACTTGCAATGCAGATTCGACCACAATAATTCCGAATGGTTCATCTGGTACAGTTATAGATACGACGGGTCCCACCACGGGCGCCGGTAAATTTTCATGTTCAAGTGGCAGCTTGACGTATAACCCCTCGACGTCAACTTGCAGCAGCGTACAATGTAATTCGGCAACTCTAACTTGGGGATCGTCACCAAGCTGTACTGCCGTTGCCCCGCCGACTGATGCTGGAACAAATTCGCCCTTACTTGTTTCAGGTTCGCCTACAGGAGCTGCAACTTTTCTATGCCAGAGTACTGGGTCGTGGGCGCCGTCGCCGAATGCGGGCGCAACTTGCTCATCAACTGTAAACTGCCCAGCTAACGCATCGTGGGCTTGGGGCGGCGGATGCACGGGATCGACAGCGGTTGGGGTCTCAACAAATGGAACGTCGACACCAAATATTGCCAATACAAACGCTAATTTTAGTGGCGGCGCTAAGTTTTTGTGTACAGGTGGGTCGTGGAATTACAGTAGTGGCTCATGTACCTGTACCGGCACCTGGGGATTTGAAGGCAGAATCCCATGCCCGAACCCACACCACTACCCAATTGATACAACGTATTACGGGCCGTACGCAACATTGGCAGCTTGCAATGCCTCTAGAGGTGGACTCTGCCCTCTAACGAGGTGCACGTGCGGTTACCCATAATTAAACTGAAAAAACTAAAAGATTACTTGGTAATGCGGTATAAACAAAGAATCTTTTGTTTGAAAGACGAAGGCAAAAGAAATGTCCGCTTGTTTGCAAAATAGAAATGTCCCATTTTGAGCCATTTTTTTAAGCAGACTATGATGTTCTCCCTGAAGTGTTTTAAGGGGGGGCCACCATGCAAACAGCAATGAGCATGGAAGGCGCGGGGTCTTCATGCGAGGTAACCCGACTTAAGTTTAGTCGAGGATTTTCCGATAATTCGATATGCGCATTTTAGCGGCTTATTTAACTCTGTATGTGCTGGCGTTCGCTGCGGGCGGATGTAACAAGCAGATTCAAAGTTTCGTCGGGCACGGGGCGACGACGTTGCCCTCGATTATGCCGAACCTGCAAACGAGCAATTCAATACCGATCAAAATTTCGCCGAGTGCTAACACTTTGGCTGGTTCGCAAGTCACCACGCAGTTCGCCGTCACTCCGACTCAGCAAACTGTGACGGGTACGAAGGTTTCATCAACCTTTAGTTTTTATCAAAACCGACCCCAATAGACCTATCGAATTAAAGCTTTGGTGCCCACGAAAGGATTTGAACCTTCACGTCCTTGCGGACATACGACCCTGAATCGTACGTGTCTGCCAGTTCCACCACGTGGGCACAATAGTAAACTGAAAAACTAATCGAGATCCGAAAATGTCGCAAGCTCGGATTTACTGTCCGGATATCCGGGCCAAATCGGCCGTCCAAATACGCGAAATCCGCGCACGTTCCGTATCGAAGGTGGAACACGAACTGCATTTATGAACGAACATCGGTTGTTTTTCATAAGCAACAAATCCCTCAAATACCCATTCATTTCGGGCCCTGCACCTGCAGGGCCCGCGTCTTTTACCTCAGCTCTTTCTGCCGCTTGCGCGTTTGACTGACGTACAGGAATGTGAAACGATTTTATCTATGAAAAGATCAGTGATTTTCATCCTAGCGATAGCAACATTGGCATTATCCGTCGTGAGGTGCGGCAAAGCACCTCCCGGGCAAATGATGGGCCAAAACGGCGGCGGCCCAACGCAAATGGTGACTCTGGTCGGTAAAACATACGTATTAACTGAAATGCAAAATAGATTTGGCGCCCCAACTCCCGTCCCGCCGAACAGTCTGACATTGACATTGCAAAGCGATAATCAAGTGAACGGCTCATTTGGCTGCTACATGGGCAACACAATGACGGTGACAGCTCAATACCTGGCCATGGCTGCCTGGAACCAAGGCGTCGTAACGTTCACAAATGTCAATTCGACGATCCAAGGGTGTTTACCCAATCACTTTTTCAATTTGCAATCGAGTTTGAGATATCAGTTTTCAAATAACGGTCTGACTCTGACCGATTTTAACGGTGACACCGCCGACTTCTCGTTACAGCCATGAAAACGTTTCTGCTTACAGCCATCACCGCCGCATTGACGTGCGCGGGTTGTGGGCAGCAACCGCCACAGCCGCTGCAGGCAAAATCATTTCAGACTTTGAATATCGGTCAAACCTACAATTTGACCCTCGTTAAAGGGGCGACGCAGTGGCCGTTAGAAAAGGTCCCACTCGGCGGCATGACCATCACAATAAAAAGCGCCACACAAATATCAGGCAGCTTTTTTTGCTTTGTGAACGGAGTTCAGAATGGCTCAGCAACCTACACAGCGAATGTGACTTGGAACGCCACACAAGTATTAATTAGCGGGTTTACCGCGACACCCGCCAACTGCCAGCAAAACTATTATTTTACTCTTGGTTCAACCATGAACTATTCGTTTATGGGGCCCGAGTTGGAACTGAGCGATATCCCCCGTCAAGTTGTTGTACAGTTCGTCTTACAATAGGCTTCTAACTCCTCTAAATGTGCTCGATATCAACTTTGAAACCTTTACACGATTCATCGCGCTATCATTTGTTGTAATATCCCCAGTGATGAAATACGGTTACGCCCTCTGGTTAGAGTTTGGTAAGGAGTTAGGGGTTGCGTAAGCAGTTACGTAATTGGGTTAGACTCATCGGATTTTTTGGTTCCATTTTGGGTCTGATCCTAATTATAGATCAAACAGCTTTCGCTCAAGCACTGTTGAAAGATACGGCTGCGAAAGATGTTGAAACTCCCACAGCCAAATACGAAAACCTCACGCCACTTGATACCCACAAGTACGATGCTCTCGAGGCTGCCGCTGTTTACGCCATGAAGCGAAACATTGAAGACGCCCGGAGATTGTTTAAGGCATCACCGGGTGCCGTCCCTGCGTCAACCGGTGAAGCGCACGACGGCTTCAACGGAGAACATCAAGATTACAGATTCACCTGGCGCCGCGACTCCGCCTTCATCGCCTTGGCGTTAGTCGACGTTTACAAACAGGCTGTCGATCCGAATCTCAAAAGTTGGTGTCGCCAATTTCTTTTCGACTATGCCGAATTCAATCTCAAACTTTTGGCGCAAGCACCCAACGACGAACCAAAATTTTATTTAAACGGCAAAATGTTTAAAAAAATCTGGGGTCGCCCGCAAAGCGACGGACCGGCACTGACCGCAATGGCGATGGCTGAATTCGCCGATATCCTCATCAATGAGGGGCATGTAACAGCGGCTCGCCGACTTTTCGATCAGCTTATCACCGGTGACCTTGATTCGATTGCCGGCGATCGGCACCGGCCGCCCAGTTTCAATCGCCCCAGTTTTGATATTTGGGAAGAGCAATTGGGCTTTCATTTCGCCACACTGGTGCTTCAAGATAATGCGCTCGTGATGGGTGTCCACGTGGCCCGACGTCTTAAACTATCAGTACCGACGAACTGGTTGAATACGATTCAAGCCATCGATCGATGGCTGCCCGAATTCATCGACCCAAGCGCCGGCAAGATTGTCGCCACGCAAAGCGCGAGCGGGCAGCGGTACAATAACGGCCGTGAAGGCTTTGACTCGGTCGTATATATCGCGCCCCTTTATATTCGCAGTGATATTCGCGCAACGTTGGGGTTTCAACAGTTCTCCTTTACCGCGTCTTCACCATGGATGATGGCCACTGTCGAAAAGTTTAGACAAAAATTCATGTCGGGCGAAGAAGAAGATTTGGGCGAGGGTAAAAAGGGCGGGTTCAAGTATTACTTACCGATCAATCAAAAAAATTCGCGTTTTCTGGTCGGCCGCTACCCGAAAGACAAATACTTCGGCGGCAATGTCTGGCCGATCCCCACTTTCGATCTTGGCCGAGATGTTTACGCGATGGCGATCGATGCCCATCGAAAAGGTTTTTTTGATGTCGAGAATGAAAACTTGAATGCCTTAAGGCGATTTACCGGCCAAGCGACCGCGTTAAAACCCGGGTCGAAAATCGCCGCGAACTCGGCTGAATTTCAAAGCATTGCAAGAAATATGTTGGCGGAGGGCGATTCGCTCATCGATGGTATGATCGCGCAAGCCGGTGGGTTTGATCCTCGAAAGCCGCTCGACCAGCAACTGTACCTCAATGAGCAGTACGACAAACACAACGGCGCGCCGGCCGCACTCCCCAATCTGACTTGGAACTACGCCGAGCTCTATCAAGCGATTCAATCGCGAAAGCGATTGGTCGAAATTCTACAAAGTTCTGAATCGCCAAATCGTGCTTCGTTGGCACAAGCTAGCTGCGCGTCTATTTTGACTGCAGGCGCGAATGCGAGCCGCGCGACTTCTGCCCGGCCATGAATCTTAAATAACGAATGATTCGATCGATATCTTGGTCGCTTAAAACATCGGGCCCGAATGCCGACATTTTCGACTCCGGCCATTGTCTCAAATTTTGCGGGTTGCGAATGAGTCGTCGAATCATCCCGGGTCGCAAATATTCAGTCGGGTTCATGGGCAAATTCAGATCGGGACCAAGCCGCGAATCACCTTCGCCATTCATTGTGTGACAGGCAAAACAATTTTTTACGAACAGCTGGTAGCCGGCGAGTACATTTTTATTTTGAGTATTCGGTACGATATCCGGGAATTGTTTCTCTAGCGGCGGCTTGACGGTAAAACTCGTCAGTTGATAGGGCCATTGCTCAGGGCCGATGTGCGACTTCTCGGCGTTCACCCAAATTAAATAATACGGGCCAGCGGTTTTGAAATGCGGATGCGCGCCTTTGAGTTCGGGCCATTTATCACGGGGCGGTTCGATCGCAATGTAAGCCACCGATTTTTTGTCGTCCGCATTCATAACCAGCTGCATCGGCAATTGCGCCGAAAATCCGTCCACGCACGAAAACTGAAGTACAGCGCCTTCTTTTACCAATCCAGTCAGCGAAGCCCGGCCGGCGGCTCGCTTGAAGAGAACGGAAGCTCGAATTGCTTTGAACTTTTGGACTAAACGGCCGTAAGTCGGGTCACTTGGTACTTGAATATTCTCTAGTTCTTTTGACCGCAGAAGCTCACTTCGATGCCATGTCTTCGAATTTGTACCCACGCGAATTGTAAGCTCGGGGTCTTCCGATCTCGTTGTGCTCGTTGCAATTGCGTGACAGGCAACTGCACAAAAAATAAATGATAAACTCAATACGCGAACAGACATAGGGCCTCCGCTCCGGTTCTCACGCCGACATTTAAATTCTTCATTAAAAGACTTTTATGTCAATGGCGTCTGGCTTGATCGCACGCTAACACAGACGTTGTATACACGCAGATAATGATTCGAAATTATTCGAAGTACCTTACTTCGATCCCCTTTCGGTTGGATCGTCTGCCCTGGAGCCGCTTTCATTGGATCCTCGTCATCTCCCTCGGCGTCACATGGATTCTCGACGGTTTGGAGGTGACTTTGAAAGGCGCAATCAGCGGCGTCTTACAAGACCCTCGCACGCTCGGTCTAACTCCCGCTCAGATCGGCCTGATCTCATCTTGGTATCTCATCGGAGCGGTCGTCGGCTCACTCGCCTTCGGGTATCTGACCGATCGATGGGGCAGAAAAAAACTCTTTTACATTACGCTGATTATTTATTTGTTGGGAGTCACCCTGAGCGCTTTTTCATGGAGCGAGATGAGCTTTTGCGCATTCCGATTTATTACTGGCGCCGGAATTGGAGGCGAATACTCGGCGATCAATTCAACAATCGACGAACTCGTGCCCGCCCGTGTTCGCGGCCGAATCGATATTATGATCAATGGATCATACTGGTTGGGCACGGCCGTCGGCGCTCTTTCGACTGTCTTTATTCTCGACCCAGCTCGTTTTGCGCCCGATCTCGGCTGGCGGTTTGGTTTCGCCACTGGCGGAGTCATCGGTCTGATCATTTTGTTCTTGCGTCGATTCGTGCCCGAAAGCCCGCGTTGGTTGATCGTGCACGGCCGGCGCGAAGAAGCCGAACGAGTCATGGCGCAAATTGAGAGCGATGTCGCCCGCGAAACGGGCCAATCGCTCGACGAGCCCGAAAAACAAATACTCATTCAACCGCGAAAAACCATCAGCCTGGTCGAGATCGTTCGTTCATTCTTCACAAAATATCGCGCTCGCTCGCTTGTCAGTCTCGTTCTCATGACCTCGCAGGCGTTTTTGTACAATGCCATCTTTTTCACTTATGCGATGGTGTTGACAAACTACTACCAGGTCCCCGTCCAGCGGACCGGGTTGTATTTGCTGCCGTTCGCGTTCGGCAACTTTCTTGGGCCCTTTATACTCGGGCCGTTCTTCGATCGCATCGGCCGCCGCGTGATGATTTCACTCACTTACGCTATTTCGGCCGTTTTGCTGCTCATAACAGGCCATCTTTTTGCCCACTCGATGATCACCGCCGAAGAACAAACTTTATTATGGAGCATCATTTTCTTTTTTGGTTCGGCCGCGGCAAGCTCGGCTTATCTCACGGTGAGTGAAACCTTCCCGCTCGAAGTGCGCGGCATCGCCATTGCGCTCTTCTTCGCGATCGGCACCGGAATCGGCGGCGTTGTGGCCCCTTGGCTGTTTGGTACTCTCATCGGCACCGGCTCGCGAGAATTGGTTTTCATCGGCTATTTGATCGCGACAGTTTTGCTTCTTGCCACAGCGGCGGTCGAATGGCGCTACGGAATCGACACTGAAGGCCGTTCGCTTGAAGAAATTGCCCGCCCGATATCGAGCCGCCCCCTCGCAGAGCCACGTTGAGTGACGTTTTTCGCACTTCGATGAAGCGAAATTCGATTGCAACCACTTGAAATCTGATGGGCTTTTCTGGCACCCGTCGTGCATGGTATACAGGTACAGATGACGAAGTGGAATATTAAGATCGAATTGAGCCATAGTAGGCCCGGCCGTCGCGTCCGCAGTTTTGCGGCTGCGGCATTCGCTTTATTACTGCTCGCAGATCCGTGCCAGGCGACCAGCTGCCGCGTGATCCTTTCACCGGGCGCTTCTGTGCGCTACAATTCGCTGGCCGGTGAAACGTTCGCTATTGTCTATGCGGACACTTCGCAAATTAAAATTTTGCGTCAAACCGATACTGGTGAAATTCTTGGCGATGATCTCCCTCTCAAAGGCGGTTTGGCGGACGAAGATACTACCCGCGAGATTCTTGAGAGTTTGGCCACCGTTCCTCAAAATCGGATTTTTGCTTTTCGCCCAGAATCGGCAGTTTCACTTTTGCCCGGCTTGAACGTCAATTTTAAACCTTTGCCGGTACGCTCAGACTGGGTAGATTCGAGTGGCTGGCCACTGAACCTATTCAAATTAGTATCGAATCAACTGGTTCGTGAAAACATGGGCCAGTTTGCGCGAGACCTTGAGCCGATCTATCAAAAAAACAAAACCGCTTACGAATACCTACAACCTATTTTTGGACCCTACCTCATGCAAGTCGATCTTCGAGTTCGCGTAAAAAACGAATCGAGCATCCGACGCAAACTTGAGCGTAAAGCCCTCGAAAAAAATATGCGCATATCGAGCCTACAGCAGGCTCAAGAGGTTATCGGCGACGGTATCGGCTTTAGAATCGTCCTCAAAGAGCCGCGTGACTCATCACAAAAGCCACTACGCGATTTGATGAATTCGATAGTCAACACATTGATCCGTCGAATCGAGAGCGGTTCAATTCGAGTGACAGAAATTCATAATTATCATGCGCCCGGCGCAAAACCCTACCTGAACAAAAATCAGTTATCGCGCATGCTCCAGGCAATCGGGATGGCCGGCGAAGCGATGGATCTCGAAATCAAGCAAGGTTCGGCGTTTAAAACCTCGGGGTATACGAGTTTGAATTTAAATCTCATGCTGCCGTCGGGTATACCTGCTGAGTTACAGATTCGCGGTGAAATTATCGACCGGCTCGCTGAGATCGAGCATATTTACCACGACGTTCGTTCGAACAAAGTGGCCAGCCAAACAGGCAACGCAAATTTGAATGAGTTTATTGACACGCTATCACGTCTCAATGAAGCTCAGCGAGCCGAATTGAACAATTATTTGATGCGCTTTTATGCTTACGCGCGCTGGCTCGAGGCTCAAGGCTCAGGCCCAAAAACTCGACTCGTCCGGCCCAAGCTCCCTGCTGATTTGCCACAGATTCTTTCGATCGAGCATGCAGCTGCCATTCAGGGCTTACACTTTTAATTGAGCTATCGAGTCGAATTATGCCAACCGCTCATGTGGGCTGATTCAGCCGGCGATAAATTCCAAAGGCGGCATCTGTCGGCGACGGTGGAACTCGCACGACTGCAGCACATTTGCACTTCGGTAATGGCAAGTTGTGCAGAGTCATAAATTTTCATATTTTCAGCTACGTTTGAAATCCGCTTATACCAAGGGCCGTAAATTGCATCTTTCGCGCTCGTACGTTCGTAATTGTTCGGATTGTTAAAAATCGTTTCGCTCGAAGTATTGAGATACGTCTTTGGTGTGAGAACCGAAGCTGGTTGTTCATTGTTATTGAATAGAATTTCGAAACGATTCTCGTTCGTGTTAAGACCGTATGTTCCGAAGTTTTCTGAAGCGCCCTCGGTGGGCCGCATCTTTGGGCCGGTAAATTGCATTTTTCTGATGGAGCCATCGCTGCCCGTATCAAATGCAAGCGCCGTTCGTGCGACGCCCGTGCCCGGCTTGCCGATCAATCGAAAGCCGCCGCTCGTACATTCGGCCGACCAAGTATGTGGCCCTTGCGAATCTTCGACTTCTTCAAGTGCAAAACACAACTGAGGCCCGTCTGATGCATAATCGGTGAGCGCCTTCAACTGTTTATCTGGAGGCAAATTATAAAGGTAGTCGATCGTATTCGGGCCGATCGCCGGCGCAATTTCGCATTTGCTTTTGTCAGCATACACGACGTATTTATTCAATCTCGCCAGGCCATCTTTGCATATTTGACCGGGAGTAGCCGCGAGGGCGACAACCGACCCAACCGTGCCAAGTGCGGCAAGTCCGATTCGCGCCGCGCCGATACCGGTTGCTCGGGCCAGAAGTAGGCGCGCGACCGCGCCACTACCGACGCGCGACAAAGTCGCCGCATCTTCGGTCATCGCTGTTTTCAGCGCATCGTTAAACATCTCAGCGTCAAGTAACGCCCCCTTCGCTTCTTCACCCATGACTTGCGGAGAAGCAAGCCTCGGTTTGATGGCTTCGTCGACGATTTCACTCGCGCTCCGCATAGTCGTTCGGTGATCCAAAAGCTTGTGCTCGGCCACTGCGAGTTTCGATTTTTGTAACTGCAGGCGTTGCAGATCTCCCAACTTGTCGAAATAGTCGCGAAGCTCGGGCATTGCCTCAAGCTTTGGTCGAATGAGTTGGCGTTGGTCGAAGGCCCCTTTATTCTTGATCGAATCCAAGAACTTTTGAGCCGCCGTGCGCATGTCACCGGCCGGCACCGATTCACCTCTCATGAGCTTCATCACTTTTTCGTTTGATCCGAGGCCTTTGAAATACCCGGCGTAACTCCCCGTCTGTCGCTCGTCGAGATCAAGCAGAGACGACATGGTTTTTGGGTCCATCCCTCGATGAACTTTGCGCAAGTCCGAGAGATATTCAGATAACTGCGTTTCGCGTTCAGAAATAAATTCGCGCTCTGGCGCGCTTAAGCGACGAACATCGCCGCCGGGCCATTGCATCGCCTGGTCTGGGTTTTCTTTTATAAATTTTAATAGCTCCGAATACTGTCGCTCTTTGAATTTTAATTTTGCATAGACTTTATCACTTGGCGATAAGCCCGCCGACTCGCGAGCTTCGTCGAGCTGCAATTGCGCGCGCGCGATGCTGCCGTCGAGTTTAGATCGCGCCTTTTTAACGGCTTGCCGTAGAACTTTGATGACATTTTGCTCGTTCGGCACACACGTCGCCGGTGCAGCATAGGCGATGCCTGAAAAAACCTCGAGGGGCGAATAACCGACTGGGCCGCCGTCGCAAATAGTGCTGAGGCTGGCCTTGAGGCTCAATGCGGCTCCAAGACCGCCTGCAAACCCGGCAAGAGTCTCGACAGCGCCCAGATGGCTTTTGCATTTTGCCAGTGACTGCATGCCGTTACATTCCAACATGTCGCGAATTCTCTGCAAATGAAGCTGCGTCTGCTCGGCATCGCCGAAACACGAACGCGGGGCCGCCGATTGAACCGGTGCCGTTCGAGCTTGCGCCGTTGGCACGAGAGCCACCGTCGCGACGAGAGTAAGGGCCAATCTATTCAACACTGCGGCACATGCTTTCGTTGAAATTTAGTTTTCGCTTCGATGTCTTTTCGACACGGCGACCGACGCACTGACCGAGCTGCGACCCCATCTCTACACCCTCGTTCAACGGGTCAATTTTTTCGGGGAGCTTCATCTTCGCAACGCATCGGTCGAGCGCCGAAACGACTTCGGGGGTGCACTTCGATGGCCCGATAGTCGTGCACTTGCGAATGTAACTGCGGGGCCCACATAGTTCTTGGGTCACGCCATGGCGAATATTTCGCAGCCAATCCACACTCGACATTTTAGTGAATGCAAAAGCGGGCGACGCCGAAAGCGCGACCAGGCCAGCTAAAAAAATTGATTTCATTTACTATTTATAGCTCTTTCGGTCGGCCACCGCAAAATGCGCCGGCAACCGGACTAGTCAAAAGTCTTTTCCCTCTGAGGACTTTCAATTTCTGTCACGGCCCGCCCGTAATCCGCCACTTCTTCTATTCTTTTAAGTTTGTCTTCTTTCGAATCGACCACCTGTACGATAATCAACGGGGTTTGGCTTGATCGTCCATAATATGGTGCTGCACATAAACGATTTGATACTGAGAAGCGAACGGATAAATTTAACAGAGAAAGGTCGAGTTGCGTGACATCGATGGATTTGAGAACTAAGCCAAGTTTTCATAGCGAAGCCTTCACTTTACCACCTGGTTGGTATGTCGTTTTAGAATCGAGTGAAGTTGCGAGAAAAAAGCCATTGTCATTTACAAGATTTGGGTTACCTCTTGTAGCCTGGCGAAATTCAGATAAAAAAGTCATCATTCAGTCAAATATTTGTCCGCATCGTGGCGCCAAACTCAGTCTAGGCTCAATAAATGGCGATCGAATTGTATGCCCTTTTCACGGATTCGAATTTTCTCAAGACGGGCATTGTGCATTTATACCAGAAATACAAAAGCCGGCGCCCGGATTGAAAATCAAGCGTTACGAGACATTCGAATTTGCTGGTTGGATTTGGATAAAATGGCAAGACGACGAGTGCAAGGAGCTTAAACCAAACTGGTTCAAACAAGCCCCTGAAAGGCTTTATACTTACCGATTTTCAGAATTGTGGCCCGTGCATTTCACCCGGTCGGTTGAAAATCAACTCGATTTTTCACATTTGCCGTTTGTACACCGAACTTCAATTGGCCGCTTTTCAAAAGTTGGTCAGCATCCAAAAGCTGAATTGTCAGATGATGGCATTAAATTCTATTTCGGCGACCCAGAAAAAAGTTTTGTCGAACTGTTATTCCCTAACATATGGCTGAATTACATAAGCCCAAAGTATATGTTGAGCCTTGCATTTGCACCAGTCGATGACAGTCACACAAAGTTGTACCTACAAGGGCATCGCGCCCATTTGGCATGGCCGCCACTTTCTTGGTTGGCTAACTATTTTGACCGCGCAGTCAACAAGTGGGTCTTATCTCAAGATCGACGAGTGGTGACTTCGCAAGAACCACAAAATTCGTTACTGGCCTCTGAAGCTTTGATGAAAAGCGATGAACTCATACGCCATTTTCGAAAATGGCTATTGCCAAAATAACTGCAGGCATCGTTTGCAGCAAATTTTAGTTGGGCCGCACGCTAATTCTGCACCTGAAGATCCAGTGCCGAAAAATCAGGCAATTACATTTTTGATATTTCTCAATAATTTCTCGATGGTACCCGCAGCTCTAACGTGGACGAACTTCTGGATTGGGTACTCACCTACCCGATTCAGTGGCGGGAACCGAAGCTAAATCTAGCGGAGCTGGCACGTTTACGTTGGATTGAGGGTTGGTCCCGTCGGCGGCTGGCTGAACACTACAAAAAATCGCAGAACGCAATTCAGTTTCATTTGCAGAAGCTGAAGCAGGCTCGTTTTTCGGGTGTCGGCCTAACCGTCGGCGAAATACGGCGTCTAAAAGAAATCAATTTATAGGGGGCTCTATGGTTTATCGCTTACTTTTTGTTTTGATGATACTGAACGCTGCATCTGAATTCAGACTGCCCGTCCGGGATTTGTCCGGATGCCATTCTAGACAATGTGTCATGCGCGTCGACAGTGCCATTCGACGCGTGCTTAAGATAGATTGGCAACCGATCGTGATGTTTCCGAAAGAGGCTAATAGATTTCGCTAAGATACATGTATTAAACTTCTTATTTACATATAGATTAAATCTAGATATAATCTATGTCATGGCGAGGCACAGTTGGTCCGATTTGAATGGGACGAAAAAAGAACAAAGCGAATCGCAAAAAGCACGGTGTTTGGTTTGAAGAAGCACAGCAAGTTTTCACCGCCCCGAACATTCGCTTTTTCGTCGATGACAGCCATTCAACGTATGAAGAACGGTACATCGCCATTGGATACAGTTCTGAAAACCGAATATTAGTCGTTGTGCATTGCTACCGCGGGCCGCTTGATAAAGTTCGAATCATTTCGGCAAGACGAGCGACGAAGCGAGAAAGGCGTTTTTATGAAGAAGGAATATAATTTTTCAAAAATGAAAGAGGTCGCAAACCCTCTAAAGGGTAAAAAGATCGGCGTCGGCATCAACTTGAGCCCCGAAGTCATCGATTACTTTAAAAGTTTGAGCGCCGAAACCAGCATCCCCTATCAAAAGCTGATCGACATGTACCTGTTGGATTGCGTGCACAAGAAGAAGAAGCTGAAACTGGATTGGGCGGGGTAAATACAATTGGCCCATCAGACTCATACGAATAGATCGCGTTAAGGCCGTGGACTTATTATGTAAATAAACGAGTACTTAATTTTTTATGTTACCTATGGCCAGTAGGCCAAATACCAAAATCACAAAAGCCGCCGCCAGAAAGAACTTCGACATTTTTCAGGCTCAGTCGCACTACAGGTCATTCAGCGTTTAAGATTCATATAGCCGAAACGCGTCATCATATTTCAAAAAAAACTGCCTTAACGAACTTGACAGTTGTACTGGCAAGTCCACATTAATGAGCGTTCCGGCGAGATTTACCTTGCCGAGAGCAGAAACTTAAACATTCAAGGGGGAAAAATGAATCTGTCCGTAAATGATCTCTACAACTTCTTAGACCACGTTGAAAATAAGGCGATCTTGCCGAAAAACACTGCGTCTTCGAGAAAAACTGCATGCAAAAGCTTTTTTGAAGGATTGGATGAAAAAGAGCAGAATCTCGATCACATAGAAGAGAACTTTGACATTCTTTACAAGCGATTTTGCAACCATAACGCCACTAAATATAAAGGTCAGAGTCTCGAGGTCTACAAATCTAGAGTTCGAAAAGCCCTGGATGACTTTTTTAGTTGGAAGCAAGACCCTGCCGCATGGGAACGATCTCTGACCTCTCGCGGAACAAAATCGACCACACAGGCCAAGTCGAAAAAACCGGACCTAAAGGTCGAAAAGCCGTCTTCCAAATTGAAAGATGAGCCCACCACTCGCCGGCTGTCACTCCCGATACGCCCCGACTTCGAAGTAAAGATTGAGATACCGGAAAATGGACTGAGCCGCAGTGAACTACATCGCCTCGGCATGTTCTTATTCCCGTATTGTAGTGATTTAAACACAGAGACTTGGGACAAGGCTCAATGGCCGATGATCGTTAAAACTCAAGATTAACCGCTTTGACCTTGCATGGCCGACCGAACATGCAAGGTCTTCAAGTATCTACGTTCTTGATTATCTTATGTTCTGTGGGGGATCAGTTGAGCTGTAAGATTGAGATCAGTAATTTAAAGAGCCTTAAAAACCTTGAGTTCGAACTACCTGAGTCTGGCGTATGGGTCCTAACTGGCCTAAACGGTTCCGGAAAATCGTCGCTCCTAACATGCATTCTTAGGATACGAAACCCGATGGCATTCCCAAAATATTTTAAGGCTTCGCTCTCGCCAAAGGGCCGCGTAGATTCTTTTGTTGGCGCAAAAATAACTTATACGATTAACGGCAGCAAAGTTTCATATGAATACGTAAACGAACGGTGGGTACCGACCCCAAGAAAAAATGCGAAGCTGTTTGAACAAGCTCCATTTGGGTCTATCGCTCATATTGCCGCCGATCCTGATCGAATCCAACCTCGCCAAGAGGACCTAAAAACTAAGAAAATTAAAACCGCTGACCCAAATTTGATTAAATATGCCAACGAGATTTTTGATACAACGCGATTCAATAATTTAAGAAGAGTCAACGCCACTCGTGGGATGAGCGAAGCACTGTTAATCGAAACTACTACGGCGCCAACCAAAAAAGCCTATTTTTCAGAAAGAAACTTTAGTTTGGGCGAAATCTGCGTTCTTAAACTGATTCGAACGGTCTTAAAACAGCCGCCTAAATCCTTAATTTTAATCGACGAAGTCGAACTGGCCCTTCACCCGAGGGCCCAGGTAAAATTATTGAGTGTTTTGAAAAAGATCGCGGCCGAAAAAGACCTTATTATATTGCTATCCTCTCACTCAGTTACGCTAATAAAATCAGCTGACAGAAAAAGACTAATATTTCTAGATGTCGTCGATGGAGATGTTAAGGCCTGTTACTCTTGTTTCCCATCATATATTTTAGGGCAAGTAGCATTCACTGAAGAATCGGCCAAAGATGTCATTTTTTTTGTAGAAGATGACCATTCCGATTTTTTGTTAGAGGCTATCATAGACAAATTCAAGGCATCTTTTTCTGGGCAATCAAGTCGCGTACCACAGTATTCAAACATTAAAATTGGCGGGGCTTCACAGGTTGTAAAATTCATTGAGGCGACTCCCAGGATGCTTAACGATTCCACCAGGCGCTTCGGGGTCTTAGATCAAGATGTGGAGGAGACACTGGCGCAGGTTCAGTTGGAAAACTCGTCAAGATCCTATCTAAAAAATAATAAGGGTCAGTTCAAGTTTCTCCCGGTTACGCCAGAAGTTGGATTACTGCATTGGCTAACGGATCAGAAAAACGCTTTGGATCAGATCTGCACCAAACTAAATGTACCTCGCAGTCAAATACCATTCGATAGCGCCCGCGCTGACTCAGTATTGTCGACCACTGGTAAAGATCTTAGGGACAACAGCAAAAAAATGGTTCAGGAGCTTCTTCAAGCTCTGCACATGCGAAGCGGAAAAGAAAACTCGATAATTTGTCGCGATATCTATTTTCTATATGTTCAGTCTCTAAAGGGCGATTTGTCTGATCGCGCAAATACACTAGCGCAGTCGCTATTTTTTGATAATCAAACGATAACCTAATTCCATTTTGGCAATTGGCCTCTCGTTTGCACTTTAATATATTGAGAACTACTTTTTCTTTTCGCTGCTAAATAGATCGCATTTCACCTAATTCGCTTGGTAATAAAATCAGACTGAGTCTGTTTTTATTACTTGAGTCACCACTTTGTAATTCACAGCTCAACTTCACTCCTTATCCGCTTTTCAAAAAAACAAAAAAGGAGGTTCCTTGAATAAGGACGAAACGCACTGGTATGCGCAAAGCCTGGCAATCGGCTTGGCTGTCTTCTGGTTCATGGCCATGTCTATGCACGTAAATGGCGCCGACTGGCCCGGCAACCCGGCATGGATTCTTATCTCGTACATTCGCTGGATACTGACCGGCCTTGTGCTCTTATCGGGTATTATTTGGGCGTTACCCAAATGGATCGACCACTCAAACGCGCAGGCGAAGAAACGCCAAGAAGCGTTCGACCGCTACATCAACGAAGAAGTTGAAAGGCGACTCGCCGCACTTCGCAAGCAAGATAAAAACTATTTCGACTATGAACGCAAAGAGTGGTTCGCGAGGCAGAGAGCTGAGCGCGCGGGACTCGAAGAAGCGTGGCGCCAAGAGTTTGAGAGCAAGCTTCAAGAGGAGTGTCGGCTAACTCAAACGGCAGACGACGCCGTCGAGAAAGCATTTAACGATTTCATTTAATGAGGAGGCAAATGAATGGTTTTAACTCAACGAGATAAGGTTCTTTTCGAAAAGCTTCTCAGCTATGCGGTTATGACGACGCGGCAAGTGGCACGCACGGTGTTTCCGGATGTGCAACTCACGACCGTGCTGAGGCGATTGCGCAAGCTTGAAAAGCAAATGTACATCAGACGAAACCCCGGGCTCGAGACTTACGAGCAGGCTTGGACACTCACCGAAAAAGGCTCGACTGTCGTTTCAAACCTGCCGCCGAAGTGGCATCAGTCGCGCTACTTACTTGAGCATGACACCAAACTGACCGCTGTACGACTGGCTCTTGAGAGCATCCGAGCCGTTCAATCATGGGTACCCGAGCATGAAATTCGATATCGTGTCGCCGCCAAACATGGAGTTGAACGGGCGAAAGATCGCCTCATCCCAGACGGCATCATGGGAGTCGAGTGGCAAGGGGTAAAAGAGTCTTTGGCGATTGAGCTTGAGCTTCATGGCAAGAATTCGCGCCGCTACCGACACAACTTTTATGAGTACAGAACCAAAGAGAACATCCTCGGCGTTTGGTACTTAACATCCACTCCATCGCTCGCGAAACAGATTGAAAAACTATGGTACATCGACAAACGAAATGACGCTCGCCCCGTGTTCTTTTGGTCGCTTGTCGACGATGTCATCGAAGACCCGGCTAATTCGCTAGTCCATTTTAGCGGGCAATCGCAACCGCTAACTAAGCTCTGGATGCCTGCTCACTCCCCTGCTCAGTGGGTGGGCAGTCGGCGTAATGAACAGGAGGTGAAATCCGCACGTGTAAGTTGAGATAAATTCGAAGAAATTTTCGCACCCGCTTTTAAATTGAAAACCGCCTGCACCGCTGACCACCCCCACCCAACGAGTGAGTGAGGGTGGTCAGCGCTTACGGCGGTAAATAAAATGCGGGTGCGAAGTTTAACTACTGATATCTGAATGGAGCGAATGTACTAAAAAATAAGAGAGGTAAAGTATGAAGAGAAAGTGGGATGTGTCTCAAGTTCAAATCTGCTCTACTGCTGTCTCTGCTGAAGAATACAATCTGCGTCTTGAAAGCTGGGCCGATACGGTTTATCGTCACTTTTGCCAGCTCTCGCTAGATTCTGCCGAGGTTCCTGTAACTCAATCGTCAGTGACGTCATCGTCTTTGACAGAAAGTGCAGGTACCTAATGTCGTTAAAAAGCAAACAACCGTTTAAGATCGCGCTCTATATTCGCGTAAGTACCGAAGAGCAAGCCGAGAACCCCGAAGGTTCGATACGTAATCAAGAAGATCGACTGCGACATGCCGTCACTTACAAAAACAGCCATTACAACTTCGGCGAAATAAAGGGCGTCTATATCGACGCGGGCATATCGGCAAAGAACATGAAGCGGCCGAAGCTTCAAGAACTGCTGGCGGCTATTCGTGCCAAAGAGATCGACCTTGTGATGGTCACTGAACTCTCACGGCTCTCGCGCAACACCCGCGACTTTATTGAAATGTGGGACATGATGCGCGAGCACGGTTGCCAGTTCACGAGCCTTCGTGAAGACTTCGACACCACGAACGCCGCCGGCGAGCTTGTGCTATTTCAGCTGATGAATCTTGCCCAATTTGAACGACGACAAACCTCTGAACGCGTTCAGGCGAACTTTTTAGCTCGCTCGGCGCGCGGTCTCTTTAACGGCGGGTCGGTTCCGTTCGGTTATAAACTGATAGAAGGGCGCCCCGGCTATTTAGATATCGACGAAGAGGCGGCCAAAACTGTGCGGGCGGCATTCGTTGCGATTCAGCGCGAGGGATGTCTATCTCACGCAGCACGGTGGCTCAACGACAACGGCTACGTTTTCACCCGGCGTCGACAGGGCGGCGGCAACTTTAAACGGTCGGGCATATTCACGGTCGAAAGCCTGCTCAATATTTTGCGCTTGAAATCCTACACCGGTGTTAAATGCTACAAGCACAAAGATGAGGTGAAAGAGGTTAAAGCGGCTTGGCCGCCGATCATCGACGAAACGACTTTTAGGCTCGTCGGCAAAATACTCGATAAGAATCGGAGCGGGTATAAGCTGCATAGGCAATACAAGCTGCCGTACACTCTTTCAGGAGTAACCGTCTGCCAAACCTGTCACCAAAATATGGTCGGCAAATCCGCGACCGGCAATACCACTAAAGTCGGCTATTATGAGCACTCGTGGGCTTCCAAAAAAGATTCGGCTTTGACGAAAAAGAGATTTCACTGCGAACCGCACCGAATCCCAGCCAAGAAGCTTGAGCCTCTCGTTTGGAGCAAGATTTCGGAATTCATGACCGACCCTGCCGCCATGAAAGCTCTTCTCGTAAAAGTCAGAAAACATCATGAGCAAAATCCTGAGCGCAAAGATATCGAGCGAATTAAGGTGAAGATCATGAGCATTGAAAGTCAGATCGACGTTCTTTCAGAGCGCCTCGCCGAACTCCCGAAATCCGTTTCAGCGGCACCGATCTATAAGCAGATGGAAAAGCTTCAAGCGTTAAAAGACGACCACGAGCTTCAGCTTAAAAACCTAAAGACGGAAGGCAAAAACGCTTATGACCGGATTGTTGGCCTCGATACGTTCGAATCTTTCGCCAAACACTATCGACAGTTTATCGATCACTCCGCCGACGTCGTTCAACGTAAACGGCTTGTTAAAAATTTCATTGATAAAATCGAACTTGGCGTCGATTCAGTCAAAATTCACTTTATCGTCGACGAAGATCACTACAAACGAGCGCTGGCCCTTGCGGCCGGCGCTCGGCCCACACACGTCGCAGCGAAAAATAAACTATCAGGGGATTTCAGTTCTTCTTGCTTGACATTTGGTACCCGGGACAGGACTTGAACCTGCACACCTTTCGGCACTAGATCCTAAGTCTAGCGTGTCTGCCAATTCCACCACCCGGGCATATTTCGGCGTGTTCTAAATCACTTACCACCAATCAGTTTTCGATAATCGGGAGCGCGCATGAGATTGGCGAGTTCTTTCTCGGAGTCCATCTCGATGCGCACGAGCCACCCTTCGTTCATGGCGTCGTCGTTGATGACGCCGGGGTCTTCCATCACTCCTTCATTCACTTCAACAACTGTGCCCGAAACCGGCGAGACCAAATCGCTCACCGCTTTCACGCTTTCAACCACACCGAACGGCTCGCCTTGTGTCACCTTCTGACCCGTCTCGGGGAGCTCCACATACACCACTTCGCCGAGCGAATCTTGCGCGTATTCAGTGACACCGACAGTGCACATATTTTCGTCAACCGACGCCCACTCGTGATCTTTCGTGTAGTAGTTTTCTTCGGGGATTGTGTAGTTTGCCATCTCTCAATTCTCCTTTTAGAGCCAGCCTATTTCATTCGAGCCGCAGCCTATTTCACATCACGTTTTTTCGTCAGCGCCGTTGTCACAAACGGCGTTTCAACCACTTTCGCTTTCGCCCCGCGCCCGCGGATGTCGATCATAAACTCGGAACCGGCCTTGGCATATTCGGCCTGCACATAGGCGATGCCGATATTTTCGTTGAGCGAAGGTGAAACAGTGCCACTTGTTACTCGGCCTATTGGCGAACTGTCAACCGCGAGCACGCGATAGTCGTGGCGAGGTATGCCTTTGTCGATCATTTTAAAGCCCACAAGCTTTTCGCTGAGGCCTTTGGCCCGCGCCTCGAGCATTGTCGTTTTGCCGACAAAATCTTTCGCATCGGGCTTTACGACCCAACCCAACCCCGCCGCGTACGGGTTTGTCGAATCGTCGATTTCTTGGCCATACAGACTGTATTTCATTTCGGTGCGAAGGGTGTCGCGAGCGCCCAAACCGATCGGTCGCGCTTCGAGATCCGAGCCCACGTTTAAAAGTTTTCGCCACAAGCCGACAGCCTGTCGAGTCGGAACAAAAATTTCGAAGCCGTCTTCACCGGTGTAGCCGGTGCGCGCGGCAAAGCACAACGCTCCGTCAAAATGTACAGGAGTAAAATGAAACGGTTGAACTTTAGCCGCACCTTGAAAAAGGCGATTGACGAGTTCGACCGCGCGCGGGCCTTGAACGGCAATTTGCCCCCACTCCGCACTTTCGTTTTTCAATTCGGCGCCGCGATTGTTTGCTTGAAACCACGCCCAATCTTTTGCGGCGTTAGCGGCGTTCACACACACGAGATAGTCGCGATTCGCTTCGATGCAGTACACGATGATGTCATCGACAACCCCGCCACGTTCATTGGGGAGCAGCGAATATTGAGCCGCACCGTTCGTGAGTTTCAAAACGTCGTTGGTCGTGAGCCACTGCAATGTTTCAAGCGCGTGCTCGCCGCGCACGCGGATTTCACCCATGTGAGAGACATCGAACAAACCGACTTTTTCGCGCACGTGCATGTGCTCGGCTCGTATGCCGAAGTATTCGACGGGCATGAACCAACCGGCGAACTCCACCATTTTGGCGTGAGCCGCTTCGTGCTCGCTTTTTAAAGGAGTGAACTTCATAGTTTATCGAAGCTAACACAGTGACAAAAATGGTCGCAAGCGACAAAAAACGCGTCTAACCGCGCAATTTAGACCGTCACGGCTACTTTAAACGAGTGAGCCTGGCAAGGTCGTGGCCTTTGAATTGCTACCTATTGAACCTCGTGGAGCGTCCTAATCACCCCTTAGCTTTCTACAAAATCGGCTTTCTTTTGGCCGCCGTCTCGACTTGGCTTTTTCTAACCGGTTGCGGGCCTGGCTTTGAGCCTAAATCCTTCTACCATAAGACCATTACCGATATGGCGCCAACCGCCGATTCTCAAGATCCGCTTTTTGCTTTGACGGGTGAAGTGCCCGACTACACGACGGGCGCTTATAAAGTCGTCCCGAGCCAAGACGGGCAAGCGCCACAAAAGCTGCCGTACGTGGCGGCGGGGAACTCAACTCTGCTGAACTATCTGCGATCGGCATTAGGCGCGTCGGCGAACGCTTCATTCGGGGCTACCGTTCAAAAGGTTAAAGTCGCAATATCGGGCAGCAACGTTGATGTCCAGATTACGTTTGCCGACTCGACCCGGCCGGTCGATTTTCGAGCGCCGCTCAAACAAAAAAACCAGCAGATGCTCGCGCTCGACATGACCCCCACCCAAGCGGCGCAGAACCCGCTCAGCTTAAATCTAGTTTGTACGGACGTGACCTGCTCAGAGATTGTGATGGTCCTCACGAAAGGTGCGAACACCAAAGCCGGGATTATTTATCGCACGTCAACCCCGTCGGTGAAATTTCAAAATTTGAATCCCGATGCAGCTAACGGTTACACTGTGCAAACATTTAAGACTTTAGCTAACGAAGCCGGCAAAATCACCGCGAAACGCGTCTCTGTCACCGTTGTGCCGGGCATTTCGTATTCAGATATTGAGCTACAAGACCCGGCGAAAAAGAACATCTTGTCTCTCGACACCGATCTCGTCGACACACAAGACGGCTCGACCCAAGTGTCAAACGTGAAGTCCGCATACGATCAGAATGTGACGGGAACTCTCTTTGCCAATAACCCGAAAACCGGCACAGCGATGATCACCCTTGCGAAAAAGGTCGGCAAAGATAGCGACGAAAAACTCGGCCTTGTCATTACCGAGGCGAAGCAAAACCAGCCGGATGTAGTGCCCGACATTGTGCCGAATGCTCCGCTAGCGCCGCCGCCGGCCCCCGATGACAATTCGGATAATTCGACTGCGAACCCGCCAGGCACTCCATCGAGCGCTACGACCCAGCAGAGTTCGACACCGCCGCCACCCTCGACGCCACCGCCATCGCAAGCGCCCGGCAATGGGCTTTTTCCGATGCCTGATCGAGCGCAAAACCCAGAGGGCTATCAAATGACTCTGGGCTTCGCCCGATACGCCAATGATTATTACGTCCGCGAATTCGTTCGCGCTTACCTTGGTCAAGGGCCGATGCGAACGTGTGACGGCCTCCGCGATAAAAATGCGGCATCGCCAAAATCGTATCGCTACACACTTTTGGATTTTCTCAGATACGCGCCTGCGGTCGCTCCCTATATCGACAAAATAACAAATTTCGTCGGGGTGAGCCCTAACATCGGATACCTGCTTGCGTTAGAAACCTCTTACGCGACAAACGACGAAAACCCGTATCATATCGCTATGCGAACCGCTCGCGGCAGCTCGGCGCTCGGCCCGTGGCAAATTCTGTACGGTACGGGCCTAGAAATCTCGAAATCCGCCATTAAAGAATTTGGCACCCAATTCACGGGGTTTCACGTCGAATCTTCACCAAAGTATTGGCCAGTTGACGACCGCACCTATTTCGTTAATTCCACCTTAATGGCAAGCCTTTATATTCAGACGTTGACGAATTTATTCCCCGACGAAGACCCGGCGCTTGCGATTATGGCTTACAATGCCGGTGACGGTACTGTGACCCACGCGCGAACATATATTTCAAATTTGACGGGCGGTTATAATATTACGTTTGACGACATGATTCGGCGGCACGTACCGATCAGACTTTATTGCGGAGCAGTTGCCTACACGATGCGATTTCTCGCTCTGCAAACGATCGGTCAGCACCCTGAGGTCTACGGGCTTTCGGTGGCGCCCGCCCAATCGAGCGCGTTCATGACTCGCTTAAAAAACCCCCATAGCGAGTTGCCCGCGCAGATTTCGTTGTAAGCCGGGCGCAAGCCGAACGAACCGTTCAACCGCGCAGTTTCGCCAGCTGAAGGGTATTTTGCAAAAGCATGGTGATGGTCATTGGGCCCACTCCCCCAGGTACGGGGGTGGCGGCTCGCGCGAATGCACGCAACTCTTCGAACCGAACGTCACCGCATAATCCGTCAAACAAACGGTGAATACCGACGTCGACAATCACTGAATCTTTTTTGAAATCATCGGCCCCTAAAAATCGCGGCTTGCCGGCGGCGACAACGACAATATCAGCCGATTGAGTGATCGCGCGCATGTCGCGCGTTTTCGAATGCACAACCGTGACTGTCGCGTCTTCCATCAAAAGAAGTTGGGCCATCGGGCGCCCGACAATCGCGCTGCGACCGACGACGACGGCATTTTGCCCGGCGATCGGCACGTCGTAGTGTTTGAGAATTTCGATCACTCCCGCAGGAGTGCACGGTTTCACGCGCGGCCGACCGGCGAACAGTAAACCTTGATTTTCGATCGTGAGAGCGTCGGCGTCTTTGAGCGGCGAAATCGCAGCCAAGATTCGCTCACTCGACAAATGTTTCGGCAGCGGCAGTTGTACGAGCATGCCGTCCACATTCGGGTCATCCGTCAAATTGTGTATGCGTTCGATCACTTTAGTTTCAGCGGTATCGGTCGGGAGGTGGTGATGAAATGAGCGAAATCCAACCTCGTCACACGCCTTGATTTTGTTTTTGACGTACACATGGCTCGCAGGGTCGTCACCCACTATGACGACAGCAAGCCCCGGCGCGCGGCCGCGGCGATTTGAAAATTCGGCGGCTTCGTGCGCGATCTGCTTACGTATTTTGGCCGCAACCTTCGTACCCGACATAACGATCATAGAACCTCCACAATTGCCGCTGATTCGCACGACTACCAGCTCACGCTCTTGACTTCGCCAAATCGCTCCTCTAGTCTGCCCGCATTAGCCTTTGGGAGTCTCATGGCCAATAAACCAAATCTATCAAAAGACGGCAGTTCAATCGATTTTAAAGCGTCGGAGAGCATGCCGACAACGGCGAAAAAATTTCGCCAAAGCCCTGAGATACAAGGTTTTTATAGTTTTATATATGACAATGGTCTGCAACGCGAGGCGTATGAGATTCTGACTAAGATCATGCAACGGCGTAAGGCTTTACGTGCCGCTGAAGTTGCGGCTGCCCAGGCTGCCGCTCAAGCCGAAGCTCGCGCGAAGGCCGAAGCGAAAGCTCGAGCGAAAGCTGAAGCCAAGGCCGCTCGATTAGCAGCTCGAGAAGCCGCGCGTGCCGAAGCCCGTGCCGCGAAGCTCAAAGCCGCCGAAGAACGGCAAAAAGCCCGTGAAACAGCACGGCTCGCCAAAGAAAAACTCAAAGCTAAAATGGCACAAGAGCGCGCAAAAGCCAAAGCGGCTGCGCTCAAGAAAAAAGAAGCAATGCAGGCCAAGAAAGCCGAGCAGAAGCGTAAACTCGCCGAGAAAAAGGCCGCGATGGTCGCTAAGAAAAAGGCGATGATCGATGCCAAAAAAGCGGCCCAAAAGAAAAGGGCCGAGCAATTAAAGGCGCAAGCACTTAAAAAGAAACAAGAAATCCTCGCCAAAAAAGCTGCATTGGCCGCGAAGATGAAAGCAATAAATGATGCCAAAAGGGCCGCCCAAAAGAAAAAGGCCGAGCAGTTAAAGGCGCAAGCACTTAAAAAGAAAATGGCCGCGGCAAAAGCCAAAGCTTCTAAAAGCACCAAGCCGAAACCCAAAGGCAAAGCCAACGCCAAAAAGAAAAGCGGCGCCCTAAAAAAGCGCTAGCGAATTCACGCTCTCATTTTCTATCAAAGTTAATCCGAATCCGGCCGTGATTTCGAATCAAGTCCGCCGATTCGGAAATATTATTTCAAATTTTCCTTTCGAACGTTCTTCTATTTTAATTTGAGAGTTGCACGTTGTTTGCAATACCCACTCTGAGAAGCATTAATCTTGGGAGGGTAAAATGAAAATCAATAATAATCGCGGCCAAAGTTTAACGGAATATCTTCTGCTCACAGCGCTTCTTGCCGTGGCCAGTATGGGGATCGTCCGACTAATGGGGCAATCCGTCGCCGGTCAATTCGCTAACATTACGAAGGCTATTCAAGGCGGCAATCAACAGGCCGTGCAGTTTCAACCGGTGGCGCCCGAACTTTATCAGAAGCGCGACATGAGCGATTTTATGCAAGACGCGGTTCATGGCAGCAGCAGCGGTCATAATGGTGGGGGCGCCACTGGCGGCGGCGGGACGATCGGAGGCATCTGATGCGCGGCCAGACGCTTGTCGAAACCGTTGTGATTCTCGGCACTGTCGCGCTGATGTCTGCGATTATGATCCCCACGGTTGGGCTCATTGCCGCGCGTCTTTGGGTCACGCACGCACTCTACGAGCGGCTTCGATGTGAGCTTCGCCAGAACTCAGAAGTCGAGATTTCACAATGCGATCAAACACTCAAGAGCGAACTAAAACCCATCTGGTGGGGTCACCTGGTGAGATCGCATTTTACCGTAGAGACCGATCGAAGCGGCCGCTCCGCTAAAGCCCATGCCCTCTGGTGCAACTCGAATGAAAGGACGTTATGCCCAGCCACAAAACAGCTCTATTTCAAATTGAACATCGAAGAGTCGACGATCAAGGATTCGCGCTTATGGGGATGATGGTTTTTCTGCCGTTGGCATTGACTGTTTTGGTTTGTCTGGCAGCGATGGCGATGACGGTGAAAGAAGAGTCGCGATCGCATTCGTTTTGCGAAAAATACGGCATGATTCTTCAAGACAACCTGTCAAAGTCTCTCGAAGCGCTTCTGAAACTAAACCCAAAAGCAAGCAAACTGAGAGTCAAACTTGAGCGGCTCGATGTTGAAGAAGCGGCGGCTGCCGCATCAGGCAACGAAGAAGCCTTGCCAGAGATTCGCGCGCAAATCGATGCGACGAGATTCCAGCAATTGATTCTCGATCGCGAACAACGCGCGATCATTACGGGCGCCAATTACGGTATACAAAGTGATGCCGAAAAGTGGCGACAAAAACTCGCCACTATGAACCCGGTTATTACCGCGCCCAAACTTCAGGTGAGGCGCGTCCCGCCCGAGGGGCTCGCACCCGAATATTTTCCGGTTCAAAATTTTTCTGCCGCGCAAGCCGCAACGGCGCACTACCGCATGACTTCCGCCCAAATGTTCGGGCCGGCCGTATCGAAGTTGCAAGAAAGTGTCGGGCATAAACCGAGCGGCATTTATCACGAGGCCTGCGCGACAACTATTGAACACGTCGGCCACAGCTATTCACCGCGCCTCTGGTGGAGCCAACCGTGAACAGCTCCCGCGGCCAAGTCATAGTCGAAGGCATCTTAACGATGGCATCGTTTTTGCTGTTTATGTGCATCGCCATTTATATCTGCAAGGAGGGGATCAATGTTAGCGCGCGATACCGGTATGATCCGGAAGCTCAAAGATACCACGATCGGAAAATTTTGGATCAAATACCAAAACCATGCATGGTTTATCCCTTCGATCATAGTCGGTTTTTGCCTGATTGTGGCCATCATGGTCGATACTCACGATAAATCCACCGCGGTTAAACAGTCGGCCTCACCGTACGCCGGCATCGATACGTTCATCCCCGATGGCTACGTTTTGCTCCCAATAGAAGTCCAAAATCTCGAATCTTTGGATTCACTTCTTGGACAATACGGCGTTGTCGATCTCTATAAGCCCGGCGATCCGGTCGCTGTAGCGAAAGGTCTCAAGATTATCCGAAGCCCGAAAGATCCGTCACAGTTCTCGGTTCTTGTGCCCGAATCGCAGTCGGCCGAATTGATTCGATCCGAAGACAAGCCGTTTTTGGTGGTCGTGCAAAATCCCGATCGTGCGCAAGAGCAAGTGCGCTTGGCGCCGAAACAAAGTCGTATCGTGTTTGAAAACTAAGTGAGGTCCAGATGAAACGTACAAATCGATTACTTCTCGCAACCGCGATGATTTTTCTAAGCATGCAATCTTACGCTGGCCCGACACTTCGCTATTTGGTCCGTTCGCCGGGCGTTTCACTCCGCCAATATAATGCCTATCTTTTGACCGACCCGTCGGCATCCGCAATTGTGGCCCACATTAAAAAATCACCGGCCGATAGTTCAGCGCTCGAATCATTGAAGACAGAATTTGAAAAGGCGCAAGTCGCTTATTTGAATTCTGAAGACGAAGCCATGCGCACGGAGTGGCTGAATCTTGCTTCTTTCGCCTATAAGGCCGATTGGCCAAAGCCTTATCGCGCCATGATCAGCATCGGCTTTCTGCGACTTGCACAAGTGAGCACATCCGCGGACGACACGAAAAAATGGCTCACGATCGCCGCTGGGTTTGACGCGAGCTACGAGCCGGACCGCACTTTGTTCCCGCCCCCGTTGGTAGCGGAATATCACGAAATCCGGGCCGCGCAGCAAAAGTTCAATGTGCCGATTCAGAATTGGAAAAACTTTGAATTGGCGCTTTTAAACGGCAAGGCCATCCGTCTGTCGGGGCGCTCGACGTTATCGTTACCAGATCAAACAGTTCGATTGACACTTTTATCCTCAGTCTACCAACCTGTCACACGCGTTCTACCCGCGCGAGCCCTGATCGCATTTCAGCCGAGACGGCTGCCCTGGGTGACAGGCACCTGCCAAACGCCACTTTGGTCAGAGCTTGAAAATACGCAACAAAATCTGGCGGCGCTTTTTTCAAACTCATGCGTGGCCGTGCGCGGGCAATCGCAACCGATCTTCCCGCTTTCGACGCCGACACTGGCCTCTGGTTCTCTCGAGACGCCGGCTTACAATCAGTGGGCGGACCCTTCAACTGCAATGGCGACCCCGTCAAATTCGAAGCCGTTTTACAAAAGCGGTTGGTTTTGGTTGGGTGCTGCGATTGCGGCCGGTGCGATTGTCTATTCACAAGAACGAAACGCCGGTGCGGGCGGAGCGGCCGCGACACATACCAGCGGATTTTAGATACGAACTCGTGCAGTACGAAAACGTACGCTTCTATTACAAATGGCGACCTGAGAACGTGGTGCTTTCAATGCGGCCGTTATGAAAAAGAGTGTGGGTATTCGGCACCCATGCGACATCCGGATGAGACTGATAATGCGTGCCGTGATGCCGCGGCGGCGGAATGTCATCATCTCGCTGGGCAAGATCGATCGCTTGCAACGTCGAGAGTACGGATGGCTCTTCGATCGGGCTATCGCTACCAAACCAAATCGGTATGCCCGCGTCTTCGAGTTCACGGTAACGAAAGGCTCGCCCGGCGAACGGGCCGAGTTTTTCGCGCAGCCATTTGCGATCGCTCAGATAATGGCAGGGTTGCAAAAAACATTCGACATGATGGAGCTTCGCTAATCGCGCGATCGTCTCTCGCTGTAAAAGTTCGGCGTGTTCGATATGAAGCTCGCCCTTTAACCCACCCGATTCTATTTCACCGGCGGTTTCAGCCAAAATGTCGGCCGCCGCATCACCGATCGCATGTACGGCGACCGGGAGCTCATTTCGCCAAGTCCGCACAATAAAATCTCGAAGCGTCGGCTTATCAAGAAGCTGAAGGCCGCGATGGCCGGCTCGCGTGCAATATTCGCAGCTGAGAAGCGCGCCTTCTGAGCCGAGTGCGCCGTCGAGAAAAATTTTGATCCCGCGCGGTCGAACGAGCGCGTGTCGATCGCCGCGCCGGCCGCCGCAGTCGGCTGAATCCCATTCGCGATTGAGGCGCACCGCCAAATCGAGTTGCCGGTCAAATAAGTTCGGGTCTTCAACGCCGAAGAACTGCTCGACAGCGAGCGCGAGCTCGCCGTTTTTTTCAAGTTCGGTTGTAACATGCCACTGAGCCTCGTCACCGCTCAAATCGCGAATGTGCGTGAAACCAGCGGCGTGAAAAATCTTCTGCCCAAACAGTAAGTCGTCACGAATTTGCGCCGGCGTGCGCGCCGGCAATAATCGCTCGACTATTTGCATCGCGTGGTCGAGTAAAATGCCGTTCGGATACCCATCGGGTTTCAACTGAATCTCACCACCCGTCGGGCCGACCGGGCGTTTTTGCCACAAGCCCGCCTGCTCAAGCGCCGCGCGATTTACCCATGCGGCGTGACCGTCAATCCGAATGAAAAAAACCGGTCGCGCGCCGAAAACCCGATCTAAGCTTTCGTGCGTAAAGAGTGCATCGCCGTCAGTGCCTGCCGTTTGAAACCGATGCTGATCCCAACCAAAGCCGGTGATCCATTCGCGGTCGTGCGCAGACGAATTTTGGTTTGAGGCTTGATGGGTCTTCCAAATATTTTGGAGCTGCTGCTCGATTTGCATGGGCGCCCCGAACAAATCATGGAGCTGAAGGTGGCGTCGAAATGTGCCGGTTGCTTGCCAGTGAACGTGGCTGTCGTAGCAATTGGCGATTGTGCCGGAGAACTTTTCGATGACAGTGGGCGAGCTCATCCGAACTTCATTAGCATCTCTTCAGGTGAGCGTAAACAGGCTGGTTAAAACGCTGTCGGGACTCCGTAACCTTGCCCACGGGCTGGCCCCGTATAAGGTGCGGTTGTGCCGGGTACCGTACCATAGGGCGATGTCGTATAACCCGTTGGATATGTACCGAATCCCGGCGTGCCGAAACCTGGGGTGCCAAATCCCGACGTGCCAAAGCCGGGTGTGCCGCCGAAAGGGCTAATCCCCGTCGTCAGGCCACCAAAGCCCGATATTCCACCACCCATTTCGATCTGTTGAATTTGCACCTGAATTTGCATCAACTGTTGGCTCAACTGCCCGACGAGCATCTGACGGTTTTGATAATCTTGCATTTGCTGCATCTGAATTGCCATCATTTGCTGCTGGTATTGCATCATCGCCGTCATGTAACCGCTGTTCATCATGGGGCTCATGCTCGCGTACGGGTTCATCGCCCCTGGCATGCCCATCATCCCTGGTATACCCATCATTCCAGGCATTCCCATCGAAGCGTAGGGGTTCATCATTCCGTACGGGCTCATCGCTCCGTAGGGCGACATCATTCCCATCATCGCGCCGCCCATCATACCGGGCGCCATCATGCCCATTGAAGGAGTCATCGCGCCCCAGCCAGGGCTCATGTACCCAAACGGGCTCATCCCACCTGCAATGGCACCGCCAATGCCGATGCCGATCATGCCGGGCATACCCATCATTCCAGGCATCATCCCCGAATAGGGCATCATACCGCCCATACCCATGTAAGGTGCCATCCCCATACCGCCCACGCCCATGAATGGCGCCATCCCCATACCGCCGGGGCCCATCATCGGGTTCATCATGTACGGGTTCATCATGTACGGAGACATCCCACCGCCGAACGGGCTGTAGTAGCCTGACGGATATCCGAATGCTCCACCAGGGCCGCCCATCGAACAACCGCCGGCATTCATCGCCCCGTAAATTCCAGCCATCGCGAACGGATAGGCCATCTCGTAACCCATCCACGGATTTGATGGCCAACCAAGTTTTGCGTTTTGCTGATCTGTATAGTGAACAGTTGCATAGGTCACGCCCATGCCAAGAACAGAACCCACAAGCGGCAAAATTTTATCTAGCGTCGACGGCCCTTGGCTGGCGTTGCCATTGAAACAGCGCCAACAAATTTGGGCGGAGACATTACCGTCGGCAACGTCTTGAGCGTACCTGTCGACGGCACGGCTGCGACGATGCCGGGCATCTTCTAAGTCTCGCTGCGCGATTTTGAGCGATAGCTGAGCGTTATTTAGCTGAGTTTGCGCTTGTGAGTACGATTGCCAATCGGTTTCGTAATTTTTTAACGCTTCTTCGCAGTCTGCCTCGGTGTACTTGCCGTCGCCACTAGCCAGATATTTCGAACACGCAGGGCATGAATCGTTATAAGAGTTAGTCTTATCTGAGTTAGCTTCCAGTTTGTGAGCCTGAGCGTACTTTGTAATAAGCCCGTCAGTTTGACAGAACTGCTGCGGGTCGGGGAAGTTATCTGATCCGTTACTCGCATTCAGATTCGTCCATTCATTTCTGGCATCGCCCGCTTCAAGCGAATCTGTTCGAGAGGGGTTTGGCCCCTTGTCCGCACAATAGGCTTTCCACGGATGTGGATTTTTGAAATCCGCGCCCATACATTTCAAATCGGCCGTTTTATTCGTCGCGTTTTTAAACCACTTTCTGAGCGCTCCGCAAACATCATAGTCGCCACCGTGGCGGAACCAACTACAAACAACACTGTCATCCTTGTTGAAGCCTTGGCTGGCCATTCTAAGATTTTCTTTGGCGTCGCGAATGCTGCGCTTGATGTCAGTTATATCTCTGTTGATATCCTGCACGTCATTGTTCTTATCTAAGATTGCGGGCGGTAAACTCGGAGCACCCGAACAATTATTTTGCCCGAAAAATGCGCCGCCGCCGGCATAAACATTGGCACCGGCGGCAAGATATTGCGCTTCAACAACAGGTGCTAACAATAAGAACGTAATGGACGCGAAAAAAAGTACGGACTTATTCATGACTTTTCCCCTAACCCAATCCACACTTATATTCTATACTGAGATTTCAACGATGAAACACACAATTCTTTGCGTAGATGATGAAATAGACAATGTTGAGGCGCTCGAGCGCCTCTTTCGAAAAAAATACTCCGTACTAAAGGCCACCTCGGCCGCCGAAGGTCTAGCTCTCATCAAAAAAAATCACGTCGCGCTCATCATCAGCGACCAGCGCATGCCGCGGAAATCGGGCGTCGAGTTTCTAAAGGAGTCGATGGAGTTTCACCCCGAAGCCGTGCGAATTTTGCTCACCGGTTACACCGACATCGACTCCGTGATCGAAGCGATCAATACAGGCGAAGTCTACCGGTACGTCACAAAACCGTGGGACCCCGTGGATCTCGCCAACACCGTCGACAAAGCGATCGAGCGCTACGAACTTCGCGCGGAGCTACAAGAGAAAAACGCCGCGCTTGAAAAAGCATTGGCTGAACTCAAAACTCTCGACGATGCCAAAAGCAACTTCATGATTTTGATCAATCACGAGCTCAAAACTCCGCTCACCTCGATGATCAGTTTTCTCGAACTACTGAATGAGACCTCGTTAACGGCGGAGCAAAAAAAATACGTAAGCCGCATCAACCAAGGGACGTCGCGGCTTCATCGAATTGTGAACGATGTATTGGCATTCGTTTCGGCCGAAACTGGCATTACCAAAATATCCAAGAAAAAGATTTCGACTGAAACTCTATTCGCCGAACTGGCCGATAAATTCAAATCGGCGGCGGCTGAACGGCAACAAAAAATCCTACTCTCAGCCGGTGACGTTTCAATTAAAGCTGACCCGAATGTGTTGAATCAGGCCCTCGAGCGACTGGTCGATAATGCCGTGAAATTTGGCGACGAAAAGGCCAACATAGAAATGACCGTTGCCGCGGTGGATGACAATCAAGTTGAAATCGCCGTGATTAACTCCGGCAAATCGCTCTCTGAGAAGACTATAGAAAAAATCATGCAGCCGTTCGCGCTTGACGAGGACATTCTCAAACACTCGCAAGGCCTTGGGCTCGGCCTCAGCCTCACGCAAGCCTTGTTGAAGCGGCACGGCTCGCAGTTGCAACTGCAATCATCGCGCGGGAGAGTGCGCGCGTCTTTTTTAGTCGAACGCGCGTAACTTTTTATTTTGTAACCGGTTGATGACTGTTCAGTCGTTGCGACGTTTCGGCCGGCGGGCGGCAGCTCGCGTTTTCGTAAATCACGACGTCGTCGTTTAGGTCTTCTTCCACCGGAGCGAAGTCCGTCGTATGGCAGCTGGCATTTGATCCGTTACACACAAAAGTACCGAAATTCGGAGTTTGATCGAACTGGCCCTTCCACAATTCACGAAATATCGTTTTACCCACTGTCGGATCGGCCTGATATGCCGGATCGCTCATGTGAGTGGACATGGCGTAGCTCCAGCCCTCTTCGCCCTTGTATGTCGAGTGAGAGTTAGAAACATAGCATCGGCTGCCGTCCGCGATAACGGCGGCACTCATTGAATCGAGCGCATTTCTCGGGGCGGTCACCAGGTCAGATGCCGATGTCGGGTGCTTGGTTGATAGACATATTTCATTGTCAGGAAAAAGCCGTTCGCGGTAGTCGATCGCCTGAGTCATGCACTCTTTGAGCTGGTTGCAGGTGTCAGCCGAATCGCCCGAGCACTTGATTCCGTTTACCGCATCTTGTGAAAAGTGCTTGCGAGCCAGGGCTTTGAAACCACGCACGGCGTTCGAGCTCCAAGTGACCCCTGGACCTTGCCAATTTTTTGATAAATTCCCGCTATAGTAGAGGCCAAACCATCGCTTTTTAAATCTTTCGCTATTGCAAAAAAGCGGGACGACCTGCATCAGGTTGACCCCGTAAGCCGATCGAAACTTCGTGTCGATTTCTTTGAATAAGCCCTTCCATCCCTCTTTTTGCGGCTTATCATCGACGGGGCTCTTGCTCGTCACATCCGCAACGTCACTCAATAAACCTTCGCTGTTGAGTAGATTGTGGTCGGGCCAGTCATATTTTTTAGAGTCGCACTGGCCGAACGCTTCGACGTAATGAGCCATTGTTTCAGCCGTCACGTCATGGGCGCCGTTGACGGAGTCGCCGCATACGAGCGCCATTGTTGAGAGTAGAGCCTTCCAGCGAGTTGAATCGGTGTATGTCTCAAATTCTTCAGCTCTTTTAACCAGCTTTTTGTGCTCAACCGGATCTGATGTCACGCTTGCGAGCTCATCTTCTTGATAACCGTAACGGTTCGCCGCGTTTTCAGATAAACAAACCGAACATTGCGCCGCAGGCTGGAAGAGCCCCGCGTCGTCTCTGAAAACGCTCGAACATCCGTACGATTGATCGACTTCGTGCGGAGCGGGTGTGGGCGGCGGCGGCGGCGGTGTCGGCGGCAATGAACTCATGATGGGACCGGCCTGATTGTTGAGTGCCGCGATTTTTTCGTCGAGCTGCACGCACTCTTGATGTTCCAATGTATTTCTAACCGTCGCGTTGGCGCAACCGTATTGCGCTAAATACCGCTGTCTTCTTTGTTCACGCCGAATGAGTTGTCGTTTGTGAATATCATAGTCACCTGGCTTGTAATTTTGAATTTCATTACACACGTCTTGCGACAAGTGTTGATCGCAATGCGCTTCTTCTTCGGCGAAAACCTCTTTTACCCCCTCGACAACCGAATTGACAGCTCCCTCAAATTTACTCGGATCAAGCCTGCCACTTATGCCGTTCACGATGTCTCTATCATACTTGGTTTTCGGGATCGGCCACCCGTTTTTTTTGTAGAGTTCAATGACACCGAACAATTCCGCGTAATCTTCGTCGGAGGCGGCATATTCCGCCAACTTATCGAGCCACACCCCGGCCGTTGTTGGGTCTTCGGCTTCTTCCCTCGTGATTGTGCCGGCTGCACAAGTGGGATTTGCGGTGGAGAGCGCACATTGATCGAGCTTAAAGAATGCCCGTGCGGATTGCGCCGTTTCATGAGCTTCGTATTGTATCTCACTCTGCCGCTTCTCCATGTTTTTGTAACACAATTGCGTGGACACGTATTGAAAGTGAATTGATATGCATGCCCCATTACTATTGACTGGCATACCGTATACGGCCGGATTACAAAGCTCACCGTTGCCATGCGGGCATCTTGCTCCATTCAAACATTGAAACGGTTGGAGTTTACCGGCGGTGCGGTAGTGGCTCGTGAACCCGCCGTAGATACACTTATCGCCTTTATACAATCCGCGCCCCGCTAAATCGCATGGATCGCCGGGTAAACAGCCGTTCCCCGCGGCATTTGCCTGCGGCATGAAAAGCATCGCGTAGAGATCGCGCGTGCGCTCGCCGAAACCGGGCTGGCCAAAACGATCGTTCATTGCTGTGGCGTGTTCGCTGTGAAACGCGATTTGTTCACGAGCCGCTTGTGCAACAGCTTGACGGAGCAAATGGACATAGCGAACGCGCTGCCGAAAGGCGAGTCGGGCGGCGTCGGAAAAAGACAAAAGGCGCAGCTTTGGAGCTTTCGTCGCATGCGAATGCCGAAGCATGTGCCCATTTCGCGGAAGACGGTGCCAAGCCGCGTGGGCCGACGCGATCAATGAAAAAGTTGAAATTGCGATCAGAGCCAGCGTACTGAAACGCTGAAGGCGAGCAGATTTGGCGGACATCCGATGACCCCTCCCGAAGACGGAAACACACCAATTGGTGCTTACTCTTATTGTATAAACGGAAGGTTCCGGTTGGCGAATGTCTTCATGATTGGCCGTAGAAAATGCCGACGAAGGTCCGTAATTTCAAATGCGCTTGTCTAGAAAGTCGGACGAAATCGGACATCAGACGACACACTTTTGTTGCGTTTCGCCGATGTTTTCGAATTGATCTGAAAATTTTGAATGGCAAACGAGTTGCAAAGGCTCTGGCTTGTCATTGAGCCTCCCATCCGAAGGCCATGCCGAGGTGCCATTATGAAATACGTTTGGTTTACACTTATCACTTTCACTGTCTGCGTCTGCACAGCGACAGCTTCAGCCGAGGAAATCACTTTGCTCGTCGGGCAATCGCGATCGTTACCGACCGCGCCGAATCAAATGATTCATGTCAAGGGAGCGCCCTACATCCATATCGAAGATAAGAAAATCGCGATTCAGGTGACCGGCCGCGCGCCCGGTGAAGCTCATATTCAAATCGGCAATGTACCCTATACGATTTTTGTGACCGGTCGGCGAAGCAACAGCTTGTTCAGCCAGTTTCAGCGGCTATTGCGAACTAAACTTGGTCTCGCAGTCGAGATGCTCAATGGCCAAGTCGCCATCACCGGGCAACTCCATCGTTTGCAGGATTGGGTTGATCTCAGTCAAATCGCGCAAACGTCAAATGCCGGATATACATTTCGAGCGCGCCTCGACGATGACGTGAGAGAACAAGCGCTCGCCTACTTTCGCGATCAATTGCTCTCGCGAAATCTACCGACACCGAATTTCGTCTGGTCGCCCTACGCGCACGCGATCATTTCGCAAGAAGATAAAAACCTCAGAAATCTTTGGGATGAAGCTCTGAGCCCTTTCGGCATCGTTCGCGAGTACGAAAAATCAGCCATGTCGATCAAGCCTCTTGTTCGGGTAAAAATCACATTGGCTGAAATCAGCAAAAAAGCGCGCCGCCAGTTAGGCGTCGATTGGCCGGACTCCGTGACGTCGCAACTCTTGCCCGAGATGCAAACACCGACTCTCAGCGTGACCCTGCACGCGCTCGAATCCGAAGGTCTGGGGCAAATTCTTGCGTCGCCGAACCTGCTGGCCCGCAGTGGCTCACAAGCGAGTTTTCTCGCCGGCGGCGAAGTCCCGATTCTCGCGGCGACTGAGTTTTATCAACAGGTCACGTATAAAACTTACGGCATTTCGCTCAAAATCAAACCACTCGCCGATTACTCCGGCCATTTGAGTATCGATCTGTCGAGCGAGGTTTCGACTATCGATCAAGCGAATGCCGTTAAAGGTATACCCGCATTTAAGACGGATCGGGTCACAACTCACTTTGATCTCCCCGAACCACGCACGATTGTTCTGAGCGGTCTTATTCACAACGAATGGGCGACCGATTCGAGCGAACTCCCCTATCTGTCGCACCTTCCGATCCTGGGTCGCCTGTTTAGCTCCGAAGATTTTCGGCACAAGCGATCGGAGCTTCTGATTTTTGTTACCCCTGAAATCGTGAACGTACGAGACGAAAATTCGAAGCTCAAGATCCCGACACTCAAGGAGTATGACCATGCTCACTCCTGAAAATTTGGGCCGCGCGGCTGGCGCGCCCCAAGCCCATCGGCTTTACGACGACCTGATGAAGGAGCTGCAAAACGACACGGCCATCGATATCACGACACGCCCATCCGCTCGCGAATTGGCGAGCCTTCGCGAACGCGCGGCTTCACTTTTAGAAACGAAACTGCCCGCGAGTTCGTCTGAGGCCCGAGCTCGAGTCGAGCAGGAAATGTTCGGCTCGGGCCCGCTTGAATCATTGCTCAACGACCCTGAGGTCACTGAGATTCTCATAAACGGGCACCAAAGCGTGTGGTACGAGAAACAAGGCCGACTGCACGCGCATTACGATCGTTTTTTTACATCAACGAGTCTCAATAATTTTTTGCAACGACTGATGACCGAGGCGCGAATTCAGGCCAATCTTGAACGGCCGTTTGCTGACGGATATTGGCAGAAGTTCCGCCTGCATATTATTTTACCGCCGCTTGCGCCGAGCGAGGTGCACATTTCGCTTCGGCGCCACCCCGAAAACCCCTGGACGTTCAAAGCGTTTCTTGATTCCGGCTGGGCACCCAACCATGCGATTGAGATGTTGCAGAAATTGGTGCGCGAGTACCATTCATTTTTGGTGATCGGTGGCACGGGCAGCGGCAAAACGTCTGTTCTGAACGCCTGTTTACAAGAACTTTCATCCAATGAGCGGGTCGTCACGATTGAAGATACAAATGAGATTCGCCTTCCGAACCAAGCCTCGGTGAAATTAATTTCGCGGCAAGACCCGTCGGGTATATTACAAGACGTGGACCAATGCGAACTTTTGCGCCAAGCACTTCGCATGCGGCCCGATCGTATCGTCGTCGGCGAAGTGCGGGGGCACGAAGCGAAAGATCTACTGATGGCGCTTTCAACCGGCCACCGCGGCGGGATGGGCACTTTGCATGCCGAAAACCCGAGACAAGCACTCTTGCGACTTGAAATGCTCGTTCAACTGGGCGCGCCGCAGTGGTCGCTTCGAGCCATTCGGCACCTTATTTTTTTCGGGATCCAGTATGTCGTGACAATCAGTAAAACGGGCGGCATGAGAAAACTCAAAAGCATTTCGCGGCTGACATCTTTAGAAGAAAATGGTTTTTGTTTGGAGCCAATTTATGAGATTGAATAGCGACAAGGGGGCGCGAACTTATTGGCAAATGATCGGCGACGGATTTCGCGAGGTGGGAGTTTTGCTGTCCGTGTTCGGCCCAATCGCCTGTAAGTACGAAGGGCATGAATGGGGTGGATTACTTCAATCGCACGTGGTAGGATTTATCTTGTTAGGCGTGGCCTTTTTTGGGATAGGCGCCATGCTGGAGGCAAGTAAATGGACTCAATGACGTACGTTATTATTGCCATCGCGTGCGGCGGAGTTTTATTCATAATTTTGGGATTTCTTTTAGATAAATTCGGCCCTGTGGGCGGCCGGTCGAAAAAGCCCGGTCAAAACTCAAAACAAAACAAAACCGTGCATCCGAAGTGACTCCTCAGAGCGAAACTACACTCTCACGTCTAAGTGCTGGCCCGACACCAATTGATCCGCGTTTTCTTGCGATTGTGACTGCGATTGTGGCTGTGCCCCTGAATTCGTCGGCTGGCCGATTTGCACAGGCATTTCGACTCGTGATTGTTGAATCCCAGGCGCGGTAATTTGCGGCCCGTTGCCCTGTTCAATTTCATTTTGCAGCTGGTGAACGACATTCATTCGGTGCCCGCTTTCGAGTGCCGCGGACTTCATGGGCTGCGCATTTTCATCGCGGCCTTGGCGCACAAAAAAGCGATCGGCCATTCGCTCGACCATAGCCGCCTTGGCGTTGACCGCGCGCGTGCGCATTTCTTCTTCGAATCTCTGCATCGCTCGTGCATTGGTGTTGAATTCGGGATGATGCCCCGGCGAAACACCGACCTCTCGGCCAAACGAAGGTGAACCGGGGCGCGAAACTCCGCTATGTCGCATGTCGACCGTGGTGATTCGCTTGTCTCCGTGTATGATTCGACTGATTTTTTCCACTTAGCACCTCCATGTGCCGGATGAGTCTAGGGCCCATCCTCTAAGGAGGTCTTCGGTGTCACGGCCAAAACAATCGACGGACTACCGTCTAGTTTTGTCTATTTTTGAGAAAAGCTAGACCCAACTCGATCATTTGTTCGCGTGTCACGGGGCTCGGCGCTTCGGCCATGAGATCGGTCGCTTTCGCCGTTTTGGGGAAGGCGATCACTTCGCGAATCGCTTCTGTACCGCACAAAATCATGACGAGCCGATCAAGGCCCCAAGCGATACCGCCGTGAGGCGGAGTGCCGTAAGTGAGCGCTTCGATGAAAAAACCAAATTTGAGTTTGATTTCATCTTCAGACAAACCCAAAGCGTCGAACATGGCTTTTTGTGTTTCGCCGCGATGGATACGAATACTGCCGCCGGCGATTTCATGACCATTGCAGACCAAGTCGTAAGCTTTTGCTTTGAGTCGCGAAAATTCAGCTTCGTTGCGGTTCGTGAGCGCGGCCAGATTTTCATCCTTCGGCGCCGTAAACGGATGGTGACACGCGACCCATCTTTTCTCTTCGGCCGCATATTCGAGAAGCGGAAAATCCACGACCCAAAGAAAGCGGTCGCGAGACGTGTCGATCGCGCCCAGTTCAGCCGCCAAATGGAGCCGCAAGGTCGACAGGGACGCGCACGCCACGCTGAAATCATCGGCTACTATAAATACAGTCCCTGATCCGCTACCGCCGCACGCGCCGTAAATATCACGCAACTCGGTTTCGTTAAAAAATTTCGCGACGGGGCTCGTGATCTGATTTTTATCGTCAATTTTTATATAAACGAGGCCTTTTGCACCCATCTGTTTAGCCTTTTCGGTCAGCTTATCGAATTGCCCGCGTGAATAGCCGCCAGTGCCCGGCACAAACAATCCTTTGATCGCTCCACCGCGGCCGGCGGCATCCGAAAAGACTTTGAATGAAGACGAGCGCAATTTCTCGGTGAGATCTTTGAGCTCCCAAGCGATTCGTAAATCCGGTTTGTCGCATCCGAACCGGTTCATCGCCTCGGTGTAGCTCATCACGGGGACTTCACCGATCTCGATGCCTTTCATCTTCTTCCAGACATGGCGCATGAGATCTTCAGCGACTTTCATCACGTCATCGCGATCGACAAAGCTCATTTCAACGTCGATTTGACTGAATTCGGGCTGCCGATCCGCGCGTAAATCTTCATCGCGAAAACAGCGCGCAATTTGAAAGTATTTATCCATACCCGCGATCATCAAAAGCTGTTTGAGCGTCTGCGGGCTTTGCGGTAGGGCATAAAACGTACCCGGGTTCACTCGCGACGGCACCAAGTAGTCGCGCGCGCCTTCGGGAGTGCTCTTGTAGAGAATCGGCGTTTCAACTTCAACGAAGCCTTTGGCATGAAGGCCTTCACGCACCGCCATCATGACCTCATGTCGCTTGATCAAATGCGATTGCAAACGCGGCGACCGTAAATCGAGATAGCGATATTTCAGACGCAACGTCTCTGATACTTTCTCGTCAGAGGGGTCAAACGGAAGAGTGCGCGCATCCGATAAAATTTCAATCCGCGAAACTTCAACTTCGATATCGCCGGTTTTCAAATTTTTATTGCGCATACCTTCGGGCCGTAATCGCACTTTGCCTTGCACGCCGATAACAAACTCACCCCGTATGTCTTTCGCAGGTTGGCAGCCTTCTTGAGCGGGGTTCACCACGATCTGAACAAGACCCGAGCGATCGCGAAGATCAATAAATACAAGACCGCCGTGGTCGCGGCGGGTATTGACCCAGCCCATCAAGACCACGTCTTGATTTTGGAGCGCCGAAGTGACCTCTCCACAATAATGAGATCGCTTGAGTTCAGAAATAAATTTCATAGATCACCGTCCGAATATTCGCTATGCACTCGCCTGCAAAATCGTCAATTTCGCATGTTGCCGCGCCGAGATCAAGCATGGACAGACTCCGCCCAAGAGATTACGCTCGAAACATGCCCAAAGTGACTATACAAAAACAAACATCCCTCACCGCCAAAGATGCTTTTAACAAGGTTCGCTCGTTGCTCGAAAGCGACCCCGACCTCAAAAAGCTCGATGCCGGCTATAAGACCCACTTTGACGCCGCTCAATTGACCGGCGAAGCAACCGGCAAAATGTTCAAGGCGCAAATGACCGTTAAGAGCGCCGGCAGCGGCTCGAATGTCGAAATTGTCGTTGAATTGCCGCTGGCTCTGGCGCTTGTTAAGGGCATGGTCGAGAAAACCCTCAGCAAAAAATTATCCGATCTTGTTTGAGGAGCGCGTCGTGGCAAAAGCGAAAGCTCGCGGCAAGCCCTCGCCCAAAAAAGGTAAAAAAGTCGAGGTGATCACTCCCGAAGTCGTCGACTCTGAATTGTCGCCGCCGAGTGATGGGGTGCTAGATTTAAAAGACGATGCCATCGACCTCAAAGACGACATAATCGCGCTTCCCGATAGCACCGAACCTGGTCTCGTCAGCACAGACCCTGTTTCGCGTTACTTGGCCGAAATTCGCAAATACCCGCTTCTCACACGCGAAGAAGAATACGACCTCGCTGTTCGTTATCGTGAAACCGGCGACCGCGAAGCCGCGCAAAAACTCGTGACTTCGAATTTGCGTTTTGTCGTGAAAGTCGCGATGGAGTATTCGAAATTCGGCGCGCGACTGATTGATCTCATCCAAGAGGGCAATGTCGGGCTCATGCAGGCTGTAAAAGAGTTCAACCCCTACAAAGGGGTTCGCCTGATCACCTACGCCGTCTGGTGGATTCGCGGCCACATTCAAGAATTTCTCATGCGGCACTACTCGATGGTTCGCATCGGCACAACCCATAACCAGCGCAAATTGTTTTATGAATTGCAACGAAGCCGTGATCAGCTCGAGCGCATGGGCATGGAAGCCGGGCTCATGCAAATCAGCGGTCGTCTCGGCATTTCAGAAGACGAAGTCAAAGAAATGAGCGGACGGGTTCTTCAGCGCGACGTGAGCCTTGATAAACCGGTCGGCGACGATTCACGCACGACACTTGCGGATCTCACCGCGCGCGATGGCTCAACCCCCGCCGACGAAATTATCAGTCATCAAGAGCAGCTTGCGCGCCTTGAAGAGCAGATCGAAAAAATTCGGCCCGATTTAAACGAACGTGAAATTTTCATTCTTGAAAATCGCATGCTCGCCGACGAACCGCTGACGCTTCAACAAATCGGCGACAAGTACGGCATCACGCGCGAGGCGGCCCGCCAACTCGAAGCGCGGCTTATTCAGAAAATTCGCGGCGGGATGCGCGAGTAGATCTTCTTGATTTCTAATTTCGCACGCAAATCGAAACCAAATGCGGGCAGTTATCGGCGCTTGCGCTGCATGTGCCCCCGCCGCTTTTCGAAGAATCGAAGTACAACGTACTCGAAGCCGAGTAACTTCCGGCTGCATGCATTTGCAGGTTCCCGTCACAAAAGTCGCCGCTTGTGACGGATGGCGGTGGTACGGCGAAATTGCCGTATTCGTCGAACTGCCAGCCGGGAAGAGATTGAATCGCGGCCGCTTGCAACGCATTAGCTGGTTGCGGATTTGCTAGCGGCACCCACTGGGGTACGCCTCCTGCCGCGCGGCCGATATCACCCGGGTAAATAATTTCGAAATTTTCGCAGCTCCAAGATGATCCCGTTTGCTTACCCGACGCTAGATCATATTCGGAGACAGTCGAAACTGCCCGTGCAGGCCCGGTTGACTGATATTGCCCATTCTTGAAAGTGAACCGGTACCCATAACCGTAAACGTGTTGATTTGACCCGTCCGAACTTACACCCTGCCCAGGCACCCCGATACCCGAAGCGGTCGAAAACTCTGTCGTTAAATACCACTGGCCCGAGCCCTCAGTTATAGCGTTACGAATGGCCTTGCCAGCTCCGTCGTTTTGCCCACCGTTAAAGCTGATCTGACTCCCGAATGGAATAATCCCGGTCGAAGAAGAACTCGAGTTGTGCCATTCGATTTCACTCCCTGAATAAAAAATTGATGTGAAATTACTCAGAAGCAAAGATGCACCAAGCATATTGGCATCACCATAACTCTGGTCGCCGCAATCGGTGCTACATTGACTGGAGATATAGGCTGTGGCGTACCCATCGACCAGATCGTTTGCGGGGCGAATGCTCAAATCGGGATATACGTTTTGGTATGACTGGAGCAAGGCCGCCTCATCCGACGCAGACATTGAGGCAAACTGTGGAGCAAAGCCAACCCCGCAGCCGGCGGCATCGGCGCCTGACTTTGTATCGCAATTGTTCACGTTATTGACACTGACTTTGAAATTATAAAAGACATTTGTCGGATCTTCTTGGGTATTTGTCGAGGTGCCGCCCAAATTCGAGCATGACATATAGGCGATAGTGTCGGCGTGCATTTGATACGGAAAGTTCCCTGATTGTGATGCAAGATTCGCCGCCCCGTTCGGGGCCCCCGAACAGTTAAGATAACAAATCGGTATAGTTATGGCGCTGACTATAAGTAGAAATCGAATAACCGATCCCCTCTTGGCTCGAATTTCCATTTACCCCCGCTTTTCAAACCGTCTAAATATTTTCGGTTTGCAATAAGATCAAACTGCAAGACGAATGCCATAAAATGTCAGTTTAGGGGGAGTGAATTGACTTCGTTTTCTCAATTTGAGACGTATCGAAATTAGACGAATGTATATTACTACATTTACATTCGGGTTTTAGAGGCAGTCGCTTTGAACGCGCTCTCTATACCCCGTCGAGTTCTTGATCTTGAAAATGCTGGGTGAGCTTGGCGCGCAGACGCGAGATCGCTTGGGCGTGAAGCTGCGACACGCGGCTTTCGGTGACGCGCAAGATTTTGCCGATTTCTTTCAAATTCATGTCTTCGTAGTAGTACAAAGACAAAACGAGGCGCTGCCGCTCGGGCAGATCTTCGATCGCCTTCGTCACTATTTTCTTTATCGATTTCAGCTTGAGCTGATTGAGCGGATTATTGAGTTTGCAGCTTTCAAGCAAATTGAGAATCGACATTTTGTCGACATTCGAAAATGTACTCGCTTCGTCGATCGACAGCACGCTGACGGGGCGCACTTGATTCACAAGATCGTAAAATTCTTCGATTGAGATCTGGAGTTTCTCCGCGATTTCATCGTCCGAAGCCGTGCGCCCGAGTTGCGCTTCGAGTTCGACCACGGCTTTATCGAGCATTTTGGCCTTATCGCGAACCGAACGCGGTACCCAATCTTGCGCGCGCAGCTCATCCAAAATCGCGCCGCGAATTCGAAATTCCGCGTATGTCTTGAATTTATTGTCGCGTCGCGGGTCATACTTTTCAATCGCATCCATAAGGCCGATCACACCGCTCGAGATCAGATCGTCGAGCTCAATGTGGGCAGGTAATCGCACGGCGATCTTTTGCGCGATAAATTTGATCAGCGGTGCGTATTCCATGATCAACGTGTCTTTTTGCTTAGTCGTGACCTTAGAAGGCTCTTCTTTATATTTTTGTAAAAGCGGGCTGGCATTTGTGCTCTTCGCCATGCATCTCTCCTAAAAAAATCTTAACAGACCGCCGGGAGTGTCCCTAGTCCTGATCCTTTAAGCCACACCTACGATCTGCTCCCAAAAAAATTGCATGCCGCCTTTGAGACCTGCAAAACTGTTCGAACGGCCGATTTTCTCTGTCAACATTTGTATGGCCAAACTTGAAGGAGCGCGCGGCTGGCTGCGGACGACGAGCTGTTGCGCTTTAGTCGCGAGCCGTAAGTTCACGTCGCTCGGGATGAACCCTTTATAGTCCAGGCTGACACAAAGAAACCGGCTCGCCACATCACTCAACCGCCGGTAAATCGAGAGGGCTTCACTTTCGTCCTGAACCATGTTGGCGACAATTGAAAATTTTTGCTCGTTCAATTTTTTATTCAAGACTTTTATAAGAGCGTAGGCGTCGGTTAGACTAGCCGGTTCGCCGGTCACAACTACGAGCGTTTCTTGCGCCGCCGAATTGAGGTAAAGAACATTGTCATCAATGCCCGAAGCGGTGTCGATGAGCATAAAATCATAGCGGTCGTTCAGTTCACTCACTTCATCGAGCAGCATCTTTTTCTGATGCACGGTCAGATTCTGTAGTCCGTAGACGCCGCTGCCGCCGGGGATCAAAAATACATTCGGCGTAACTTCAACAACGATCTCGCGAAGAGCGCATTCGCCCGCCAGAACCGATTCGAGTGTTCGTGTCACGCGCAAACCGAACATGACATCGACGTTGGCCATGCCCAAATCGCCGTCAAGAACAAGCACGCGATGGCCTTGACCGGCTAGCGCGAGAGCCAAATTCGAAATCAAGGTCGTCTTGCCGACGCCGCCCTTACCCGAGGTTATGCTGATGGTTTTAGTATTCTTTCTGACGGAGGTATGACCTCCGCCGGCTGTCGCGCTCATGACTGACCCCTCTCTTTTCTGATTTGACTCAAATTAAATAATAAATCGATCACCCGCTCCTTCGAGGCGAACTCGAAGTCTTCGGGGATGTTGTTGCCGATGCCGAACGAATGAATGGGCACTTTGAAATTCTTCTGAAAATTGTAGATCAAGCCGAATTGAACGGCCTCATCAAGCCGAGTGAAGATCACATCTTGAAACCCGACGAATTTAAAGCGCTCGGCGATTTCAAACGCGTCGGTGTCGCGTGCCATTATCGATTGCACAAAGTGCGTCTGAAAATCGGCCGGGTTTTTCATTAACGCCGGCGGCAAAATGCGCCGTAGCACCTCAAGGTCATTACCGGCTTTTAAGTTCAACCCGGGGGTATCGAACAAGACGTAATCGATATTCGAAAGTTGCGGGGCGAGCGAGTTCCAGTCATTGAGATTCGTCACAACCGCGTAGGGAGCGTTCAGAATCTGCGCGTAAATTTTAAATTGATCGGTCGCGCCGACTTTCACGACGTCGCCCGTGACGAGCGCCACGCGCTTTTTCTCATTCATCATCAGGTGGCAGGCAAGTTTTATAACGGTCGATGTTTTACCTTGGCCGGTAGGGCCTAAAAAAGCGTGAAACTTGCCGCGAATCGGGTTTTCAACAATCTGCAATTGCTCGAGCAGATAGCGAATGACCCAACCGTCAATTAATGCTTTCTTTTTCTGTTGCTCTTTTGGCAGCCGTTCATTGGCGAGCTTCAGCACTTCGACAATATTTTCGTGCGCGATGCCGGCATCTGCCAAGCGTCTAAACGCGAAGCTCAGTTCATATGGCAGGCCGTCTTCGGCGCCAGGGTGAAGCGAGACAAACCCATTCGGCACCTTTTGAAAGTTCGCGAGTAGGCCCCGCAGGTGTTGAATTTCTTGCTGTAACGACGCGGTCGCAACCGTCTGTTGTGGGCTTGCAGTTGGCGCAGTTGCCGGTGGAACGTACGCTTGGGCGGCCGGTGGCGTCACGTGCGGAGTGACCGGCTCGACTCGAACAACCGCTTGGCCGCTTTCATCAATGTCGGCGTAACGAGCGGCTGTGATTCCGTTTTGCCGACGTATAACCGGCTCGGCGGTTTTTGCCTTTTTGACCGGCGCGACTGGCTCGGCGATTTCTTCAACGGATTCTTCTTGATCATGTTCTTCTTGTTCCGCAGCCTGGTTCATCGCCTCAAGTGCTTTGGTAATAAACTCCCGTTGCTGTCTCGCGCTTGCGTTTTTAAATTTCTCGCGGTCTTTCGAATTGAGCTTTCGCTCGGCGATTTTTTTGCCGTTGAGCTTTGTTTCTGACACGGCGGCGGTGACTTCAACGCTCGTTTCTCCCATCAGCCCGAACCGTTTTATATTTTCTTTCGCCGAAAGAATGATCGCGTCGGGGCCCATGTGGAATTTAACAAGGTGAATCGCTTCTTTTATGGATTTCGCCTCAAATTTTTTAACCTGCATTCACTTCTCCTTGCCGAGGATCGGGTGCGCGGTTCGCCCGGCCGAGATCGACTTGGGCGACCGATGAAATATTCACATCCGGTGTCAGTTCGGTGTGCGCGAGCACAATCAATTGCGGTATAAATCGCGACGTCAGTTTATAGACATGCCGTCGGGCCGTCGGGCTCGTGAGCAGAATCGACTGGCCGGCGATCTCCGGGTGATGTTCGATCGTGCGCGCGATGTTGTTGATCATGTCTTGCGCGCTCTGCGGGTCCATCACCAACTGAACGCCCTGTTCCGTCTGTAGCAGCGAGTTGGCAATCAATTCTTCAAGGTGGCGACCGAGCGACATAACCTGAATCTGACCGTCGTCTGAAATATATTTGCGCGTGATCGCCCGCGCGAGGCTGCGCCGGACTTGCTCCGTAAGCACTTCGGGGTCTTTCGACTTATTGCCCTCATCCGACAACGTTTCAAAAATCGTGCGCAAATCACGAATCGAAACCTGTTCACGCAGCAAACTTTGCAGAACGCGAACGACCGAACCGAGCGGCAAAATGTTCGGGATCAACTCTTCGACCACCTTCGGATATTGCTTTTTCAAATTTTCGATCAGCGAATCGGCCTCTTGCCGCCCGAACAATTCGGCTGCGTGCGTTCTGATGACTTCCGTCACGTGGGTGGCCATGACGGTCGGCAGGTCTACAACCGTGTAACCTGCAAGCTCGGCTTCTTCTTTCATCGAGCGGCCGATCCACAAAGCGTCGAGACCAAAGGCCGGCTCTTTTGTGGGGATGCCATCAATGTGAGTTGTGACATTGCCGGGGTCCATCGCCAGCAAACAATCAGCACGGAGTGTACCGCCCGCCACTTTATTGCCCTTGATCATCAGACGATATTCACCGGGGTTTAATTGCAAATTGTCGCGAATGTGAATGCTCGGCACGACAATACCGAACTCGAGAGCGAATTGCTTGCGAATGCTGACGATTCGTTCAAGCAGGTCGCCCGACTGATTCGACTCCACCACGTTAATGAGCGCATAGCCGACTTCTAACTCTATTAAATCGAGCGGCAGCAGACTTTCAATGTTTTCTTTTTTCGGCTTTGTCGCCTCTTCTTCGGCCGTTTTCTTCTTATTTAGTTCTTCATCTTGTTCATAACGATAGATGACCCAAGAAACCGTACCCAAAATCGCGGCCATAAAGAAAAACGGAACCGTGGGCAAGCCCGGAACAAATCCGAGAAACGCGAGAATGCCGCCCACAATGCCGACAGCTTTCCACTTAGAGAATAACTGTCGGGTGAGATCTTGGCCCATGTCCTGATCGCCGGAGTTGCGTGTGACGACGATACCGGCTGCAGTCGAAATAATGAGGGCTGGGATTTGCGACACCAGACCGTCACCGATTGTCATTGTCGTGTAGAACTTCGCGGCCGTCGCAAGATCGAGATTTTTTTGAAACATCCCGATAAACAATCCGCCGAAAATATTCACCAGCATGATGATGATGCCGGCGATCGCATCACCACGCACGAATTTGCTCGCACCGTCCATCGAGCCGTAAAAATCGGCTTCCATTTCAATCTCGCGCCGCCGGGCCCGCGCTTCTTTTTCTGAAATCAAGCCGGCGTTGAGATCGGCGTCAATTGACATTTGTTTACCCGGCATGGCGTCTAACGTAAATCGCGCCGCGACCTCGGCCACTCGACCCGAACCTTTGGTGATCACAACGAAGTTGATGACAACCAAAATCACGAAAACAACAAAACCGATCACGTAATTGTCGCCGACGACAAACTGACCGAACGAAGAAATCACGTGGCCAACGGCTTGCGGCCCGTTGTTGCCTTGCGTGAGCACCAAACGAGTAGACGCCACGTTCAACGCCAAACGGTAGAGCGTCGTGAGAAGCAGCAAACTCGGGAACACGCTGAAATCAAGCGGTCGCTTCGTGTAAAGCGCGACGAGCAGAATCAGCATTGAAAGTGTAATTGATAACGTCAGCAAAATGTCGAGCATGAAAGGCGGCAAAGGGATGATCATCACGCCGACGATCGCGATAAGACCCACGGCCATGAACAGATCCGTGTTTCGCGTGATCTTTTCAAACCGTTTTAAAAATAAATAGATGCCTTCGGCCATACGTCGTTACGCCCTTCGCTTTCTCAGTCTGTAAATGTAAGAGAGAACTTCAGCCACGGCGGTGTAGAGCTCACGCGGGATCATCTGGCCAATTTTCATAGTTTTATAAATTGTTCGCGCCAGCGGCTTGTTTTCGACGATCGGGATTCTGTGTTCTTTAGCCAACGCTTTGATTTTCTCGGCGATGTAGTCGGCGCCTTTGGCGATTAACTTCGGCGCGACCATGTCCTGTGAATATTGTAACGCCACAGCGATGTGAGTCGGGTTCGTGATAATCACGTCGGCTTTTTTGACCGCATCCATCATCCGACGATTGGCGAGCTCACGCTGCAGTTTTCGAACGCGGGCGCGCACAAGCGGGTCACCTTCACGCGATTTGACTTCTTCTTTGATCTCTTGCTTCGTCATCCGCATTTGCCGCTCGAGCTCCCAGCGTTGAAACATGTAATCGAGACCGGCAAGCACCAACATAAAAAGCCCGACCCAGCCAAAAAGTTTCAGCATCAGCCTGGCGCAGTAAACAATAAGCTGAGAGCTATCGTAATTCGACAACTGCGGGATGTTTTTCATTTCACCGCGGATGATCACATAAACGATCATCCCGACAAGTGTGACCTTGATGAGAGCTTTGCCGCCCTCGATCAGAGACCGCAAGGTGAATAGCCGCATGAACCCTTGAACAGGGTCGATGCGAGACAAATCAAAATGATTCGCTTCTTCGCTGTTTAAAAATCCGATTTGCACGACCGACGACATAACATTCATGAGCCAAAGAAGGCCGCCGAGAGGCGCGACGATCAGAGTCGCTTTTGTGAACGCGAATTTAAAAGCCGGAACCCAATCCCCCTGTCTTGCGGCCTGCGGGATGAAGTCAGTGAAAGAACGCGCGAAAACAGCGTAAAGCTGTTGCATGAAAAACCGGCCGAGCAGCCAGAACGCGATGACCGAGAACAAAAGAACAAAAACAGAGGCAAATTCTTTGCTCTGCGCGACCTGACCGCGGTTGCGAAAATCTTCGCGCCGCTGCGGCGTGGGGTCTTCTGTCCGTTCCGATTCATCCGAATCAGCCATTTACGTCTTCCCTCAAAGCGCTTTCACAAATCGAAAAAGTTGATCAGCCGTCACATTGACCAAACCGTGCATCTGCCACAACAAGAGCGGCAACGCGAGAAACAAGATAAAAAATCCGGCCAAAATGTTCAGCGGCAAGCTCGTGATCAGAATGTTGATTTGCGGAACAGCTCGACCGATCACGGCAACCGCGACGTTCATAAACAAAATTGAAATCAGAATCGGGGCGCTCATTTTTACCGCTATGCTCATGATTTGCTCGACGATCATGCCGAAGCCGCCGAATGGAGTGAATGAAAGGCCGACTTTGCCGAGTGGCACCAACGTGAAAGAATCGAACAGGCCCGCAATTAAAATGTGATGCCCGTTAATAGCCAAGAAAAAGATCGAGGCCAAAATGACGAAAAACTGATCGAACGCCGATGAGCTTTCACCCATTGTCGGGTCAAACAATTGAGCCGTCGACAGGCCGAGTGACACGTCCATGATCTGGCCGGCCATCGAAACCGCAATAAAAAACAAACGCGCGAGAAACCCGATCACAAGACCGACAAACACCTCTTTCACCGCGAGCGTGATGATCATTACTGAATCAATATCGATCGACAGACTCTTCCAGCCAATTTGCGGAAAAAGCACAAACGCCATCACGAGAGAAAGCAAAACCTTCACTTGCACCGGCACATTGGGGGTGCCGAAGATCGGCATTGCGATCACAAAGCCCGCCATGCGCATTAGAACCAGCGCAAACGCGACGACTTCAGTCAGGCTGAAGTTGTAAATCGCCGGCACTTAACCACCCCTCACGAACATGGTGATGTTCTGAAACAATTCAATCGTGTAATGCGACATCACGTCGATCATCCACGGCCCCGCGATGATGACGACAACACCAATGACAATCATTTTCGGGATGAACGTCAGCGTGGCCTCGTTGATCTGGGTAATGGCTTGCAGAACGCTGATGATGAGACCGATCACCAGCGCTCCGATCAGCATCGGCGCGGAAATCAACGCCGTCGTACGAATCGCGTCCTGGCCTAATTTTAAAATCAGCGCTTCTGTCATACGAACACCCCTTAAGCACTAATACCCGAAGCTTTTCACCAGTGATCCGACTATGAGCGCCCACCCATCCACAAGAACAAAAAGCATAATCTTAAACGGTAGAGAAATAATAACCGGCGGGAGCATCATCATCCCCATCGCCATCAATACACTCGCGACAATCATGTCGATCACAAGAAACGGTAAATAAATGATAAAGCCGATTTCAAACGCAGTTTTGAGTTCTGAAATTATAAACGCCGGCATCAAAACTTGAGTCGGCACGTCCGCCCGCGTTTTTGGGCGCGCCATTTTCGAAAGGTTCACGAATAGAGCGAGATCGGCGTCACGGGTTTGGTTAAACATGAATTCGCGAATCGGAGTGAGCGCGCGCGTGACCGCTTCATCCTGCGAAATCTGATCGCTGAGGTACGGTTGCACCGCGTTCGTGTTAATTCTCTGAATAAACGGCGCCATGATAAAAAAGGTGATGAAAAGGGCGAGCCCGATGATCAATTGGTTCGGGGGCATGTTCTGCATGCCAAGCGCCTGCCGCACGAATGATAAAACAATCACGACGCGGGTAAAACTCGTCATCATGATGAGAATGGCCGGCGCGAGTGTCAGCACCGTCAATCCGAGCAGTATCTTAATATTTGTAACGAACTCTTGCGGGTTATTGACCGATTTGTAGCCGAAGCTCACGGTCGGCAGGGTCAACTGGGCGAACGCATGGTGCGACCAAGCGAGCGCCCCCAATGAAACAAGCCAAAAGTTCAATCGTTTCAAAACGGCCTCATGTTTTTAAGTTTAAGAGAGACTCGGTCTTTTATGCTTTCGATCGCGAATTCATCTTCTTCATGAACAGCCGGTGCCGGCGGCTGAGCTGCCAAAGTTTTCTGAAATGTCGGCAGCGGCGCATCTTGAACGGGAGAGGCTTCCGACGTCGTGTCCAACTCTCCGTCAAGAAGCGAAAGCGACTTGAGCATAGAGATATTGTGGTCGGTGATACCGATCAAAATCGCCTCGCCGGCAACGCGCACGATCGCCAGACTTTTCTTTGGCCCTAAGTGAAACTGCGTGAGGATTCGAATCTTGTTTAGATCGCCGCCCTTTTTACTTTTGCCGCTGTACCAGCGCCCGAAAACCATCATACCGGCGCCGACCGTGCCGATGATCATGAGACTCAACAGCAAACGCCCCCACGGGTTTACTGCCACTGGCTTCTGCGACTGCGCTTTTAAAAAGACGGGAATTTGTGACTCTGAAAGATGTTCCTTAGAAGCCGCGTTCGCCGTCGGCGTCGGGGTGGCGGCTTTTGCGGGGCTAGCCGAAACTGCCGCTGCAGTTGCGGGGCCGAAAGTTGTCGCCGCGTCTTCGGCCCAAACCGAAGCGGAGACAAATATCACCGCCATGACCGCGCAACATCCAGCGCCGATTCGAGACGAGGTTTTCATCCCAATTGCTCCACACGCTCTGTTTGCGAAATGATATCCGTCAGTCGAACACCGAACTTTTCGTTAACGACCACGGCTTCACCGCGAGCGACCAATTTGTTGTTGACCAGAACCTCAAGCGGCTCACCGGCCAACTTTTGCAATTCGATTACGCTGCCCTGGCCCAGGTTCAGAAGTTCATTCACGACCATTTTAGTTCGACCGAGCTCGACCGTGACTTTGAGCGGAATGTCGAGAATCAGATCGAGATTGCGATCCGATTTTCCTGCTTCGGCTGCGGCTCCGACTGCGGAGACAGCCACAGGCGCAGGCGCCTGGGGTGCCGCTTCTTCTAATACTTTTGCGGTTTGGTCATCACTCATACGTTCCCCCTATCACTTCGAAACCGGTCGCGTGATTTGGACCGCAACCGAGCCATGATGTATGCCATAGTACGACTTAAATTTACGTATCCCCTCAATTTGCACGTCGAATTCGCCGGTCGCGTCTTGATTGAGCGACACGACGTCGCCGACTTTCATTTGCAACAGATCACCCATTGAAACTTCTGTCTCGCCGAGATCCACTCGAATTTCGACCTCGGTACCCAAAAGTTGTTCAATGATGGTCGTCGACCAAAGTTTTTTGTCGGTTTGATCGGACTCCACCTGAAAGCCCGACTGCAGCTTCTGCTTAATTGGCTCGATCGTGGAGTACGGGATGACAAGCGTAATAATACCGTTGGCGTTTTCAAGCTCGACGTCAAAAGTCGACGCGATCACGATATCGGTCGGGGGCACGATACCGACAAACTGCGGGTTGATCTCTGTCCGGACAAATGAACAGTCGACTTTTTCGACCGAACTCCAGGCTTCTTCTAAATCACCGATGGCAAGATCCACGACTTTACGAATGATTTGTAATTCGATTGCCGTGAAATCTTTGCCTTCGGTTTTGGTGTAGGGACGATCCGCTCCACCAAAAAAATTATCGACTAAAGCGTACGCGAGCTTCGATTCAACGACGAACAAAACCGAACCGCGAAGAGCGTTGAAACGAAGAACGCTCATACACGTCGGCATGGGTTGCGTGTTGATGAATTCGCCGAATTTCAAAAAGTCTGTGCTCGCATGGTTGAGTGTTGCGATTTTTCGCAGCGCCGAAGAAAGCGATACTCGAAACGATCGCATGAATTTTTCATAAATAACTTCAAGCTGCGGGAGTCTCCCTCGAATAATCCGGTCCTGGCTCGTCAGATCGTAAGAAACGACGATCCGGTCATCTTTTTTGCCATCGGGGCCCGCTGCGCCGCCGCTGGCCGCTCCTTCGGCGCTTGCGTCTTGCCCGGCAATTTCGCCTTCTGAGACCGCAGCCAAAAGTGCATCGACTTCACTTTGCGATAAGACCTGACTCATATTAGCGTTTCACTCCTAATTGTAGATGAATTCCGTGAAATACACGCGCTTGATTCGACCCTTCGTCAGAAATAAATTCACTTTATCTCGGATCTCATCGCGAAGCGCATTCTTGCCGTCTTCGGTGGCGACCTCGGCGTATGTTTTCGACGATAAAATGATTATGATGATATCGCGAATCTTCGGTTTGATTGCCTCGATCTCTTTTTCGACTTCGCCGTTGTTCACTTCGAGTTGCATATCCACTTTGACGAGTTTCTGCCCGCGGCTGCCGGCAAGGTTCACGAGAAACGTGTCGAGTGGGACGAGATTACCAATAAACTCCGGATTTTCTTGCTCCTGCTTTTGCTCAGTCGCCTCGCCTTGAATGACTTGATCGATAGTGGGCTTGGCCGCTTGCTTCTTTTTGTTGAGATAGATCATCGCACCGACGCCGGCAACGACAAGCATGTTGATCACGGCCAAACCGATAAAAAGGATCGGCTTGCCGCCCGAAGAAGGTGCTGGTGCTGCCGCCGGCGCCGCTTCTGGCGCTTTTTGTTCCGCCACTTTTGCCCCCTGCGCGCATTCGTAACTGCGCGCTACTCGAGTGCGCCGTTAGTCCAATACCGAGCGCGCGCACTTCGCCTCGCTTAATTGATGAGCAACTCGAATGCCAACAGGACTTTATTTGAGGTCGAGCGCAGAAAGACTGAGCTTTTCGTCACGTGGGCAGAAATTGCCTAAAAGAAATTTGTCGATTTGCGGTCAGCGCCCCGTTGAATTTTGACAGGACCTTTCGGCGGCATTGCAACAGACCACCGCAATCTTTCGATGCCGCTCTACTTGCGCCAGCGGTCGTTGATTCGACCTTTTAATATAGGATGTAATTTGGGGTTCGCCGCGACAAGAGTGGAATCAAACGGATCATACGGTCGACCATCGTACGAGGTCACAATTCCGCCGGCTTCTTTCACGATCAAGGCGCCGGCTGCTGTGTCCCACGGTTTGAGGTTGCCTTCCCAATAACCGTCGAACACTCCCTCAGCCACCCAACAAAGATCCATCGCGGCCGAACCGGCACGGCGTACGCCGCGAGCGTCACCTACAATATCGCCGAAAATTTCAACCTGAGTTTTCAGCGCTTCTTTCGTATACGAAAAACCGGTTGCCAAAAGCGAATCGTGAATTTTTTCGCGTTCGCTCACGTGAAGCGGTTGTTCGTTTACAAATGCTCCGCGGCCTTTTGCCGCCCAGTAGACTTTTTGTTGCATCGGGCAGTCCACAACTCCTACTTGAATTTCATTCTGGTACATGAGTCCGATGCTGACACAAAAAAACGGTAGTCCGTGAACGTAATTGGTGGTCCCATCGAGCGGGTCGACGAGCCATACGCCCGATTGTCGCAGGATCTCGACTGGGCCAAAGCCGTGTTTTGCGAAACTCTCTTCTTCGCCGAGCACCCAAAACTCCGCGTGCTCGCGTCTTAAATATTGGGTGATCGCGCGCTCGCTCTCGCGGTCGGCTTCAGAGACCAAACCGGCCTGATCTTTTTCTTGTACGTCGCGTAGACGGCCGAAATGAGAAAGGATTATTTCGCGCCCGATTTTGGCTGCGTCTTTTGCGGACTGAAGAGCTCGGTCGATATCCACCATGGCGTGACAGTTGACGGTTCACGGTCTTTTGTCAAGCGCGCAAAGATTTGACCCAAGTTGGCGGTTGCCGCTACGATAGAAAGATAGGGGAGCTCGCACGAGCTATTACAATTTCTCGGGGGTAAAAAGACAATGTCAAATTCAGCCAGCGGATCAAAAGCCGACACGATGTTCAAGCTCGTTTTAATTTTCTTTATTTCGCTTCTCTCATTTTCGGTTGGAACATACGTTGGCAAACAAGTAAGCGACAGCGATTATCGCCGCGCTTCTCTTGAAGCTGATTTTAACGGTCAATCGCAAGTCGCCACAGCGGACGCCGCCGCGGCAACAGACCCCGCGACAAAACCGATAACCGATCAGCAAACTCAAAGTTTGTCTGAAGAATTCATTAAAGCTCAACAACGGAAGCCCGCGAGCGTCGACGGCCAAGCGGCAGCTGATGCGACGGCTAGCGCGCCGGCTGCAAATGGCGCCGCAGGTACGACAAAAGCGGCTGATTCGAAAGCCGACGCATCAGACAGTCTCGATGGATATGCTCCCCAGGGTCGTCACACAGCCTCGATCACGGCGGCCAGCGACCAAGCTGCCGCAGCTGCGGATCGCGTCGCTCACAATATGGCACCGACAAAAGATATAAAGGCGCCGCTTCACCCCATGAAGACACTACCGGCTGTCGCGACAAGCGCAATCGGCAAATACACGGTTCAAATTGCGTCGTATGCGACCGAGAAAGAAGCGCGCATGCGCGCAGCTGCGCTCACCAAAAAAGGTTACAGCGCGTTTTACGTGCCAGCAGTCGTGCACGGTCATAAATGGTTTCGCGTGAGTATCGGTCTTTTTTCCGACCAAAAAGGCGCCGTCGATTACCGTACGGAACTTCTCGCCACGAAAGCTGTACCGTCGGCTATTGTACAAAAAATCGTCCGCTAGAGGCAGTCACTAGCGAGACGCTATCACAGTAGTGATTTACCAGGAGGCTTTGGTGACGCCGGGGATCTTACCGGCAAGCGCCAGCTCACGAAATTTAATCCGGCAAAGACCAAATTTCGAAAGATTGCCACGCGGACGGCCTGTAATAGCGCAACGGTTGACCACGCGAATAGGTGAACCGTTTCTTGGCATTTTCTGAAGTTTCAAAAACGCAGCCTCACGCTCAGAATCCGACAATCTGGGGTCCAGAGACTTGGCCCGAAGCTCACGACGAGCTTTCCAGTGTTTCGTAGACTTTTCGCGCCGACGCAGGTTTTTATGAATCGAACTCAGTTTTGCCATCCAGGTCATCCTTCCGCGCGTCGGCATAGTATTCGTCGCCTCGCGCCCTTAAGAGCCTTCCTTTGTCTTTGAATTCGCGCTAAAAATCAAGCCGAAAATGAAACAGGATCAAATCCTTAAGAACTTGAATGCTCCCCAGTTTGAAGCCGTCAATACCCTTGCCGGGCCTCTGCTGATATTAGCCGGCGCGGGATCCGGTAAAACCCGTGTACTGACCTACCGTGTTGCGAACCTGATTCTGCAAGGCGAAGCTACCCCCGGGCAAATCCTCGCCGTGACTTTTACCAATAAGGCCGCGCGCGAGATGGGCAGCCGTATCGAGAAACTGCTGTACGAGGCGGGCGTGCCGATTCATGAGGAGATGTGGATCTCAACGTTTCACTCGTTTTGCGCGCGATTCTTACGCGAAGAGATCCACCATCTCGGGTACCAACCGTTTTTTGTAATTTACGATGATAGCGATCAATTGAGTCTACTCAAAAGAATTTGCGAGGACATGAACCTCAACGACAAAGTGTTCGTGCCGAAGGCGATTCGCCATTCCATCGGGCAAGCCAAAATGCTCGCGCTCACCCCCGATCGCGTGGCCCAAAGCGCGTTCTTTCGCATGGATGAAACGACTCTTGAAATCTATCGCGTCTACGAAGATGAAATGAAGCGCTCCAACGCCGTCGACTTCGACGACCTTTTGCTCAAGACGCACGAAATACTACAAAAGTTTCCGGACGTGCTCGAGGCTTACCAAGATAAGTTTCATTACGTGCTTGTGGACGAATATCAAGACACGAATCACATCCAATATCTGATCGTGAAAGCGCTCGCTCAAAAGCATCGCAACATTTGCGTCGTCGGCGACGAGGACCAATCGATTTACAGCTGGCGGGGCGCAGACATCCGAAACATCCTCGATTTCGAAAAGGACTTCCCCGAAACCAAAGTCGTGAAGCTCGAAGAGAATTACCGTTCGACAAAAAACATTGTCGAGGCCGCCTCGCACGTGATCGCGAAAAATTCGCAGCGTAAAGACAAAGTGCTCTTCACGCAAAACGCCTCAGGCTCGAAAATTACCGTGCAAGCGGAAAACAACGAATACGACGAAGCTCGCTTTGTCGCTCGCAAAATTCGAGACTTCGCCTTGAGCCGGCGCTATGAGCTGAACGACATTGCGGTTTTTTATCGAACAAACGCGCAGTCCCGCGTGCTCGAGGAGCAACTTCGCAGCGAATCGCTCGCCTATCGCGTGATCGGTACGGTGAAATTCTACGAGCGCAAAGAGATCAAAGACGTCATCTGCTACATGCGGCTTCTCTTGAACCCGAGCGACGATGTGGCGTTTTTCCGAATCGTTAACACTCCCGCTCGGGGCATCGGCAAAACGACGCTCGAAGAAATCCAAAAGTACGCGAACGAGAATAAGAAATCGGCCTACGAATCGGCGCTCGAAGTGGCGACAAAGCGGCTCGTCCACTCGGGCGCTTGCAATAAGCTTCAAAACTTTCATCACGTGATTGAGAAACTACGGGCCGAATTGCCCAAGCTCACTCCGTCAGAAATTTACTTGCGCATTCTCGATGAAACCCAATACGCGATGAAACTCAAAGAAGAAAACACGCCCGAGGCCCAGGCACGCATCGAAAACCTTGAAGAATTTCAGAATGCGATCTTGCAGTTCGAGCACGAACGTGAAGAACAAGAGGCGACACTCGCGGCGTTTCTTGAAGAAATGGCGCTCGTCTCCGATGCCGATCGAGATAATCCGGAGCAGGACGCGGTCACGCTCATGACGCTGCATTTATCGAAAGGCCTCGAGTATAAAAATGTGTTCATCGTGGGGATGGAAGAAGGATTATTTCCCTCCGGCAAAAGTCTCGATGAATCCGAAGCCGATCGCCTCGAAGAAGAACGCCGCTTATGCTACGTCGGTATGACGCGCGCTCGTGAGAATTTATTTTTGAGTTACGCGCGAACTCGCCGAATTTACGGGCAAGAAGAAGCCCGGCCGCACAGCCGTTTCTTGGGCGAAATCCCCGAAGAGTATGTCGCCGCCAACTCGTCACTTAAAAAGCCGGCTTTTTTGCAGCGATTTGCCGACAAATTTGCAAGCGGCGGTTTTGCTCAAGCGGCATCACGGGCACCTAAGTGGTTGCAAGACGAACCTGAAAGTCAGACGTTTTCTGATGAAAGTTTTGAAGACTTGTCGTCGAATGGAGATTTCAAACGAGGGCAACGCGTTCGACACCCGATTTTCGGCGTCGGTTCGGTCTTTCAAGTTGAAGGTAGCGGCGATCAAACGAAAGTTTCGGTGCTATTCGCTGATAAATCGTTAAAAAAGTTTATGGCTAAACACGCGCGCCTTGAAATTGTCGGCTAAGCGCGCGTTTGCCTGAGTCATTTACTTCGATGGCAAAGCAATCGCAGGCGCCGGCGGTGAATTAAGTTGCTGCAACTGTTGGGCTGCTTTCGATGGTGTGATCGGTTGCCCGATTATCGGGCTGTTGAGGCCGGACGTGCTATCGCTCAATTGGCCGATTACCGCCGAATCGCGGCTCGAGCCACTGGCTGGAGCCGAAAGTTTTGCCGCAATTTGCTGGCGAGCTTCATCCAACACACTGAAATCGATCGCGAACGGAGCCTTCCCCTGACTGCGCAGTTCGGCGGCCACAGCGCTCGTGCCGCGTGAAGCGAGGCGAGCCGCCAATGCTTTCACCTGCGGAGAACTTGACTTCATCATCACCTGCGCGACGTACGAAGCTGGCAACACTTGCAAATAATTCGCCGCGACGGCCGAATCGACTGTCACCGTCGTGTCATTCGGCTGATTGACAGATTGCTCGATGACAAGTTCGCGTTTGCCCGCCGATGTCTTTTGATCGATGGTGATTTGAAACTTACGAATACCAAATTTCTCATCCTCTTCGGCACGAAGTTGTTGGCCTTGGTCGCCGCCGGTGTCGGTCGCTAAAACGTAATCCTTATAAATGTGGATGTTCACCGGCATGCCTTGGTCCGTACCGCCTGAGATGTAAAGGTTTCGAATCGTCATGTCGCCAAGGTCATCAAGTCTAGAGTCGTTAGGCTCGCGGATGAACCCCTTCACACCAGTGGTTGAGTTCACGCCAGGGCCGAAATATGTGGCGGTACGGTCCGCACAATCAAGCGTCACGTGCATTAAATTCGGCGTGCTGTCTTTTCGGGCGTTGCCATTTAACAAGGCGGCTGCCGTATTCTGCACAGGCAGTTGCGAATAAATCATCGCGCGCTCAGCGTTCGCCGGGCGGGTCGCCATACTGTCTGAAACGAGCACGTTTCGAACGACCCAATCTTTGGTGTTCGTGTTCAATTTTGTAAGAGTATCCATCATGTCGCGATCAACGTTGATTGCGAGTTTATCGGACGCGCAAATCTTAGAAAGGCGGTAATCCCAATAAGAGATAACCTTGCCCTTTGAGTCCGTATATGTAGGTGCATGCCCGCTGCAACCCGATAAGACGGCGATTGCGGCGGCAAAGCTAAGGCCCATGAGACACACAGACGATAATTTGAATGAAGGCATACGAACTCCTTGAAACTCTGGCTCAATTTATAGCAATTCAGATGCCGAAATGAGCGCTTATTCGATCTGAATAGTGGAGATTTCGTCGGTTTTTTGTGTCAATTTACGGCCCTTGAGCCGAAAATCGGCTCATTTCTCTGGCATTTTAGGCCTCAGCGTGCGGTCATGAGCCTGCCTAAAACGGCACCCATTTATATGTGCGACTTTAACTTCTAAAGCTTTGTTTTGTCTGGATTTAATCTCTCGTCGTACAAACCGGTCATTAAAAGTTCGCCGCCCGTCCAATGTTTCGACATGGTTGCAATACTGCATTTTTTGCCTGTCTATTCAAATACTTAACCATATGGCATTGCGGCCCGCCGGCCGGATCGATTTTTGTTCTTACGAATGTTGAAGTCAAAGACGCCCGCGGTTTAGCGCGGCTCTGGCTGAAGGAGGACTTTGTATGAAAACTTTAAACATCAATGATCGGCTATTCCTTTTTGGATTGCTCATCATGACCCTCGGGATGTCGACGAGCTGGGCCGACAGCCATTTTATGTCTGGGCAATCGGCGTTAGCCTCGACTGCAAGTGACACGACATTCGATGTTGGGCCCAACCATCAAGTGATTAACCAGCGCAAAGCAAAAGTACCGGCGGCTAGTGACAGAAAAACACGGCAGCGTTCAGGCCTTCATCACTCAGTCGTTAAAAATGTCAAAGGCAACAAACGCCAATGCCGCGGAGCCATTTGCAAAAAAAATCCCGCGTCGAAAAAAACGCAGAAATCGCAGGCTGCCGGTCAAAACCCGAAAAATAAGCCGCGACAGAAAGAACAAGCCGCAGCGGATAAGGCCGTTCAAGGCGGCGACGTGGCTAGGGCGAATTCAAAATCGACCCCCGTCACCCAGCTCGGCGTTGAAAGATCGTACACGAAAAACGGCAAAACGTATTACTACGTGGTGAACAGTTTGAACAAAGTTGACGGTACAACCTCAAACGCTACTTATGTATTCATCCATGACGGTAAGCTTATTAAATCGACTCAACCGCCGGATCAAGAGTTTCAAGCCGACGTGACAATATCACCGTGCAAGGACCTCAGCTGCGGCGATACCGAGACGACTGTTTTGCCGCCTGAGACCATCCAACAATTGGCGACGTTAACCTCGAAAATTCACAGCGTATTAGACAAAAAAATCGACAAGCAAAATGAAATCGCTGCCTGCAAAATCGACCAAGACGGCAACAAACTCAGCGGCGACGACAAGATGAATTGCTTCGGCAAACAGGTGATGAAAAAGCGCAGCAGCGAGCAGCTCGCCGCGCTCAAAGATATTATTCGAAAAAACATCTCGTCGGATCTCGGCAGCCTCGATCCGGATAAACGAGCCAAAGCTCTCGACGAGCTCAGCACCCTCGCCGACGCCGTCAGTACAAACGACAAATTGTGGAATTACATGAACAACCTTCAAAAATATGGCCAAACGATGGATCGCCTCCTCACTCTCGCCAAACAGCGGGCCGATATCCCGAACTTGCCACCCTATGAGCGCGCGGCCGCACTGATGGAAAATAATGCGCAAATCGATCAGGCCATGCGCCGTTGGAACAATCTCAAGAATCTTTGCGACTTCGGTATGAAAAACGCCTACGGTCTCTCGTGCTCGAGCGATGAAACCGCCATGGCCGACGGCTTTCGCAACGACGTGATGACGCTGGCGAGAAACATTGAAATCTCTAATACAAACCCGTACGACACGAACAGCACCGCGAACGGCAATGGCTTTGCCAACTCTGGCAGCGGTGACCGCACGACTCGTTGGAATATAAACACCGGCGGCGTGAACTTAAATAATCGCGGTTTTGGTAACCCGGGTTTTGCTAACCAAGGCTTAGGCAACGGCGGACTCTTTAACCGCGGCTTCGGCGCACCGAACACAACTTACAATTCGACGGGGTTGACTCAACCCGGATTTGCACCGAACTTTGCGCCGATGGGCAACTTTCAACAGAATCGCTATAGCATCGTAAACAATGCGCTCGGCAACAATGGCCCGATAACAGTTGGTCGCTCACAGTTCACCGTGAATACGCCGACACCCGCACTCACCGGTCGCGCTCAAATGCGCCCGGCGGTAAACGCCAGCTTGATCCCCGTTAGCCCGGCTAGCTTCACGGCACCGTACTTCTGCCGAGGTCGTGGCCCCGGTTACTGCGTTGGCGGCGTTAGTTAATCAGGTTAGCTAGTTATGAATTTAAATTGATAGACGACGTACAACCCCCTCCTTCTTCACTGTGGTCGCGACTAAAAAACGCGGCCACGGTTTTTTTAGGAGTGAGCCCAGCTCAGAAATAATAACGGCCGCCCAGCCCTATCTCAAGATCGGCATCAGTTGCGGGGACGACATCCATCACAAGACCAAGTTCACCGAACACTTCTACGCGATAATGGGGGATTACATAATTAAGTCCGCCCATAACTCTCGGGCCTAATTCAATCCCGTTTTGGCTGCTAGCGGCATGGTTGTTGCCTCGGTCGCGAACTCGACCGCCGAGACCCCAATAGCTCCCGATCCACTGATCATTGACCTTAAAAAAATGTGCTTTTGGCCACAACCGATCGGCAATGATTCGATAATTATCCGTATCACCCCAGCCGATATCGCCGTCGTAGGCAGTTTGGCGATCTTGAATATATTTTGCCGTGAAACCGGTCGTGGTACCTATAATTGCCCCGATACCAAGAAGCGGACGCGCAAAGCTCGTGCGTACCAACAGACAATTAGCCGCCAAAACAATTACGAAGAAAAATATTCGCTTTAACATGCAGGCCCTCCATCTAACGCGAGTGCGAAAAATTAAACGATCTGGTACTTAAAAAACCCAGGGGGTTTTGCCCCCTGGGCCTCGCAACCGCCGTCGCCAGTCGCCAATCCAAGACGTCGTCACATGTTGTCGTTACTCAGTTGCACGCAAGGTTGATACCTAGAAGCTGACGGCTGCCCTCGATAACAATCCATAAGCCATATCGGCTTTAAACTGCCCCCCGACGGTCCAAGCCTGACCAGGGAGCAAAATACCCACTTCGTTTTGCCACATAATTTTATCGCTGATTTTATAATTGCCGGTCACATCGAGTTCGTATCCGAGATCTGAAGACGTATTGTAGTAGCTAAGGCTATTTGTCGCCGGGTTGCCTTCGACAACAGTCGAATTACCCAGCCAAGCGCCTGTGAGTGTCACCGAACCAGCCCAACGATCGCTAAAAATGCGCGAAATAGACGGCGACAAATAATACACGTTTGAAATCGCCTCTGTATCGGGATCATCATCAACCGATGGATAATTTGTTGGCCCGCTCCCCTGGTTGCCGAGCGCATCTCGTCGCCCAATGAGAGATGTATGGAGCAAATCCGCGCGGCCCAGCGGCTGGTTGAATAAGAGCAATGCCACGTCGTAGTTCTGGTTGAAAATAAACCCCTCGTATTGGTCGTCAGTTTTCGGATCATCGCCGGTGGCAAGCCCGCCCTTAACTCCAAATCCCCATTTGCCGGCCTTGGGAGCGTAATTATACTCAACCACAGCACCGAACCCACCTAATTTCACGTTTGTTCCGCTGGAGTTGTCAACACCGAAGTTGCCGCTCTGCAACCCGGCTTCGAAACCGACATTGTAGTTATCCGAAGTCTTTTTGTAAAAAACGTTCACGTTCTTGATGTCCATGCGATCTGGTTGAACGGTCGTCGGTTGTGCCGTCGTACTCACCGCATATTCGGGAGTGTCATTACCCGCCGGTGAAGCCATCCGGTTTTGATAGAAAATGCCGATCGAGGTATCGGAATCTGGATTGTCGTACTGCGCTTGCAAATCCCACTCTTCAATACCGTCGGCGCCCGAAAGATCGCCGTATACAGGGGTCGTACCTTGAATATTACCAAGTTGCCCGCCATACACTTTAGCAAACATAGGCATGATAAAAAGATTGCCGATGTTCACTTTGTAGGCCACGGCATCGCGCGTATCGACGTAGTGATCAAATAAACCGCTGCCATCGCTGTAGCTCATGCCGAGACCGAAATTAAGCGGGATGCGGCCGACGATGAGAGTGCCGAATTCTTGTTCCATTTTCATGTAAAGTTCGGTGACGGCAAACATTTCGGAGCGTTGATAGGCGGAAAGCGCCGAACTATCACCGATGCCGGTGCCGGGCGAACCGCTGCCCGATCCGACCCCGTCGCCAAAAATAGCACCCAAGTTGTTACCACCTACACCACTGTTGAAAATATTAAATTGAGAAAAAATATAGATCCCGTCGGCCGCGACGAGTTTGGGGCGTAGAATCAGAGTTTGAACGGCGTAGTCTTTATCTTTTGAAACGCGGTTATCCAACTGGGGGTTACCGATGGCGTTACCTTCAACCCGGTACATACCCGACCATTCGATATCGGCGTGGGCTCGGGGAACCGCAATCAACGACAGGGCCAGTGCGAAGGCGCCGCCAAGCAGATGGGCCCTTTTCACCAGCCTAACGACGGCGGAGTTCTTCTTCGAGATACTTTGCATATAACACATCCCATTCCGGCGACCCTTCGGGGACCCCGCGCTTTAACGAAGCCACCATGGCTTTGGCTTTTTGATCGACTTCATCCATCTCACTGACGAATTTTGCAATCGCTCGCTTGGCCACTTTTATTGCCATGTCGTCATCGGAGTAATCAACCAAATCATCATTCCAGATGCCGTCAATGAGCAGGTGCGCAAAATGGGTTTGCCGATCTTCTGACAAAATCACAGTACGATCCCCTTATCTTTTGCCAATTTTTTCTTGAGAAGTGGGAACATCTTGTAGCGCTGAAACTGGCCAGGGTTTTGCCTTTCAAGGTCATCCATCATGCGGTTGACCTCGTGATCCAAATCGGTTTCACGCTGATATTCGCGCATGAGAATTTCGCAGGCGCGCTGAAAAACGCGGTCTTCTTTTTCTTTGAACGTGACAATGTTCTGCGCTTTGAGCTCTTTGAATACATGCTGCACGAGCCGGTGGACGAGCTTTTCTTTCATGTTTTTGACTAAATCCGCTGGTCACAATAATGTCAAGCCGCATGAAGTGGCTTACGCGATCGCTTGTTCTCATTTTTATTGTTGGAGCGGTGTTTGCCGTGTGGGCCTGGCGCCTCGATGTCGAGATGAAAGAGCGAATTGCGCACGGCTGGTTTCGACCGCCGGTTAACTTGTATGCCCGCGGCGAAGTTCTCTTTACAGGAGAGCAGTTGACTGCCGACGATCTCCAGAAAATTTTGGCGGAGCAATCGTATCGAGAACGGCAGGGCTCCGAACCACTTTACCCGCGTGACTTTTTAAGACTCGCCCCGGATCAGATCGAATTCCGCGAAAGCAATGGCGAACCGTCCCTAGTCAAATTCGTCAATGGTTCAATTGCTGAAATTTTAAGCGGCGACCCGTTCGCCGACGTCGCCCGCGTCGAGCTCGAACCGCAGTTATTCGCGCAATTTTATAACGGCGAGCCGATATTGCGGCGAATCGTGCACATTGGGGATGTTCCACTCGAATGCTCCGAAGCCGTCACGGCAATTGAAGATCGTGATTTTCTCGAGCATCGAGGCGTGAGTGTAACAGGGTTGTTGCGGGCTGCGGTGCGCGATTTGGTCAAAGGTCGTTATGCTCAGGGTGGCAGCACAATCACCCAACAGCTCGTCAAAAACTATTTTTTGACACCGAAAAAAACGCTGCGCCGAAAAATCCAAGAGATCGTGATGGCGATACTGCTTGAGGGCAACCTGAATAAAGACCAAATTCTTCAAAACTATCTCAATGTCATTTACATGGGCCAAAGCGGGCCTTTTCAAGTGATCGGATTCGGCGCGGCAAGCCGGCATTACTTCAACGCGCGGCTAAGTGATTTGGATTTGCCTCGGTGTGCGCTGCTCGCGGCGATGATCAACAACCCAAAGCGTTTTGATCCGTTCACAAACCCTGTAGCGGCTCGCGATCGCCGTACTCTGGTTCTGAAGCGAATGGTTGAGTACAACATGATATCGCCGCAAGACGCTGCTGGGGCGGCGGCGACGCCACTCCCCGACCAATCGACGGAACGTCTGACGGAGCCGGCGCCTTATTACACACAAGCGATTTTTCGCGAGCTCGATCGGCTTCATATTTCGACTGAAAACGGCGTAAATGTTTACACGACACTCGATATCTCGGCGCAAGAACTCGCACAAAAGGACGTCCTCTCCCATGTGCGCGGGCTTGAACAAAATAATAAAAAAATCGCTAAAATTAAGGCCACCGGTAAAGAGCTCGAGGCATCGCTGATTTCCGTCGACGTCGAAACCGGAGATGTCTTGGCTCTCGTCGGCGGCCGGCACTTTGCGCGAACGCAATACAATCGAGTGCTCGATGCCCATCGTCAAGTCGGTTCAATTATGAAGCCGTTTGTCTATCTCGCGGCTCTCGAAAACCGCGACCCAAGCGGAAAAGTGTATACGGCAACTTCACTCGTCAACGACGAACCGTTTGTATACCGCTATCAAGGGCAAGAGTGGGCTCCGAAAGATTATACGCGAAAATATCACGGCGAAGTTCCACTCTTTTATGCGCTTAAAAACTCTCTCAATACCGCTACAGCAAGTTTAGGGCTGCAAATCGGGCTTACAAATATCGTCGATGTCGCCCGCCGAGCCGGCATCACCCAATCGAAAATCGAACCTTTGCCCTCGCTTACACTCGGTGCCTTCGAAATTTATCCGTGGGAAGTCGCAACCGCCGGCCTTACGATCGCGCGCTTTGGGTCGCGGTTACCGCTCCGGTTTATCGAGCGGGCAACTGACCGCGAAGGCAAAGAAATCTACCGAGATGACGAACAAGAACAGCGCGAATTCGCACCTGAAACTGCGGCGGTCCTAGTCGGAATGATGAAACAAACGGTGCAAACAGGTACGGCAAGGCGCGCGACACTCGAAGGGTTCAACTGGCCGGCCGCCGGCAAGACCGGGACGACGAGCGATACGCGCGACACTTGGTTTCTCGGTTTTACGCCGCACGTACTGACGGTGACGTGGACGGGGTATGACGACAACACTCCCACAGGGCTCACCGGCGCATCGGGGGCACTGCCCCTGTGGCTCGCATTTATGCAGAAGTACTGTCTGCGATTCGCGCGCGGCGATTTTGCCTGGCCGGCGGGAGTTGAAACATTCACTTACCCGGCTCGCGATTTGAAGCGACAAGTCCCGACGGCTGAACCATATGAAACCGCAAAAAACACTGAGCTGATTCGCCTGAAGTAGGGTCATGAGGCGGTTGGCTCAACCACGCCGTTTTTCGCTTGTGAATCGACATTTATCGGCAATGAAATAATTTTACGATGTGATCAAACTTTCATCACGCCCGTTTTGAATGCGCGCGCAAGCTCGCGAACCATGGCGGTTTTTCAAAAACGTTCGATATCTCGTTGGCACGAGTATTGGAACTTAAACCGTTATGATGAGCAAACTTTGGAAACTCACAATTCTATCCACAGTCTGTTTCGGCGCCGCATTCGTATGGAGCGCGCGTTCGCTCGCTGATGACGCCGCAACGCCAAACCCACAAACGACCGTGGTACCGGCGGCCGCATCTTCTGACGACAGCTCGTTTGTCAACATCGCCGCTGGTGAATTGCCTTACGCTGATCTGATCAGCGACCTTGATGACAGCGGAGTGACGGCATCAGCTGATATTCAAGATGAGTTCTCGCAATTAGTCGGCGACTCGCAACCGCTCGATTGGCAGCACCTCGATTTGAAAAAAGAATTCGGCGACACACAATTTGCGCTCACGCAAATTGTAACTAGGGTGACAGACACAACGGGAAATTTCGACGCCCTATTTACCCATACGCTGCCCACGCAAAATCAGCCCGAGACAATGGTGACGGAATACTCCCGGCGGATCAACGGAGCCGAAGAAAGTACAATCGGCACCAACATCGTGATCCCTCGCATGTTTACCGGAACAAACGGATTTTCGGTTCAAACTCCCGATGTGCCGGACGCAACGGTTGTTTACAACTTTCATTTGAAGTCGCATCCCTTAATACCGACATTCGATCTTCGCGACCCAGAAGGTACATACGAACTAACCCCCGTTACCACCGCATCTTTTGACCCGATAGGGTCGATTGGCGCGCATGGCCTTCAGTACACGTGGACGAACGGGAATTCGAACTACAACGTGAATGTAGTACCGCGTGAAGTGGGTAACGACACGCTCACGTTCGAAATTGATCGCCAACAAGTCGGCTCAGGCCTCACGTCGTCGACGGTGTTGGTCTATGAAGCACTTTAAGTTAGTATTCATTGGTCTCGCAATTTCGGCGATTAGCTGGGGGATGGGCGCCACAATGAAACCAGTTGAAATTCAATCAGACCGGATTGACGGGTGGTACGTACAACGCACGGTAGTACCGCACCCCAAATATCGGGTTTTACTATTACCGGGTTTGCTGGGAGGCGCGGCTGATTACTCCCTTTTGATGCAAAGCCAAGATCTTGCGTCTCACGGTATTCAACTTGTCGCGGCCGATCCACCCGGATTTGCGGGGCAGACCGCCACGGCCCCCTTTGATTATTCGATCAATTCATTTGCCAACGTTCTCAGCGATATTGAATCGAAACAAAATTTCGATCTCATGGTCGGCCATAGTTTTTTTGCAAACGTGCTGACCGAGGTCATGAAGTGCACCGGTCCGGGCCGAAAATATCTTCTTCTCTCGCCATCACTGCAGTACAAATCGGAACCTCTCGCCAGTCGGCTTTTGAATTCCATAAGCCGGGTCCCTATCGTCGGCAACATCGCTTGGAAGATCACGTATAGAGCCTTGGATATGGTTCTGGCTCAGGGGCTTGCCCACCAAAAACCGGAAATCATCGAGAACCTTGTTCGCGAAGCACGTAAAACTCCCCCGGATCTTGAGAAGCGCCTCATGATCGAGTTCTACAACCATATCGAGAAAAACGGGGATCTCGCGACGGCGATTCGAGAAACTGCGTCGCACGTTTGGTTTGCTTGGGCGGGAGATCGCGATGCGATTACAGTGTTTCCGAATGACATCCGGACGATCGAAGAAAACCCGAACGTCACAATTGTTGAAATTCCGGATTCAGGGCACCTCAGTATGATAGATAACGTGCCCGCCGTTGAAGCGCTGATTGCGAAGATCCTCGACACGAACACGAATACACCCCCAGATTGACAATCTGGTGTCAAAGTGACACTAATTGTCGCCAAAGTTCGTGTTTATGCGGGTTTAACACTGGCAAAGGATTTGCTGCATATGCGCTCGAAGGGTAAGGACGTGGAGCTGAGAAGGTACAAAGACATTTTAGCCATTCGCGGGCCCAGTGGTGTAACCGTTGGTTTTCACGCGCGAAATTTGGAGATCGCCGATCTCGATGACGAAGCCTGGCAGGCGCTAGCCGATGAAACTCGCTTGCAAACTGCGGATGAAGTTCACGGCGAACTTGAAACTTGGCACAAAGAAATCAGCAGTGAAACGTCGGATCAAGTCAGCGTGCGCGGAATTCGCGCGCTACTCCTCAATATTGCGCAAATCTGTAATTTGAACTGCACGTATTGCGCGGCTGTCGATTCTGACGGCACACGTGAAAGCGCCGGAACGTACGGCTCAAAAGTCGTTCGCATCGACACTCAGGTCGCTGAAGAGCAGATCCGCCACTTTCTAGAGGCTGTGCCTGATGGCGATGCGTTTGAAATCGAGTATTGCGGAGGTGAACCGCTGTTATACCCGCAAATCATCGAATCGCTTTGTCGTTACGCCGAACTCGTCGTCGCCGGCCGAAATATCGCCGTCCAATTCTCGATCAACACGAATGGCACGCTGATCTCCCCGAGTGTCGCGACCCTGCTCGCGCGCTATCGCTTTCATGTGAACATAAGCCTGGACGGTGACCCAACAGTAAATGATGTCACTCGGCCCGCGAAAAGCGGACGTTCTTCGACTGAACAAACATTGAAGGGGCTCGCAAACCTTCGCTTGGTTCGCAACGAACTGGGCAGCCTCAGCGTCAACTGCGTTTTTGGCGCGCACAATTGCGGCGTCGAGCGGACGTTCGATTTTCTCGAAAGCCTTCAAATGAATTGGGATCGTTACAACTTTAACTTTGCGAATAACGACTCGCGCGAAACGTCAGAGAAATCCACCACCGTTTATCTCGACGGGCTTAGTAACGTCGCGGCTCGCGTTTTCGCACGAGACGGCCTTACGGGCCTCGCCAAAATCGCGCAATTTCGTCGGCCGCTCTCGCGTCTTGCCGGCCAAACACGGCAACACAATTATTGTGGAGCGGGCAAATCGCTCATTCAATCAGATACTCGCGCCGACCTTTACGTTTGCAATTGGTTCATGAACGACCCGGCCGAAAAAATCGGCCGTGGGACCGACGTATCGCCAAGCGTGCTTGAACAATACGATTCGTCGCTTATTCAACTCAATCGGTGTGAGACCTGCTGGGCCCGACATCTGTGTGGCGGCGGCTGCATGGCCGTGCACAAGTCGTACTCGGGCGATCGCCATTCTAAAGATCCGAACTTCTGTCGGCGCACACGCGAGGTCGCGGCTTACGCTATTTGGTACTACAAACAATCGCTGCTTGAAAACGCATTCAGCGCACAAGCGACGGAAAAGGAGAACGCATGAAACACATCAAAAAAATCCGCGCCAAGTCGGAACGCGCCGGTAACAAAATGTCGGCTAACGAAAACACGCGCGAGCGGCTCGCCCAAGAGGGCAAACGCACGCAACCGTGCCCGGAACGCAATTCGTAAGAGGTGCCATGGAACGGGAAAAGTCCCCCTCCAAAAGAAATCGCCGATGGTTGTTCGCCGCCCTTCGAATCGGGCTGGCGATCGGCCTTGCGATTATTATCTCGCAATTCCGGCTCAATTATCTCGAGGGATTTTTCTACGACATGCGCGTGCGCACGCGGCCCGCGCCGCACACGTCGGGTCAGATCGTGCTTGTGACGATCGACACGAAAACACAAGAGCAACTGCGCCGTTTGCCCAACGCCGACGATTTCGTTCACCTGTTCAATCAGTTGCACAAATCGGCGCCTCGGCAGGTTTTGTATCCCGACGACTTCAACGAAATTATGGGTTCGTACGATCAGCTTGAAGCACTCGCCCAAGCCGCGAAGAGCGTTAATTTGCTCGTGATTGAGGAGCGCGAACTCCCCGATCAAGGTGTCGAAGATGAATTTCGTCTTTTGCCACCTCTGCAGGATCTCGATGTGGAGTCGGGCCCGACGACCGCCGACGTTTACAATTTTGCGCGCGACGGCGTTTCGCGACGACTCATTTTAGATCTCGAAGGCCGACCGCTCGCTGAAATGAAAGTAGCCGACTCGCTGACCGGCCGAAACAGCGTCACCGATTATCGCGGCGTTTTTACGTTCAAACGCACGCATCAGGCCTACATCAATTATCATCCGACCGGGACGTACCCCAAATACAGTTTCGTCGATGTGGCGGACGGGTACATCCCGTCGAATGTTTTCAAAAACAAAATTGTCATCGTAGGCAAAGACAATAAAGCCGACGAAAACGACTACGTCATGACACCCTATTCTCGGGATCTCACAGCCATGTCGACCGCCGAGCTGCAAGCCAACATGCTCGACACGTTGATTCTAAACAATGCGCCCATTCAAGTACCGTACTGGGTGAACCTTCTCATCACGTGTCTGATCGCGATCGTCACCGTCTTGATCGTGCTCACGTTACGCCCAGGGCGAGGACTTTTCATTTTGGCACTGACTCTCACCGGATATCTGTTTTGTTCGTGGGTTTTGTTCGCTGCCGACGGCATTTGGATCGACGTCGCACATCCGCTTCTCACGGTGTTTATCTGCTATTACTTTTTTATCCCGTATCGGCTCATCATCGAGAACCGCCGGTCGTGGGAGTACTACCAGCGCAACAATCTGCTGACTCAAGTCGAAGAATTGAAATCGAACTTTCTGCGGCTCATGTCGCACGATCTGAAAACTCCGCTGGCACGCATTCAAGGTATGACCGAAATCGCGCTTCGCGACACGACTAAACTTACACCATCGCAACGCGAAGCGATCAAAACGATCAGCGACTCTTCGCAAGAACTCACCGAATTTGTCGGTTCGATTTTGAATCTTGGTCGCATCGAAAGTAAAGAGATCAAACTGCAGCTCAAGTCACGCGACATCAACGCGCTATTAAGCGAAACGATTCAGAAACTCGATTATCTCGCCAAGCAAAAGAATATTCGAATCGTGATGGAATTCGAGCCGCTTTTCAGCGTGAAAGTCGACGAAGATCTCATGCGACAAGTCTTTTCGAACCTGGTCGAAAACGCGATCAAGTACAGCCCCGAAGGCAGCTCGATTCTGGTGACGACCGAAGAGTCAAACGGCCGCCTCATGGTGCAAGTGGCGGATCAAGGCATCGGCATTTCGGCCGACGAAATCGAAAATTTGTTTACGAAGTTTTACCGCAGCCGCAATGTGCGCGACGGCGCCATTAAAGGCAGCGGGCTTGGGTTGTATTTGGCCCGGTATTTTGTGAATTTGCACAACGGTCAGATATCGGTTGAGAGCGAACCGGCGAAGGGGTCGACGTTTACGGTCGATCTCCCGATGGATTTATGATTTTTATTGAGGAGGACGTATGATTAAAGTGCTTGTTTGTGATGACGACCCGGGGCTTCGGCTCTCGGTGAAGAATACGCTCGAGTCGACAGGCAAGTTCCAAGCCGATGAAGCTTTCGATGGTATCAACGCCGTCGACAAAGTGAAGGCGGGCTCCTACAACATGGTGATACTCGACGTGGATATGCCGCGCATGAACGGGCTTAAAACGCTGAGCGCGATCAAGGAGATGGACCCGTCGATGGTCGTTCTCATCATGACCGCCTACGCCAACATCAACGACGCCGTGATGGCCGTCAAAGAAGGCGCCTATAACTACATCTCAAAACCGATCAAGAGCGAGGAGCTCGTCGACCTCGTGAATAAAGCTTTGGCCGCCTACAATTTGGTGTCGGAAGTCGTCGCTTCGGCGCCGCAATTATCGACCGAACAAGGGCGCAAAATCATCGGGTCGAACACGCAAATGCGCAAAGTGTTCAACATTATACATCGATTATCGAAGGTCGACACCCCCGTTTTGATTCGCGGCGCTTCGGGTACGGGTAAAGAACTCGTCGCCCGCGCCATTCACGTCAACTCGGGTCAAAAAGAGGGTAAGTTCGTCGCTCTGAATTGTTCGGCCATACCCGAAAACCTATTTGAATCCGAACTGTTCGGGCACGAAAAAGGCGCTTTCACGGGCGCCGATCAACGTAAAATCGGCAAATTTCAATACGCCGAAGGGGGCACGCTGTTCCTCGATGAGGTCGGCGATTTGCCGCTCATGATGCAGGTGAAACTTCTGCGTGTGTTACAAGAAAAAGTATTTACTCCCGTTGGGGCAAACCGCGAAATCGAATCGAACGTCCGCATCATAGCCGCTACCAATCGGCCGCTCGAGCAGATGATCAAAGACGGCAAATTCCGCGAAGATCTGTATTATCGTCTCAATGTCATGCCGATCTTTTTACCGTCGCTGTCTGAACGGCGCGACGACCTCGAACAGCTGGTCAATAACTTCATTCAGAAGTTCAACAAGAAGCAAGGTAAGAAAATCGTCGGCCCGACACCCGAAGCTCTCGCGCTACTTAAAAAATACGACTGGCCGGGTAACATTCGCGAACTTGAAAACGTCATTGAACACTCCTTCATTCTCGAAGAGGGCACGCACTTGACCGTACAATCGCTGCCGGAGTCTTTTTTGCTCGCGACCGGCGTTGAACTCAATGTGCCGAATTTGAAACTCGACGAGGTCGATGACATCGAAGTGAACAAAGATATCGCCGCAGACGAACCGAGCGAAGAAATCGTGACGATTTCAGGTGAAAGTTTAGATTTTAACAAGCATAAGGAGGCGTTTGAACGGGAATTCATAATCAAAGCGCTTAAAATGTTCAAGGGTCGAATTAACCAGACCGCTTTGCATGCTAATATCCCGAAAAAAACGCTCTTAAGAAAAATAGAAAAGTACGGAATTGTTGCAAAGGACTATGCGGAGTAAGGTTTGGCGGGCCGGCCTTATCTTAGGCCTTGCCTATTCGCCGACCCCGGCCTAACTTGTTTCGCCATGGCAACAACTCTGCCCCCGCCGCAGGCATATACACGCGATATTTTGGCTGCCGCCTATGAATGGCTGCGCTCGCAGCCGCAGTCGATTCGCGAACTCGCAAACAATTCGGATAATTTGGTCGCTTTATACATGCAAGCGCGCCGCCGTGGCGGTTCACCCATGCTGCCGCCCCTAACCGAGGCGAGTTCCGAAACGTTTAAGCAGGATTTGCGCGCGCTCGCCGAAGGGATGAAACAATTCGACCATGGGCCACTACCAACTGCCCAGAACCCAAATTTGAATTCGGCTCATTTAAATCCGCCGCCTTCGGCCACGACACCTGTTCAAAACCAGCCGGCACTGCATTCGCATTCAAATGCGCCGACGAACGGATCGCCGAATATCCCCGCAACCACCCTGAATTTGCCGATCGATCAACGCACCTTCGAAATATTACGTAACACGCAAAATCTGTGCAACTTAGGCTCTGAACGCGAGGCTTTGCGAATGCTGATCGCGATCGGATTTGAACGCCTGCGGGATCTCTTCCCCAGATAAATGGACGGAGCGAAATCGAATGGAAAAGCCCGACTATAAAAATACGGTGAACTTGCCGAAAACCGCCTTCCCGATGAAGGGGAACTTGCCGCAAACCGAACCGACCGTGATCGAGCGATGGAAAAGCGCGGACGTTTACAAAAAACTTTTGGCGAAAAACGCGAAAGGCCGTCCGTTTGTCATGCCGGATGGCCCGCCGTATGCCAACGGTTCCGTCCACGTCGGCACGGCGTTGAACAAAGTACTCAAAGACATCGTGATCAAGTTTCGCAACATGCAGGGTTACAAGGCCGATTTCATCCCCGGGTGGGATTGCCATGGCCTGCCGATCGAACTCAAAGTGACGTCGCAACTCGGTGACAAAAAGAACTCGCTCACTAAAAAAGAAATTCGAAAGCTGTGCCGTCAAGAGGCGAACAAGTGGATCGACAAACAGCGCGAACAATTCGTGCGTCTCGGCGTTTTGGCGGAATGGGATCGCCCCTACCTCACGATGTCGCCCGAGTACGAAGCCAACGAAATTCGAGTGCTCGCCCGCATTTACCGAAACGGCGTTGTCTTTCGCGGCAATAAACCCGTGTATTGGTGCCCGGCATTGCAGACGGCTCTCGCCGCAGCCGAAGTCGAATACCACGACCACAAAAGCCTTTCGATTTACGTGAAATTCAATTTCGCGACGCTTGAAGGGCCGCTTCAAAAATTAGCGGCAAAGAAAAAACCGGTGAGGCTTGTAATTTGGACGACGACTCCGTGGACGCTCCCCGCGAACTACGCCATCTCGCTCAACGCCGATTTCACTTATGGCGCGTATGAAACAGGCAGTGAAATTCTCATCTTCGCGACCGATCTTAAAGAGAGCATCGCCAAAGAATGCGGGCTTGAACTCGGCGAACCGATTTTGACTTGGAAAGGGCGCGAGTTAGAAAAACTGAAAGCGCGTCACCCGTTTATCGAGCGCGACTCGCTCGTCATTCTGGGCGACCATGTGAGCCTTGAAACCGGTACGGGCGCTGTTCACACGGCCCCCGGTCACGGTCTTGAAGATTATCACGTCGGCCTCAAGTACGATCTGCCTGTTTATTCACCGGTTGACCCGGCCGGGCTTTTCACGAAAGAAGTCCCGAAATACGCGGGCCTGAGTATTTGGAAAGCCAATCCAATCATCGTCGAAGACCTGCGTGCTTCGGGGCATCTACTCGGTTTTAAAGAAATCGTTCACTCGTACCCGCACAACCCGCGCACGAAAACGCCGCTGATATTTCGCGCGACTCCGCAATGGTTCATCCGCATGGACGATTCGTTCGGTTTGCGTAAAAAAACTCTGGCGGTTGTCGAAAAAGAAATTCAATACTTCCCGGCCTGGGGGCAACCGCGCCTTGCGGCGATGGTGTCGAACACTCCCGATTGGTGCTTGAGCCGACAGCGCACATGGGGCGTGCCGATCCCCGTATTCTATTGCGAAAAGTGCGAATCTCCGCTCATGAAGCCGGAGATCATGGAGCGAATCGCCGATCATATGGAAAAACCCGCGACCGGCGAAACACAGGCGCCCGGCATCGAAGCGTATTTTGACACTCCACCCGAGGCATTTACCGACGGCTACGCCTGCGAAAACTGCGGTGGCAAGAAATTCAAACGCGGCGAAGATATTTTGGATGTGTGGTTCGATTCAGGATGCTGTCACACAAGCGTTCAGCGCGCGCGCATGAACAACGAAATCGCCGACATTTACCTCGAAGGGTCGGACCAACACCGCGGTTGGTTTCAAACAAGTTTGATTTCATCGATGGCGGCCTACGAACGCCCGCCGTTTCGCGCTCTTATCACGCACGGATTCGTGAACGATGCTCAGGGCCACAAAATGAGCAAAAGCAAAGGCAACGTGGTCGACCCGATCGACGTCACGAAAAAATACGGCGCCGAAATTTTGCGCCTGTGGGTCGCGCACGAGGATTACGGCGAAGACGTCACGATTTCAGACGAAATGTTGCAGCGGGTGAGCGAAACCTACCGCCGAATTCGCAATACCATGCGATTTCTCTTGGGCAATCTGAGCGATTTTGATCCGAAGAAAGATCGCGTCGCCGTCAAAGATATGCCGCCGCTCGATCGTTGGGTGCTCGCGCGCCTCAATCAAGTGATCGAATCGGCGACAGCGGCCTATGAAAAGTACGATTTCTTTAAAGTTTATCATGCGCTCAATCAGTTTTTCACGACCGAACTCAGTGCCACTTATCTCGACGTTTTGAAAGATCGCCTTTACACGGGCAAAGTCACGGGAGTGCCACGTCGCTCGTCACAGACTGTTTTTTTCGAACTTCTGAGTGTGCTGTCACGTCTTCTCGCGCCGATTCTGTCGTTTTTGAGCGAAGAGGTGCACTCGTACATGCCGGCGGATGGCTCGGCCGAGAGCGTTTTTCTGACCGAATTCCCGAAACCGAACGCGCAGTGGAACGACAGCGCGATTCTCGATTTGTTCACCCGCATGGGTGAAATTCGCGTTTTAGCCGCCAAAAAACTCGAGGATCTGCGCCAAAGCAAAGTCATTGGCGCAAGTCTCGAAGCCGAGGTCACGATTCGCGCGCGCGGCGAGATGCTCAATGAGCTCAAGCGATTTGAGCCGTGGCTCCGCGAGTACCTGATTGTCTCAGCAGTTAAAATCGAGCCGGCCGGTGAAGGTGAGGCCGCCCTCGTGATCGAGGCTCGCCGCGCGCCTGGTGAAAAGTGCGAGCGCTGCTGGCATTACAGTACCGAAATCGGTGCTGATGCGCGGTATCCTGGCGTTTGCCCAAAATGCGTTTCGGCATTAGGCTAATAATATGAGTCCTACACCGCGAAGATTTTTGGGTTCGAAGTATATGGTCCTGATCGCCATCACGTTTGCCGTTGTGGCGCTCGATCAGCTGACAAAGATGATGATCCATTCGCGGTTCGATCTCGATCAATCGATTAAACTCATCGATGGTTTTTTCAGCCTTACCTATGTGCGAAACACAGGCGCCGCGTGGGGGCTACTCGGGCACGCGCACTACACGTTTCGCCAGCTGTTTTTTCTTTCGATCCCGCCAATTGCGGTTTTTATCATCGTTCTGTTTCTTTACAATTTGCCCGAAACCGAACGGCTTGAAATCTACGCGCTGTCGTTGATCAGCGGGGGCGCGATTGGCAATTACATCGACCGTCTTCGCTTCGGTTACGTCATCGATTTTCTCGATTTTCACTGGAAGAACTTCTACCACTACCCCGTTTTCAATCTTGCGGATTCTGCCATCGTGACCGGCGTCGGCATATTGACCCTTCTCATGCTCACCAAAAAGAAGAAAAATGTGGCCGCTGATCCAGCTCGGACCTAACCTTTACATTCCGACCTATTTTTTTTGGATCAGTTTCACCTACAGCCTTTGTTTCGTTTATCTCGCTTGGCGAGCCGAGCGTTTCGAAATGCCGCGTTCATTCGCGCTCGATCTCGCCTTCGCCATGATGATTGGCGGTTTTCTCGGCGCCCGGTTTTTTTCGGTATTTTACGAGGAGTGGCCGTACTACCGCACACACCCTTCTGAAATTTTTAAATTCTGGCACGGCGGTTTTGTATTTTACGGGGGCCTGCTCGGCGCGATCGCGGTCGGGCTGCTCATGATCAAATGGCGCCGGCGCGATAATTTTTGGGTTTGGGCCGATTTTTTCGCGCCCATATTGTCTCTCGGTTACGCCGTCGGGCGAATCGGCTGCTTTCTCGCCGGATGTTGCTACGGCAAACTGTGTTCACTCCCCTGGGCGATTGAATTTCATCATTCGTGGTTGCCGCAAGGGCCGCGCCACCCGACGCAGTTGTACGCCTGTTTTTGGGAGTTCGCCGTTTTCTTTTTCATCACTCGCTTCGAAGATCGATTTCACCGGCGCGCCGCGGGTTATGCGTTTTCAGTGTGGCTCGCGCTGCACGCAATCGGCCGCATTATCATGGAGCACTACCGCGACGACGACCGAGGCCCCGCCCTCATGGGCCTCAGCGTTTCAACTATCATCAGTCTCGCGCTGATTTTGCTTGCGGTAGGCAATTTGATTCGGCTGGAATATTTCTGCCGTCAGCATCAAACTGCCTGAACGGGTTCTACATCTCAAGTGTCAGAGCGAGAGACGGATAGATGATTGTTTTGGAGTAGCTTTCGGCAGTGGTCGTCGAGCCGACGACACTTTGCGAATACGAATCGAGTGAGTAGTTAAGTCTGAGGCCGATCGAAAGGTCGGAATCCCAACGGTACTGGTAACCGATGTCGGCGTTGAGGGCGGAGCCTTCCCACTTCTCAGTGGTGGCGCCCGTGTAGGTGTAGTTCGCATTTGCTTGCAGATCGTAAGCGAGGCTCACGCGCCAGTTGCGATCCTTATTCAAGTACATAATGGCTTCAGGGCCCATTTCGGTCGCGGCGTAACCTATCGTCGTCGCGGCATCGACCGAATTCGTGGTGTGGTTCGAGTAATTCCAACCCAGTTGATAAAAATTATTTTTATCGACGCCGAAGCCGGCAAAGGCCGAATACAATGTTGCACTTTCGCTTGATTTGTTTGCGGCGCTCGTGGCGTCTGAAAAGTAGAGACCGTCGAAGTCGAGCACGAAATCGGCCGCTCGTGCCTTTGACGAGGCAAAAACCGAGGTCATGGTCGCGAAAGCCGCCAACAGTAAACTGAATCGCGTACTACTACTCATGCTGGCTAATATTTCGGCGCTTCAAAATGAGAAATTGAGTCCAGGAGGCGACTTATGGTGAGCGACCTAAAAGCCTGATGCCATACCTTCGTCGCGGGTATCGACCACTCCCTCAAGAATGCCGTTGTCGTTGTAAACGGCGAACACGTGCGCCTGCCAGCCCGGTTGAACGTTTTGCGCGCGCGCTCTCAAGCCTTCGATCGCTTCATACGGCATACGACCGTCGTCGTCATAATACAAAATGTCGGGCAAAAATTGATGATGAATACGTGGTGCTTCGACAGCGGCCTGTAAACTTTCGTGTTCGCCGAATACGCGATAGAGAACTTCGATCACGCTTGAAATAATTCGCGGCCCGCCGGGGGCACCGATTGCCATGACCACTTTGTGCGTCTTCGCGTCCCGAACCAACGTCGGGCTCATCGAACTCAGGGGCCGTTTACCCGGCTGCACCTCATTGGCCGGGCCCTGCATAAGACCAAACATATTCGGTTGACCAGGGTGGGTCATAAAGTCGTCCATCTCGTCGTTGAGCATGAGGCCGTACTTTTTGGTCGCAACACCCGAGCCAAAGTTGCCATTCAACGTGAACGTCATCGAGACGGCGTTACCGTTTTCGTCAAGCACCGATAAATGCGACGTTTCTTTAGCCTCGTGACTCATTGTTTTTGGCGGCAAAAATGAAACACCCGCGATTTTGGCGAGGTCCTTCGAAGTTGTCGCTCGTTTCATGTTCAAAGAACGCGCCAAGCGATCCATCTCTTTCAAGCCTTTGTTGTCCTGACCCATCAGGCGGGCGATATTCATTTTCGTGAAATCCGGGTCGCCCATGTGCGCGCGATCGACGAACGCTCGTTTGAGAATTTCTGCCAGATATTGAAATTCATCGACGCTTAAAAAGTTCGTTTTCATCGGTCGCAAATTAAAAAGCGTTAGCGCCCTAATTGTGATGATCCCGCCGCTGCTCGGTGGCGGCATCACGTAAACCGTGTAACCTTGATACCCCCAAGTTAATGGCTTTCGCCAAACCACGTGGTAAGCCTTCAAATCTTTTAACGTCATGTCCCCACCCGAAGCGTGAACAGTCGACACGATATCGCGCCCGATCGGGCCCGCGTAAAACGGGGTCGGGCCTTGATTTCGAATCAATGTCAGAGCGCGCGCCAGCCCAGCCTCAACAACCGTGTCGCCGGGCAAATACGGCTTTCCGTTTTTCAAAAATAATTCGCGTGCCTCCGGGTTGAAACGCTTTTCGTTGTCTCGAGCCGCCGTAAACACTTTGGCGCTCATGCGAAAACCGTGGCGCGCGAGATGAATCGCAGGGTCCACGAGTTTTGCCCAAGGCAAATGACCGTATTTATTGTGGAGCGCCCAAAGCCCCGCGAGTGTGCCCGGTACGCCGACCGAAGCTCCCCCCGTGATCGAAGCGTCTTTGGCTTTTTTCAAATAGTAATCGGGCGTCATTGCAGCCGGAGCCGTCTCGCGAAAATCCAGCGCCTTGATTTTTCCGTTCATGCTCACTAGCGCAAAGCCGCCGCCGCCGAGGGCTCCGAACGTGGGGTTCGTCACAGTCATGACGAGCTCCATCGCAACGGCGCAGTCCACGACATTGCCGCCGTCGCGCGCGATCTGCTCGCCGACCTCAGCCGCATAACGGTTGCCGACACTCATGACGATTCGATGGCCTTCAAATGGTAAAGAGTAAGCCGGAGCACAAAGAAACGCAGCCCAAAGGGCCACTAGAGTAAAACGAACGATGTGGTTTTTCATTTCTAATACCTTACAATCGGGCCAAAATTCGTCAACCGGCCGCGTTTTGTCACCTCAAAATCAATTAACGACCGCCGTTAAATGGCACGGAATGTGTATTGATTTCAATGCATGAGACCAGTTTTACGACCACAAATCAAAATAGTGTTGAGTTTAGGTGTCCTGGCGGCCTTTTTGATCGCTCTTGGCGGTTGTGGCTCGAGCGGCAGTAACAGCAATTCGAACCCAAACCCATACTGCACAGCAACTGGCTGTTACCCTGGCAACGGGTTCGGCCCTTACGGCAGCTTAAACGGACTTGGCCCGAACTCAGCGGTTTACACGTCTGAAAACGTGAGCATTACTAATGGCGCGACTTGGGATCAATTCATGCAAGGTGCCGGTGGTTGTGCGCCGTTTTCTTGCTCCGGCGTGAGCTACAATCCAACAATCGAACTTGTCGTGGTTGATGATACTTTCAGTCAGGGCGGATCATCCCCTGGCCAAGTCATAATGGTGAGCGGCGGTGCCTATGGGTTCGGCGCTCAGCAAATTCCGTTCACTGCACCGTTTCGCGCGATCAATGGTAACACAGGTTTTGCCACCGGTATTCAAACAGGCCCGACATACACCGGTTGGGGCAGCGTCAATTCGACGGGCAGTTACTTAACGATCTCGGTGAATGGATCACCAACAGCCGGTATCGGTAGCACAGCGCAAATGCAACTTCAGGTTGGCACGACCGTTGTCGGCTACGGCACGCTGGTTCGCACTCAATAGTGATTTCAGGTTGACTCGAAAACGCGTCGTAGGCGACGATGGCGTCTCAAATGGCGAGTTTTAATCCAAAAAATGTGAAATCAATCGGCGTCTATGCCAGTGGCGGCGACGCGCCCGGCATGAATGCGGGGATTCGCGCCGTCGTTCGAACAGCGATTCAACGAAATTTACGCGTAGTCGGGATTATTCAAGGTTACACCGGATTCTTAAAAAAAGAATTCGTCGAAATGGAACTTCGATCGGTGGCCAATATCATACAACGGGGCGGCAGCATTCTAAAAGCCGGTCGCTGTATGGAGTTTTTAAAACCCGAATTCCGCCAAACCGCCGTCGATAGTTTACGCTCAGCCGGCATCGACGCACTTGTTTGTATCGGCGGCGATGGTTCATTCACCGGCGCTCAAGCTTTATGGCAAGAGCATCAAATTCCGATCGTGGGCATTCCCGGCACGATCGACAATGATATTTACGGCACCGAACTTACGATCGGCTTCGACACCGCCGTGAACACAGCCCTCGATGCCATCGATCGCATTCGCGACACGGCCGCAAGCCACGACCGACTTTTTATTATCGAAGTTATGGGTCGTGATTCGGGTTTCATCGCCGTCGCGGCAGGCGTTGCCGGCGGCGCCGAAGACATATTTATCCCCGAGCATCCGTTTGATATGGAAAGCACCGTCGAAGTCATCAAACGTGGCATCGGGCGCGGCAAAATGTCGTCGATTTTTGTCGCGGCCGAAGGGCCAAAACCCGGCCGTTCGTATGAACTTGCAAATATGATTCATAAAAAATGCGGTCTTGAAGCGAAGGTGTGTATTCTTGGGCACATTCAGCGCGGTGGTGCACCGACCGCGACCGATCGCCTACTCGCAAGCCGCATGGGTTCGGCCGCCGTCGAGCAAATCTTAAAAGGCCAATGCAACATCATGGTCGGCATCAAAGGCGAAGATTTGACCTACGTTGACCTATCCGAGTGCTTGAAAAAGAAAAAGCACGTCAACCAAGGTCTCATTGACCTTGCAAAAATTCTCTCGAACTAACGCTGAGGCATAATCAGAGACAACTTCCGACCTCTGAATCTCGCCGAATTTCATGAAATGATTGCAAATTGCAGCGGTAATTAAGACATCTTCACAAAATCAGGTAAAATGGCGCAATGGCTACAAATCACCGTTTGATGTCGCGCTTGCCTGAATTTCTGCTCAGCCTACTGGCCTTATTGTGCATTGTAGGGTTCGCCAACGTCGGGAGTGCGCGCGAAACCAGATCAAATTCGTCTTGCGCACAAGTGATCAAGCGCCGATTCACGTTACGTTGTCGCCAAACCGCGATTTCAGATAATGTCGAACGCTCCGGCAAAAAAGTGGCGAATTGGCTCGCGTATCAGCTCAAACTGAAAAAGCAGAGAAGCGGCAAGATTCATGTTTTTATCGAGAGCACTTACCTGTTTCTCGATCGCGATTTTAAGTACACGCAAAAAGGGGATCGGTGGCTCATTGATCTGACCGATGCGAATCATCTCGAGCTTCAAGACGCCTCACTGAATATTCAATGGACCAATCAAAGCGCCGAAGTGACGTTTACTCACCGTCACCCTTTGGGCCCGGAAACGGTCCGCTTCACGTGCCCGCGCTAATCCGTTTTTTATTTCGGGAATTGCCATAAATTTCTTCCATACGGAATGGCTCGAGTCGAGATTCGCTAGAGACAGATACTCGGGGCCCACGGTGATCGCGAGGACCACATTCGAAAACCAGGCTCGCTCAATGTTAACGCTATCGGTGAATCCGTAGCGACCCCAAATCCGCTTTGTATAAGCGCCGTGCAACCAGACGTTCACATCTGACAAAACTCGATTCGGCAGAAACATTGATGAGGCAATCGAGCAGCCAATACAAACCGTGGCGCCGTGCTGAAACGGCGACGAAACTTGATAGCCGCTCGGCGACCACCCCGCGCTAAAGCCCCAAAAGCCGGCGCGCAATGTCCGGCTCGCGGCTATTTCGTCGCGCAAATGGCGCTGATACAAACTCACGAGCCGGCTGTTTTCAAAATAATTTTTATAACCGTCGCTAAACGAACGAAAGTCGATAAAGAGTTGGCTGTACTGATGAACAAACAGTGGCTCCGTGGCGCCCATTAAACCATTTTTGGCACAGTCACGGCGAAATGCGCGCCAGATTTCAGGCGGCAAGGGATGAGTCGGATGCCCAAGACCAAGCACCAGTAAAATCATCTCTTCAGCGTACATATCCCATTGCGCCGCCGTGTACCCGGTTTTGTCAAAATACGCCATACTGAGAGTTCGCTTATTAGGGAACGCACCACCGTTCGTCATCATGTCCCAAAAGTCAGCCGCTCGATAGATCTCGAAAGTCATCGCCGTGATCTGCGGGTCGTGAAGAACCTCGCTCGCGTACAAAGCGCCGGCGAGAAATATGGCGGTGTCGATCGTGGAGTATTCGGAATGCCACACACGCGCACCGGACTGCCAGTCGTAAAAATGGATGAACCAACCGCGACGCCGAAGAATGTGCGCGAGGGCAAACGCGATCGTTTTTTGAGCATAATTCTTAGCAAACGTTTCGGTGACCCAACCGCGAGTCGACGCATTCGCAATGACAGCCAGGCCAAAACCGGTCGCGGCGATCGAAGCTACGCGCGAAGCTTCTGGGCACGACGTTGAAAAATTGCAGGCCTTGTCGAGAACTTGCCCCGTTGCCGGGTTCGAATTATCGAGAAAATACTGAAGTGCGTGCTTCTGGATTTCAACCGCGGTCGTGCGCAGAGACGCCGCGAGCTGCGCCGACCTACAATCCAAATCGGTTTGAGCCACAACCGGCCGCGCCAGCAAAAGTAACAGCAAAACGGCACGCGTACATAGCGGTGCAATCCCCCCAAAACGAATCACGCTTAACCCCCCAGACACTGGTTTAACTAATGTCTGAGCGGCATTCAAGGCTTCTGCTGTAAGGTTGGATCGGTTAAGGGGCCTCAATTAAGAGACCCCTCACCTAATTATTCGATTATCGTTTTAAGTTGATCACTTCGCCGAGAAGTTCGTCGGTCGTCGTGATGGTTTTTGCGTTGGCTTGGAAGCCGCGCTCATTTTGAATGAGGTTCACGAACTCCATAGCCAGGTCGACAGTCGACCGCTCGAGTGACTTCGCGTAGAGCTTACCGCGACCGGCGTGATTCGCTTTACCGATCGAGGGTGCACCGGAATCGCGAGCTTCTTTCAGCCGGTTATTCCCCACTTTGAAGAGCGCTTCCGGGTCTTCGAATTTGGCCAACGAAACTTGCGCCAAGTCTTGTGTGGTGCCGTTCGAGTACAACCCGGTGAGGACACCTTGATCGTTGAACGATAAGTTGACAATCGTGCCAGCCGCCGAACCGTCTTGCTGCCAGCTGATAAGATCGCTCTCTTTACCGTATTGTTTCGTGCCGCTGATGCCGTCGCCGCCTTTTGCTATCGGCAGGCCGAAGTCCATCTGCACTGTTTGATTTTGCAGAGCACCGCCCTTGAAATTAAACGCATTCATCGACTGATTGTTGGTGTTCAGTTTGCCGTCGACCGTGAAAGTGAGCGTTCCACCGACCACTTGTTTCAGCTCACCCGCTTTGCCACCCGTCACTTCCGCGCCGTCAACTAAACCGCGATACGACCAGGTGCGATCTGCGGTCTTATTGAAGAACAACGTGACCAGATGCTTGTTACCTTGCGAGTCGTACATCTCAATACCGGTTGAGAAGTCGGACGAATCGTATGGGTGCTTGATATCAAACACTTTTGGCTTCGTATTCTGACCGATACGCGAATCAAGGTTCAGATCGAGTTTGATCTTCGTCGTCGCTTTTGCCGGTACAAGCGCACGGGGGAAGCGGATATCACCCAGTTTATTGATGATCTTGCCTTTGCCATCGCTCTGAAACCCTTGAACGCGCTGATTGTCATTTGTCACGAGAAAGCCGTGACGGTCGAAGTGAAACGATCCGTCTCGAGTGAACGATTCGCCATCAGACCCGCGCAGAACGAAGTAGCCGTCGCCGGAAATGGCGAGGTCTGTCGCTTTTTCGGTCGCGTCGGTGTTACCTTGCACCAATATTGGGTTCACGGCTCCAATCTTCACACCACGGCCGATTTGGTTACCGCCCAAAATCCCTTTCAGGCTTTTGGCAACTATGTCTTGAAACTCCGCCCGCGATGCTTTGAAGCCCGTCGTGTTGGCGTTGGCGATGTTGTCGCCGATGACCCCCAGCGCTTCACCTTGCGATGAGAGACCGGATACACCGGTGTACAGAGAAGATAAAATTCCCATTAAAGACCTCCATTTTTTTACGCGCGAAACTTCAGCCGCGCGATGAAGGGCCCCCTCTACGAGGACCAGCCCTTAAGTTAAATAAAAACCGTGGCGTCGATATTCGTGAACACGTTGTTCTTCAACGAGTTGCGATCGACCACCGTGACCACCGTGTTGTTTTTCAAACTCACGATCGCCGCATTGTTTTTGGTAATAAGCAAAGCTTCGCGGCCGCCTTTTTGTGCTGCTTTATGCACAGCTTCTTCCATCTTCGTGATCTCATCGGGCGTGAAATGAATCCCCCGATCGCTCATACGTTCAACCGCGTGATTTGAAAACTTCAGCACCGGTATCGTGACACCCTTTTTCGCGCTCAGTGCCGCCGCTTGATCTCCGGCCTTTTCCATCGTGTGCATGAGTTCTTCGAAATTGGCGCCTTTCGCGGGCCGTTGAGCGACCGTTGAAGGGTTCGTCGATTCGTGCACTGTTGGCGTTTTTGCTTTGGACCAACCTATATGCATACCTATTCACCTCCTAGAAGCGCGAGAGTTCGCGCGGGTTAAATGTTCAACTTATCTTTCACCGAGTTGGCGGCTTGCGCGCCCGCCGAACTCGCACTTTTATTCACTTCTTTATTGAGTTTGTTCATGAGACCTTGGCTCATGCCGACGTTGGCCAAACCACCGCCCGCCGCCATGCCGGCAACCGGCGCTTGCGGAGGGTGTTTATCCGCTTTCACCGCAACCGGCTGCGCCTTCACGAGAGTCGCGTTGTCGTGACCTTGATCGCCGATATTGAAAATGTTTTTCACGTCTTTCATTCTCACCGACTGTTTGCCCAGCATGAGAACAGGGCCTTCGGGAGTGAAATTCACACCCGTCACGCGGCCGGTGAAAGCTGTTTCAACCGCGATTTTTTGACCAAAATTATTTTTTGCCGTGATGACGACATGATACTCGCCTTTCGGGGCCGCAGCTCCGTTGTCGAGTAAGCCGTTCCAGAAGATTTTATTCGCGCCCTTTTTGAGATTGTGGGCGAGGAATTTTTTGACCTCTTGATCGGCGCCGTTTCGTATCGACAACGTTACATCGGATGCCGGAGCTCCCAATTTAAATTCGATCTCATGAGTCGCTGTCACGTCGTTGCGCTCAATTTTTGAGGAGTCGCCTGAGATACCTTTGCCGATCAGAGCAAGGGCGTCCCAACGAGCGTTTTGGCCGTCTTTCTTCGCCAGTTTCGCGATACTCGAATCGATATTGGTCAATCTTTCAAGTGACGTAAATTGAGCGAGCTGTGCGGCCAGTTCGTGGCTCTTCATCGGATTCGTCGGGTCTTGATTTTTCAGCTGTGCGAGAAACAGTTTTAAAAACGCATCTTTGTCGAGGGTATTACTGCCCACGTGACGCATTTTCGATGGATCCACCCAGTTGGGGTCGGCGATTTTGTTGAGGTATGTACCAAGGTCTTCGTTACCTAAAAGCTTTTTCTGCTCCTCGGGCGTGAGCGATTGCGACTTATCCGTCTTCAACGAACTTTCTTGTTCGGCTGGGGAATACGCTTTTGTATTAAGACCCACGTTCATCATTTAATTCACCATCCCCTTTACGCGACCAGATCTAACCGTCGGCTTGATTTTCGGCCGTTTGAGGTAACCCCGTAGCGCGCATTAGACGCACGATCGGTCACCTGATTGAACGGGATCTCTGGGTCACCGAAATCAAACATCGCCTGACGGTTCGATTCATTTCTCTGCTGAAAATTGCTCAAGAATCGCCGCTGAAAGTTCTGCTCCATCTGTTGATGACGTTGATGCAGAAATTGCCCGACCATATCCATGGGGCTATCCACGCGAATTGAGTCGACGTGAATGTGATGTGCGGCCAAGGATGTCTTGAGCTCGCCCAGACCTTTTTGTAAAACATTTTTCGCGTCTTCATTCGAGGCGAGCATCTGTACGCTCATCTGACCTTTGTGCATTTTAACGTTCAATTGTACTTCACCAAGACCGTCAGGTTTGAGTGACACTTTCATTTCGCCGCCACCCTTATGCGCCAGAAACTGGGCGTGCGAGATAAGCTCTTGGATATTATTTTGCGCGACTTTTGCATCGCCACCTTTGGCCGCTTGCGTTTGCACGGCCGTGAGCGAGTCAGGCTTTTGAGTGACGGCTGAATCAACCATGACAGGTACTTGAGCGTCGTTTTGCTTATCTTGTTTACCGTCGCCCGGCGAGCCGCTTTGCTGATTGTATGCGGACAAGCCCGATGACTTCATATGAGCCGCAGCCGCGGCCCCTGTGGCAATAGCGGCTGTCGAAATTGTTGGAGTGGTTGCAGCCTCAACGTGAACTGGGTTCGCGGCCAGAGCTTTTGCCAATGCCGGCGCATGAATCGGCGCTTGCTGCGGCGATTGAAACGGAAGCGTCGGTTTCGCTGCTTCATTCGCGAGCTGAGGTGAGGCGGCCACGTTCGGCGCGTTCGTGCTTGCCGCTAAATCCGAGCGCGCCGGTTTCAACGGATTGGCAACGGCACTTTTAACGGTGGCCCCGATCGATTGATCGGCGGGCTTTGCGGCGATTGGATTCGGCGAAGATTGCACCGCCACCTTATCGGCGGCCGTCGAAGCAGCTTTTGCAGAGGCGTTCACCGCTGCCGCGGTTCCGGACTTCGCTGAGGACGCACCTTTCGCTGCCGCGGTCGCGAGGGCCGCGGTCGCCCCTAGAGTTTCAAGAACTTTATGATTGTTCGACTTCGTCTGCACTTTTTCGTCGTTGGCGTTTTGATCTGCACCCATCGGCTTTTGCGCGAGCGACGATGCCTCTGCCGTCTTTTTGCCTTCGAGATAACTAAAATTTTGATCCATCGCGTGTGAAAGTCTGGCGACACGCCTTTTCATGAGATCTGTGGTCGAGAGTATGCCAAGGAGCTTGCTATAAAGATCGCGGGCTTTTTTCTCGTCTTTGTGATTCAGTTTCAGTTCTGACACGAATTTGTCCGCTGTCGCCTCAGGCGGCAGAGCCATGTCATGCACAGACATTTTAGAGAATGCTTGCACGATCTGATCGGGCTTCACTCCCAATTCTTTTTGCATGCGGGCTAAAAATATTTTTAGCGCGAGAGCATCGTCGTGATTGAGGTCCGATTCGGTTTTGGCCGCTATAGCATGGGCAACCTTCTGCATAGTTTCTGGCATTTTCTCGAGCATGGAGAAAAATGATGCAGAACCGTCGCCCGCATTTGTATGCGCATTGCCAGCGCCGGGTAATACCGCTCCTGATTTATTCCCGGGCAGCGATAGCGCGCCGTTTTGCGGCGTCATCTTACTGAGCGGGATTAAATTGAGATTGGCCCCGATATTTGTCACTTCATCGTCCCCACATTGTAGCCCGTGAATTTTTCAGAAAGTATTTCGGCCTTTTTCGGGTCGAGCAGATTCATGATCGCCGCAGCATTTTTCTTTTTCATTTTACCGAGCACTTCCACGGCCAAATCCTCATTCAAATTGCCGATAATCGTTGCGGCTTGTTGCGGTTTCATATTTGAGTAGAAATCAACCAACGTATTCACCTTTTGTTCATCCGTAGCGACCCGGCCCTTCAAAATGTTCGCCACATCGGCACGGATCTGATCTAACTTCGCAATCCGCGCCTCTATCTCACTTTTCTGCTTATGCAATTCCGCTTCCAGCTTATTGAGCTCGGCCTCACGAAGGTCCAGTTGATGTTCGCGCTCATTTAACGTGTTGAAATTTCTGATTTCTTCTTCGGTGTACTTGTTCGTGCCTGCACACTGAGACGAGTCGCTGGTCGGGTTGGATGCGGCAGGATTTGCCCCCGCCCCACCGTTCGCGCCTGCAGAATTTGCCGCGACTCCGGCCGAAGTCGCTGCTGGAGCAGCCGCGGGTGAACTCGCCGGCGCCGGTGAATTCGTTGTCGCCGCCGACGCCTGAGAAAAGATGCCGATCTGAATATGAGAAAGCAAATCCGTTATCACCTGCGGGTTCGAGTAGCCGACGCAACCCAGGCCCAGACCCACCGCTGCGAGTCCAATCAAAATATAAGAAAAGGAACCGCTCGATTTAACGCTCGTCTTCACTTTCAGCATTTTTCGCAACTCGTCTTCGGCATCCGACCTGGTAAACCGGCTAAACCTTTTCTTCTTTGCTTGCTTGACCTTTTTGAAGTGTTGATCGTAACCCGATGCCATACTTACTCCTTCGCCGCGGCTTGGCGCATGAGATTGAGATCGTCAATTTCTTTATCGCTGCGTCGGTTTCTTTCTTTGCGATATTCTTCACGCTTTTTCTCTTTGAGTTTTTCTAGAATTTTAAACGCCTGCGATTTTTCAGTCAGCACTTCGAGCTTTTGCTCCGACTCCATCATCAAATCGCGCGCCCTTTCCCGCTCTTTTTGGATCAGCACTTTCTGACCCTGAATGAATTCTTCAGTCTGCACCAAAGCATTGGCTTGAGCACCGCCCTTACGCTCCAATTGTTCGGCGGCCCAACGCGCGTCATCTATTTGCGCGTACATATTCTTGATCTTCAAAAGCTGCTCACGAACCCGGTTTTGTGCTTCTAGATATTCTCGTCGAGCCATGTCGCGCTCTATTTCACGCTGACGCAAAACGCTTTCTAGTCGAAATCGAAATCGCATATTCTAGGCTCTCCCGGCGACTTCGAGCATTCGCTGCTCGGTTTGTTCGAACGTCGAAGACTCGCTGATATCCTGCCGCAGGAACAGATTCACACCATCGATCATTTGAATAGCGCGATCGATTTTGGGGCTTGCTCCTGATTTGTACGCCCCAATATTGATCAAATCTTCGGCTTCGCGATAAACAGCGAGATTTTCGCGCATCACCTGAGCCAACTGCACATGCGCGGGCGGCACAACGCTTCTCATCACCCGGCTCGTGCTCTGCAAGACGTCAATAGCCGGAAAGTGCGCTCGCTGTGCGATTCGGCGATCCAGCACGATATGCCCGTCGACAATCGAGCGAACGGCGTCGGCAATCGGTTCATCCATATCGTCGCCTTCAACAAGAACAGAGTAGAGCCCTGTGATGCTGCCGCCGTTGGCGAAATTCCCAGCGCGCTCGAGCAGTTTTGGCAAAGCCGAAAATACACTCGGCGTGTAACCTTTCGATGCAGGCGGCTCTCCACTGCTGAGCCCGATTTCACGTTGAGCCATTGCAAAGCGAGTGACGGAATCCATCATCAATAAGACGCGCTTGCCTTTGTGCGCGAAATACTCAGCCAATGACGTCGCCATGTAAGCGCCGCGCGTTCGAACCAGCGGACTCTGATCGGAGGTCACGGCGACAACAACCGAACGCGCAAGGCCTTCAGGCCCCAAGCTGAATTCGATGAACTCTTTCACCTCACGGCCCCGCTCGCCGATCAGCGCGATCACATTCACGTCTGCATTGGTAAATCGCGCCATTTGGCCCAACAACACGGATTTGCCGACGCCCGAACCCGCCATGATCGCCATCCGTTGACCTTGCCCGATTGTGATCAACCCATCGATCGCCCGGACGCCAACGCTGAGAGGCTGCCGAATCAATTCGCGCTTCATAGGCGTTTCGGCTTCGGAATAGAGTGGAATCTCGTCACTCAGAACGAGCCCCGGGCCTTCGTCTATCGGCTCGCCGAGACCATTTATCACACGCCCCAATACCGCGTCCCCAACATTGACCGTGGCCTTTGATTTTAAAAGAATCACTTTCGAACCGAGACCAACCCCAAGTTTGTCGCCCAGGGCCATCATCAAAACTTTTTGACCTTCGAACCCGACGACCTCGGCAAGAAATTTCCGCTGGCTCTTGAGCGAATAGATTTCACAAATGCTACCCAGGCTACAGGCGGGTACGTAAGCCTTTATCAAAAGTCCCTTCACTTCGATGACTTTGCCGATGTCTTTGGTGAGAATCGCCTCTTGCAAAGACCGTTTGTATTTATCTAAGTTCAGTTCGTACATCTAAAAGTTCCGTTTGTTATGATTTGCCGGCAGGATCGCCCGTTTGAACGATCGGTAGCTTACTCTCGATCGCCATCCACGCCTTTTCGACTCTTTGCTCGACCGTGGCGTCGATACTGCCGAACTCCGTCTCGACGAAGCACCCGCCTTGCGTGATGTCGGCTTTCGGTTCGAGCTTCACCCGCTCGAGGGCTTCGACTTGTTTCGGGTCTTTCGCTCGCAGCTCTTCGACAAATTTTAGATCGTCCGGGTTTATGAAGACTTTAATTTTTTGGGCGGCCTGCAGTTCGCCCGCGACTTTGTTTAATACGTCTACTATCAACTTTTCATCAGATTTGATTTCGCGCATAGCGATGCGTTCGGCGATTTTAAAAATCATCTCCATTATATGAAACTCGTACTGTTTGCACAATTTTAAGATCAGCGAATTCAGCGTACTCATTGTTTCATCGAAATGCCCGCGGCTCGCTTGCAAGTCCTCACTTTGCTCTTTATAGGCGCGCTCAGCACCCTCAATCAGGCCGAGGTCGTAGGCCTGTTTGTATGCTTGTTCTTCAATCTCTTTGAGCTTAGCAAGCACTGTCTCTTCGACCTGTGCTTCAAGTTGTTGCTTGCGCAAAGCCGAGACACCCGATTGCTTTGCGACAACATCGGCGATCACGAAACCGGTGTCGGTGACCGCGGCATGACTAATAAAGTCTTTGGCAACGACAGCTGTTTCTACTCTCAACGCTTTCGGCTTATAACTAAATGCCATCCGTTCCGCGTCTTCTTTCTTCAACACCGTGCTCATTCGTCACTCCATAAAGTGTTAAACCAACGAATCTTCGCTACCGCCGCGCGCGATGAGGATCTTGCCTTCGCCCTCTAACCGACGAGCCACGTTGACGATCTCGACCTGAGCGGCTTCGACATCTGAAAGGCGCGCGGGGCCCATATTCGACAAATCGTCTTTGAGCAAGTTCGCTGCTCGCTGCGAGATATTTTTAAATATTTTCTGCTTAATTTCTTCGGGAGCGGTTTTAAGAGCCAGTAGCAACTTGTCATTCGGGATCTCTTTAAGCAGAGTCTGAATACCCTTGTCGTCGATTTTGACGATATCTTCGAACACAAACATCAGCTTACGAATTTCTTCGGCTAGGATCGGATCCTTTTCTTCGATTCTCGACATGATAGATGTTTCCGTATTTTTATCCATTACGTTGAGCATTTCAGCAACGGGTTGTACGCCGCCGAGTGAGGCTTGCTCAACCGTACCGAGATTTGCCAGCTCTTGTTTCAGCACGCGATCGACTTCGGCAATGAGCTCCGGCGCCACGTGATCGAGATTCGACAGACGCAAAACGACTTCGGCTTGCAGTGTTTCGGGCAAGCGCTTGAGTACCTCACCTTTCTTCTCGGGCTCGAGGTGGGCAAGAATGACCGCGATCGTTTGTGGATGTTCATTGATTAGAAAGTTCGACAAAGATTTCGAATCGACGATTTCAAGACTCTCGAGCGTCCGCTGTACAGGTCCGCTCGAAGCCATGTGACCGAGAATGCCGCGCGCCCGCTCTTCGCCGACCGCCTCGACCACCGTGTCTTTTTGCGTCGGCTTTTCTGAGAAAATATAATCTTGCGTCTCACTGATCATCTCGTAAAATTCCTCGAGCACTTTTTTTGTTATTTCAACGGGTACAATTCGAAATTTCTGCATCGTACCCAAAAGCTTACGAATGTCGCCGTCGTCGACATGCTTAAAGAGAAGCTTCGCCGCCGCCGGGCCGAGATAGTTGAGCAAAATGGCGGCTTTTTCAAAACCACGAAGTTTATCCCACGCGATGTTTTCGACTTTTTTTACCAGTGGCATACGTTAGTTCTCCCGTCTCGAAACCCAAATATTAAACGCGGCCGCAGACTTCTCAATGTCGTTGTCCATAATCCCCATAATTCGTTCTTTGAGTAGTTCGCTTTCCGCTTTATTCGGATCAATCGACTCCTCAAGCACCGGCAGAGCACCGGACATACCCGGCAGAGTGTTGTCTGAAGTTTGAAGTTCCTCAAGCTCTTCGATGGTACGCGGTAACATGTCTTCAACCGTATCTTGGAATGAATCGGTTATCCATCGCATGAACGGTCTCACGACAATGAAGAAGAAGAGAAGCAGCGACGACCCGAGTATCGACCACTTAAACAGAGCGCGCAAAATCTTCTGGCGATCGAGAGACGTCAGGAGCTGTTCGGCATCTGAAAAATCTTCGTGCTCAAATTTTATATTTTCAATGGTAACGGCATCTCCGCGTTGAGAATCAAAACCAATCGCGTTCTGGACAATCGCCTGGTATTTCGCGATATCCGCGGCTGATCGGGGCGTCCATTGCTCCGTTATTTTGCCGTCTGCGCCTTTCACCTTGGCGGTCGTGCCATCAACAAGCACAGCGACTGTAATTTTTTTGATTTGTCCGGCGGCCTCGCTAATCGTTTGGCGGGTATGGGGCACATCGTAGTTTATCGTTTTCATTTCTTTGGCGACGTTTTGCTGAAACCCGACTTGCCCCTGCGAGCCGGCACCCGGTAAGTTTGCGCGCGAGCCCGGTATGCCGCTTGGGTTTGTTCTTTGCCCATCGAGTTTTTGCTCTTCATCCACTTCAGAGCGGACGGCCGTCCCGTCGGGGTTTACCGTATCTTCGACCGACTGAATGGCCCGCGGGTCGAGCGACTCGTTGACGCGCGCAATGACTTTGCCTTCGCCGACGACTGGTTCGAGTATCGATTCGATTTTGTCTTCGAGCTGTTGCTCCTGCTGGCGTTTAATGTCCATGAGCTCAGCGGTGGCGCCGTCGGCACTTGAATAATTTCGCGACAGCACTTTGCCGCGGTCATCCACGACTGTCACTTTCGAGGGGTCGAGCCCCTCGACAGCGCTTGCCACGAGATGTGTGATGCCGCTCACTTGATCGCGCGCCAGGCGCTTGCCCGGATAGAGCTCCACCACGACCGATGCGCTGGGTTCACCGCCCTCCTCGAGAAATGTTTTTTTATTCGGCAACGCGAGAAGCACCTTCGACTCTTTGATCGCAGTGAGCGTGTCAATGGCGCGAATGAGTTCACCTTGAAGCGCGCGTTGATAATTGATTTTTTGCGCGTACGAAGTAATACCGAAATCTTGCTTGTCAAATAACTCAAGGCCTATGGTGCCTGTTTTGCTGCTGCCCATATCGGCCATAATCGCCATTTGGGTGGCCGGAATGAGATCGCGTGGTATCATAATCGTCTGCCCGTTATCCGCCATCTTGAATGGCACGTCCTTTTTTCGCAGATTTTCTAGGATCGACGGCATTTGATCGGCTGACACATTTGAAAAAAGCGGAGCGTAGTCAGTCTTTGTCGCCATCGTGCCGACGATAAACAGGCCGACAAGAGTGATCAAACTTGAAGCGATGATCACATTCCGCTTCACAGGCGGCATTGAGTTATAGAACGACTTAAATTGCGCCGCTAATGTTGATAATACTTTAGGCAAACATTACCCCCCGAAAAATTAAGCTCTTCAAACGTCACACTTGCATCTTCATCACTTCTTGGTACGCATCGATAATTTTATTTCGGACTTGCATCAGAAGTTTAAAAGCGATGTCAGCCTTTTCACTCGCGATCATGACTTCTGGTATATTTTTTGTTTGACCCGTGGCCAATCGTTGCATTTCGACATCCGACTTCACTTGCAACTGGTTGACGTTATTCACGGCATCTTTGAGAGTCTGTGCGAATGATTTCGCACCCTGCGCTGGATTATCGAGCGCTTGAGCATTGACTTTATCGTTGCGCACCTGGGTGGCCGTTTCACCGGTCTTCAAGATCGTATTCAAATTCGAAATTGTTAAACCATCCATCTATTACCTCCCAATTTCGAGCGCCGTCGAGGCCATCTCTTTGGTCGCGTTCATTGCCGATACGTTCGCCTCATAGGATCGGGTCGCCTGAATCATGTTTGTCATTTCTTCCATCAAATTGATATTTGGATAGGCCACATACCCCTGCGCATTGGCGTTCGGGTTATCAGGCTCGTATTTCATAAGCGGAGCGCCGCGATCTGAAATCACATCAGTCACCTGAACACGGTCCATGGCCTGATCGGCGTCGCTTGTGAGAATTTGGCCGAAATTTTTTGCCTGTGGCATCGCCTCGAATACAACATCTTTTCGGCGATAAGGTCCCCCCTCAGGCGTAACGGTCGTGTTGATGTTCGCGATGTTCGAAGCAATCGCGTTCATCCGCATGCGCTCGGCAGTTAAGCCGCTACTCGATATATTGAGGCCGGTTGAAAAGTCCATTACCTACCTCCTCCACCTTCGGTTGATGCGTAAGCGAGAGACGCGAGTTTTTTGTTGATCAATTCCACCGCCGCTTTGTAGAGGATTGTGTTTTCACTCAGCGTCGCCATTTCGCGCTCGAGATCGACCGTATTCCCATCATTTGTCACTGTGATATCAGGGTTGTCGTAAACATCGGCCCGGACATCTTCGATCTGACCGCCGCCGACGGGATATTGATTCGGATTATCGATCGACATTTTGTAAAGGCCGTCAGTGTCGACCGCGCGCTGAAGCGCGTTTTCAAAATCAACTTTTTTTGCCTTATAGCCGGGCGTTTCGGCATTCGCAATGTTCGAAGATACGACATCCTGCCGCAACTGCCTGAAGTTGATCGAAGCGCCTAGAGCATAAGTGGTTTTATCAAATAGTGCGCTGCTCATTGATCACCGTGCGTCCTTTCTAATATCCCGTTGCCCGCCTCACACGACTTCAACTTGTATTCGTTGATTTTGTTACGAAGAGTGCGAATGCTGATACCGAGCATCTGTGCCGCGTGCGTGCGGTTTTGCGCCGTGTATTCAAGCGTTTTTTGAATCAGAAGCCTCTCGGCTTCTTCGACCGTCATGCCTGGCTGAATCGTGAGTCTCGGCTGGCGCGCTTGAAACCCCTCGATTTGCAGATCGTCGCCGGTGATAGTCGGCTCTTTTGTTAGGAGTACGCTTCGCTCCATGACGTTTTGTAGTTCGCGAACATTGCCCGGCCATTGCCACTCATGAATTTTTCTGCGGGCCGAATCGTCCAACTTCTTTAGGGCGAGGCCGTTTTCAGAACACGATGTTTCGACAAACAAGTCGCTGAGCAGGTCGAGGTCTTGCATACGGTGGCGCAGCGGCGGGATTTCAATCGGAATGACGTTCAGACGATAAAACAAATCTTCGCGAAATTTATTTTCTCGCACAAGGTCAGAAAGCTTTTTGTTGGATGCGGCGATGATTCGAACATCAACTTTGATGGGTTTGAGACCGCCGACGCGCTCGATTTCGCTTTCTTGCAAAACGCGCAGAATCTTCGACTGAAGCACGAGCGGCAACTCAGAAATCTCGTCGAGTAAAAACGTGCCCTGATGCGCGCTTTCGAACTTACCGATTTTGCGCTGGTCGGCTCCGGTGAACGCGCCTTTTTCGTAACCGAATAGCTCGCTTTCAAGCAAGCCTTCGGGTAATGCCGCGCAATTGACGGCTATAAACGGCTTCGAGGCGCGATTGCTTCGAGCATGAATAAAGCGGGCCAAAAGTTCTTTGCCCGTACCGCTTTCGCCGTGAATCAATACACTCGCGCGGCTGGTCGCAACATTTTCAGCTATTTCTAAGATATTCTTCATGACCGGATCAACCGTACTGATAATTCTCATTTCAAACTCTCCGCGGCAGGTATGCGATCGATATACTTCTTGTACGACCCGCGCCATTGCGCTTCTTGCAATTTTTCTTGCGCAAGCATTTGGTAAAACTTGCCGGTATCGCCTTCAAAGCCTGTCCAAATTTTTTTCGCGCCTTCGAGGTCCCCTTGGTCAAATAGGATTTTGCCGGCTTTGTAACGAATTGAAGCCAACGGTTGGGTGGCTTCGTAAGAGTCGAGCAGCTTATTGTAAGCCTCGACTGCGGCGAGCTTTTGCCCCTCGGCTAAAAGTAAATCTCCTCGTAATTGCAAAGTCTTCGCCCATTGCTCGTCAGTTACATCCGACGCCCGCTTTTGTTTGAGATCTTCAACTCGCTTTAACGCGCTGTCAGCTACATCGAACTTTTTGTCGGCGATATACAAGCGAGCCAATTGAAGATTCGGCTTCACCATAAGCGCCGCGTGGGCGTCGTCTTTCGCATAGGCGCGCTCCAACTGCTCAAGATCGCGAATGGCCTCGCTTCTATTGCCGGTTTGTTCGGCAATCGTTGCGCCAAGCTGGACGCGCTCAATCTCTTGCGCCGGGGTCAGCTCTCCCTTTATATCGTGCAGATAAGAGTATGCGTCTTGGTAACGACGCTGATCAGCGGTTACGGCTGCGAGGCGCAAGTCGATCTGCGCAACGCTCGGCAGATGCTCGTAAACTTTGCGCTCTTTCTCGTCATTGGTGCCAACAATCGCCTTTCGCTTTTCTAAAATCTGTTTGTACTCGCGTTCGGCTTCTGCGGGCACGCCGGCTTGCTCAAACGCCTCGGCTTCGAAAAACTTAGTATCAATGCGATGACTGCCTTTGAGCCAAGTCGCAGAATACTTACCGTAAAAATTAAGCGCGTCCATAAAATCATGGTTGTCGATTTTTTCTTTCAGCACGTCTGATATATTTCGCAAAATTCGACCGCGAAAAACATCTAGGCGGGCCGTTCCGGGGTGCGACTGGTAATAGCTTAGGAGCAGGTTCAACGATTGCTGGTATTCCCCAGCTTGTGTGAGCCCGGCGGCTTTCACTATAGTCGTGAATTCATCGATTCGCGGTAGTAACGATTTCGCCGCGATTTCATCGATTTCACTGAGGGCCAAGCGCCGCTCGCGATTTGCCATATTTTTTAAGCCTTGGCTTAGCATTCGAATACGCGCCACTTCGCTACCGGGGCAATCGGGGTAGCGAAAGTACGCTTCAGTGAAAGCCCCGACCGCTCGCTTTTGCGGCGCCCCTAATATGTCGAGAAGTTCACCGATTCGTGTGAGCGCATATCCTCCGTACTCGTGGTTGGGGTAAAGCCGAACAAAATCAATAAAGCCATTCAGACTTCCTAAATAATTGTGCAACCAGAATTTCGCTTCGCTCGCATTGTATTGCGCATTCGGATACACGAGATTGAACGACGGATATTTCTTCTGGGCGTACTCATACGCATCGAGTGCTTTTTGATATTGCTTTTGATTGAAATAGACGTCGCCTTCTCGGTATGTTGCCTCTACGGCCGAATTCTTATTTCTCGGATGCTTGATGATGTCGTCATACGTTTCAATCGCCGCCTTTGGGTTCTCCATAAGCAGTTGCGCTTCAGCGATACCCATTTTGACGTTATCGGTTTCAGGCGAGTCCGGATACTTCTGCCGCTCGAGCATGAGAAGGCGAAGCGCCTCTGCCCCGTCATCCGATTGCAAGCGCGAATAGGCCAATAGTAATAAATTGCGCTCCGCTAAAACCGAATTCGGGTATTTGTCTATCAAATATGCGTAAAGCGATTGAAAGGCGTCACGATCAGCCCGATTGCCGTCCTTCTGATACAGATGAATATGGGCCTCGGCGGCCATGTTTTTCACGATCTCGTCGTATTTTGAATTCGGATATTTCTTCTCAAAATACGCGTACGATTTGAAAAATGCGCCCCAGTGCTGTTCTTTAAACAAGAAAAGTAAAAACCGCGCATCTTTATTTTGAGCGGCCACGGCGAGATCATCGTCTGGCTTAATCTCGTAGACCGGTGGCGAATTCACAAGCTCATCAAACCGCTTCAAGCGAAGTGGCAACATCGGAAAAGGTATGTAAATGTTCTGTTGACTGGCGATAATTGCATTTTCGTTGATTTGATAACTCTTGATTCGAAACCGGTCGTAGTTGGGGTCGGCTCCGTCGAAGACGCCCTGATCGAATCGGATATTCGCCGCCGGATCAGCTGATTCACCGGATAAATCGGTAACGGTTACTTGCTTCTTGGGCATCTTCATGAATTCTGTGCTGGCGGGCGAGCGATCCATTCGACCATGACGGCGAGCGAACCGGATTCGTCGGCGATACTTTCGCATTCGCGCCAGCTTTACCGTTCGCTTTTTTGCCTTCGCCGATGAAGTCACGGCGACTTTCGGCGTTGACTTAAAAAAATCAAAAATGAGCGCCGAAGGCTGATCCGTCAAATAATCAAACACATCGACGTCCGGGCCATTCAATGCAAACGTCAGCACGTATTTGCCGTCGGGTCCGTTTCTGTTTACCGTTACGCGCTTGATATACGAGTCATGCCACGATCGCAGGGCTTTGACCGTCTGGTCATCGAAGGCCGGCAAGGTGACAGAGATTGAATTGCCCGAGCGCTTCGGCGAATCGTAAACCCATTGTCTCTGGCCGCGAAATTCGAGGTGAGTTGTGTCGCCGATTCTTGAAATAAGCCCCGATATATTTTGGGCATTTGAAACGGCAGACCAAAGGATGAGCACGGCCATCGTCGCGCGAATCAACCAACACTTTGTCGAGTTTGCCTCAAATGAGATCTTCACGTCTTATTCAATAAGCACATTCAGTGCCAAACACTGGGTTCGACAGTTCCTACCGGACCCGGCAAAAATCACCTCCTAACCTCATGTAATCTTGTTCTTCGTCGTGCTCGCGCGCGCCGACCGTTCGTCGGGCGCGCCACTAAGTTGTCAGACAAGCGCCAAACCCGTGACAGGACTCATCAAATCTAGGTGAACCCGAGATTCATCCCTCATGTCCCGCGCGGATCAAACCGATACATCCTTTGGCGCACAAGGGCTTTAACAACAATGACGACTTCGATTCGACTTAGAACTTTGGTTAGCATCATCGTTGGCGCGGTGATTATTTTGCCTCTCGCGATTTTCGTGAGCGGATGCGTTTCGCTTAAAATCGGCTTGAGCGGACCTGAAAAGAGTACCGACATGAATTTTAAAAGCCCGCCGTCTAACTTCGTCAAACTCAAATCTCCCGATGTCGACGACTCGTGGACGGAGAAACATAACGGAAATACAATTTCTGTTTTGAGCGAATGCCACGACAAACCCGATCCCTCACTCGCGCAAATACAAGAAGGTGTCATGTCCGAGATCGAAGACGCGAGTCCGCTCGAAACGGAACAAATCACCTTCAACAACCGCGATGCCATCCATTCCATCGTCGACGGTACCGTGGACGGTGTGGCGACGCGCTTTGAACTCGTCATATTCAAAAAAAGCGATTGCACGTACATCCTGACCTATGCGGGTGTCGCTAAATCGTTCGGCGATAACCAACGCGACTTTGAACGCTTCGTGAAGGGATTTCGAGTGCCATGACCGCGCGAACCGAAAAATTTTTGGACTTTGTCGGCGGCAACTCTCTACTTACCGGAAAAGTAGCCCGCGATTTATTTCGAAAGCCGCTCTATCTGGATTTACTCATTGTACAAATTCAAAGTGTCGGTATGAGATCCGTGCCGTTGATCCTAACCGTGGCGATGGCGGTCGGCATGGTGATGGCTCTACAATTCGGCATCGGTCTCGAAAAGTTTGGGGCCAAATTGTACATCCCAAAACTTGTGGCCGTGTCATTCGTTCGCGAACTCGGGCCCATTTTCGCGAGCCTCATGTTCGCCGCACGCGTCGGAGCCGGTATCACCTCTGAAGTCGCATCGATGGTCGTCACTCAACAGGTCGATGCCATCCGAGCACTCGGTACGTCTCCGATTAAAAAGATCGTGATTCCGCGCGTGCTCGCGTGCGTGATTTGCTTACCACTACTCTGCGCGTTCGCAAATGCCATCGGCATTTTCGGCGGTATGGTTGTTGGCTCATTGGACTTACGTCTGAACGCCGGCTTTTATTGGCAGAAAGTCCTCGCGACGGTTGTTCTCGCCGATTATCTTTCGGGCGTAGGCAAAACCGTTTTCTTCGCACTGTTTATCGCAATCCCCGCTTGCTATTACGGCCTCAATGTCGAACGCGGCACCCAAGGCGTGGGCGTCGCGACCACTCGCGCGGTGGTGACATCTTCGATTATGATTCTCGTCGGCGACTACTTCTTAACCAAGCTATTCTGGATCATTCAATCATGGAAATAATCGAAGTTTCACATTTTAGAAAAAGGTTTGGCAGTAAGCTCGTGCACGAAGACGTCACGTTCACAGTTAATAAAGGTGAGTGTCTCGGGCTTCTCGGCGGATCGGGTGCCGGTAAGAGCGTCATTTTGCGCAGCCTCATCGGGCTCGAACGACCCGACTCAGGCAAAATAGTCGTCGAAGGCATCGAGGTGACGGGGCGAGATGAAAGTGAACTTATCGACGTGCGCAAGCGCGTCGCCTACGTCTTTCAAAACGGCGCACTGTTCGACTCGATGACGGTCTTCGACAATATCGCGTACCCACTACGTGAGCACACCGACCTCGGCCCTCAGGCTATTCGCGATCGCGTGCTCGAAATACTTCAAACATTCAATTTGCAAGGTTCAGAGTCGCTACTACCGGCTGAGCTTTCGGGCGGCATGCAAAAGCGGGTGGGCCTCGCTCGGGCCATTATATTAAAGCCCGATGTGATATTATATGACGAGCCCACGGCCGGCCTTGACCCTGCCAATACAATCACCATTCAAAATCTTATCATTCAGCTAAAGTCGACCGGTGTGACTTCGATACTTGTGACACACGACCTCGATACCGCACTTCGCGTATGTGATCGCTTAGCCTTTCTCGAAAATGGTCACGTTGAAGATCTCGGCGCGGTCGCTGACCTCAAAGAAGACCCGATTCAGATCATGCAGCTATTCGTGAGGGGGAAAAGTGACTGAACCGATTTCGAAAATTAAAGTCGGCGCATTTGTTGTTATAGGCGTCGCCTTTCTTCTGGTGTCTATCATCATGTTCAGCGGTGATCGCAATATTTTTCTTCGCCGAACTAATTACGTGATTCACTTTCAGTCTACGCAAGGTCTTGTGAAAGGCAGCATTGTTTCGATCTCGGGCATGGATGTCGGCGATGTTCAAAAGATCACCTTCGGCGATGCCTCTTCAATGGACGTGCACGTTGAAGTTCTCAGCGATGCGGCCAAGAGGCTGACAAAATCCGCGCTTGCATCGATTCGCACGCAAGGCGCACTCGGCGACAAGTACGTGTACATCAAGCTCGGCAACCCGAACGATCCCCCCCTCAAGCCCGGCTCGGTTATACCCTCTCAAAATCAAAACGACTTCATTGACATGCTAACAAACGGCAAAGGACCAGATCTCAGCATCGCACTCCAGACTTTGCACGAAATGAACGAGTTATTGGATTCGCTGAACGCGAACAATCGGCTCGCGACGCTCGTCGACAACATGAGCGCAGCCAGCACGAACCTTTCAAAAAGCAGCTCCGACCTCGCCAAAGTCGCCGATCAACCGGACATCCACGAATCTTTTCATCATCTCAGAAATATTCTGAAGAAAATCGATGATGGTGACGGGACACTCGGTCGTCTAATCAACGATCCGACTTTGCACGACCGGCTTTTGAGTTTACTGGGGGATGAACCACGCAATCGCTATTTGAAGCCTTTATTACGCGAGGCGATTCGGCAAAACGAAGAAAATCGAAAGTCACGCTGAAACTGTTGGTCAAGCTGCTGCTCGGAACGACGATTTGGCTTCTGCCATCGCTACTTATTGGAGCCGACTTGTTCGTCGCTCCGCCGTTTGCCTTGCCCGCGCAAGCAAAGCCCGGCGAATTTCTTGAGCTCGATTGGGTAAATCGCCCGCGCGACTCGTATTTGACCGCCGAGAATCGCAACGTCACCTGGTTCAATCGTCAAACGGCGTTCATTGGGGTCTCCACGCGCGCCTCAATCACGATTTTCGGCCGCCTTGGGTTTAGTCGCCGCAATCTTTTACATACCGCTCGCGAATTCTTCTTTACCCACACGATCAAGTTGACATTAACGCCGCTGACGAAAAGTCAGTCACTGCGGCTGCCGGCTGATGTAAAAACGCGGCTGGCCTCGTTCGGCGATCAAAAAGTTCGCGCTGAATTTCATCTTCTTCGCGACATAACGACAGACGTTCACGGCCCGCTTAATTTCAATGAATGCTGGCATTTTCCTCTGAAAAATACGCATGTGACGTCGGCGTTCGCATCACCGCGCACTCCACCGGGCGGCAAGCCGTACTACCATACGGGTGTTGATTTGCATGCGCCGATGCACACGGCCGTGCTGGCTTCAGCGGGCGGTCGCGTAGTCTATGAAAGCGAGTCTCCGCTCACCGGCCAAATTATTATTTTAGACCATGGGGGCGGCATTTATAGCGAATATATGCACCTTTCGAAATTTCTCGCGAAAAGCGGTGATCGCGTTCAGCGAGGTCAGGTGATCGCACTATCCGGCGCTACGGGTCGCGTGGAGGCTCCCCATCTTCATTGGGAGCTATCTTGGCAAGGAATTCCTTTAGATCCGATGCGATTTCTTCAGGCGATGGAACCGCTTTGCGATCAAGAGTAAATCGAATCATTTTCACCCAGTTTTGCCCAGCGAATCGATTGATTTTTTCTTTTAGCGGTTTAGCAAGAAAAATTAAATCTTGCATACGAGCCGCCGACTTCACCCACACATACAATTCGCCGCGAAAATACTGCACCGGCACTGTGTGAGCCGCGATTTCTGAGCCGACCACGTCGCTCCACTGATTCCACAACCGCCACCGTATAAATTGACTGCCGAGCGCCGTCTTCTTCTGCTTCAAAATGCCGAATATAACGTCACCTGCGGGTTTTGGGTCCTTTTGAATCCGCGATTTGGTCATGGTGTGGGTTTACCACCGCGCTAAAGAGTTGTCGAATTTTTGGCTAAAAAATCGTCGATTGCACGTTTGGTGAGACCACCGAGGTTTTCGAACTGTATGCGCACCCGCACGGCATTGTTTTCGCTTGGCTCGATTCGAACGATACGGCCGCTCGCGGTTACGAATTTCAACTCGGGTGTACCGACGATTTCGACGTTGCAGGCAAGCCCAACAGCAAGGTTATCGGCTTTTACCTCCGCTTCGACCCAACTGCCCGAAATAAGGTTTGTGTGCGCGAGCAGCGAAAGCTTATGTTCCACAACAAATAGATTCATGCGGGTTTGATGACGAGCGACCGGTTCTTTGCCGACACTTTTGGTAAGCGTGATCTCTTCAACAAAACCTCTCGTATTTATGAGCGCCGTGTCGGTCGCAATTCCCGCAGGGACAGTCACAGTTTGGTCGAGATATTCCGACTTGGCTTCGCCCCACTTGCCCGTCGTCATCATCGACGCAAACGTAAGATCTCGAACGATGATGGCATACACGTGCGCGCCGGCATAAGGCACCTTTTGAATAGATACGGTCGCCGCCGATTCGTATTGATTCGCCGAAAATCGAAATCGTGCCTTTTCGGGTGGAGTCGATTGCCAATCCCCCAGCTCCGCCGCCGATTCAAAAATCGCAGTATCGGTAAAAAACACGAACTCGTCGAGGGGCTTACCGACTATATTGATCGTGTCGAGCGTTAACCAAGCGCGCGCGGCTGGGTTAATGTACTGAATAGCCCCGCCGTCGGAGATCACAATAACCGGATCGAGAAATGGATCGTAGATTGAGAACTCCATTTAGATATTTAACAGAGATTTCTTGCGAAAGGTCAGCGGTTTTTGTAATGCAACATGCATGCAAGATATGGAACTGGACGAACGCACAGTGTACGTTGTGGGAGGCGGTCTCGCCGGCAGTGAATGCGCCTGGCAACTCGCCGAAAGCGGGCACAATGTTATCCTGATTGAAATGCGCGGCAATAATATGACCCCAGCGCATAAAACCGATCGTTTGGCTGAACTTGTTTGCTCGAATTCGCTCGGCTCGCAAACCGACTATTCAGCTCCCGGCCAACTGAAATGGGAGGCGCACAAACTCGGCTCTCTAATTTTACGAGCAGCGCGAGAGGCGAGCGTACCCGCAGGCATGGCACTTGGGGTCGATCGAGAATTGTTTGCCAATGCGGTTACAACAGCGCTGGCGAACCACCCGCGCATTCGCATCGAACGTCGCCTTGTTTCGTCGCTTGATGAAATTCCACGGCCGGCGATCATTGCGACCGGTCCTCTCACCCATGATTCGCTCGCGCTCAGCATTCGCGAGCACCTCGCTTCAAGCGAAGACACAACCGACTTTCTTTATTTTTTCGATGCCATCGCACCCGTCATCGATGCCGATACCATCAACATGAATGTCGCGTTTAAAGCCGACCGGTTCGACAAAGGCACGAACGATTATGTGAATTGCCCGCTCGACAAAGACCAGTACTTTGCCCTGATCGAGGCTATCGCAGGCGCGCGCAAAGTCGAGCCGAAAGAATTTGAAAAGACGCCGTACTTCGAAGGTTGCATGCCGATCGAGGCAATGGTGGAGCGCGGGCCGCTCACCCCGCGATTCGGGCCGATGTCGCCGAACGGGATTCGTCACCCCGACGCCGGTAAAAAGCCGTTCGCGGTCGTGCAATTGCGACAAGAAAATCGCGAAGGCACCGCTTACAACATGGTGGGCTTTCAAACCAAAATGGCTTACGGCGAACAGCAGCGTGTGTTTCGCATGATCCCCGGGCTCGAACACGCCGAATTCTTGAAATTGGGGAGCATTCACCGCAATATGTACATCCACTCTCCGCGAAAACTGACGCCGGTATTGTCGAGCCCGAAAGACCCTTGGCTTTTTTTTGCCGGGCAAATCACCGGTGTCGAAGGTTATTTCGACTCGACTTGTATCGGTCTGCTCGTTGCGCGTTTTTTGCACGATCAACTGAGTGGGCGCGAAATTTCGCGGCCGCCGCGCGAGACGGCATTCGGCTCACTGCTGAATGCGATCACCGAGCCGAAAAAAGATTTTCAACCTACTAACATTAATTTTGGTCTGTTCCCTTTATTAGGGATGGAGATCCGCACTCAAGCCGACCGCGAAAAAAAACGCGAGCTGCAACTCGAACGCGCGAAAACCGCGCTGTTGGGATGGTTGACCCCCGTGTAAGCGCAGGTTCGGCGATGATTCTTAAATACTAAGCCGATTTCTTGCTCGGTAAGGTTGCAAGGTCTGAGAGGCTCATCTTTCGCGCGGGCACACCGCCCCAGATTTCGCCGTCGGGCACGACGGTCTTTGGCATCACCACCGAATGCGGCAGAATTTTCGCTTCGCGGCCGATCGTCACGCCGCCCATAATGGTCGCGCGCAGTCCGATTGTCGCGCGTTCGCCAATCGACACCGGCGCCAATACCAAATATCCGCCTTGGCCGTAGTGACCGACGATTGTCGCCGACCCGCCGATTGTTACCTTTTCACCCATTTTTATCAGACACGGGTCTGAAATGTGAGACGAATTGATCACCGTGCCGCGGCCGATCTTCATGCCCATCCATCGGTAGAACAATAAATTGAGCGGGCTTGGCGTAATAAACTCGAGAAAAGTAAAGCGCATCACATAGGTGATCCCATTATGAATAAACCACGGCACCGCCGGGAGCGAATAATAGGGTCCGCGCCACTCCTTGAGCTTCAAACGGAGCAGTTTGTTCATCGCGGGCAAGACGATAATAAGAGACAAGCCATAAAGAAAGTAACCGAGACACGCGCAAAAACCGAGGGCCCAAAGTCGACCAAAGATGGGCCATGCATGCGTCGCCAAAAATACGGCGCGGAAAATAGCAAGACCCGGCACAACCGCTAGACTGATGCACGCGCAGCCGAAAGCATAAAGCGGCACAAGCAGAACAAACTGACTGAGCTCGCGAAACGTTCTTAAAAAACGCTCCATCACGCCGGCCAGGCCGCGTCGATTGCTTCGTGTCGAATCGACATCTGTTCGTTTACGCGATTTTTTCATCTGCTGAACTTATCGGAGTATTTTGAGACAATATTAAAGTCAGCCCCAATTGCCTGTACTTAAGTTAGTAATAGGCGCGAAGCGCCCTAGATAAATAGGCGGAATCTGCATCGGACATAAAAAAATTGATGCGGACCTGATTCGGCATTCGAAAAAGCCGAGTGGGTCGCAACCAAATATCGTGATCTCGAAGAATTCTTTCGGCCAAGGCCTCTCCACTGACGAATTTTTTAGGCACTCGAAGCGTCGCGAAATGGCCTTTGCTTAGGTCGTGCGAAAACGGCAGACCTTTGAATTGCGCACGCGGCTGCTCCAGCGCTCGCAAATTCTTCGCGATAAGAACCCCCCAACTCTCAAGCGCTGTCTTTGCGGCAGCCAACGAAAAAGACGGCATCTCAATTTGAAAGTTGTAGCCGATTTTTTCGAACTTCTCGAGAACCCTCGGATGCGCCCGTAACCAACCGAACCGCGCGGCCGAAAGTCCAATCGATTTACTCAGGCTGCCGATCAACAATATATTAGATGGCAATTCGCCCGGCAGGAGTGTAGTGGCTCCGTCAGCGAACAGCGGTAAAAATACCTCATCGATAATCACCCATTTAAAAAGACGGCTGAACAAAAGCAAATCTTCGCGCGACGATACGATTCCCGTCGGGCAGTTCGGATTCGATAAGACAAGTATTCTCGCCCGCTTACTCTTCGCTTTGAGTGCGCCGAGATCGCGCTCGCTGTCGAAGGTGCGATTAAAAAATTCGGGCTTTAGCCCCAAAAACTCGGCGCAGGTGGGGAATGGATCATAAGCCGGCGACTCAATGAGCACGCGCTCGCCCGGTTCGCTGATCGCCGCAAGAACTTGCGTGAAAACGCTGCTACTGCCGGGTGCGAAGCGGAATTCTTCGGGCTTAGCACCTGTTCGTTTGGCGAGCTCCAATTGAACGGACCGTGTCGTCGCATCGATTTCTTCGCGCATCAGCGGAATCGCCATACCGGCAAAAAAATCGGCGCTCGCGGGGAACGGCGGCGTCGAACCGCTGAGATTCAATCGGCATTTCGGCGTCTCGTGGATCATGCTGTACAAATAACGGCTGGTCGGTCGCATTTACCTATTTTATACCAACGTCCAGTTTTTCGCAAAATGAGACTTTCTCGTAAAGACTCATTCTGAGACGGCCGAATAAAACCCTGAGTCAATAACCCACGGGTCGCAAGGCCCCCTGGTAACACGGATTGTTGCCTGGATTCTTCAAGGAGGAGGAACAAAATGGGTTTACGTATCAATACCAACGTTGCATCTTTGAATGCGCAAAGAAATTTGCGTAAGTCGAAGATGGGCCTGGATAAGAGCCTCGAGCGCTTATCATCAGGCTATCGCATCAACCGAGCGGGAGATGATGCCGCCGGTCTTGCGATATCAGAAAACCTCAAGGCGCAGATTCGAGGCTTGAAACAAGCTTCGCGAAACGCCGAGGATGGAGTCTCGCTGATTCAGGTTGCTGAAGGCAGCTTGAGCGAGGTTTCGAACATCCTGATTCGTTTGCGCGAATTGGGTGTGCAAGCAGCGTCCGATACGATCGGACCGGTCGAGCGGCAGTTCCTCAATGTGGAATACGACCAGCTCGTATCGGAGGTCGACCGTATCGCCGACGGAACGGAGTTCAACGGAACTCAACTGTTGAGTGGGACCGGCTCGGTTCTCGACTTTCAAGTCGGGACACGAAACGACCCCAATATCGACCGCTTGAGTTTCGACGCGTCTAAAGCCGACGCGACGTCCGCCGCTTTGGGGATCAACCTCACAAGCGTCGCCGACAAAGCGTCCGCCCAAAACAGTCTTTCTGCAATCGATGCCGCGATCACAAGCGTGTCGGCGATGCGGGCGGACTTCGGCGCTCTCCAAAACCGCTTGCAGTCGACAATTAATAATTTGGCTGTAAGTGTGGAGAACATGGCAGCCGCGAATTCACGAATCCGCGACGTGGATATTGCCGAAGAAACTGCGGATATGACGATGAATAAGGTGTTGTTGCAAGCCGGTACTTCGGTTCTTGCACAAGCGAATCAAACACCCGAAATCGCCCTAAGTCTCTTGAACAAGTCGATGTCGTAAGCGCAAGTTTGCGACTTTGACTAATGGTCGAAATGACCTTTAGCTCACTCCCCGAGACCGATTTGGGTTTCGGGTCCCGATGGCGAATATCGGTAGTGACTGAACAGAGACCTACTGTTTCCTGCCTTGCGCTGGCACCGGAAGGTGCCAGACGCATTTAACTTCGCAAAAACGCCACCTGGACCAAACCTCGACTCATTTCGTGACAACTCCCAACCGATTCTCTAATTGGTACGAAAATATTAATACTGAGCACAGAACGTGCTCCTGAGATCATGGGTGATCTCTGAACATCAGGACGATGTGCCATCACACAAGGAGGTCTTTGTATGGCACTGATTATCACGACCAACGTGGCGTCACTCGATGCGCAACGGAACCTGGTCAAATCCCAAAGAGGCATGGACGAAAGTTTGGCTCGCCTCTCGAGCGGTTACCGAATCAACAAAGCGGCTGACGACGCTGCGGGGCTCGCCATCAGCGAAAATTTGCGCGCGCAAATTCGCGGCATGGGCCAAGCCAATCGCAACGCCAATGACGGCGTGTCTTTAGTGCAAGTCGCTGAGGGCGGTTTAAACGAAGTTTCAAATATGTTGATTCGCTTGCGAGAACTTGGAGTCGAAGCCGCTTCTGACACGGTCGACGACACGGGCCGAAAATTTCTCGATGTCGAATACCAGCAGCTGAAGTCTGAAATTCAGCGGGTGTCTGAGGTCACGACTTTTAACGGCACCGATCTTTTAAACGGAACCGGCGGCGTTCTCGACATTCAAGTGGGCGTGCATAATGATCCGTTTAAGGACCGCATTTCGTTCAACACAGCAGCCGCGGATTCAACTCTCGGAGCTCTTGGCATTTCGACGGAGTCCGTCGCGACGAAGGAACAAGCCCAAAACAGTCTTAATGCGGTCGATACTGCGATGGTCTCGGTGAACGCGATGCGCGCAAATTTCGGCGCCATGCAAAACCGGTTGGAATCTACAATTAACAACTTGTTAGTTGCGAAAGAAAACTTATCGGCAGCCAACTCGAGAATTCGCGACACGGACATCGCCGCAGAAACCGCTAACCTAACGAGAAACAGCATTCTCAAACAGGCTGGCGTTTCAGTTCTGCAGCAAGCGAATCAATCGCAGCAAATGGCGCTCAAACTGTTGAGTTAAGATCAAGATCGCTTGATTGAATGACAGTTCGTTCGACAATTCGTAGCATTTTGGATAAGCGGGGGCATGCAAATCGCACCCCGCACTTTCATCATTGCCTTTGCCCTGATTTTGCCACTTTCTCTCTATTCAACACGTTCACGCGCTCAAGGCAATTTTGAGCCGATTACGAATGACACTGCGTCTCTCAGAAGAGCCGAACAGCAAAACAATCAACAAATACGTATGATTCAAGATCAGCTTCGAGTCTACAGCGATTACCTGGCCTCGCATGGCCAATCCGAAGAGATTCACATCGATCGACATCTGGATGTTCTACCTGAAAGCGTGCTTATTTTAGGGGGCGCGTCGGGAGCCGTATCGGGCGCGATCGGACTCGTGAGCGCAATGTCAGAACAAATTGTGATGCGGCGATTTTTTTGGGCGGGCGCAATGATCACGATTTTTTCAACAGTCGCCGCACATTACTTGCGCCGAAGGGCCGATTCGGCAGATGGCCGCGCCGATCAACAAATGATCAGTGAACTCGACAATGACCCTGACCCGAATATTCGCGAAAGCTTCGAGGCACTGATGGTTCAACAATTGTTCGAGCTCAAAGAACGCAATCGCGCGATCCGCATTGCCATAAAACAACGCCAGGATTTGGAGGGTCGAAATTCCCCTGAATATGCCGACACGAGCGGAATAATTCCTCAAGCAACCGCCGAAATCAGAACCGCCTCGGCCTCACCTTGATTGAAAAGATTGGAACGGATTTTGATAGACAGATGAAGAGGAGAAAAAAATGGCGCTCATTCTGCCCAAACTGCCCTACGGCCTTCATGATCTGGAACCTTACATTTCTGAAGAAACCCTTTCGTTGCATTACTTGAAACATCATAAAACCTACGTCGACAAAGCCAACAACCTGATTCGCGGAACCCCGTACGACGACATGGCGGTCGAAGATATTATCATTAAAACCGCGCACCAGCGCGGCCAAGAAAAGCCGATTTTTGAAAACGCGGCACAGTCTTGGAATCACACTTTTTACTGGAACTGCATGAGCGCTCACCACGAGCAAACACCGTCGCGGGCTATGATCAAGGTGATCGAACGCAGTTTCGGGTCGACAGACGTTTTTGTCGATAAATTCAGCGCCGCCGCGGCCGGCTTGTTTGGTTCCGGCTGGGCGTGGCTTGTAAAAACGTCGCAAAATCGACTCGAGATCATGCCGATGAGCAACGCCGAAACCCCGATCGAAGACGAACTTATGCCGATCATGACATGCGATGTTTGGGAGCACGCCTACTACGTCGATTATCGAAACGATAGAAAACAATACATCAAAAATTTTTGGAAGTTGCTCAACTGGGACTTTATTGAAACGAATTATCAAACCCATTTTGTGCCCGAAGCGCCGCACGCGCCGCGAGCCGAGTATTACCACTAGGGAGTTATGATGGGGACCAGCCAAACGGCGATTTTCGCGGCCTACAGAAATCAAGCGCACGCGGAACGGGCGAAACAGCAATTATTAGCCGCCGGGTTTTCTGAAAAGTGCATTTGTTTACTGCCGTCGCCGAAGGGCGGCGGAAAATATTTTCATGAACAGACGCGAACGCGCTTAAAAACCGGCGCACTCATCGGCGCTCTCGTCGGAGGATCCGCGTTTTTAATTGTTGGTATTGCATTGAGTTTAAGTATTTTTCTTTTGCCCGGCCATCACACTCACTCCTTGTCACCTGTTGCCACTCGGGTCGCGCTAACATTAACAGGTGTCGCAATCGGGGCGCTCGTTGGGATGGTGGCAGGTATGCTCGTCGGCATTGGTACACCAGAAGGAGTCGGGCAAAGGTTTGCCGGTTACGCCAAAGGCGGCGCGAGCATACTTTCAGTTGAAATTAGCAATTCCACCGACTCAGCTCGCGTCACCACGATTCTCGAGCAATCTGGCGGTTCAGATGTGACCGAAATGAACGAAAAGCAGGGATGGAAGATAATCCATGAAGCCTTGCACGACGAAAGGAGTCGACCCGATGAATCCAACCTTCTCAACGACCAAATCCCCTGACAAATCCAAATCAACCGACAAACTGGGCGCGGTCAAACAACGGCAAGATGTAGCCAAAGAGCTTTCGACAATTCTAGCCGATACCTACACGGCTTATTTGAAGACGCAAAATTACCACTGGAATATCACAGGCCCGCTCTTCGGCACACTTCACCGCATTTTTGATGAACAGTATCACGAGCTCGCCGATGCCATTGACAAGATTGCCGAACGGATTCGTGCGATTGGCTCTTACGCACCAGCCACGTATCGCCAATTTCAAGAATTGAGTGACGTCAATGAAGCCGGTAGCGGTACGGACATCCCCGAGGATATTATCATGGCCCAGAACCTCGCAGGGGTGCACGATCGAATTGCCTCCAAGCTGCGACAATCGATTCGCATCGCCGAACAAAATCAAGATGTCGCGACGGCCGATCTTTTGATTAAGCGCTGCCGAACACACGATAAATACGCTTGGATGCTGCGAAGCTTTCAACGCGGCGAACCGGCCGAAAATAGCCGCGCGCGACACTGAATACTGCGACATTGCCGCTTTAATGAAATCGCGCGAAGACAATTGCAGCCGCGAGAATCAAGCTGCCAATCACGAGACCCCAAAAAACAGTGCGAGCGGCGCCGCGCACGGTGAGCCGAAATTTTTCAAGCTCACGCACTTCGATCGGCAACGCAAACTCGGGGCTTGAAATGCGGCGGATCAGTTGCTTCGTTTGGCGGGGAAAAACGGCGATCAAGGATTGAAAATCGCGCCCCACAGTTGAAAAATCACGTATGATCTTTTTTGGCTCGGTGCGAGACTGTACAAGCTCCGAAGCGAACTCGAGTGAGTAAGCCAAAAAATTGAAATCGCCGACGATCACACGACCCATACCTTCAATCGCCATGATCGATTTAAAAAACAAGATGAGCTCGGACGGCATGAATAGACCGTATTTCGCGGCGATCTCGGTGGACTCCATGAGAAGCCGGCCAACATTCACGTGCTTCATCGTGAGCCCGTAATACGGCGCGATCAAGTCGCGCAAGTCGCGCGCGAAGAGATCGACGTCGACGTTTTCAATGTAGGGCGCCAAATCGACATACTCATAGGCGAGTCGGTCGTAATCTTCGCCCGCAAGCGCGACCAGCATATTGGCGATGGCAGCTTGGGTTGTACGGTTGAGGCGCCCGACGATACCGAAATCAATAAGCCCGACACGATTATTCGGCAATACAAACATATTGCCGGCATGTAAATCGCCGTGAAAAAGGCCGTCGGTGAACACCATCTTCAAATAGCAGCGAAGGCCGGTTTTCAAAACCGCTTCGGGGTCTATGCCCTCTTGCTCGAGCGCGTTTTTCTGACTGAGCGGCTTACCATCAAGCGCTTCCATAACCAAAACGCGGCGGCCCGAGTATTCGGCATAGACACTCGGTATTTTAATACTTGGCTCATCATTAAAATTTTCATGAAATCGCCGAATGTTATTCGCCTCAATGACGAAATTCGTTTCGAGATCAACCGCGCGCGCGAATTCGTTCACGACCGCAACCGGCCTAAACACCTTCGCTTCAGGTATGTACTTTTCAATGAGTTCCGCGAGAAAGTACAATACGCCGAGATCTTCGGTCAGAGTTTGTTCGACACCAGGCCGCTGCACTTTGACCACGACGCGGCGGCCGTCTTTGAGTTCAGCCATATGCACTTGGGCGATACTGCCGGCGGCGCGGGCTTCGGGTACAAAATTTGAAAAAATCGTGTTTACCGGCGCGCCGAAGTGATCGACGAGAACCGGCTCGACTTCTTTGTATGAAAGCGCGCGCACTTGACTGTGCAAGAGTCTGAACTCTTCCGCATATTCAGCCGGTATTAAATCGGGGCGAGTGGCGAGCAACTGCCCGAGTTTTACAAACGTCGGGCCCAATTCTTCGAATGCGAGCCGCAAATTCTCCGCCGACGAGAGCGTCTCGCCCGAGTCGTCTTCAAATAAAGTTTCAAGAAAAGCGAGCTTTTTTAGACCGATGCGTTCGAGAACGTCGCGAAACCCGTGCCTGGCGAGGACCGCGACGATGTCTTTCAGACGAACGGCGTTTTGAATGGGGCTTCGCTTGATTTTTTTGAGCATCTTTATTGTCTTCGCCGCTTGCTAGTACAAAGTCAACACGGCCGGTCTCGTGATCGGCGGCCGCGACTTGAATGCGAATAGATTCACCGATGGAATACCGTCGTTTTGATCGGCGGCCCACCAAAGTGAGATTCTCTTCGTCAAATTCGAAGTGATCATGGCCCAATTCTTCAACCCGAACAAGACCGTCAACGTCGAACTGTCGTAGCGTCACGAACAAACCAAATTTGGCGACGGAGCTGATCATGCCGTCGAATTCTTCACCCACATATTTTTTCAAAAACCGGGCCTTTTTAATCGAGTGGATTTGCCGCTCGGCTTTGACCGATCTCTGCTCGCACGCGCTCAGAAACGAACCGGCATCGTCGAGTTCATCGGCCGGTATTTTTTGGTAACCCCGCACATTGAGTGCGGCTTTCACTAGGCGATGCACGATCAAATCGGGGTAACGTCGAATGGGCGATGTGAAGTGGGTATAATTTTTAAATCCAAGCCCGAAATGACCGACATTTTCGCGCGCGTACTTTGCCTGATTCATGGATCGCAAAGTCAAAATATTCACCACGGTTTCTTCGGGGCGACCGGCGAACTCCTCGAGCATTTCGGTGATTCGCCGCTGAATTTTGCTCGTACCCAAGCGCCTTTTGTACCCGAACGCATCTAAGAAATGCGAAAGTGTTTCAAGCGCGTCGATTTTCGGCGGCTCGTGAATGCGAAATAGTGCCGGTACGTTTTTCTGAACCAAGAAGTTCGCCACGGCCACATTGGCCGCGAGCATGAGTTCTTCGATCAGACGGTGGGCAAAAAGCCGCTCGGCGCGAATGATATCGACCGGTACACCTGATTCATCAAGTTCAATTGTAGATTCGGGGATTTCAAGATTGAGCGACCCCTCTTGAAACCGCTTTTTCATCAGGATATGGGCAAGCTCCGAGCAACTTTTGATGTTTTGTTTCACATGATTCAGTCGTTCCGGGCAATTGCCATCGATGGCTTCTTGCGCTTCACCGTAGGTCACCCGCGCGTGGCTGCGGATCACCGCTTCGTACATTTTCGCTTGGCCTTTTTGCTGGCCTTGAAAATTGAATTCCATTTCGGCAACGAGCGCGAATCGCGGTACGTTCGGTTTAAGTGAACACAATTCGTTACTCAACTCTTCGGGGAGCATCGGCTCCACAAAATTCGGAAAGTAAACGCTCGTACCACGTTCATATGCATCTTTATCGATAGCGGTCCCCGGCCGAACGTAATGGCTGACGTCCGCAATTGCGACCCACAGACGAAACCCGCCGCTCATTTTTTCTGTATAGACGGCGTCGTCAAAATCTTTGGCGGTTTGACCATCGATCGTCACAAACCGTGATGCACGCAGATCTCGCCGCGCGCCGATATCCGAATCTTTAACCTCGCGTGGCAGCGATTTTCGTTCAACTTGAGTCTTGGCCGAAAAACTCATCGGGATGTGGTGACTCGCCATAACTCGCATGTTGTCGTTTTGCGGATCTGAAATATCCCCGATCACAGCCTCGACTTCACCGTGAAAACCGCGCACTGAATCGGGGTAGCTCGTGATCTTCGCGACGATCCATTCTTTGTCTTTGACTCGCACTTGCGGCGGCCAAGTGACTTTGAGCGCCTCGCCCCAACCGTGGCTTTCATCGCGCAATAGCCCCTGCGACGGGTTGAGCAAGTGAAGTTGCCCCGTCACTACTTTGGTTTTCCGCTCGACAATGGAGATCGTCCCGGCGCGTGTGCGTTGACCGTCTTTTTCAACTGCGACTTCAACGCGGTCGTTTGTCATGACTCCGATCATTAAATGCTTCGGGACATAAACGTCCGGAACATGCGAATCGTCCGGTATAAGAAAACCATATCCGTCCGGGTGTCTTTTAATAATTCCTGCGATTTTGTTGATTTGTGATCCTTTGAAGTGTGCCATCTGAGAATGTAACTTTTATAACATACCGCGTATTTTTTGCAATTTCAGCCTCAGTGTGGTCAATCATCCCAAAGCGTAAATGAAGGTGGCACAAAACGCCACAACCATACGACGTATTAACAAGGGGGGCAATATGAGTTTGGGGTATACAAAGAATCGTAAAACCGTGTTCGTGGTTCTAAGCGCGCTGTTTTTGCTTGCAGCGGGTACCGCTAAAGCGGATGCCAATACTGATTGGTGGACGATCACGTCCGAAGAGATCCACAAAGTTAGCGAGACGACGCTTCCGCCTCAAAGTTTCTCAACGATGGACTTTGGCAATTGCGCAAGTCCAAGTGCAATCAGGCCAATGACGCCGCCGTCAAGTCCCATGCCTAATTTAAGTCCTCTTAGCGACCTCAGCCTCGGCGACATCGTTAATTTTGGCCAAACACTTTGGTCGTTCATTCAAAATAGCCGGCCTGTCGTGAATGCCAGGACCATGACCGCCAATGCCTTGCCTCAAGGCACAACCTGCTGGACAAACCTTGAAAATTGGCAAGCTCCACGTAGCGATACCTACCAAGTCATTTACAAAAATCTTTTTGGTATAAAAGTTGTGAACATGGAATTTAGCCTTATCTACAGCTATGGCGGCCAGTTGCACGGGCTCGGTCGATACCTGATGAATGCAACTGTTCAGTATCGAAATTTGCAAGTGGCGTGGGGAGGTTTTCATGTTAACGCGAATGTCATCGTCCCGACTGTCATGAACGTCGGCACGAAGGCAAATCCGGTCGCTGGCATGCAATTGGACGTGCACTGGGTCGTGACGGGCCTCAATCATATTGAGCGGACCGCAAGTTTTTTCATCGCAGGCGACGGTCGACCGACTCAACAGTTGTAATCCGCCCCACTCATGTATTAATCAACCCTGAGAACAGGAGTTTTTCAGGGTTGATCACCACGTCTTACAAGCTGGCATTAAATGAATTACTTCGGGGCGGTGTCGTAGCCGTCCCTACCGAAACGGTGTACGGGCTTGCGGCCGACATTCGAAACCCGCACGCGATTGCGAGCATTTTCAAAACTAAAGATCGCCCTGAATTTGATCCGCTCATCGTGCATATCGCTGACACTAAAGATGTAGTGGCAGTGGCTCGCGAATTTCCGCCTCTCGCGCGAAAATTAGCTGATGCGTTTTGGCCGGGGCCCTTGACGATTGTTTTACCCCGGCTGCCGCAAATGAACCCTATGATCACGTCGGGGTACGACACGGTCGCTGTTCGAATACCGAATCAAACTTTGACCCGAACACTGATTCGCGATCTAGGCGGACCCATCGCGGCCCCCAGCGCCAATCGTTTCGGGCACACAAGCCCCACGACCGCTCAGCATGTTGAATCTGAATTTTCAGGCCGCGTGTTGGTGTTAGACGGAGGCCCGTGCGGAGTCGGCATAGAATCGACAGTTGTTCGCGTGCATCCAAAGAAAATTTCGATTTTGCGACCAGGTGCTGTAACGGCCGAAGACCTCGCTAAGTTTGCCGCCGTTGAGCCGGCAAGACAAAATTCCGAATCGCCGGGCCATCTTATTCATCACTACATGCCAGATATTCCGCTCGTTGTTTTTCAAAACGGTGTGACGACGGCTGCCTACGAGTTTGTACGAATGAAGTTGGGCAAAAATGTGTTACATCCGGCATGGATGGAGTTGCCAAGTGAACCAGTCACAGCCGCTCGATTGCTCTACGCGAATATGCGCGCGGCTGCTGCGTCAGCCGATGTGAATTGTTTGTTTCTTGATTATCCGATCCGTGAGCGGCGCAGTCATCTCTGGGCCGGCATATCAGATCGAATCGAAAAAGCCGCCACGTTGACCGTTTAAAATCTACCGCGCCCCTCTACGGGTCGAGAGGACTGCCAGTTTCACCGTGTTGAATAGTGCCGTCGAAATGTGTCTTTCGACACGTAGGCCCGTCGTGATTGCAATACAAGCGCATGTCCGGCGCCTGATTGGTCATGGATTTCACGCTATCTAACAGACTTTCAACCAAAGTTAAGTTTACATTCACAATCGGATTATTGGTCGTCGGGTCACGCGGAAAGTAATATGAGATCGGCGCAACTTGTGTGGGCACGTAGAACTTAATTTCCACAAACAAGGATTTTGCCACCTCATTCGGCGGAATAAGCGAAAACATCAACCCAGGCCCAATCTCTCGAAACAAATCGTCTTTAATCAGTACATCCATCGCTGCTTTGCGATCTCCCGGTGTGAGCGACGGATTCATAATGGCGGTCAAATGCTGCGTGATGTAGACCAAATCACCGCAATATCTAAGCGCTGGATCGTCTGGGTAGAGCGCTTTATCAATAGCCAATATCCGAACGCAGATCGACTCATCTGCTAAACGATGCGGGTCAAACATCGGCCCTGCATTCAACTGCCCCGCCGAGCGCGTGACCATGGCAAGATCATAGAGAATAGTACTAAATGTTTGCTCGGGGGTTGAATTATAAAATCGATGTTCAACTGCCTCTAGGGCATGCTCGTTTATGAAATATCGCGCGCTTACCCTCACGCCTCGTAAAAGATGATCCAGCTTCAGTAAATTATTACGAGCCATGAATTGTTCCACGTCCGAAAAAACTTCGGGCGGAAATTCGTTGTGAAAATGTCGAATGACCATTCGATTGGCCGGATTACCGTAGCGAGACTCCCGAACGTTGTAGCTAAAACCCATGAGTTTGAAATCGATCGGGTTAAAAGCGGAGTCAGCTGTGTAAACCATAAATGAAGAATGTAGTTTGTCTTCCGAAAAGACGTTAAAAAACTTAGCGCTGTGCCGGTGATTCAACCACTCGGGGATGAGGTATCGGAATTTAGTTCGCTTTCCGTCCTTCATCTCGCTGTCGCGAGTGAGCTCGTTTTCGCGGTAGAACGTATCCCCGCTTTCTCTAAAAATATTCCCTAATCCATAGTGCCATGTCAGCGGTTTTCCGTCGGCGTGATCGGAGCCGAGAAAATTGCGATCCACTCGCCGCTGATCAGGATCCGGTTGCGTCTGATAGTCTTCGCTGTAGAGCCCCTCAAGTTTAGTGAGGTTTGAAATCAGGAGATTACGCAACTTCTTTCCACTATTGAGCGGGTCCGCGATTTTCCAGATGAGGCTATTGAGTCGTTTGTTTTTAAAGATGAGCGCTTTAGCAAATAGCTCGTTGTAGGCGTCGCGGACCTCTTGGTACTTGAGGTTCAACGTATAGTCAGCCAGAAACATTCGCGCATCGTTAGAATAATCTCTCTGCACTGTGCCGATCGTATCGAGCTTAAAAATGGCGAACACAATATTTTCGACAATATGCCACGGGATAATTTTCGAAAAGCCCTGATCGCCGAAACCGCCTTGCAAAATCCCCTGTAGATTGCGCCCTCGATTTGCGACAAGACGAATTCTCGCCTTCGTTCCATTGCCACGAAAAACGAACACTTCGTACTCGCCTGAAAAATCTTTTATTAACGATCCCTTTAAATAAGCGACGGAACCGACCGGCACGTAATAGTCAGCGCCGGTGTAAAGATTAAGAGGAACATCAAATCGAACTTCCGTCCCTGGATCGAGTTTTTCCAACGTCTGAGCTGTAGCCGGCAATTCATTGGCGACGAAATCCACAAACGGAATTTTTCGAGTGTGCGTGGCATCGTGGTAACTTTTGAACAATCGCCACATGTCGACTTCTTGTTGGCCTTGTAGCGATATTAAGATCGGGTACTGGGGCCCCCACTTGTACGGAACGATAAATCTGAAAACGTTTGTCGATAGCCACTCTATCGGATTAAACGACTCTTTCAGCGTGAATGCGTCTTCGCGTAAAGTGCGCCCGCCGATGTACGCTGGGGAAAGCTCGACTCGGTCGTTGACGCCGGCATTAAACGCGTCGAGAGCTGTTTTGTTTACATTCACAACGTTGACCGAAATATCCGAGTTCTCGACAGCGCCTTTAATTCGGGTCCAGAAGCTAGAAACAATATTTGAAAGCCCGTCTTCTTTATCGAGTTCTTTTTGAAGCTTTGGTTTTTCTTTTTCGATTTCTTTGGGGTCGAATCGGAGCTCCTGCAAACTTGTGTCGACGGGGCCGGTAATTAAATATCCGTTAACGCGGTTTTCGATTTTAGTGGGAGAAGGCGAGCTATTCGTTGAAGCGCTTTGAGCGTAAGCAGCCGTGTGGAAGGCAACAATGACGCCAACGGCAAAACATGAAATCAGCAAAACGCGCACGATTTTTGAGTGGGGCATAGTCTCGAAGTGCTTGTGCAATTTGGGCTCCAAGAAAAATGGCTTAAGGCAGCGTTACAGTTAAACCGGTAGGCTTACCCCTGTTGAACTTTTTGACACAAGCGACATTCTACGTCTGACGATTTTTTTCAGGGTCAAGATTGGGGCGGTTCATTACATTATATGAGCCGCTGGACACGGGACCCATTTACGACTAATTTCTGGCCCCTAGTCATGACTAAGATATTTTTTATCACGGTGTTGTTTCTCGCGCTTTCGGCTCGAATGGCTTTCGGCTTGGTTTCAGGTAGCCAGCTAACGAACCAGACAATGGCGACGGTACATTCGGTTGAATCATCGAGCGCAACCTCGCGAATATCTGTCGAAGCGATGGCGCAAGCCCACTCGGTCGCGAACACGTCTTCGCCGTGGGTCGGTCTCGGCGCCAATTACGAATTCAACCAGCGCGTGAGCCTCGGTTTGCGCGGATTTGTGCCGATGTCGCAGCCGGTGGACCAGAGCACGTATTCGGTTCAGGCGTACTCCCGCATATTTCTTCGTTCATTTCGTACAAATGAATTTTTCTTCGAACCCGATTACGCGCTCAATTTCTATAAGCTGTACCCGTTTCAATCGGCCGGCGGCGCAGTGGGCGTACTCAACCATATCAGCCAAGACATCGCGGTGGGGGCAAGCGGCGGCCTAGAAACCGCTCACTATGTCATCGACAGCGTGGGTCTCGAACGCACATCCAACTTTGTTGTGTATCCGAAAATTGGTTTTATTTCTGATTTCTATTTCTGAGGGTGAAGTGGCAAAAGCGTATTTATTAATCGGCTTGGCCGTCTCACTGGCCGGCTGCGCGATACGTAAAAATTTGAATACGCCAGTTACCCCCCCGGTCATCGCCTCTGGTACGACTGGCGGCGCATTGACCGACCCGGAACTCAAAAGAGCGATGCCCGACTATTCTCGCTGCGCGAACACCGCCACTGCCGAGTGCGCCGCGCTTGAAACAAAATTCTGTAAGCCCAATAGCAAGGGCAAATATGCCGGCAATCAGATTCACGGTACCGCCGGTATGAATTCGGATGGATCAGCTTGGGCCCGTGGCGGCGGTTGCGTCAATCGCCCCATCCGAGAAGTTTGGGCCGCATTCAACAACGACACCACCTTAGATATCGAAGCTGCCGACAGCTACTCGGTGGATCACCCCAAAATTCAGCTGAGCCCGACAATCACCAACTTTTATCAGCTTACCTATTATAAAAACGCACCCATTGTTGGCACGATCAGTTGGACATTACAGTGGTTTCAAGGCGTACCCGTCGGGACGTTTGAACAACCGCAGGTAGTAGAGATCATTTATCAACGTAGCCGCGGAACCATTTTTATGCCCGTGTGGGATGGCAAAATATTCTTGGCATGGCTCAACGATTCGACGACCGCGTTTTATATGTACAACCATTTTAGATCCGTCGGTCAGACCAAAAGCGATATTATAAAAGACGCCGAATCTTTCGGCCTTGAGATGATCGATAAGGCGCGCCGAATACCGCCGAATTGGGTGAATCTGAATACGCATCAATGAGGATGAATTTTATTTTCATTCCACGTATGCAACTGCTGGCATCGTATAACTTCACTGCCACGGGTGAAGTGCGAGTCGAGCAGTCCGAGGCTGTCCGTATTCCACGTCACACGAGACGGACCCTACCCCAGCCGCACGAGAGAATCTTGCAGAGTCTGAATTTTATTCGATAGCTCGTTCACTTGCGCACGGCCCTGCTCCACCACTTCGGCGGGAGCATTTTTGACGAAGTTCTCGTTGCTCAGGCGGCCCTCGAGCGCGCCTTTTTCTTTTTGCAGTTTTTCAATGGTCTTTTCGATGCGTTTTCGTTCTTCGCTTAAATCGACCACACCTTCGAGGTAGACGATGACGTCGACACGATACGACTGAATCACGACCGGTGTCAGGGCGCATTTAGTGAGCGAACCCGTTTCGCTGATCTGGCACTCCCCGAGTTTCGCGAGCTTTTCGACATACGCGCGGTTCGCCTGCAAAATCTTCTGCGACCCCTCGTCTTTCGGGGCGAGTCGCACCTTCAACTCTTCACTCGGCTTGATGCGATTTTCACCGCGGATATTGCGTATCGCAGAAATCACCGCGATCACCAGATCGAGCTCGTCGGCTCGCTCTTTGCGGCCGATCTGAAGCCAGTTTTGATCATTGCGCGGGTTCGGGTATTGATCGATCACGCACGCCTCTTCGCCGCGAATGGGCAACCGGCCATAAATTTCTTCTGAAATAAACGGCACGAACGGATGCAAAAGCCGCACGATGCGATTGAGCGTTTGCGCAAGCACGAGCTGAGTCGCCGCTTTTTCGTCGGCGCGATCGCCGTAAACGACAGGCTTAATCAGCTCGAGATACCAGTCACAAAATTCATGCCACACAAAATCGTACAACGTATTCGCGGCTTCTGAGAAATGTAGACCGTCGATATGTTTGTGAACCTCGGCTTCGCACACGCCGAGTTTGTGAACGATCCACGAATCCGCGTCGCACATGTTTTCGATCTTCGGCAAAGCATTCACGCCGTCGACCGGCGGCTCAAACTCTGACAAAACCTGAAGCGAGAAGCGGGCGGCGTTCCAAATCTTGTTCATGAAATTACGATAGCCCTCAAGCCGCGGGAACGAAAATTTAAGATCTTTGCCGGCCGATACCTGCGCGAGAAGCGTGAAGCGAACGCTATCGGCGCCGAACTCGTCGATCAGTTCAACCGGGTCGATCACATTGCCGAGCGACTTCGACATTTTTCGGCCTTCGGCGTCGCGAATGAGACCTGTAATCAAAACTTTTCGAAACGGCACATCACCACGAAACTCGAGGCCCATCATGATCATGCGAGCGACCCAGAAGAAAATGATGTCGTGCCCCGTGATCAAAACGTCGGTCGGGTAAAAAGTTTTGAGCGCTTCGGTTTCGTTCGGCCAGCCCATCGTGCTGAAGGGCCATAGCGCCGAGCTGAACCACGTATCAAGAACGTCATTTTCTTGTTCGATATCTTTTGAACCGCACTTTTCACATTGTGAAGGTGTCTCTTCAGCGACTGTCACGTGATTGCATTTAGCGCACGTCCACGCCGGGATGCGATGCCCCCACCACAATTGCCGCGAAATACACCAGTCTTGGATATTGTTCAGCCAATGCAGATACGTTTTCGTCCAAGCTTCGGGCTCAAAGGTCACCGTGCCGTTTTCAACGACTTGTCTGGCGGGGCGAGCGAGAGATTCCATTTTCACAAACCATTGCTCTGAAAGCAGTGGCTCCACCACCGCGCCAGAGCGCGAATCGTGCCCCACATAATGCGTGTGCGGCTCTTCTTTAACCAAAAGATTTTGCGCTTTCAAATCTTCGACAACCCGTTTTCTCGCCTCTTGAACTTTGAGGCCCGCGTACGAACCGCCGTTTTCATTGAGGGTGCCATCGCGATTGAGAATGTTGATCATCGCCAGCTTGTGGCGAGTACCAACCGCGTAATCGTTGAAATCGTGCGCCGGCGTGATCTTCACGACACCTGAGCCGAATTCTTTATCAACGTACGTATCGGCGATGACGGGAATGCTTCGGCCCGTCAGCGGCAGCGGCACAGTCTTACCGATAAGTTTCGCGTATCGCTCGTCATCAGGGTGTACCGCGACGGCCACGTCACCGAGAAGCGTTTCGGGTCGAGTCGTCGCCACAACGAGCGGACCATATTGAATGTGATAGAGTGTGCCTTTGATTTCTTTGTGCTCGACCTCGAGATCCGAAAGTGCCGATTCAAGCTTCGGGCTCCAGTTGATAAGTCTTTGGCCTTTGTAAATGAGACCCTTTTTATAAAGCTCGACAAACACGCGCCGCACGGCTTTTGAAACACCGTCATCGAGCGTGAACACAAACCGGCGCCAATCGCACGAATCGCCGAGCGTTTTCATTTGCTCAATGATGCGATCGCCATACTTCTTCTTCCACTCCCACACGCGGACGACGAATTTTTCTCGCCCGAGTTCGCGTCGCGATTGACCTTCTTTGGCGAGTTCACGTTCGACCACACCTTGGGTGGCGATGCCCGCGTGATCGGTGCCGGGCAGCCAAAGTGCGTTGAAACCGCTCATGCGCTTCCAGCGAGTGAGCGTATCTTGCAATGTGTGATTGAGCGCATGACCAATGTGGAGTTGCCCCGTCACGTTCGGCGGCGGCAAGATGATACAAAACGGCGGTTTCGTCGACTTGTCTTGAGCCCCGAAGTAACCGCGCTCCAGCCACCATTTGTAGAGGCGTGCTTCGACATCTTTTGGGTTGTAGCGATCCCTGAGTTCATTATTAGACATCAAGCAACCTTTTCTTTGTATGCGGGTAGTTTACCTCGGTTGAGCCAAATAAGCGACATCGCGAGATACCCGAGCAATGCCGAGAAATAAAACGGCGAGGCCATCGAAAGCCGCGCGTAGAAAAGCCCGCCGATCGGCGGCCCAAAAATACGGGCGAGTGCCGAGAGCGATTGGTTCACTCCCATCACCTCACCCTGCTCTTGCGCGCTTGATAGCAAGCTCAGGCTACCGGTTAGTGCCGGCATGATAAATCCGTCACCCAGTGCCAAAAGAACCATCGCGACAGCCAACAGCCAAATGGATTCACTTAAGCCAATGAGGACAAAGCTAGATGAAAACATGAGAACGCCAGCTAACAACATCGCGCGCTCGCCATATTTCGGTAAAAGCTTACGCACCAAATAGCCTTGCGTGAAAGCGATGCATAGGCCGACAAACGCAAAGCCGTAACTCGCCTTCTGCATCGTCCATTGATATTTGTCTTGGACGAAAAGAAAGAGCGTCGCCTCCATACTCGCCATGGCGAACGTCACGACGAAGTTCGACCCGAGCAACGTGCCGATGACCGGACGCAGTATTTTTTCGCTTATGCTGCGAAAGCGCGATTTGCGCTCGCGCTTGCCGCGCTTCTCAGGGGCGAGCGACTCGGGGAGTAAAAAATAAGCCGCCGTGAAGTTCGCGACACCGATAAGCGAAGCAATCAATGCCGGGAAATGCTCGCTGATCTTGGCGGCGACACCGCCAATCGCAGGCCCAAGCACAAAACCTAGGCCGAAGGCTGCCCCAATCAGACCCATGTTCTTCGATCTGCTTTTTTCATCGGTGACGTCGGCAATAAACGCCGCTGACGTCGCGATGTTCGCGCTGAAAGCTCCCGCCAGCGCCCGAGAAACAAACAAAAGGAGTAACGAGTTAGCATAAAAGAACAACAGGTTCGATGCGGCGGTCATGATGATGCTCATGAGAAGAATTGGTCGCCGGCCGAATCGGTCGCTCAAACCACCCCAGACGGGCGAAAAAAAGAACTGCATCGCTGAATAAATGGCCAGCAGTAGCCCGACTTCAAAGGCCGTCGCCCCGTAGGTCCGCGCCAGATAGGGGCTCATCGGTATAACAATACCAAAACCGACGAGATCGACGAAAACAGTCAAAAATATGATGAGTAGCGGCTTTTTATTCATTGCGACCTATTCAGTTTCGCGTTTATCATTTTATTCGTATGGCATCAATGCGCGATGTAGTTGTTTTAGCGAGCTTGATTTTGCTTCCCGTCACGGCTTTGGCCGATTTACCACCCGTCTATCACGTCGACCAGATGACGGTATCCGACACTAGCAGCTACTTCAGTTCGGATCAAAACTATGATCGTTACGGCAATAAAGTTCCCCTATACCCGTACTACTGCGCATTTTCCGATTGCAAATTCACGACTGAGACCAATTCGATCGACGGCAAATACGATATGGATAGCGCCCTCGGCGTATGGAGCTTCGGCGGCGGCGTCGACATCAACTACTCCCAAAGTCGCGGGCCCGACATAGTTTATGGCGGTGAAAAGGACCGCTCCAATAGCCAATTCGATGACGCTCATTTTGTTTTGCAAAAGCCGATTCCGCTCCAGATGTTTCGAATCATCCCCGAAATTAAAGGCAGCGTTGCGTTCAACCCGATCAGCATGAGTCAAATCCCGGAAGTGGGCACAAGCTACTACGACGACGCTCTCACCTCCGACAATTGTGACACGTTGCAAGCGGGCAGCTGGATTGTCGGGAATTTTCCGCACACGCGACTATACGCCTATGTTGGGTACCAGTATCGCGATGATCAGTACGCTTCACTTTTACCGTGGATGGCCGGCGGCCTTTTTCAGTTTCACCATTTTATTTTCGGCGGTGAGCTCGACGGATATAGCAATGTCACGCAAGATCAATACGGCTATGGCCGCGAAACGCTTACGGATCGCGTAGACGGCGGTAGTTTCAAATACTTTGCGGCGAACCCAATTGAATCGGACTATCGAATCAACCTTGGGTATTCGATCACTCGGGATTTAACTCTCACGGGCGCGTGGTCAAATACGATGAGCGGAGAAGAAATCGCAGCTGGTCAGACTTTTTACGCAACCATTGCTTACAGTTTCGACACTTCTGGCAATAGCGGCGGGCACTACAACGACGACTTGCTACCGCACGATCAGAAAAAAGCCAAAAGCCCTCGCCGTCGCGGCGACAGGCAATTTCAACCTAATTACGAAAAGTACGACGAATCTCTCTTTGAAAGCGACTAGCGAATATCGAGATCGAACGGTCGCAGGGTGCCCTTCACCGCTTCAGCGACGCTTGCTTTAATCGCGTCGACTTCGCGCGGAGCAGAATCCAGCTGCCCGCCACTGTTATGGTTGGCAGCGCCATGCGCTGGCACCGAAGCAGCCGCCGCGGTGGCCGACGCTTGAACTATGCCGAGATCGGGGTCCGGCATAATTTTATGGCCTTGATCCATCATTGCAATGTGCGATTGCACGAGTGCTCGCAGATTGTTCTCATATTGCATGCGGATTTTTTTGAGCTCGGCGATCTCTTGAAACATTTTTTTCAGACTATCGCGCGCATCGCGCACGATCATTTCGGCTTGTTGTTTGGCATCGTTCAAGATGAGCCGCGATTCGCGTTCAGCGTCTTGCTGAATGCGATCCGACATTTTGGTCGCGGTCGTAATCGTATTCTTAAGGAGTTCATCTCGCTCGCGATACTCGAGAATTGCCAATTCTTTTTCACGAACAGATTCGCGGAGGATATTGCGATCGCGAATCAGCGCTTCCATTTCTTCGGCAATCTGACGAAGGAAATCGGTGACCTCAATCGGGTCAACTCCCATCATTCTTCGCGTGAAATTCTTATGGGCGATATCGATCGGCGCTATTTTCATATTTCCCCCTCCTGTGTTGATGACACAGGCACCTTGACTTTAGGCTAAAAAATTTCCGTTTAAAGGGCAAGAGGTATGCGCGGCCTAGTCTTATGTCTGGCCGCTGTTATACTGGAGGCTGAATATGAAACTCCTAAAGGGAATAACCGTTATTAATCTGGGTTACAATTTACCCGGTCCGCTTGCCGCCTATCGGTTGGCCAAACTAGGGGCTTCCGTCATTAAAGTGGAACCTCCTCAGGGCGATCCTCTTGCTGAAGCGAGTCCCGATTTTTACAAGTATCTGACGAAACGCCAAACAGTGCTACGCATGGATTTAAAAGACAAAGCAGGCAGAGCGAAGCTGAATAACTTATTAAAAAATGCAGACCTCCTGATCACGTCGTCAAAACCCGAATCGTTGGCGCGCATGAATTTAAGCGGCAAATCTTTAAAGCGCCGATTTCCAAAACTTTGCGTTCTGAATATTGTTGGTTTTTCGGCCCCCGATCAGAATCGGGCGGGGCACGATCTCACGTATCAAGCCGAGGTCGGCTTGGTTCAAATTCCGCAAATGCCTCGCACCTGCACGGCTGACATTTCAGGAGCCAATGAAGCCTGCCTTAAATCATTAGAGCTTTTGTTCGCCCGAGAAAAATTTGGCCGAACTGGACACGTTCAGATTTCGCTCAGCGGATCGCTGGAGCCGTTCACTCTGCCCATACGATTCGGTTTAACTTCGCCGAACGGGCCGCTGGCAGGTGGCCGCGCGGAGTACAATATTTATCGCGCTAAAAGTGGCTGGGTTGCAGTGGCGTTACTCGAGCCGCACTTTCAAGCGCAGTTTAAAGAAAAACTTGGGTTAACTCGATTGAATCAAAGGGTTTTAAAAAAGCTCATGCTCACGCGCACGGCTACCGCCTGGCAAAGATGGGCTGAATCGCACAATTTGCCGATCGCGGCCGTGACGGCTCGCCGCTTGCGTACCCCCGCCACGACGATAGCACGCGCGTGAACGGGCGCTGATCCCAAAATCGATCTTTCGATTCGCGCACGACTTTATTGTTTCTGCTCGCACCACTGATTTTGAGTGCGATCGCCCCTGTGGTATCGCTCCTGCTATTTGGGTGAACGCGACATGGCCGGCGAACTCTCTTGCGTTATTCAAGGTGAGTGTTCTCGCTGCCGGGGCTGATCCGCGATGCAAAAAAAGGTCATCCACCCCGCGAAGGCTGAGGACAAAGTCAATTTCTCGGCACGATCATTTGCCCGAGCTCTTGGTCGCGCAAGGCGGCTTTTTCAAAACTGATGCGGAGGGCGCGCTCGATTTCGAGTTCGCGCATTGAATCGAGACCGGCTGCCGTAACCCCTTTAGGTGAAACCACTTTGCGTTGCAATTCACTGATTGATGTATCGCGCTCATGCCCGGCCATGGCGGCGGCGGCTTCGAATGTCTGCACGGTGACTTTTCGAGCGGTTTGCGCGTCGATGCCGTGTTCTTCCAACCATTCGTTCCAATACATCATGAGTTCGTAGACGAACCCGATCCCGCTGCTCGCGGCGACCAAGATAGATCTCATCATCTCGCCGTCTTCAACGGGTACGGCAAGGCCCATGGTCGACAAAAGTTCGGTGACCCAAGACAAATGTGGTTGAACGGCGGGGGTGTACGCGAACGCAACCACCGACTTCTTTATTTTGGCGGCCGTAGTCGGCATCACCCGCAGTACCTTCGGCGCACTGGGGATCAGCTTTTGTATGGATTGGAGAGAAATGCCGGCGGCGAGTGAGGCCACCACGTGATCTTCGTTGAATGCTTGGGCGATCGGTTCGATACATTGGTAAAAATCCTGCGGTTTGACGGCGATGAACACGATGTCGCTCCGTTCAATGAGCTCTTCGTTCGTTTTCGCGGCCCGAACCTGAAACTCCTGACTGACGCGCTCGAGCTTTTTCTCGTTACGATTCGTAATCGTGATGTTCTCGCGAGAAATTATTTTGGAATCGATGAATGCCCGAATGACAGCTTGAGCGAGATTTCCGGCGCCGATAAAACCAATTTTTGCATTTTGTACGTGATCACGCGCGATCATGGGCACATCCTAGATCTAGTAGTTCGACATCACATTCGCGTCATCTCTTGCTTTGGCGGGCGCCAAATATGGCGGATCCGATGCGCACGAGCGTCGCACCCTCTTCTATGGCGATTTCAAAATCATGACTCGTCCCCATCGAGAGTTCCCCTAAATTATGCGGAGCGGATACTTTTGTCACTATACGATCTCTCAGCTTGCGGGCCTCGCTAAAATAGCGCCGTAGCTCATCTACTGGTAGGTCATAGGGCGGCATAAACATAAGCCCGTTTAGCCTCACATTGGCCTGGGCCTGAGCCGCCTCAAGCAATTGCGGCAATTCGTTTACTCGCACTCCGGATTTTGTAGACTCATCCGCAAGATTGACTTCAATCAGAATAGGCTGCGGCGAGAGCGAACGCTTCGATATCTCAACGATTGTCGACACTCGATCGATCGCATGAATCAGCGAAAACCGGTCGTGGATTTGCTTCACCTTATTGGATTGCAAAGCCCCGATAAAATGCCAATTGATCGCGACACCCACGGCCGCGAGTTCGTCCATTTTGGCGATCGCTTCTTGCGCGTAATTTTCGCCGAAATCGATCACTCCTGCTTGCACGGCTGCTCGAATTTTTTCTGCCGGCACAGTCTTTGATACTGCGACAAGCCGCACATGGCTCACATTTCTCCCCGATTGCGAACACGCGTTCGAAATTTTCTGTCGAATCATATTCACATTTTTCGTGATTTCAGAGCGAATCTTTTCGTCGGACATGCCAACCTCGCGCTTGCAAAGTTTTCTCAAGTAATTCGAGAGGTAAACCAATTACATTTGACGGTGAGCCGTAAATCGACGCGACAAAGCGCCGCGCCTGCCCCTGATAGGCATAACCGCCGGCCTTGTCGTAGGGTTCGTTGGTTGCCGCGTACCCGGCCATCTCACTTTCGTCGAGCTTTCGAAACTCGACGTCCGTCGAGTCCGCCCCTTCAAAGGTCTCGCCTGTTTCGATATTTAACAGCACGATTGCCGTCACAACCCGATGTTTTCTACCCGACAAAAGTCGCAAAAATTCTAGAGCTTGGTCGGGATTCCGGGGCTTTCCGAGAAGCCGGTCGTCCACAATGACCATCGTATCCGCCGCCAACACCAAAATCTTTTGTATTTTCGATAGCTTGTGCAGCCGCACGACGGCATCGGCCTTGGCCTTGGCAATGGCGATAATCGCGCCCTCGGGATTCACGTTTTCTTCAATATTTTCCGATATTTTCACTGGATGGACGTGAAACAAATATCCGGCATTTTCTAACAGTTCACGTCGCCGTGGAGATTGTGATGCGAGCCAAAGTTCGTACATCGTCGCGTCCTGGGGTAAATCATGTTTGATTGGTTTTTACTTTTTTCAGGCTTGGGCCTAACCGCTCTGAGCGTTTATTTATTTTCGACCGCGCTCCTCAAAAACAACTACGACGCTAAAGCTCTAGCATGGGCATCGGGCGCCGAGCCAGCAAAATCCAAGTCGGGCTTCGTGAATTTCTCTCGCCCCCTCGTGCACAACTTCACCATGCAGCACGCGGCGAGAGTTAAAAACCCCGATTACCGCCGCCGGGTGGAGCGAAAACTTCTCACCGCGGGTCTGTCGGGCGAACTCAACGTCGACGAGTTTATCGGTTTGCAGATTCTTTGGGGCGTCATGGTCCCGATCTTTCTGGTGGTTCTCAATCTGAGTTTGCGGCTCGGGTACCCGTATTGGCTCTGCATCGGGCTTGGCGTTTTCGGCTTTTACTTCCCGCACCTCTACTGCCGAATGCAAACGCAGCAACGGTACATCTCAGTTGTCGCCGACTTGCCCTTTTTCATCGATCTCATGGCTCTATCGACTGAAGCCGGCTTGGATTTCGTCGCTGCCATTCAGCGCATCGTCGACAAAGCCGAAGGCAGCGTACTTGCCGACGAGCTCTCGACCGTTCTCAAAGATATCAAACTTGGATCGTCGCGTGGCGATGCGCTTCGAGCTTTGGCGTCGCGACTCGAAATCGCTGAGATCACGAGTTTCGTCGCCGTGGTGAACGATGCCGACCAAACCGGTGCCAGCATCGCGCGCGTTTTGAAAGATCAGTCCGAGCAGATGCGCCTTGAACGGTTTGTGCGCGCTGAAAAGGCGGGGGCGCGCGCTTCACAGCTCATGCTGCTGCCGATGATTTTGTTTATTTTGCCGGCCGTGT
>DAIDIG010000001.1 GCA_027459485.1 Bdellovibrionales bacterium | reverse complement strand
CTCGATCGCGACGTGTTGATTGGCGAGCACGATCGAGCCATTTTGGTAGCCCCACCTCTGGCACTGTTTGCCATGCTTGTAAAAGGCGCCGCACAGCCGCTCCACTTCGTCGTCACATTGCTTGATAAACGCCTTCACCGCTGGCGGCAGAAGCGTTGAGATCAACAAATGCTGCGTTTCGATCGGTCCTTCGAGATCTTCGAACTTATCCGCCATGACGTTGTCATGTTGCGCGTGCCGAAGCGGTTTGCGGTTGATCTTTTTGACTGCTTTTATTACGTTGGCCATTGAGTGGCTCCTTTCTTTTTCGCGCTTTCTAAAGTGTTGTAACTTATTGAAAACACGAAAGGGTTGAGCCACTCAACCTTTAAATTTCAACTAAACCTGGGACATGGCCGTCACACGCAACTTGCCAGATATGCCAGCTGGGGTACAGCTCGCCGCAAAAGCATTCATCGAAAAGATGAACCGTTCTGGCGGCCTCCTGGGGCGTAAACTTGTACTTAAAATTGTAGATGACCAATCAAATTTGGAATTAAGCTATGCTGAAACTAAGAGGATAATTGAAGATCCGAACAATCTCCTAACAATTGGAATTTCGTCCAGCAACATCGCTGTCAACATAGCGCCACTCTACAAAAAGAGAAATAGGATTTACGCTTTACCATATGCGACTAACGTGAGGCTCGGTAAAATCAAGGGTAGCGTATTTCAGATCTGTTTCAACGACGACTTGCAATCCAAAATACTCGCAAATTTTGTGGAAATGACTGTCAAACCAAAAAGAATCCTTATTCTTACTAACAAATCTGATATTTACAGCGACGACCTTTCAACGTTTTTTGTTAAGCACCTGAGCCACGCATTTAAGATAAAGTCGAAGCAATTTTCTTATGCCGACAGCAAAATCCCTCTCGACAAGATTATTAAGGTAATACAGAGAGAAAATCCAGATCTAATATTTATTCCGGAAATTAAGGTCAATGCCGCTATTATAGTTAGAACCCTCTACAAAAATCTCGATCTTTCTAACATTACTTTACTGGGTGGTGATGGGTGGGGTGCTGATCATCAAAACTCCGGTATCTTTACAGCCGAGATGAATTCCCCTAGACGATTCAAGTTCTATTATACTGATCACTGGCACAAAGATATAAATAATGCTCTCTCCCGGAAGGACCTACAGGAGCTTACGACTAAGGGGCGAGTGTTTCCAAATACGGGCGCAATGTTAACCTATGAATTTTTAAATAGATTGGCTGCAATAATCAGAAAAAGAAAAACTATTAATCGAAAATTATTGATTCACGACCTACGACAAACTGCTTACGAAGGGGTCACAGGACACGTGAGGTTTGCGTCAAATGGCGAAACAATTCGAGCAGTTGCTCTTATTGAATTAACAACCCGTGGTTCGCGGCTGATAAAGCTATATAATCCATAATTTTCAATCCCTTCGTAGCCTGATTGCTGGAGCTTGCAACAATTTTCCGCATGATCTCCCGAAGGCCAAATCACTCCAGCGCTTTCCAGTAATAAAGGGCGGCGTAGCTGCGGAAGGGGCGGAAGCGTTCGCCGTATTTCTGTAAAAACTTTTCTTCAGGGATTTTGCGCTTGTTGTGAACTTTCATAAAGCCCTTCTTCATGCCGAGATCCTTCACGGGCCAAACGTCGGGGCGCTGCAGATGAAATATGAGAAGCATTTGCACCGTCCACTCCCCCACTCCTTTGATCGGTAAAAGTGCGTCGACAATTTCGTGATCTGGGAGTGTGATGAGCTCGCGCACCGCGGGCACGTCCCCCTTCACCACTCGTTGTGCGAGATCTTGAATGTACCCGATTTTTTGTTTCGAAAGCCCGACAGCTCGAAGGTGTTCGGCCTCAAGCTTCACGAGCCGCTCGAAATCGACGGCGCCATTGTCGAACAGTCCGCTAAAGCGCCCCCAGATCGTTCGAGCGGCGGCGACGCTGATCTGCTGACTGACGATCGCGCGCGCGAGACGCTCGTACGGTGACTCCGCAGGCAGCGCCATCGGTTGCAACTTTAACTTCTTCACCCAACTCGCCAGTCGCTCGTCGGCTTTAATAAGGTGCTTTTTCGCGCGAACTAAATCTTGCATGTTTCACCCCTGATCTAAAAATCAGTCGAGAACATACTTAAATTTTTTGAGATATTCTATAAATGAATCGCTCACGGCGCGCTCTTGAAGTTCGCTGGGGGTCATCGGCAATCGGTGCGGCTCAAAAGACCCATTGCCTCGTGGCCCGCCTACACCCCGAGCTGCCTTCGATGACGATGAAAGGGATTCAAACAATCGCTCGGGCCAATCGGGGTTCGCAATACCCGCCGCCGCCATGGCGACAAAATCGGCGCCTTCGTTAAGAGCCGCCACAGCATCGGCAGCTGTCCAAATTTGGCCGGATACAGTCACCCCGACCGACGACGATATGACCTTTCGAAATTTCGCGAGCACGGTTTCGGCGCCGTCTGGGTATTTATTCGGCAGTTTGACGGCACTCCACAATGAAATTGAAATATAATCGACGCCGAGCTGCGAGAGCTCAGACGCGACTTCTAGCATCTCGTCAATATCGAGAGTTAAGACTTTGGTATCTTCGGGTGAGAGGCGCACCCCCAAAATATGAGCGGGGCCGATTGCCGCACGCACCTTCTTGACCGTGTCGATCAAAATGCGTGAGCGATTCGCGAGACTACCGCCCCATTCGTCTTTTCGCAGATTCGTTTGCGGGCTCAAAAATTGCGAAAACAGGTAGCCGTTCGCGCCGTGAATTTCAACTCCCGGCAGACCGGCCTTGATCGCCCGCCCGGCCGCTGCGGCGAATGCATCTTCAATTTCGATAATTTCGCTCACCTCAAGCGCGCGCGGTTTCTCGAAATCGGGGACATCCAATTTAAATTCGCTCGCCGAAACCGGCTGTTGGCCGGTCACGCTCGCCGGGCATCGAAACCCGCCGTGAAAAAGTTGAGGTATGACAAGACAGTTGAATTCGCGGGCCGCCGTCGCCAGCCGCGCAAACCCCGGCGTGTGACGATCGCTGAAAATGCCAAGTTCACCCGGCCATGCTTGAGCCGATGGTAAAACGTGAGTCGCACATGTTGTGACAATGCCGAAACCGCCGCGAATGCGCTGATCGAGCCAGCGAAATTCGGCATCGCTCAATTCGGTGGTCGGACTTTGGCCGTTTGTCATCGGCGCGAGCACTACTCGGTTTTTCGAAGAAAGGCCGCAGGCAAAACGAAATGGCGCAAACAAATCGCGTGGCGTTTTCATGAACTCATCACCCGCCGCATGTAATCACCCGCCTCATAAAAAATCACCAGCTAATGGGTTTACCGGTGTAATCAAAAAAGTGACCGGTCTCGTTGCGGGTGGCGCCCGTGATGATTTTAAATAAACCGCGAGCGGATTCACGCGGCAGCACGGGTGCCTCTGGCCCACCCATTTCGGTGCGCACCCAACCCGGATGTAAAACAAGCGAGGTGATCTGCGGATAATCGACCGAAAACGATTTCACAAACATATTAAGCGCGGCCTTCGACATGCGATAGGCGTAGTACCCGCCCGAACGGTTGTCGTTGATCGAACCCATTTGGCTTGTAATGCAAATCATCTTCGCGGCGCTCGATTTTAGAAGGTTCGGCAAAAAAGCCTGCGTGATCGCGACCGAGCCGAGCGCATTCACTTTGAAGTTCAGTTGAATTTTTTCAAGCGGCAGACTCGAAAACTTCTCGTCGTCGTCGAGAAGTACTCCCGCATTGTTAATCAAAACATCGATCGCTTCGCCACCCACCGCCTCTTTGACTTCGGCGATTTGCCCGGCATCGGTCACGTCACATTTCAAAATGACCAGACGATCGCTGTATTCGGGGTTTTCTTTAATGGAATAATGAAGCGATCTGGCTTGGGCCGGGTCGCGCACAAGAGCCAAGACGCGATGTTTGTTTTCAAGAGCGAAAAACGCGAGTTCAAGGCCAATACCGCGATTGGCGCCAGTGATTAAGAATGTCATGAATCAAGTCTGCATCGGCGCCTTGGTTTTGGCAAGGCGCCTAGTTGAGTGACGAGAGGCAATGCGCGAAGGCGACGGCCCGCGCGCAAAGATCTGAGCCTAGTAGCAGGCCTTCGGTTGAAGCGTGTAGGACTTAACGTCAATGTGAACAACGAGCGAATTCATGATGTAAGAATCGCGAACGCCAGGTGCGCAGGCCACCCCTGTCGGCTGAAGATCCACAGTTACGATTTGGTTCAATTGTACAGGCAATACGGAGCTCACAAAGCCATTGTGGCCGTCGGCATCATCCGATGGTTCACAAGCCGCAGCTTCAGTTGAGACATGCCCGATGGGGAATGCGCGTGTCGGCCAATCCTTTCGGATCTGCGGTAATTGTAAATATAAAGTGTCATTGCTGATGAACATGCTCGAATCCGTCGCAGCGTGAAACATGGCATAGGCGCCGGCGCTCGGCTCTTGTGCGGAAGTGGCGACGATCGTCCAGCGCGCGGTATCGAGTTGACCGCTTTCGCTGCAATGAAATGAGACGTGCATCGTTGCGGGCCATCGAGACGTCGGTACCGCGACGTCGGCGAATGCAAACTGAGCTGCGAAGAGCACCAGCAGTGTGACTGTAATTTTTTTCATTTTTCGTTCTCCCATTGGTTAAACTGGCATTGGCCAGGTTGAATTTGAAATTGAGTCCCCGCCATTTCCATGACTTGCAAAGCTTGCACAAACTCCTCCCAGCTTAGGTGCGGGGGCGCTGCTGTTAAGATTACTCAACAGCATCTAGCACAGAGCATTCAGACGAGTAGTTATGATTTTGTTAGAAACGCAGCCAATTGCGCGGAAGTCGCTTTTTGTAAGTCTTTCCGAACCCATCGGGTTACTTGGCGTTCGAGCTTCTCGTTCATGGCAGAACGCAGTTTGCCCAAAAAGCGCGGCTCGGCGATAACGGTTAGGTCGGTAAAATTTTTTTCGATTCGCTCGTGTTGTAAGAAATCCACCACATTTTTTGCAAATTGAATGGCCGCTTCTTCGTGGGGATTGCGCCTTTTTGTTTCGGCGTATCGAGCCGAAGTACCGAAATGCCCGAGAGATTTGACGCCGATGCCTCGCTCTTGATGGAGCAAATCGCGAGTCTTTGCCTTGCCGAGCGGGTTGTTTATTTTTTTCACAAGCTCGAAAGATCTCAGGCTGGCCCGCCCAGCCGCGCGCGGTGGTCGCGCAGCCATCGGTTTTTCAGTAAAAATTCGAACAGTTCGCTGATCGGCGACGATGTACCAGTGTCCAAACATATTAACTCCTTAAGATTGAGCCCGTGATCGGATTGCTCCGGAATGTCGTACAACCTTTAAGACCTAATTCGTACGCGCGTTCGTAAATTTCGGCGAAGCGCTCAAACGGAAAACTCTCGGCCACATTGATCGTTTTCGAAATCGAATTGTCGATGTACGGTTGAAGCGCCGCCTGCATCAGCAAGTGATCCATCGGTTCGATTTGCTCGGCATAGACAAACGAATGCGGCAGCGCCGCCGATCCGTTCTTTTCGCGCCATTGTGCCGCCGCATAATCCGTGACGTCGTACTCAAGGTACGTGCCGTCGACTTGCAACACGCGACGGTGAAAACTTTCAGAAAATATCGGCTCAATGCCGCTTGAGATGTTGTTCGCAAGCAGGCTGATCGTCCCGGTCGGCGCGATGGCGAGACAGTGACTGTTACGAATCCCGTCTCGAGCGATGGCGTCGCGAATCGCATGCGGCAACCGTTCGATAAACGGAGATTTTAAATACGAATCCTTCTCAAATTGCGGGAAGGCCCCTTTTTCACGACTGAGTTGGATTGACGCCTCGTAAGCGCGGTTACGAATGAGCTCCATCACGCCGGCCGACCAATCTCGGGCGTTACTGTCGCGATAATCGAAGCCTTGCATAACCAGCGCGTCAGCAAGACCCGTCACGCCGAGACCGATTCGGCGTGAGAGGTGCGCCTGTTTATCTTGCCGCCTGAGCGGAAAGCTCGAAACGTCAATCACATTGTCGAGCATGCGCACGCAATCCGGTACGCAATCGGCGAGCGCCTCAAAGTCAAAATGCGCTTGAGGAGTGAACGGATCGACAACAAACTGTGTGAGATTGAGCGAGCCGAGATCGCAGGCGCCATAGGGCGGCAGTGGAATTTCACCGCAGGGGTTGGTGGCCGATATTTCTTCGAGATACCACAAATTATTTTCGCGATTGATACGATCGATGAAAAGAACGCCGGGCTCAGCGCTGTTATATGTACAAGTCATGATTTCATGCCAAAGCTCTCGGGCCGACACGGTTTTCGCAGGCCCGATGTGCTCGCCTCGCATGCCGCGAAACGCGAGCTCCCAGTCCGCGCCGTCGCGCACGGCTTTCATAAAATCGTCGGTGATCATGACAGATAAATTAAAATGATTGAGGTCGCGCGCGTCTTTTGCTTTCGCGCGAACGAAATCCAATACATCAGGGTGATCGCATCGTAAAGTCGCAATCATGGCGCCGCGCCGGGCACCGGTCGTCAGAACGGTCGCGCACATTGTGTTCCAGATCCGCATGAACGAGACCGGCCCCGAAGCGATTCGACCGGTCGAGTGCGCGTGCATGCCTTTCGGCCGCAGAGTCGAAAAATTGTATCCGACGCCGCCACCCTGCTGCATCGTGAGCGCGCCTTCTTTGAGAGCGTCGAAAATTCCGTCCATCGAATCTTCGATGGCACCCATGACAAAACAGTTGAAAAGCGTCGCGCGATTTTTCGTGCCGGCGCTTGCGATGATTCGCCCACCGGGCAAAAAGCGAAACCCCTCAAGGAGGTTGTAAAACCGTTTTTCCCAATACTCGCGATGGGGCTCGATCGAGGCCAGGGCTTTGGCAACACGGCGCCATGTGTCTTCTACAGTTTCGTCACGATTGCGATATTTTGTTTCCCAAATTTGCTTTGAGAATCGGTTCAAAAACTCCACCCGCATGCTCCTATGTTCAACCACTTCGACCCACGTTGACACGTCAAGAAAAAATTAAATCTCATAATACTCGAAATTCACCATACTGGGGGAGCATGAAATGGTCGTGCTTCTTTCTATTAGGATGTCTTATCGGCTGCGCCCGGAGAGCCACGCCCAGAAAACGGGAGTTAATCAGCCCGACTGCCTATACCAAAGCAGCCCCCCAAAATATCACTGGTGCCGAAAAGTCGCCACCTTCAAGCACCCAAATGAAACCCAGCCTAGATCAGATTCGCGAGCAGGCCGATGAGCTCGCGCTGCAACTACGCGATATTCTAGAAACGCAAGGCTCGCAGGCAATGTCACGCTACTTGCGACTGCGCGCGGATCAAGGCCTACGACTGACTCCGCTGCGCCGTTTGTTTTATGCTAATAATGGATATAAACATGAAGAGTTGAGCGTCACCATACCACCTGGCGGTGAAGCTATGGTTCGTTTCGCCAACGAGCAATTGACTAAATCGGGCGTCGATTTCATTCAATTCAAAGGTATTGTCGATAAAACATTGCCGGCCATGAATCAACCGGCGCCCTCACACGTCAAACTATATGGGGATTGGAAGATCGCGCGCGACACGACTTTACCTCTCATCGGTTTTGCAGTGACGATTTTTGAAGCCGGCGCAAACCCGGCCAATTTTGAATTGATCGCGAGCCTAGTGCGATCGTTTACGGTTCTGGCCTTAGATCTGCAATTTAGACTTTTCAGCACACAATGGGATCGCGTATTTTCGCAAAATAAAAGCCTCATCACGTGGCGCTGGCAAACGGCGAGCCAAAAACTTCATCATCTAACAAGGGTTGCCAATCACCTCTTAGACGGCACTCGAGGCATGACTCGAGCGTACGTATACAGCTACATCGTCAACTGGGGTTATTCTATTTTACTTTATTCGAGCCAATTTCTTGCCGCGCGGTTTTTAAAGCCGCGCTTTCCGTCCTTACAAATTGAAGACGTGACCGATTTTTCGGTACTACGAATGATTCAAGAAAGCTGGCTTGTCAACACGGCCTACTTTTTGGCATTCGATTTGGCGCAACAAGCTCTGAAAACCTCGGCCAATCGCGGTGAAATGTCAGAAACTCTTCGCTATCAGTTAGATACGGTCGGAGCGGGCTGGGCCAATTTTTGGCGGGTTGTGAGTTTCATCCCCGGCATGTCGAAAATCGGCCAGATTATGCTGTATTCATTTGGCGGAATTGTCACCTTACCGCTCGTGCTCAAAACTTATGAAGCAAAAGATTACGCGCGGGGCACGGCCCACATTTTCGCCGAAAACGACGGCGAATCAATGCCAATATCGCCCGCAGCGCAGGCGTTTGGCGACGTGTACGACTATTTGCCTCTCTCGCGTAACGAAACGCTTTCAGATTTATTGTACAAGCTCAAAATACGGCGCGAATTGCAACTATCCGCCTCTACCAAGGTCTATATTTCAGACAAAGCGGGATATTAAATATTCACTTTAGGCGAGCATGCTTTCTAAACTTAAAGCGTGCTTCAACGAATACTTCAGCATGCAATTTTCGCCGTCGTTTTGACTATGATCGCATTTGCGTGCCCGACTTTCGCCGGCACCGTTGTCACTCCCACCGAAAAAGTACCGAATTCGCAATGGCCGTTTTTCACCGACGATTTGAATTTCGTCGGTCTCAAAACCGTACTCACCCGGCAGTTGAATCGTTTTAAAACCGTCAACCTGAACGGCACCATTCAATATGGAGCGGACCAATACCCACTCACAAAAGTTCGCGATTCACTTTCAAGATTTCTTGCAATTGTCGAACAGTACCAAGCTTGCTCGCCCGCTGGCGGCGTAAAGTGCATCGAATGGGTCAATCGTGAACTTCGTCGGCGATTCAATCTCTATCAACCGCACTTGGTACCGGGCGACCCGCATTACGGCGAAAATGACCCGGCGTTTTTCACCGCTTATTACACGCCGCTGATGACCGTGAGTAAAACCCGCATCGGCGTTTTTCAGCACGGCATCTACGCCTTGCCTCGAAGCTTGGCACTTAAACAAAAGAGCCGCGATCAAATTGATTTTCACGACGCTCTTGAAAATCGGGGTCTCGATCTTTTCTACGGCAGTGATTTGTTCAACCTTTACCTTATGCAAGTTGAGGGCGGCGGCCACCTGCTCGTCAAAGACGGGAACAAGCTCGTGTCGCAATATATCTCGTACGCCGGTCAAAACGGTTTGCCATTTCGTTTCATTGAAACGTATATGATGAAAAAGGGGTGGATCCCCGACGGGTCAATAACGGCGCAGCGCCGGTTTTTAAAAGCTCACCCTGAACTTCAAGAACAAATTTTTTCTACTTGCCCCGCTTACGTTTATTACAGACTCTCGAACACTCCCCCGGCAGGCAGCGAAGGCATCCCACTCACCGGCAATCGTTCGATCGCAACTGATCACAATTATTACCCATTTAAAGGCGGCCTCGCGTTTATTTCGAGCACGCGCCCGAGCGAAACGCAGCCCGACCCATCAAGCGACGCACGCCCCTTCATGGCATTTTCGCGTTTTTATGTCGACCAAGACACGGGCGGAGCCATTCGTGGCAAAGCACGCGCCGATCTTTATTTCGGCGAAGGCGATTACGCCGAATACACTTCAGATACTGAAGCTGAACGCGGCACGATTTATTTTTTAATGCTCAAGTGATCAGGTCGCGCCCCATAAAAAGAAGAGGTTGGTCGTTAAACGCGCGCTCTTCGATGGCTTGAAACTCATGGCGCAAGTAAAAATCGACGTTTCGCTCGCCTGGCGCGGTCACGATATGAACGCCACGCGTTCGCGATACTTGCAATTGGTCGATATAATGTTCAATTAAAGCAGCGCCGACACCCTTACCGCGCGCGCTCGGGTGCACATTCATGTGAAGGTGGGCGGGGTATAAATCAAAAAGATCTTCAAAAAGCGCGTAGCTCTTAATTGATGCGGCCAGAGCTGAACCGGCGGCGCGACTGTCCCGACACCCCGTGAGATACCCGACCGCGCGCTTGTTTTCGATTGCAAAAAAAACTTCGCTGGGGGAGTGGTCAATGTAATATGACGTCCACCTCCGCCAAAACCGTTCACGCGTTTCTTCGTCGGAGCTGCGGTTCGGCTCAGCCGCCGACAGAAAAAAGATGTCTTTCATTTCAGTCAGTCGCCCGGCGCGATTCGAGGCTGTGGCGAGCGTTTCAAGAAGCATGAAGGGTCAATGCCGTTTGCTGCCCGGGCTTAAACAGGATCGGTTGATAACCGGCGCGCCTCAGAGCATCGAGTAAATACGGCAACATGATGACTGTCTGCGGGTGAATTTCGTGCATGAGGATGATCCCGCGCTGCACTTGATCGACCTGTGTTAAAGCGTAACGGTAGAGTTGAACAGGGTCATGAATCTTCCAATCCAACGTATCGACATTCCAAAAAAAAGTGACGCGACCGAAATGGGCGAGATACGCGCGAATCTCGGGCGTCGAGGCACCGTACGGATATCTAAAAAATGGCGTGTACACGTGCAAGATTTGCGTGACCTCGTCGAATGCCTTCTCGATCTGTTGAGAGCCCTGCGCAAAGGTCAATCGCTGCAAATCGGGATGCGACCATGTGTGAGTCCCGATCACTTCACCGGCGTGATACTCCATGAGTGTGACGTTCGGGTACCTCGCGACATTTTCACCGACTTGAAAGAAGTTCGCGTGCACGTTCTGCGCTTGAAGAATCTTGACGATTTGCGGGCCATAGACCGGGTGCGGCCCGTCGTCAAAAGTGAGCGCCACTTCACAATGCGGCAGAAAATTGCCGGTGATCACTTTGGCCTGCGCGACCGTGACGTAGGTCGCGAGTTCGGGGCCCAATGTCGGCGACGTACGATTCGAACAGCGGCGAAGTTCGCTCTGCGCTATCGAAACGTAGTTCGCGTTCAAAAAGTCGATGGCGCTCGAGCCGCCCTGCGCCCATCCCGTAGTACTAAATGCCACAACCAAGAAACTGAAAACGACCCGTAGCGCCATCCAAGCCCCCCTCGCGAGCCCGCACTGTTAAACGATACGTTTGGTTATTGGATGAAATTTACGGTTTTGCGTGATTTTGCGAAAATTTCAGATGAAACTCTTTTACGATTCGGTAGTTCTTACTAGAGAATCAGTTTTCTAAGTTCACTTTGAGAATACACATAATCCGCGTAAATCATAGTATTCATGACGTTGCGATGCCCCAATGCCACCTGCACAAGGCGGATGTCTTTCGTCTTTTTGTAGAGCTGAATGGCAAACGTGTGACGTAGCGAGTGAAATTTTTTTGGGACAGGCCTGTAGAGCTCCCAAATTTGCCTGAGTCGATTGTAGCTGATCGGAAATAAGTGGTCGCCATTCGACTTGTCGGTTCGCCGGGGGAGCATTTCGGCGTAACTCACGAGCTTGCGAAATAGCGGCTGATGAAGCGGGATCTCGCGATCGTTGCTGCCCTTGAGGCCCTGTATGAAGACCGAATTTTCGTAGTGATTGAGATTCGCGTGCTTCAAATTCAGAAGCTCTTGCGCTCGGGCGCCAGTGCGAAGAGCGAGAAGCAGCAGCAGGCAATCGCGCGTGTCGCGATCGAGATGATCGTGCAGAAGCTTTTCAAAGCGTTCGAGTTCATCCGGTAACAGATATTTGTTTTTGTTGAGCGCGTATCGCGACGTCGGCATTTCGAATTATGGTCTATGGCCCCCCGATTCGAGTCAAAAAAAATCGATTTGCAAAACCGGTGAGTCAAAAATCTCTATTTGCTTAAAAAGTGTGCATACTTTTAGGTAGTATATAAATCTAATAATTACAATGACTTATGTATATAACTTATAACTAAAAGACACAATTTAACTGTACTGTTGAGTTTTTATTGTGTTTCACCATATTTATTGTTGTGATATAAAATATAAATAACATATTTCGCAACATCGATTTGACGGAAGATGGGGGAATTTCTCAAATGGAAATAAACGACAGCGCATCGGCATTAGAACCGGCAAAAAAGGAGCGGAATCTTCGCGACGAATATTTCGCCGAAAAAAAACGAATTGCTGAACAGATTGGCGACCTCGATCAGATTCGATCGAAGCTCGGGCTCAACCGGCGGCAGATGTGCCGGCTTCTCCTAGTCGATCCGTCGGCGTGGACGCGCTGGACTCGCACCGACGCTCCCCCGCACGTTTATCAGGCTTTACGATGGCTCCTCGAATTGCGCGGCATCCGCCCTGACGTGATCGGGCCAACCAATTTCTCAACTCGCTTAGATGAAATGCAATCGAGCATGCAATCAAAAATTCACGACCTCGAACGCCATATTCAAATGCTCGAACGAACCCTCGCTCTCACCCGCATCGTGGTTGAGCGACAAGCCGACACCCGAAATGCTCAGTCAGTTCGAACGAAAATCAACAGGCCCAAGAAAGCAGCGTCACGCAGATCGAAAAAATCGTCTCGTGGTCGGCTGAAAATAAAAGCGGTGTCAAAAGCGCGATCGACGGTAAAACGACCCTCTCTGCAGAAAAATCGCTTGAAGAAGAAAGCGCTGCCCGCCCGGCGTAAACACGTGAAGCGCCGAAAAACTTATTGAATGTCGGTTCAGCTGTGTTGAAATAGTGACTCAAGGAGGCGTTAGCCGCGGCTGGCGTGTGACATGGCTCAATTGACTACATTTAAGATCGTCGTTCTTGCAATTGTTCAAGGCTTGGCCGAGCTACTGCCTATATCGAGTTCAGGGCACGTCATCGTTGCTGAAAAGCTCATGGGGTTGAGCGCGACCTCGCCCGAAATGACGTATTTATTGGTAATGCTCCACACCGGTACGATGTTCGCGGTTCTCACCTATTTCTGGCGGGACTGGAAGGCGCTGCTCCTTAACCCCGCTCGACGCAAGAATCTGATCGTGATGGCAATTCTTGCGACCGGTGCGACCGGCGTCGTCGGCTTAACTCTTAAACACATAATTGAACACTATTTTCTACACGGCCGCGCCATTGAAAATCTCTTTGGCAATGTCAAAGTCATCATCGCGTCGCTTGTCGCCGCCGGTGTTGTGATTTTGATTTCGAGCCTGAAAATCTGGAAGCCGCAAGAATCAAAAGATCACTCGAATTCCGTCGCCGTTCTTATCGGCGCGGTTCAAGGTTTGTGTTTGCCGTTTCGCGGATTTTCTCGATCAGGCGCTACCATTTCGGTCGGGATGATTTTCGGTATGACCAGACGATTTTCTGAGCAATTCAGTTTTCTTCTCGCCGTCATTTTAACTCCGCCGGTGATCGCACGCGAAGTGCTTCGCTTGGAGCATGCGCACGTGCATCCTCAATTTATGCCAGGGTTCGTGGGCCTAGTTTTTAGTTTTATCGCCGGGCTATTTGCGATCACATGGTTGTCGCGCTGGCTTGAAAAAGGCAAATGGGGGTATTTCGGAGCGTACTGTCTTTTATTCGCGGCGGTTTTATATTTCTTGAAATTTTGATCGTTTGGCTTCGGTGCCGTAGCGTTCAACGGCATGAACGAGTTTCATGAAGTCGATCGGCTTTGTCAGGTAATCGCTAACGCCATACTGTAACGACTTCTCACGTTCACTGGCCAGAGCACAGGCAGTTAGGGCGATGACGGGGACTTTCAAGCCACGCGCTCTCAACTCGGCTGTCGCTTGATTACCGTCGAGCACAGGCATTTGAATATCCATCACGATCACGTCGTACGGTTGCGCGGTCGCCTTGTCGACTGCTTCTTGACCGTTTTCGGCAAAATCAATCTGCGCACCGAGGCCCGAAAGAATATGGTTGAGCAAATAGCGGTTATCCGGAGCATCCTCAGCCAAAAGAATTGTGAAGCCATCGAGACATGGACGCGTGAGCGACACACCCGATTCCTGCGGTTGCGCAACTGTTGTGGGGCAGAACAATTTGAAGCAAAAAGTTGTACCGGCCCCCGGTGTACTCTGCTCAAGCGATATTTCGCCGCCTAGAATTCTTGCAATTCGTTTTGAAATATAGAGCCCAAGCCCCGTGCCGCCGAATAACTGCCCCGGTTGAAACGCTTGGGTAAACGGCTCAAAAATCTTCTCGCGATCAGAGGGTGAAATGCCGATGCCGCTATCCTGTACGGTGATCTTCAAATTCGAGGCAGATTTTGAGCTCGGGCGGTCGACTTCGAATCTTACGTCGATGCCACCTTTTAGAGTAAATTTGATTGAATTCCCAATCAGATTGATCAGTATTTGCCTGAGATGCGCGGGGTCGGTGTAAATCTCGATCGTGCTGTCGAACGTAAAATTCAAATATAGATTTTTTTCGTTTGCATTCACGACGGTGGCCGCGCGAACATCTTCAATAAGTTCAGCCAATGAAAAGTAACACCTATTGACTTCAACAGCTTCGGATTCGATTTTAGAAATATCTAGGATGTCGCCGATCAAACCCGTCAAATGTCTGGCGTTTTTTAAAATACGATCCGTCCAATGCTTTTGATCAGAAGATAACCCTTCGGAACTCGCGATCAAATCGGCGAAGCCTTTGATTGCCGTGAGCGGTGTGCGAATTTCATGACTGATATTCGCGAGAAAATTGGTTTTGGCACGATTTGCGCATTCGGCGTCTTCGCGCGCGTGCCGCTCTCGCTCAAACAGCCTCACACGTTCGATCGCCTGCGCCACGAGATTGGCTATTGCGCTGACAAACTTGCGGTCCGGCAGAGACTTCGGCACATGGTTGTATGAAAAACCGAGGACTCCTATCGGGATCTGCTTCAAGACAAGCGGCGCATAGGCCACCACCTTGCGTTTGGAGTTGATCACAAGATCGGTCGCGGTAGGCGATTCGGCTTTAAATTCATCGGCAGACCCGATGAAAAGACAATCGTGTGGATCATCCAATTGAAGGAGCGGCAGATAATCCTTCGGGATTCGGCGCCATTGCGATTTGAACTCAGGAGTGCAGCCAACTTCTTCGACCATTTCATAATGTTCATCATCTCTTAGAAAAAATAAGCAGACAGCGTCGGCGCCAAGAGCTCTCGCACACTGTTGCACGATCACGGTATGAATGCAGGCGTCCGTATCGTGGCGCACGAGTAGAGTTGATATTCGACGGATATGTTCGTATTCGGACTGAACTCGACTTAATTCAGGGTCGATCGGGTTCATTGAATGTTCCGCCCCTTGTGCTGATTTTCAATAATCGCGCTCCGCTGTAGTCTCGCGATCATTTCACTATATTCGGGTGTGCCGATTCTCAAATACAAAACGTACTCGGGTTCTTCAATTTGACCGTTTGGCAAAGGCGAATAAATCTGAAAACCGTAGCGCCGGTAGAGCCGCTCCGTATATTTATCGGCGCCTGCAATGACGTATTTCATGCCCCTTCGCTCAGCTTTCTGAAAGGCCGTCAAAAGAAAACGATCACGTATACTTTGCGGTATTTGATTATCCATCGATGCATACCTCAGCATCTCGCAGGTATAGCGAGCCGGAAATCGAGAATAAAACGCGGCACGAAACGCTGCCAGTTGATCGACCGGTATACGATATTCGAACGGCAGTAAGTCTTTCGGGTTCGGCATACTCTCGGGGTCAACAATTTCGGCAACTGATGGACGAAAATAGTGGCGGTCACCGAAGTAGCTGATTTGAATCGTAAGCGCCACTCGATTTGAAACACCGCGAGCCGCGGGCACAATTGTTTTCGGGTAAAGCAAAGCCAAGACGTCGCTATTCTGGCTCACTTTATTCAGGTAAATGAGTGTGCGAAAATCATTTTCGCTCAAATAAGGTTTTTTCCTTTTATAGATTTCAAGAACGGCGTCATGAACGCCCCATCGGTATTTCATAAGTCGCTTGCCCACCGCTAACCGTGAGTCATCGTAATATACGATGAGATCGTCGTCGGGATGGGTTAACAATTGCGCAAACACAGTTCGGTTGACTCGGTCGGAATACGCTTCGAGCGATTTTAGGCCGACGTTGACGAACTGGTATTTCTTTCCGTTTGCCTGCCAAAATTGCCGAGTTACGGACTGTTGATAATCGCCAGGTAGCGACGGCACAGAGACAAAGCGCGACTCTCGCTTTGTTGTATCGTGGAGCTCCCTAGTGCGGCTGAGCGAAAAACCGAGGTGGTTGCCGAGGTAACGGTACTCGCGTGTGCTGAATTCATCGGCTACGCGACGGGCTTCAGCCACTCGATTCTGCAAATTCGCGCGTGTTAAAATATACTCGCAGACGTTTGAATATCTCGGCTTATTGTCTTTCTTCCGAGCCTGGGCGGGGGTAGGCAGAAAAATAGCAAGAGTCGACAGAACGGCAAAAACTGAAGTGTTAAAGCGGGTGCGCAGTTTGTTCGGTTTCATGTAAGCGATCTTAACAGTTAAGCAATTTTAATTTGTTAAGACGCAATTAAATTTTCTTGGGCCAAAAGGCCCAAATCCTGACGTTTTAGTGTAAAAGCGACAATTTTTTGTAGTGACGACTGACCAGTATAATCGTTAGCGGATATTGTAGCGACCCGTATTGCCTTGTTGTGATAATTCGCCGGGTTGAATTTCACGACAGAGGCAAAATAATTCTTGCCCGATAGTCAAATTCGAATTGTATTTCGGAAACAGGATATATCCCGAGATAGGCGCCACGATCGGCCCCCGATCTGAAACTCCAATCTCGTCGCCTTTGTTTACCTCTTGAAGGTTCACGATACCGGGGTGGAGACGCGAGCCTGGATCTTGAACCCTGTAACCAACTTCAAGCTTTAGAAGACGTGATTTAATGCCTGATAACGTCAATTGATCAAACCGCTCCGTTGGCTCACCGACCGCGCGTATGAAGTTTTTTGCGACCTCCACACCGCACTTGAAGCTCTCTTCGAAAAAACCTTTTTGGCCTAATTCGACTGTCAAACAAAACTTATCCTGACTCTTTAAAAATTCGTTTGTGGTTTCACCCTTTTGGCCGTGCAACTTATCGTCTAAAGTCACAATCACGGGTAACCCTGGATTAATCGAATCAAGAAATGCCAATTCTTTTAAAGAGTAATAGTGAGCGAAGAAAAACGGCGACAGTGACGGTTGAATTGTCTGGTGAAGGTCTAATACAATATCGCATTTATCAAAGAAGAATGTTTCGATTTCGCGCGCCCGTATGGTCTCTGGATTCTCAGTCGAATTGAGCCCAAATGACCGGTTGAGGTCATTCTCAATATAGCGCTGATTCGCCCGAGCGGCCGAGACGTTACCCAGGGCAAACTGAACTTCAAAGCCGGGCGACAAACTGCCGGCCAAAAGAGACTCGATCAAATGATTAACAATAGGAGCCCCGATCACTTCATTACCGTGAGTGAGGGCGATAACTCCCAACCGAGCTTGCGTGCCGGCACGAACGCCGGTCGGCGTGGCCCGAATGACAAACGGAGCCACTTCGTGAACCGCACAATATGGCGACTGCCGATGAATTGAGTCTTGAAATTTCTGAATTTCTAATTCTATTGTAGTTTTCAAAACTATATAGCGAGTATACTTCAATTATGTTCAAACGAAAACTCCCATGATTTTAATTAACGCCCATAAATTGGAAAAGTCTTTCTCTAACAAAACGCTGTTTCACAGCCTTAACTTTGGCCTGAATGAAGGCGAGCGCGTCGGTCTACTGGGTCCAAATGGCGCGGGCAAATCCACGCTCCTCAAAATTTTGGCTGGTGTCACCGATCTCGATAGCGGTCAGATCAGTAAAAAAAGAGGGCTTCGCATCGGGTACCTCGAACAAACACCGACATTCGGCCAAAATGAGAGCATTTTAGACGCATTGATTTCGAAGCATAGTGATCCAGATGACGCCTATGCGCGTGCGTACGAAATCATGGGAGTAATGGATTTCTATCGTTTTGGCGACTCGTTCTTGGCTCGCAAGCTTTCGGGCGGTTGGCAAAAGCGCCTGGCCTTGGCGCGTGAACTGATGCGCGAGCCCGAATTGCTATTGCTCGACGAACCGACAAACCACCTGGATGTGGCAAGTATCATGTGGCTCGAGCAATATTTGTGCGAACTCCCGATAGCTATGCTGATTGTCACTCATGATCGCCTCTTTTTACAGCGCGTCGTCACGCGAATTATGGATCTCGACCCACGAAACCCGAATGAACTTCTCGATGTGCCCGGAGATTACCTCTCGTACCTCGAAATTAAGGAGCAAGAGTTAAATGCTCAGGCCCGTCACGAGAAAGTTTTGCGAAATACTCTTCGTCGCGAAACGGAATGGCTCCGTCGCGGGGCCAAGGCGAGGCAGACGAAACAAAAAGCACGCATTGAGGCGGCTCATGAACTCGCCGAAGATGTGAGTGATCTTGCGGCAAAGAACCGTCAGCAAAAGGTGGCGTTAGACTTCGGCGAACTTGGCAAGACGCCGAAGAAGCTAATCGAGGCAATTGGCATTTCGAAGTCCTACGGCGGCGAAAACCTTTTTTCGGACCTCGATGTATTGATTACACCGAAATCCCGACTCGCTATCTTAGGTCATAACGGTTGCGGTAAGTCGACGTTGATCCGCACGATATTGGGTTACGATAAACCCGACGCCGGACGAGTGAAAATCGGCGCGACAGAATCTTCAGTCGCTGCCGATGTTAAAATCGCATATTTCGAGCAAAATCGTGAGACGCTGAACCCTGATCTCAGCGTTTTTAAAAATATCTGCCTGCATGGTGATTTTGTCGACTATCGAGGGCAACATATCCACGCGCGCAGTTATCTTGATCGCTTTTTGTTTTCGGGTGCTAAAGTGGATTTACCCGTAGCAAAACTCTCGGGTGGCGAACAAGCTCGTTTGCGACTGGCCCAGCTGATGCTAAAGGACGCACAAGTTCTCGTATTGGATGAACCGACAAACGACTTAGATTCGGATACGCTTGAAGTCTTAGAAAATGCACTATCTGAATTTAATGGCGCCGTGATTATCGTCACTCACGACCGGTATTTTATGGACGCTGTTTCAAATCAAATTTTAGCGTTTGCACCTGAAGGGCACCCTGATCGGACGCTCAAACTCTTTTCGAGCTTTTTGCAGTGGGAGACTTGGTACGAAGGCATCAAATCGCAAAATAGAAACCCGAGTATTAAAAAAGGTGGCCCTGAAGGGTCAAAGGCTAAACTACTTGAGCCGTCGCCCTCGACTTCTTCGCGCCTCACTTCAAAGGAAAAATCGGAGCTTGATAAAATGGAGTCGACCATCCAGCGGCTTGAATCTGAACTTGAAACGCTTACGTCGCAAAGTTTACAAACTGACCTCATGCACGATCACCAGAAACTAGGCAAAATTCATACCGAAATGGCCAAACTTCAGGAGACCATCGACGCACATTACAAACGCTGGGCAGAACTAGAAAAACGCCGCTGAAACCTCGATTGCGCTGTCTAGAAGAAGCTTTAATCAATCGACATTTACGCGCGCAGGTTCTTCAATCGCCATTATTTTTTCGGCAATCCGAATACCGTCGCAGGCGGCGCTCGTGATACCTCCGGCGTACCCAGCGCCCTCGCCGCACGGGTAAAGCCCCCGGTGCGAGAGAGATTCTAAAGTTTCGCGATCGCGGGTGACACGAATAGGGCAAGACGTCCTTGATTCGACGGCGTGCAGCTGCGCATCTTCAGAGATGAAGCCATTCATTTTGCGGCCGAATTCTTCGATGCCCTTTTTGAAGTGAGCTGTCAGCGCGTATGGCATCAAATTGTGCAGCGGAGCCGCTTTTACATGCGAAGGTGAAGACGATGGCAATACAGGGCCCGATTTGTCTTCTAAAAAATCGACAAGTCTTTGCGCCGGGATTTCTTTTGAGCCCACCATTTCATATGCGTTGCGCTCAAGCATTGTGCGGAATTTGAGCCCGGCCCAACGATCTTCGGTGCCGAAGGTTTTGGCGAAGTCTATACTGACGACGACGGCGCTATTGGCGAATTTCGAACCCCGATTGTAGTTGCTCATGCCGTTACAAACGACTGAGTGGTCTTCAGTTCCGCTTGAGAGAACGTAGCCACCGGGGCACATGCAAAAGCTATAAACGCCGACATTACTTTGGTGCTCATGGTGGGCGAGCCGATAGTTAGCGGCGCCGAGCTTCGGATGCGATTCGCTCGCACGATATTGAATTTCATTGATCAGCTTTTGCGGATGTTCAATGCGAAGACCGACTGCAAAACTTTTACCCTCCATATGGACCCGAGCGTCCTGCAGCCGTTCAAAGATATCAGCCGCCGAATGCCCCGTGGCTAAAATTATTTTATCAGAGTCAAAAGCGCGACCGTCGACAGTTGAAACTCCAGTCATCGAAAACGTGTCACCGTTTTTCCTTTCACACAAAAATTCAGTGACGGCTGTGTCGAAATGAATCTCGCAACCGTTGGCGACAAGAAATTCTCGGAGGCGTGGGATGACTCTTCGGATGCGATCGGAGCCTACGTGCGGATTAGCCGTGTACTCGATTTCAGCGGGCGCACCAAACCGCACAAGCCGATTCATAACGTAATTGATGTAAGGTGATTTAATGCGTGTAATGAGCTTACCGTCGGAGTAAAGACCCGCTCCACCTTCGCCAAAGCAAACGTTGTTATTCGGATCGAGTTCGCCAGTACGCCAGAATCGGTTGATTTTCACCAGACGTTTCTCTGCCGATGAGCCGCGCTCAAGAAGCGTACAGGGCACGCCGCGTTCGACAAACCTCAGCGCCGCAAAAAGCCCTGCCGGCCCCGCGCCGACAATGATCGGTTTTTCTCCTCGATAATCAGCCGGAGCAAGTTTGTATTCGCGCGGCGGCACGGCTTCGCCTTTATCATAAACTTCGACGGTATAGACGAAATGTGGGTCATGGCGCTTTCGCGCATCAACCGACTTTTTGAGAATGCGATGCGCGGCATATCCGGGCGATAGCCAAGCCAGCTTTTCTTCAAGTTCGTCGTCGAGGGCAACTTTAATATCGTGCAAAACTCGCGCGCACATGGGTCGAGAGTATATCTGGTCCTTGGGTCTTTCGACAGAGTAAAGTTTGCTTAGGCAAACTTCAAAAACGGCAGCACCATCGGCGTTACCTTGGCCCCGCCAGAACTGTTATCACATTTCAACGGGATACTACTGAATACCCGCTTTTTCGGCCAGTGTCTTCGTATGCTCAAAGAGGTAGGTAAAAGTAAGTCGAATTTCCGGGCCGACATTTCCGCCATGTGCGATGGTGCCCGAAGTATTTTCAACTCCCTCGGTGGTGTTTGATCCACTTGTGAGATTTTCAAAACCCACACCTTGATGATAAAGCGCGGATAGTCCAATAACAATTGGCGTGCGGCTGTACCATTGCGTTCCGATGCCGGTCGCAACTTCCGCTCCTATATTCGAAAATGAGTTCGATCCGTCACTCAGTCTAAGACTATTTTCAAAAAAACCGAGGTGCGCTGGGATATATATAGAAAATGGCCCCATTGTCGTAAAGGGGGCGGTCAAAATGTAATTGTATTCGAGGTACATTGTCCACGTTGATAAATTCGCAGGACCACCTATTTTATAGCTCGATCCACCAGTAGGAACTCTCATTTGCGATACACTGCCACCGTCATACATAATACCGATATTCATCTGTTGAAGCTGAAGCCCAAACTGATAGTTGCTGTTTACATTTCCGTTCAAAACCGTCGATGTTGATGGCTGATAAATGGGCGCAAACGCAAAAAAGACGCCGTTTGATTTCAAGCCATAATGTTCTTGGCTCTTCGTAAGTTTTTTTTCATCAGATTTCTGCTCGCGAACCTCAACCTCAGCCAAACGTTGACGAACTGCTGCGGCTTTATCTTCAGGTGGATTAAGAGCCAAATAATGTTTATAAGCCACCGCCGCCGAATCATTTTTTTCAAGCCGCTGCTCGACAATTCCGTACATAAGCCAACCGTCCAGGTTTTTTGGATCCGCATCAGTTATCGCTTTCGCTTCACTTTCAGCCGAAGACCAATCTTTGGCGGCGATAAATTGTTGTGCCTTTAACCGCATGACCTCGACGTCATTCGTGTCAGCGTGTACGAGAGGCGATGCAAATAGCAGAATGAAGACGACGAAATATTTAGTTTTCATCTTAATATGGCTCCACTAGTTTGAGTGTTTACCTGCAAAATATCCCCGGTTATAGGATTCAATCCATTCAGTACGACAGCCCCCGCTCGCACGAGAATCCGCAGCACCATTGTTTACTTGACCCGTTCGGCCGGCAGTTTCACCGGCTTGGTAGGCATCGCTGATCAACGCCTGAACTTTTTTTGACCCTAAGTCGTAACCGGCATTGTAGTCATGCACACAAGAAATGGTTTGTTGCGCCGTGCCGGCTGAACAACTGCTGCCGGCGCTTCGAGAAATACAATTAATCGCATGATCAAAACCTTTTTGATAGCCTTTGGTTGTATTGGTATCGTTGGCATTTGAACTTTGCCCTAACAGCTGTTGATCGGTCATACCCGTAGAAGCTGAAGTCGCGCCCAGTAAGCTCAATCCACTCTCAGCCTCATTATCCAGCTTTGCCGCCTTTTCCTGCTTGGCTCTTTGCTGGGCTTGCAGATACGTCTGAATCTTCTCCTGTCTTTCTTGCTCGGCCTTTTGCGCTTCAATCTCTTCTTGTTGCTGTTGTTGCTGTTGAATCTGCATCTGCTGGATTTGATATGGAGTCAAAGGCCGTTGGGTTTGAGAGTTGCGCAGTCCGTTCATAAATCCCTGCAAAAACGCGCCTTGTGCTCCCGACCATACATTTGAACTGCCGCCCGTACCAGTCGGGCCGACTAGCCCGCACGCTTCTTCACATGACGAAAACGAACCTAAACACTGCGCTTGCCCGGTTGGGCATCTGCAACATCCATTCGCGCCACAATTATCGCACCAAGCAAACGCCAGGTGCGAAATCGACAGAAGGGAAATGAAAACAAAAATGAAAGATGCCGCCCGACCCATATTTTACAATTATGTAATGAAAATAGCTGTAGTCAATACCTTGCTTTGCGGGCCTCTTTTAAACGTACACGCTTTAGTTCACGAGCGCTTGCATTCTGGCCTATCGAATTAATTGGGTTCCGTGCCCAATTCATCACTATTCATGCCGCGTTTTGAATCCTATTTTTCTTTTGGTATAAAATAGCACCGCTGACATTCTTAAGTTCAAAATCGCTTGATAGCCCCAGCAAACTCTCGCCAGCGCCGACAATGAGGTGGCCGCCGTCATGTAGATGTTTGCTCATTCGTGCGATTATATCTAGTTTTGATTCGACTGTTTGATAAATCAAAACATTCCGACACAATATCAAATCGAATTTTGGCAAGAAACCAAACGGCTGTGTTAAGTTGACTTTTTTGTATTGAATATGCTTTTGCAATAGTGAGACCACTTTCCAGTGCCTCTCGGCCTTATTTTCAAAATACTTTACCAAAAATTGTGCGGGCAGCCCCCTTTGCACTTCTAACTGAGTATATTCTCCCGAGATTGCTCGATCCAAAACTCGCTGACAAATATCGCTCGCCAAAACTGAAAACGGTATCTCGAGCCCATATTTCTTACAATATTCTAAGACAACGATCGAAACCGAAAGGGACTCTTGCCCCGTTGAACTCGCCGCTGACCAAATGTTCAAAGTTCGGCCTGAACTGAACTGCGGTAAGATCTCCTTTTCGATCGCCTCAAATACCTTTGAATCTCGAAAAAAGGAGGTTTCGTTGTTCGTGGCAATGTCCAACAGCAAATCGTAAAAAGATCCCGCGATACCTTGAACCGCCGTCGCATAGAGTTGCTCGAGTGACTGAACCCCAATTAATTTCGCGATTTCGTTCAATCTATTTTCAAGCTGAAAATAATTGCTGCTCGAATAGACAATACCCAGCGTGGCATGAATAAATTTTGCGAAAAAGCTCAATATTTCGTCACGCGATTCGTTCATTGTGGCATCCTACCCCTGTCATGATTTTTTCGATCAGGATGTCGACAGTAAATGGCTTCATCAAGTAGTCGCGTGCGCCCATTTTGAGCATAGTTGTAATGTCGTTTGGATTATTCCGTACGGTCATCATCACAACCGGCCAATCAATGCCCAAGTTGAAGAATTTTTGAAGTGTAGTCGGTCCGTCCATGACAGGCATTATCCAATCGAGCAAAACCAGGTCAAAACTTTGGCCTGCGCTAAAAAGGTCGATAGCCTCTTTTCCATTTTCCGCGCTTGTCACGGATATTTGTCGCATGCTCTTTAATAAATCTTTGACAAAGATGTGCATGGCCTTAGCGTCGTCTACAAGTAGCAGTTGAATCACCGTAACTCTCCTATCCGGTTAAGCGACTATCAGCCGATCGTCGGTGTTGCCTTTTTGTTGATTAAATCAGCGATCTCATTGGGCGTCGCGACTCGATCAAAAGCTCCGACAGATTCGACGGCACCTGGCATACCGTAGACGACACATGAGGTTTTGTTCTGGATAACCACGGCGCCGCCAGCTTCTTTGATTTTTTGAGCCCCAGCACAACCGTCCGCTCCCATGCCGCTTAAGACAAACGCCAAAACCTGTTCTTTAAATATCGGCGCTACAGATTCAAAAAGCGCATCGACAGCCGGTCGTACTGAATTGATTTGCGAACCTCGATCCAATCTACAAACCAGCGAGGTCTCATTGAGCTTCAGACGCAGATGAAAATCGCCTGGGGCTACATAAACATGACCGTCTTGAATCACTTCCCTATCTTTTGCCTCAACCACTTGTAGACCGCTGCATTTTGCTAAGCGCTCGGCCAGTGCCGTGGTGAATATCGGTGGCATGTGCTGAACAATTATGATCGGGCAATTCAGCGGTTTTCGTATCTGACTAAAAATATTTTCTAATATTGAAGGCCCACCGGTTGATGAGCCCATCACAATCAGCTTAGGTTTGAAAAAATCCCACAGAACGTGCGTATATGAACTGTTGTCTCCCCTTGGTTGGGTTAAATTGGATACAACCGAGCTCGATTTAGACAGCGCTTGAATTTTTGGTTCTAACAACGTTCTGATGCGTTCACAGGGCATTTGCATTGGCATTTCAGACGACCCATCGTTCGCAGGTTTAGGAACAAAGTCGATAGCCCCATGTTTTAAAGCTTCAATCGCGGCTTCAGCACCCCGCCGGCCGGCTGATGCAAATACGATTGTCGATACTTTTAACCTCTGACGTTGCAATTCGTCTAAAGTCTCTATGCCATTTAGCTCTGGCATTTCCATATCAAGAATTAAAAGGTCGGGTTTCGTCAACTTCACCTGTTCGATGGCCAACCTGCCGTTTGAGGCGGAGGCGGCCACTCTAACATTTTTGATTGTTTCGAGCGCTTCACGAATTTGCGAGCGATAAACAGCTGAGTCATCTGCAATCACAACTTTGATAGCGCTCATTCAATATTAAACCTTTTTAATTAAGGCATTCAGCTTTTCAGCTAAATTTGCCAACTGTTTAGACGCTTCAAGGGTCTGAGTTGAGCTTGCGCTATTTTCTTGAGCTGCCACTGACACAGTTTTCACTGCTCCGGCTATGCTTTCGACTCCTTTTTTAGACTCAAGAACAACCCGAGAGATTTCATTCGTTGTGGCCGTCTGTTCTTCAACAGCAGCGGCAATGACCCCTGAAATACAATTTAGCTTTTCAACCGATTGCGAAATACCCGCTATGGCCTCAACGGCACTCTTTGTATCGGTTTGGATAGCGCCAATTTTATGGGTGATGTCGTCCGTTGCTTTTGCCGTTTGCTTTGCCAATTCTTTAACTTCATTGGCTACCACGGCAAAACCTTTGCCGGCTTCACCCGCCCTCGCGGCTTCGATAGTGGCATTAAGAGCCAATAGGTTTGTCTGCTGAGCAATCGAACTAATCACTTTAATAACGTCACCAATTTCCTGGCTGCTTGCCCCCAACTTTGTAATAGTCGCATTCGACTCCTGGGCCCTTATCAAGGTAGATTTGGCCATTTCTGAAGATTCGCTTGTCGAGCGACCAATTTCTTTTATAGAGGCGACCATCTCCTCCATGTTAGTCGCAACGGTTTGAACGCCCGCCGAAACTTCTTCGGCTGCACTGGCTGCCGATTGTGACTCTTGATTTGTCTTGGACGCCGAATTCGACATTTCAGTGGCTGTTGCCGTGAGTTCGGATGAAGCGCTTGAAAGTGAGGCCGCCGTTTCTTCAACGGCAAAAATCATTTTTTTGACCTCTGTAATATCAGTCGCAAATTTCACCACTTTATAGGGGCGCCCATTGGCATCCAAGATCGGGTTGTACGAAGCATTGATCCAGACCTCTTTACCGCCCCTGCCAATGCGCTTGAATTCCCCCGCATCAAAATCGCCCCGATTCAGCTTTGCCCAGAACGCTTGATATGCCGGTGAATTCGCGTAGGCGGAATCACAAAACATTCGGTGATGTTTGCCCTGAATTTCACTCAATTGATAACCCAGCACATGCAAAAAATTATCATTGGCCGTGATCACCGTACCATCCAGATTAAATTCGATAATCGCCTGAGCTTTTGATATAGCGGTTAGCTTGCCTTGATTTTCAGCCGCCTTATTTTTCTGTTCAGTCACATCCACCGCGAATTTTACAACTTTCAAAAGTTTACCATCTGAGCTAAAAATTGGGTTATACGAAGCGTTGATCCGGACCTCTTTGCCGCCCTTGCCGACACGCTTGAATTCCCCCGCCTGAAAATCCCCTTGGTTTAATCGTGCCCAAAACTCTTGGTAGGCCGGCGAGTTCACGTAGGCAGAATCACAAAACATTCGATGATGCTTACCTTGAATCTCGTTCAGGTGGTACCCGAGTAAATTTACAAAATTATCGTTGGCCGTGATGACTGTGCCATCGAGGTTAAACTCAATGACCCCTTGCACTCGCTGAATGGCCCTAATCCAGCCGCCCATTTCAGACTGAATAGCATCATTCTGAGCGTCACTATTGGCCTCAGCTAACTTTTTATCATTCATTATTTCCACATCGGAAATTTTAGATTCAATTTTTAAAGCTGGTTTGTTCATTTTACGTTCTCCTTATTTACTCAATTTATTTCTTGGTTGGGTGAAAGTTCTTTCGCAAGGGCTTCTAAGTCCAAAACGCTCAAGAGCTGTTTATCCATTTTATAAATGCCTTTAACAAACTGCTTGATTGATGCCGGCAAGGCTGGTGGCGATGGTTCGAATTGACTATGTTCAACTTCGACCACATCTCCAATTGAATCCACGAGCAGAGAAACAAGGTTGCCGTCTAAGCGGCAAACTACCGACATTTGCTGGGTAGTATCACGGCCGTAGCCAAATAATTCCCCTAAAGCGATTGCTGTGGCGATTTGTCCTCTCAAATTTACTAACCCGCAGACAAAGGCCGGCGCAAGTGGCACCGGAACAACGCTCGGATGGCCGGTCACTTCCTGCACCCTCATGACCTCTAACCCAAAAAAGTGCTCACCAACATGAAAAGTGGTTAGTAATTCACTTGTGGATGACGCTACAGCTTTAGTTCCTTCGAAATTCATGCCGCTCCCCTCGGGTGATTCACCAAATTCGAAATGGCGTTCAACAACACATCTGGCTGGAGCTTTTCCAAATAATAATCGAAGCCAACCTTCTTACCTTGATTCACATATTTATCGTCTGCACGAGAACTGATAGCCAAAAGCGGTGTTTTGTTGTAGGCCGGATGCTGACGGATCGTCGCCGCCAACTGAAATCCGTTCATCCTCGGCATTTCGATATCTGACACAATTAGATCAATTTTTTCACCTACAGAACTCAGCATCTCCATAGCGTCTTGACCGTCGGACGCCAGTAGCACTTCATAACCGGCTGATTCCAAGACTGCCTTTATCGATTTTCTAAAAAATGCTGTGTCTTCAACCAAGAGAATCTTTTTGGGAGCGGTTAGGTCAAAAGAATCGTGCTTTGAAAATACGGTTGGCGGGGCACTTAAGGCTATGGGGCTGGCTTGCTCATTTAACTTGTTAGGTGAAAATTCTGGTAAAGCCGTTGAAATAATAGCAAATGGATCCACAACCACAACCAACTCATCAGTCGTGTTGAGGTGCCCAAATAGGCCAGGCTTCGATACAAGAGAAGTATCTAAACTCAACGCGGTCGAAAGAGTGTCTAATATTTCAGAGACTTCAAGACCAAATAATTTGCCGCCTCGCTGAATAACCACGACTGGAATGAGCTCGCGATCGCGGGCTAGTGGCTCAAACCCCAATTGGTCCCCCACACGAATTATTGGCAGAATTATATCCCTATAACGAATGACTGGCTGCTTACCCGACCATTCGACTTGAGAGGATTTGAATTCTTCAAGCCTTTGTACATACGTCAGCGGAATTGCGTGTTTGGTCGGCGAGTTCAATCGAATTAGCAGAAAATCTTGGCGGTCCGAAATCGAACGAGTTTTCTCGGATGATTCACCAGACGTTGATAGCTCAGACGTCTTTTTTAGACCCAAATTTGAAACTTTCGAAATGCCATGAACATCTAGAATTAAAGCTACGTCGCCATTGCCTAGAATTGTGGCCCCCGAGTAAACCTGAAGTGATTTCAGTAGCCGATTCAGGGGCTTCACCACAATGTCAGCCGTATCAAAGACTTTGTCGATTATAAGTCCGAACGGATGATTGTCGGCATTTAAAACGGCAATATTAACCACTCGCGCATCGCCACCACGATCCGCCTCCTTTTTGATGCCCAAAACAGAATTGAGATCGACGAGTGGCAGGACATTCCCTCTTAGCCTATAAACAGGAGTGCCAAGCAAATATTCAATTTTATTTTCGTGCATCTGATCGACACGCACGAGTTCATCGAGATGCACTTGCGGAATGGCGAACTTGCCGTCTCCACAGCCCACGATAAGTGCCGGCACAATTGCAAGCGTCAGAGGAATTTTAATTTTAAAATCCGTGCCTGCGCCGGCTACGCTGTTGATATCGATCGTGCCGCCAATACGTTCGATGTTAGTTCGTACCACGTCCATGCCGACGCCACGGCCCGAAACACTTGTGACCTTAGTGGCAGTCGAAAAGCCGGGTGCAAAAATGAGCTGATAAATTTCCTTATCCGACATCTTTGCTGCTTGGTCTTCTCGCACCAAACCTTTTTCAAGAGCCTTTTTTAAAATTAATTGTTTTCTTAAACCGCCTCCGTCGTCGATCACTTCTATTACAACCTGACCGCCTTCGTGATAGGCTTTAATATCAATCCGGCCTTCTATCGACTTGCCCGCACTCTTGCGAATATCCGCGGGCTCAATTCCATGATCGCACGAATTACGCACAATATGAGTCAACGGATCTTTGATTGCTTCAAGCAAAGATTTATCAAGCTCGGTTTCTTCACCAGAGATATTTAGTTTTATTTTTTTGCCAAGTTCATTAGCCAAATCACGAACAACCCGGTGAAATTTGCCAACCACCGTCCCGACAGGCTGCATCCGTGTTTTCATCATTTCGCCTTGAATCTCGCTTGTAACGACGTTCAGCCGTTTGCTCATGCTGACGAATTCAAGATCCTCACTGCGGCCCGAAAACTGCAAAACCTGATTACGAACAAGAACCATCTCACCCATTAACGTCATTAAATTATCTAACAGCGCGACGGGAACACGAATTGACCCATTGCCTTCAGAATTCTTCTTCGCATCACCGTTACAGGTGGCATCCACGGTTGGCATTGAAGAAACAGGACTCAATTCATTGGCGGCAGACTCCAGCAGTTGACGAATTGACTGAACCTCCTCGCCCCGCGCTTGTTCGAGCGATTTAGATTTAATTTTTTCAATTATGCTCTCGATAAAATCGGCACTTTTAAAAAGCGAATCAATAAGCGCTTTCGACGGCAAATGCGTGCCTTCGCGAACTCGATCTAAACTCGTTTCCATGGCGTGGGCCACATCGCCCAAAGCGGCAAAGCCGAAAAGATAGGCCGAGCCTTTCAACGAGTGAATATCTCGATACAGGGCGTGAAGATCGTCTTTGCATAATTCTTTTGATTCCAATTGACGGAGGCGCGAAAAGATATTTTCAGAAATGGTGTCACATTCCGCAATAAATTCATCGATCGCCACAGAAGAAAGCTTTGGCTGCTCGCCCACTTCTGACAATGGCTTTGCCGCGGGTTCCGCGTGCTCAACTGCCGCATTTGATTGCGAATTCCCGTAGTCAAAATTGACCTCTTTATTTTCAAGTATCATGCGTGCGGCGTCGATACCCCGTAAAAACCAACTGACTTTTTCTTTCGATATCTCGTCATGATCCTTAAAAGCAACCAGGGCATCTTCAAGCTGATGGGTGTGATGTTGCAGCTGTTCGAGCTCCATCATCGCAGCTCCACCCTTTAGGTTATGAAAAGCGCGAAAAACAGTATCATATATATCTTTGAATTTGCCGCCGCGATCTAAACCTAAAAGTCCGTGTTCGGCAGCATCCAACATTTCGGTCGCTTCTGTTTTAAACTCTTCGATTTCTTGTTCCGTGAAACCCATTAAACTTCTACCTTCCCTGTGGCAAAATTAATTTCGGTAAGTTCACTCTGAACTTGATAGATTAAAATTAAATTTTTAAAATATTTTTCGCACGCACTGAGCAATGGGCGCGCTGCCCAGAGGCTTGGGAAGTTTTGTCACCCACGTAACCCGAGATGTTGATCATTATCAATTTCGATATTTTATTTTTAGATTTCTAAAAACTTGCCAACTTTATGAGTCACTTCTGGATTCAAGCTTAATTTGCTTGATATGACTTTATGAATTTCGCGCGAAGTCAGTCGCGGCTGTCCGCGTCGAGTCCGGCTCAAGAACTCGAGGGCGTCGGCGTAGGCTAATAAGTGAGCTTCTTCAGGTATTCGGTGAGCCGCCAACCCCGCCGGGAAGCCCTTGCCATCCATTCGTTCGTGATGCTTTTCAATTATTTCAAAGACAGCCGGAGGCACGGAGATTCGTTTTTCTTTGAGAAGGTTGAGCGAAGTACGCGGATGCTGAAAGTAGACTGCCTTCTCATCATCCGAAAGTCGGTCTGTCTCAAGAGGAGAAATGAGTTCGGCCATGCCCGTAATACCAATATCATGAAACAAACCCGCGATTGCCAAATCTTCGGGCTGGCCGATTCCTGTACCCATGCTGAGTAGCGATGCAAGTGTCGAGACTGTTTGAGCGTGGGAGTATGAGTCGTCACCTTCACCCAGCATAGATTCAAGGCATGCCTTTAAATCAATACCTGTCTTTTTCTGCACATAGCTCTCAACAACTTTTTTTGATTGCTCGAGAAGATCCCGTCCGTGAGTGAATTCATTAGCACCGTGGCTAGGGTCTAGTACGGAATGGTACAGCTCTCGCACGCTTGAACGCAATAATTCAGCCCGCTCAGTTTGAGAAACGGAGTTATTCGAAACATCCGTCATCGCGATGAGACGATCGGCTGTAAATTCGTAGAATTTTTCAATTTGGTTCGAGTCTATAAATACTGAATTGACATGTTGCCGTTTGAGAAGTGCGGCCTTTTTGTCTGATAACTTCCCCGACCCGGTTAAAACAACGTATTTGTTATTAAGAGGCAGATATGTCATCAACTCAAACGGGAGGTCTACGCCAGGCTGAATATCTATTACCTTTACCGATTTGAATCGACGAATGCTTCCGCCGCTCGTTCGAGCCCGCACGTTCGTTATAAAATCCGTTAAGTATTGGCTATCCGTCGGGAGCAAATAGCAATCCGTGAATCCGTTTTTTTTGAGTTCCTTGACGTTAAACTGACTCTTTTCAAGAGTCACAAACACAATCTCAGCGCCCGTAAACGACGACGACAAGAGTTGGGCTACTTCGAGCTGTGACAAGCAATTGACCTCAGCTGACACCAAGGCCTTGAGACCCGAATTCGCCTCATAATTATCCACAAGAGCTTCAAGCTCTTCGCCGGTACGTATAAGCAAAACCTTTAGACCCTTTAGGAGGGGCCCAACAATGTCCATGAGAATAGGACCGAAGCCGGCGACCACGAGATCAAAACTAGAGTCCGACGGCTCCATAAGAATTAGGCCACTTTCTTATAAGTCTGCTCAAGTTTTTCAACAAAGTTATCATGGGTGAATGGTTTCAAGATGTAATTGTCTACACCGACAGAAATTGCCTGAGCCACTTGTGACTGTTCACCTTCAGCCGTCAAAAGTACAAAAGGTAACTTTTTAAATCGAGAATCCGATCGCACACGTTTCAACAGCTCTAGCCCGGTGCATTTCGGCATGTTCCAGTCCGAGATGACAAGTCCCGTGTCGACATTCTCATTTAATTTACCCCAGGCATCTTGGCCGTCAGATGCCTCTACAAATACAGAAAAGCCCATGTTCATTAAACTCTTTTTAGTGAGTTTTCTCATCGTCGTCATGTCGTCGACGATCAGGACTTTAATTTTGGTATCAAACATAAAGCTCTCCTTTAAATTATGTTTTCAAATTCGATTTCGACATAGAAAATACCAGGCGCACACTCAACCGGGAGCACCACCGCCGGTTTAATTCCGCTCTGGTGAACGGTGATTTTTTCGCCAGCAAGAACCGTCGGTAAAGCTTTTTGAAAATTATAACCTTTTTGATTTAAATCTGTTTTTGCTTGCCCATATATTATATTCAAAAGCTCAGCCGCCGCGTCCTCGAGTTCATGAGTAATTTCAGCATGAACCTCGTTGAACATATTTTCATAGATCTTGAGAAATACGTCTTTCGGAAAGCTCAAAACAATACTCCCCGAGAAGCCATTCGAGATGAGGGATAAAACTCCAGCCAGTGCAATATCAGCAATCGGCCCTTTTTTCGGTTGAGGCTTAAGAACTTTGACCGGCATGTGACATTGCACTTCAAATGTTTTCATTATGGCAGAGAGAAACGGATTCAAAAATTCAACGTTGAGTTCAGGGGTTTTATGCTTTGATGCACATGGTCCATTCCCGACTTTTTCAATTGGATGAAATGCTTGGTTTACCCCGTCATCGTGAAGCTGATGAAGCAGCCCAGGTGACAAGTTAATTGACGACAAACATTTTGAATCACGCTTCAGCGCGGCCTTCAGCTGAAGCACTGATTTATAAAAGCAGTTTGAGATTTCTGTAACTCCTGAAAAGTCAATCACTAGATTCTCGGCGGGCTGCAAAAGCCAAGCCTTAGACTCGCATGAGAAAATGTCGGCGTTCATTTTGTCGAGCTGCGCCGGGCAGGCGACGAAAATTGTTTTATCTCTTATTTCGATTTTGAACTTGGACATATTTTCCCCATCACGTGACTTTTATGCACTCTTCAGTCGAATTATGTTGCAATCAACTGCCAATTTGTCACAAAGCCAAAAGTATTTTTTGGCCGAGCTGCAAATTGACTGAGCCATTCATCGGTCGCGCAATTTCATCAGAAAAGATCCCTAAAGCGATTTTGTTAATAATCAAATTGCCGCCTCACAGCAGGACTTCTTTTGCCGCAAATATCTGAATATTCTCGAAAAAATGGAATGTACTGAAACATGTTGTGGTACCTGCCCTAACCGAATCCTTTCGTGGTTGGCTGATATATCTGAAGACGAAGGAAAAGAGTTGGATAAGCTTAAAACGATTATCTCTGTGAAACGAGGGGACAAGCTTGATTTTAGGTATAATGGCAAAGAAGGATTTTACTGTCTTGGCTGCTGTATAATATTGCTCAGCGCGGGTCGAGCGGGACGCAAAAAAGTTGTCAGTATTTATGGCTACGGCGACATTCTTGTAAACTATAACTGCGATAATATTCCTACCTACGAGTACACCACTAAAGTTATTAGCCCCCACGCCCATGTTTGTTTTTTTCCAAAACAACAGTTTCAAGAGTTGTGTCTTAAGTACCCGAAGTTGTTACTCCGCATGGCTGTTCGCTTGAAGCAACAAATGATCAAAGCTGAGTCGCGTATTAGTACACTATCTGATTACTATCTCAAAAGTCGCGTGGCCGCGACCCTAGTTTATCTTAGCGATCGATTTGGCAAGGACTCCGCGAATGGCAGAATTATCGTGGCGGATATCGACCGAGGGTCTCTAGCAGAACTTTCGGGCACAATTGTTGAGAGTTTAGCCCGTACTCTAACTGAGTTTGAAAAGTCGAACCTGATTCGACGTGACAAACGCAAAATCGTGATCGTAGATCGAGAAGGTCTTTTAAAAGTCTAATAAAACTCGTCAATGGACTTTTGACTCAATATGGATCGTTTACAGAAGTTTAGGTAAACGGTTGTAGAAATTCCTCTCGTTTTGAGCCAAATCTAAAGTCAAAACTTTCTCAACAAATTCCGATAAGTTGCTTATGAACGGACTGAACGTTTTGCTCTTTGCACTAGCATATAGTCTGGTTGGTCTTACCGGTTGCGGCAAGGTCTGGGTCCAGTTGAAAGTGAACTCAACGCCAAGTATTGGGGGTGGCGCTGGCGGTGGCCCAACCATTCAAATTTATCGCTCTATTGGGCCGGGTAACACCTCTGCGCTTGCCAGTGGCGCATCCAATGCAATTACAATTTCAGGGACCTCAGCGACATTCGCGTCAGCGCTGCCTAACAACATTGGAGTTGGCGACGCGGTTGTATATGCAAGTGGCACGAAGATCGCGTTCATTAGCGGCCGCACGTCAAGCACTCAATACACACTTCAGTCCGCAAGCGGTGGAACACCTGTGACGGCATCAGGCGACACGACATGGTCGATCTATCGCGCATATACAAGTTTAGCGCAGGCAATGGCGGGCAACTCATATACGAATGCCAACTCCAGCATTCCAGTTGGGGTGCGTGGCTTTGATACGTTCAACAGCAATAATGATCTTGTAGCAAACAACGAAGCATGGAACTTCGCGTGCTACGCAGACGGAACCGACACGACGGCTGTCGATACGGCTGGGTGGAAGACAGGCTTAAATAATTACCTGCGAATTTTTACCCCCTACCTGTCGACTGATGTGGGCGTCTCACAACGCCATAGCGGTTCGTGGAATTCGGGCGGGTATCAGTTAAATGCCTCGAGTGGGAATTATGATATTAATATTCAAGTCAATGCAATTCGTGTTGACGGTTTGAAGCTTGGCGGTGCCTATTCAGGATGTGCGGCCTTATGCTTTGACGATCCCGGGACCGGAATCTCGGGCGCGGGCGATACATACATCGAAGATAATATAATTGAAGTGCCGCCAGGTTCCTTTTGGCCAGAAGGCATTTTTATTTCATCGAGCCCTGCCAATCTTGCGGGGAATGTTTACATCGAGAACAACGTCGTGTTTATGCCGCTTGGTGGATCTCCCTCAGGTCAACAAGGAATTGCAGACGGATCTAGTGGCGCTGGTCCCAGCTATGCCGCTAATATTTATGCCTATAATAACACCGTCGTTGGATCGTTTGACTTCGGGTTCTTTCTTAACGGCACTAAAAATAATCTCGTGTTGAAAAACAATATCGTGCAGGGAGCGAAGTCGCAAGGGTATGCCTATGGGGGCTTTGCTTTGGGCAGCGATTACAATATTTCAAGTGACACAACGACTACCGGTGGTGCCCACGACATCACAAACGCCACAGTGGCATTTGCAGATGCTCCTAGCGGCAACTATCTTCTAGCCTCGTATGATACCGCGGCACAAGATAAGGGCGAAAATCTTTCAAGCGATCCAAACTTACCTTTTAACAACGACATTGCCGGGGGCGCTCGAGGGCAAGGTGCTGGGTGGGATATTGGTGCCGGTGAAGCCGTGCCATCTTCAAGCAATGCGACAGAGATGATAGGTCTCAATTTGAGTAATTCAACGACGAGTTTAATAGCGACAGCGCTTTTCAGCGGCGACGCAAATGCCAATAACTCAGCAACTATTTATTATTGCGACAACACGGCTCACTCGGGTTGCTCGGCCGAGTCATCGCCCTATAGCGCAAGCCAAACCATGATTCGCACAAGCGAAACAGGCACTGAAGCGGGAAATTTTACGGCAACGGTCACGGGCCTTACAGCCGGTGATGTTTACAACGTCACAGTCGTTGTCTCTGATCCTGACAGTGTCAGCAATAATGATCTATCAGGAACAGTTAAGGTCGGTCCGCAGTATGTGTATGTTTCTGACACGAATGATATGAGAATAGAAACATTCTCTTTGGGCGGCACTTATCAAGCACAGTTCGGAAATAGTTCGTTAAATTACCCAATGGGGTTAATCTTCGACACTTCAAATAACATTTGGGTTGCTGATTCAAGCGACAACCGTATTGCCGAGTTCAATTTATCAGGTTCTTTAATTGGTTCGTTTGGTACTTTCGGTTCAAGTAATGGTCAATTGAATACCCCTCAGGCCATTGCGATCAACTCAGTTGGCGATTACTACGTAATTGATCAAGGTAATTACCGTATCGAGGCATTTGATGCTTCAGGCAATTATTTATTAAGCTTCGGCTCCAAGGGCACTGGGGTCGGTCAATTTGAGGTGCCCTCAGGGATAGCAGTCGATTCCGCGAGTAATGTTTACGTTACTGATTATGCAAATGGCACAATCCAAGTCTTTAACTACGTCGGCAAATATTTAAAAAATATTGGTTCATCTGGTGGCGGCAACGGTCAGTTTGGTAACCCTGGAGGAGTAACATTTGACCGTTTTGGCAACTTGTACATGACTGACGAAGCCAACGCTCGCGTCGAAGAATTTGACTCTAGCGGCAGCTACGCTTCACAGATCGATCATTTGGGATTTAGCAATGGTTTGCCGTCACTGTCGTTTGATTCAGCGGGCAACGTTTACGTTTTAGATGAAAGCAATAGCTACGTTGACATTTTCAATTCCGCCGGTGTTTACCAAACAAAATTTGGTAGTATCGGAACGGGCAACGGGCAGTTTACATCTCCACAATACGTACTGGTTCATTAGAGAGGTTACTTTTATTTGGGCGTCACTAAAAGCACGCGTGTTTACAGAAGCGTCTGTAAACAGTTAATCCGCCCTTTCTCGTTTCGATACAAGATATAAGTCAAGTGTCTGAAGGCCCATTCCGATAAGTTAAATGCGATTCTGGGGGTGTTATGTGGCATTGCGGTACAATGGCAATTTGAGGCAATCTAAGTTTATTACAGCAATTGGGATTTTGGCTGGGTTACTTGTTTTGTTTAATAATTGTTCAGGCAGCTTTAGCGCAAACTCGAGCTTAGCAAGTTTGGGCAGTTCAGATGGCTCTAGCACATCGTCCGCGACATCATCTGGCAGTTTGCAATTCGCTAACAGCACTTTGATGGTTTCGCAAAGCGCGGGCTCCATTTCCATTCAGATCACTCGAGTTGCCGGCTCAGCAGGCGCCGTTAGCGCTGATTATGCAACAATTGATGGCACGGCTCTCGCCGGGAGCGACTACACGGCGATCGGCGGAACGCTCAATTGGGCTGCCGGTGACTCTTCAACAAAAACAATTATAATTTCAATTAATAATGTGAACCCGTTTTCTGGGCAAAAATCTTTTACAATCTCGCTCTCCAATCCGAAAGGCGGCGTAACAATAGCGCTCGCAAGCGCGATTATTACGATCAGTGGATCAGGTGGGTCATCGAGTCTGCCCTCAGCCCCAACAGGTCTTGATTTGGTCAACCAAGGCGGACCTAATTTGAATAATAACTATGGCGCCGTTGCGATGGCATTATCAAATTATCAAGCGATTGAATGGCAAGCGGCGACTCCTGGTCCGAATCCGATCGACCATTATAAAATATATCGAAACGGTATTGCCTATGCGACTGCGTCTGCCCCGACCCAGTTTAAGGGATATATTTCGGGCAATATGCTTACGGTCACTTCAGTTTTATCGGGCAATCTTATTGAGGGCGCTCGTTGGCAAGGCGCGGGTGTAGCCGCCGGCACAATGATTGACCAACCACAACTCAGTGGATCAACAGGCGGAGTTGGAACTTACCACGTGAATATTTCGCAAACCGCCGGCACCGCAACTGCCCCGATCACGTTTAGCGCTTGGATATTTCAAGACACATCTGCGACTGGTAGTGCTGTGCCAGATGTCACGGCCCCCGCAACGGCCACTTACTCGTATGCGGTTTCTGCCGTAGATACTAAAGGCGGAGAAGGGCCGCTCACGGCAAACTACTCAGCATATGGGTACCAAAATGGCTATTCAAACTGGAGCGAATACAACTTTGACTATGGTGGCGCAATTTCGACTTATAACAGCTCAAATGGCAATCCGCTTGGTGGAGTTTTCGATCTTGAAGCAAATATGACAAACGGGGGCGGCCTTAATCCCGTGGCGGCAGCCCCAATGGCAATAATAGATAATTTAGAAATCGGCGCCTTTAATTATTACACCATCGATATTAACCCAGGCGCTACGGCTGGCTACAGCCTCTTTCTGAGTCACGTGTCACGTCTGCCGCCGGGTGATGTCTACGGATGGAATTCAATTTCGAATGTTTTTGCCTATGGGCCAACACCCAAACCAAACACGTGGGCAACTTACAAAATCCCACTCGTCGATCTTGGCATCGGAACATGCAGCTTTACCGGCTCAATTTCGGGCAATACCTTAACCGTTACAAAAATTAACTCCGGGCCATCTATTGTAGATGCTGGTGGATTCATAACCGGACCTGGTGTGCCTTCAGGCACCTACATCATAAATTATGCCCAAAATGGTGCAGTAGGTAAATTCACAATTGCTGGGCCAGGCATAAATTCAACAACCAATCTACCGAGCGAAACAATGTATTACCGTCGGACTTCTTTTTACAAATCAACAATTCAGCCTAGCCAAAGCGTGATTTTTTATATCAACAATTTTGGCTGGACAACGAATTGACTTCAAATTGAATCCGGACTGATTGACTATTCCCGAATCGCATCTAGCGCGGCCAGTATTTCGGCAGGCTCCAAACGGTCGGTATAATCAGCATTTACAAAATGGTGCCTTATGATTCCATCTCTCGAAATAATATATGTCGCTGGCACCGGAAGTTTAAAAGTTCGATCTCCGTTGTAGCCCGGGATATCGATGCCAAACTTTTCGTATATTGGTCTAAGCTCTTCAGGGAGTTCAAATACGAGGCCAAGTTGAGCTGATACGCGGTTACCCGAATCGCTTAATATGTCTATGTCTATTTCGTTACGTTTTGAAGTCTGCTCCGCTTTTTCTGGCGTCTCAGGCGACATCGCCACTAGCTGCGCACCTCGTTTTTTTATTTCTGGAAGGACTTGATGCAAAGCTCTCATTTCCAGATTGCAATAAGGGCACCATCCCCCTCGATAGATATTCAAGACTACCGGCCCACGCGCTAGATAGTCATTAAATCTTCGAGCGACACCATGTTGATTGGGCAAGGTAAAGTTAGGTATTTTATCGCCCGTCAACAGTGCTTTGCTTTCGATTCCGCTGGCGCGGAGATTTATGGTCGCTTTCTCCATTACTGCCAACACGTCCTTTGGGGCCTTATTTTTAACCTCAGTTTTATGAGCAGCCAGAGCCTGCCGTAACTTCACCATAATTACCTCCTTAAAATGATTCTATTTTTTGAGTGACCGTTCAATAATAGCAAGGCGTGAAGTTTAAAGCAATAATTATTGAACGAACCGTCAAAAATGGTGCAAATGCGCGCGGATTTGTGATAGATTGGTACAATGAAAAAGCTAAGGACAACTCGATCGAACCCTCTGAGGCAAGCTGGGCGCCCCCACAAACGCGAGCATCACACCGCCGTACAGAATGCTTTGGAATTGTTCTGGGACCGAGGATTCGAAGGCGCAGCTGTTTCAGACCTCGTTCAATCGACTGGACTTCTGCCGGGCAGCCTATACGGCACTTTTAAGAATAAAGAGAACTTATTCATAGCAACTCTTCGACTATACGGCGAGCGCGCGGTTGCTGAAGCCCAAAGATCTTTGCGCTCGGCGCCTGCGCCGGCCGGAATCAAAAACTTTTTTGCAACCATTATTAATCGGCAAAAATTAGAGTCGCAACGCAGAGGGTGTTTTTTGGTAAAGACGGTCATCGAAAACGCGGTTGCCAAGAATCGTTTACACAAAATGGCATGTCACTATTTAAATTTGATAGAAAATGAAATTTATTTATATTTAAAAAGCTCGGGCTCATTTGATGATGCGAAATTTAAAGAAATTGCAAAGTCTATAATTTGTAATGTTTGGGGCCTTCGCGTGCTACAGGCCTCTGGTGCGCCCAATGCTGTCGTCCAATCTGTTTCGCGGCAGATGCTGAATTCGACACTAAGCCAGTTTATCACCGTTGGTCAAAGTGACGGGAATTGAAGGATTAAAGTACGCCAACTCAAACGCTCAACAGAGCTTTGATCGCCCGACGCTCGTCCATCGCTTTATACCCTTCGGCTACGTCCCTGATAGGGATTTTCAGGTCAAAAAATTTGCCCGGATTAATTTTTCGGTTCAAAATTAAGCCCATGAGATCGGGCAAAAACCGGCGAACGGGGGCGGGCCCGCCAATCATCCCGCGTTGAAGCATGAAAAGTTCTTGGCCGTCAAACTTAACCCCGTGCGGAACACCAACGTATCCGATCATCGCACCTGGGCGGGCACAGTAAAGTGCCTGATTCATCGACTCTTGCGTGCCCACGCATTCAAGTACGGCATCGGCTCCAACATTTTTTGTAATCTTCTTTATTTGCGAAACCCCCGCTTCACCTCGTTCAGTCACTATGTGGGTTGCGCCAAATGCGAGAGCGAGTTCTTGTCGCGATTTGTGCCGGCTCATAGCGATAACTTTTTCGGCCCCCATTTGTTTTGCTGAAAGAACACCCATCAGCCCGACTGCGCCGTCACCGACCACCGCCACCGTTGACCCCGGCTGAACGCGAGCGGCATCGGCAGCGTACCACCCGGTACCCAAAACGTCAGACGCCGCAAGGAGGCTGGGAATTAAATCTTCAGGCGGCATCTCTTCAGTCGCCACCAAGGTGCCATCCGCTAAAGGCACTCGTGCGATCGGTGCCTGGCCGCCCGACATGAACTCTCGTTGTTCGCACGACGATTGAAACCCGAACTGACAATGCGGGCATGTGTTATCAGAAATGCAAAACGAACCGACAACAAACTGGCCCCGCTTGACAGTCTTTACGCCGCTGCCGACTTCAACGACGACCCCGCAATATTCGTGACCCATGCGCATCGGTTCGTTAATCGGATTTGCCCCTCGATACGGCCACAGATCAGACCCGCAAACACAGCTCGCCGAAAGTTTGATGATCGCATCCGTTGGCTCTTGTATCGTCGGCTCAGGAACGTCTTCATAGCGAACATCTCTCGGCCCATAGAGTACAGTTGCTTTCATAGGTGACTACCCTTCGACAATAGTTGAGATTTTACAATGCTGCCGCAACAGCTGTCACCTTTCAAATTGCATCTTGCGATTGCCGAGAATGTGCGCAATAACCGGCGCCAATAGTGCACGACACAAAAAAAGGGACCTAAATAATGAGGATTCTAGTCACCGGCGCAACTGGTCTTATTGGTAGGAATCTAATTTATAGGCTCCTCATCCACGGCCATGAAGTCTTGGCTCTAGCCCGCTCGCCTCAAAGGCTCACAGAACTCCCCGAACAAAATATTTATTCTTGGTCCGACGACAAAACTCCCCCACCAGAGGCTCTGTCAGACTGCGATGCCGTGATTCATCTCGCCGGAGAAGGAATTGTTGACAAGCGTTGGACAAATGAACGCAAAAAAAGGCTTCGAGACTCTCGCATCTTTGGTACTACAAATCTCATCTCCGCAATTGCAAATCTTCCGGAACCAAAGAGGCCAAAAGTTTTGATCTCTGGCTCCGCCATCGGAATTTACGGTTCAAGCACTGAAACAAAAACTGAAGACTCAAAGCCGGGAAAAGGATTTCTAGCCGATCTCTGTGTGGAATGGGAAAACGAGGCTCTCAAAGCAAATACCTTAGGAGTACGAACCGTCCTTTTAAGGACGGGCCTTGTTCTTTCAAATCAAGGTGGGCTTCTTAAAAAGTCTGCCCCGGTTGTTTTGGGAAGTGGCAATCAGTGGATGAGTTGGGTTCATATTGAAGACATGATCAGTTTTATTGAGTTTGGGCTAAGAAACCCAAAACTTAGCGGTGCTTATAATATTGTGGCACCAAATCCCGTCACAAACAGAGAATTTTCAAAGCTATTATCAAGGTCGATGGGCCTTCCCGTTTTGGGCAAGGCGCCAACGTCCCTTCTTAAGCTTGTTTTGGGTGAAGCGAGTGAGGCCGTACTCGCCGATCAAAAAGTGATACCTAAAAAAACAATTTCGACCGGGTTCCGTTTCAAATATGAAAATCTTGAATCGGCTCTCTCTGACCTAATCGGAAGAAAATCGATTTTAGACAACGCTTTTCGAGCCAGGCAATTCATCCCTCTTGCAAAAGATAAAGTTTTCCCGTTCTTTGCAAAAGCGGAAAATCTTGAAACCCTCACGCCACCCTGGCTCAACTTTCATATTTATAAAAAATCAACACCCGAGATCCAGAAGGGCAGCCTCATCGATTACAAGTTAAAAATCCACGGCGTTACCGTAAAATGGAAAACACTCATCAGCGAATGGGTGCCAGGGTTCAAATTTGTCGATGATCAGCTCAAGGGTCCGTATAAGAAATGGCATCATGTGCATACGTTCGACTCTGTGAACGGTGGAACTCTAATTTCTGATGAAGTCACCTTCCAACCGCCCGGGCATATTTTTGGCAAACTTCTTTTACCCATCATACGAAGGGACGTGAACGAAATCTTCAAGTTCCGCCAAGAGAAAATAAGGGAGCTTGAGCGCAAAGGTGAAATTGGGTGACCACTTTAGAGCTACTAATTTGCGAGTTTGCAATTGCCATTCGATTCTTCCCGTGGATACCAAAATGATTGACGATTGGGGGCTTCATTGGTTTAGACGCGATTTGCGTGTGCCCGGCAACAAGGCGCTTAAAGAAAACTGGAAGCAAGTCCAAGGCCGAACGCTTGGGATTTTTTGTTTTGACTCTAAGTTTTTGGCAAGACCCGACTTTTCAAGCAACCGCTTTGCGTTTTTCTTAGAAACTTTGAAGGCCCTTAAGGCGGACTTAACTGAACAAGGAGGAGACCTCCTCGTAGTCGATTGCCTCCCGCATGAGGCATTTCCCAAGCTCTTTCATTATTGTAGGTCAAAAAATATTCCTCTACCCAAAATCGTTACTTGGAACCGAGACTACGAACCATTCGCCCGCGAGCGAGATGCAACGATCAAAAAAGTCTTGAAAGACGAAGGGGTCAACTCGTCTGATTTTAGAGATCATCTTATATTTGAACCTCACGAAATTTTAAAGAGCGCAAAACAAGGCGACTTTTACCAGGTTTATTCGCCCTTTTCCCGAAAATGGTTTGATAACCTCGCAAGTTCTGAGGGGGTCAAAAGGATTAAAGATCAAGCAACGGCTAAAGATTATTTTGCAAAGAAAAACAGGACATCTGATCTTTTTAAAATCAAATGGATTGAGATAGCTAAGAATCGAGACTTTCCATTTGTCGATTCGTTAGTTAGATTTTCAGATCTTAACTCTAAAAACGTGACCATCGAAATTCCAAAAGCCGGATTTTTCGCAGCTTATGAGCAGTTGCTCGCTTTTAAAAAAAGACTTGATGCCTACAAAGATAAGCGCGACATCCCCTCTGTCGGCGGAACGTCAAAGCTGTCAATTTTTTTGAAAAACGGGAGCCTGTCTTCGGCCCAAGTCATTGACGCATTAAGCTTAGATGGACGAAATTGGAAAGCAGCCGGCGGAAAAAACCAATTCACAAAGGAAATTGCATGGCGTGAGTTTTACTACTCCATTCTTTATCATAAGCCACAGGTCGAAAAGCATAGCTTTAATCCTAAATTTGAACATCTCAAATGGGAAAATAATAAGAATCATTTTGAACGCTGGAAAGAAGGTGCAACGGGTTTCCCCATTGTCGATGCCGGGATGAGGCAACTCTTAAAAACGGGGTGGATGCATAACCGAGTGCGAATGATAGTGGCATCGTTTCTGACAAAACATCTTCTTATCGACTGGCGTTGGGGTGAAAACCATTTCATGAAAGAACTTCTCGATGGTGACCTTGCTCCCAATAACGGAGGTTGGCAGTGGGCCGCCTCAACCGGCTGTGATCCACAGCCATATTTTCGAGTCTTTAATCCCTGGCTTCAGGGCGCAAAGTTTGACCCTGAAGGCATCTATGTAAAAACGTTTGTATCAGAGCTTAAAGACGCTCCACCTGAAGTCATCCACGATGCTGATTCGGATCGTAGCAAATGGAATTACCCTCGACCGATAGTTGATCACTCCATCCAACGTGACAAAGCTATACGATTATATAAATCTTGAATGTACTACTTTGCGCCTACAGTTTGTGCATAGTGATTGGCGAGAAAGTAAATGCTTATGGCACTCAGTATGTGCCAAACTGAATGCATCTGAAAGTAATGTGAATGTACGCAAATGATCTTTGTAATATCAAGCAAGAAAAATACAAACCCCACGCTGAATGTGGTGACGCACCAAACGAGATCCCGATATTGCGGAAGTTTATCTTTAAAAAAACAAGCGACCTCTAATAGTAAATAAAATGTGGCCAAAATTTCAACCGTCAGTACGCCCCACCTATCAAATGCGGCGTATGGCCAGGACGAAAAAAATATTAGTGCTCCCGCAATAAACAAACGGTTTTGCGCGGAGATGGGTCGAAGGCGGCTTAAGTTATACGATATTAGGTATGCGAAGAAAACGAATTGTGCAGCAAAATCAAAAAAGAAGAAAAATCGCGTGAACGAACCGTGACCTAAGAGTGATGCGATTCCGATGATCCCGGCCAATATTCCAAACTCTAAGTCGGACCTTTGGGATTTTACCCAATAACGCCGCAGGAGAAATACTGCCACAACCAGGTATGCAATGCTCGTGTAAGTATTGAGCGGTTCGCGAACAATTGAACATCGCAATGGTTCGCAGCTCACAAAATTTGCCGGCTGAAAACCGGACCACGGGCACTGCGGTCTAAATGCTCCTATTGCTGATTTCATTTATTACAATTCAACGCTTTATTGATTTATGGGTTACCCTTAACTCGACTGCGTCCCCACTACAATTGGGGAACTGTTAGATTTTGATCAGAAAGTGTAGAGCGTTCTGGAGAAATTGGATAGACTTTTTTGCCGACAAATAAGTGAACGCATTGAGTATGCCATAATCACCGCCATACTCTGATTCACAGTTTTGATCGATATATGACATTATACCGATAAGCCTATTTTTAAAAAATACAGGAGATCCAGAATCCCCTTGGGCGGCATAAGTTTTGTAAACCGGCGCTTTAGTCGCGGCGTATATATCTGAAATGCGCATTATTGAGCCGGCACCTAAGCGTTTTTGAGTTTCAAGGCCCGAAAACAAAAGAAAACTAGAGCCGTCAAATGGGTTTACGTTAATACCGAATCCCACATACTGAACATTATCGGTTAGCCTTGGTCGATAACCGAAATCAATCGCTTCAAAATTAGCCGAAGTGTTCTTCGGAAATTTTACCACTGAGAGATCGACTGTATCTAACGATAACAATGGAACACGAACCGAGTAACATCCCGGTGCTTGAGTTGCGTATTGCTTTAAACCTTGATCTCGCTTCGTTAGTCGTTTACCCATTTCTTCAGCCGAAAGATCAAAGTTCGAATAGATTGCAACCGCACGCACCGGGTGCGCCAGCGGCTTATCTCCAAATGAGTATAGTTCAATGCCGTTGGGTTTAACCAGGATACCAGAACGCCCGCCAGGCGCGCAGTGCCCGGCCGTTAAAAGCAAAGAATCGCTCAAAAAAACGCCGGTACAAGAATACTCAATTTTTTTCGCATTTGAGTTATATGCGGTAATCAAAATTTTCGCGACCGATGGGAATACCTTTGCGCTAATATCCAGCCCGTTGACTATTGCCTGGGCTGAACAGGAAATAGCAATTGTAGCAATAGCTAACAAACCCCTTCGATATTGCAAATCCCCCCCCCTTTAATTACACCCGCTCGGACTATAGCCGATTACACACAAGCGCTATAAAAATGGATAAATTGAAAAAAATGAATGGCTCATTCTACTGAGAGACTGAAAATTATATTGCTTCCGAGAACAAAATTTAATTCTTGCAGTTAGATGTATTAATGAATCGCTTTCAGTCTCTGCTTTACCGTGTTCGTACGGACCGACCCACGAAGTTATTTGATAAAAGATATCGATCGAATGTCTGACGGCACAAAAATCGGCAATTGCGCGGTCGCTAAACCATACCACTTCTTATCAGCTAAATAATTAATAAACAGCCGAATGTGGTACCGATCTGACGGTGGCGTAATGAGCTGCGCGAAATCCCCAGGGTGTCGACCCGGTGAAATTGCGAGCTCCGACAATTTAAACTCGTCAACGACGTTAGTCTGGGTCGGGTCATTGGTTGAGCTCGCGACAAATCGGATGATCGCTCCGTCAAAGCGGGCGTGCGCAACTCCCGAAGCGTCAATCGACCAACACGCGTCATCTAGTTTAGGAAAGTAAAATGTGAACTCATAGGGGTAATCATATGATTTTGTGCGCAAATGAATTTGAATTCGTCTAAAATCAAATCCTGCAGGAGCGGGCTGACACGATTTCGCAAGCGCGGCCGCGTTTACCCCAAAAAGCAAAACCGCAAAAATCATCATTTCCTTCATAAGACGTTAAATAACGTGGTTTTGCCAGATTTTCAATCGCTGCCGAATTGAATTTCCGGTACGCCTTTTTCGTCACAAAAATTATAAAATTAACCGGCTATGTGCCCTCAAGTTAAATCTTTGATCAATTAAGCCCGGCACGCGAATCGCATGGTTTTTGATTAGGGCTGAAAAAATATGAAACTCCCCCAATTGCTTATTGGCAGTATTATTTTGATTTTGACCTCAATACCGGCAGCCGGTAACGAACTCATTTTCATTGGGAGCGCTCAAAAGGCACTGTTAAATTCGGTCGTTCGGCGCTCTTGTCAGAATGAGACTACAGGCGCGCTTACCGAAGCTGATTGCATGTCGGCGGCTCAAACCTTTATTTCGGACTCGTCAATCCCCGAAAGCGCCACCGATTTCTCGCGATTTAAAGCCGGACTCATCGGCGCGTCGTGCGGCTCATTTGGCCCGACCAATTTTTTCGCTTGGATTGAGTGGGGACAATATCAGTCGCGATGCTTCGAGAAGGCAATCTCGATTCTTAACGAACCCGTGTTTACAAACATTATGCGCCAGTGCCGCGCAAATTATAATGATAGCCTTTCTCAGTCCAAATCGCTTGCGCAATGCTACGATTTTGAGATGAAAGAACTAAGTGAGCAAAACGGAAAAGCGTCCTAGCGTTGCCTATTTTTCTATTTCTGATAATTGTATCTTGCCATCTGAGATTTTTTCTAATTTTTCCCCTGCATCCATTATCGATCTAGCAGCAACCTGGCCGTCGGTCGAGTTATACATTTGCTAGGAATTCGCAGCCAAACGGGCGCACATTTAGTAAAGTCAATTTCTAGCCTAACCGATTAGTTTGTATGCCAAATTGGGCACAACGGGCGACCTTGGCCTTATTGGTCGTTACCTTTCATTTATTTTCGTCGATTTCGTCGGCAGAGGCCAATGAATCATGGGCGATCAGTAACCCTGATTTCAAATTCGCCTTTTCGCCATATGAAAACCGTGTCGTCGTCGCCTACCGCTCGTATGTGAAAGCGAATTTTCGTCAGGTGTTGGCCGCCATTCATTCGAACAAATACGATTCAGATCTTGCAGCAGTATTTGGCCCGAATCCCGTCCGCCTGATACAAGAGTCGATTCAATTTTCTGAAAATAAACTTGAAGTGGATCAAACATTGGCACTCGTTGGCGACGACGGGGCACTTGAGCGTGCGAAACAAGTCATTACTTACGACGGCGCGTTGCTTACAGTTTTTCTTTACGAAATCGATAGTAACAACACTGACGTTCCGGCAAATCCGTTCGCCGGCAGAAGTATCGCTAGTCTTGACGCGCCAACAGAAGGTGGTTTGTGCAACTGCTTGTCTGACGTTGAAATGCCGATCACAAATTTTTTGAAATCACTCAAAAATTTGGTCAGTGCAAAATGTGATCAAAAACAGAAGTCGACATTTCTTACCTACTTAACCGCTGAAAGTTCGTGCGTTCGAGGGGCTGCGACTTCTGTGGTCCAGCTTGTCAATGGCACTTACACCGTGCTCAAATTTCTGCTCAATACCAGCGCAGATTCAAATTATCGACTTTCTCTTGAGACAAAAGCGGCGACGCTCGCTTGGACGGCTGTTCGTCATCCGATTGACATCACTCTCGCTCTTTACCGCGTCGTAAGAAATGCGGTTACAAAAGCCTATACGAATTTTAAAACTTGCGGCCCAAGCTACCAAGTCGCGACAGTGTGTAAAATTCTTACGAATCTTTTTTTGCCTGGTGGGATTCTGTTCAAAGCCTTAAAGAAATGGCGTCTCGCGCGCGCTGCGGCTAATGTGGGTGAAGCTCTTGGGGTGGCCGCGCGCGCCTCTTCAGCCGCACGGGTCTCGACTGCGATCGAAGACGTCGTTGGCGAAAAGACTAACCTTGAAGCCGTCATCAGTACGTCGACCGAAAATTCGCTAGAAGCAGCCAAAGCCGACTCAGTTCATCTAAAAACGGTTGATAATAGATCGTTACAGGCGGCGGTTAAAGACGTCGTGAGAAGCGATTTTGATCTTGCCGAAGAGCGGACGCCTGTCGCCTTTCGTAGAAAGCAAAATTTAGCGAAGGCGATGTCGGCACCGGAGTCAAAAGCTGAAGCCGCGATGAAGGTCACCTACAAAACATTTGCTGACAACAATCTTCACTTTCCGATGTTATTTGCCAAATCCAAAAAGTATGTTGAGACGAGCCGTAAACTCGGTAGCGAGATGGAAGAATTCTTAAAGCAAAAAGGGCTAAATCCTGAGTTAATTTGGAAGAACAAAAGAAGAGCGACGCTGCAACTTGAACTCAATAAAATGTCAGCTAAATTGGCTCACTCTTCACATCGCCATATTGAAATGCTGACGGATGAAATTAAGCAAGAGTCTCAAAAAGGCAACTATGACTTCATGGCCTATATTGACCTAAATTCGACCCCGATGTTGCGCCAACTGCGTGACAAATGGGGGCTTGAATATTTGAAGGTTGACTCCTCAATATCCGACCTCGGGGAATACCGAAATGGGTGCATTACATTAAACCCGAGCACAATCGTTGAAAGCCGCGGCAATTTAGAATTAAACAGCGCCTTTCTGCACGAAGTGCATCATTTGGTGAACGCGCGTCGATTAGAAAGAGGGGTGAGTGGCCCAATGTACGCAGTTTACCGAAACAATCTGGCCGATGCAGCGTCTACCGGCTCTTATAGTGCCCACATGGATTTTGACGAAATGCCGGCGTGGCGTCGGTCGATCAAATACAATGAACTTGGATTACAACAGGCAGCACCAAGTATATTCTTGAAAAATACAAACCGAGCTTTACGAGCAGTCAGAGCGGCGCGCGAAGCTTTAGAAGCCGGTTACTTTAAGCCGACTGGTGAGAAGTCTAATATTTTTAAAATTGACCTCTCGCCAAATCATTCCGAAGTTGAGACGCTGACAATCCCGTTGACAGTGAGAGCATTTAAACCAGAAAACTCGAAGTTACTGTTGGGAGTTGAGCTCGATCGGCTAGAAGCCAAGTTACTTTACTATCAAAAAGTCGCAACAGAAACTGTTTCTAAGTCACCATCTAGTTTTGCAGATCATTAGAATTGGAGCGACGCTCCCTTCGAGCTGGAAGTGGAATTCACTTCTCTAGCTTTTGGCCGTTAATCAGAATTATTATTGCGCAGTTAACGTAACGTTGGTTGGTGGGCTTGGAATGACAGTTGGTACCGTAACCGTGGCAGCGGGAATGGATTTGCTCACAACATTCGAGGGTGCGTTTTGCGTCCCTTGAGTCGTATATGCTGTTACCACAAAGTACCAAGTTCCATTGGCAAGATTATTTACCATATAGGAGTTCTGCCTAGGGTTTGCAATTGGAATAATATTGGTTAAAGAACTGGGGCTAGAACCGTAGAAAATATAAAATCCAGCTAAATCTGTCAGAGGTGAGCCGTCCGTATTTGTGGTTGGTATCGTCCACAGCAGAAACGCGGATGTTGGGCCCACCGTTACTGTTTGAGCTTCAACAAACGACGGGATGGATACCAACAAAAGGCCCGCGATTAGTATTTTTGGTAAGCTCGCGCGGATCATAAAGTTCATTTCAAATTCTCCTTACTCTAAAAACAATGTCGTCTTCAATTTACCAAATCGATGATTGCTTGGCGACTGTAAGTTTATTGACAGGTAACCAACTTCATTTTGAATGAATGTTGTTCTCAGCATAACTTATTTACTTCTGAGATGACTATTTTTGTCAGGTGTCGAAAAGATCTACTGTCAAAATTATAGCAATCGCAAGAATGACCTTATTTTGTTATAGTATCTTGCGGTGGCGCTCTTCTTAAATGTGAGTTAAGGAGGCATAATGAAACGGCTTGCTGCCCTGTTAATTGGGACACTACTACTCGGTATATCCGTGGCGGCCCGACCAATAAGTATTCAGAGTCTATCGCCGCAAGACTTGAGCGATCTTCGCGTTGTTGTGACTGTTGCTAACAAAGTCAAAACTGAAAATAGCAACTTATTTCACGGAGAAGTGATTCTAAGCGGCTTATATAAAATTCGTCATCGATGCGCGCGGGCGCTTAGCGACGAAGAGCGCGTGATCGAATTTAATGCGAGAATTAAACAGGAGTTAGCCACGCATCCAGGTAGAGGCGTGTACACGCCTCCGGTACAAGCGCGGCGTTATCGAAGCCGCTTCTTTGCGGCCCTAGCGTTAAAGAAATCAATTCATTCTAAATTGGTCGAAATCGAATCGGCGTTACCAAATCAAGCGATTGTGACCACATTTTTAGATCCGCAACACACATTAAAGCTAGAGAATGGCCCATGGGCTGCAATTCAATCCGAGCTGTCGGGGCTATCACTTCAAGAGCCCAACCGGTTAATTCGTAACGCAACCGTATTTTTGAATGAGATCGACAGTGCCACCGATGGTTCGCCGAAGGGTTATTTACGTTGCGTCGAGCTTGCCGATTCTATCGGCATAAGAGGTGGTCAATGAAAAAGATTTTTGCAGGATTCGAGCTTTTATTTTCTGTTGCGTGTTTGGTGGGCTGTGGCGGTGGGGGTGGTGGTCCGTTGTTATCGCAACAAAACCAAAGCGCGCATTCTGCCTTTACATTTCTTGATGCGACATTGCCACAAAATGCAACGAATGTCCCAATTACCGGATTGTCGATTACGTTGACGTTTTCTAATCCAATTAATTCAACGCAAGCGAATCTCGACTTAAACGCGTCTACGTCGGAAACGGTTATTATGCTAACCGGTGATATAGAGCGCGGTAATGTTCCGATCAGCATTAGCGTTTCTGGGCCGACCCTAAAAGTTACACCGATAGACCCCTTATTATATGGTGATCAGTATACCCTCACCATTCGAAGCGCGTTGTTGGATATTTACGGTCAATCGTTGCAGTTGCCGACTAACGGCGATTTACCTCTGACATTTAATACACAGCCATCGAGCGCGTCAGGTTCGGGTTCATCGCCGGGCATGGTTACGTTAGGCTTTGCTTTGTACAACACGTACCCCAGCGTTAGCATATCACAAATTACATATTCTTTAGGGACTCAGTCTCAGTTAGACGGCAGCGGTGTGGTGTCGCCTTCAGCCAATTTTAATATTGAAAATAACGTAACTGTTAACGCGACTCAAACCACGCCCGCGATTCCCTCAGGCGTATTTTCGAGTCAGCAGTTTACATACAATATTTTTTATTCGTTTCAAAGTGGGACCACTTACTACGCGGCAGTAAAGGCCTGCATGACACAACCTAACGGAACAGCTCTTTGCAGTCCATACTCAACCGAAGCGATGATTTCATTGTAAGAGAGAAATTGCGGATCACGGAGCTTTTATTTGCTTCTATTTTGCCGGAGTAGTCGTCTGCGCCAATCGCATTTTGGCATAAGCGTTGCACTGTAGTAGCGTTAACATTGTTTGTTTCATGAGGTGGCTTTTATGAAGTCTCTAATGGCAATTTTCGTCATTTTGTCGGTCTTATACTCACAAAATTTATTTGCGGCGTACGATGACGTCTCCACACTGCGGCCAGGCGCGGTGATTATATTGGCTGAAACATTCCCCTTTTTAGGTGGTCCTAAAGTGTATAATGCGCAATTGAAGGCCCAGAAGGAATTCGGCGGGTTCTACAAAGACATCTCATGTTATTATACGGGAGCCAGGAACATCCTCGACTCCAGACTCATCTGCGCGGGTATGCCACGAACTGTGACCCTTCCCCATTACAATAAGAAATGAACGTAAATATGATGAATTTAAACTGGCGCAACGTCTAATATTTAGTAATAAAATGTCGGAGCGTACTTGAGATTCTATGTACCCCGTCACATGCGAATTGCCCGAAAAATCTATGGCGATACCGTGTCAGTCAGTAACCAGCAGTGACGTTCACAGTACCGACGGCCTTCGCGTCGTAAGAATTATCGACCGTCACAGCCTGCAGGACGTAATTATAAGTGCCGGGTGATTTAAATGTAAAATCGACTGACTCTCCAGGGTTCAGTGTAGCATCTGATTCGGTGAAAATCTCGCCGGGGCCATAGACATGCGCGGAAACAACGAAATCTGACGTATTGTGAACGACAAAACCGCTCGCTCCCCAAACCGGGTTTGCGGGCGGCATTTGATTTCGACAAGAAAAGCCGGATTGGTCTGCGCAATAAAGGTCTCGATCAAAAACATCAATGACGGGCGGGCTGGGCTCTGAATACACCGTGTCGCGAACAGGGTTCGGAATCGGCGAAGAATTCTCATCACCAAAAACCGAAAACAACCCATAGTGATCGCTCATCCATGTGCCGTCGATCGGCGCGGAAAACACCAGTGTACTGGCCAATGGGCGAAGATTTTGCCCGCGGCTAAAAATATAATCGTAGCGGACGTCGCCAGTTGAACCATTCTGCGACGGAAATAAATCGCCGCCGATGATCGTGGGGTCAAAGTAAAGCTGAGTATAATCCGCGCAAACGCTACAACTTACATTTTCGGGGTGGGCGACGGCGAAGCTATCGAAATAGCCGGATTGGGTGAAATAGGCGGGCGCTGGCTCGGACGGCTGTGAATTGAAATCGCCGCCGACAATGACTTGGGCGTTTTGCCAACTGACCTTATATCGAGTCGCGCGCTTTCGAACGTCGTTGGCAAGCGCGACGGCTTGATCGCGGCGATCGTTGAGGCTCGATCCGATTAAATGTGTAGAATAAACAAAAATAGGCTTACCATCTGACCCGGATAGTGTGACTCCGACCGCCCAACTGACGGAGCCGAAACATACAACCCACGTTTTTCCGTCGCCGATTTCAAACGCGCTATGCGGTAATTTGACGTCGCGCTCGTCCGTCATTTTTAGCCTTTTCTTCGCAAGAATGGCGTCGCTGTCGATTAAAAACCCCGAGACCCCCATCCCGAGACGGTAGGCGACACTATAGCCGAGCGATTTGGCAAGAGTGACGGCGACCGAAGGTTTATCGTGATAGTTCCAGGCCTCTTGCATTAAAACGATGTCGGGGTCATTTTTCTTTATCCAGTCTAAAAGAGCGTGGTAGCGCAAATCGCGAATTCGATCGTGAGAATCGCTCGGCACGACTTCAGAGTTAAAATTAAGCGTGAGTACCTTGAGCGGTGTAAAACCGCAAAGAGCGAAAATGTTCAGATACGAGACGCATACTAAAATGAGTTGTCTCATCCCCCTCGACCGATTCATCAAATTCAGTCTAGCATGCAAATTGGGTGATGCAATTTTCTAAAATGGTCTGTATCGACCATCGTACCGGGATTGAATTTAATACAGTCACGCCTGAATCACGGTAACGAATCGGAGCCTGAATAAAAACGGTAAACTCACGATTTCAACTTGTACCTGCTGAGCTTTTGGTTGATGACGAATCAACCCGCATCGACTAGGACTAACCTTATGCCGACTCAATCAATTGAATCTTCATGTCATTGTGGTGCTGTAAAGCTGCAGATCGAAGGTGATGTTCCTGAAACGTTGACTTCATGCAATTGTTCGCTCTGTCGCCGGTACGGAGATTTAATGGCTTATTATTCACCCGCAAAAGTTAAAATCTTTACTGAGTCTGGTCTCACTGATGAATATATTTGGGGCGACAAGAGTATCGCATTTGTTCGATGCGGTAATTGTGGCTGCTTTAGTCATTGGAGGAGTTTAGACCCTAATCAAAACGATCGAATCGGCGTAAATGCGCGGCTTTTTACAAACGTTGAAATCGAAACAATTCGCATCCGCCATTTCGATGGGGCAAGCACCTGGCAATATCTTGACTGATTTTTCAATGGCCTGATGGGGTCCAGTCCCTTGCAACTTATTCACTTCACAAGCGGATGTGCCGTTGGAAGTGAGAAAGGTTTCGGTATGCAAAGTACCCGGCCCGCAATGGTTGGAAAACTATTAAGGTTCGCGCTGATTGCAGAGCCAGGAATTATCCATTGCGAGCCAAACTTACCCGTCGACGGGACCTACTGACAAGATGACGGTTTTTGTTCGGCGAAGCGATAGGTGCCGTAAGGCGCTTTCACGATTAATGCATTTAAATTCGAACCGTTCGGGCCACACTTTTCTGTTGTCGGAGTGATGTACGACGAAATGCCCTTGCTCAAATGTACGTCTAAGCTGTTGGCTTCAAAAGATTGACCGTATCCACTGCCACCGTCTGAGGCATCACACGCGGCCGCCTGTAAATTGAACTGACCGATGGGTAAAGTGCGTACTGGCCAATCTGCGCGCATCGGCTGCACGTTCATATATACGGTATTGCCGTCGACAAACAATCCCGGGTTTTTGTCGCTGCTTTGAAAGGTAACATCGTAGCTGTCGTAATAGCCATCGGCTTGTGACATAACTGATGTCTGAGCGACAATCGTCCATTGCGAGCGTTCAACTCTACCGTAAGGGCTGCAATCGTAAGAAACGATGAAGCTTTGTGTGGGCATTTCTTTGGCCGTGCTTGCCGTGGACGCAAAGGCAAAGTGACTTGCTGAGAGAAAGAGTAAAGGCATAACGAATGCTTTCATGAGAGGGCTCCTTACCGAATAAAGGTTGTTACAAGGCATCTATCACAGCCCTTAAAAAAACCAAATTATAAAACTGTTAGATAGCTCGGGGCGATTGGTATTTGAGCAGATCATTTTATTTGCGCAGATTTAGCGGGCCTATGCTTGCCCTATTTCTTTCGGAGCCGATATTTCAAGCTGAATTTGATGTAGCGGCAGAGCCAAAGATATGCCCACTCGTTTTGCAACTTACGCCTGCGTCAGGCCCGCTCCTTGATCGCCGTGTCCAAAAGAATTTCAGCTACTGTGCGAGCATGGCGCTAAGGCCGCCAAACATCGCTGCATAAATTACGTTATTAGCCACAAAGACGCCGATGACATTATCAATATTTATTGCACCACTCTGATTCCGCGACTATTGACGATATATAGTTTACCGTAACCGTAATAAATAGAAAATGGCCCGGCCGTATAAGAATTCGCGCTTTCGCGTGCGTTGGCGAGCGAGCCATCGATATCCCACATTTCACTCGTCGAACCGAATAAAGTCGTAACGGAATTGCCGCTGATATTCACTTCGCGAATCGCTCCGTTACCCAGGTCATAAATATACAAATTTTGCCCATCGCTTGTGATGCCCCCTCCAGACCTGCTAAATTCGGCGTTTGCCAAAGTTCCGTTCACATACCCGTATATTCCGTTACCTGCCACAATTGATGAAGCGCCCGTTTGTGTATTCACCTGAACAACAGAACCATGATTACAGTTCTCAGTAAAATAAAGATTGCCATTCATGTAGGCCATAAAACCTGTGCTACCATCATAGCGCGAAGTTGATGCTGAACCAGTGATGCACCCACTCGTGCCGGCTTGACCCGAGAGCACACTGACCGTTTGGGTGGTCAAATCGAGTTTTTTAATCACATCGTTGTCAAACACATATAAATTTTGTTGATCCGATGCAATAGCTTTAAGACCTTTAAACGTGGCTACTGAAAAGCTCCCTTCGTTTTCGACGCACGAGCTGTTGTTACCGACGAGACCTGCAATAGTATCGGCAGTCGGATTAACCTCCCAGATTTTACAAGGATCGAGGTAATAAATTTTGCCATTCATGTAGGCGAGCACTTGATTGTATGGCGATTGAAGCCCCCATCCTGAACCCATTGGTGGACCGCTTGAACCGTTGCTCATCGAGATGATCGGAAACAAATTGGTCTGATAATCTAAGCCGTATAGGTTTGTGCCGTTGCTCACGAGATCCTGCAGATCTTCAAAGCGAGTATTCGCCGCCGTCGTGTTCTGTACTGAACCGTATCCGGAATTGGGCATACCCGCCAAAGTTGTGACGATGTTTGACGTGCCAAGTACGCGAAGAGCGCCATTTACGGTATCGGCAATGTAAATATCGGTGCCGTAAGGCGAGAGAAAGTCGCCATTATAACCATGGCTAGTACCACCACCAAGCCTTGAGGTGCCAGCGCTCCCGTCCACATCACCACCGCTCCAGCCGGCACCCGCAACGACAGACCATGTCCAAGTTCCGATGGTCGCAGCTTTTATGACGTCTTGGCACGACAGGTACATCGTTGTGCTGGTGACTGCAATCGAACCAACGGAGCTACCGCAAGAACTATTAAGCCCCGTCGCATCTGTAGTTAGCGTATCTGTCGACCAGTTCATTTGCCGGACATCGTAATTCGTACCATTATAATCGACGAAATAAAGATTGGTTGAATCGCCGGCAAAATAATCCATGTTATCGACTTCAGCTGGACCAGGGCTGCTGTCTTGAATAGCACCTGTGCCATTACCCGCAACAGTCGTTACAGCGTACGGCGATGTGAGGCTCAAGGCGCGAATATAATGGTTGCCGTTATCGGCAATATATAAAGTTGTACCGTTAATATAAATTCCACCGATTGCACCAAAGCGTGCACTTGTCCCGTCGGCATTCGTATAACCTGAAGATGTTGGGCTGCCAGCGATCGTCGTGATAGTGCCGTTGCTGATTGTCGCTGCTCGGATTGAGTGCCCGTCGACAAAATAAACATAGGTGCCGTCAGTCGCCATTTGTTGAACACCTTGACCACTAAAGGATCCGCCAAGGGTGCTCGTGCCATTAGCGCCATCGGTATATCCACAATTGTAAAGTTGCCCCGCGAGAGTCGTAACCGCACCATTCGAAATATTATACTCACGCATTAGGCAGTTCGGATAATTTTCAAGAATATACACGTTAATACCATCAGTCGTGAGCGCGGATGGGTTCCATAATCTCGCGGCAGTGCCGGTGCCATTTATCGACCCGTTTGGGTCATCGGGGCCCGAAAACGCCGAGACTGTGCTGAATGACGATGTCGCGATGGCAATCGAACTGCTTGCCGCGCTGAGTGTTCCATATCCGCTGACGGTTGTTGTAGCGGATAAACTGGTTGTGCCCGTTTTTTCAAACGTTAAAGTATTGTTCGGAATCGTAGCGATACCGCCCGCCGCTGTGACGCTCGTGACGCCTGCAATGCCGCCGTTGCCGCTTGAGTCTGACAAAGTGATGGTAGCGTTGGACAACGCCCCAGTGGTAATGAGGTTGCCGTTGTTATCTTCAACCTCGATCACCCCGCCCGTTGTGAGGGTTGCGCCCGCAGAAATGCTTGAAGACGGTTCAGTGGTAAATACGAGATGATAACTTATCGGCCCTGAATTTGTCGGAGATTGTCGATACGACAACGAAACCCAGACCTTGCCGCAGCCGGAGGCAAGTAGCGATAGAGCCAATAAACAAACGTACCGCTTGCCCATAACTTATCTTATCGGCACATTATCCGGTAAGCTTGAATTACAACTGGCTCTCGGGGGCGCAGCCTTATCCGCTGGTCTTCTTAGTCAAGACAGCCAGGAGTGACGTCCCAGATTCATCCCATTTTGATACATCTTTGAATGGAGTGTTAAATTATTTTTTTACAAGCGAACAATTAATAAGCAATATTTGCTTAAAATAAGCATAGAATTGGCTTTCATGTGGCCCTTCGTTTGCACATTTTAATTATTATTAAAACAAAGATTATTAAAGTTGCGATTATTTTGTCGTGCATTGGTGCTATACTTGCTTTTCAAAACTGTTCGAGAATAGCATTCAAAGCTATAGCCGTCAGCTAAAGGGGAGATGATGTTTTCATTCGAGTTTTTTAATCGTAGATGTGCCGCAAAACTAAACATGGCGATTTGCTTATTTTGCGTTTCATTCCTGTTTGACTCTGCCTATGCTCAATGTCTACAGCAATCGACGCGATCTCGCGCAAACGACATACAGTGTGCCTTGGCTAATGCTGACACCCTAATCCCTTGCAGTGGGAGCAAGAGTTCAGCCTTTATCGGCGTCATTCCGACGATTCAGTCCTATATCAATAAGGCGCGATCCGCGTCCGTTGAACAAAGTTGTCAATATCTTGAAAAAGCCTCTGAAGTTGCACTAACCGCATTAAATGGATTCATAGCAGCCTGCACGGCAGTAAAGGTGAATTGCGAAGCAAAGTGTACTGGCGCGGCGGTATCGGCTTCGCAGGCTATAGCTTCTTGTAGCGCTGAAGAGGCGGCGGAATGCTCATGGGGCAGCCCCTCTTGCGGAACCTTGCAATTAGCATCCGCTAATGCCAACGAGGATTTGCAACATAGCACTAAAAATCATAGCGAGTGTTCAGCGTTGGGATTAAAGATAAAAGAAGCAATAAAACAAGATCTCAGTTTGATTAATTCTCTCAGTTCATCAATGAACTGCAAATTAGCGGTGAAAAATTAATGAGGCCCGGAAGTTCGAAAAATTGTCGCGCTTTGCTCCGCGAAATTGTCACAGTGACATGTGCTTCATGGTCGCAGGGAGTGTAAAAAGTTTTGTGTAACCAGGCCAAACAAAATGGGTTAGGAGTTTTGAAATCCTTCACGGTACGCGAAGACAAGAGATATAGCGTTGCAAGCAGCGGTTGAAAAACTGAGTGAACGAATGAGCCAGCACAAAACTGGCGGAACGCAAAAGAACGCAAATCGCTAATTTCAAATAGTTAAAGTAAAAAAAGCCCCGGATTTCCGGGGCTTAGCAAAACCAAAAATCAAGTTGGCGGAGTGGACGGGACTCGAACCCGCGGCCTCTCGCGTGACAGGCGAGCGTTATAACCAACTTAACTACCACTCCGTTATCGCGTCGGCACAAATGCGCCGGCACGTAATGAGCCACAAACTATGCCAAACCTCAAGTCGCGAGGCAAACGGTTTTCAACTCCGAGTAAAAATCGAGCGAATGGTCGCCGCCTTCACGCCCGATACCGGAGTGCTTCACTCCCCCGAACGGCACGCGGGGGTCGCGCTTCGCCCATGTATTCACCCACACCGTGCCGGCCTGAATCTCGCGCGCCATCTTGTGCGCACGCGAAACGTCACGCGTCCAAACACTCGCCGAGAGACCGTAGGTCGACGTGTTCGCCCATTTGATTGCATCCTGCGGCAGTTTAAACGTCTGCACCGTGACGATTGGGCCGAAAATCTCATTGGCCCAGAGATCCGAACAGTGATCGAGATCTTCGATCACTGTCGGTTCAAGGTAAAACCCACCGCGCAACTGCTGCGGGAGTGTCTCTGGCACGCGCCCACCCACTGTCACCTTTGCACCTTCACGGGTCGCCTGTTGAATCGCCGCCAAAGATTTTTCGCGTTGCTGGCCGTTCACGAGCGGCCCGATAAACGTGTCGTCAGCCATCGGGTCGCCGATTTTAAGTGCCGCGGTCTGTTCGCGAAACTCTTTCATAAAACTGTCATAAATGTCTTCTTGTACATAGAGTCTCGAGCCGCATAGGCAAATTTGACCGGAGTTTAAAAACGCCGCCCGAATGGACCCCTTCACCGCTGCTGACAGATCGGCGTCTTTGCACACGATGTTCGCATTTTTACCGCCAAGTTCGAGGCTTAGTTTTTTCAACTGTGGCGCCGACGACTGCGTGATCTTAATGCCAGTGTCAGTGCCGCCGGTAAATGAGATAAGCGGAACGCCTGGGTGTTGTACGAGGGCTGCTCCCGCCGTTTCGCCACGCCCGTAAACAATGTTGCACACGCCGGGTGGTAATATGTCGCTCACGATCTCAGACAAAAGATGAGCCGTCAGGGGAGTGAGTTCTGAAGGCTTACAAACAGCCGCGTTGCCCATGGCGAGGCAGGGTGCGAGCTTCCAGGTCAGAAGATATAGTGGCAGGTTCCACGGCGAAATAAGGCCGCAGACCCCAACCGGTTGCCTAAGTGAATACTGCACAAGTGCACCGTCGCTATCAAAGCCGCCCGTCTCTTCGGTCAATATCTTAGCCGCGAAAAAACGAAAATTGAGAATGGCGCGCGGCACATCTACCTCGCGCGCGAGCCACTTCGGCTTACCGACGTCGAGTGCTTCTAACTTGGCAAATTCATCAGCCCGCTGCTCGATACGGTCCGCTATCAAATTCAACAATCGCGACCGTTCGGCCGACGGCGTTTTCGCCCATTTCTCAGCCGCGCGATGGGCCGCTTGAATCGCCATTACGACGTCCACCGCATCGCTATCAGGGAGCTCCCCCATCGCCTCACCGGTTGCCGGGTTGGTATTGTTCAAGAATTTGCCCGATCGCGCCCCAGAATACTCGCCGCCGATGAAATTTAAAATTTTCATAAGACTCCTTGTATGCCTCACTGGACCTTTTACGACACATAAACACCTCTTATGCGAGGAGGTTAAATCGGTGTTTAGAACCGCTTATTTGTATTATTTTAACTATTTACACATTAAACTCGACGTAAAAATTTACTTATTTTCTAGGCCGCGTCATACTGGCGACCGCTGTAGAACAATGGGCCATAGGAGAATGCCGTGGTACGGTTTGCTATTCCGAAAATGCGCGTGTTGACCTCTTTATTGTGCGTTCAGTTGGCTTTTGCGCCAATGCTTGCACTTGCCCAAACGCCAACGGCCTCGCCAGCGGGCGAACAGGAAACTGTTCCGTTGACTGAAGCGACCAGCACAACCGAAACGCCGACTGATGCGAATGAATATGATATCCCGCTTTTACCGATGCAAGTCGGTGATTACGTTATGCCGTCGTACACCTTTAGCTATCATATAACCTATCCAGGCGCTCCGGATGCCGTCTATTCTGAAACAGATATCTTGGTGTCATCGCCCGCTGAAACAGGTGCTGTATTAAAGCTCGCTGGGCAACTCGCCAGAACGGCAAGTCACACGACTATCACATATTACGTGCCGGCTGGTGCAGGTGGGCAAAAGCAAATTCGAGATTTTTACAACTTAGTGCCGAAGACAATGAATGCGAGTTTCTATGGCGTTGGTTTATCGCCAAGTCTAATGGCCCGTCAATCGGCTCGAGACAAAACTATCAACGGCAAGGTATATCGGACATTCGATGCGATGAGGGCCAGATTTCTTCGCGCGAATTATCACCGTTTCGTTCGGTGGGGCAAGACGGGTAAAGGTCTCAAGTGGATGGCAATCGGAAGACTCACCGGCAATTTTAGCGGCGCTCTTTTATCTGTATTCAATGCACCCGCTAGTTGGGTCGGCAAAGTCGGCTTTGGTCTCGTTACTGGCGGTTTATCTTGGGGTTTCATGGTTCTCAATCCGAAGCTGCGGAATTGGTTAACAAATCATCGATCACTGCCGAAGCTGTATTCAGGTTATCAAAGCGTGATGGCAAAGCTCGGCGTCCGGTTTATTGATAAAATTGCAGCCAACGATTCTAATTTCAATACTTGGTCGCGAATCGCAGCTCCCGTTTCACCCGGAACAATTAATGAATCAAGTGCCCTGGCAAAATGGGGCGGCACAGAGTTATTATTTTTGGCTCTTCAAGCGAGCGAACGAGCGGCTGCCGACATGCCGATGGCAACCACTGCGGGCGGATATGTCGGTGTTGGGGCATCGACGCTTATTTCAGCAATTGGCGCCCAGTATCCGTGGGAAAAGGGCCACGCTGATCTGTGGGCCAAATATGTAAATCACATTCAAGACGAAAACGATCGACTCTTTTTCGGAACATACTCAGACTTCAAGATAATGCTGGATTCAGTCGCCGCGACCACAGCCGCGACAATAGCTCTGGGCTCTCACGCGCTCGGCATTTCGCTATTGGTTGCGATGGGGATCATGGGCTATCGTTACCGGCAAGTGGTGGGACAAACATCACCCGAAACACTCCGCAAGAAATTTACATGCGCAGGCATACTTGGCGAGAGCTCGACGCCTCTTAAAGCTGCCACCCAAAGTCTTCAATTTGCACCGGGCGTTGTTGTGCAAAGCCATGTTTATGGCAACGGTTCAATGCGTGCGACATTTCGCTTTGTTAATAACTGATATCGCAGTTTTACTTCGTAAGCGGATAGCCCCATAATCAGCCGGGCCATGTCGAAGCGTTTTCCACGATCCCTTGTCGTGTTCATTTTAATTTGTAGTCAAATATACCCGGCCACGTCCTTCGCGCAGTTCGCTACTCCGGTGCCGCGTTCGATGCCCGAGCAAATTCCGCCGCTTTCACTACCCGCACCCGCCACACCAGTGCCACTCGACGAACAGGTTATCCAAGGCGACGCCAAGCCCAACAATGAGCGCTATGTGCCGCTCTCGCCGACTCCCGTCGGGGGCATCACTCTGCCCGCCACACAGTACGCGGCGACGTATAACTTCGCTGGGGTCGGCGACATCACCTACAGCCGTATCGACGTTCTCGTGCAAAACGATGCCGAAACGAAGGCCGTATTGAAATTCGCCGGCAAATTGAGCCGAAAAGCCGATCGCACCATGGTGATCGATTTTACAGCCGACGATGCGGTGGGGGCGGCCCAACACCAACATTTGATCTCAATGATGCCGCTGTCGTTACGAAAGAACTCGCATGAAATTCCCCTTTCGCGCCATTTGGTCGAACGGATCGAACGCAAGACGTACGAAAACTTTCAATCGGCGCGCGATCAATATTTGACCCAAAATTATTCGCGATTCGTGCGATGGGGACGAACCGGCGAATACAAAGAGTGGCTGTCGATCGCGAGGTTCAGCGGCAACGCGGTCGGCACCTTCTTATCAGTTGTCGGCTCGGGCGCTTCGATGGTCGGTAAACTCGGCTACGGTGTCGCGACCGGGGCAATGTCCGCGGCACTCATGTATTACAACAACCTGTACATGGGGTGGCTGACCCATCAGCGGTTCGCCGACTGGTTGCAATTCAAAACCCGAAAATTTTGGAAATGGCTCGGAATTCCCCCGCAAAAAGTACTGGAGTTCGGCGACGAAACCAGCGCGATCACAAAATGGAACCTGATCGAGGTCGGGTTCATGGCCATTCAAGCATCTTTACTCAAGACGATGGGCACACCGATGGCTACAACATTCGGTGGCTACGTCGCAAAAGGCAGCATGAGTTTACTGCTGGGCTTCTTCGCACAGTATTCTTGGGACAAGGGCAACTCAGAACTTTGGAATGAGTACAATCGTTATGTTACAGACCCTAACGATCGGGCGTTCTATGAAACGTATTCTGCTCTGAAGATGGTGCTTGTGTCGTGGGGGCAGGTCACGGCTTTATCGGTGGCGCTGGTTTACCCGCGAATTGGCTGGCCGCTGCTCGGGATTATGGCCGCAATGGGATTTGAATTTCGGCGTGTTGCCAATCACACTACACCCGAAGAATTGATTTCGCAGTTTACAAAGTCGGCGTTTCGCTACTAATCTGATCTCAATATGTTCAAATTACTTTGGCTCGATATGGAAATGACAGGTCTCGACGTCGAGAAAGAAGTCGTCATCGAAGTGGCGGCGATCGTGACCGGATGCACGTCGAAAGACAAACCGCTTGAAGAGCTCGGTCAATACCATGCCATCGTCAAACAGCCACCGCTATACCTTGATAATATGGATGATTGGAATCGCACTCATCACAAAGAATCGGGCCTCACGGATCTCGTCCCGCATGGCAAAGATCCGGCGGTGGTCGAAGTTGAGCTGCTCGCGTTGCTTGGAGCTCATTTTACTCCTAAAGAACGTGTGATTTTGGCCGGCAACTCCATCGGGCAGGACCGGCTCTTCATCAACAAGTACTTCAAGAAATTCGGCGAAAGACTACACTACCGGATGCTTGATGTTTCGTCGTTTAAGATACTGTTCAACAATTTTTACCAAATCAGCTATTCGAAAAAAGAATCGCGACACCGCGCGAGCGGCGACATCTATGAATCGATCAATGAGTTCAAGAAATACCTAAGCTATATCCAAATACCCGCTTGATGGTTTAACATCTCTTAACAGGCATTTCGCACGAACGATTGAAACGTTATGCTGCAATCCATGAAGTGGACCAAACTCTCGGTTATTCTGCTGTTATTTGCTGTAAACCCGACCGCCAGAGCCGCTGTGATTACACCGAAGTTTTGGAATCACTATAAGGGCTTGAGTTACCCTCGCGCCATAGAGAAGAAACATTTCAACAAATGCGAACTTGAAATGAGCGTCAACTCTGACGGCGTGACGATCAGCCGTTACCTGGGCGAGTACTACTTTCATGTTCACTACCCGCCAAGTACAATTACCTTCAACCAAGTGGCCTCGCCGAATTCTGAATCAGCCGGCGCAGAGCAAATTTACGCTCTTCACGATTCGAAAAAATCAGACCCCAATGAAACATTATTGGTATTTCTAGAGACCGGACAGGGCACAACAAAAGTGGCAAGCATCGAAGGGCATTCGCAGATGCCTTTGGCGCTTTTTTTTCAAGACAACGAAGAAGCTGAATCGCTTTTACATAAACAGTACGATTCGGTTTTGAAAATCATGACCCGCGACCCGAGCGAGCAAAATGATGAAATGCGCGCCCGCTCTCATCTCATGCAGAACCCTCAAAATGCAAAAAAGAGTCTCGAAATGCTTGGCACCGCCATCAGAGACGGCGATTTTAAAGTTCAACTCGCCGCGCTCAGCCGGATTCACGATGAATACATTATACCACCTGCCGTTCCGCTCGTGACTTCGCTTATTATAGCCGCCGAACATAGCCGCTACTCTGAGCACGTAATCGGATCAGCTGTTGATCTCGCTCTTATTTTATTGCACGAGGCCTACGCCGATGTGAAGACAACCAATCAATTAAAGCTAATTTATGGTACAACCGATCTTCGACGCATACACAATTTGACAAAAGGCCGTGTCTCAGCCGACAAGCTCCCACTCTTGGAGTTCGCCGCGAATCCGCCTGCGTCTGACCAAACGTGGACAGCACACGACGTCGGCACGCTCATCAGCGCTCTCTCGTTTGTTATTCAAAACCACGCGCTATTCTCGTCAGTCGACGTTTCACACCTGAAGGCCGAACTTCATCACTATTCGAACCCGTTCGGCGCGTGCGCCGCCGCGCTCAGCGGCAATACGTCACAATTGGTGAACTAAAAAAGTAACGACAGTTAGTACCGGTAGTGATCGGGCTTAAACGGCCCGTTTTTGCCTAAGCCTAAATACTTCGCCTGTTTGTCAGAAAGTTTCGTCAGCTTCACGCCGATTTTTGCAAGGTGCAGTTCGGCGACTTTTTCGTCGAGCTCTTTGGGCAATCGGTAAACTTTGACCTCGCGATATTTATCGGTTTTGCGATTTTGCCAAAGTTCGATTTGAGCCATCACCTGATTCGTGAACGAATTGCTCATGACAAAACTCGGGTGCCCGGTGGCGCAGCCGAGATTCACCAAACGGCCTTTAGCAAGGACGATGATCTCGCGGCCATCTTTAAAAGTGTGAATGTCGACTTGCGGCTTCACTTCGCGCATTTGCGTGTTCTTGTTGAGCCAAGCCATGTCGATTTCGATATCGAAGTGGCCGATGTTGCAGACGATAGAGCCATGTTTCATCTTTTTGAAATGTTCAGGAGTGATGATGTCGCAGCAGCCGGTCGCCGTCACAAAAATGTCTCCACGAGCCGAGGCATCATCCATCGTCGTGACTTCGAACCCTTCCATCGCCGCTTGCAGCGCGCAGATCGGGTCAATTTCAGTGACCAGAACGCGCGCGCCGTACGAACGCATAGAATGAGCGCAGCCTTTACCGACATCGCCATACCCCGCGACGACGACGATTTTACCCGCGATCATGACATCCGTCGCGCGTTTGATGCCATCCGCGAGTGATTCGCGACATCCGTATAAATTGTCAAACTTCGATTTCGTGACCGAATCGTTGATGTTGATCGCCGGCACTTTCAATTTACCTTCTTCATGGAGGCGCACCAAATTGTGCACGCCGGTGGTCGTCTCTTCAGACAGGCCGACGATGTTTTTCATTTGTTTCGCATAGCGCGACTCATGCATCATGTTCGTGAGGTCGCCGCCGTCGTCGAGAATGAGATCGTAACCGTCACTGCCCCAGCCTTCGATCGTCTGCTCGATGCACCAGTTGAATTCTTTTTCGGTTTCGCCCTTCCAGGCAAACACGGGCACGCCCGCCGCCGCGACTGCGACCGCCGCGTGATCTTGAGTTGAAAAAATATTGCATGAACTCCAGCGTACTTGGGCGCCCAAATGTTGGAGTGTCTCAATGAGTACCGCAGTTTGAATGGTCATATGAAGACAGCCGGCGATGCGCGCGCCCTTGAGCGGCTGCGTTTTGCCGTACTGTTCGCGCAGGGCCATGAGCCCCGGCATTTCGTCTTCGGCGATTTGAATCTCTTCGCGGCCCCATTTTGCCAAACGTTTGAATTCCGCCGCGTCTTTCATCGCCGCTTCACACACGCGATAGTCGGGGTTTTGATTCGAGGGCGTTGGCTTTTTGGCAATTGTTTTATTCGTCTTTACGGCAGGGCTCGATTTCGCCTCAAACTTTTGCATTTAAATCTCCCTTATCTCAGAAAAATGTTTGGAATGTTTGGAATGCCGGGCATCATATATCGCACTTCAATTGAAATCAATCCCGCGAATTATCAAGGCACCTACAAACTGACTTAATATCGTCAGTTCGTCGGGCATATCCCATCAATGGTCGAAATGCCCAAGGTCCACGTCTTGACCGAAAGATGCGTCACGGGAGTGTTGGTGTAGGTGTTGATGAGATGCCACACTCCTTTAGAGTCACGCACCACTTCGGCGCGACACGTTTTGTAGGTGCCCCATAGACCGTTTGAAAGATAATCGACAACGAAAGCCGTTTGATTGGAGTTCGGGTTAAAATTCGCGTGAAGCATAATCGGCTTGTGCTCGTCGTTTTCAAGGTTGGCACCATCGGGTGAACTGATCTGGGCATTGGTAAAATCGGCGGGGCAAGGCGAACCGCCCGGTAAGAATCGAATGCCTTCGACAACCCCCCGCTTGTCCATTGCAACATACAGCTTGTCTATGTTGGCGTTGCGATCGTTCGTCATCGTCGCGAGTGGTTGAAATACGTCCGTCGGGTTTTTGAATTGCACATTGCAAACGGCCGACGACAACATGGCTGACAGAAACGCAGCCGTCCAAATGTAAGACATGAGCCCCCCTCTGGCTAAGAGGTTAAACGATACATGTCTAAACGTTCAGATCAACAATGAAGTTTGACGCAAATGCGCTAGCAAAAAAATTGTCAGCCACCCTCTGTGAGAACTTGGTGGCCTTTGTCGGTGATTAAAACAGTGTGCTCGTACTGTGCCGAGAGTGTTTTATCGCTGGTCTCGTAGTACTTGATAGATGAATTCGGAATCGAAAATTCGCGAATCGGCGCCGAAGTTTCATTTATCATCGGCTCAACCGTAATACACGTCCACGGCTTGAGTGAATCGCCTTTGCCCTTTTTGCCGTACGAAGGGATCCAAGGATCGTCGTGAAAAATCTTGCCTACGCCGTGACCCCCAATTTCTTTCACGACCCAATATCCACGCTTCGTCACGAGTTTATTTATGGCAAAGCCGATGTCGCCGGTGGTGGCACCAGGGCCGACTTCGTCGATGCCTTTTAGCATCGCATTGTACGCTGTATCGCAAATGTCTTTGGCTTTATCGCTCACGTCGCCAACAAAAAACATCGAGCTCGTGTCACCATGAAAGCCGTCTTTGATCACCGTCACGTCGACATTGATGATATCACCAGCGCGCAAAATCGTTTTATCGGGTACGCCATGGCAAATGCAGGCATTAATCGACGTGCAAATAGATTTCGGAAAACCGTGATACCCGAGAGGTGCCGCCTTTGCCCCGTGTGACAACGTATAGTCAGCGGCAATACGATCGAGTTCGTCCGTCGTGACACCTTCGCGTACGTATTGGCCGACGTGCTTGAGAAGCCGCGCGGCCAATTGGCAAGCGCCCTCCATCAGACGAATTTCATTTGCGGCAATCGGTGTCATGCATTGAACATTAAAAAAAAAGCCCACCTTTTACAAGTGGGCATTACCAAATTCAAACCAAGACGCCCGCGCAAATACGCGAGCGCTTGAATTCGAAACTAGCGCAAGTGTTTGCTGACGAGTTTCGTCATTTCAAACATCGATACCGTGCCTTTGCCGAAAATCGGGCGAAGTTTTGCATCGGCGTTGATGTTACGACGGTTGTTAGAATCTTGCAGTTTGTGGGCGTGGATGTACTGCCACAATTTTTTAACAACCTGCGTGCGGGGCAAAGCTTTTGCTCCGACAACTGCGGCCAATGCCGAGCTGGGAGTTAAAGGCTTCATGAAAGCCGCATTTGGCTTTCTTTTTGTCTTCGTTTTTTTAGCAGCCTTTTTTGCCGTCGCTTTTTTCGTCGTCTTCTTTTTTGCCATCATGTCCTCCAATGATTGTGATGGTTAATGGTTTGCTATTGCAACCGTGCACTCACAATCATGACTGTGTTTAGGGAGTGAATGCAATAGAAAAATGGCACCCCCCAAAAGAATTTTCTTCGAGCGGAAAAGCGGGTTTTCCCCTCTTAAAAATGGCACATTCCCTCTGAAAATGTGCCGTTTTTGGGCGTTTCTCCTCTGAAAAACGGCAATCTCCCTCTGAAAAACACAGGTTTTGACTCGAAAAAGATGCATTTCTCCTCGAGAAAACACCTCTACAGTTCTTTCTAAACCCTGCCGATAGAGTGGGCAGGAGTGCATGAGGGCCATGCGAGACGCGACATTTCAAGAGATTTTAGAGGAGAAACTGCAGCCTGCCGAGACCTCAGCCGCTCCTGAACGTCATTCGACAGTGCGACCGTTGCGAGCCGAAATCACTTACGATTATCTGTTCTTGTACAGCCGCCCCCGAGTACCTTCGGTGTCTAAAACGCCATATTATAGACATCGATCGGGCTCTAGCCGGGCAACAGTAGACTCCAGCCGTATTCAATCACCCTCAAAAGCCCAGCGCCTTTCGTCTCGGCGCGTATCAGTCCGGGTGTTATCAAATGAAACCCAAGTCGCGCTACTGACACTTGGCTTAACCGGCAACGAGACGATCAGTCAGGCCGAAGTCCGCCGAGCCTTTCACCGCCTCGCTAAGCGTCTGCATCCCGACGTAGCGACAGCCGCGACATGGCAAGCTAAACGTGAACAGTACCTGCTCGCTCAAGAGGCGTACGATCTCGTCACAAACGAGATCGTACGCGTGCTAGCGCCTGTTCGCAATGCCGCCGCCTGAATTACTGTAATTTTCTGTATTTGATGCGTTTTGGGATGAGCGTGTCGACGCCGAGGCGCTTTTTGAGATCCGCCTCGTATTCAGTGTAATTGCCGAAAAAGAAATTCACCTTCGAATCACCCTCAAAGGCTAATATATGCGTGCAGATACGGTCTAAAAACCATCGGTCGTGGCTAATAACGACGGCACTACCGCCGAATTCAAGTAGTGCATCTTCTAGAGCTCTGAGCGTATTCACATCAAGGTCATTCGAAGGTTCGTCGAGAAGCAAGAGATTGCCTTCTTTGAGAAGCATCTTGGCAATATAAAGACGGTTGCGTTCGCCGCCTGAAAGATCTTTGACTCGCTTTTGCTGGTCGGCCCCGTGAAAGTTGAATTTCGCTATATAAGCGCGTGAATTGATCTCGCGGTTACCCACCGTCAAGACTTCATTGCCGCCAGAAATTTCTTGCCAGACCGTATTTTCGACGTTGAGACCTTCGCGCTTTTGATCGACGTAGGCCATGCGCACCGTTTCTCCCACTTTGAAACTGCCGCTGTCGGGCTTTTCTTGCCCCGTAATCAACCGAAAGAGCGTACTTTTGCCGGCCCCGTTCGGACCTATCACACCCACAATCCCGCCTTTCGGCAAATTGAAAGTCAGATCTTCAAACAGCAATTTGTCACCGTAACTTTTCGTTACACCTTTCGCTTCGACGACTACATCACCCAGACGAGGGCCTGCGGGGATGTATATGGAGAGATCTTTGAGTTGTTCTTGTGACGGCTCCTTAAGTAAATTCTCATAATTTGAGAGACGAGCCTTCGACTTGGCCTGTCGCGCTCGCGGCGACATACGAACCCACTCTAGCTCACGCGCCAGCGTCTTATTGCGCCGATCTTGATCTTTTTGCTCTTGTTGAAGCCGCTTTTCTTTCTGCTCAAGCCACGATGAATAATTGCCTTTAAACGGAAATCCTTCGCCGCGATCGAGTTCGAGTATCCACCCCGCCACGTTATCGAGAAAGTATCGATCGTGAGTAACGGCAATCACAGTGCCTGGGAAGTCATGCAAAAAATGCTCAAGCCAGGCGACGGATTCGGCATCCAAATGGTTCGTTGGCTCGTCGAGAAGTAAAATATCCGGATTTGACAATAGCAATCGGCAAAGCGCCACACGACGAATCTCGCCACCTGAAAGCTTATCGACCATCCAATCCGGCGGAGGGCAACGAAGCGCGTCCATTGCTTGCTCGATTTTTTGGTCGACTTCCCACCCGCCGAGCGTTTCAATTTTCTCTTGTACGACAGCCTGGCGCTCGATCAGCTTTTCCATTTTATCGGGATCAAGCTCAGAGTCTTGCAACTGCTCATTGATTTTATTGAAGTCCTCGAGAAATCGGGCCAAATCACCGAGCCCATCCATCACATTTTCTCTGACGGTTTTTTTCGGATCGAGTTTCGGCTCTTGCGGCAAATAACCGACTTTAAAATCGCGGGCCGGAAAGGCTTCGCCGAGAAAATCTTGGTCAGCCCCGGCCATGATCCGAATGAGAGTCGACTTACCGGCACCATTCAGGCCGAGCACGCCGATTTTGGCACCATAAAAATAGGAGAGATAAATGTCCTTTAAAACGTATTTGCTGGGCGGGTAAACTTTCGAGACGCCCTTCATCGTATAAATGATTTCTTCAGCCATGGATTAAGGTTTTACTCTCCATATCGCGAAAATGTCAAAGTTGAGGATTTCATTCGCGCGACTAAGTTGGCAGTTGCGAAAAGTAAAAACACCGCCTAACATTTTACCTCCGATGCCGAATGATTCTATACGCTCAAACACGGACCGACTTCGCGCCAGCAGCACCGATCGCATTCGAGCTGCTTGTGAAGAGCTTGGGAATGCGCTCGAGAATTTCAATCGCAGCCATAAATCCGATTCACCTCCACCCGACGGATTGCCGACTGATGCGAGCGACGCCGGCTCGAACCACGCGCTGCCGCGAAATGGATCCGTGCCGACGGGTATTGAACAAATTCAGACCCAGCTCGCGAGCATCCGCCGCCAACTCGACGAATTATCGTAATTACGACTGCCACTCTTCAGGTGCCAACGTGGTGAGCGACAAGGCGTGAAGCCCCTCATCAAAAAGTGGTTTGAGCACTTCGTATACGAGCTGCTGGCGTTTAACTCTCGATATGCCGGTGAATTCAGGTGACACAATGACCGCTTTTAGGTGGGTTTCAACTCCGAAGTGAGCATGATCGCGGTGATGTTCACTTTCATCTATGACTTCGATATGGATCGGCTTAAATCGAACCGTCAGAAGGCGCTCAATACGGTCTTTACGTGTGGTCGTCAGCGTGACACCTATTTGCGCCCCTGCACAAGGTGACGGTTGGCATCTTCAAAAACGACTTCAATTTTGTCGGGGAAGGCCGCGACCACAAAGCCGACCCCAAATTTGGGGTGTTCGATCTTGGCGTCGATAGCGTAAATACTCGCCATTCGATAGGGCTGCGCTTTGGCACTTTCAAGTTTGCCAGAAAGTTCGACGTAACGCGGGTTCACAGTCGGCCCCTTATCTTGCTTGTCGGCCGATTTCTTCGCTTTCTTTTCTGTCGCCTTTTTTGCCACAATTCACCTCGTTCAATCAGTGTAGTGCATTAGACTCGCGATGGCAAACACCGGCAGGACTCTGCCGCGCCCCACATCAACCTTTCAGGCGATAAACCTTCAGCGGAGCATCTAACGGTCGCGTGCGAATTTCGTGCGGATTCAAGAAAAACGGCCCCTCGTCGCGCTCTAAACGCCGCTGAAAACTAATCAAACTGTGTTCGCTGCGCGGATCCACAGAAAAATCAGTCGCCGCGTATCGAGCATTCAGCTCGTCGCCGTCTTTTGTAAAAAACGTCGGCCAGTAAGCGCCATTGATGATTGTGCGATATGTGAGCGTTCGCGCATGACTGTGTATCGGCGTGTACGCGGTCAAAATCTCAAAAGAGCCGTAATGTGAATGTAAGCGAATCGACGGGCTTTGCCACTGCGCAAATCCGCATAGGATTTCAACGTTACCGTACCATAAGCCAAAGGCCTTCGTGAGAAAACCGAGGGCATACAAATGATCGCGCTTATCTGTTAACGAATTGGCCGTGCAGAGGTTATGCGCCACCCACTCCCCCCGACGCACGGTCGGGATGATAATAAATAATGAAAGGGGCGTCCAATCGAGATCCGGATCAATGCCCACTTGCTCAAGATACGATTTCGGGAGCGTCTCCGTCCGTTGCGCGAAACCGCATACGAATCCCGGCATGATGGCGCAATCGTAAAATACCCAGCGCGGCATGGGCATGCCAGAATGTTGAAATGCCTTCGATTCGAGATTGAGAATCTGATCGGCGAACGCTTTTTGATCCATATGAAGCGGGTTGCGATAAAGCGGCTGATTCTTAAACCAATCGCATTTTGTATGCGAGCCCGGCTGCGCGAAGAGATTCTCTTTTCGCATGAAAATATACGGGCGGATATTTTCCGAATCGAGCCAAGACATATCCCCGCCGCTCATGTTTACCCCTCGAATTCTCTTTATAGCCCTGGATGAGTCATTTTTTCAGGCCTCACCACTTCGTCGAATTTCTCAGCCGAAATGAGCCCGAGTTTAATTGCTTCTTCACGTAACGACGTGCCGTTTTTATACGCGGCTTTGGCGATTTTAGCCGCATTGTCGTACCCGATCACAGGGTTGAGCGCCGTCACAAGCATTAGCGAATTTTCGACATGCCGCTTGACGTTCGGTTCGTTTGCTTGAATTCCGACAACGCAATGTTCAGTGAAACTTTCGCACGCGTCAGCCAAAAGACGAATCGAATTGAGCACGTTAAATACGATCATCGGTTTGAACACGTTGAGCTCGAAGTGCCCGGTCGCGCCACCGACCGCGACGGCCATGTCATTTCCAATCACCTGCGCCGCCACCATCGTCACCGCTTCACATTGAGTCGGGTTCACCTTGCCCGGCATGATGGAGCTACCTGGCTCATTCGCCGGCAAAATCAACTCGGCAATACCCGAGCGCGGCCCCGAACCCATCAACCGAATGTCGTTGGCGATCTTCATAAGTGAACACGCAAGCGTCTTGAGTTGCCCCGACAGTTCAACAAGGGCGTCATGGGCCGCAAGCGCTTCGAACTTGTTAACCGCCGACGCAAATGGTAGCTTCGTCTCTTCGGCAATCATTTTTGCCGCCAGTTCGGCAAACTCGGGATGCGTATTGAGGCCCGTGCCCACAGCCGTGCCGCCGAGGGCTAACTGATACACACGCGGCAGCGTGGACTTCACACGCTCTTTCGCGTTTTCCAGCTGTTGAACATAGCCCGAAAACTCCTGCCCGAGGGTAAGCGGGGTCGCATCCATCAAATGCGTGCGCCCAATTTTTACGATCGATTTGAATTCTTTCGATTTTTTCTCGAGCGCCGAGCGTAAAACTTCGACCATCGGCAACAGCCGCCGATTGAGCTCTGAACACACGGCAATGTGCATCGCTGTCGGGAAGGTGTCGTTCGAACTCTGCGCCTTGTTCACGTCGTCGTTCGGATGAACCGGGATCTCGCCGCCGAGGATCTCTTTGGCCCTATTCGCAATGACTTCGTTCGCGTTCATATTGGTTTGCGTACCGGAGCCCGTCTGCCACACGACGAGCGGGAAGTGGCTATCGAGCTGGCCCGCGATCACCTCATCGGCCGCCTGCTGTATCGCACGAGCCTTTTTTTCATCGAGAAGTCCTAGTTTTTGATTGGCTTTCGCGGCGCATTTTTTGAGCACACCTAAAGCGCCAATCATTTCACGGGGGAAGTGATCGCCGCCAATTTTGAAATGCTCAAGCGAGCGCTGCGTTTGAGCGCCCCAATAGCGATCGACCGGCACTTGAATCTCACCCATGCTGTCTTTTTCTGTTCGTGTTTTCATCATGGTATGAGTATAAGGACGGAATATGACCAAGGCAACCCAGCATCCGACCCGATCGCGGCGCTATTGGCTCATGAAATCCGAGCCAGACGTGTTTTCGTTCAACGACCTGAAAGCGCGCGGCCCCACACGTTGGGACGGCGTGCGCAATTACATGGCACGCAATTTCATGATGCGCGATATGCAAGCGGGCGACCTCGTGCTTTTTTACCACTCCAATGCCAACCCTTCAGGAGTGGCGGGAATAGCCCGCGTGTCAGCCGCGGCTGAGCCCGATGAGTCGGCCTTTGATGCAAAATCGGATTATTTCGACGCGAAGTCTACGCGCGAAAGGCCGCGTTGGTTCTGCGTTGAAGTGGTGCATGAAGAAGATTTGCCAAGAACCGTTACGCTGGACGAAATCAAAAAAATTGCAAGGCTGAAAAATATGGTGTTACTGCATAATAGCCGGCTATCGGTACAACCGGTGACCGAAGACGAGTTCCGTACAATTTGTAATTTAGCGGCGAAACATGATCGCCCCAAATCCTCTAGCCGAGGTAACAAGTGAGGAGTCACCAGATGAGTCGTGTCGGAGTATTGGGTGGAGGCCAACTTGCCCGTATGCTCGTGATCGAGGGCTTCAAAATGGGACTTGAAATGCATGTACTATCTCTCCACGCAGACGACCCAGCGGCCCAGGTCACCCGTTTTTGGCATGAAGGTGACCCGAACAACGAACAACACGTCGCGAATCTACTTTCACACGTCGACATCACCACTATTGAGAGCGAATTTTTAGACACAGACATGCTCGCGCGCGTGGTTGAATCGTCACGGGTCGAGATCATCCCCTCACCTGCGCTACTCGGCCAACTTTCAGACCGCAAAACGCAAAAGGAATGGCTTGTAAAACACAAACTACCCACTTCGCCGTTCGTTGCATTCAACGACACACCCGACGTTCATGCCTTTTTTCGCGATCGAAAACGCTATGGTGGAATCGTCATCAAAAAACGCCGTCACGGCTATGACGGTTACGGTACATTCATAATTCGCTCGCCGCGCGACCTTGACCAATGGCTGCAAAAATATGACGGGCAAGCTCAGGACTTCATCGGCGAAGCATTCATACCTTTTCGGCGCGAGCTTGCGCTGCAACTCGCACGCAATAAAAATGGAGAAATCTTATGTTACCCTTTAGTTGAATGGCAAGCGCAAAACTCGCGTTGTCTTTGGGTGAAAGGCCCGATTCGCCCTTGGTCAGCCGCTAAGAAATTAGCTCACCTAGCCGCGCACGCAATCAAAGAGGCAAAATACGTCGGCCTTCTTTCTATTGAACTATTTGAGCTAGGGACTTCGCGCCGGCCGACCAGAACCACAGCCCTACCCGAGAGTTTACTCGTCAATGAACTAGCACCCCGCGTGCACAACTCAGGGCACTATTCTCTCGATGCCACTCCACTTAATCAGTTTCACGCACATTTACGCGCGATTTTGAACTGGCCACTCCCCAAGAAACCCGAATTCGCGACGAATGGATTTGCCATGTGGAATTGGCTTGGGCAAGCTCAAGGTGAAGCTCATTTTTCGCCGGATATTTCTCCGCCGGGCGATGTGCACGTTCACTGGTACGGTAAGAATAAAGTTCGCGAGGGTCGAAAAATGGGGCATCTGACGACACTAGGGGCAAACCCGGACGCTGCACTGAAGAAATTAAAATTAGCCGTAAAACGGATTAAAATATGATGGCAAAGGGACGCGTTAAACGTCATGAGCCTTCGGTTGCGATTGTGATGGGGAGCAAATCTGATTGGCCCGTGATGAAATTTGCGGCGGACGCATTGCATGAGCTGGGAGTTCAGCATGATACGAAAATTGTATCAGCCCATCGAACGCCTGAAGGCATGCAAAATTTTGCGCTCGCGGCACATAAACGGTATGCCGTCGTCATTGCGGGCGCAGGCGGAGCCGCACATTTACCCGGGATGATCGCTAGCCTCACAACGCTTCCCGTAATTGGGGTACCTGTGAACTTGGGTAAGCTCAAAGGTCTCGACGCGCTTCTTTCTATTGTGCAAATGCCATCGGGCGTACCAGTCGCAACTGTGGCCATCGACAACGCCTACAATGCGGGCTTACTTGCGGCCAGAATCCTCTCGGTGCACGATTCAAAACTTCGTTTAAAACTTGAAAAATATCGCTTGAAGTTAAAACGCAAGGTAAAGGCTCAACGCTTATAAAAACACGCCAGAGTAATTAGGCGATCTAATGTAGCCGAACCCGCCACAACTTACCCATCCTCGCTCAACGGTAGGCAGCGCGGGCTCACAAATAGCGTCCGTTGGATTCTAACGAGCCAGCTCGGTTACCTTACCTGAGTTTGCGCCCGAGAGATTGACCTGAATCGCTTTTAATGGCGAGGCCGCGGCTGAAAACGTGTACTGTATTTCATTTGTAAAGGCGCTCTCAATATTTAATGTATTGTACGCGGTCATCGCGAAGTAGTACGTCGCCGGAGTAAAATTGCAGAGCGTATATTGCGTCGCCGTCGGATCGGCGATCACTAAGTTTTGGGTATAGTTATGAGAAGCCGTGCCCCAATAAATTTTAAACCCACCTAGATTCGTCAGCGGCGAGCCGTCCGTGTTCTGCGTCGGCGCGGTCCAACTCACATGAATGGGGTGCGAACAAAGTCCCTGCCCCTGCCCCGCGCTGCCACTCACCCCCCGAAACCCACCGCAACCAAGTAAAAACGAAGCCGATAAAACAAGAATAAAAATTTTCATGCCCCACCCCCTTTGACTCTAGACTGATAGGGGGGCGAATGGAAATTTGCAAGTTAACCGAGAATGTAGAACGGTTCGTCATTCGAAAGCGCACAGATCGGTTAAAATTTTTAGTATAAAAAGTACTTGAGTGTCGCTTTTTTCCACTCCGTTTCGTCGCGCGCGAGTTTACGTTCGAGGTCCGCCCATTTCGACGACGGGTCATCGACCCATTCCCGCAGAAATGAATCTCCACTTAAAATATCGATCGGCATTTTCTCTGTTTCGTATTCGTACGGTGGCGAGAGCCACAAATCAAAATCAGGCCTCAATTGTCGCAATGCCTTGAGAGCCGCGCATACAATTCGATATGGTTGGAATTTGGCGTGATGATATCCCGGATGATCGATGTGAATTTGAAACCCCGCGCACAGTTGCTTCGTGTATTTTTGAAATGTCGGTTCAAAAAAGCATGGGCGCAAAATCGCGCTCGTTTTGATGGTTTTGAGAATCGCTTTCACCCACCGATCGCCGTCAAGCCCCGGCGCACCCATCAGTTCAAGCGGCCGTGTCGTGCCGCGACCCTCTGATAATTTCGTGCCCTCGACAAGAACCGTCCCGGCATACATTCGCGCCGTCGAAAGCCGGGGCATATTGGGGCTTGGGTTCACCCACGCGCGCTCACCAAGCGGCCAGCCGAAACCAGGCGTTTTAGTTGGATTGTACCCTTGCATTTTCACCACTCGGTACTCGAGATTGAGGTGGCGCAAATTCTTGTACCATTCGCCCGCTTCACCGAGCGTGAGACCATGACGCATAATTGTAGGAGCGGCCCCCACAAAGCTCGCAAACTTCATGTCGAGTTTCGAGCCTTCCATCACTCGTCCAGCCGGGTTCGGTCGATCTAATACCCACACGGCGCGACCGGTGCGAGCGGCGTCCTCCATAATGTAAAACAATGTCGTGATAAATGTGTAGATGCGGCACCCGACGTCTTGCAAGTCGAACAAGAACGTATCGCAGTGTTCGAGCATTTTTTCAGTCGGGCGGCGCGTTTTACCGTAAAGGCTGAAAATTGGAATGCCGTGGATCGGGTCGATGAAATCATCGCTTTCGATCATATTGTCCTGCTTTTCGCCACGCATGCCGTGCTGCGGGCCAAACGCGCATTTGACCGGAATTTTGGCGGCTTTGAGAGCTTCGAGCGAATGCTGGAGTTCGCGCGGCTTCTGCGTGGTTGGACATTGCGCGACCGAAGCGGGATGTGCCACAAGGCCGACCCGCCGGCCCTTGAGCTGCTCTTTCAGTTTTGCGTCGCCGATGAGACGTTCGAGACCGAGCTTCAAGATGACTCCCCTCGCTGATTCTTATGTCTATAGATCGTAACCCAATTTTGCGACCTTGCGGTAGTGCTGAGACAGCTGGTTACGCGGCCGCCCGGTTTACGCTTGCCAAATCCACAAGGCGAATTTATCTTGAATCGTCTTTTCAATTTTACCGTTTGGTCTTTGCCAGACGGACCCAAGTCGGGGCGTAGCGCAGTCCGGTAGCGCGTTTGCTTCGGGAGCAAAAGGTCGTGGGTTCAAATCCCGCCGCCCCGACCATCCGGTTTCAATGGTCATTCACTTTTCGACCTGGCAGGGCACTCTCCGTTTTCACATCGAATAATACTCTACTGAAGCGTGGTACGAAAACGCCGAAAGCTGACGTAAATGCAAAGCGCGGCCATCGCCGCAAGGGCTAGAGTGTGGGTGACAACATAGGCCGCACCCCCTCCTTTCAGCATGATATTTCGAAGAAGCCCCATGTAATGCGATAGAGGATCGAGATAGGCAACCCACCGAATTGCCGGCGGCATGTTTTCTAGGGGAAACATAAGACCCGAGAACATCATGGCCGGAAACATAAACAAAAAAGATCCTAATGCGGATTGCTGTTGATTTTTACAAAATGTCGACAGAAGCGTGCCAATTCCCACACTCGTACAGATAAATACAAACGTACAGAAAGTGAGCACAATGTATGAGCCACGCATCGGCACACGAAAAATCAAAAGCGCAACAGACAAAATCAGCGGTAAATTAATCATCCCTAAAACAACGTATGGAATGGTTTTACCGTAAATCACTTCTGATGGTGAAACTGGAGCGGAAATAAGGGCTTCGAATGTGCCCATTTCTTTTTCACGCACAATTGCCACCATACTGAGCATCATTGTTGTCATCACCATGAGCGTACACATCACACCCGGCACCATGAAAATACTCGTGTCGAGTGCGGGGTTATATAGAACGCGAATTTCTGTTTGAATCGGAGCCTTAGGGATCGTCACATGCAAATCGTCTTTGATTGTACTATTAATAATTGTGCGCAAATAGCTTTCAACTGCCTGCGCCTGCAACACGTTTGTCGCATCCGTCAGGAGCTGCAAAGGAGCGCCGTTTGCCTTGCCGTTTTTATTAATGTCGCCGATCGCCTCGCCGCGCTCGATCGCGCGAGTAAAACCCCCAGGGGGAGCGACCAGAACAGCATCAGCGCGCCCTGAGCGAATTAATTCAAACGGACGATCTACCGAACTCACGCGCACGGGCAAAAACCATTTACCTGCTATAGCCCGGTCATACACATCGCGCGCGACCGTATCCGTTGACTGATAAAATGCAGCAAGGCGAATGTTCTTTACCTCATTCGATACAGCAACACCAAAAAGAGTCATTTGTATGATCGGGGTTACAAACAAAAGAAACTTCATGCGGGGATCACGTAAAGTTTGAATCAATTCTTTTTTAATAAATCCAATAAGAGTTTGGTTCATTATTCAAGATCCCTTTTGAACTTTGCCCGCGCCCGGCTTACCATCCATAAGCAAATCATTGTCAGCGCGAAAAAACTTCCCAATAGCTGGAATAACCCGGAGCCTTTTAAAAACGTGTCGCGTGAAATTTGCATGAACCACCGAGCCGGAAAAATCATGGTAAAGTAACGAAAAAAAATTGGCATACTAGCAATCGGAAACACAAATCCGGACAAAAGATTCGATGGCAAAAATCCCGTCATCATCGCAAACTGCATCGCCACTTGCTGATTACGCGCCAAGACAGAAATAAGAAGCCCCTGTGCAAGATAGGTAATCAAAAAAAGAAGACATCCCGCGCTAAATAAAATCGGATTCCCAACAAATGGCACACCGAAAAATGTCCGCGCGATAATAAACACCAGCGCTACGGCAATTAGACCCAAGATACCGTATGGCGCAAGTTTGCCGACAATAATTTCAATGGGCCGAACGGGCGTTGACAGAAGAAGTTCCATGGACCCATTTTCCCACTCGCGCGCGACAGTGAGCGATGTGAGAAGAATTGATAGAATTGACATGACCACGACCGTCAGACCCGGCACAACAAACCAGCGGCTGTTTAGCTCCGGATTAAACAAAAATCTTGTACGAAGATCATAGGGCGACGGTGGATCGAAATGAACGAGCTTCATTGCGGCTATTTGTTGAATCGCACCCACGTAACTTACAACAGGCCCGACTGTTGAGTCGTCAGCGCCATCCACCAAAACTTGAACATTAGCTGAGCGGCCATTGAGTAGATTTTTCTGAAAATCCGGCGGGATAATCATCCCCGCCCGCGCCTTCTCAGATTCAACATCGGTCTCAACATCGCGCGGAGTAATCACGTTTCGATTTATAAAATATTTTGAGCTCCCGAACGTATCAATGAGACGCTGAGACATTTGAGTGCGGTCGGAGTCACTAATCGACAGATGGATATTCCGTACATTAAAGTGAATGGCTATCCCGTAAATCACAACAAGAAAAATCGGCATCGCAATACTGAGCGCAAGCGTGAACGGATCGCGCAAGATATGAAAAGCCTCTTTTTTCGCGATCGCGTAAGCACGCTCCCAGTTCATGCGCGCCCCTCCAACTCGGGAGCAATCGGGCCTTCTACGCAGCGAATGAATACATCTTCAAGTGAGGGTTGAATTTCACGTATAATGAACTGTCGCTCGAACTCGATTCGTTGCTGTCGCCATTGTTCGAGCGATTGGATCGAAGCATGAAATCTTAGGCCATAAGGTTCAAAAAAAGAAAACGCCGCGTGCTTTTGTAGTCTTGAAATCTCTGAAAATGTAAGCGCTCGCGCCTTGGGTTCGAATTCAAACATTGGCATCGGAAATGTCGCTTTCTTCAGTCCGTCGGGAGTATCCAGAGCGATGAGCTCACCCGTGCGCATGAGCGCGATTCGCCCGCATTGTTCGGCCTCGTCCATATAGTGAGTCGTCACAATCACAGTTTTACCCAAACCCGCAATTCGTCGGATGAGCGCCCAAAATCGGTGTCGCGCAGCAGGTGTCACACCAGCTGTCGGTTCATCTAAAAAAACAATCTCTGGATTGTGTAGAAGCGCCGACGTCAATGAAACCTGTTGTTTGATCCCTCCCGGTAAATCCGCAACTTTGGAGTCAAGCGCATAGTCAAATGAAATGAGTTTAAATAAGTCATCCCGTTGTTTATGATAAAAGTTAGCGTCAAGTTTTCTCAGACTCGCGGTAAAATCCAGATTTTCTTTGACGGTCAGGTCGTTATATAGCGTGAACTTTTGCGACATATAGCCAACTTTCGACTTCATGAGAAGCTCGCCGTCCGCAAAGCCATATCCGCCGACCCGCACAGAACCCTCCGTCGGCTGTAGCAGCCCACAGAGAACCCGAATAGTCGTGGTTTTGCCGGCCCCGTTTGCACCTAGAAATCCGAAAATTTCACCTTTCCCCACTGCGAACGAAACATTTTTCACGGCAAAAAAATCACCGAATTTGACTGTTAACTTTGTTACGGTGACCGCATCACTCATATGGCTCCATTTGTTTCTTTGGACCTCCGCAAAAACAATTCGTCAAACGTTCGCACACCCTCAGATTCGAGTAGCGCCCGCGGAGGGCCATCAGCGATCACGCGTCCTTGTTCTATAAGGTGCACGTCACCGCAGCGCTCGGCTTCATCCATGTAGGCCGTCGTAACAATAATTAATATTTTTTGATCAACCAGACGATAGAGGAGCTCCCAAAACTCACGCCGACTGATCGGATCTACCCCATTGGTGGGCTCATCAAGAAGCACAATGCGCGGCGAACGAAGGAGTGCGCACATTAGCCCTAACTTTTTATACATCCCGCCCGAGAGTTTACCCGCTGGCCTTTTAACAAATTCGGTCAAGCGTGTGATATGTAAGAGTTCACGTTTGCGCTCCTCATATTGTCTACTGTCAATCCCGTAAAGAGCTCTAAAAAAATCAAGGTGCTCGTCAATTGAAAGATCGGGATAGAGGCTCTGACTTTGCGGCATGTACGCGACCAGTGGCCGAACGACTTCGAAATCGACCGGCTCATCGTTTCTTCTATATTCGACCATCCCTACATGAGGATGAAGAAGGGCGAGCATCACGCGCAGTAGAGTCGTTTTACCAGCCCCTTCAGGCCCGATCACCCCGTGCATATATGAGCCGGAGAAATTGAGGCTTACGCCCCGCAAGGCATCTACAGTCGTGCGCTTACCAGCTGAAACCACCTTGAAGCTTTTTTTAACATCCCGCACGTGAATCGAATAGTGCTCATCGCTCATTGTAGGCCTGCATTTATTGATGAGTGTTTGGAAGTTTCACTTCTATTGTCATGCCCGGCTTTAAAATTTCGCCGTCATTTGATCCCAAAAAACTCACTTTAACGCCAAAAATAAGTCGTGTACGCTCGGACTCTGTTTGCACGTTTTTTGGCGTGAACTCCGCCTCGTCGTTAATTTTGATGATTGTTCCCGAAAATTCGCGATTGTTCAGCTCGGGCAAATACCCCGTCACTTTCTCTCCGGTTTTAAGTCGCGCCATCACGGGTTCTGGAACATAAATATACGCCCAAATCTCTTTGATGTTTGCAAGAGTGAGGAGTTTTGTACCGGGAGTAACGAGCTCACCCGGCTCGTGATTACGACTCAGAACCGTGCCATCAATGGGCGATGAAATAGCGCACCAACTCATTTTCACGTCGGCATCTTCTTTTTTGCTTTTTATCAGATCCATCGTCTCTTGCGATTCCGTGCCCGCCTTGAACAGCCGGAGCGTGCGATCATAGTTTTCATTTGCCAAGTCCGATGTGACCTTGACGTCATCACACGAAAGACGTGCAAGTATCTCGCCTTTTGTGACATGGTCACCCTCGTGGACATTCACCTCAGCAATCGTCTCGGGGAGTTGCGCCGATAAATCAACATTTGTTGCCTCGAGAGTGCCCGCATACAAAAACGATTCATTAAAAAATATAAATTTCGCGGAAATGGCGCAGGCGATTACGGCCATTACAGCAATTAAAATTTTTTTCGTTTGTGGCTTCATTAGAGTGTAACCTTTCCCGATATCGACTCAATTAAGTATATTTCATTTAAAATTTGAGCATCTATTCTCGCGGCATTGACCTTGGCCATAAGTTCGCGATTATTAGCGCTTTGAACGTCGATGAAATTGATTTTCCCCGCTTTGTACGAACGGTAGTAGAGCTTTGCCGCCGCCCCTGAACTTTGCACGTCTAAGGTCGCGAGCTTTTGCTGCTCCTTAAGATTTTTGAGTTCACGCATCGCTTTTTCATAGTCGGTCATAAGATCCCGCTTGGCTTGTTCCCGCTGAAACCGGGCGGAGTCGGCATCGCTGCGGGTCGAGTCAACGAGGTGCCGGGTTTGATTGCCGTCAAATAACGGCATTGTTAGAGTCGCTGTAAAGGCGTTCTGTTCAATTGTTTGTAAGACAATTTCATTCGGATACTGAATCATCGCGCTCGCCGATACGTCGATCTTAGGGAAAAGCCGCGCCCATTCGCTTTTTGCCCGCTCATCCGACGATTGCGCGAGATTGGATAAACTTCTCAGCTCGGGCTGATTATCATCGGGTGGACTGAGCGGCCACTGCTTTACAGCCTCCAATGAGCGAGCGAGGGATTCAAGATCTAAAACTAAATTTGTTTCTGGCAGGCCCGCTAATCCCGGGTGGTCGTCGTTTATTGGCGCCTGCTCTCGCACCAAATTTAGCAGATCTTGAAAGTCGGATTCTACCTCCGACTGTTCCTGCTTAAACTGGAGCTGATAGCTAATGACTTCGCGCCGAGAGTCAACGAGATCGAGGCGACTGGCTGCCCCTGCTCGAAAATTTGTCTCAATATCATGATTTTGCGCCTTTGCCAGGGTGAGCGAGCTGTTTAGTAAATTTAGCTCTTCGAGAGCCAATTGTAATCGCGAATATGAAGTGCGGACGCTGAACAAGGCCTGGACTCTTGCGTTCAACTCTTGATCTTTATTAGATTCCGCCAACAGCTTTGCCGCACGATAGGCGTCGCGCTCCGCGCCAGTGTCCCACAGCGTATAGCTGAGTATTGGTCCAGCCGCGTAATTATTATGCGAGCCGAATTGTATCGCCGGCATATTGGGCACCCCTAATGAAACATCAGGAACATATGTATCGTATTGATAATATCCGCTGACATTAAGCTGCGGGAGAAGTTTACCAAACTGCGCCCGTGATTTTTCAACAGCCGCGCTTGTCGTTTCGTGTAGTGATTTAAGTTTATCGGAATTATCGAGGGCCTTTACTTCCGCCTCTTTGAGTGACATTTTAAAAACCGTCGGCGCAATATCACGAGATCCATCTGCGAGGACGCCCGACGCCCACGCCAGAACCATAACACTCGTCGCATACACGATGAACGCGTAAAATTTCATGGCGACACCCCCTTTAGCGCCATATCAAGTCGTTGTTCAATCGCTGCATGAGATGCAACATCGTCCAATCTCATTTTAAGTTCGCGGCGCTTTACTTCTCCGCTTCGGTCGGCAACAGTAAGGGCAATAAGGGTCGGAAAATTTAAGCTTGTCATAAGAAACGAAATCAATTGCGGGAATGGCATGTCAACCATGTCCCCCTCCTTTTGGGCGCGCAAAATCAATTCGCGCATTAACCGAATATGTTTGGGGAAGTTTTCGCGGACAAATTTTAAAACTTCATCGTTTCCGTTGAGAATATCTTTTAACAAAGCCGCATAAAAGTGGTGCTCTTGCCTGACAAACAGCGCCGCCGCCAGCAGCACACCACGCACTTGCTCAATGGCTGAATTGCCATCGCCTGCCGCTGTCGAGAGGCGCCTGAAAAACTCATCGTAATACTCTTGTAAAAGCAGTCTTGTAAATTTGCGTTTACTTTTGAAGTGATAGTGAAACATCCCAAGGTTGGCGTGCGCTTTAGCCGCGATTTCGCGTACGCGAATGCCGCTGCATCCGCGCTCGCAAACGATTCGCTTAGCAACTTCGAGCATGCGTTTATCTACGTTACGAGAAGGTCTCGCCATACTTTAATAATTATACATATGTATAATTATTGGCAACAAAAACCTCGCCTTGAATGCGTTTTTCAGACCTGGCTCCACGGCCGCGCTTGCAATGCCTCTATATCGTCCGGCGCGCCGTCATGGATTGAGTTGCTATTGCTTGAACGGCTCCAGTTCCTAGCTTTTCAAATCACCTAAGGGCTACCGAAAGGCTCAGAATATTGTGGCGGATTTTGCGAGTTGCTTAAGTCCATAGCCATCGTATTGAGGGTTCGCCATACCCGTACATTTGGTAGCCGGACTTGTAATGGTGTAAACAGTCGGCTCCGTGGCTGTAAATGGATAAACGTCGGCCGAATACGAAGGTAGGGGTGTATTGTCAGGGCAGCCACACCCACCGGGATTCGGATTCGAGCATCCCTCGATGATCTCTTGTCCAAACATTGTCAGATCGGAGCTCACATTGTAAATACCGTTTTGGTAGGTCATTCCAAACCAAACGTTATTAGTTTGGGGGCCGCTAAGGTTATTATCGTCGAATGCCCAAGCGATCCAGCCCACGTTATTTGCTTCAGCCGCGCTTACTATTTCATTAGGCGTTACCGTAGTTGGGCTGGGCCCGATATTGTGCCCAGGGCCGAACTCACCAATAATAATCGGAGCTCCAATCATTTGTGATAAAGCCGCAAGTCTCGCGATACGAAGTGCATAGTTATTATTGTAATCAACAACCGTGCCGCCGCCCGAGTAGTTCGGCCAGTTAGTGCTATCGACATCTAATGTGATGGTCCATGACCCGGAGCTGCCGCCCACATTATTCTGGTTCGAGGGCTGTTGACCATTAAGTTGTGTCATGCCCTGAACTCCCGAAATATAATACTCTGTAGTTGGAGTGTAATTGTTTGTATAGCCTTGGCTAGGGCAATAACCGGGGCCGCTGTAGGGGTTTCCAGGCATGAACGGATGGCAGACGCCACCGCCATTGAGCGTAACAATTGTTGGATTGCCTTTCTTTACACTTGCGATCGTCGCGGAGTAATCATTAGTTCCGCCGTACATGTGATAGGAGAAAACAATATTCTTTTCAGGATCACTATTAAAAACTTGGGCCGCATATTGAGTCAAGTCCGCTTCATCTTGCGCGCTCCCGCCGGTGTCGATCACGAGCGGCCCTGTGTATCCTGCAGCTCGCATCGAAGAAATAGCCGCCTCATAAGTCGTAGCCCAAGTGGAGCTATTTGCCGGCCCCCATTCGTTGACCAAATTAAATAATGCATCTTTATTAAATTGGGTCCATGTTGATGCAGCCGCGACCCAATTGTTCTGAATCACACAATTTGCCAGAACGGGGTCGGAATTACCAGAGGTCAAGGTGCCGGCCCCGTAACCCCCACAGGCCACGTCGCTATTGGCGGCCGTGATTATGGGCACTTGCTTGAATGTCAATTGCTGCGATACGACTCCGGCAAGGGTGTTTAAACTAGCACCGTAATTTGTTTCAATAAACATTCGAACTGTATTTGCATTTGTATTGGCCCAACCGGCAGAGTTCGAGTCGTAGTGATTTCGATCAAGACCTCGAATTCGAAATTCGTTGCCATATGGATCATAAAGCTTGCCATTAAGCACAAAAAAGCCGTTGCCCGTATTATAGCTCGGTCGCTGAGCTGTGCTAGTTGCGCCATTTGCTATCCCGCTCGCGCCGGTATTGCCAACCGATCCGTCGCTTGCAGCGTTAGTGGTTACGGCACGCATCCCCACCGAACAGTTATTGAAAGTAATCACTGTCCCAATAAGAAACACCGCAAGCAAAAATAATTTTACAGTTTTGTACAAAGATATGCCTTTATTCTTTATCTGATACCCCATAAATGCCTTACATATTACCGATGCAAAAAAGGGACCGCCGCCCCTGGCGCAACTCTGCTTAAATAGTTTTGGAGCGACTCAATTCGAGAACCAGATGTCGCACGATTTTTCAGTGTAAAATAGCTATACGAGCTATACCAAAAATGTTGCCACTGAAGGTCTCTTGCCGCCCCTCAGGGCGCAGCTAGCGGCAGTGGCAAAATATATCGTTCCCGTCGATTGCGTAAAATCAGCTTTATTTAATTAGAGATACAATTTTAATGCTGATCAACTTGCATGGCTTGCCGTAGCTCACCCTGTGCCTGCTCTATATCGTGAATAGCCGCCACTCGATGGCCTTTAAAATCGTGAGCCGCGTGCTGTAGAACCCCTTTTGCTCGATTTAAAATGTTCATCGCGCGACGAAGTTTAGGGTGATGCTCTCGATGCATGGGCGCGGCTAAGCTACAAAGACCAAACATTAATATGCTCACCATCACTGTCAGTTTAATTTTTGCTGAGGTCATATTTTACACTCCTGTTGATTTGACGTTGATCGAATCAATGGTATCAGAAGTTTGAATGTTGTAAATATCGGCAAAGCCACGACCTTAGCCTTGGCGCCAGGCCATCAGAACTCCGCGGCGGATGCCGCTTTAACAAGTTTGCATAATGGTATGCGCGCAGAAATGCCGCCCGTTTGCACAGAAGTAAGTATTTTGCAGGTATTGTAGCCTTCGCTTCGAAACTTCGCTTCTGCATAAACGTAGACCGCGTTAGACACCTTGGAAGTGCGACTCAGCAGCCAGGCATAATTTGCCGACGGGTCGCCAACGAGCGCATAGGAATAGTCGGGCGCCACGTCAAGAATCCAATAGTCGCCACCGAAGGCAAAAATCCATTGCCCAAAAATTTTCACGAAAGTCACCTTGAGTTTCGAATTACTCATTGAATCCACGACTTCAGCGCGCCCCAAAGCCACCGACCGGCGGCCGTTTGCCGTATCGCATGAATTGATGACTTTGATACGGCCACCTTTCGAGTAAGAGTAAAGAGCCGTCGTATTGCCTGTGCATTGGCGCTGAAAAGATTGAGGTATACTCGCAACTTCATACCATTTGCCTAAATAGCGATTGAGATCAACATGCGGTGCAGTTATCACGCTGGCGCTTGCGATGACTCCAATCAGACCGGACAGCAAAACCGCGAATTTAATTTTATTCATTTTTCCCCCTCAAATTGATTTTTAAATCTATATCGATATCCTAGCGCCCAAGTTGTAATTCCGCAAAGTATGCAGCCCCAAGATATATCTGCGAATGCAAATAAAACCGGATAGCCTTTCAGAATGGATAAATTAGTTAAGTCGAAAATACCGTAAATCACGAGTCCAAGAACCGCCCCCTGCAAAAAAGCGCCGCCCCCTGATTTTGCCTCACTCGCCTTTGGAATTGAAAAATACGCCAGAGCAAAGGCCAACAAGAAATAAGCGAGTATGGTCGGCAGCACTAACATGCGAAAATGACCGTTTTCAACTCGCCCAATAGATGAAAGCTGTTCAAGATTGAACCTTTTCATAATGAGATCCAACCAGATGAAATCGAGAGAAATTAGCATAAATAGCGAAGCCACGCAGGACTTTATCATTTCATTTTACCTTGTTAATAGCTCTCACGTTATGTGGCTTTTGTATAGGTTTTTCTATACAATATTTAAACGTAATAAAGCCGCGGAGAAATATGTCGATTTGGGCAATTCCGTTACTCACAGCCATTGGTCTTTTTCAGATCGTCGCCCTACCGGCACTTGTTTTTAGGCGCAACGATTTCGCTGACGTTCTTTGGGGGCCAGCCTTCGTCCTGAGCGCCGGTTCGACGCTTGCATTTTCGAAGCATCCCAATCTTGGCAGTCAAAAAATTTTCTTATTCTGCCTGCTCACAGCTTGGGCGGTCCGGCTCTTCATTCACGTCGGGCGGAGAAATCTTTCACACACCACAGAAGATGTTCGATACGCCAATTGGCGGCGACAATGGGGCAAAGCATGGCTTTGGCGTTCATATTTGCAAGTGTTTATTCTTCAGCCGCTGATTCTTTATGTTTTCTTGTTGCCGACTCTTTTCATCCTAGCTCACCCCAATCAACCCTTTGGATTTTTCAGTATTTTAGGCATAACCCTTTGGACCATTGGTTTTTTATTCGAAACCATTGCTGATGAGCACCTCCGTCGATTTAAATTAAATCCAGCAAATCGAGGCAAAATAATACGGACTGGTCTCTGGAGTTGGAGTCGTCATCCAAACTATTTCGGTGAGGTCCTAATATGGTGGGGGATCTGGTTGATAGCGATGGAATTACCTGGCGCATGGTGGACAATTGTCGGTCCAATAGGCGTGACCTATCTTATTCTGAAAGTTTCTGGGGTCACAATGTTAGAAGAACTCATGAGAAATCGCCCTGGCTATGTGGAATATGAACAAGCCGTTTCTCGATTTTTTCCCCGCCGGCCGAGGCGCAGACCATGAGTAAACGTTCAGATACCTATTCGATCCGACAGATCGTCGACCTCACAGGGATTTCAGAATATACATTGCGCGGATGGGAACTGCGTCATCACGCCTTTCAACCTCAGCGCAGCTCTACCGGTCGCCGGAAATACTCTCAATCGGACCTCCAGAGGGCCATTCTACTGCGTGAGTTGATTTTGCGAAAGTGTCGTATTGGTACAATTGCTCGACTCGCAAAAGCAGATTTACAAAATCTACTTCAGTCGAAAATCATTAAAACAAGGCCCCACGTTCATTTAGGTTCGCTAATTGAAAAAATTCTGACCCATGTTTCACTGCAAGAGTGGGATAAGGTTGAAAAGGAATTGCGCCATACCTTACAACGCGAAAAACCTGATACTATTTTGACAAACTTGATCGCTACCCTATTGACTGAATTTAGCGGCCGAGTTAACTCCGGCCTTATTTCCATTTCACAGGAACACATATTTTCGGGCATTGTAAAACAGACTCTTTCGGCCATCCAAAGCAATGCCAAAGTTAGAAAACATTCCATGAGATTTGTAATTGCTGCGCCAGAAGGAGATTTTCACGAACTTGGAATACTCACCGCGCATACGTTGATTACCCAAGCTGGATTTCGTTCTGTATTCATGGGAGCCAATACTCCAAAAAGAGATTTATGCGAAGCCGCGTTGCGAACCCGCGCTTCTCATATCGTGGTCGGATCAACTATTTCGCGCAAAGAAGGCGCAAGAGAGGATTTGTATTCGTACCTTCATTTTCTTGACCAGCACCTTAGCCCAAAAATGACTTTTTGGCTTGGTGGCCGAAATACATTCTCGTCGCCTCTGACATCGCGATCGATTAAAATCTTCGATTCGCTTAAAGATTTAGCTAGCTCTCTTCGAGACTGAAACTCGCGTATTTCGCAATCCGGTGACGAATACGGCGTTAGCGAGTTTTGAACACGCTCAAAACATTCTCCCAGGGCCCGCCGTTTATGACGGACTCAAACTTATTGGTCATGAGAACGCCAAGTGCCGCTCCGCTTCGCATCCCCGAGGCACAGCAAACGATTGTCGGTCTTTTCTTATCTAAAGACGAGACTTTGCCGGGCAATTCGCTCAGCGGGATGTTCACGCTGCCCTCGACATGACCACTCGCGAATTCGCTGGGGCTGCGAACGTCGATCACAAGGGCACCTTTGGCCAGGTACGCGGCGAGAAGCGGCTTCATCTTGTATGATCGCCATTTTCGCCAAGCGAAAAACAGCGTCACGAGCGCAACAAATGTATAGGCACCGAAGTGTGGGTCGTTCATATTCATCGACAATATTCCCTTTGAATTGTTTGTAGTAACCGACCGAGCCGTTTATCCGCAATTGAATAAATTCGAAATTTGCCTTCGCGCTCAACCGTCACAAGTCCCTCTATTTTCATTCGCATAAGAAAATGTGACATTTGTGATTGTGATATGGCACAGAGATCCGTAAGTTCACCAACGGCTTTTGGGCCATTGAGCAGGTGCCCCAGCACCAAAAGTCTTCCCGGATGGGCGAGAGCCTTTAAGATTTGACTCACATTATCGCATGTTTTTTCCATTTTCAATATGGAGATTGCCGCGGTCAATATCGACTCCTCTATGTTTCAGTTGTACCATTCAATAGCACAACCTTGACATATTACAATATGATCATACATTATTATTTAGGAATTTAAGCGAAAGGCTAAATAATGGAAGTTCTAAACGCCGAAACTTTTAAATCGAAAATTTGCGACTACGAGGCAGGCAAGGAGTGGGCGTTTGTCGGCAAACGCCCGGCGATCGTCGATTTTTACGCGGATTGGTGCGGCCCATGCCGAGCCCTGGCGCCGGTTCTCGAAGATGTCCAAAAAGCCTACGCTGGCCAAATCGACATCTACAAAGTGGATACCGAAGCCACACCGGAACTTGCGGCGATGTTTGGCGTGCGCGGGATCCCGGCGATTCTTTTTATTCCGGTTAATGGCGAACCCGCCATGTCCGCGGGCTTCATGCCGAAAGACGGCTTTGATCGCGCGATTGCCGATATTTTTAAGCTGAAACCTCGCGTTCAATCGACCAACTAGGCGACGACCGCTGTGATTTGTTCAATGAGGCTGACGCGATCGACGGGCTTTGTTATGTGGCTGGCAAAACCGGATTCTAAGCTCCGCTTCTTGTCTTCGACCATACCGTGAGCGGTCAACGCAATAACAGGCCGGTCATAACCGTCTTCGCGCAATTTCGCTAAAGCTCCGTAACCGTCGAGCATTGGCATTTGGATGTCCATTAACACTACATCGTACGAGTCCGATTTGGCTTTTGCAACACCCTCAATTCCGTTTTCAGCGACGGAGACGTCAGCGCCTTCAGCATGGAGCATGTGACGAATCAGTAGTTGGTTATCTTTCGAATCTTCAACCAACAGGACTTTCATACCCTCGAGAGACCCGCCGCTGGCGTGCGCCGATAAACCGAACTGCGTGTTACCAGTGGCTTTCTCGGTCGGCTCGGGCGGCGCCGCTGAAACAGCTTTAACCGAATCCAGCGCGCTGACCATTTCGACGTTGTCGAGCGGCCCAGTCTCGACCGTGATCTCAACCTTACATCCCTCGCCGGGCTGACTCGGCGAAATGGTCACATCGCCACCCAACACCCGCGCCAGCTTGCGCGAGAGCACAAGACCGAGACCTGTGCCCCCGAATTTTCGGGTAACGGACGAATCGCCCTGCGTGAAGGCATGAAACAAATTGCTGATTTGTTCGGCCGTCAGACCAGGGCCCGAGTCTTGCACGATAATATGCAGAAGCGGTTTCGGTTCACGACGTAGCGAAGCCGTCACGACCACCTTGCCTTGGGAGCTAAACTTAATGCCATTGCCGATGATGTTTACTAAAATTTGATGAAGCCGCATGCTGTTTGATAATATTTTTTTAGGCACTTCACCTTCTATATGAACCTGGAGATCAATCCCTTTTTCTTCGGCCGGAATCGACATAAACGTTTTCACGCCGTTTAATAAATCGACGATCGATAGTTCGTTTCGATCGACCTCCAACTTACCGGCTTCAACTTTCGATAGATCAAGAATGTCGTCGATAATTTTTGAAAGAAGCTGGCCATTGCGCCGGATCACGCTCACCAAGTTGGTTTTGTCAGTACTTCGATAATTCTCATCTGCCAAGAGTTCGACAAAGCCGAGAATCACGCCCAACGGAGTGCGAATTTCGTGACTCATGTTGGCCAAAAATCGGCTCTTCGTTTCGCTCGCGGCTTCGGCCATTCTTTTGGCCATTAGTAATTGCTCTTGAGTCGTCTTTTCGCCGTGGATCTCCACCGCGACACCGGTCCAACCCTCGACGTTCGGTTTTTCACTGTCGTCGGGGGTCACCCTAAGCAGATGCCAGCGGTATTCGCCGTTTTGCCCGTTACGAAAGCGGCAATGCATTTCGAAGCCGATTTTGTGCCTGAGCGCATGAGCCCATTTTTCGTCGATTTCTTTCAGCTGTGCCGGGTGGACGGCGGCGCGCCAACCTTCACCGATGCTACTGTTCGGGTCGAGTTGCGTGTACTGATGCCAAAACCGGTTAAAATATTCCATTACGCCCGCGTGGCGGGCCCAAAATACAATCTGCGGCATCGCATCCGCTAAGTTGCGATAGTGCCGAATCGCCTTAAGCCGCATTTCTGATAAAGCTCGAATTTTCTCTCGCCGCTCAAGATCTCGAAGGTTTTCACTTTGCTGCTGAATTAATCGATTCTTTTTAAACAGTTCAACAAATACGCTCACTTTTGAGCGTAAGATATGAGCTTCAATGGGCTTAAATAAATAATCGACAGCGCCGGCGGAGTAGCCATTGGCAACAAACCGGTCCGTTTTATTTATCGCAGTGACGAAAATGATCGGTATGTCGCGTGAACGCTCCCGCTGCTTGATCAGCGCGGCGGTCTCAAACCCGTCCATATCCGGCATTTGAACGTCCATCAGTATCAAGGCAAAATCCATCGAAAGAACGTGTTTCAACGCCTCACGGCCGGAATTGGCGACAACCAAGTTGTATTCCGGGTCAGTCAATACCGACTGCAATGCTATAATGCCGTCCCCCCGATCATCGACCAAGAGGATGTTCACTTTTTCCATCGCGGTTACGTCCCGACGATTTGTGTTTCTGCCGGTTGCGCCAACCAATGGTGCATCAATGCAAGAAGCGCCTTCGCATCAACCGGCTTTGTAATGTAATCGGACGCGCCGGCAGTCAGGCAATGTTCGCGATCGCCGTCCATCGCCTTTGCAGTGAGCGAAATAATTGGCAAGTTCGCGAACTGCGGCATGCTCCGAATCGCCCTCATCGCCTCTAGCCCATCCATTTCAGGCATCATCGTGTCCATCAAAACAAGATCTGTTTGTAGTGAAGACTTCAAGTCTTCAATCGCTTCGCGCCCGTTTTCAGCATGTCGAACAATCATGCCCTGCGCCTCTAACACGGTGGTGACGGCGAAAATATTTCGAATATCGTCGTCCACTACTAAAACATGGCGTCCGCGAAAGTTCGCATTCGCCGGCAAATCATAAATCGGAGTCACTTTTCGCGAACCGTTTGAGCTCTTGACCACTTCTTGATTCACATACTTTTGCGGCAGATAAAGAGTGAATTCACTGCCTTCACCGGGGGTGCTTTCCACTTCAATGGCGCCACCCAAAAGGCGGGCAATTTCACGACTGATCGTGAGACCTAGGCCCGTGCCGCCGTATTTTCGGCTGGTTGTACCGTCGGCTTGTTGAAACGCTTCGAAAATTAGCTGCTGTTTCATTTCTGGGATGCCGATGCCGGTATCTATGACCCTAAACGCCAGCAGGTTTGTGGCGTTTTTCAATACGTCAGTATGAGATTCGCGTGGTTTATCCGCAAGACCGACTTTCAATATTACGGATCCGGTCTCGGTGAATTTAAACGCATTCGATAACAGATTTTTCAGAATTTGCTGCAAACGGCTTTCATCCGTCACAAAAGTATTCGGTAGATTCGGCTCCATCACCACTTCAAATTCTAAATTTTTATGTTCAGCAATGGGGCGAAACGTCTGCTCTAAGCTTTCTTTTACTTCACTCAATTCGACTTCGGCTGGTTCGACCGGCATTTTGCCTGCTTCAACCTTCGAGAGGTCGAGAATTTCATTGATCAGCGCCAACAAGTCGTGGCCCGCCGAATTGATGGTGTTGGCGAATTTTACTTGGTCAGGAGTTAAATTGCCGCCTTTATTTTCTTCGAGAGATTTCGAAAGAATCAAGAGGCTGTTGAGCGGCGTCCTTAGCTCGTGCGACATGTTAGCCAAAAATTCGGACTTGTACTTCGAAATGAGCGACAACTGCTCGGCTTTTTCTTCGACGCTTCTTGATGCCAATTCGACTTCTTGGTTTTTAACCTGCAGCAATTTCGCTTTGTCTTCCAGTTCTTTCGCTTGCGCTTCCAGTTCGGCGTTTGACTTCTTGAGTTCTTTCAAGAGCTCTTCCGTCCGCATTGACGACGAAATCATGTTTAAGATCACACCAATTGAATCCGTCATCTGATACAAGAAGTTCAGGTAGTTCGGAGTGAAGGCCTTGAACGACGCGAGCTCGATTACGGCCTTGATCTCACCTTCAAACAGGATCGGTAAGACAATAATGTTTTTAGGGGCAGCCTCACCCGCGCTTGAACTCACTCGAATATAGTCGGCTGGCGGGTCGGTAATCAAAATCGGTTTTTTCTCAAACGCGCATTGGCCGATGAGACCTTCTTTAAATTTGTAGCGATTCGATAAGCTTTTGCGTTCGGTAAATGCATAGCTTGCGATCAGGCTGAGGCTTGTCTCGTCAGAGTCGTAGTCGACCACGAAGAACGTACCGACATGCGCGCCCACGAGCGGAGTCAACTCAGACATTATCAATTGAGCAACGGAGGTCATACTGCGCTGACCTTGCATCATGCCTGAGAATTTCGCGAGGTTGGTTTTGAGCCAGTCCTGCTCGGTGTTTTTCTGAGTCGTTTCTTTTAAGTTCTCGATCATCTGGTTAATATTATCTTTCAGTGACGCTACCTCACCTTGCGCGTTCACCTTAATCGATCGAGTCAAATCACCACGAGTCACCGCAGTTGAAACCTCCGCAATCGCTCGCACCTGGGTGGTGAGATTGCCGGCGAGTTGGTTCACATTGTTAGTCAAATCCTTCCACGTACCCGAGGCGCCCGGCACTTTCGCCTGACCACCCAGTATTCCTTCGATACCAACTTCGCGCGCCACCGATGTCACTTGATCGGCAAATATACGAAGTGTGTCGGTCATATTGTTGATCGTTTCAGCAAGCGCGGCGACCTCACCTTTCGCTTCGAGTACAAATTTTTGGTTGAGATCGCCGTTTGCAACTGCCGTCACAACCTTCACGATACCGCGCACCTGCTTGGTTAGATTCGAAGCCATGAAGTTCACGTTGTCGGTCAAATCCTTCCACGTACCCGAGACACCTTTCACTTCGGCCTGACCACCAAGTTTACCTTCGGTACCCACTTCTTTCGCCACGCGAGTCACCTCCGCAGCGAACGAGTTCAGCTGATCCACCATCGTGTTAATAGTGTCTTTGAGTTCGAGAATCTCGCCGCGCGCATCAACCGTGATCTTCTGCGACAAGTCGCCGCGGGCAACCGCCGTTGTCACCTTCGCGATGTTTCGCACTTGAGCGGTGAGATTGCCGGCGAGCTGGTTGACGTTGTCGGTCAAATCCTTCCATGTACCCGAGACACCTTTCACATCGGCCTGACCGCCGAGTTTACCTTCCGTACCCACTTCTTTCGCCACCCGAGTCACCTCAGCCGCGAATGAGTTCAATTGATCCACCATTGTGTTAATTGTGTTTTTAAGCTCGAGAATCTCGCCGCGCACATCAACCGTGATCTTTTGCGACAAGTCGCCGCGGGCAACCGCCGTTGTCACCTTCGCGATGTTTCGCACTTGATCCGTAAGGTTGCCGGCGAGCTGGTTCACGTTGTCGGTCAAATCCTTCCACGTACCCGAGACTCCTTTCACATCGGCCTGACCGCCGAGCTTACCTTCGGTACCCACTTCTTTCGCCACCCGAGTCACCTCAGCCGCGAAACTTCTAAGCGTATCCACCGTCGTATTAATCGTATTTTTCAGTTCGTAAATTTCGCCGCGCGCGTCGACCGTGATTTTTTGGGATAAGTCACCGTTTGCGATCGCCGTCGTCACTTTCGCGATGTTTCGCACCTGAGCGGTGAGGTTACCGGCGAGACCGTTCACGTTGTCGGTCAAATCCTTCCATGTACCCGAAACTCCTTTCACCTCGGCCTGACCACCCAGTTTACCTTCGGTACCCACTTCTTTCGCCACCCGAGTCACCTCGGCCGCGAATGAGTTCAGCTGATCCACCATTGTGTTAATTGTGTTTTTAAGCTCGAGGATTTCGCCTTTGGCATCGACTGTGATTTTTTGCGACAAGTCACCGCGCGCAACCGCAGTCGTCACTTTCGCGATGTTTCGCACTTGATCTGTCAGGTTACCTGCAAGACCGTTCACATTGTCCACGAGATCGCGCCAAACGCCCGAAGCGCCGCGCACATCAGCCTGACCGCCGAGTTTACCTTGCGTACCCACTTCTTTCGCCACCCGAGTCACCTCGGATGAAAACGAATTGAGTTGATCCACCATGCTGTTCACCGTCTGACCGATTCGAAAGTATTCACCTTCGAGACGACGGCCGTCGATTTCCATTTGCATTTTTTGCGACAAATCGCCTTTTGCCACAGAAGTGATAACGCGGGCGACCTCGCTCATCGGCTGCGCCAAAGCACTGATCAGATCATTGAGACCGTTCACGCTGGTCGCCCAGCTGCCTTTAACATTGCCGATCGAAAATCTCTCGGCCATTCGACCTTCGAGACCCACGCTGTTACGGACTCGTGAAATCTCTCGCGCGAGATTTTCGTTTCGATCGACGATATCGTTGATGGTTTGGTTAATTTGCGAAATGATGCCCGCATCCACCACCGGCATGCGCGCGCTGAAATCACCGTCGCGGCAGCAGCGGAGTGAGAACAATATATCTTTTAACTGTTGTTCAAGTTCGATATTGCCAAATTCTTCAGAGCGGCGGCCTGATTTTGTTTTTTCCTTGCCGTTTGAAATCAATGAATAGTAGCGCTTGGGAGTCTGCTTGGATCGGGTCGCCGTCGCTTTCATGCGTGAACCTTCCTTCATAACGATTAAGTATGCACGGTGTTTGAGTTGGCGGATCTTAACCAATGTATTGTCTTTAACCTAGGCGCGAGTGGGCGGCTCAAGAAATCTTGACCCATTTTTGTCTCAACAGGCTGCTTGTGACAAAACTAGGCACAGCTTTGTTCTATTTTCACAAAAGACTGACCTGCCGGGTCAGCTCTTGGTCCGGCTCAATTTTTTCTTGAAGTACGATAAAAGTACGAGTACGGTGAAAGTACGACAAATGTACGAGGTATTCAGAAGGGGCCGTCCGCATGCAGAATTTGACCTTGAACCAAAAGCGCGTCCTCGATTTCATCGAAAGCTACAAGAAGCGCACGGGGGTGCCGCCGACATACGAAGTGATCGGCAAACACTTCGGGTATACGGCTAAATCCACCGTCCAACATTACGTCGAGGTGTTGATCAAAAAAGGCTATTTAACCAAAGAGCATCATCTTTCAAGTGGGCTCACCTTATATAAAGAAGGCAATCTCGTCCCGCTTCTCGGGCAAGTCGCGGCTGGCCGGCCGCTCGAGCATCATAAATTCGACGAACGTCTCGAGGTACCGCGCAACATGCTAAAAAGCGCCGGGTCGTATTTCGCTCTCGAAGTGGTCGGCGACTCAATGATCGGCGAGGGAATATTCGAAGGCGATTACGTGATCATTCGCGAACAAAACGTGGCGCAAAACGGCGACTTGATCGTGGCCGAAATCGAGGACGAAGCGACACTGAAACGCTTTTACAAAAGACGAACCCGCGGTGGCGGAGCGACAACACTCAACGAACAGGTGGAGTTGCGCGCGGCCAACCCCAAATACAAACCTATTATTGTAACGCCGGAACAAACTTTTCGAATCGCGGGAGTGATGCATGGGCTCATCCGTTACACGAATTGACCTACCCGCTCCCGCAGAGCGACGCGAAAAGTTTGAAGCGCTTCGCCGCGAGCTCGGCTCTCACGATCAAGCTAAAGAGCGAACCACCTTTTCAGCTTACCCACACGGTTTTGCCGTCGGTTCGTTGATTGAAATCGTCGGCCCCGCTAAAACGACAACTCTCGCTTTGTTTCTCAAAGAACACCCCGACTTGCGCGTCGCTTGGGTCGAGAGTCGCCTCACCGTCAACCCCTACGCTTTGTTTCAAAGAGGCGTGAATCTGCGCAACATACTTTTTGTCGAGGCAGGCGAGCACGCGCATTGGTGCTTGACCCAAATTCTCGAGTCCGGTTGTCTTCGCGTGGTGGTCGCCGACAACAGCTGGGCTTCGATGGATGAGCGAGAGCTAAGGCGCTATCAGCTTTTATCGGAGTCGCATCACACCCATTTTTTTCTACTTTCAAAAGCGCCGCACTCGAGTTGGATTCCGCATCTTCAGATCGAAGCCAGATCACAAACGGATCTTCACGTTCTACGGCGCCGCGGTGTCGGATGAATCGTCGGCCAATGAGATGAGTGAGAGGAGTCGCCGGTGCGTGTTTTGTGTCTCTATTTTTCTAAACCGATCGCGGATATGCAATCAGTCGCCGAAGTTTTTTATCGAGCCACCCCCACAATCGCGTTGCGCGCGCCTTTTGCTTTATTTTTAGAAATTTCAAAGTGCCAGGCTTTGTATAAAGAATCGACGTTTCTCGCCCGCACTCGCGCGACACTTCGCCGCATCAACCTCGAAGCGAATCTGGCAGTGGCCGACGATATTGGCACGGCTCTCGGCTTGGCGCTTTTTCGCGTGAACGACAAAGCGAAGCTCCCCATCGAATCCGTTTCTTTTTACGTCGACCCGCTCGGCCACAGCGCCGACAACACGATCTCTGAAATGACGCGAACACTTCGCCTCATGGGCGTTAAAACTATCGGTGATTTTTTAAACGTGCCGACGCGCGAGCTGGCTTCACGTTTCTCGCGACTCGGTCTTCTGGCGCATCTGCGCGCGCAAGGCCAGATGCCACTCGTTTGGCCGTCGTTTTCGCCTCGCGAACAAGTGATCGAACGATTTTCTTTCGACGAAGAGGCTCCGGCTGAAAATTTGCAAGCCGTTTATTTTCCGCTTCGGCCGATGATCGAGCGCGTGATTTTGCGATTGCGCGCACGCGGCGCCCGCATCCGTCAGGTGGATGTCATTTTACAGCAGGAGCATTCGGCGCCACCCATGAAGCCGGAGCAGCGGCTCGCTCTGCATATTCAATTGCCATATGTGAGCGGGGGCGCGATTTTTCAAATTCTTCGTGAAAAATTAGAAGCTCACCTTCGCCAAAACCCGCTTATCTCGCGTATTACCGACGTGCGCCTTGAAGTTATCGAAGCCGCGCCATACTCACCGACGCAGAAAAATATTTTCGATCAGAAAAAAGAAGAAACGGACGAATCTCTCTTTCAATTGGTCAATCGGCTTGCCACACGGCTCGGCCCGGACTCCGTCTTTTTTGCCGACCCCCACGCCAATTATTTGCCCGAGAAAAATTGGCAAAAGGTAAAAGACAGTCCGGCCGAGCGTGACTTTTCGGCAGTGACAAAGACGGGCGACCCTTCAGAGGATGCAAGCGCCGCGTGGTCGCGCGTGCCCGAGCGGCCGCTTCGATTGTTGCCGAAGCCCATCCCTCTCGAATGGACGACCAAGCAGTGGGAGGTGATTCACAAAGAAATTTTACTGACCGATTGGTGGGAGCCCCGCTTCGGCCCGCTGCCGCTTGAGCGGGTTTATTTTCGACTCGCCTCGAAAAGCCCCTCAGTGCCGGACCTATGGGTATGTCAAAGCCGCGACGGTTATCTACTTCACGGAGTGTTCGAATGACACGCGTACCGTCACAAACCAAGAGTGCACGATCGCCTCCGTGCTACGCCGAGCTTCGCTGCAAGTCGAATTTCAGTTTTCTGATCGGCGCTTCGCACCCTGAAGAACTTGTCGAAACCGCGCTCGAACGCGGCCTTTCGGGTCTCGCTTTGACTGATCAAAATGGCCTTTACGGTATGCCGCGAGGTTATACGCGCGCCCGCGAACATCCATTGTTCAAAAATAAACAGTTTCATTATATTGTGGGGTCCGAAATTCTATTTCACGACCACGATCCCATTCACCTTCTCTGCCAGACTCGACCCGCGTACGGCGTACTCTGCCGGCTACTCACTCAACTCAAAGGCGAAAAAGAAAAGCAAGTGGGTGCAATGAATTTTGCCGATTTCTTAAAGTTCGTCTCGACCCAAGAAGCTTCGGGCGGCACCACGCCGTCCTCGGGTCTTGTATGTCTGCCGCGCCTCAACTGGCCGGCGCAAGAACGCAATGAACGGGCACACGAATACAACGGACCGGCGACACTTCAACTGGAACAATTGAAAGACGTGTTTGGTGCGAACATGGCGCTCCCGCTTACTTTTTACCTCGATGGGCATGACAAAAACAGAACACGCTTCACTCTTGAGTTGGCAAGACGCTTCGAAGTGCCGCTCGTCGCATCGAACGATGTCGAATATCACGCGAAAGAACGAAAGATCATGCAGGATGTGCTCATCTCCATTCGCGAGGGTAAGCCGTTGTCGCAAGTCGGGTTCACGCTTCGCCCGAACGCCGAGCGCTTCCTGCTCACTCCGCAAGAAATGGCGAAACGGTACAGAGAGTTCTCGTCGGCGCTCGACAAAACTCTCGAGATCGCCGAGAGCTGCACGTTCAGCCCGAGCGAGCTGCGCTATCGCTATCCGTCGGAGTGGATCCCCTCCGGCTTCACGGCGCAAACATATCTCGAATATCTCGTGTGGTCGCACGTGCCCGATCGGTACGCCGGCGGCATGAGCGAGCGCGTGCGCCGGCAATTAGAACACGAACTGAGACTCATCAACGAACTCAAATTCGCCGATTATTTTCTCACCATTTACGACATTGTGGAGTTTGCTAAGAAGCGTGAAATTTTGTGCCAAGGCCGGGGCTCTGCCGCTAACTCCGCCGTTTGCTACGTGCTTGGCATTACGGCCATCGACCCCGTCCAGATGGAGCTTCTATTCGAACGATTCATCTCCGTCGAGCGCGGCGAACCGCCGGATATCGACATCGACTTCGAGAACGAACGGCGTGAAGAGGTCATTCAGTACATTTACGAAAAGTACGGGCGACATCGCGCCGCCATGGTGAGCGCTGTCATCACCTATCAATATCGAAGCGCCTTGCGCGAAGTGTGCAAAGCCTTCGGTTTGCCGGTCGGCACTCTTTCGGCTAAAAAAGTCGAGCGACAATTGGGCGATTCAATCACCGAGCAGATGAAAACCATTGCGTCGGATCTGCAAGGGTTTCCGCGACACCTCTCGATCCACAGCGGCGGTTTTACTTTGAGCGCCGACCCGATCACCGAAATCGTACCTGTCGAGCCGGCCCGCATGGACGGCCGCACCATCATTCAGTGGGATAAATACGATCTCGACTCTCTGGGCCTCATCAAAGTCGACGTGCTGTCGCTCGGCATGCTGAGCGCCCTTAGAAAAACGCTCCGGCTCGTGAACAAAAATCTTTACGAGCTGCCCCCCGCCGATGCGCCGACATTCGAGATGATCGGCAATTGCGAAACGGTGGGGGTTTTTCAAATCGAATCGCGCGCGCAGATGTCGATGCTCGGCCGTCTTCAACCACGTAACTTTTACGATCTCGTGATCGAGGTGGCCATCGTGCGGCCGGGTCCGATTATCGGCAAAATGGTCCATCCCTATTTGCGTCGGCGCCACGGTCTTGAGACGATCACCTACCCCAACCCCGCGGTCGAGCGGATTTTGGGTCGCACGCTCGGCATTCCGCTGTTTCAAGAACAAATCATGAAACTCGCGATTGAGCTTGCTGGTTTTTCGCCCGGCGAAGCCGACCACTTACGAAAATGTATCAATGCGTGGCGCACGAGCCGCTCCATCAACGAGCTGGCCGGTCGTTTGATGGAAGGGCTTCTCAACGCCGGTCTCACGCGCGAATTCGCCGAGCAAATCTTCGAGCACATCAAAGGCTTCAGTCATTACGGTTTTCCCGAGAGTCATGCGGCTTCGTTCGCGCTACTCGCTTACGCTTCGTGCTACTTGAAGTGTCACCACCCGGCCGAGTTCGCGTGTTCAGTCATCAACAGTCAGCCCATGGGGTTTTATCGCCCCGATACGATTTTGTACGACGTGATTCGCCGCGGAGTGCGGGTACTGCCGGTTTCGATTCTCCACTCGCATTGGGATTGCACCATCGCACCTCAACCGGAATGCGCCTTGCCCGCAATTCGCCTCGGCTTTCGTTTGATTCACGGGATATCCCGCCATGATGTCGAGGCACTGATCGAAGAGCGCGGCAAAATGAAATTCGCCAATCTCGCCGATTTCGTGCGTCGCTCGAAAGTCAAACGCGACGTGCTCGAACGCTTGGCGCTCGCCGGTCGTTTTGACGAGCTCTCGCGCACAAACGAATCGAACGGCCGCGAAGCCCTTTGGGCTTTGCTTGAATATCAAAACCTTTTTCACAACTCGGATGCAAATCAACAGCTCAATCTTTTCACTGAATTCGCATCTGCCATGGACGACTCATCTACAGAAGGATGCGTCGATGCGGGGGATGTTCCACACAGCGAAAAACGAAAATTCGCTGTGCCCACCGCCCTCGATCAAATTCAAAACGAGTATGCGGCGTTTGCTATGTCCCTTCACGGTCACCCGATGGGCGAACTTCGGCGCCAACTCAAGCATGTGCCAAAACTCACGTCGAAAGCCGTGCGACAACTCTCGACCGGAGCGCAGGTGAAAGTTTCGGGGATGGTGCTTGTGCGCCAACGCCCGCCCACGGCAAACGGCGTTTGCTTCGCCACTCTTGAAGACGAACACGGCTTTATGGATCTCGTTTTATGGAAGGACGTCTTCGAGCAACATCGCGAAGTGTTTCTCAACAATTGCTTCATTACCGTTACGGCGAAGGTTCAACACGAAGGTACAACCGTGAGTTTGATCGCGAGCAAAATTGAACCGCTGTTTAAAACAAGTGATTTCTTAAAACACGCCGATCCGGCGCAATACTTTTACGGATGAGCAGCCGGAGCACTGGCGCTAGCCCATCCAGGCACCGGGCCCACAGATGCGCGATCGCGCTCTTTTGCTTCAAGAAAAAATTCGTTCACTCGAGCGACCCATCGTTTCACTTCCGGCCCATATTCACCGACGACATACGGATCCGCCGACTCCGCCAGTTCGACGAAGCGCCTCACTCCCTCTGCGGGAGTATCCCGCAAATCCATGCTTAACGTATTGGGCGCGCCATTTTTACCCACGGTCAGGCGTTCAACCACACTCAACGGCATGGGAGGGTTCGATCGCCTATATTGCGACAAAATCCGAGAAAGCCCAAAAGCGGTTCGCCCGTAAACGAGCGCTCCGATTTTTTGCATGAAAGCCGCCTCCAGCGCCGTGATGGTAATTTCAGAGTGACCTGCATCCAATGCTATTACATCTTTAAAAAACCGCAAAACCGTAGCAAATGAGGCCCGCCTGAAATCCACGTAATCACCATCAGCGCCGTGAAAAAACGAGTCGCGGCCGAACACGACCCCTTCGTAGCGAAATCTCGCCTCTTCGTTCGACTTATCCAAGGCTTGGATGATCTTCGAAATGGCCACACCGCGAATTTGCTCGCCTTCAAAAACCGCCGAGTCGCGTAGTTGTTCGGCACAAAAACTCGGCGTGAATTCCACATCAGCTTGAGCCGACGCTGTTAAAATTATGAAAGGAATCACAGTGAGAAACAGAAGTATCCAATTTCGGATCATCGCCCTTACCCCAATTTTCAATTTAACAGATGAACAATGAATTACCGTAAGCTTTTGGCCCTGCGCAAGAATACGCCGCTAGCCGTGTAATAAAGTTCTACCGGTGCGCAAACCATTCAAACGTTTGGCGCAGACCTTCACGCAGAAGAACGCCCGGCTCGTACCCAAGCAAATGACGGGCAAGTTTAATGTCGGCGACCGAATGTAGAATATCACCCGCTCTGGCGACCTCGTGTACAGGTTTTTGCAACGAAGCTTGCGGCTTCAACGCCACAAACTCGGCCCGCAAAGTTTCGTAGAGGTCGAGAAGCGATGTCGCCTGCCCGCAGCCAATATTGTACACGTGACCCGTTGCCGATCTCGGCGCTTTCGCTGCGAGTTCATTCGCTAACACGACATTCGAAATGAAACAGAAGTCGCGCGTCTGTAAACCATCCCCAAAAAACTGCACGGGTTCATTTCTCAAAAACGCGTTTATCCAAAGCGGAATCACCGCCGCGTACGGCCCGGTGGGGTCTTGCCATGGGCCAAACACATTGAAATAGCGCAGCCCGATAACTTCAAGACCGTAACTTCGTCGAAAGGTCTCGGCGTAAAGCTCATTCACCTGCTTCGTCGTCGCATAAGGTGACAGCGGGCGCCCAATTCGCTCCTCTGACTTCGGCAAAAACGGATCGTCGCCGTACACAGCGCTGCTCGAAGCGTAAACAAAACGTTTAACTTTCGCGTCACGCGCCGCTGTTAGCATATTTACGAACGTATCGACGTTATTTCGGTGCGTCGCCAGCGGATCGATGATGGATTGCGATACGGACCCGATGGCCGCATGATGCAGCACCACATCAGTCCCATCGCAAAGTCGCTGACATAAATCGAAATCTTGAAGATCCCCTTCAACAAATTCAAAATTTTTAAGCGCGTCGGCCGAATGCCGGCGCACGAGTTCGTCAAGTCGCTCGCGTTTGCCGGTAATAAAATTATCTACGCCAAAAACAGTATGCCCGGACCGCAAAAGCCAATCGACTAGATGATAACCGATGAAGCCGGCGGCACCCGTGACAAGCCATTTCAATTGTCGTTGCTCCCCCGGCTGAACCATGGTTACACTCGTAGTATGAAACGACGAAATTTGCAATTAATGACGTCTGTACTGGCCGTAACGGTCCTGTCGCTCATCGGTTGCGCGAGTTATCGCCCCATCGTCGATCAAAATGCCCACTACAGGGCCGTTGGCCCTGATCAGGCCAATCGGGATATCGACAAATGCTTGAGCGACGCCGATGCTTATTTGAAGCAGTATAAGACCCAACGAGAAGAAAATGCGGCCAAGCGCGAGGCCGGTATGGGCGCGATTCTTGGCGGCGCCATCGGCCTACTGAGCGGTGGCGACTTACATTCGACCCTTGGCGGAGCCGCTGTCGGCGGCGTCGCCGGCGGCGTGATGGGTGCGGGCGGAGTGGCCGCTCAAGACAAAATGACCCCCGATCGGGTCAAACAACAATATGTCGTGAATTGCTTGGGCCGCAAAGGTTATGACGTCATCGGCTGGGAGTGATTTTCGATGAGAATGGACACCGCCCGATGGATCATCAAGCTGAATTTTCTAATTCTTGGGTTGTGTTTGGCGTTTTACGCGATGTTCGTAATAAAGCATCGCGGGATTAACCCAAATGTTCTTAACGCCATCGGCATCTCAGCCTCCGTCACCTCATCGGGTAAATAGTGATGGCGACTGGTCTAGATATTGACAACAATTTCAGTATTTTCTACCTTCAATGTCTTTGCTACTCAGGCGTAGCTCAGTAGGTAGAGCAAGCGGCTGTTAACCGCTTGGTCGGGGGTTCGAGTCCCTCCGCCTGAGCCAGAATCATTCTGATATCAGATATCACGATATCAGATATCGGATATCAGAATGAATCTCTTCATCTCCACATACGTTTTAGTTTTCATCGCCGAACTCCCCGACAAAACCGCGTTCGCCACGCTGCTGATGGCAACGAAAGGGCGCCCCTGGGCAATTATTTTGGGAGCATGTTGCGCATTCACGATCCAAAGTTTTATCGCGGTGGCGTTCGGCAGCGTGTTCGCCTACCTTCCGCAAAAACGGATTCATCTTGTCGCGGGCTTGTTGTTTTTTTGGTTCGCCTGGGCAGCACTTCGGCGCCCTCACGACGAAAAAAAAGAGCTTGAAAGCTTCGAAGCTAAAAATTCATTTTGGCGGGTCGTCGGGTCGTCGCTCATTGTTATATTCATAGCCGAATGGGGTGATCTTACTCAGTTAGCGACGGTATCACTTCAAGCCCGTTATCACAGCGGCGTCACGATATTTACAGCGGCCACCCTATCGTTATGGACGGTCACCTGCCTCGCCGTGATCATCGGTACACAGACTAAAAAATGGATTCACCCAAAAATCTTAAATCGCGTAGCCGCAGCTGCATTTTTCTGCGTCGGTGTTTATTTTGCGGTGAGCGGCTTCAAATAATCTTCATAGTAGAAGCAACCCGACTACAAACGAAATTCCCAGCATGGCGAGCGACCAATAATGAAATTCGACCCAAAGGTTTTTAATTCGCGCCAATCGAAGTGCGATCAAATTCGCCAGCGACCCGATGGCTAATCCGAACCCGCCGACATCCACTCCCCAAGCGAGATGTTGCCAGGATGGGTGAAACGACTGAAGCAATATCGCTGCCGGCACATTCGAGAGAACCTGCGAAAACAAAACCCCCGACTTATACCCGCCGTACCGCGAGGCCAAAGATTGCAGAGCCAGTGAATGAACCAACGGCAATGCCGCCAGCACCTTAAAGTCGATGAACATGAGAATAAAAATAAGAAGCAGGGCCCAATCCATGCGACGAAAAACGCGGCGCACACGTAGTAAAAAAAGACTTACCACAATCGTCAGCGCGAGCCAAAGGTAGCCGTAATCAAGAGCAATTAAAAACAGCGGATACAGCACAAGAGACGTTGCGAGCAAGCGGCGATCCAATGGCGCAACGTCTTGCAACTCGTGCGGCATAAGTGACCGCGACGAAAAGGCCGCCCATACGCCGATCAAAAGAACGAAAAATAAAAGCACCACCAACGGCAACATCACTCGCGTGAAATGAAAAAACGACACATGGGCGGACTGCCACAAAAATAGGTTTTGCGGATTACCGACCGGCGTCAACGACGAACCCACATTGACGGCCATCGCGATAAAAATCACGAGGCGCCCGAGCGGGAAGGCCTTCAGTCTTTGCCCCACGGCCAGAGCCAGCGGAACAACGATAAAAAGTGAAATATCATTCGTCATAAAGGCCGCTAAGAAAGAGCTCGCGATTACAAAAAACAAGGCCATCTGGCGCTCGGTACGAAGACGCCTGATCAGATGCCGCCCGAAGTGTTCTAGATATCCGCTTTGTTCAAGGCCGTAACTTAAAATGAGAAGCCCGAACAAAGCCCCGACCGTCTGCCACTCGACGAGACGAAACACATGCGACAAACTGAGATGACCCGCGATACAAAGCCAGAAGCCGATAACGGCCAGGATAACGAGAAGTTTTTCTTGCACAAAAATGCGCTGGGTCAGCAGCTTAAGGATGGTCACCGTGTCACAAATTATGAACGTCTATCGAATAAAAGCAAGGGGAAAGGCATCGCCGCGTCGTTGAAATAATTGGCGCGATTAAAGCGAAAGAGTTTATTCTAAAAACGTAGATGGAATCGATTTGTTTGGCGACGCGCCGAGCTCTTTCAGCCGTTCGATTTTGCGTGAGACACTCCCCGGCCCGTCACGCAATTTGTTCATCGCCGCCGTGAATTGTTTTTGGCCGGATTCAAATGTGTGGCCGATTTTCTCGAAATCTTCGATGAACCCCGCGAATTTATCGTAGAGCCGCGCGCCCTCGTGAGCGATTTCAAGGGCGTTTTTATTTTGCTTTTCGACCTTCCAGATCGACGCGATGGTTTTTAGGCTCACCAGAAGTGTCGTGGACGTGACAATCGCGATACCTTTTTGCCAGGCACGCGTTGAGAGATCCGGATCCGAATGCATCGCCAAAATGTACGCCGGCTCAATCGGCACAAACATCAGCACAAAATCGGGCGACCGTACTCCTTTTAATTTTGCATAGTTTTTTTGGCTGAGCTCGTCGATATGACGCTCGAGCGACTTGATATGCTCTGAAATCCACTTTGTTTTTGCAGCCTCGTTCGGCGCGTCATTGGCCGACGCCCGATACGCATCGTACGCGCGCAGCGAAACTTTCGAATCGATCACGACGTGTTTACCGTCGGGGAGATGAACCACAACATCGGGCCGCAGCCGATCGCCATCTTCGTTCACGTGCGATGACTGTTCGACGTATTCGTGACCTTCACGTAAACCCGACGCTTCAAGCACGCGCTTTAAAACGAGTTCACCCCAATCCCCTTGCGCCTTATTGTCGCCGCGAAGCGCCTCGGTCAACGAACGCGCTTCAACCGCCATTTTATCGTTGAGTAAGATCAATTTTTCGATCTCGGATTTCAAAACATGACGTTCTTTTGCTTCGATGGTGTACTTTTCGTCGACTGATTTCTCGAAACGCGACAGATATTCGCGCAACGGCTTCAAAAGGCCTTCAGTTGTCTCGTTGAGCCGATTCGTCTTATTTTCAAATATTTTTTGCGCGAGGCTTTCAAATTCGAGCCGCGTCCACTTGGTCTGGCGCGAATAGAAATAAAATCCAATGAATACGCCGAGCGCGGCACCGACGGCCAAGCCTGAAATAAATACGAGCGCCATTCGTCACTCCCCTATGGCATTGTTAAACCGTAACCGGCTGTTACTGTCCACTCACGGAGCGGCGAATGGCATTGAACGCGTGATGGTAGATCTCATCGTCACCCGGGTCGCAGGTCTTTAGCACTCGGTCATAGGCACTTTCGACCGCCGGCCATTGACTGCCGGCCGGGACTCCTAAAATCTCATACGCGTCAAAGTCGTGTCCGTTGAATTGAAAAATAACATTCAGTGCTCGCTCCCTCTTAAAATGGGTTTCACCGGCAGGCGGCCCATCCGAGGCGCGCGCCACGTCGTGAGCGTTTTTTAATTTTAAACGGCTCATCCGGTTTTTGGGGCGACGCAACAGATATATAATCAGGGCTAGGACCAGAAGCCCATTCAGGTATAGAAACTGGATAACTTTTTGGTCCATAGATTCAGTTTTTCTTGAGGAGTAGACCGTGTCAAATCCGTTTGCCCAACAAACCGCGATCCCGGGCATCAAAAAAATCATATTGGTCGGCTCTGGCAAAGGTGGCGTCGGCAAATCCACAGTGGCGGCGAATTTGGCACTGGCGCTTAAAGAAGCTGGCCAAAAGGTGGGGCTGCTTGACGCTGACATTTACGGTCCATCGATTCCACGTATGTTCGGCGCGCTCCACCAAAGACCGACATTCACAGACGAAGGGGGCCGCACTCGTATTCAGCCTCTTGTGCGCCACGGGCTTTTACTCATGAGTATGGGGTTTATTGTTGAAGAGAATCAGGCGGTCGTCTGGCGCGGACCGATGCTCTTCAAAGCCGTCGATCAGTTTTTGCGCGATGTAATCTGGGGCGAACTCGACTATCTCGTTGTCGATTTGCCGCCGGGTACCGGCGACGTCGTTTTGACATTGGCGCAGAAAGTGCCTGTGAGCGGCGGCATTGTTGTCTGCACGCCGCAAAACCTGGCGCTCGTCGATGCGAAAAAAGCCGTCGACATGTTCAAACAGGTGCATATCCCGCTTCTTGGCGTGATCGAGAACATGTCGTACTTTCAACCTCCGGGCGGCTCAGACCGGGTTCAACTTTTCCCCCGCGGCGAGCTCAACAGTTTTCTCGACACAAATAAAATTGCGAAGCTCGGCGAAATCCCGTTTGAAACCGCCATCGGTTTGAGCTCCGAAGCCGGCATCCCGATCGTGGCGGCCGAACCCGACGGTTCAACCGCCGGAGTGTTCGCCGAGGTGGCTCGTCGCATGATGGATTTACTTCCAAATCATTAAATTTTTACTCGAGAACTGCAAACTAATCGGCGCGACGATCGGGAATGATGAGCTCTGTCCCCGCTAGTAACTTCGAATGCCGACGTAGCGAGTTTGCATGCGCGATTTGAGCAATGGACACGCGATAATGGCGCGCGATCACAGACAGATTCTCTCCACGTCGAACGATGTGAACGTGCCCTCGAGATGCAACGGCGCGTGCACCATAATGGTGCTTAGCGCGATGGCGCCATGCTCGGCGTGCAAGCGTGACATGATGTCGCCGAAACTGACGCAAACGCCGCACCGACGCAATCGAGCGCCGTCGAAAGCTATGCGATGAGACCATAGCCGTTGAATAGCTCTCAGGCACCTTCAACCGTCTGCCGGCGCGGATCAACGAATGACGGGCGAGGTTGTTTAAATCGAGAAGCCGTGCAACCGACGTATGAAATCGATGGGCGATGTGCAAAAGATTGTCACCTCGGCGGATCCGATAGTACTCGAACGAAGCAATATAGTGCTTCGGCCCGCTACTCTGAGCGCCGGTCAGATCGGCCATCGCCAATTTTTTCATGCCGACCGGCACGCGAATCGCATTGACTCGATCTGAATAAACCGGAACATAGTCACTTTTGTAGCGTGGGTTCATCAGCTTCAGTTCATCGTAATCGACATGAAGTTCGGCAGCTAAGGTCTCGAGACTTATCGGATGATCGATGACAACCGAGTCAAACGTAAAAACTGGCTGCTCATCGATGTCATTAAATCCGTACTCCTTGGGATGTTCGGCAATCAAAACGGCGGCAATAAATTTAGGAATGTAATTTTTTGTTTCACGCGGGATCGCCCGTCGAAAATGCGAAAGTTCCCAAAAATCACGCGTGTGATATCGCATGACCGCGTTCATGATTCTCTGCTCGCCAGCGTTATAAGCCGCCAGAGCCAAATACCAATCGCCGAATATACTATAGAGCGAGTCGAGATAGCTTGCGGCTGCTTCAGTCGAAAGGATAGGGTCACGACGTTCATCGACGAACGGATCGATGCGCAAGTTATAACGGCGCCCCGTTCCGCGTACAAACTGCCAATATCCGACTGCACTGGCGCGCGAAAAAGCATTCGCATTCAGGCCCGACTCAATCATCGCCACGTACGCGAGCTCATCCGGCATGCCGCGATCGCGAAATGTTGCCCGCATCAGCGGCATGTAGCGCGCCGATCGCTCAAGATATAGATGCATATAACTGCGCCCGCGACCGGTGAAATAGCGAATCCACTCCTCGACTCTTGGCGTGGTCTGCAAACTTAAAGTGCCGTATTGAGAATCAGGTTTGTAACCCTGTTCGGGCACTACTTTGAGAACATCCGAAAGCGGTTTTTGCTTGCCTTTAACACTGGCGCAGGCGGTGAGCAGGGCAGCCCCTCCAACAACTAAGAGTGCAGCCAACCGAGCGCCACGTCGTCCGTTTAATGTACTGTTCATTCTTTAAGTGTACTCAGAACGATATTTCGAACACAACCGATTTTTTACTTTGGTCGAGTCTCGCGAGAGGAAAAATCATACTGCGAAGCCAAATGTAAAATCCGCCGCGTTTCGGCCACAAGTTTCTTCAGTTCGGCTTTCTCTTTGAGCTGGCCGATCATCCCTTCCGGCGCATAAGCCACGGCCTCAAGTCGCGAAAGCAGCGTGCGCAGTTGCGGCACCAATTCGCGCTTGAAACTCGGTGGAGCCTTTTCGGCCATCTTTTCAAATTCATAGCTGGCACCACCCAGGCCCGCGATCTCACCCAGCACTTGATGGATTGTCTCGGCGGCAACCCGACCCACGTGACGGAAATCCTCTTTTGTAGCCGCAGTGTCGAGTTCGTGCATGCGCCGGCTGATCTTTTCTCTCAGACTTTCTTCAGGGTTATCTTCGCGCAATTCGCGCCAAGCAAACCCGCCGAGGGCCAACACTGTTATTCCCCAAAGCCCGGCCCACATACCCGCCACTTTGGCCGGCGAAAGACGGGTCGCATTTGAATCGTCGGCGGCGAGCAGTAATCCAGGCATTTCAGGTTTCTGAGTCGCCGTCGGCTCGGCGTTATTTTGTGTGAGCGTCGGTAAAACGCTATTCGCCGCCTGAGCCGGGCCGGGATCAACTTGAATCGAAAGCTCGTCGGTTTTTGTCTCGTAATATTTTTTTTCAACTGGGTTGAAAAACCAAAAGTCAAAGGATGGTATTTTCATCTCACCCGGCTGTCTGGGCACCAGCAAGGTTTGAAAATCTTTAAAACTGCGACCGTTCGGGTAAAATTTCATATTGATCTTCGGGTCAAACACTTGCACGTTCGGCCCCAAATCGATTTTCGGCATGTCGGCGAGTTTTGCGTTACCTTCGCCCTCAAGGCGCACATCCAAAGTTACCGGTTGCCCCACTTTGGTGTGTTGACTATCAACAGTGGACGAAGCCGTGAATTCACCGACGGCGCCAGAAAAATTCGGCGGCTTACCTTGCTCGGGGAGCGGCATCACTTCAATCGGGATTTCGCCGCTCTGTTCGTCCAAATTCATCGTCTGCGGCAGGCCCATGGCATTTGCCACAACGACGGAGCACTTCGTGCGGTATGGGTCGATGATTGAGTTCCCCACGTGGATTGGAAAAAGCGCATAGCTCGCGAGAAGCGCGCGCTGATAGTTGACACCGTTAACATTGACGGGTTCGAAATTAAGGCGAGTGGCGACGTCGATGTCTTCTTTCCAGAACCCTTTCAAATCGGGATATTTCAATGTGTCGATGTCGGCAATTTGCGCGCGCGTGACAAGATAAAATGTCACGGTCACCTGCTCGCCGACATAAACTTTGTGTTTATCAACGACCGCTTGAATGAAATAAAGATTGTTCGAATTCGCCTGCGGCAAGTCCGGGGTCGGCCGTAAGAGCCCTCCGAACTGTTGCTGTAAAAGTTTATTAAAAACATCGTCGTCGTCGTCGCTCGGGTTTTGACCGGCTTGAGTCGGAGGCGCCTGTGGCGCGTTATTATCGACTTTCACCGTGAGTGCATTTGAAGTGTACGTCTGACCATTGATGGTCACGCGCGCCGGGCCGATCGTATACACCCCCTCTTGATTGGCGGCCAGTGTATATGTGAACGTCTTTGTTTGTTTCGTTTCGACCGTGCCGTTATCAAAAGTCGCAGAGGTTTCACTGCTCGTGCTCGGCCCCGAAACAGAAAAGCCGTCTAGATTGGGCAGGGACGGGTCGCTGAAGCTAGTCGATTGATCGGAACTCACAGAAATGGTGTAATTGAACGAGTCGCCGGGGCGCACGTGCAGCATGTGATCAGCCCCGTCAGCCCGGTCGGCTCTCGCCTGAATGGTGACACCGGCCCATGCGGGGAGCGCCATTGCAAATGTCGCGATCAGACCCAGCGCAATGGCGCCGATCACTTTACCAATCTTTTTGGGGTGGACTGTCTTTTGTTTGCTGCTCATATTCTCGCGCTCGAACTCGTTGTTCCTCTGATTGTACCTCTTGCAAAATTTTTCGCACGTCCTCGCGGGTCAAATCTTTACTATTGAACTGCGGCTTCGGATTGCCCTTATTTGTAAAATTCTGATTCGGATTTTTGGCCTGATTTTTACCGTTATTTGAATTGTCTTTATTTTTTTTGTTCCCGGTTGAGCCGCTTCCCTGACCTTGACCACCCTTGAATAAAAGTTCGATGTTGGTTTTAGTTTCTTTCGAACCCGGGTTTAGGTCGAGTGCCGCCTGATACTGTTCGAGAGCGCCAGCCACGTTTTTATTTTCAGCTAGCGCGTTGCCGGCGTTGAAATGGGCGATGAATTTCAATCGATCCGATACCGTGCGGCCGGGGACGGGCTGCAAAATCGACTCGTACTCACGCACCGCCATATCGTATTTTTTTTCACTTTCAAATACCCAACCCAAATTTAGATGCAATATCGGGTTGAAGGGGTCGGCTCCGAGCGCCTTGATGAGTCTCGTCTCTGCCGTGTCGGGATCTTTTCCCTTCAGCGCTTCGATTGCTTGATTGTTCTCGCGGGACGCGGACAAATTGCCGCTCGGAGATGACGCGGCATTTGCGACGACGGTCGCGAGCACAAGCGTGCCTACGAAAACAATATATTCAAATGGCATCGGCGATCTCATTGCGGCACCTCGAAACGTCCGCGCCAAATCCGGCCAATTTTACGTCTTTCGCCTAGCCATAGTTCAAAAAGAGCGAGCAAAAACCCGAGCAGCAATGGCAGCTGAAAATATTCACGATATATGGGGATTTCTCCTGACTTGAATTGGCTTTTGTGCAGCTTATCGATGTCGGTTCGGATAGACTTAATGGCGTCGTTTTGATAACTGGCATGGTAAAAGGCGCCGTCGCCGACACGGGCAAACTCCTCAAGTTCTTTGCCCGTCACTTTCGTGATGATGACTTGCCCGGTAGAATCGCGCTTATAACCGCGGAGTTGCCCGCCCTCGTCACGGATCGGGATAGGCGCTCCGTCGGTCGTGCCAAATGCAATCGTGTAAATATGAATGCCGTATTTAGCCAATTTTTGGGCGACGGCGGTGGCGCCGGGTTCGTGGTCTTCACCGTCTGATGCAATTAATATAGCCCGTGTGACTTGATCACCGTCTTGACCGCCAAGGCCGCCGCGCTTAAACGCCTCGCCGGCCACCGTCAAAGCCTTCTCAAAATTTGTACCTTGCGTGCTCACGCTGTCGGTGTCGAGAGTTTGTAAATACATTTTGATCGCATCTTGGTCGGTGGTGAGGGGTGACAGAAGTGCGGCCGAACCGGCAAAGGCAATGACACCCATGCGATCACCGCCCGACATATCGACAAACCGTTCGAGTTCAGAGCGGGCAAACTCCAGCCGGCTGGGCTTCACGTCTTCGGCAAGCATTGAATTCGAGACATCGATCAGCATCACGATTTCGATACCTTCGTTTTTCACTGTTTGCTCGCCCACTCCCGCCTGCGGCCGCGCATACGCGAGAATCATAAGCGCCAGCGCGGCGAGTTGCAGATACACTTTCCATTTACGCTTCGCCAACGAAACGGATGCCGTCAAAACCGGCGCGGTTTTCTCGCCACCCAATTTTTTTATCAAGCGCGATGTCGCGCGCTCTTGCCACACGCGAACCCCGACGTAAAGGACCGGCACGAGCCATAAAAGTTGCAGGTGCTCGGGGGATTCAAATCGCCACGCGCTCATGGGCCCCTCCGCAAAACAGTTTGCCCCAAGATAATGGCGGCAACATAGAGAACCATCGCAAACCCCAGCTGCTTTTGAAAAAGCTCGGTATAACGCGTGAACTTGTCAGTTGAAATTTTTGTTTTAACAAGACGATCGATGTCGGTGAACACGTCGCGCAATTGAGTACCCTCAGTCGCACGATAAAATTTGCCGCCGGTTTCGGATGCAAATCGTTTGAGGAGCGCGACGTTGATATCGCTGTGAATAGGCCGGTATTCTTTGATCGTGTGGCCAAAGGCGTCTGTGACGTAAACTGGCAGCTGCGACTCGCCGTCGCGACCCATACCCACCGAAAAAATCTTAATTCCGTACCCCTTCGCCACTTGCAGAGCCGTGTCTGGGTCAATTGTACCCGAGTTATTTTCGCCATCCGTTAAAAATATAATCACCCGCGATTTCGCCGTCGAATCTTTCAGCCGCGCAACCGCGTTGGCGAGACCGACGCCGATGGCCGTGCCCGGTTTCAGAGTGCGCGAAAGCTTGATATCTTTCACGCTTTGTAAAAGCAGCGGGTAATCGAGCGTAAGCGGTACACGGGTATACGACTCACCCGAAAAAATAATGAGACCGATGCGATCGGACGACCGGCCTTTGATAAATTCAGAAATCCATTTTTTCGCCGACTCGACCCTGTTCACTGGCTGCATGTCTTCGATCCGCATCGAATCCGAAACGTCGAGACAAATCATGATATCGATGCCTTGAACGCTTCGTCTAACCTGCGTACTCGGGCTTTGGGGTCGCGCGAGCGCCAGCACTGCAGCGCCGAGTGCGGCGACTTTCAATAGGCTGGGCAATTCCGTCAAACGCGCGCCCATTCCGGGCGGCACAACCATTAGCTCGCGCAACCGGCTGAACTGCAGGCTTGCGTTTTTGGACCGGCGATACCACAACCGATAGGCCATGACGGCCAAGAGTATCGGGATCAACGCAAATGCGAACGGCGATTGCCAATGGTTCACGGGCGAGCCCCCGCGGTTATTCGCGCGCTGGCATAAATACGTTCCGCGAGTTTGCGCGAAAGCACAAGCAAATCGTCACAGTCTTTGAGGGTCACGCTGCTTCGAAATTTTTCAAGCTCGAAAAAAAGCCGCCGCAAATCCGCCTCGCATTGTTGATACAATCTCTTGTGCGAACGACGAATTTCTTTGAGTAACTCGCGGTCGGATACCTGCAACGCCGGCACGCGAAGTTCGCGAATCAGATATTGCCGAAAGCTAGCTTCGAGTTGACCTCGAATTTTGGGCGCATCGCCATCGGCGGCGGCCGATAGTTGTCTGGCGATCTGTCGCGCATCCTTACTGTATTCGGCAAATGCCGGTAGCTTCGTTGCAAACTTATCCATCTCCGCGCGCATTTGACGCCGACGTCGCCCGCGCAGAAATGTCCCGATTAACACGGCAAGTATCGCGATGATTGCGAGCCCGAGCGCGATCCAAAACCAAATCGGTAATGCCAGTCGAAACGGCCCCATCGATCCATACGGCTTTTCGGTCGGGTGAGCAGGGTCCATTACGCTCGCGACCGTGTAACTGATTGGAGATGTTGTGAGCGTAATATGACCATCGCTCAGTTTAAACGTAGCTCCATCGACCTTACCCGTCCTGTAGCTAGTCACGTCGACGCGAAATTCTTGCGGGGTCGATTGAATCACGCTCAACACTTGCAACTTGTACGCATCTTGCGGTTTATCCGGTATAACTTGAAAATTCGCGGCCGGCGTCGACGCAAAAGCACCCGTGCATGTAAGTGTCATATGTTGGCCAACGGTGATCTCGGCGGGAGTGATCTGGCATGGCACAGTAGGAGGCGCGGCGCTCAGGCCCGACGGCGGTGACTTGAATTTAAGCCCCCTCATTTCTGATTCCTTCGACGAAAAAACTCAGCAAGCGGATCGACAAAATCTTTCGACGAATCGATTTCAATTTTCTCGACCTGAGCACGCTTGAGCAGTTGGTCACGCTCCTCTTTGGCTCTTTTCATGAACTGCGCGTACTGGTGACGAAACACGCGCGACGACGTATCGACGACGGCACGCTCGCCCGTTTCCGCGTCTTCGAGCTCAACAAGCCCGACGTTCGGCATTTCGCTCTCCGCCGGGTCGCGAATAACGCACGCAATAACGTCGTGTTTTCGCCCCATTTGCCTGAGCGCGCGATCGAAATTGCCATCTTGAAAGTCGCTGAACAGAAAAACGGTGGAGCGCTTTTTTAAAACGCCTTGCGCATATTCGAGCGCGCCTTGAATGTTAGTGCCGCGGCCGCGCGGCTGAAAGTAGTACAGATCACGCAAAATGCGATAGACGTGCGAGCGGCCTTTTTTAGGAGGCACGTAATGCTCGATGCGGTCCGAAAATAATATCACTCCCACGGCGTCGTTGTTTTTGGCCGCCGAAAAACTGAGAAGCGCCGCCAAATGCGCAATAACCTCACCTTTAAAATACGGGCCCGTACCGAAATCGCCGGAGCCGCTGATATCCACGAGAAGCAAAAGTGTGAGTTCGCGTTCTTCGTCGAACTTTTTGATAAAGGGTTTGCCCATGCGCGCCGTCACCGGCCAAGAAATGGATCGAATGTCGTCTCCCGGTGCGTACTCGCGAAATTCCGAAAACGTCATGCCTTGGCCCTTGAAAGCTGAATGATATTCGCCCGCGAATAAGTTATTCACGAGCTTACGAGTCGAGAGCTCGAGCAGCTTCACTTTTTGCAATATTTCGGGCGGCAGTATGACAGGTGAACTCATATTTAGGCCTCACGGTACTTCGACAGTATTGAGCACCTCTTTGATCACATCTTCGGTTTTCATATTTTCAGCTTCGGCTTCATACGTGAGAATCAAACGGTGACGAAGCACGTGGTAAGCCACGGCCTTGATGTCGTCAGCAGTAACATACCCGCGAGCTCGCAAAAACGCTTGCGCCTTGCTCGCGCGGGCGAGCGAAATTGTGGCGCGCGGCGATCCTCCGACTTGAATGAGACTCTCGATGGAGGCCAAACCGTGATTCGCAGGCTCGCGCGTCGCCATGACCAGTTCGACAATATAATTTTTTAATTTGTCGTCCATGTAAATCATGTCGACGCGTTCGCGCGCGCGCAAGAGCTCCTCACGATTGATGATCGGCTCGATTTGCGGCGTTTTATCCGTCGCCATGCGATTCAATATTTCCATCTCTTCACTTTTTTTCGGGTACGTCACGACGACTTTGAACATGAAGCGATCCATCTGCGCTTCAGGCAGCGGATATGTTCCCTCTTGTTCGAGCGGGTTTTGCGTGGCGAGCACCAAAAACGGAACTTCGAGTTTGTAAGACGTTTCGCCGATCGTGACTTGCTTTTCGGCCATGGCCTCCAGTAGCGCCGACTGCACTTTCGCTGGCGCGCGGTTAATTTCATCGGCGAGAACAATATTGGTGAAAATTGGGCCTTTCTTGGTGCGAAACTCACCTGACTTGACGTCGTAGATCATCGTGCCGATTAAATCTGTCGGCAATAAATCGGGCGTGAACTGAACCCGCTGAAAACCCAGACTGATGGCTTTTGCCACGGACGAGATGGTGAGCGTTTTGGCCAAGCCCGGCACGCCTTCAAGGAGCACGTGGCCGCCGGTCAAGAGCCCCATGAAAATGCTCTCTATCATTTCGCGCTGGCCGACGACGACTTTGTTGATCTCACGCAAGGCGCGGTCGACAAACTGGCTTTCTTGTTTGATGGCTTCGTTGAGCGCTAAAACATCCATAATGTTGCCTCTCTGTATATTGCCTCTCGACGTTGTTCATGGTTATGATAACCGAACATGAGCAATGTCACAAAAGCTTGGGCATTTTTGGCCGTCATGTCATTAACGCTAATTGTCTTGGGGCACGCATTCGGTGGGCGCGAAGGTCTAATGTTGGCGCTGGTGCTCGTCCTCGGCATGAATTCTTACATTTACTTCTATGAAGATCGTCGTGTCGTGAATTTGTTCGAAGGGCGAAACCTCGAAGGGCAAGATCCGTGGGGAATTGGTGAAATGTCTCGACGTTTGTCCGTGAAGGCGCGTATCAGCGTGCCCAAGATCGTGATCCTCGAAAAATCCGCTCCGCAAGCCGCCGTGGTCGGACGTAGTCTAACGAACGGAACAATCATCCTGACCGAAGGTTTGATTCGCAAGCTCACCGTAGAAGAACTTGAGGCCGTGATCGCATATCAAGTCGCGAGCATCCGCACGCTCAATACATTGGCGTTCGCGGTCGGCAGTTTTCTCGCGTCGGCCGGTCTTTTCGTTACCGGCGCGCTCGATACATTTCTTCGCTTTCTGATCGTTGAGAGAAAAAATCACCGCACATTCGTGAGTCAATTGTTCACGCGCACGGCTTCGCCGGTGATCAGTTTGATTTTACGCGGTTCGATACGCCCGTCGTTTTACCTCGCGGCTGACCGACTAGCGGCGACGCTGATTCGCGACCCGCGGCAGCTGGCACTCGCTTTATGGAAGCTCGATTCATTCGCCACGACATCCCCACTCATGCCACCGCTTTCAGCCGCGCATGTTTTCATCGTAAGCCCCCTCACCATCACGCGATGGACGCGTCGCTACACCACTCAACCGTCAACAGCTCGCCGAATTCAAGGCTTAATCGGCTACTATCCGATTTAGTCTCGGCCCGGGATTCTATCCACTTCAACGCTGCTGACAAAATGCACGGCCGGTTCGACCGTTAAATATGGCACGGTGTACGTAATCTTCACGTCGAGCCCGTATGGTAAAATTGATTCCACATATTCGCAGGCTCGCTCAGAAAACACTTGAAACGTTTTCTCATTCGACACCATGTTTTCATTACCACTTAAGACCCCGCCCTGATCGAGCACAAACAAACACGTCGGGCGGTTTAACAAGTAAGTGTCGCGCCGCTCGACCCAAATAATTCGGCCGCTGGCAACTGCCGGGCCTAAAAATCCGCCGGACTTGCCGTTCACAATTTCAACCCGCGACGGAAAACGCGATTGAACAAAATCTTTGGGAGTGACGGCATCCTTCACTCCATCGACCATGATATATGTACTCTGCATATTGAAATGAAGCGGGTAGGCACGCCAAAAATGAAAAACGTAGTTTTTTGTTTGATCGAGCTGCTCAACCGTATTGTAAACTTGCGGATTCTTGGTTGAAACATCCACTGTATTGCCCGAGTATCTATTATCGTCCGCAAAGTTACCGACAATAATGTGCATTTCATTTGTTTTGAAAATCAGGCCTTCATTCGGTGTGCCGCGGGTCGGCCGCCCAAGAAACATCCCCGACGACCAAGCTCGCGGGTTCTCTTTATGGTGGACGGGGTCGAGCTCAGCATCCGTGACGACAATTCGTGACGACCGACCATTTCTTGACGGCGGGTCATTTTGAGGTCGCCGCTCACGCCCACGACTACTGGATGCAAAACTCAAAACCGCAATCGAATAAATCGTCGTGCATAACACCGTGTAGAATATTGCGCTGATCCTTCGCCGAAACATCGTCGATCTCCTTTCAAAAGTTTCAATTCGGGGATCTTTTACTCGTATCCGGTCAAGCCCCCATTCACCTGCGAATTTTTAAACTAAATCTCAGCTAATTTTTTTGCCAACCGCCTGGAATGATTTTCAAAAATGCGCGATTTCGTCGCGAAGAGTCTTCAGGGCGCTTTAGAGATCTGCAAAGATACCTCGGCGGACCAGGTCGTCTGTCTGAATATCGTTTTTTTAGAGCCATCTCGTAGAAAATCCCGACAATCGGCCGGTTTACCTAAAAAGAGATCCATGGTGCCATAGAACCATGGGTGATTCCGATCGTGTGACTAGCGGCGCTGGACCAGGCGGTCAAAACACTCCGCACGGAGAAAAAATGGCTGCTGTCGCAACGGCGGCAACCGTGGCCGTCGCGACCTATATCAGCATCAACTTTGCCGCGTGTTCGTGGCTCGTACGCCGACAGCCGGCCGGCCAGCCGGCGCGCTATTACACATCGGGTCTGCATAAAGCCCCAATCTACTTCGATGAATTTGAAACCGATGATTCGCAGGCGGCGCTCGCCACGGCAAGCGTTGCCTTAAAAAAAGCGGCAGCCACAAAACCGGAAAAGTATGACGTAATCGTGATCGGCGGCGAACTCGCGGGTTGGGTTGCGAGTTATGAATTGGCTCACCGTCATTTGAACGTTTTAGATCTTGAATCGGCGACCGAAAACCCCGACGCACAAACATCTTCGATTGCGATCGCCGACGGTGAAAACGTCATTGATAAACCTGCGGCTCTTCTCGGCCACAACCAAGAGATCTCGGATGTCTACAAAACACTGTTTCATGAAACGACCTTGCCGGCAGACGGGGGCATTGCAAGTAGCGGCACGACAGCCGGCCGCGCTCCAGTCGGTCGCGCACCCGGCGCCGTGGTCGCCCCGATCGTCGATAGCTTCGATGCGTACTATCTAAAAGGCGTCTTTTACAATCACTTGTGGAATGACGACACTCTCAAGAAATTGCCCGCCGGCTTCGCCGTCTTCAAGCAAGAACTCAAAAACGAGTTCAGTAACCGCATGGTCGGTAATCTGCCGCTCGAAAACAGCGATCATCGCCATTATAAAATGGAGCTCGACCAAACCGATGCCGTGACGTGGATTCAAAACATGCCCGACTATTTGCGAACCCGCGACGATGCCGACTCGCGCGCGGTGTATCGGCGGTTTCATAATGAAAATTTCGTCTCGATGGCAGCCGACATGAATATGAAACCCGTGCTCACGTACATGAATCTCGTGTGCCGGGCTCGCGCGGGTACCGACTGTCGAAATCTATCGGCATTGTACCTGGCACGACTCATGCTCGATTCGACGGGAGTTCGCCAACCACTTCCCCACATTACAGATCATTTGCGACGCCTGCGCGAACACCTCTCAGAAAGCCCCTATGTCACCGCAAAAAGCCCGGCCCATGTAACCAAAATCACCAACGAACCCGGCGGCCTCGTGAAGGTCGAATACACAGTGCGAGGCACCCCGCGAGTCGCCGAGGCTTCGGCCATAGTTTGGACTTCAAAATTAAATGTCGCCCCCGACGAGATCGCCGACTTCGCCCTCGCTAGAGATTCAGCCACGCGCAAACAAATTCGGTTGATGCGCGCGCTGACTTACGCCCCCGTCATGCGCTACCAAATTATTTTGAACGGTCGACCGTTTATCGCCAGTTACCAGACCTGGTGGCAATCGCCACAACCGGCAAGTGCCAACACCGCCGCACCATTGCCGGTCAGCTTTTTCCTACCGAATTTTTTTGATTTGCCAAGTCTGAGAAATTCGACGGAAGTTGTGACGCTTGTCGAACCGCTCCCGATCGACATGGACCCTCACCTGAACGGCGGCACGGAGCTTGACGAGGCGACCGTGGCTAAGCTTGCGGATAAAGCCGTTATTGATTGGACACAAACTTTTCAAGGCCTGTTTTACAGTTTGAATTCGGATATATCTCAGGGCATCACCTCCCCCGCAATTCGTTTGCAATCTGTGCACGCATCGCGCTCGCCGGCGAGCGTTTTGATTGTGGGGCCCGGCCACTTTCTCGACGATGCGCGGTTTTTGCGCCGCCCGTTCGGGCATGTCTATTTCGGCAGCCCCGATATCGGTGCGCCGACGTTTGAAGAAGCGGTGTTCCGCGCGCATTGCGCTGTTCGACAGGCTCTGGCGCAAATTCGCCCGCATGACTTTTCGTTGACGACTCCGTCACTCTGCCCTATTGATCGATAAGGCCGTTCCTTATTGATCGATATGGCCGTGCATTCAATAATCAGCATTCGGGGGTGTCATCATGGACCAACCGCAAAAACTCGAAGCCACATTTTCAACGCTTGTGATTTCGATTGCTTCATCCGCGATCGTCAGTCTCGGCATCGAAAAAAATCCGCAAACCAATCAGTTCGAAAAAAATCTGGATCTTGCGCAATACAGTATTGATCTTCTGATCATGCTACGAGATAAAACTCGTAACAACTTGTCAGAGTCCGAAAGGAATTACATCGATGCGATTATTCAAGACCTCCAACTCAAATTCGTCCAAGCCAAATAGTTCGCGCGCACGGCAGGGGCTGACGCTTGTTCTTGTCGCTCTTATTTTTGCCCTGGCCGGGGCGTTAGCCACTTCGCTCTTCACCGTCCATAAACTAGCTGCCGAAGATGCTCCGCATCTGCACCTTGGCGACCCGCTCCCCGAGAATTTATTTGTCGAACTGGGCCGCGTGATCAACCCGTCGGTAGTCAATATTTCGTCTTCGTACATGCCGAAACGGCAGCGTTTTCAGCAAAATCCGTTACCGTATAACGATCCGTTTTTTCAAATGTTTCAAGATATGCTGCCGCAGCCGTTTGTGCAGGCTCAACCGACGGTTTCGCTCGGTACTGGTTTCATCATCCGCCCCGATGGTCTGATTTTGACGAATAACCACGTCGTGCAAGGTGCCACTATTATAAAAGTACAATTAGCTGAAACAGACAAAACGCTCTACACCGCGAAACTCATTGGACGCGATCAACGTTCGGATCTCGCGCTTATTAAAATTCATGTGGGTCATCCATTGCCCGCAGTCGTCTTGGGCCAGAGTTCGAAACTTCAGGTCGGTGACTGGGTGGCAGCGTTCGGTAACCCGCTCGGCCTTGGTCACACAGTCACCAAAGGGATCATCTCGGCGATCGGCCGCCACATCGAAGATCTCAACCGTTTTCCATTTCTGCAAACCGATGCGACGATCAACCCCGGCAACTCTGGCGGCCCGCTTGTAAACACGCGCGGCGAAGTGATCGGCGTGAACTCAGCTATTGCCGCCGACGCCCCGGGTGGAGCGATCGGTTTTGCCATCCCGATCGATGCCGCCAAACCGATTATTGCCGCGCTCGAGCAAGGTAAGACAATTCGGCATGCATTTCTTGGCGTGAATATTTACCCGCAACAGTTAAGCCCAGGAGAAGCTCAACAGCTCGGGTTAAACAGTACGCAGGGAGCGCTGATTGTGGGCGTGCTCCCCGGGTCGCCGGCGCAAAAGGCGGGCTTTAAGAATTATGACTTTGTCACTCAGTTCGACGGTAAAGACGTTACGGATGGGTCTACGCTTCAACAGTACATCGAAGATTCAAACATCGGGCAGACTTACCCGGTTCAAATCATTCGAAACGGCCGAAAGCAAACTTTGCGAGTCACGCTCGAAGACAATCCGACTCAAAGTCATCACGCCGAGGGTGCGCTTCGCGAAGCGCGCGGCCAACACGCGCCGTACAATTTAGGTTTCACTGTCGCGAATTTTTCATCTGCTCTAGCCAACAAGTACGGCCTACCTAGCATGAGCAAACGGTACCCGATCGTTGTGGCCATCACACCGGGCAGCCCGGCTAGCCGCGGGCAGCTATCGGCCGGCGACATGATTGTCGATGTCAATCGCACGCACGTGAGTTCGGCGGCGGATGTGATTCGCCTTCTGAAGAAGGGTCGAATCAACACGCTCCGCATCTTGCGAGGCGGCTACCCGATGATGATATTCTTAAGCCCGGGATGAGCGGCGAGGCATGAGTCGCATCATGCCGAGAAACCCAAGCGCCCATCCGATCAAAGTGTACACGATCTGAAACGACAGCATCGTGAACAAAAAACCAAATAGCGCGGCCGCAAAGTAGAACAGCAGCCGCAGAATAAACAGGGCGTACCCATGCGGGTCGCTCGTCATTTTTGCGAGCTGAGGCAATATTTTAGGCAGAGCCACTCCCAAAAAAAATGAAGTCACCATTAACGCCATTAAAATTTCACGTAGCGGAATCAACGGGCCCGTAATCGTTTTGTGGTGGTCGGGGGCATACGCCGCGACGTAGGCGATAATAAGATAGGTAAAAAGCGCCGAAATCATGATGACCCAAATCACCATTTTGGCAATGTATGGATCTTGCTTTGTGACGGCGGCCGTCTTCGCGTTCGTGTCATTTGGCATTTAGCGACCTCCGACGTCTCATTCTGAAACACATCGAAAAAAATTCAGTTTACCGACCAAAGTGCCGATACAATATTAAGTAGTCGGCAACAAGGGGTACTGCAATGCAAATCACCGAAGTCAACGTCTTTCCGGTCAATGAAGACCGCCTAAAAGCCTACGTTTCCATTACCATAGACAACTGTTTTGTCGTGCGCGATCTAAAAGTGATCCGCGGCAATAACGGGCTATTTGTCGCCATGCCATCGAAAAAGCGCAAAGACGGTCAGTTCAAGGATGTCGCTCACCCGCTTAATCAAGAAACCCGCGAAATGATCGAGCGGGCCGTGTTTGAGGCCTATGAAAACGCGATCAAATCGATGGGCGATAGCCTTTCGGCGCTCAAAACCGTCGGGGCCGGCGACCATGATGTGGACTGATTGAGGTTTTACCGAATCCGCCAGTGTTGACAGGCCACCACAAGAAATCTAAAAATGATGATTCGCGCTCTCGATCAGGGAGCGTGACGGTTGGGGTATCGCCAAGCTGGTAAGGCATCAGATTTTGATTCTGACATTCGGAGGTTCGAGTCCTCCTACCCCATCCAATTTTCCTTCTCAGTTTTCAATGCCCAGAAAAACCTCAAATCGAAACTAGTAGTTAGTTAGAATCACAGCGAAAAGCGAAAGACAGATAGTATTTCATAGAATTTCGGTTCATTTCGAAGTTTGGTAGCATTTGGTAGCACGTTGGTAGCATGGCCAAACGGTCAATCTTAGTAGCAAATCCCACAGCCTAAATTCGAATTTAAAGACGCTCTCGGCCGGGGCTCCGGCGATGTGTTTGTCGGTGGCCACGGCTGAGCAATAGAATTTTAACCTTGAGGGCATGGGCCCTCATTAAAGGAGTTTTTATGATTAAGCTATTACTTGGACTGGTTATTGCGGCCTACGCGATTCAATTCGGCGTGAGGTTTTCCGATTTTTTCAACGGCCATACACATGCCTGCCAAAAACGCCTCTTACGCGACGAACTAGAGATATTAAACGTGAACTGGCAGCCCATTGTTCTGTGGCCAAAAGAGGCAAAGAGGTTTCAATGACGTCCGCTTGCGACGAGGGCCGTCCAGCTGTTATTAATTACCCGCAAACATGAAAACGAATGAACATCTTAACCATTATCGGTTGGTATTTAGGGCGGTAAGACGAGTTTTGAACTACGTCGATCCCGAATCACTTGACCCTGGACGACCTGGCGGTGCGCCCAAAGACGAATACGATATGGAGGCCGAGCCTATTTCGGCCTTCGTGGTTAATAACTGGGATGTTTTGGCTAAAGACTCCAGGCGGCTAGCCAAAGAAATCGATCGGGTCTGGAAGAAATGTTTCGATAGAAAGTGCCCCGCATCAGATGCAATTGCCTCTGAAATAGTTCGTGAAATACTGAAATCAAAACAGTAAGAATTTCGACCCCGGCGGACTAGTGCTTACCGGGAAACCTCTTGTATATCCATTTAAACCAACCTGGGACCGTCGAATCAGTTGCATCAGCGACGTAATCGATAATAGCAACTGACATTTCGGGCCTTTGCATGAAAGGGCTCAAATCCACTTCAATTTCAAATGTTGCTCTTTTACGGTCAGTTAGATGGTAATTTACGTTGCTAACGGCTACCCCTTGTTGAGCCTGCACATTTGTGACTCGGAAAGTAGGCACTGATGCCATTTCATCATAGAAGTCGACCTGGAACTCCAATCGGTGGCCAAATGGTTCTTTCCCATCACTTATTCTAATCAAACGGACATTTTGACTATGAATGATATTGAATTGCCCCTCTTCATAAAAATGGTAACGCTTGCTTTTTAACGAATACGAAAAGATGTAGTGACCCCAAGCTATCATCAGGGTTCCTACAAAAATCTCAATTGTATCCAAGTTTGTGAGCCATTTCCTTGCAAGGCTCAATGTGGATACGAAAAGTGCGACCACAAATGCTTTTACAGCCGGGTATGTGACCAAGTGCTGAAAGAGGGACTTCCAATGTCTAACTTTCGGAAAAACAGCTTTGTCCACTTTTGAAGAACATTTCATTGGCGTTCACCGTAGCGTGATAGGGCCACAAGGTATGCCCATCCTATTCTTCCGATTCGGCCATAGCCGTCTTAACGATAATGACAGCGGTTTCGTAAAGCTGTCCGCCTTCCTTTAGAAGTTCAAGCCTAACCAAGCATTCCGACAGAAACAATTTGGCAAACTTTGGCTTAGCTTCATTAATCGTTCGGGCGTTCGACATTATATCCGCCAGCTTTACCATCTTCGCTCTGGCCGACGTCTTTGCTATTCTCGCATTCTCAAATTGTTTTCTAGTCGCTCGATTACCCATATCAAGAGTGGCTCTATTCGTTAGGTCATCTACTAACGCAGCTACATCTTTACCAAATTCCTTTTCAATTGTTGCAAGTTCAACTTCACAGTCTTCAACGACGTCATGCAAGAGCGCGGCACAAATTTGTGATTCATCACCGCCAGCAGCATAAACAATTTCTGCGACGTCTATGGGATGCACAATATATGGCGTCACGCCATCATAACGGAACTGCCCTTCATGTGCCGCAGTAGCAAACTGAATCGCTTTATCAACTTTTTCACTGTAGCCGTTAATTTTCATGCTTAATTTATAGCACGAATTCGGCCTTTTTGACGAATGACTCACTAGGCGCACAAGCAAGGTAATTTTTGTGACAATTTTTGTCGCTGCGATTGTGCTAAAATTAGTTTTTAGGCTTCAAGGCCTCAGAACAGGCGACAAGTTTTGCCTAAGAGACGTACCAGAAGTCTTAGGTAAGTTGACATTATTAATGTTTAACCTATAGATACACAAACCATGCTAACTGCAATTAAAGAAAATCTTTATCACATTCCGGGCTGCTCATCAGCCGCTTTCGAACGTATAACCGACCTTACAAGTTGCATACGATTCAAACCAAATACTGTCAGCAAAATAATGGACACAATGCACGGTGGAGTTCTAAAGCATGGAGGTTATCATCGGCTATTTGGCGGCCATTCGATCGCAGATTTTAAAATGTGGAGCAAACACGGCATTCAATTCGGAAAAGAAATTGCTAAGGACTATCTATCCAAAAATGGCGTCCCTATTCCGGGAACTGAAACGGCTGTGCGAAAGGGAGTGATCAAAACCTCGATAGCTCAGAAGTGGGGTAGCATGAACGTTGGCGATGGAATTGCGGCTGGTGTCTCCGCAATAGATTCTGCCTTTAATGTCCATAAATTCATTACCGATGAAGAAGGTTTTCGAAATAACGCCTCGATTATAGCATTTAAAGGCGCGACAAAGGTCATTGTCTCCTCCTTTCACGGTAACATACCATTAATGGCACTTGGCGCAGCCGACATAGGAATGGTGGCTTGGTCTAAACTAACCGAGACTATTCAAATAGACTGCGAAGATGCCTTTGCTTATTGTTTGTCCTAAGCTTTGACTAAGCCCATATTTCTCGAAAAATGATTACCCTATCCCAAAATCTCTGTATTTTCGGCGAGCTAAGTCTTTTACTTTTACAAATTTTGCAAGTGACATTTTCACAGTTGTGCCTTTGCCGAGTTTCGACTCAATCGCAATTTTGCCGCCCCATGATTCAACAGTTTTAAATGCGTGAGTGAGACCAATGCCCCGTTCATTACCCCCCTTAAATGTAATCCGCTTTGCCCCAATCTCCTTTAAATACTCTTCTGGAATGCCCGCACCTCGATCTGTGACCGAGATAAGACATTTGCTAACAGTCGTCTCAAGATCAACGAAAATATCTCCGGGCTGATTTCCGTAAGAGTCCGCAGCATTGTTAATCAAATTTGAAATGATTGCTTTTAGTTCTCCGCCATTCGCTCTTACGAACGCCTTTTTGTCGTCGCAGTGAGATACAAAGTGGACTTTGACGCTACCGCGCTTCATGAATTCAAATTGTTTTTGCATCACAAGGTCATTGATAAACACTGGCAAAAATACGGCAGTCGAATCAACAATCGAAGAATCCGACATCGATTCCGCATGCTTTTTGAGTTGATCGACCATCGCCACGATGTCTTCAACCGAAACATGTAAGACCCGTTTAATATTCTCAGGTAAATCCTTCATGAACGGCATCAACATTTCGATAGCAAATGCTGGCGATTTAATATTATGCGCGACTTGAGTCGCAAGTTCGACTTTAGCATTTACTTTTTCTGCTTCGACAATTTTCGATTGCGTCTCCTCTAGATTATCCAGCAAGTGATCAAATTCGCCAGTCAAGAACGCGACTTCGTCCTCGCCAGTTAATCCGATTCTGCCTTTAAGGTCGGGCTCGCTTTTTAGCCCTCTCACGCGAGCAGCCGCGATTTCGATATTATTCACAAGACGTCGCACAACAAATGCGCCGAAAATCAAAGCAATGAGAACAACGGCAATGCCGAATATTCCAAACATAATCTTGGTCTTCGCGAGTACCGCTTTCAGCGGAGCTTTCGATATAACTGACTCCAAAACGTAATAATATTTGCCACCGACTGATGCTTTCGCAACGTCGCACTGGCAACATGACGGATGGCTCGATGCCACTTTGGTGAATATTCGAAAATTATTTGCACCGTTTACTATCGTTGGGACCTCACCTGGGAGCGACACTGTCTTGCCATTGAAGCTATAAGTCGTCCCGTCGAAATTACCAAACGACATACCTTTCGGATTGTAAAGCGACATCGAGGTAATGTTTGGATCGGCTCGCAACGCTTTAACCAACGTGCTTGCAATAAAGTCGACACGGACGCCAACCTCGATCAAATACTTTCGGTCTAGACTCGGCATAAGCAGAAACTTGAAAGGCTTTGGCTCAGGATTTGGATGAAGGATCGGCGTCGCCATACTGGCCTGCGCACCGGTCAACAATTGACGATATTTGCTGCAAAACGAAAATACATTTGGGATCCGATTCACGTCATGGTTGGTTGATCGAATGAATTTTCCGGCTCGATTGATTATGAATAAATGTGTTACATCGAGTTTGGTCCGAAGTGTGGCTAGCCTCGCCTCAGAAGGAACCCCATTCTTCGCAATCTGTGCCTGAACCACCTGCGCGGCATCGAGCATGAGAGATTCGGTATTTTTATCAAGTCGTGCGAGGGTGTCGCCGAGGACATGTGACATTACCAGATAGCGCGAAACAAAGCTTTCACCAGTCTGCTGTTTTACATATCGATAAGTTACAAATATAAGCGCCGACCCGACAATCAAGGTTGTTAGCAAGACTGCAACAAAAACCTTTTTTGAAAATGTCATCAATGCGCCTTTTCATCCGCCTCTCGGGTAAATCGCAAGATGTCATCGCAATGTTGCGGATATTGCTTTTTTAATTCTTCGCGACTTCCGACTTCAAAATCGGCGAACTCAAAACCCGGTGAAACTGTTGTGCCCATGAGAGCCCACTTTCCGCCTGACTGAAGTTTTAGACCTTGCCAGGTATTTCGTTTCACCACTACTTGCGGATGCTGGCCGGCCAGAACGTCTGAACCCAATGTATACCGGCTTATTTTGCCATCTCTATCGATTTGAACCATTTCAACTGGATCACCACCGTAGAAATGAAACACCTCGTCGCTTTTGATCCTATGAAGTGCTGAAAAACTCTCAGGGATGACTAGATAGTAAATGGCCGTGCTGATCGCTCGTTGCTCATTCGACGGTATCCCAACAACTGTCGCTGGCGCCTTGATTTTTTCACTCCTATAAGTTTCGCGATAGTACCCGCCTTCTTCTGGCAGAGGTTTTAGATCTAGTGCTTTAATAACTTCATTCGCCGTCATTTTTTGTCCTCCCCATGATTGTGACGCTATAGATAGCATCAAGAAAGCAACGAGCATTTGTTTCACGTCGTGGCGCTCCTACTGTCAACATCATTCGACTCATCTGGTTTAGACGAGTCGTAGATTCTACCGTTTCGAACTTGAAGGCCGAGCTCTGTCATTCGTCGAAATAAAGTTGTGCGTGATAAACCAAGCCGTTCAGCAGCTTTTGGCGCACTCCCGTTTGTTGCCTCGAGTGCCGCCCTTAAGTATTCGCGATGGGCCGTTTCTAAAAACTCAGCGTACTGATCGGCTGATAAATCCGATAACTCAGATGGCAGACTTGCTTCAATCTTTCGAAGCCTATAGCGTACGTCGGTCACCGGAGCGCCAAAATTGATGTCTTCGAAAATAAGTTCATTTGAATTTCGTCGTTTTGCCGAAATCACAGCTCGCTCGATGGTATTTCTGAGTTCGCGGATGTTGCCCGGCCAGTTATAGTTCATAAGTGCCGAAATCGCCGAATTTGTAATTTTGCAATTTGCTCCCCCAATTTGAAGGGTAAAGAATTTCGCAAGATCAGGAACGTCAACCATTCGATCACGCAGGGGTGTAGTTGCAATCTGAATGACGTTTAAGCGATAAAACAAATCTTCGCGAAAGCGCCCTTTTTTGATGAGTTCCTCGAGTTTTTTGTTTGTCGCAGCAATAATTCGGCAGTTAGTTTTTATAGTTCGTGTATCACCCACACGAATAAATTCATTTTCTTGAAGAACGCGTAACAGACGCACCTGGGCTGACATTGGCATTTCGCCAATTTCATCAAGAAAAAGATCACCGCCGTTTGCCAATTCAAATTTACCGATTTGATCGGCAATTGCCCCGGTAAACGCACCCTTCTTATGACCGAAGAGTTCGCTCTCGATCAAATTCTCGGGGATTGCACCGCAGTTCACAGCAACATATGGCCGACGGCTGTCCTCTTCGATGGCGTTAAGACGCCTCGCAACCAACTCCTTGCCTGTTCCAGATTCACCCGAGATCAAAACCGGCGCTGCAGAACCTTTAAGGCTCAATATGGTTTCTCGAAGCGTCTCATTTTGTGGACTCGGTCCAACAATTTCATATTTGAATGCGCTTTTAACCTGCTCCTCGAGATTCTTAAGTTGGCGCGTTGCCGCTGCTTTCGAAATCGCAATGGGAATTCGAACTAGCAAATCAGGCACAACTGTCGCAGATTTAATGACGTAGTCGTCGGCACCGCGAACAATGGCGCCTCTGATCGATTCAACGTCGGCATCGCTTGTCAGCATAATGACGACACAGTTTGGATTTGCATCTTTGATTGGTGAAATTAAACTAATGCCGTCACCATCAGGCAAGCTTTTGTCGAGTAGCACGACGTCAAACGTTTTCTGTTGAAGTAACTGTTTAGCAGCCCCAAGACTCTCGGCCTCATCAATCTGGTTGTTGGCAAAAAGCAAGCTTGTTACTGCCCGCCGAAAGGACAGTATGTCTTCAACTAGCAAAATCTTAAACCCAGGTTTCACGCTCGGGCCTTTTGTTGCTTGTCGATTAGTACGGATTCAGCAGAGCTGGCAAGTTAAGACATTTAAACTGATTTTCGAGACAATATTACTCGGTAAATCTTGGTTGGTACTAGCTAATTAAAACTATTTTTGGACCGCGGCAACGGCACGTGCAAACTGACAATAATCGCAGTCGTCAGAGAAATCCGGAATCGTACTAGCGCTCAGGCAGGCGAAGGAATCATGGATTGCTTTGTCGACCCACGAGTCATCGATTTGATACGGCAAAATAGTAATTTCGAATTCCAGTCGCTTGTCAAAGCGATCGCGCTCTCTATTTCCGTTACAGTAAACAAAATAACCTATATCGCTCACACTGAATCCGTTCATTTTAAACAGCCAGGCGTATAGTGACATCTGCCGCTTGTAGCCGATCTGCCAATCGGCATCGATAGATACAGGGCCATCTTTTGAAGTTGCTTTGTAATCGACAATTATGAGGTTTCCGGTTCGATCAACCCACAAGTCATCGACCCCGCCTGTAATTAGAAGATTCGTGGCAGGATGCAGAAATTGAACTCCGCGCCGAAGTGAATCTCGCCACTCTTCGAGCTTCTCGTGCGAGAACGGAATCGCATCAATACCATGGGTTTCCATCAATGGGTGCGCCTTCCGTTGCGACCGGTAAAAATCAAATTCTTTTTTTAGAAGTGCATCAACTGCAGAATTTAGGTTGAACGGATATCCAGGTGGTTGGCCAATTCCGAGCCGTCGATCTAAGTAAAAGCATCGAGGGCAATTGAGAAACAGGTCAATCTTGCTACGACTGAGCTTAAATGGCTCACTAGCAGCAAGGTCGAAGATATTGCGAGTGCGTTGTGAGCGATAATACTTAGACACGCACTTAGTGTATTACCTCAAGCTGAATTTGCCCATAGAGCAAAGTCACAGCATCGCCGCAACTCGTCGAATCTTTCTCTCGCAAGAAAGATTTCGAGCCTGTCAAACGTCTGGCAAGCAATTCGCTTTGTCCTAAGACCATCGGGCAGCTTTGAAAGCCTATTATGCTCTGATCTTCACTGTTTCGTTAAAAATAAATCTTGGTTATTCCGATGTGAAAATAGCTACCAATGTTCATCGAGGGGAGTCGCATGAGCGAAGCAATCAACATTGAGGCCCTATTTCATCGTAGTAGAGCGCGAATCAGGGACCTGGGAGAAGTGTTCACTCCCGAATCTTACGTTGAAGACATGCTTGCGTTACTTGCCAAAGATAAGCGCGGCGTATGGGCCGACGAGGATACAGCATTCTTCGAATTGAGCTGCGGTCATGGCAATATTGTTCTACCGATCTATAAGAAGCGAATTGAAGCTATTTATAAAAAATGTATCGATAAGAGGATACGAAACGCGGCATATTACGCCGTAGCTAATGCCATTAATACCCTTTGGGCGATTGATATTGATCCCAAGAACATTAGTCAATGTCGAGCGCGTATACTTGCAGCTACCTTTGATTTTCTAAAGGAGAAGCTACAAACGGATAGTGAATATTTAATCATAAAGAGTCGCCAAGACTTTGTTGCCCACCTTCTTTGCGCTATCAACTGGCACATTTCCGTAAATGAAGCTTTGTCTGCACTAAGCGATATCGACAAGGCTCAAGCAAATGCGCGACAAACTAGAGCCGGCACCAAGTGGTTTAATCAAAATGGGCATCAACCACTTGATTTTGATTTGAGTTGGGTAAATTACTTTGAAAGCTGCCAAAATGAGAACTCACGCGTGCTCATTTACGAACGGGCAATACGTTTTTTAAAAAACATACTCCAGGGACGAACTAAGAGCTCTGCTGATTTTGATTTCGCCTCCTATTTAATGAAGATTGAGAAACCAAATGCTAAAACCGCACCTCGGACGGCAAAAGATTTCGTCGTAGGGGTTTAGTGATGGGTTCATCCTTTACCCTTAAGACAAGCACACACGTAGTTGACATTCTCGGCAACGTGATTGGCCGTGATCAGCCGATCATGCTTATGAAAAAGGCGCTTGAGTTGGTAATGCTTCTTGGTGAAGACAATCTGAAGAATGATGAAATCGTATTTTTTGACCCATTTTGCAAGGCTGGGGAAATATTACTTGCCTGCGCGTTTGCAAGATGTTGGGCAAAATCACAAGGAAAAAAAACGTTGCTCGACGTGGCCCAGGTCCAGGAAGACCTCTATGAGTCAAATCGGTATTTCGCATTGGCCCCAGATGAACGACATCACCGGTTAAGCCTCAGAACGTTTTTGGGGAATACAAATTCGCACAATGAAAAGTACACGCATATTATTCGAGATGGACAATATTTGTCTGAAATCGACGGTAAACTTGATCGAGAAAGATTTGAAAAGGAGTTTAAATCAATGGTTGATTACATTAAAACTACCACGAGGAAGAAAAAGATCATCGCAGTTGGAAACCCGCCATATCAGGAAAACGACGGTGGCCATGGAGGCAGCGCAAGGTCAGTTTATAATTTGTTTGCCGAAGCGCTCATGGATTCACGAGATATAAACGAGTTTGTGCTCGTTATTCCATCGCGGTGGTTCACAACAGGTAAAGGGGCCAAGAGCTTCAGAGAGAGAATTCTCAAGTCGAAGACAATTAAAACTCTCCACCACTTCTTGAATTCAAAGTCGGTGTTTCCAACAGTTGATGTTCAGGGTGGAGTTTGTTTCTTTCACTACAAATCAGACTATAACGGCGAAACCGAGTTCATAATGGACGGAAGTTCTACAATGGTGAACTTGGGTCGATTTGACATTATACTCGATGATCCTCGTGGCTATGATCTCATTGCTAAGGTAAAGAAGATTTGGGAAGGAAATTTTGTTTCTAAAATTGCTTGGACTGTTAGACCATGGGCGATTCGAACATTTTATTTCGAAAGAAAAGAGCCTCTTCCAGACGGCCACAAGAATGCCGTTCCGTGTTTCTCCAAACGCAGAAAGATAATGAATGCTGATATAAATGACATTCCAAAGAACTTGGATAAAATTGGAGAATGGAAGGTTGCCGTACCTAAGGGTTATTCTTTGGGCTCCCGTCGTGTAACGTTACCCCCAAATCAGTTTTTTATCGTTCCGAAGGGATATATAACCACTGAGACTTACAACATTGTTGGCTCATTTAAAAAGAAATCTGAAGCCGAAAACTTTAGAGATTATTTAGCAACAAATTTTGCTCGTTATTTTCTAGGGCTCAGAAAAGTCACTCAAGATATTTACAAAATGCAATGGGATTGGATTCCGTTAATAGATGTTTCGAGACCATGGACTGATGAACAGCTTTACAAGATGTTTAAGATAACCAAAGAGGAACAAGATCATATTGCCAAAAAACTTGAGGAATGGTCCTGATGGAAAAACGGGTTCTCTACGCTTATACAACTGAAACTTATAAGGCGAGAGGCCTCGTTAAGGTTGGCGATAGTTTGGCAGAACGCTACGTCCAGCGTATTCACGAGCAATTCGGTACATCTAATCCCGAAAATCCAGAATATATTCTAGTAGGAGAACTTCCTGACGGAGTGCGTGACCATCAAGTTCATGCCCAGCTCGTTCGAAATGGATTTCGGAAAGTCGAAGATGGCCCTGGACAAGAGTGGTTCCATGCAGGTTTCGATGATGTTCGCCGGGCCTACAATCAAATCGTCAATGGTACATCTCGCACATTGAATTACAAACTCAGAACTGAACAAGCCGAGGCTATCGAGAAGGCGAAGAAATGGTTTCTCAACGGCTACGCCAAGGATATCTATAGATCGGCCACTCATCCAAACCGATTTCTTCTCAACGCTAAAATGCGTTTTGGGAAATGTTTCACCAGTATCCATCTAGCTAAGGCGCTTGCTGCAAGAAGCATACTGATCGTTACCTATAAGCCAGACGTGATCGGCGAATGGATAGACGCGGTAAATGAACAAGTTGCATTCAAAGATTGGACTGGTGTTCGGGCAAAAAGAAAAGCTGAACGCCCTAACGATCCACATCTTAGCGAAGACGGAACCCCGCCCCGGTGCGATGGCCCTCTAGTTCTTTGCGTTTCACTTCAGGATTTGGCCATCGACAATGAGGGTAATACCAAAGATCGGCTCCAAATTATCCCACAGGTAGAATGGGATTTGGTTATCTTTGATGAGGTACATTATGGAAGCCGAACCGCGAGGGCCGAACACATTTTGAATAGTCTCAAGTTCAAAAAGCGTCTTGACCTTTCGGGTACTCCATTTCGAATTATCGAACAAGACGACTTTTGCACTCAACAAGTCTTTACCTATAGTTACCTAGATGAGCAGAAGAACAAACAAAACGAGATCAAAAACGATCCATCTAATATCAGTCCGATTGTCTATCGGCAGATGCCTGATTTGCATATATCGACCATCGAAATAACGGAAGCCGATATTCATCAACAGATGGATACATTTGAGTCCGATGATGTTGATTTTTCGCTGAATACACTTTTTGAAACCAATGATGAAACATTTGTTCACGAAGATGCTGTAAATCATTTTTTAGACGGTCTTACGAGGTCAGATCACGGAGCGAGAGCTATCAGTGTCTTTGGCAAGTTAGGCTCTCAGCTCGGTGTCCCAGCAACCAGACACACTGTTTGGTGGCTAAGTCGGGTAGATTCAATATCCGCGCTCATTAAAAAATTAAAAGCACACCCCTATTTTTCTAAATTCGAATTAATTAACGCCTCTGGCAGCGGATCGGCAGATGAAATCGATGAAAAGATCATCGCCAGAGAGAAATCGGCTATCGAAAGTAAGATCGCATCCGTAAGCGAACACCCTCGAAAGCTCGGCACGATCACTTTGACTTGCGGCCGATTTCTAACCGGAGTGACCATCAAAGAGTGGGACAGCATCCTGATATTAAACGATGTAAAATCCGCTGAGTCTTACTTTCAAGCGATTTTCCGCGTACAGTCAGCCTGGTACGACGGTAAGGCAAATAAAGTCTTAAAACCAAAGGCCTGGGTATTCGACTTTGCCATAACCCGTTGTTTACGGATCGTTTATGAGTGCGCGAGCAATATCGCGGATCAAATTGACCAACAAGAAAGTTACGAGCAAAAAGCTAATCATAATAAGGATAACCTCGAAATTACTGTATCTGGCTTATGCGACTTCCTAGACATAAAGCGTTTTATTGAAGGCAGTCTGACCGGCCTTCAGACCACCGCTAAGGAAATTTTCGAAGTGCTAAATCACGAAGGCTCGCGACTTTCACTCGCGCGTCGGATTACCTCAAACGTACTTGTTAATTTCGGTTCATTAAAATTGCTCGAAGAGCATCCGCATCTATTCGAGATATTGAAGAAGGTTAAAGGATACCGTACTCAAGAAGTTGGAGCTCTAGATATCAAGGAGCTCGTTCAGATCGGGATTGACGCCGATAAATTGGAGCAAATCAAAAATGATCCCGATATTTCCCCTGAGGACAAAGAAGATATTCTCGAGGATTTCGTTGAGAACGAAGAAGACAAAGAACGTCAATCTAGAAAGAAATGGTATGCCACGCAGATCAAACGTCTTGCAATTTGCATGGCCGACTTCATTTATATGACCTACGAGCGCGAGTACAATATTGACGATGTCATTCACACCAAGTCGCCTGAATTTTTCGAAGTAATGACTGGAATTACAAAGGATGACTTCACAGAGTTATGCGACAAGGGGTTCATGAATCGATTTGCCCTCAACAGGATTGTCCGAGAGTTTCGAGATCAGGAGAATACGTCTCTCGATCCCGAACTGTATATTCTAGACAATTTGAACAAGAACGCATCCTAATGGCTTAGGGTTAATCAGCCGAAATTATAATGGAACGACACAATCTACAATCTATTGAACGGAATATTCGCCGTCTTTCTGCCGAAATCAATCGTATAGACGCCCTATTCTACGGCGACTCTAAATCAACCGACAGATTTTTATACGCTGGGATGCTCGAAAGAAAACGCGATGACATGGTCCGTTGCGCGGTCTTACAGTTGCACACTTCAATTGAGGACCTTTTGACTTCATGGTTGGCCTGTCGGTTATTGGGCATCCGACCAGACAAAAGAAAAGTTACGGCAAAGAACGGCGCCGGGCGTGCCGCTCGCAATCTTCTATATGGTGCAAGAAGTATCGGGTTTGATATGAAGCTGAACCTTGCTGCAGCCCTAAAATTGATCAGCCCTAAAGTTAAATCACAACTAGAAGAACTAAACCTTTTAAGAAACAAATGTAGTCATTACTGGCTACTTAATGTTCCAGTCCGTCGCGGTAAGCGGCCGGCCCAGAAGAAACCACCGTTGTTGTCTTTTCGACAACGCAATTTGTATCATATGGATGTACTAGGGGATTTTCTGAGTGAGTACGGTCCTCTGTATTCGCGTCTTTTTGTAAGTTACCACCGTTGAGTGGTCAGGCGTGGAACTCCCAAAGTCCAGGTTCTAACAGTTTTTATTTACCTGTAATCAGATCAAGTGCTGACTGCCCTTGACCGGTTCGCGATGTTTCGAAACAATAAGAACCCTGGAAGACTTCTAATCCGGCTGACTTTTTGGAGCTAATAACTTGCCGACCTCAGTTACCGATTATTTCAAATTAGACGAAGTCGAATTTAAGAAAACCGATGCGTTTGACTCGCTTGTGGACTGGGATACTAAACTTTTTGTTGATCCATTTTTACTCCAAAAATGTAAAACTCCTGAATTCAAGGGCGCTCACGACGAGCTTCTCAAATATTTTTCAAAAAATTTGAAACTAATTGGAGCGTCAAAACACAGAGATGATCTCGCATGGAAAACAGCAAAGAAGCGCCTTCAGTTTAGGGAGATCGGTGCTTTCGGGTTAGGATACTCGAATGAATCCACTTTTGGGAGTGGCATTGGCCGGAATTCCTCGGATCAACTCATTTCGACTCTAAAAGAAATTTATGACTCCGGCATCAGTGACCCCGAACTGTTCGAGCTGCTCGGCCTATTTCAGGACGGCGTCGGAGCTGATCGCATCAGTGATATGACCTGCAACGTTCTAATCCGTCGGTTCGCGGACTTTACTCAGCGAGTCTTCAGAATTGCGAAATTCAATGGAATTTGCGCAACGTGGTCAATTGATTCATCAAAGTATGCGATCCCTGCACACCCATTTCGAAAGTCGTCACCCATTCTTCTTGCCCCGAGGGAAATTCTTAGGGATCTCCCGGTGGCGGAAGATGGCTTTGATATAGTCGATGTGTATGCAGCAAATGAGGACCTTCGTAATAAATTGAATCAGCTTCTCGGCAACCAATGGCGGCAAGACCTTAAGAAGTACGGCAAAGCACAATTTCGAACTCTCTTCCGCTCGAACCCAGAGTACCTTCGTGAAGTCTTGTCTGCATACAAAAAACTTCCAATTCAAAGATATAATTTTTCCGCCGACCGCAGCGGTGAAATTATTTGGCGAGAATATGCACAGAAGGTTGTACGCGATTTCCCTCTACACTTGGCACTGGATGTAGAATCGTCTTTTAAAGAGTTTTGCGACGTTGTTGAAAAAATTTGCATTAAATTTAAAGAGCACGTTGAAAATAATGGTTTATGGGAGGCGCTCTACGACGATCGAGGTAAACCAAGAAAAGAATGAATTAGTCAGCGCTTGTTCTTTTCAGTAGCAGACAATTACTGCGATGCGAACAATATAGATTTAAGTCCAGAGAGTAACGCAGGGCGCGGCCCGGTTGATTTCAAGATGTCAAAGGGGGCTAAGGAGAAGGTCGTTGTAGAAGTCAAACTGTCTTCAAATTCAAAATTACTAGACGGATTCGAAAACCAAGTTGAAATATATAAAACTAGTGAGCGTGCCAAAAAAGCTTACTACCTTGTACTTCAGGTCAGCGATCATCCTGATCGGATTCAAGCTCTTTATGATTTGAAAAATCAAATGGCAGGGGAAGGGCACGTGACTCCAGAAATCGTTTTTGTCGACGGAATGCCCAAACAAAGTGCTAGTAAAGTAAGAAGCAAACGTAAATAGTCATATTTCCAATTTACCGAAACAAAACCGTCTTATTTCATTTAACGGGTCAAGTGTTTTTGAGCCCCGGTGTGACAACTATCCAGAGACATTCCGTTAATATTGAAAGCCCTCGTTTCACTTTTTGGTTTCAAATCTGAAACGAACTCGTTTCAAATCTGAAACGGCCCATGTTTCAAAAATGAACTTCCGCATAAATACCGCCTATTTAGCGCCGGACAAAATCTTGGCAAATCTATACCTGCGTCTTGCAATTTTAAAAGGTGAGAGGAACACATCGCGCGGTCGAAAGACCATCAACCAAGCGCGAGAGAGGAGAAACTATGTTCTTTCACGAATGTCCAAGATGCGGAGACGCGAGCTTTGAAGTCTTGCCCACGCACTCCCACTGCCTAAGCTGCTTCTACTCACCTGAATACGAAGACATGTACGACCACATGAAACGCGACTACTTCCACCTGCCGCCTTTTGAAAGGGATCGGTCATGATGCCGGACTGCTATGACTTTTACCTTTGGTCGATTGGCGAGAAGCGGTTGCCGCGACCAATAGAAATCAGAATTTTAGACGAATCAAACTTAAAACAATGGAGAGAAATAAATGAATAAATCATTCGATGTGATTGTGGCTAAAGAATACGAAACCAAACAAGACGGTGTGACAGTCAAAAAGACCGCATGGAATCGCGTCGGTCGCGCGTGGCCGTCGAAATCTTACGAATCCATTAGCTTTGAACTCTATCTTATCCCCGGTCAACGCTACGTCATTGCGCTCAAAGAGCGCGAACCCACATCAGGTGAAGCCGCAACTGAAACAAAAACTGAAAACGAATAACTGGAGGACTAAATATGAAAAAACGATATTTCTTATTGGCGCTCGGGCTACTCTTTGTTTGCCCTTTTGCACACGCTTCTGTTGAGGGATCACTCTTGGGAATCAAAGACGTACTATTGGGTTCGATTTTGCCGATCTTCGCCGTGATCGGTCTGGGATTTGCAGCATTTAGCTTTTTCACAGGAAGTCCGAATGCCAAACAGCACCTGATCTACGCAATTGCAGGGGCCGCCATTTGTTTTGGCGCTCAAAGCATTGTCGATCTTTTGCAACGAGTGGTGCGATGAAAAACTGTCCAACAAGTAACATGAACCGCTCGCAACTTTGGGGATTCGAAGTGAGTCATATTGTGATCTCCTTCGGACTCCTCGCTTTCTCTGATATTGTTTTTAACATTGTCGGGGTGCCGCTTATTTTTTCTTGGGTCCTTTGCTTTTTGTCGCTCGGTAGCTTGCGCGTGATTTCGCACGGACAAAAATATGGCCATCTCGAATTACTTATGCGGTTCATTCTTGAGCCGCATATTTTCTTGGGCCATCGCGGAAGAGCTTTCAGCAGCACGGGCGAAAACAAGGCAGGTACCAAATGAAAAAGTATTCACTTACAAAAATGGTTCTTGGGACCGAATGGCTAAGCGACGGCGTACTTGTCTCGCAAGACGGCACCATTCTTAAGGCATTTGAAGTCGAACCACTTTCAAGCGGAATACTTGAGGAGTCATTTACTGGCCCGACAGCCGACACGTTTTTTGCTAAGGTTTCGGAACTTCTTACGCGACTCCCAAACCATTTTGACGGACAGGTGATTTTGCAGCGGCGCGAACTTAAAGATCATGAAGTGCCGGGTATACAAACAAAACTCTACTTTTTTGAAACAGCTCAAAAATCCGAAAGCTACTCGCACCTCAACGCACTTTTGACTGAACTGAAGTTGGTGCCGGTCGCGATGCCTCGTGATTCATGGTGTTCGCTTCTTGCTGGAGTCTTTGGCGATGATGCCTTAACAGGCTCGCTCCCAGACCTTGCATGGGATAAAGAATCCGTTCGAATCAAAGACAACGTCGTTCGAGCCCTTTCGCTTACAGAACTACCGCAACTCACTTGGAAAGGTTGTTTACAGGCAATCTTTGAAAGCCCAAGCGAATTTACCCTCTCTCTTCGGTTTTCAATACCCGATCGACCGAAGATTAAGCGCCAGCTTGAAACCAAACGTCGAGTCAGCCATGCGCTATCGATTACGACTTCGCTTGAAGTGAAAAACATAGAGTCGAATTCGGTTTTACATTCCTCTGAAGAAACGCTTGAGAGAATTCTCATCAATAAAGAAACACTCTTTGAAGTATCGCTCGGAGTTTTGCTCTATGGCAAAAACGAAACTACGTTGCAACTTGCCCGCGAACTTGAACGCGTAGTTTCGGGAATCGGCAATGCCGGACTTTACCTTGAAGGGCTTGGTTCGCTTCCCGTTTTAAAGAGTCATATTCCTGGTAATCGAGTGCTTGCTATTCGAAAGGTTCCGATATTGTCTGAGAATCTTGCGCACATTATGCCGCTATTTCACGACTATTCACGCGCACAAGAAAACTCAAATCTGGAACTTCGTTCGCGAAGTGGCGAGGTCTCGCACCTTAATCTCTTCTCGAAAGAAAATCTCAACTACAACGCGTTTATTTGCGGAGCTTCAGGGTCAGGCAAAAGCTTTCTAATGAATGCGATTTTGACCTCGACCCTTAAAGACAACGCTCGCACAAGGCTCTGCATTTTTGACGTCGGTGGTTCCTACGCCAAAATTGTTCAAGCTAATGGCGGCAAAAGTATTACTTTAAGTTACGATGAAGCGAGAGCCTTGATTTCAAGCTTTCTACGCGTTTATCCAACCGATACTAAGGGATTCTTTTGCACATTTGTCGAAGCGCTTTGTGGATCAGGGACTCACATTACCCACTCCCACATGGTTGCAATTGACGATCTACTTAAGGAACTTGAAGGTAAGCGCCTTGAAATTCGAGAACTCATATCGTGTGCCGAACGTCGATCAGAACGATTCTATCACGACATCGGTCACTGGCTTAAGCCACATGTTGGGTTTGATGATATTCCAGAGCGGCCGGACTTGATTGAAATGATTAAAACGCAAGTTTCGGCGTTCGATTTTAAGGAACTCGACTCAGACCCGGTTTTACAGAAGACCACAATTCTACTTTTAACTGAGCTTTTATGGCGCGACTTAACGGTTGGCAAATTTTCGCGCACACTTATTGTGTTTGACGAAGTCTGGCGATTCTTTGCGCAAAGTAAATCGTTTCTTGAAGAAATGTATCGAACCTTGCGAAAGTACAAAGCCGGAATTGTTTCAATCACACAAAGTCTTGCCGACTATGGCGACGAAGCATTCGCCAAAATGCTTTTTACAAACAGCTTTACGAAGATTTTTCTGCAAAACGGAGCAACCGCCGAATATTTGCGCGAAACATTTGACCTACCTGAGTCTGACATCCACCGTGCTCTCTCGGTTGCGTCTAAGAAGCCCGTTTATTCAGAGTTTTTCGCTTTAACGCCAACTATGAGCCAAGTATTTCGGCTCTATTCCACGAAGGAGTTTTATGAGCTCGCGAATACGGAGAATATTGCAGCGGAGGAGAGAAAGTGACACTATTGACAATGTCATATATTTATGACATCATGGAGATCACGTGAAGGGGCTTCGAGTTCATCGACAGGTAGAGAAAGAATTGGGGAATCTGGACCTATCGACGAGGCAGAGGCTCACGGAGCTTTTTGCATTACTGATGGCTGGCGAAAGTCTTGGTATGCCGGTGAGTAGACCGATGCCAGATATAGCAAATGGCGTTCACGAGATCCGGATTAAGGATCGACATGGGAGTTTTTTATTACGTGAAGGCCCAGGATGCGATTTTGGTTATCCACTTTTTGCATAAGAAGACTCAATCGACGCCAAGGCATGATATCGAAATTGCCCAAAGACGACTGAAGGAGATGTTGTGAAATCTTACTTTGAAGCTAAAAATGTAAAAGAGCTCTGCGATCTTTTGGATTTGCCAAAGTCCCAAGCTCCAAAAATTGAAATGCGTGTTCAGCTTGTTTCGGCAATCAAACGCCTGATTGAAAAAGAAGAGCTTACTCATGTCGAAGCGGCAAAACGTGCCCATGTCGGCCGCACCGTCATCACTGCTATTGTAAACGGCAATCTTCAACGCATTTCGACTGATCGCCTAATCGACGTGGCTCAAAGCCTAGGCTTGAAAGTTCAGCTAAAAGTCGCTTAAGTCGCTCGCTCAACGCAGGCGATTTAACTTCTAGTTCCGCTATAAATATCCCCTAATCCGCTTCTCCCTCTCAAAGAAAACAGGAGAAGCAAATGAAGAAAATTGTTTTAATTTTCTGCTGTTTAACTATGCTCGCGACTCAGGCCCACGCCGATTGGTTTGGCGCCGATCTCGCTTACCTTGCACAAATCGTACAAAACACGCTTGGCACGCTCACTCAATTGCAACAAGAAACTGGATATTTAAGCGACGCCTATGCAGGCATTAACGACAAAATCAATCGCCTGCAAACAATTGATAATCTCGTTCAGCCGTCGAGTTGGAAAAAGTGGCGCAACCCGCAAGAAGCATTGAGACGACTGAAACTTATCTACGACACAATGCCCGCTCAATATCACAATCGAAAATCTGACCTCATCGAAAACGAAATCTCCGATGCAATGACGCTTGTTTCACAGATTAACCCCGATGCTAAAGCGGCGTTTCAGTCTGGAAAGCAACTTGAACAACGCGGAGAAGATGCCTCACCAGGAGTTGCGCAGAAACTCACAGCATCGGGCGTCGGCTCGCTCCTTACCGTACAGTCGCAATCGCTTGTGCTTGAAAGTCACATAACAAGCTTACTTGCGCAAATGCTTGCGCAGGCAAACGAAAAAGAAACACGTGCAGTCGTGTCGCGTGGGCAGAGTCTACACGCCATCTCGCAAAGTCTGAGTCCGAAAAAAAGTAGCTTTTCAAGCGAAGTGCTCGCATTCAAGGCGGCGCTATGATGACTTACACGACGCCGACGCAGGTAAAATCAGCGGCCCTCCCAGCAATCGAAAACTATGACAAGCTCGTGCCGATAGCGCACGCACTGTACGTCCAGACAAACCATCTCGCGTGGGAAATGCTCTTACCCTTCTTTCTTATTTCGGTTGCGATTGGATACTCGTCCGAACTTGGAATAACGGGCTCGGTCCTTGTGCGACTCAAACGTCTCGTCATTGTCGTCTTACTACTTGTGGCGTTCCCAACAATTGCTCAATTTGCCCAATCCATTGGGGTTGAGATTGCAAGGTCGATCGACAATATGGCGGGCATCGACATGATTCTTCATGCGGCAGCCAAACGCGCGGCCGCTTATTCGTTTAGCCTCAAGGGCCTTCTCAACATGACAAACGATTTTGCCGTTGGGTTCTTCGTTCTTGTCACTTACTTGATATTGGTTGTCGCTAGATATTTCTTGCTGGCCTTTCAGCACTTCTTTTGGCTGCTACTCATGACACTCGGGCCATTTATGATTCTTGCAAGTCTCTTTGAATCGGCTGCAGGAATCACAAAAAATCTTTTTAAAAGCATGTTTGAACTTTCTTGCTGGCCAATTATTTGGGCAATCCTATCGGCATTTCTGAAGTCCGTTCCATTTGCGCATGTTTACGGTCTTGATCCAAGTCGAATAACCGTTATCACGCTCAATCTCATTATCGCTGTCGCCCTTTTGTTTTCGCCTTTTATGATTTCACACTTTACTGGAGGAGTCGTCCACGCGGCCGGCGATTCGATTCGTCGTGGCGTTTTGAAGACTGCCGCCTACGCAAATCCAAAGACGCTAGCTGCATCGAAAATTGCTGGAGGAGCCACAAAGGCAACAAAGCAATTTACGCCAAAACCGCCGAACAAAGTTTAACAGAGGAGAACTTATGCGAAAGTTTGCATTCATTTTTTTAATGCTTATTCCGTCACTCACCTTTGCACTTGATGCTTCACCAAGTCCGTTTCCGGTTTTTCTAAAGCCAGGATTTAGTTGCATTTTACAGTTTGATGAAATTCCAAGGAGAGTTGTTGTGGGTAATCCCCAAGCGTTTCAAATACAGCGAATTAACCATTCGCTCGCAATTCGTACTCTTGTAACATCCGCGACTTCTGACATGTTTGTCTATTTTGGATCAGAGCCGCCACGACTATTTGTTCTAACAGCCTCTCAAGATGCAAATCCAACTTTTTACAAAAGGTTTGGAGCTCTTGCGGAACAAATTCGAGCAATGAAGCGCGCGGCCGCGATACATAGACCCGTTCATTATTGGCGCGGTCTTAGACTTCTACATTTACGCTTTGATCGCGAAAAAGACTTCCTAACTATTGAGACACTTATTTCAGCGGATTCTCGCTCCGAGCTAAAACCAAAGTGGAATCAAATCGCCATTTTGTACAAGCACGAGACGATCCGGCCAGACAAGCTTTGGGCTGAACGGCGCGAGATTCAACGAGACTCGATGGTTCGCGCTCGATTTATTTTTAAAAAGCCAAATCTTCCACGAAATCTGCGAACAGCAAGACTCATCATTCCGCTCGCTAACTTAAAATCAACTCTTAGCGTTCATTTGTGAGGTGGATATGAAAAATCCAAATTCACCCGTGCAACGGGCAAAGAAGGGACTCATCTCAAGATGGCAAGCTGACGACGGCCCAGGAACTGAGTCTCGCTTTCAAATCACGCTTTTTGCAAAAGACGTTTTGATCTTTTTGGGGCTTCCACTGCTCTCGATTATTCTGTTTAAAGGCTGCGAGGCGGCTCTTTCAAGACACAGCCACAAGTCTGATACACAAGCTCAGGTTTACAGTATTAACGACGGGAGCACCCAGGCCTCGCAGGTCATCACATTCGGCAGTCCCGTGCGACACTCAAAATACAGTGGCGTTGTTCGTCGAGCTCCAGGAACACTCGTCAAAGTCCGGCTTCTAAATGTTGTCGACACATACGCAAATGCTCCTGTACATGCTGAAATCATTGATTCGAGCCTGGGCTCAAAACTCATTGGGGCCACAATTGTTGGAACGGCAACTGCTGACAGTGCCTACAATAGAATCAATATCGATTTTAGCTATGTTCGCGACTCAAGCGAGCTTGCGATTCCGATTAAAGCCCACGCTCTAAGTCTTGATGGAACTCTTGGGCTAAGCGCCCAAAAGAAGGAAGGCTTCTTTGCTCGCGCGGCACTTGATAGTTCAAACAGTGCATCACAGGGTTCGCAAAACAAGATCGGCGGTCAAGGTCTTGATGGCATGATCGCACGCGCACTGGCTTCAGGGCTTTTACAAGAATTCGGCTCTGAATCAAAAGTTGCGCAAAATCACTCGCAACTTCTCACACTTCGACCATTGACTGAATTTTACGTTGAACTCACCGATTACTTTCCGTCGCAAAGTGGAGGCAATTAAGTCATGAATAATAATTCAAATGCAAAAGATACCCACGAAACACGAGTTCTCGGGCTCGTCATTGCCGGGTTAATAGCGCTTATCTTTTACAACTTTTATACGTCGCTCGACTTCGTAGGTAAAATCGTGGTCTGGCTTTGTGCGCCGACCCTATTGCTTCCGGCTCTGGTATTTCTCTGGAATCGTTATTCGAAATCGGCTCGCGAAAATCGAAAACGCATTGAAACGATCAAAGAGATACCAACACCGCTTTTACTCCCGGCTGATAATTCAATTTATCTGGGTCGAGATATAAAACTAAATGTACCGGTTTACTTGCCTGATAGCATTCGCCAAAGGCATGTGCATATCATAGGCGCAACGGGTACCGGTAAAACCATGAGCACAATTCAGAATTTTCTCGCCCAAGATGTCGCTCGTGGACTTGGCGCGATCATCCTAGACGGCAAAGGAGATTGTCCTTTTCTTGATTGGCTTAGAAAAACAATCCCTGAAGAACGACTCTGTGTTTTCGATTTAAGCGACGAGAGGAGCCTGGCGTATGATCCACTTGCGGCAGGAACTCCGCTTGAATCAGCACAACGGCTATTTTCATCGTTAACCTGGAGTGAAGAATTTTACGCTGCAAAATCGCGTGCCGTATTACAGACCATCTTTCAAAAGCATTTTGGCAAACACCAAAGGAATCCATCGCTTCGAGAACTCGCCAAATATATTGACAGTCCAAATGCATATACTGGCTTTGTCGTTTCGCCACTGTATCCAAATAAACTTGCTCTCGACGATTATTCGGGGATTATTGGGCTTCGTGATCAAGTCACTTCACTTTGCACAGGGCATCTTAGCCAATTGCTTTCGCCAAGTGGAGCTAATGTTATCGATTTAGCTGACGCTCAGAAAGGTAAAGTACTGTACTTTAGGCTTCAAAGCTCGCTCTCGCCCCAAATCGCCGCAATTACCGGAAAGCTTCTTATTAACCATTTAAATTTTTTGGCCGGCACAGCGCATAGGGGGGACGGGCAGGCAAATGAAGTCAAACTCGTCCCAACCTACTTAGACGAGTTTGCGACGTTTGCATGCCCAGAATTTGCGGACCTGATTTCAAAGGCACGCTCCGCCGGATTCGCTCTTCACTTTTCTCATCAAAGCATCGGCGACGTCGCTGAAGTATCGAAAGGATTTTTAAGCCGTATTACCGATAACTCTGCGACTAAAATAGTGATGCGAATCAACGATCCGGATTCTGCCGATTTTTTTGCACGTTCATTTGGAACAACGAAGTACCAGAAGGTCACTAAGCGAATCACCAACGCCACTGACGAAGAGAATGCTGAATTAGTGGGAGAAGGTTCTTCGCGCGATGCGCGCAAGTACAGAGCCGCACCAGACGAGCTAAAGTCGCATCCTGTCGGAGTCGGCTCAGTGCTGATTGCACATGGCTATGATTCACCCCAGGGCGCTTCAAATGTGTTTACAGTTAGGTTTCCGGAACTTTAAAGGGTGCCAAAACGTGGAATAACTGAAAGGACCGAACCCTACTAAAGCAGCCAGGAAGGAATAAATTGAAAAAGGTTAAAAGCATAGTAAAATTCAGATCGCTCTGGGGGATACCAAGAATGCAAGAACTGGGCAAAATTATTTTTGACTCAATCAACACCGAAGCAGACGTGAACAGATTACTATCGAGTCAAGTAGAGAACCTTTATGTCGACTTCAAGATCAAACGCAATTTGACAAACTCTGAAGTCGACGATGATCTGCAAAAAGTCTTGTCAAAAGCAGTAAGTGGATTCGCCAATGCTGATGGTGGCGTACTAGTACTCGGAGTCGACGCGCCAAATGGTCCTAGTCCGGCAATTAAGCCAATCGGGCCTTACCGCCTCTTCGAACAAGAGGTAAATAGTTATATATCTAGAGCGACGATCTTTCCTGTTCAAGGTGTCCAGATTAAAGCAGTCGACACGCCAGCGCAAAACGGAGGGGTTGTAATCGCATACGTGCCCAAAAGTGATCTTGCCCCACATTGCAGTATGAAAGATAAGAAGTATTATTTGAGAATAGGCGACTCATTTGTTCCAATGGAACACTATCAAATTGCCGACTCGTTTGGTCGGCGTCACTTTCCGCACATTATCCCTTTTGGACGTTTAAAGGGAGATATTAATACTAAAGGCAAAATAGAGGTTACTCTTTGCCTAAAAAATGAAGGCCGTGCAATCGGCCGCTTCCTATACTTTAAGATTACTCAGCAGGCCGGGTTCATTATTAACGCGTTTGGCGTGAGCGGTAGTGGGTTATTCGGCATATCGCCATTTAGCGCCTCAAACCTAAATGAGTATCGCGGAGGTTCCGACGAGGTTTTACACCCAGGAATTGAACTGCCCGTCACAAGGCTCAACCAAGTCTTCGCCTTAAATGCGCAGAGCTCTCCAGCTTACCCCTACGTAGATTTAACAGTAGCGGGCGTAGTCGCAGCAGATGGATTTTCTGCAAGAAATTGGAAGATAACGGTCCCGGCACAGTCAATTCAGTCAGCAATTACAAATCGAAACCAAACGATAGATCTGGTCGGGCAGCTTCTTTAACCAACAAAACACCGAGTAATCTTCGAATAAGACTACTTAATTATCCGCGCTTTCTTCAGCACCGCATGAAAATTTATTGTCCAGCCGATGCCAACCCGTTTAGGAGGAAATAACGTATCATCGTCCGGATTCCAAATCCCCTTGTGCCAGTTCTTCCAGTCCCAGTTGACCGGCATTCCTGCAATCGTCTTTTGCTGCTTTTTATCTTTATCGTCTTCGCTCATAAATCACCTCTAGTCTGCTTTCGTAAACCCGCTCGATCTTCAATTTATCTACTAAATAAAATTATAAAAAGGAGAAACTCTATGCGAAACATATATCGCATTGTTTTCGCGTCTGTGCTGCTTTTAACTACAGCTTGCTCAACCATGAATAAATCAATTGAACTTGGCGGCATATTAGGCGCAGCCGCCGGGGCTGCTGCGACATCAGCAGGTGAACACTCGGCTGGCATCACGCCAAAATCAAACGACATCAACTCAGGCGCGCTCGTGGGGCTTGGGCTTGGCCTGCTTACTTCTTACATCATTTATAACGGAGATGAGCAGAACCGCGAGAACGGCGATTCAAAGACTCAAATGTACTTTGGGGATTTACCGCCGAGTCCATTTGTCTTTCCGAATTCAAACCCAAACGGAGGTCAGTAATATGGCAAAACGTATTCAAATTTATCTCACAGATGAAGCGCAAACACTCGTTGATAAAAGCCTCGTCGAGGCGAACGAAAACTTCGAAACGGGCACGATCACAATTTCAGATCTCATTAGCGAAATGGTCGTCACCTCGAAAGTCGACATCAAGTCACTTCAGCTTAAACGAACAAATCTGCGTCGCTCACTTCAACTCCTTTCAAAAACTCGCGGCATTGATCTCGACTCGGCAATTAAGACACTCATCGAGTTGAGAAATAAGACAAATAAAAAATCGCATAAAACACCAACTGAGCCCGAGGCTATGATATGAAGTCTCCAACAAGCCCATACGGGAGAGCACCTCAGATACTCTCACTACTTGCGCAGCACGGGCCGCTGTCCGTTCGGGGGCTCTCAGCCATTATGAGCCCACCGATCAAACGGCCGCGCCTCAAAACAGCGCTACATGGCTTACTCAGACGGAAGCTAATCAAAAAGAAACTTCCCAAACTATTCCGCAATGCCGCCGTGTTTTACCAAATCGTACAAAAGCCAAATGTCTGGAAAGAGATCGGATCAATAATTGGGTGTAAGCCCGAATCACTATTTCAACCGCAATTTCGGCGAGTCGAGTATCTTCACTCCGAGTCTTGCGCTATCTGGACAAATAAACTCGAGAGTTTATTTCCCAACATGTATATCATGCGCGATTATTCGCTTCGCTCTTCGGGTCTTGCTCGCGAGCTTTTACTTGAAACGGACAACGACATCGATTTTTTACCTGACCTACTCATGATCGCGCCGGCAAATGATGGCAGCGCTTTTATATCTGTGGCAGTCGAAATTGAATGCCATATGAAAACTGATGATCGAACTGTCATGAAGCTTAAGAAATTTGCTTCTGAGTCTCGTCTCGATGGAGTGATTTGGCTTTGTGAAGACGATTGTATTTCAAGCCGACTTCAACGCCTTTATAACAAGCGCGTGAAAGAACATGCGCTACGAACAAACAACTACGACGATAATTTTATGCTCTTTTATGACAATGTCTTTTCATCAGACACCTCACAGCTTCGCCTCCAAAATGCAGCTTGTGGATATGTGGATATCCAGTCGTGGATGAGAGTACTTTTGTCGAAATCCACTCACGAACGAAAAGACGTCAACTTCAACCTTGAGTCTTCTGGGACTCAAGCTTTATAGCGCGCGTAAATTTGCTTTGCTCGAAAAAACTGAAACAAGTTTAGATGTTTAACCAGTTCCCGCCCGCCGCCTGATGCCCCTCTAAAGCTCCGTGACCCCTCTCCCCCTACATTAACAAGTTAATGTTACATTTCATGTACCGGTGGAAAGGGGTCACGGAGACGGGGCATGGCGGCGGGCGGGAAAAATATGTAAGAGGAAAAGAAAAAATGAAGCAGTCAGTCCATACAAATTCTTTTGTGTGTTCTGCTGAGTCAGCTGTAATATCTGGTCAAGAAAATACGCTCTTTGAAAACCGAATAGTGCACATGTGGGTTTCTACTAAGATTGCCGCATCGATATTAGGTATATCACCAAACGCACTTCGCATTCGTAAGTGCCGAGGCGAGATCGAGTGTCGATACTTCGGTAAAGAACTACGTTTTAATGTCAGCTATCTACTTTCGCTTTTTCGCGACGAACGAATTGCGAAAGGAACAGCAAATGGCAATTAGACAAGTTATCGAAAACGGCAAATCTAAGTATGAAGTCATAGTAAAAGTACGAAATAAATCCGGCAAACAAGTGATGAGAAGAAAACGCTGGTTTCAAAATGAACGCGACGCCCGGCGGGCCGAAGTTGAGTTACTCATAGAGCTTCAAGGTTTCAAAACCAAAGTAACTTGGAATAAGTGGATCGAACACTTTTTAGAAAAGTACAGAGTTGAGTTCAGAACGTCGACGTATCTGAATTACAAACACTGCCTTGATAAATGGTTTAATCCGCAATGGGACAAGAAGTTTATCGACGAGATAAAACCAAGCGACGTCCACCATGTTATTTATGATGTTGCTACAAGCACATCAAGTTACACAAAGCGTGGCCTTCTTAAAATTGTTAAGCGAGCGTTTAATCTCGCTATCGAAGAAGGGCTGCTTATTCGTAATCCAGCGGTCGGCATTCGAGTCAAATGCGCTGATGCAAATCAAGCGGTTCTCAATAGGAGCGAAATTGATCTTCTCCTAAGAGAAGCGAGAAAGTGTGACCATCGGTTCTTTCCGCACTGGACGCTTGCTATCCTGACCGGAATGAGGTCAGGCGAGCTCTATAGTCTCAGATGGACCGATGTTGATCTCGTGACGGGTAAGATAAACATCACGAAAGCTTGGACTCGATATAACGGCGAAGGGCCAACGAAGACCGCAAAGAGTCGGATTTATCCAATATCTGGTGAATGTCGAAAGTTCCTAGAAGAGCTGAAGCTAATGACGGCCAAGTCCTCCGAGTTTGTACTGCCTCGCTTATGGGAGTGGCAGCAAGGGGAACAGGCGAAGGTACTTCAAAACTTCTGTGAGGAGATCGGAATTACACCAGTGAAATTTCACGATTTACGAGCAACATTTATCACGCAGATGCTTAATAATGGAGTGCCGCTCTCAAAGGTGATGGCGATTGTCGGCCATTCATCGTTGAAGACGACACAAGGCTATTTAAGGCTTTCGGGCAAAGACATCGAAGGCGCGACTGAAGAACTAAAAATTCAGGTTCCAAGCGCGAGGGAGAGCTTTGCAAACGTTGTCGAGCTTAAGCGAAAGTAAATCAGTGGTAGCATAGGTAGCATGTGCATTGTTAATTTGATGAGAAAACGGTGGGTTAGCTCAAAGAAGAGTGACCCATCCAATTAAACAAACCACCCTTGCGGTGGTTTTTTTAATTGGACTTCGGCCGGCGCGACTTCGAGAACCTCCGAATTCCAACCACTGAGACGCTCGCTATCTAAAATTAGGCTATGAACAAGCTCGAAGCCAGCACCACTTTCAATGATATCGGGCTCGACTGGGGCGATCCGTCTACGTTGAACCAAGATTGACGAACTGTTGAGACATAACATTCGGATCCCCACATTATCGGAATTCAAAAATATAGTGTTGGCGGTCGAAACCAGCGAAGGAATTCCGAGCAGTGATTACCCTAGAAGAGTGTTCAGAGCTCTTGGCGAGCGCGAAATACTTAAGTCTACATCTGTGTTCGCTACCCAACATTATTTGGTTGAATTATCTTTACATGGATTTCGTTCTGTTAGTCGAATCTTCGCTTGTCGTTTGACCTGGTTCGTCTCAAAAATAGGGACATGAAAAAAGCACTTTCAACATACTTAGTTGCGGTATTACTCCTCGGCAGCGCGAAGACATTTGCGGTTCAAAAAACCGAGGACGTCGATCGCCCCGCCGAAGCCACTTCAAATTCGGAAGGCAATCGCTATCTAATGGCCGGCATCGGCACATTTCTCAATGATAGAGAGTGGAGCTGGGGAGCGGCCCACCAAGACGGCGTAGGTTCGTTTCGATTCGACCTCACGTATCGAATCAACGAGTGGGAAAAGACGACGGATTTATGGTTTCGTTTGCAATATCTGAGCTACAATTTAACAGGCGGTACAGCTGGGCAACTTTCGATGCTGCCGATCATCACCTTCCCGACAACACGAAGCGCGTACCCCATGTACGTCGGTGTCGGGCTCGGCCCCGGCTTTTTCTTAAAACAGATCAGCAAAGCGGGATATTTGGCTCTAAACTATGCGGCACTGACGGGAGTGCGCTTTCCCGATCTTTTTGGTCGGAACCACGGGCTCTACATGGAGGTGGGCTATCAAGGTCTTATGAACCTTATGAGCGTCGGGCAGCAGCAAGGTGTCTATGTCTCTGCCGGTGGCATATTCACATTTTAAACGTCATCCGCCTCAATCACTCTTCGCCTCAGCTTTATACCGGCTTTACGTCCCGCTCGGCCAAGTTTCAGGGAGCTCTTCTCGATTGAAAGGCTGACCGAGCGGAGTGAGGGCGCTTGTTTGGTCAAAATAAATAAAGCCGTCGTACCGATTTGAAAGAGAAGTTGGGATATAATTGCCCAACCGTTCATAAGCCGGCTGATACACCACCCCGATCGCCCGATGACCGAGAGTTTGATTGAATTCATGGCGGCTTTTCATATCGCGCAACCATAGAAAAAACGATTTTTTCTTTGTCGATTGCGCGAGCGAATGAAAAAGCGCTTCGTAACTCTGCGGCCGGCCGGGCGGCACCGTCATGATTTCTACGGGGCCATCCCACGCGTGTGACGCGATCACTTCACCCTGGTAAGTGCCGAAGCCAACAAGCGCGACCTGTTCTTCACCCCATTTTTCTCGCGCCAAGCCGCCGATGTTGACCTGCCCTTCGTTGATCATATCCGTGGCTCGGTAATCTCCGATATGTGAATTGTGCGCCCAAACGATCGCCTTTGCATCGGGTCCGTATTTATTTAATAGCAGCTCCAACGTCTCAAGCATATGGCGGTCTCGCACGTTCCATGAGTCCTCATCGCCATGGATCATTGTTCGATAGTAGCAGTCCGCATTCTTCACGATGCGTGCATTCTGCTGAACATCGAACAACTCATCTTGACGGATAGACTCGTGAACTCGAATTTGAAGCAGATTCTCGAGCATCGCGACAACCTGTTTTTCACACCCCTCGGGGATGTACGCGAGTGCCCGCGCATAGGCCTTTTCATCTCGTTGAAACGGGTCAAAGCATTCGTAGTGCATTCGCGCGCGACGCGCGAGCGCGGGGTCGTTCTCTGTTAGCTTTTTGATAATTTCGTCGATGGATTCAAAAAGCGAGTAAACATCAAGGCCATGAAATCCAGCTTTCTCATCGCGCCCTTTGTTATTCTTCTTCATCCAATCGACAAGTTCGGCAACTTCTGTATTGGCCCACATCCATGTCGGCCAGCGCACGAACCGGTTGAGCGCCTCAGCGGCTGAACTCATTGGCGACTTATCTTTTATATATTGATTGATTTGGCTGCATGCCGGCCAATCGCCCTCGACAGCAATAAAGTTGAATTTGTGATTGGCAATCAATTCTTGCGAGATCAGCTTTCGCCATTCGTAGAATTCTTGGGTGCCGTGACTCGCCTCGCCGAGCATCACGATACGGTAGGTTTTTAACTTTTCAACTATCGACTGAACGTCAAGCCGATTTCGCAGCGGATGAGCCGATTGATTGATCAATTCTTCAACTGTGACTTCAGTTTGGCGCGGCTGAGCAAAGTGCCGTTCGAACCACCGAATCGCGTGGCGCGACACTTGTTCAAGCGTGCCCGCTTCTTCAAAAAGATGTGAAGCCCCGGGCACCAGCTCGAGTTCGCCATGGCTTAATTGCGAAAGCGCCCTTTCATTGAGCGCAATGACCGGGATGTCAAGGCTACCTACAATCAACAGTGTGGGAGCGGTCACGACGTTGAGCCGGTCGATTGCAAGGTCAGGGCGACCTCCGCGAGACACGACGGCTGAAATTTGATTTTTCAGCTCGGCCGCAGCCCAAAGAGCCGCGCCAGCTCCGGTGCTGGCGCCGAAATAACCGATCGGCATTGACACCCGTTCGCGCGCCCATTTTGTGGCGATCACCAGCCTTTGGGCCAAGAGTGGAATATCAAAAACATTGGCTCGATTTTGCGCTTCAATGTCGGTCAGAAGATCAAACAGAAGCGTTGCAAACCCCGCATTGTTCAACGCGCGCGCAACTTGCTGATTTCGCGGACTGAGACGGCCGCTGCCACTGCCGTGCGCGAAGATCACGAGCCCTTTGGCATTTATCGGCACATGAAAAAAACCTTTTATCGAGGCTTGAGCCGATACATCTATAGCAACTTCATTTGGTCTCTCGCTGGATGTGGCCTTGCCGCTTTCATTGACCGACGCCCCACCGGCCTTCGCTATCGGCGAGGCCAGTAAGCTTAAAACTTCTCCGTCAGTGACTTGATCAAAGTTTTTATAGAACTGACCAACTGATAAAAATGTCGAAGGCTCTTGAGCACAAACAACTTCATCGATTTCTTTTCTTAATTCATTCGCCGTTCGGCTTGAACATACCGGAGCCGCGAGTAGGATTCGCTTAGCCCCTCGCGCTCTCAGATACTTGGCAGCGACTCGAGCCGTGACGCCGGTTGCGAGGCCATCGTCGGCTAAAATGATCGTTTTATTTTCAACTGAACTCAGTTGCCGGTTGCCACGATATTTTCTGACGCCATCGTCGACTTCTCTCCGGCCAGTTTCTTGTAAGACTGATTTTTCAGCTTCGGTTAGCTCGTAGATCCCGACAGCGGCAGGGTCGAACCAATAGTCGCCTTCTTCGGTGATGGCGCCTATGCCGTACTCAGGTTGAATTGGATGCCCAATCTTTCTCACGACGAGAACGTCCAACTTCAGCCCGAGGCCCCGGGCGATTTCAAACCCGATGGGCACCCCGCCTCGTGGCAGCGCCAATACAACTGTTGAAGCTTGATCCGCTGTTGAAATGAGTTCGCCGAGTGGCGCGACAAGTAATCGCCCGGCTTGCTTTCTGTCTTCGAAAATCCTCGGCAACATGCAGCTTGCTCCCTCACTCATTAGTGTGAGAGGAGAATTTCACCTTCGACGTCCACGTTTTGCGGAAAGTTTTCCTCGCGCCAAACGTCGCGTCAATTGTGGGACCTGAAGCAGGCTTTCTTCAGGTCTCAATATGTTGTTGCTATGTTGCGCCTTACTGAATCACTCTCGCCAGGATTTAACCCATCAAGGTTTCTCAGGCTATCGCACCTTTAAGGTAGCCTTAACAACATCATGAAAATGATTGCTGCATGGACTATGCCAATTTTTTTAAGACGATTTCAAGCGGGCAAAAATCGGTAATTGATGATTGAAGTAAATTAAACCCGACGAATGCCGTCATCCACAACCAGTTTGAAGAATAATAATGGGCCAAAATTACACTAATGAGAATAAAGCTGCCCGCGAACGCCCGCACTTTGTGCTGAATCGACATAACCTTCCCCCTCTTCACTTTGATTTTTTAAAAATCGCAACCGACTCTTGCCGATAAACCAATAATAAAGAACCGGTACGGCGAATCGACTGAGTAATGTCGCGGCAACTTCGCCGAAAATGAGGCTGACCGCCAAGCCTTGAAAGATGGGGTCCATCAGAATGACCGAGCTGCCGACAACGACCGCGGCAGCCGTCAATAGCATGGGCCTGAATCGTAGCACACCGGCGCTTACGACTGCTTCTTTGAGATCCATACCGAGGCCAAGCTGATGCTCGATGAAATCAACCAGTATAATTGAATTTCTAACGATAATGCCTGCCCCGGCAATGAAACCGATCATCGAAGTCGCGGTAAAATAAGCACCCATTATCGCGTGGCCAGGCAAGATACCGATGAGACTGATCGGGATCGGAGCCATGATCACAAGCGGGACCGCGTAACTGCGAAACCACCCCAATACCAACACGTAAATCAGAAGCATCACGACGGCGAATGCAACCCCCAAATCGCGAAACACTTGGTAGGTGATGAACCACTCGCCATCCCATTTTACGACGGGCTTCAGAGTGTTCCACGGCACGTCCGCCGTCTGGGTCTTGTAATGAATTTTGGGCGACATTTTTAATATCCCATACACCGGGGCCTCTTCACTGCCCGATAACTCGCTCATAACGTATTCGACAGGTTTCAGATTTTTTCGATAGAGCGTCGTTGTGTCGGCCGTATTGACCGGCTCAAGTGACCGCGACACTGACGACACTCCTGCGGCGAACGACGGCACATTTTCGTGTTGATATGGGGTGGCGCTCGAACGCACACTTTGGCGGACTGATAAATCGACATTGATATCTTCGGGGCTCGAAACGTCGTGTACTGTGAATATTGCATCTTCTGAAAACAGCGGCGCGCTCTCGGCTTCGAGCTGTTGAGCGTTGATCCCGAGAAGACCGGCCTTAAGAGGGTCTAAAAAATATTGTTTACGCGGTCGGCCCGGGCGCCACGATGAATCAAGATCAACCACACTCGGCTCTTGTCGAAACACGTTGTAAATATCTTTCGCCACTCGATCGCGCGTAGCTTTGTTGGGTCCATATATTTCTGCCACCATCGTCGCAAGAACCGGCGGCCCAGGCGGGATCTCCAACACTTTCGTGATCGCGTTGTGCGCCGCTGCGAATTTTGCGATCGCAGGCCTTAAATCTTGAATGACCTCGTGGCTCGACACATTTCGTTTATCTTTGCCGGTCAGAACGACCTGCAAATCCGATTGGTAATCGCTACCGCGCAAAAACGTATGCTTGACCATACCCGAAAATGTGAACGGTGCCGGCTCGCCCGAGAAAACCTGCACTTTTTTTACGTATTTGTCTTTTATCAATGCCGCCGCGAGATCTTTTGTGAACGCGATATTCTGATCGAGCGGAGTCGTCGGCGGATAATCAACGAGCACTTGAAATTCGTCTTTATTGTCAAACGGCAGCATCTTAACTTTGACCGCTTTAAAATATAACAAACTCACGGCGCCGATTAGCAGGGCGACGGTGATGCCCGCGAAAACAAGCGCGCGAGATTTTTTTGTCAGTAGCGATTGCATGGTCTTTCTGTACAATTTATCGAGCCGGCCTTCGCCTTTATTGTCTCTCGAGCTATGCTCGCTCGTCAGGAGTTTCACAGAGGCCCATGGTGTCACGATGAAGGCCACCAACAGTGACAAAATCATGGCCAAACTCGCTCCGACCGGTATGGGCTTCATATAAGGACCCATCAGACCTCTGACAAAAGCCATTGGCAAAATCGCGGCAATGACTGTGAACGTCGCAAGAATTGTTGGGTTGCCGACCTCAGACACGGCTTTGATCGTTGCACGTACTAAACTTTTCGAATTTGCCTCGCGGCCCGATTTTACTTCATGACCCGATTTTAAATGACGTTCGATATTTTCGACCACAACGATTGCATCGTCGACGAGAATACCAATTGAAAAGATGAGTGCGAACAAAGTCACGCGGTTGAGGGTGTAGCCCATAAAATAATAGACGGCCAAAGTGAGCGCAAGCGTTACCGGTATGGCGACTGCAACGACCAACGAAGCTCGAAGACCCATCGCCAACGCAATCAGCGCCGCGACCGAAAGTGTTGCGAGCAACAGGTGCTCGATAAGTTCTTTTGATTTTTGCGCCGCCGTTTGCCCATAGTCTCTGACAACAGACATATGAATGTCTTGCGGCAATTGCTTGCTGAAAACCTTGGCCCGGCCAATGAGTTCTGACGAAAGCGTGACGACGTTCGTTCCCTTTCTCTTGGCAAAATCAATTGAAACCGCCTCCTGCGGGTGATTGGACTTCTTATCGAATACAAATGATGCGCGCGTCATCTCTTCAGGCCCGTCCACCACTTGAGCGACGTCTCGAATTCGAAGCGGCACGCCGCCCTTCTGCCCGATTGAGATGGCTTCGATATCCGCAACGCTTCTGACAATGCCGCCGGCGTCGACATCATAAACTTCATGATCGCCCCATGTTTTGCCAACCGGAGAGAATGAATTGTTGGATTTTAGGGCGCGCGCGACATCGATAAGAGTCGCGCCCCGCGCCGCAAGCTTAGCCGGGTCAACGATCACACGAATTGTTCTTTTCTCGCCACCGAGCAAATCGACTCGAGATAAATCTGGCGTGCTTGAAAGCTCGCGCGCGAGCGGAGCGACCAGCGTTCGCAGAGAATACGGGTCGCGCGTTTTTGAACTAAACGTCAAAATTAAAAATGGCACATCATCGATCGAATACGATTTTACTAACGGGCGTAAACCCGGGGGCAATTCGTCGGCGATCTCCATAATTTTATGGTGGATCTTCACAAGACTTGGCTCCATGGGTTCGCCGACTTTGAACCTTGCCGTAACCAAGCTCTCATGCGCGCGACTCGCTGAGTACACGTAGTCAATGCCGTCAAGGCCCCAAACGGCGCGTTCGATCGGCTCAGTCACTTTTCTCTCGACCTCCTTTGCTTCAAAACCGGGAGCCGGAGTCGCAATGTCAATCATCGGAACCGAAATTTGCGGCTCCTCTTCTTTCGGCGTCAGCGATACCGCAAACACCCCAAGTATGACGCTCGCGACGGCGATAACAGGTGTCAGTTTCGATCGAACAAACATATTGGCGATACTGCCCGCCAACCCAATTTTTTCTTTTGTCATTTGAGTTGCGCAATCCTTTCGGGTAGGGGGTCAAAATTCGATCGGCTTAAAAGTTCGAGGCGCGATGCCAAGTACGATTTTTGCGCTTTTGCTGACGCTTGAGCGAGATCTACGGAATTCGAAACCACTCCCGCAAGTTGATTCGCCGATACCGAACCGGCTCTGAACAGCTGAAGTGAAACCTGCCATTGGTCAGAAAGGCGCTTTTCATTTTGCTGCAAAAGACGAATGATTTTTTCGTTTGATTCCACGGCCGGAGCGGCCGCATCGGCACGAATCCGATCATTCAATTCGACAGCCTGCGCCCTTGAATCGGCGGCGGCCGCCTCGAGTTTGGCTTCCTCAGCGGCGCCGAAGTCAGTTGCGTCGAAATTCCATCTGAGGTACCCGCCGGCTGTATACCCGGATGCGTTGCCCCGATCGCCTGTATAATACGTATTCTGAGCGAAAAGGCCGAGATGCGGCAAATACCGCGCCTTCTCTGATTTGATTCTGCGTTCCGCCGCCTCGGATGCCGCCAACTGGGCTTTCGCGGCAAACGACACGTCCCTGATAGCCGTGGGAGCATACACAGAAGTGAATAGCAAGATGTTCGACTGTGCCAGTGCCGGGGCATCTACAAAATTTTCTCCCGACATTAGCTCTAAGGCTTTTTCGTCGCCGTGAATCTCGACAGCGACTTGCGCCTCAGTCGCAACAACTTTGGCCTTCGCATTTTTCAGAGCCAATAAACCGCTGAAACCGACAGGGTTCGCCTTCGTACCGAGGCGGTACTTTGAAATTGTTTTTTCGATTTTCGCTTCAAGACGATCAAGGGTTTGCCGCTCATTCGATAGAATCATCATGCGCCCATATATACGGGCCGCCTCAGTATATTGCTGAAGCCTGGTCTCTTGTGTCATAAAACTTTGAGCTTCAACTACCTTTTTCTGGGCGCTCAATGCGGCGCCCGATTGGCCGCCATCGTAGATGGCGAAATCGGCTCCGACCGTCGTTTGCGCAAATGAATGCGCACCCGGCACATTCAACACAGTCGGATTGAAATCTTGCGTGGTCACTTGATGTTCACCCAAAATATTTATGAAATTGACCGTTGGGTCATCAGTGTTAAAGGCGCTGCTATCAATATGAAGTTTTGGCCACCAGTGCCTCGCAAGGCGTCTTTTTCTTATTTCGGCGGCTTCTTGTTGAAACTGGCTCGCTTTCAGCTCGTCGGACTTTTCTGAGATCTTCGACCATATCCGTGTAAACGTTAAATCTTTCGGAGCTTCGCCACCGGACGCGACGGCCCCAACCAACAATCCTGTTATAAAGGTAAAAATCGCCGTTTTCATGTTTATCCGCAGTAGCTTTCTTTGATAGCGATAAGAAGTTTAAAAAGACGTTTTTCTAAAATATTGTAATAAACCTTTTGACCATTTTTTCGCGATTGCAGCATGCCGTCGTCTTTCATTCGAATCAGAAATTGCGACATGGCCGGTTGGCTGATTTCACAAATATCAGTGAGTTCGGTGACACTCTTCTCACCGTCAATAAGCGAGCACAGGACCTTCAGACGGATCGGGTGAGAAAGCGAGGCCATGACCGCCGCCACCTCGTCACATTTTTTAAAAAGTTCTTTTGTTACCGTTTTATTCATGCTACTAACCTCTTGAACAATTATATATTTCTAGCATTATATATTGTCAACATTATATATTGATAGCTAAACAAAAGTGAGGAGTCGACAGAACCTGCATCTACTGTTCTGCAGCAAACCTGGTCGAAAGAATATGAGCCAAACAAAAATCCCGTTCAATCGCATTATAATCCCGCTTGTCGGTGCAGCATGTTTTCTGCCCTTCATGTCAGCCGCAATCGCATTGCTTGCCGGCCTCATTTTGGCTTTGACGGTTGAAAACCCCTTCCCCACTAAGGCGTATACGCATCGGTTGCTCGCATGGTCGGTCGTCGGTCTCGGTGCCGGTATGAATTTGCAAGTCGTAGCACGAGTCGGGCTGCAAGGCATTGGGTATACGGTGGTGAGTATTTGCAGCGTTTTCATTCTTGGTTACCTGATGCGTAGATTAATGAATGTCGAAAATGAAACGGGCCTACTGATCACGGTTGGCACGGCCATTTGCGGGGGCAGCGCGATTGCCGCCGTGACTCCGGTCATCCGCGCGAGGCCTCACGCCGTCAGCGTCGCATTGGGCACTGTCTTCATTTTGAATTCCGTCGCGCTTTTAATGTTTCCGCCGATCGGGCATCTTTTACATTTGTCGCAACGCGAGTTCGGCTTGTGGAGTGCGCTCGCGATTCATGACACAAGTTCGGTCGTAGGCGCCACTCTCACCTACGGCAAAGTAGCCGCGGAAGTCGGTACGACCGTAAAACTGGCTCGAGCCTTGTGGATCGTACCCGTCACATTCTTTTTTGGCTTCTTGTACAAAAAATCTGAAGTGGATGCCCAGGGCAAAGCCCAGCCGGTCAAGACAAAAAAGCCGTGGTTCATTCTCGGTTTTCTATTGGCGGCCGCGGTTGTGACCTGGGTTCCCACATTACGGAGCTCGGGCCACGTCGTTGAAATCATTGCCCAGCGCTCTCTTGTTCTCACTCTATTCTTTATTGGGCTCGATCTTTCAAAGGCGACACTTAAGCAGGTCGGCATCAAGCCGTTTCTCTTAGGCGTCACCCTCTGGGTCATCGTTGCCGTCACCACGGTGAGCGCCGTTCGAATCGGCTGGGTTCATTAGTCATAACAGCAGCGAAATCAATTGACGAATTTGAGAAAACTCATTGAAATTGAGCCTTCATCAATCGCATAAAAAGAGGGCCGAAATGTCCAATATTTCAAATTTTTCAATCACCAAAAAATGGCCGCCGAAGCACCCCGATAAAATTCAATTGTATTCGCTGGCGACTCCGAACGGCGTCAAAGTTTCGATCTTACTCGAAGAGATTGGCCTGCCGTACGAATCTCACAAAGTAAATCTCGAGACCCGCGATCAATTTTCACCGGAGTTTTTATCGCTTTATCCGAATAATAAAATTCCCGCCATTTTAGATCCAAATGGCCCCGATGGTCGCCCACTCGCGCTATTTGAATCCGGAGCAATCATGCTTTACCTTGCTGAAAAAGCAAATCAGTTTTTGCCCAAAGGCGCCCGCGAACGCTACGAAGTCATACAATGGCTCATGTTTCAAATGGCTGGCGTAGGGCCAATGTTTGGGCAACTTGGGTTTTTTCACAAATTTGCCGGTAAAGAGTTTGAAGATAAGCGACCACGCGATCGTTACGTGGTTGAATCAAAGCGCTTACTCGGCGTGCTCGAGGGGCAATTAAAAAAGCATCGGTGGGTTGCCGGCGACGAGTACACGATTGCCGACATGGCGATCTTGCCGTGGGTGCGAAATTTAATCGGTTATTACGGCGCCGGCGATCTGGTCGAGATTAAAAACTATCCTCATCTGCTTAAAACGCTCGATGTATTTGTGGCACGGCCCGCGGTGAAGCGCGGCCTTGTCGTGCCGAACTAAACTGCGATTATTCGTGGCACATCACGGACGAGCCTGCGCTCAGCACTCGCACCGAATCGGGGTTGCAGCTGACATTCGAGCTATCCGCAAACACGTCACAAATTGATTTTTTGATTTGCTGCTGAACTTTAACAGGATCTTGATCGCAATTGATGCCTGATATCCAAAAATTCGCGTAACTTAACCCGGCGGCAGAAATGGCGAGGCCTGCCGTCACGGGCACACCCAAGCCGGTCGCAGTAGCAACGCCTTCACCAATCGACAACGAAAAAACCACCGTCGCAATCCCCGCTTCTATTCGATGAACGTCTTGGCATGACATTTCGCTGGCATCGTAAAACCGATAACCGTCATTTAAGTAAAGCGCCGGTTGCATATTCGATTCATCGATTTGCGCGCTCGAAATCGAATTCTGCATACCGAGGTAACAAACACTCAATTGGGCATGCGCCGGGGTTGAATTCAACGCCACTGTTGAACATAAGAGCAGTCCAAGACCTACAAGTTTTAAGTTAAAGTGTGGGCATTTCGACATGATCCTCCCTTGTTTCTGCAATCTCGAAAAGCAACGTCTATGCCAAATAGCAGCCAGGTTAATTCGATGTTCATTCGGCGGCATAACCTGGCGGCAAGATTTGTCCAAAACCCTGGTCCGAAAATCCGGAAATACGGACAGCGCTCGCGAGCGCATCTGTTCCACTACTTCGTAGAGATTCTACAATTCATTTTTAACTTAGCCCCGGCTTGGAGGTGTCTACTTTTTGATCATTTTGCGGGAGCTGGACGGTCGTCCAGTCTTCAAAGTGGTTCAGAGGGGGTTCAAGATGAAAGCGATTCAAAAATGCGCCCTGTTTTTTGCGGCGCTCGCAATGGCAAATGCAGCATCCGCTTTAACGACGAGGGTAAAAGCGGAGCACATCCCGTATTACGCACTTTCAAGTGCCACCCACCTAGGCAGATTGGCGGCAAACACCCCGCTGACCTTAACAGTTGTGCTGAATTTGAGAAATGAACCAGAGTTACAAGATTTGATCGCTCGCTTATATGACCCGAACGATTCGATGTACCATCGATTTTTGACGCCGCCCGATTTTCAATCGGCATTCGGCCCGACAAAACATGATATCGGCCAAGTTGAACAATATCTGCATATTTACAATCTGCAAATTGTACGCGAGACAATGAACACGATTCAGTTTCAAGGATCATCTTCGAATGTCGAAAAAGCATTCGGGCTGCAAATGCACGAGTATCAAGATGCGAATGGCGGATTGGCCTATGCGCCGAACGCCAACCCCCGGATCGACAGCCTGATCGCCCCCAAAATCGCGGGGGTTTTGGGCCTCAATAGTTTTTCACATTTTGTCGCGCACAATGTACGGCGGAGGCCAAACCCGGGGCTCATGCAATTCAATCCACTCGCGACGGGGCCAAACGGCGGCCTTTCGCCATCCGACATTCAGCTCGCTTATTCGCTCGGCGCCACAGGCGCGACTGGCGCGGGGCAAACATTGGGGCTCATGGAGCTCGACGGATACAATCCGTCTGATATTTCGACTTACGCTCAGACTTTTAACTTAGGGCAACCGCCGACGCTGCAGAATGTGTTAATCGACGGATACAATGGCTCGACCGGCCAAGGTGCCGATGAAGTGACACTCGACATCGAACTCATGATGGCGGTGGCTCCTCGAGCGGCAAAAATCATGGTTTACGAAGGGCCCAACAATGAAGCCGGGCCGATTGATGTCTACAGTAAAATCGCCTCCGACAATATCGCCAAACAAATCAGTACTTCATGGGGCAGCCCCGAATTGCAAAACACGCAGGCGTTTTTAAATTCTGAAAACACGATCTTTCAACAAATGGCGGCGCAGGGGCAAACGATTTATGCCGCGTCGGGCGATTCGGGCGCCTATGACAATGGCACCAGCTTGAGCGTGGATGACCCGGCATCTCAGCCGTATGTCGTCGCGACCGGCGGCACGACACTCACCACGGCGTCGAGCGGTTCTTATCTTAGCGAAAGTAGTTGGGGCATCCCGGCCGCAAATGGCAATTCAGCTGAAGGTGGCGGCGGCGGCATCAGTAGTATTTGGCAAATGCCGAGCTGGCAAGCCGGTGTCGCCAACAATTCGAATCGAGGTTCGACGACAATGCGAATGGTGCCTGACGTTTCGATCGAAGCCAACCCTCAAACCGGCTACGCCATTTTTACCGGCGGCAGCTGGGCCGTGTTCGGTGGCACAAGTTGCGCGGCCCCGATCTGGGCGGCATTTACTGCGCTTGTGAACCAAGAGCGCGCAAGTCACGGGCTGACCCCACTTGGTTTCGCCGACCCGACTTTGTACAAATTGGGCGAAAGTTCGTCGTATCACACTCTCTTTCACGATATCGCCGATGCCACAACCAATTTATTTTACCCCGCAGTGGCCGGGTACGATTTGTCGACAGGCTGGGGTTCGTTCGTGGGGCCAAGCTTACTGAACGCTCTTGTGGGCACAGTGACGCCGACACCGACGCCAACACCGACACCGACGCCCACTCCCACACCTACCCCTACACCGACTCCGACCCCGACTCCGACTCCGCCGCCTGTCAGTGTGCCGCCGACCCCGACGAACTTAACTGTGGTTTCAATTACACCCGCCTAATGGAGGTAACTTATGAAACGAGCACTCTTAATAATTGGTTTCGGGCTTTTTTTAGTAGGCTGTAACTCGAACATTTCAAACCCAAGCCCTGTGCAAGCCAAACAAACGATGAATATAAACTTGGCGTGGCAATCCGTGCACGGCGCCCAACTTGGTTTCTTTATCGAGGCGTCCATCGATGGGCAAAATTTCACTCAAATTCTAACAGTACCGGATGGGGTCAATGCGGCGAGCATCCCCGTCGAATCGGGCGCGACCTATTACTTTCGCATGCGCAGTTTTAATTCAGCGGGTACATCCAATTATACTCCCGTCGTGACAGTCAAATTGTAAATACATCAATTGCATTTTTGCAAAAGTGAGTGGTAGAAACGGCGCGGAACCATAGGGGTACCGAATGCCATTACTGAATTTCACCAAACATGCAGTCGCGATTCTAGTCGTTTTATTTCTCGCCAAAGCAACTTATGCAAAAATCAGGATCTCAGCAATGACATCCTACGCAGAGTCAGACGATGCCGACGCCACACAGCTCATGCAAACTCTGAAGTCATTTGGCATGAACGGCTATAGTGTTGCCAAAGGCGCTATACAAACCATTCAGCTGAAAGGTTCGGTGACGATTACAAATGGCGCCGCCTGCGACAACGGTCATCGCACCTATGATGTGGATTTAACCGAAGTCGATGCGAACGGTAAAACAATTCGGACTTACGATATCGATCACTCAAATGGCTGTCAGAAACCGTCGGCGGCGGAAAATTTCAATGATTTACTCAATCGTTGGGGCGGCAGCACACTTGAAGGCGATTGCGGCTTGGGTCATTGCTGGTACACTATTCGTTCGATCACGTGCACGCACTATGGCGCCACTTCGTATGCCAAAGCAATCGATTCTTGTAGCGTGGAACTCAGCAATGACGATTGATCTCATCGTAGAGATTTTTCGAAATAACTGAAGTATAAATCATGGCGTTTGGGTAAGCCAAATTTCGGGTCATGAACCGGAAATTCGCACCTTTCGCCCGTCCGACTATAGCCGCGGCGCTCGTACCACGCGATGAGCTCGTTGCGCCCGTCGATCACGCACATTCGCATTTTGGTGGCTCCACGCGTGCGCGCGATGCCTTCTGAATGGTCGAGTAGACGTTTGCCCACGCCGTTTGCCTGTAGAGTTGGGTCTACAGTCAGCATCCCGAAATAACAGGAATTGTCGCGTCGCCACTCTAAAGCAATGCACGCGACCAGGCGATCGTTGTTGAACCCGCACACTATTTGTTTGCTTGGATTTTCGATATCCGCTCGCAAACTGTCCTCGTCGGTCCGCTGGCCGTCTAAGATATCCGCCTCGGTTGTCCACCCTTGGCGCGACGACTCACCTCGGTAGGCCGAATTGACGAGCGCCACCAGAGGGGCGAGATCATCAAGGGTTGCGAAACGAAATAAGATCTCCATGGCTCAGAGCTGCTTTTCCAGTGTCGTGCGCATTTCGGGGTTTTAACACGCCGGCGATGGCGCCTGTCAACGTGTCGATTCACTTACGTCAATCGCGAACGTCAACTGTGTATCATCTTCAGATCGATCGGCTTCATGGGGAGTTGCCAAGCGAGCGCCGATACCAATCAAGCGAACCGCCTTATTCTGTCTTTTCACCGCGGCCGCGATCATTTCACGAAAAGTTTCAAGCGAAGGTATGCGTGTTCGGCTTGATTCGAGCGTCGTTTGTTTGAAATCAAAAAATTTGATTTTAACGAAAAGCGAACGAATCGATTCTCCGGCTTTATATTTCTGAATGCGCGCGACGAAGTCATCGTAGAGCTCGGGGAGTTTATCCAGACACTCTTGAACAGTTCTAAGATCTTGATTGTATGTATATTCGACGCTGATCGACTTTCTTTCCGCGTCGACTTCAACCGGGCGCTCGTCGATGCCGCGGCAAAGATCGTAAAGGCGAGCGCCCCATACGCCGAACTCCTTTTTTAACTGGGTGAACGAAAGAGCTTGCAGATCGGCACACGTAAAAATATTCGAATCATGCATTTTGCGGGCCGTGACCTTACCGACCCCCGGGATTTTTTCAACCTTAAGTCCTTTTACAAATTGTTCAACCATCGCCGGCGCGATTGTAAATTGGCCGTTTGGCTTCTTCCAGTCGCTGGCGACCTTCGCTAGAAACTTGTTGGGCGCGATCCCGGCTGAAGCAGTCAATCGCGTTTCTTCGAAAATTTGACGACGAATTTCAGCTGCAATTTTGGTCGCACTGCCGTCAAAATACTCACTCTTCGTGACGTCGAGGTAGGCCTCATCAAGCGAGAGCGGTTCGACAACCTCGGTGAACCGATGAAAGATGGCGCGCACTTTTTGACTCTCGGCTCGATACTTGTCGAAATTGAGCGGCAGCAAGATTAAATCGGGACACAGCTTGACCGCACGAGCCGACGGCATAGCGGATCGTAATCCGTATTTTCGCGCTTCATAACTCGCGGTCGTTAAAACCCCTCGCTGATCCGGTCGTCCTCCGACCGCGACGGGCTTGCCCTTTAAACTGGGGTCGTCACGAATCTCGACGGCCGCATAGAAGCAGTCCATATCGACGTGAATAATTTTTCTCGATGACTCGACTACAACATTTTTCATACAAATAAAGCTGCTCAATTAAAATACGACACATTAGCCAAATCGGTTAGTTAATAAATACGCCTCTGTTCTGTTTCGTTAATATAGTTCAGGCCTGTTGACCGGCCAGGCGCGTAGCATGACGCTTTCATCGCTATGCGGTTTGCAAAAGGTTTCCTTCAAGCATTCATTTGTCTCGTCACAATCAGCACTTCAATGAGCGCTTTCGCGTCGCCAAGCAAAGATCAATTCGCCGAATTGAACGCGGATGCGAACGCCGTTTCACACGTTCTGGTTTTACAATATCATCCGGGCGACAGACAAATTGCAGTACGATCGATTGACGGTATAGTAACGAACCAAGCACTCATTGTGCCCGTGCCTCTCGTACACGCGGCCGCCTATTACGCCGGCTATGTTATCTTGGCCTCAATCGCAGCGTATTATAAAAACGCCGAACTACTGTCTGTCATCAGCCTGGCCGGCATACCCATACTGGCAGTCGTGACGATTCGAGATCTATCGAGACTCATTCAAGGAGGATCTTAAGGAGCATCCAGGTGAGACGTTTTGCTGTATTGTTCGCGCTATTTTCGTCTGTTGCGTTCGCCTCTGTACCGGCGCGATTTTCGGCGACAAACCCGCGCCCGACTCAATTCCCGATTTGGCGGATTGAGCGCAACCAAAACGTCTCTTATATCGTGGGCACTCCGCCGTTTGATTTTGATGCCCGCGCGCTCTCGCCCATTTATCGCGAGCTCATTCGCTCAAGCCCGAACTTTCTGACCGATATCGGTGAGATCAGACCCGACACCGATCTCGTCGAGGAGTTTCTCGACTCTTCAGCACGCGAAGGGTTCATTTATGAAAACCTCACGCGCGAGCAAATGAAATTCGTGCGCGGCATTTTTCGCCGCTTGGCTTTGACGAAAACTCCGCGGTGGAAGCAGATTTTCATACCCGGCTACGCGGGGCTATTAGCTGAAGGTGCGGCGTTTGCTTCGGGCGTCGTGCCGCCGGCCATTGTTGCGAGCGCCGTGATTTCGGCCTCGACCGGGCTCGGCCTTGGCCCAGGCCCGAGCGCCGAAGACGTGCTTCTTAAAATCGCGAAAGAAGAACATCGCAAAATCAGCATGTTGCCAATGGGGGTGGACTTCCCGTTTCTCGTGCGGGCGATTGATACTCGACAGTTGAAAGACCTACTCGAGTACGTTCAATTCGAAATGAAATACGGGCACCCCGTCGATCTCGTTTCAGCATTTGAAAAGTTATTCGAATCAGCCGACGCCCAAAAACTGCAGGCTCTAGACGCACGAATACGCGAATCGCTTGATGACACCGTCCTGAAGATTGTAAACGCACACATGAGCGGCGGCGCGGTCGTGTCGCTCAACCTCATGCAACTCGTCGATTCATCGACGCGAAACGACTTTTTTAAACAGCTCGAAAATCAAGGGTTTAAAGTAACACTATTCAACTCGAACACGAACGGCGATCGATCGCCGTCGTGCTCTAGGCTATTAGGCGGCTAATCTATAGCGATAAGTTTCGTACGCATGAAATCACCCCGCCTTCGTCGATTTTTTAACAGTAAGAATTTCAATCGTGGCCGCGAAAATTGTCTTTTTCAAGCTGTGGCCAAAGTTCGTCACCACTATTGAAAACTCTCATTATTTAAAAAACGCGTCGCACCATTTAATATCTCGCTGCTTAATAAAAACAAAATCATACCCAAACGGAGGTTGTATGAAACTCTCGTCTCCCAAGCTTACGGTGTTCGCGCTCGCATGCGCCGCTACACTGTGCGCTTGCACATCCAAGATGCATTCGGGGATCACCAGCCACAACGGCGTGATCACGATGAACGCATCCGCTGTAAAAAGCGACTCGTCGCTTTCACAACAACAGAAGGCCGAACAGCTCGCATTAATGGGCGAGCAGCTCTTTACTTTGACCAACTTTATGTATGCCGAAGAGCTTTTTGACCAGGCCCTGGCGATCGATTCAACCAACCTTCGTGCGCAGTTTTACAAAAATTTGGGCGCGACGCTCATGACTCTTAAGGGCATGATGGTTCGCATCCAGCCGATGATTCGCACAGCACAATCTCGCGCAGATTATCAAAAGACTCTCGCGCATTTTCCGCACAGCGCACTGAGAACATTTCTGTTTGACGGCAAACCTGATATTAAATCAATGAAGGATATTCAGGCTTACGAAGACAGTTTGATCGCGGCTCAAGAGCAGTGGCGGCAATTTCTCAGATCGAATAAAAACATCACGCTCACACTCAATTTAAACGACTGGTTCAAACCGCTTGGCGTTGGCCAGACAGTAAGCGACTGTCGTGTGACGAAACCGAACCAAGAGACGTATGACCTCACAAACTGCGATATGACACACGCCGTACAAGAATACGTCAATCGCGCCGATGTCGAAGCTCTTCAGCAGATCGCCGCGGGCATGGAGATTTATCTCGGCTCTATCGACACGTACGACTTAACCGGTCTCATTCGAACTTCTGATAAATTTCAGAATCAAAACCCGCCGGCACCGGTTGTATGGAATGAGTTAACGAAATACCCGCGGTTCGGCACGTTGCGCACTCCCATCTACTTGAAGCGTGTTGTTTCGATGGGCGTAGACGCTATCGCCGGGGTTCGTTGGGCGAAATCATTGCAAAGTCAGCTCTGCCCAACCGGTCAGTCGGGCAATATGCTCAACCGCCAAAATTATCTGTTTGCAGGCGGCCTTTGCGTCCCAAATAAAACGAGCGACGGCCAAAGCGTCGACAAACTTCTCAAAACAGCCGAGTTGATTTTGTCGGGTGTACCGTACGAAGTGACGATCAATAACACGTACCGAACTCAAATTACGCCAACCGCGTTTTTGAACAGCCCAATCCAAGACGTGAAGGCGCTCTACCCGACCTTTAACTCATGCGGCGAAGTCCAAACCGTCTCGGATTCGACTTTGGGCGGAATCTTCCCGAACCACGACGCGAATCAAGTGTTGTCAGTGTCTTCGCAATGCGCAAATCAATATTCAAACTAATGACATTTTTTCAACGAGGAGGAGCGATCCTCCTCGTTCTCTTCTCGGCCACGACCGTATTCGGCTCCGCCAAAATAACGGGCTTTCATATGGTCACCTGCGAAAAGCATAAATATTGTTTAACAATAAATTCAAACGTCGCATATCAAAGTTCTTTTGGATCGCAGTTTTCATTCGACAAAGCGGAATTTACGGTTCATTGGTTGAAAACCGGACGAACGCAACAACTCAGCGGAGACGACGTGTTTTTTGATGAAATGACTCAGCTCATTCTGATTCGATCGCTAGATTCACGAGCTCATCGCCAAGCCGCGATCGATTTAAAAAAAGGACGGGTAGAGTACTTTGATTAGAGAGCTTCTGGTTATCAACTCGGCCGTTATAGTTTTCGCTCTAGTCACTATAGGATGCGGCCCGAATGCGGCTCCGACCCGCTTGGCTGAAACCGAATCAGCTTGGCAATCTTGTTCAGCGCAAACAATGAATGACAGCGGCACCAGGGTCGCATGGCCGTCGACGCAGCTTCCGTTAAGCGTAAAAATTGACGGTCGCATGCCTCAAAAATTCAGACAGGCTCTCAAATCCGCGATCGAGCGCTGGAATGAAATTGCAACCGAGCCTTTGTTTGTGATTCACGACGTGCAAGCCGGCCGCCCCGACATCTTCATCAGCTTCTTGAACGATTGGCACTTTCAAAGCGACGACAAAGCTGCAACAACATTGCTACAATATCACAACGATGAAATTGTCGGAGCCACCGTTTATCTGAACTCGGCCGAGTATCGTTTTTCGACACATCCGCATGGCAATGAAATCGACTTTACAAGTATTATGTTGCACGAGTTGGGCCACACTCTTGGCTTTGCTCACACGAACAAAGATTCGATTATGCGCCCCGATGTGCCGTTTTCACGAAAGCTCGGCCTCACGAGTTACGATGCCTCCGCCGTTCGCTGCGCATACAATTTGCAATAGAATTGTACAACCATATAATAAGGATTTCATAAGTGAAATTTGGGCCGTGGTTTGCGACAATTCTTGCAGCATTGACTATTTGTTCGACACTCGCGCCGGCCGCGCCGAAATGCGCACAGATTATCGACTCGGCCCACGATGTTCATCTCTCAAATGAACCCTATGCCGACACCGAGATGCTAGAGCGAGAAGTTCAACTGCTAACGGTCAACATCAGTTTGCGCTATGGGCCCAATAACCTGCTAAATGAAAAACTCGATGCTCTAATGGCTGAAGTCACAGAAGAGAGTCGGCATATCGAAGCGCTGCAAGAGCGACTGATGACCGAAGAACCGATCTCGCCAAAAGAAATTGAAGCCGTAGCCGAGAAACTGAAACTTCTCAAAACCGAACTCGTGCGTACAAACGCTCAGTCTGTTCTGTTGCTGACAGAACACCCGGTCGGCGTCCCGCCTGATCAAACTGTGCGAAACGAAATACACGTGGCGAAAGACGCAGAAAAAGATCTCGCCCGACTGCAGCCGCGTTTTCTTGAGAAATACCATGATTTTGTCGCTGAACTGGCGACGGTTACTTCGCCACGTCAATTGAGCGCCAAATGGTCGGCTAAAACTTTATGTAGCGTCTGCCGTTATCTCGATGACGTTAGGTATTCGGTTCGCCTTAATCGGGGGTATCGTGTCGTGTTCAGCTTCGAAGACAATCGAGCAACGATTCTAGCCATTTCTAAAACGGTCACGCATCACAACTGAATATATTTATCTGGATGAGTCTTATTTCAAACACATTTGATAATTTTGAGTCGTCATTGCCGCAGGCTTTTGAAAAAGCTGAGAAAGGCAATTTAGCTGCGGTTGCGTGTGCACCAATTCGCAGGCGTTTATCTCGTCTTCATTAATCGACGGCCATCTGATATCGGTGAAACGAGTCAGACAGCGAACCGGGTAAGTCAAACTCGCCGCGAGAGTTGGCAACTTTTCGCTGTCGTAAGCAGCGATCGATTTTGCAATATGACCTGTATAAAAACTGATATTGACGAAGTGATTGGCCAGGTCATCTGAATACGCCCCACCGCGGATCATGTACTCGACGTCATTTTTATTGTATCCGATTTCTGTCGACGTGACGCCGCCGAGCTTCCACTCCCCTGACGGCGTGAAAACGAAAAGCGCTCCGCCGGAGTTGCCCTCAGAAATCGCGCAATCGCTCAAAATCGAGTCGTTTACCAACCGCCGAACGCTGCAGTGCTCGGCACGAACTTTGGTGTCTCCGCCGAAACGATCTTTCGGAAAGCCGACCGATTTTGCGCGCTCACCGACGTAAACTTCATTCGGCTGAGCAATATCGGCAAATCGCACCCATTTCGGTGCCGGTGACCTTAAGTGAACAAAACCATAGTCCTGATACAAATATTTAATCGAGCCCACATTCCAAAACTGACCGTAAAAGCGGCCATGCCAAGTGTGGTCGACTGAAATTGTCGATTCAACGTAATTGTCGCGATAAAACTGTACCGCGTAGGGTTTGCCGTAGATACAGTGCGCCGCCGTGACGGCCCATTGCGGGCCGATCATTACGGTTGAACACCAGCTGTCGCCCGCCAATAGCAATCGATGGACGGCCAGTTCGCCAGGCTTTGAATCGTCTGCGGCCTGTCGAGGGTCGAAAGATCCAAACCAACCGTTCAAATAATCTACCACTGGTACGAAGTGACTTAGATTTAACTGTTGAGAAAATGCACTGACCCCGCCAAATAAAACTGCAAAGAAAACGAATAGCCGCATGGTCTTGCCCCCCAATGATATCCATCTCAAGCCTGACCGCTTCGAGGCAATGTTGTTCATTCTTTGCTGCGTCAATTGTAAAGTTTCAAGGGAGTAATCTCATTCAGCTGTAAGATATACCACTCGAATTCCAATCAGGGCGATGGCCCTCATTGTCGCGGCTAAGGCTTAACACTCTCGAGCACACCCGGCGGTAGCTGATTGACATGTGCTAAGAAAAGACTCACCTGCCACAGCTGCTTACCCGTTAGACTGTCGCTGAATCCCGGCATCCCAGTTAGACGAATTCCGTTTTTCACCTTCCAATACGTCTCGCCAACAGGATCATCAGTGACACCGTCGTTAGGTGGCAGGAGTTGTGGCGGCGGCGGGAACATCCCCTTTGCCATGGCACTTTCACCTGCATTCGAAAAACCATGGCAGCCAGCGCAATTTTGCGTGTAGATTCGAGCACCTTCGCGCAAGTTAATTTCATCTGCCGCCAAAGGCGCCGCCTTATTTACCTCCGAACGCAAGGCTGCATGAAGGGCCGTCTTGGCGAGATAGCGCTCAAACGGGAGCGGCGGACTTTTTGTCGCAACTGGCATCCCGCCAACACAAATAAACAGCCAAGCAAAGAGAATTGGAGTTGTCACACCCGCCACAAAAATCAAAATGCTTTTTTTCATAAATTACCCTTCGCAAACCTTACAGCTTCATACAACTAGTTTATTTGTCGCTGAAGTTTTTTGCAAAATTTGGCTAAAAAAGAAAGCTCGCTACTGACCCGACAAGTAGGCATAGCCACCGCCCCCGAAGCCTACGTAGACCTGGCCGTAATAGTTGGGGTCCCCCGCTATGGTCGTGATGGGATCGAGGGCACCAAGCGGGTATGTCCCTATGTTTGTCCATGTCTGAGCGTTATCATCAGATCGCCAGATGCCGAAAACATCGTTAACGAAACCGACGATATATATGGCCGGGTAGCTCTGCCCATTCGCAGATGCACCAAAGCCAAAGCAAGAAACACCGAGCACGTTTGGTACTTGAGACCAAGTCGCTCCCCCATCCGTGGAACGGTAAAAAGGCTCAGAAACATTGGATGCCGTGACGCCGCTCTGTGGCCCACCTGTATAAAACAGGTTGCCCGCAAAGCCAGGTACCGACATGATCGTCGAATTATAGCCGCTTTGCGAGCTATTACTTTCGATATATCCCGCGTGAACGTTTGCCCATGTGACGCCACCGTCGGTGGTCTTGAACACCCCGTTTCCGGCGTAGTAAAGGTAAAAAGTATTGGCAAGCACACGGTCGGCGGTCACCGAGCGTCTCACTAAAAAATATGCGTAATCGAAATTGCTCCAGCTACTGACACCAGGCAGAGTGATGGCCGTCCAACTCGCGCCTTGGTTCAGAGTGTAGTAAGCATTTGACTTATTAGCCGGAGCCCAAATGATATTCTGCGGAGTGCTGGCGGCAATTGTTCCGCCCAAGTAAGATGTCAACATGCCTGGCGGCGTGCTTGAGAAATATGTCCAAGTGGCACCGCCATCTGTGGAATAACCCGTCTGTTCATTGTTCCAGTCCGAAAGACCGACAATAAAAGAGGGATCGGAAGACGCATAGTCGAGCGACCACCCCATTTCAATCTTGTTCGAATTGACGGAGCCATATGTGGTCGGATACACGCTCGGATTTGTTATTTTAAAAAACGGGCGATCCCAGGATGCGAGAATAGGCACGCCGCCAGGTGGGACAAGAATAGCGTTTGCGACTACATTCTCGATGCCGACGCTCATGTCCGTCCATGTAAGCGCAGTGGATGAAGTTGCACCAGACGTCGGAACGGTCATACTCCAGACGCCCGTGCCGGCACTCTGTATCAGCAGACCATTAATAGTTGGGCTAAACGCAAGCCCGCCGGCCGACAGATAGAAAGACGGGCCAGTACCGGCAAACAAATTGGCCGCTTTCAGCCACGGAATATCGGACGTCGAAAGACTTGTTGCTCCGTTTAGACCAGTCCACGTCGAGCCCGCATCGTAACTGATGTCGACTTGACCCGCTTCATTTGTGGCAACTAACTCATTTTGATTGAATGGATTGATTGCAATACCTTGGTATGTATAAGCGGAACCAGCGATGAGCTTCGTCCAAGCTGAGCCCTTATAACTCCAGATATTCGCGTAGCTATCGCCAATAGCATAATATGTACCTGAGGTAGATATTGCGGCGTACCCAACATCCACCGGACCGCCAGCTAGCGCACTCCAGGTCGCGCCGCCATCGGTGCTTCGATAGACGCCGTTGCTACTGCTTGAAGCGTAAATCGTTTGCGTTACACCTCCAACTTGACCGCCACCGGGATAGAACAAGATCCCTGTAATGCCGGCGCCAGTACCGGTAGGCACTCCGCTGACAGAGCGCCAAGTTGTTCCACCATCGCTTGTGACGAACATGCCTTTATCTTCGGTTCCGACATAAACAATATTAGGATTATTGGGATCGACAGCCATCTTTTGCCCGACTGCCGCATAACTGTCGTTGGCGTTATTGTTAGTGTCTTGAGTGAACGCGGTCTGTGCCCATTTAGCTCCTTTGTTTGTGCTCACAAAAACGTAGCCATCGAACATCATGTACATAATGCTCGAATTACTGGGTGCCATCTGGAGTTCGTACACGCCCTGACCAAGGCTGACAGGATTTGCTGCGACAATTGCCGCTGGTAGGCTGGAGTTTGTAACGAGTTGCACCCAAGATGAACCGTTCCATAAATAAGCACCGTTGGTGTCGGTGTGTCCGACCATGGTGCCATCAGGGTTCACGTCGAGGCCTCGCACATATCCGCCACCGCCGACCTTTAAATCCTGCCAACCTGTAGCGCCAGAAGAGGAGGTTAAAGTTGACGTTGCATCAAATCCCTTCCCGCAATTTTCAAAAGCAACAGCAGTACCGATAACAGCCAGTAGTGTTAAAAACTTAAAGAGCTTTTGCTTCACGTTGATGCGCATCATCTGCCTCCTATGGTTCGCGTGATTGTTTTAATACACCACCCGAACACCGCGACCGTGGCCAATATAGAGCTTACCGTAACCGTAATAGATCGATTGAGTTGAGTACAAAGGGTTAAGCGCACGTTCACGTGCGTTGGCAAGTGAACCGTCGACATCCCACATCTGGCTTGTTGAGCCGTATAGCGTTGATACGGTTCCGCCGCTGATTTCACGCACGAGACCATTAAGAGCATCTAGAATGTATAGGTTCGTACCATCTGTCGTAATCGGCATGCTTTCGTTGGTTGAGCTGACGCAACCGCCGAACGATGCACTCAAAAGAGCCCCATTTGCGGCGCCACAACTACCATTGCCTGCATAAGCAACAGACGCGCCCGTTGTTGTGCTCACTTGCACAATTTGATTATTATTGCAATTGAGCTGCGAAAAATAGAGATTGCCGTTGAGATACGCCATGTGATCGGTGAATTTATATAGAGACGCCGACGAAGAGCCAGTCGTGCAACCACTCGTGCCTACCGTTCCAGATAAAACTGTCACGGTTTGCGTGGACATATCGAGCTTTTTAATCGCATTGTCATCAAATACGTAAATGTTATTTTGATCGGTGGCAATAGCGGTTGGGCCCTTAAATTCAGCAGATGAAAAACCGACATTGCTATTTTCAGCGCACGTTCCGGTGCCGGCGATGACAGTCAAAGTGTCGCCGGTCGGGTCAAATAGGTCAATTTGGCAACCCTTGATATAATAAATTTTGCCGCCCAGGTCGGTCGCGCTCTGATAGGGTTGGCTGGCAAAACCCGCAGGCGTGAGTACCGAGCCTGTTGATCCGTTTGCCATCGAGATTTGTGCAATTCCATCTTGTTGACTGCCGTATGCAAAACCGTAAATTGTTGTGCCGTCACCGACTAAGGTGTTTAACTGCGTGAAACGACTGTTCACAGCAGTCGTGCTTCCGGTATTACCTGAGCCGGCGTTTGGCGTTCCTGCTAATGTCGTCACCGTATTGGTATTATCTAGCATACGAAGCGCGCCGTTAGCCGCGTCTGCGATATAGACGCTTGTTCCTGAACCCCAGAGATCGGCTGGCGCCAATTGCGACGTCCCGACGCCACCATCCACTTCGCCTGGACTCCAACCTATACCGGCATCAACTGCAAATGTCCATGTCCCGATCGTTGCTGATTGTATCGTACTATCGCCACAGCCAAAGTAGAGAGTTGTACCGATCACAGCTAGCGATGGAAACGAAACGTAATTGCAAGTCGAACTGAGATTTACGTCGGTCGTGACAGCATTGCCTGTGAATGCCATTTGCCGAATGTAATTGTTGGTTCCATCGTAATCGTTAAAATAGAGATTTGTTGCGTCGCCAGTAAATCCATCCGTCTTGTCCACTTCAACCTGGAAGCCGGGCCTACTGTCTTGTATGCCGCCTGTGCCATTGCCAGCAACCGTTGTGACTGCGTAAGGCGGCGTTAGGCTCACCGCGCGGATGTAATGATTAGCAGTATCGCCAACGTACAATGTCCCGCCATTCACGTAAAGACCGCGTATGTGGGAGCCGAATCTTGCGCTAGTACCGGTCGTGTTGTCAGAGTAACCAGATAGAGTTGGGCTCCCGGCAATTGTTGTGACGGTTCCCGTACTGATGGCCGCGGCACGAATTGAAAATCCGTCAGAGAAATAAATGTTGGTGCCATCAGTCGCCAGTTGGTACCATGGCCCGCCATTGTTACTGTCACCGCCGATTGTGTTCGTGCCGGTCGCACCATCCGTAAACCCGCAATTGTAAAGTTGGCCCACCCATGTCGTGACAGCATAAGGCGATGCGATTTGGTAGCGGCGTATGACACAAGCCGGCCACATCTCACCGATGTAAATGTAGCCGCCATATCCGACTAGTGATTCGGGATAATTGAGTCGCGCGCCTGTTCCGTTGCCATCCACATCGCCGTTTGGATTGTCTGGTCCGGAAAATGCCGACACAGTTGTTAGCGTCGGAAGAGTTACATTGATTGCGCTGCTAGTGCCAGTAACTGTGCCGTATCCGGAAGCTGTTGTCGTGGCAGCCAGGCTCGTCGTGCCACCCTTTTCAAACTCCAACGTGTTATTGGGAATTGTCGCAATACCGCCAGCTAGCGTAACACTTGTAACTCCAGCGATATTGCCGTTTCCGCTCACGTCTGAAAGATTGATCGTGGCTGTCGAGAGCGCGCCACTTGTGATGACGTTACCGCTGTTATCTTCAACTTTGATGACGCCGCCGGTGGGTAGCGTCGCACCAGCGGCAACGCTCGATGACGGTTGAGTTGTAAAGACGAGCTTGTAACTTGGGGCACCGCCATTGCCACCAAAATTTTTGAGACTCATAGAGACCCAAATTTTTCCACAGCCGGTTGTAAATAATGGCAGAATGAGCAATAAAACACAGCCACGTTTCATAAAAAACTTATCGGAATTTTTATGTCTGCCCTATAGGTTCTCGGTCGAGCTTGTTGCGTGTGCAAGTCATCTTAATTCGCCCCGAAAGCATGGCATCAAATTGCTGTCTCAAAAAGAGACTTTTTGTAACAATCGCGCGCAAACACTCGGTCCACGCAAATTCGATTGAATAATACGATTATTGACACGCAGTATGCGCACGACATTTCGCAAGTAGTAATCTCGCTTTGACTTGAAAACGAGGAATTCAGCGGTTATCGGCTGCCCACTGAGCGCCGCATCCTCTTGAATCAGTTGAAGCGAATATCGTGGCATGAGTTGCAAATAATTGCGTGGATTTCTGTCGGCGAAATAGATCATTTCTCGGTATCGAACTGATTTGTAGATTTCGCGTACGCGTAATCGAATGGCACGATTGAGATTCATGGATGCTTTTTTGTGATTCACTGTAAAATCAGGACGCGCCGCGAGCCGCCCTTGAAGTTTAAGTAGCCACGATATTTCCATGAAAGCTTTTTCTATTGGTCGTGAAATTAACGTGTGCACGTTGTCAAGCGAGCTGCGAATCACCTGGTGAGTTACGTCCGATTGGCTATCGTAATTGCGTCGACTCGATAAAATTCTGACAAAACCAACTGCGGTGAAGTTATCGCTTGGGCACTTATGAGCGTCGACGCTGCCGCCGGCGGTAAGAGCTTCAATGAATGCGCGTCCGTAGCATTGGTGATCGGAACCACCGATTTGAATCGTCGAGACGGCCGTGTTCGCTGACGCCGTACGCGTGATTCCGAATAGCAGTATAACAAATATTATGGTGCGCACCGGTGGACGAAATTGCAAATCGGAGGCCAGCGCTAAAACGACGAAGACGATTTTGTGGCCGGAGGCGAGCCGAAGAACGTCACCGAATTTAAATTCCCTACAACTAAATGCCTTGTAATCGACCCGTATGACCTGACCGCCGCCACTCAAACTTTTGTCGGCAGTTGGCCCAAGGTGGTAGCAACTGGTCCCGCCAGTCGTCCGGGATTTGATTAAAAAAACGCAAACTTTTTGGCTACTCTGGCCGATAAAGCCTGAGATGAGGCTTCAAATTATCGTCCCCGCTTTGCTTGTGCTGACTGGGTTTGTGTTTTTCTCGCGTGCCAGTGAGGGCGAACCCGCCGATGTGCAGGATTGGTGTCGGGTCACGAAGAATATCCCCGTCGACGTACAAAGTGGCACTCCGCCAAATCAATTCGATGTGCATCAGCAAAAGCTACGAGGCTACATTCCCGAAGATACGCTGATCCCCTGCGCGCCAGACCGTTACAAAGATTTTACAGGATACCCATCGATAAGCGCCATTCACACAGTGGGTAATATTGCGCGCCCCATGGTTAGCGCCGCCGACCAGGAGTTTTATTGGAGCTCGCTCAACGGTCGCGGTACGAACTATGAAGGTGCACCTGTCGAGGCGTTCGTTAATAGAGCTCACGTCCGCACAATTCCAACCTATAGCATCGACGATCCTTGCACAAAAAAAAGCACTAACGATTCTTGCCAAACCATTTCCGCCAACGGCTCGTCGCAATTTTTGAAAGTCCGGTATTTTAGAAATGGCACAGCTGCCGTCTATTTGCACGGGCAACCGATGCAAATGTTTCTGTCGGATGCGGTGTGGGACCCCTCGCCTTCAAATTCAGACTTTGACAATGGCAAAATTTATTACAAAGTTGACTTGGTCCCTAACAATAAAAGCGCGATTCAAAAATACTTAAATGGCCACAAGACTGGCGTGGTTTGGACCTATGTGGATTCGTTTGGATTAGGCGCTAAAGTTTTTGACTCAAAGAAATCTAAAATATTTGTTGATGAGGATACCCAAACGTCCGCGCTAATTGATTGTTGCAAGGCCAAACGGTCGCCGTTCAGTAGCTTCATCGACGAAGTCGCACACAATCTCAAAGAAAGAAATACTGAGCCTGTTCAAATGATGGTCGATCACAATACCTGCGAAGAATCTCTCAGCCCCTACAACTTAGAAACGACCTCTATGAGAATTTGGGAAGGTCGTGTAAACCACTACATTCATACCGCCTATCACCCGATCGCGATGCGCACACGCAGCACGGCTCAAGACTTGGCTAATATCGATATTTTGGCAAGAACACTCTACGGCGAAATGAGAAGCTGTGAGGCCCCTAAATATTTTAGACGCGCACAAATCGCTGACTCAGACAAACGCTATTACTATGCGGTTGCAGCTGTTATTCTTAACCGATTGCACGACTGCAAATCCAAGCAACATCATGGTTACTGCAACCCCGGCCATGAAAACCTGGCCGGCATCGTTTCTAAACGCTCTCAGTTTAGCTGCTGGAAGCCCTCAGACCCCAATCTTAGAAAGATCAAATGCGTGGCAATAAGCAGGCCGAGAAATAGGGCCGCCTGGGATGATGCGGTCAAAGTGGCTAGCGATGCGATACTCAATCGCGCGGCGTTCAATAAAAAGTTGAGAGGCATACCTGGAATTAAACAGGCCACCTACTACTATTCTCCGAAAACCGAACGTCGACGGCCAAAATATTTGAGACGAAAAAAGCGACTCCCCGAGCCACGGCAATGGGACGGCGGCTGTCTCAAACTCTTCGCTGATAAATGAATCGACAAGGCTCGTACGCCCAGGCTCGCAATCAACAGCACAACAATACGCCGATGACAAAAATTGCCTTGCGAATATTTTAGAAAATCGCCGCCGAACGGATCATTAAGTCCACTTTCAGAGCCAGTGAACTAGAAAAATTTTTACCCGATTGTTTAACCATTTGACACTACGATAAATTTGCGACTTCTTCTAAAATTATGCTATTATGCCGACACAAAAGGGAGTGATATGAGTATGAAAAAAATTATTCTTGCGTCTCTACTGCTTGGTATGTCCGTTTCCAGCTTTGCTCAGACTGTCTTTACATGTGGCCCATTCACCACATTACACGGCGGCGCGACTACAAACGATAAAGCTTTCTGGCTTGTTGTAGGCGACAGTGGCGTGAATCTCAAAGAAATGCTCTGGATCGAATCACGTAACCCATTTGTTCAGACTATGCCGATGAAAAGAATAGGTGATTTTGGTGCAAACTGCCAACAATACCAGGCCGACGGAATAACCGCAAAAATCTGCGGCACTTCGGTTAGCAGTGCCAACCAAGCGCAGTCGGCCGTAATCGAAATCTCAAACAGCTCAACTTTCGCCGTTTGTCGCCCCTAATATAAAAACTGTTTTGAACTAGAAAATATGTGGTTATACTTATGAGACGCATTGTTTTTTGCATCGCTCTGCTTGGCATGACTCTTACTTTCTTGGCGGGATCTCCAGCCTTTGCCACAGATGGGTCTTCACCCAATACAGATTTCTACCTTCATGTTGCAACTATTAATGACTTCAGACCGGACGAAAACGCCGGTAAAATTATTATTGTTGTGCACAAAAGCGATAATCGACGCATCCCTGAATACCTCGAGGTTTTTCGACAATTCTCGAGCCATCCAACTGATATTAAACCTGTTTTGATTTTTGCAGGCGGCAAATCGAATATCGCCAAGGTTTCGACCGCAGGCACCTACTATGGGGTACACTACTCGACTCCCGACGGTTTCTATTCGATTGATCGCGTTGAGATCATGCACTATTCGCACGAATACAATAATGCCCCCATGCCATACTCGATGTTTTTTGATCGAGGCATCGCCATTCACGCCGCCACACGAGGGGAATACAGAATGCTTGGGCACGAAGCCTCGCATGGTTGCGTTCGAATGCGCCTAAGAAATGCCAAGGCACTGTTCGATTACGTTAATTCATCACCCAACGATCACGCCGATGTCATTATAGAGGTTATAAAAGACGCACTTTCACAACGTGATTCTTAGACCTTAGTCCGATTTTCGTTGCATTAAAGTCGGTTTAAGCTGTCGGGAATGAGGGGCAGCTTAAGACTCGTATCGATTCAATCCATTTGTTTATTATTTATTCTTGTAAGTCTAGCGCCAACTCCCGCTAAAGCGCAAAGCTGGTCTGCCATCGAACAGACACTCGCTTCAAAATATCCCGAACTACCGAAACCCGCCTTAATTAAGGCTTTTGGTTTTTTGGTTGCCAACGAAAATGTTGTTCACAACACGAGCTACATGACAATAATCGATTTCGATCTGCCTTCAACTGTTGAGCGAATGTACGTGATCAATTTGCAATCGCTTGCCTTAAAAAAATATTTGGTCGCCCACGGCCGAAACTCGGGCGAAAAATACGCAATTCGGTTTTCTAACGAACTTAACTCTTGGATGACATCGCTGGGAGTTTATTTGACAGGGGCACCGTACATCGGCGAGCACGGGCTTTCTATGATTCTTCACGGCATGGAGCCAACCAACAGCAATGCCGAGGCCCGGGGAATCGTGCTCCACGGCGCCCCCTACGTATCAGAAGAAACAATTCATGTGCTCGGTTACCTCGGACGCTCTCTCGGCTGCCCTGCCGTGAACCCACAATACTCAACCGAGCTTGTTCAAGAACTCTCAAACGGCAGCGTTTTTCTGGCCTACCATATGTGAGGGTCTACGTACTTGCGTCTTCGCACTCGCTATCTGCAAGTGCCCTCGTAGTACATGTTTTGCGCTCTCACACTTAAATCAACCAAAACATCAAGGGGCTGGTTTTTTATGTTTCGCAAATTGGTGATTTCAACCACGCTATCGCCTGCTTCATAAAGCTGCCATTCGGGGGTGTCATCATATTGTTCCATTTTAATATAATTGGAGTGCGCAGTTGCACCATTTTTGTATGTGGTTGCGAGAATCACGCCGTCTTTATTTACAATAACCGCATACGACTGATTACCCGCCATCGTTTGCCCGCGTTGGTCCCGCAGCGGATCGCAATTATAAGTCTTGGCGTACGAAACTGTGCTAATTGCCCCGAGAATCATCGCCGCCGCCACCGCGTAAAAATAATTCGACTTTTTCATGTTACCTCCCTACGGTTTTGAATTTCGCGGGCAATATAACGTCACCAAAAACTTTCGTCATGTTATATCTGTATTAGCCACCAACACTTGAGCGGTTGTGGTTTAGGCTCATCCCCAGCTTTCGGGCGTTATAATATTTTCCAAACAGACAATGATTATTGGTTCTGAGCGGCTGGACACGTCACGCTGACGCGCAAAGTGATTGTGAATGAATCGCTATAGGCATCGCTCATGTGCGCAAACGGTTCCGGACTATAAACTTCGCCGCGCTCGAAATCTTCTTTGGTGTCGAGAACGTCAGTCATCACGCCCTGCGGGTCTCCGTTTTCAATCTCGCATAAATTTTCAATAAATTGCCAAGCAAACTTTTTCGCCCGCTTTTTCGCGTAATACCTGGCCATTCCGGGAACGATATCCACAAGCCCACCCGGGTCATCGATCACAATCGGAATTTCAACAGCCAGTTGCGACTGGGCTGCCGGCGGCAATAATTTAATTCTCCAATAAAGAATTAGACAATCGCTTTTAACATTACACGTCGTGCGGTTCATCGCACTTTCTATAGGATCATTCGCCGCCGCCTTAGATAAATTGGTAGCTGCATGACCCATCCCGCCGAACAAAACCAAACTGACACAGGCCATATTGGCTAAACACTTTTTGTAAGCTTGCATGTCCAGATTTTAATTCAAAATACGAATGTCACAAGAAAATTGATACACGCATGTAGACAATACCAGAGCGTCAAAATGTTCTTCCATTCACAAACAGCCGTCACCCTACAGGGCGCCGCTAACAATTTGCGGCTCTCGTTTTGGAAAAAACTTAGAATAGATTTCACGATCGTCAGTCTTTTCAACACTATTTGCAGCTCATCCCCTCATGGCCTCGGCATGGGAGTTGCTGTGCCAAAGGTTCATGAAGACAATCACACAAAAAATTAAATTCGTTCTGACGATTGCCTTAGCTGCCTTGTTTACCCTAACTGCCCATGCGGCCATAGAAAAGGCCAGCGCGAAGCCGGCTCTACCCAACATTTCAACGGGTATTGATATGGTGGGCTCATCGTTCAATGCCAAAATAGTCTTTCACCTAAATGACGCCGGCGGCATCACGGCAGCTAAACAACTGTTTCAAGATCCAAAATTAATGGAGCAGTTGAGCACTTGGGTTCAGGGGGCAAGCTACTCGGCGAAAAGTCCAAACGGTCGTTACGTGTTTGCGCTGACGCTTGGTAAGTACGGTCATAATTACACGATACAGTACGGCTGCGTGGAGCATGTCGATGCGTCGTCGTGGGTGGAGCAGTGCGGACAGTTGGCGAGCTCCTCAATTATGAATAACGGTTCACAACAAATACGCTGCGAATCCTCGCCCAGTAAAACAAATTCTAAATCGAATGGGGTTGACTGCGAGATGAATGTCACCGGTCAAATGGGACCGATTGGCGTTTGGCCATTCAAATATAGCGGCCCACAAGTGGCCTACACGTACTACACAGAGATGACATCGTACGTGAGCAAAATTGCGCTCATATTCGGGCGCAATACCAACGGAGCATCGGGCGCCAATGCGCTCATGGCACAAAATATTCAACTTCAGGGAATGATGTCCGATTTAAAAGCGAAAGCACAAGCGGCGGCAAATTTGGCAATAAATCAAAAATTGACCGCATATGCAGTTTGTCCGAATTTTAATCCTGAACCGCAGACTGTTGCGGCCGTATTAAATTGGTCGCCGGTTGGTTTTAGCGACTTGAATAATAACTGAGCGTGAGAGCGCGTAACCGACAGCAAGGGCCATACCATCCGCCTTTCATACCAGCTACTGTTTGCATCGTCACCCCTCCTTGAAACACTTCAGGGAGAAAATCGTGGCCTGCTTAATAAAGAGGCTCAAAATGGGACATTTCTATATTGCAAACAGGCGGGCATTTCTATATTGCGGCAACACGCATTGACGCCGGGCTAAAGTACTGTCGAAAATATACCGATAGGGCAATGTCATGAGATCGGTACGTTTTATTTCATCTTATTTAGAGACACTCATTTTGAGGCGATCGAGCCGGCGTGGTACCCGATCAGCGCGGTGTCACCAGGGCTTCTCACTGATCGAATTGATGGTCTCTCTGGGTATTTCTTCGATGGTGGCTCTCGTCACAGGCGGTATCATCGTCAACGCCGCCAAAACTATGCAGACGGCAAATAACCAAACTGCAGGTTCGTCGCTTGTGAGTAATATGCGAAGCGAGCTCACTGATGCAAGGGATGCAAGTACGGTTACGACCGTAAATGGTCAACCAGCTGTGCAAGGTTGTGCCCACTCGTTTCAATTTGATACAGCAACTGATCCGAATTATCTGACAGATTTAAGTAATGGTAAATGCGTACCCGTCATAATCACTATGACCCATTCGGGGGCTGCAACAATTAGCGCCAGCAATGGGAGCAATTCAAACATTGAGGCTGAAGGTAATACGCGAGTCGAGGCTTTACAATATTGCGACCCGACGGTCGTCGCTTCGAGCGCCAATATCACGACCTACACGGGTGAACTTTATATCACTCAAATGAATGGCAACGAGTCAACCCTTGGTGCTCTTGCCAACGAAGCGATGGGGGCTGGTTATGGCCCACGGCAATTTGTCACGCGCGTAGCAGTTGGCCTAAACGCTGCTGGTACCGTTGCGACATGCAATGCGGGTGCAAGTTCGCAAGTCAATGGCAACAACTGCACCCAGGCCGGCATGTATTACAATCCAACAACCCAGCAATGCCAAATCTATCTAAGTAAACCAGGGGTGACGACTCAGTCGTGCAATCCATTAACTCAATTTGGTTACTACGATACCGCGGGGCAAAGGCATTGCGCCGATATTCGAACCGTATGTTCAGATGGCGGTGGTAATGTGCAGAATGCCACCGTGGCGAGCGCGCTCATTCATGGCAACCTTATCTGCGATCGCCCACGATTTGTGCCACCCAACGTCACCAACCCCGGCACGGTATTCACGCCAAATCCGACTTTAGATCCGTACGGAGAAAATCTTACGACCACCCCAACAACCACTGGGGGGCTCGCGCAAACTAATAATACAACGACATCGTCGGCAATTACCGATACATCTGGCAACCCGGTATCAGGAACAAACGGTGCCAATATAAACACAACAGCCACTAGCACATCGAGCGTACCCTCACAGTGCCAGGCCGCGCTGGCAAGTTATATCGATTGTTTAACCGCCAAAAATATAATTTCCGGTTATGGTAGCTTAGTTCACACGCCAAATTGTACGGCTCTGAGCACCGCAGTTTGCCCCGCGACTTCAAATTCTGAGAGTTCGTTAACTAGCGCGCAAAGTTCGGCGGCTTCGTCGTCATCCATCACAAATATCGGGGCGGCGACGACTTACCCGAGCACCACTGGTGCGCCGGCAAGCCCCTCGACAAACACCGATTGCTCTTGCGGTTTGATGAATATCGCGCAAGGCGAATATTGTGGCTATTGCGCAGTTGGGGCTTCAACCGCGGCAGGTAAAATTATCGATGCTGGTTATGGCGTCACTCAGTATATTGAGTCGGCCCAAATGTGCGACAACGGTGTGCTGGTGCCGCAACCCGTTTCGTCGATCACGAATGCTTCTACGGTGAAATGTGGATATTACTCTTTGCCGCAACCAATAGTACCGGTCGGGAGCCGGTCGAACCACAATTATCAGTTACAATGACGAGAATAGGATTATAATTTGCAAAAGCGAGACTTAAAATTATTCAAGTACGAGAATGAACGCGGCCAGGCGCTGATTCAGTCGATGATGGCCATGGGTGTGGTCATGTTGATTTTAGCCGGTGCGGCTCCCTTAGGTAATTCAGTTGCAAAGCAGCAAGCTCAGGCAAATTTCAATAATGCCATTCAATCTCTTAGCGATTCATTTATTGCCGTCACCACGAACCCCAATTTATGTAGTCCATCTTCTGGTGGTGGCAACTCATGGGTTTTGCCAATGGGTAACAACAGCCCAAATTGGTCATCGGTTTTTAAGACAACTTTTGGCAATTATCCACTGCAGCCTGTTAATGTTATGATCACCCTTCCGTTCAAAGACTCATCTGGAAAACAAATTTTATTGTATGGGCAAGATCCTACAACGGGCGGTTTATGGCCAAATGGCCAGACGCCAAATACGCCTTCGGGTTTAGGGGCGGTAACTCATACTTATCAATGGTCGTACTTGAACGGAGTTGACCCGTTAACAATTACAAGCCTCAGATTCGTGCCCAATCCGCAGTTGACTAATCCACTCGCCGTGCTATCTGGCAATGCCGGTTACACAATCGAGGGCACGCTTCAATATACTGCTACAAGTCCAAACAATGGCGTCATTGCTTCATCTTGGCAGACGGTCGCCAACATGAAAATTATGATGACCCATACAGGTATGCCAACTGGCTGCGAAGTGATGCAGTCGCCTCAACAAACGTGCGAACTTTATGGCGGCATGTGGAACCCAAACCTCTCACCCCAATGCCGTTTTGGATTTACACTCAATTGCAACGGCTCGACAAACGGATCATGTAAGTGCCCGGCGGGCCAGTACATTAGTAAATTCAACGGCGACGGGACTGCGACATGTTCTCTGATCAAAGCAGTTTGCCCACCGGTCAATCCGGCGCTACCTGAAAACGACCAAACAAATCCCTTTCAGGCGTTTGCTGAAATCATCGGTGGGGCCGTTGGCTGCGCTGCCATCGATTATCCCAATGTTTCGACGATACAGTTTAATGTTTCCAATGAGACGGTGGCACAAGGTTCTGGCAACCCAAACATTGAGCTCGATTTAACGCCAGCTCAACCCAGCCAAACTGTAACCGTAGATGTGACGATTTCTGGTGGCACGCCAAATATAGACTATACCGAACCAGCGTCGGCTGTTAACAACAAGTTTACGGTGACTTTTCCGCCAGGTGTGACGCAAGAATATATTGGTCAAGGGTTTAGCGTTCTCAATTCGGGTAGTGCAAATCCAGTCGCCGTGACGTTTGCCTTATCGAATCCGCAGCCGCTCCAATACGCTGCACTCGGCACGCCAGGTGCCAACACGCTCATGATTTCGCCGGCACCAGCTAGTTGCACCGGAACAACTTTGTCATGGTCAGGAACTGGCGGGACTTGCAGTGGGCCCGTTTCAACAAGGGCAAGCGGTAGCTCAGCAACGGCGACTTCAACAACCGGAGGTACGGGCACAGCTACTTTTACTTGTAACAACGGGTCTTGGGGCCCGCCGACCGGCGCAACTTGTACGGCCGGAGTGAGCACCCCGATGCATCTTATTGTGACCAGCTACTGTGGTGGGACTGGTGTGAACAGCAGTTTTCAAATTGCAAGATTGACTATAGGTACCTTACCCAGCGTTGGGACGTCAGACACGCAGTGCTCGTCGCCTTACACGTGGCAGGCTGTGGGTTCTTCTGCCGTCCAGTGCTCTTATGGTTGCCCTGTGGTTTACTCACTATCGGGTCAATGCAAGATGTTAAATAACTGCGCTCCAAACAGTATTAACTGTCAGTGCGGCACTCCTATGGTTGGCGGTTTTTCGGCCACTCCTTATCCGCCCGCCAGCGTTGGAATTGCGTATATTCCGTTAAGTGCTGTAGGGGGATCGTGCCCTGGGACTTCATTTACAGTTTGCGGACAATAGGTATTTTTGAGGTGCGACAAGATGAACCGACGTATAAAAAATGGCTTTGGATTAATTGAAACGATGACGGCCGTCGCCGTAAGTGGGGTTGTTTTGCTCGCGGCCTCGCAGGTGGCCAATTATGTGAATCAGCAGGTACAGAAAACTGTTGCGGTAAATGATGAGTTGCAGCTTGATAACATCGTTCAAGAAAAAGTCAGCTTTGCGGATCTTTGTAATGCCGCAATGGCGGCCGGGGCTTACCCGGGCACTGCGACGACAAATCCAAATCCCATCAGTTTGACGGGCAATAATTGGAAGACGACAACCGGCCAACCCGTTAAACTTTATATCCCCGGCATCGGTTCGGGAGTCAGTGGTACCGGAAACACCATTTCGTCGAGCGCGGGCGATAATGTGCTACCCGTCATGGGTCTTAAAATTTACAGTTTAGACGTTCAAGAAGGCTACCTCGTCCAATCCAATATTCAACCGGGTATCGACGAGTACATTGCAAAATTGGTCATGCAAACGGGGCCGATAACATCGGCTGGCACACAAAATATTTCGCCGCCTTTTGTTGTGGGCACGCTCACACTCGACCTCAACAATAGCAGTGGGGCAATTGTGGATTGTCGTGGCGGCGTCACTCAATCGGCGAGTGCAGTTTGTCAAGACATGGGCTGCACGTACAATTCAGCAAATAACCCAGCCTGTACGTGCCCAACCTATTCAGTTGGATGTTCGAACCCGAATCAAATCCCAATTGGCGTGGATCAAAGCGGAATGATCATTTGCGCAGACCCAGGCGGTCTAAATAGCGCGTGTGGTCCCGGCACTTATTTGGCGGGCATCGTCGGTCAGTACAATGTTTGCGCGAACTACGCTCAAAATACTGGTACCGGTTCGACCACCACGCTTTGCCCTCAATATTCGAATTGGAGTTGGCACGTCGGTAGTAACACGTGCAGTAGCTCAACCCTTCAGCCAGGTACCGCCACTGCCCCTGGTACGTCTGTGGTTATCAATAACACCGCTTCGAATTTAACCGGTAGCGCGACATTCACTTGCGGTTCAACCGGCCAATGGCAGGTGGCCACAACGCCTGCGCCGACGTGTAGTAGCGCGACATCGAGCGGTTGCGCCGGCGGCACCATGATTTCTTCAGGTGTCGGTTTAGCAGGTGGCAATCTATACCTTTGCAACGCGACTAATAGTAACGTGGGCGCTTATGGTTGTCCGTGGTTGGGTTCTAGTTCCGGTCTTGGCACTAATTTGACTTGTACGGGTAGTGCAACGGTAACTCCGCCAGTACCTTTCGGTTGCTCTATACCTGTCGGAGCCTGCCCGACATCAGGTACTCCGTCGTTAACAGCCGGACAATATTGCCTGACTTATATTAATAACGGTTTTACAGGGGATGCTGGATGCGGTGGTGTTGTGTATGAAAATGGTGATACCATAGGCTATGTTTACCAATGTTGTCAGCCATCTACGACTTCCGACCTTCGATTAAAAACTGATGTTGTTCTAATTGGCCAAGAACATGGGTTTAATATCTATCGCTTCAAGTACAAGAAGAAAGCGCGGCGCCTGGCTGGTAATGACTGGGTTGACCCAAATAAATACTATATAGGAGTTATTGCGCAAGAAGTTTTGAAAAAAGATCCTTATGCAGTGACAATAAAAGATGGTTACCTCGCCGTTCGTTATGGAATGATTGGTATTCACTTTCATGGGGCTAACCCCACAACAGATTCGCAATGTTTTGAAAGATAACTACTAACGATGAAACACCTGCCCTTCACTGCAGCTGTTGTAATCTGCATCGTCGCGAGCGTAGTTGCCACGTGCGTAGCACCAATCGCCCACGCGCAGTGGCTCACCCCGGCGTTTTGGAAGCGGCACACACCCACACTTGTCATCACGACGGCGACGCAATCGATTGCCGAGGGGCTATGCTCCGGTGCGTTTACAATTGAGACAACCACAGTGCCGGGGACGGTTGTTAAGCCATCCTCTACTGTCACAGTGAATCTTTCGGGCCCCGCCGGAGTGACATTTTACTCTGATCCTATGTGCTCACAAACAACCACAACGACGTTGATTGCCACGACGGCTACATCCAACACCGTTTATTTTGTCGACACATCCGTATCATCACCCACTCTTACAGTTTCGGCGACTGGCTACGTAGGTGCGACACAAACCGAAACCGTAAACACGAATAATTTCGTCTGGACGGGCGCAGGTGCCGACGCCAACTGGACAACTGCGGCTAATTGGTCTGGTGGTGTAGCCCCCGGGTCATGGAACGTGGCTTTGTTTGATGGAACTTGCACAAGCAATTGTTCGCCTACGATTAATGCAAATATTTCGGTCGCTGGCATTCGCATGGCCAGCACTTACGCCGGAACAATCACGCAAGGTAGCGGTTACACGGTCGCGCTTGGCACCCAAAATTCTCTCTATGGTTTTGTCGAGTTAGCTGGGACGTTCATCGGTTCAACCGCTGGCCTATCCATATATCACTCTGTCTTTGCAGGCGGCACATTTACGGCTGGCGCCCAAACTATTACGCTAACAGGCGGTGGTGCCAATGAAGGTTGGTATGTATATAGCGGCGCGACCGTCAACATGGCCGGTAGCACTCTTTATTTTGACGTCGGCGGCGGCAATTATGACATTTCTCCTAGCACGGTAACATACAATAACGTGGAATTTGGCGGCGGCGGCGACGCCTGGATCGCTGGTGCCAACCCAATGATTATTGCGGGTAATGTCACTACCAATTCCACGTCAGGTTGGACCGTAAACGGCGGCACTTTGGATATCTCAGGCAACGTGACATTAACTAATTATGGCGGAACCGACCCGTGGAATATGGCGACCTGGGTATTTGATGGTTCGGGTACTCAAACTATTTCGAGTACCGCAAGTGGCGAAATCGGCACTGTTAAATTTGACTCAACAGGAACTGTTTCGATTCTAAACCCCCTGACCGTGACTGGGAGCTGGTACTACACGGCAGGCACAGTGAATCTCAATGGCAACGGTATTACATTTAAAAGCGCCGCCAACTACAATGTATCAAATGCAATTGCATTTACTAATTTAACTCTCTCAGCGACTGGCACTTTGTCAGCGACGGCTAATCCGATTACTGTGAGCGGCGATCTCACAATCGCCAGCGGGACCTATAACGCCACAATGGATGTCGCAGGCAATCTGACTGTAAGCGGCGGTAACAATGCTAACGGCTACGCCAAAATTGTGCTTGACGGCTCAGGCACCCAAACTGTTACTCAAACCGGCGGTAGCATACCATCAATTAACTTCGACAGTGCGGGGACGGTTTCAGTCGCAAGCGCACTTACTGTAATGGGCAGTTGGACCTATACGGCAGGTACGGTTAACCTCAACGGCTATGGCGTCACATTCGATATCCAAAATTATAATTTCTATTCGATTACACCCGGTTCTCTTGCGTTCAATAATCTCACATTTGATTATCTGACTTCGCAATACATAACTCTTAATGCAAACCTTACTGTCAATGGCAATTTAACTATTGCAGGCACGAACACGAACTCCATTGACGGTCATGTTTTAGACGTTACCGGCAATGTCACCTTCACCGGCAACGCCGCCGGCACGACCGCCATTAACCTCGACGGCACCTCGGCCCAAACAGTGAGCGGCTCGGCCACATGGCCTTCGGGTGGCGTGACCGACTCGAATACGGCTGCGGCGATCACGCAAAGTACTGCGATGAATTCGGGAGCATCCAGCGGCCTCACGCTCAGCGCGGCCACTGCATCTTGGGATATGGCTGGGTACGCTTTAACCGTAGTCAATTTGACGTTAAACGGTGGCACGATCACCAAAGGCGGTGGCACGCTTACTGTCAACGGCACTGTCGTCGGCACGGGATCGCTCTACGGCGGTACAGTTAATCCATGACTTTCCGTTACTACAGAAAAACTGCCCTATCGAATTGGGAGCCAATCAAAAATTCATGCACAATTTAGTTTTCAATCAGCTTGCATGATAAACGCATGTTGCCGGCAGCGCTTTCAAAATAAGATTTGAGCCAACCGCCGGGAGATGCGTCGGTTCGCAACACAGTCAATCGTACTCCCGCACCCGAATATTCGAGGTAGCTCGCACTATTATCACTTGCGCAGTTTGAACACGTCACATTGTACCGCTCTGCCGCTTTACCTGAAGATCGATTCAACTCGATCGACAGTTGACCACTCGACTCATCAACCAAAACGTTTAGAGTTGAATTTGCCTGAGCGCCACCCTCGGCGGACACACATGAAACGATCGAAGACTGCGTCGCCCAAGTCAGCGAACCAGCGCATAGAATTACGGCCGCTAAGATTTTTGCCGACATTCGATTCCCCCTTGTTTGGCGGCAACTTAATTCATCTCGGTGCACAGATCAAGTTTTTGGCACGAACGGTGGCTCGGCTTCTGGTGCCGAGCTCCGCCTTCTGAATAAGTCGCCACCTTGAGCCGTCCTTTTCGAGGTGGCCTCTTTGTGACACTCGATTGGCCAAAAACGTCATCTGCCCCCCTCAACAAAGGCCTAACCCGATATAATCATTAAATTTTCAGTCTTATATTGGCGCACAGATTGCAACGCTAGACCTGTCATGCGAAGGTTCATTTTTTTACTAGCTATCGCACTAGGCATTGTGGCCTTTCAGCAATCTAGTTGGGCAACCCAGGTCAGTTGCAATAGAGTATTGTCGGGGAAAGCGCCATTTATGCAAAGTTTGGATCCGGTCGTGAGAGTGACAATTGAATCTTTGAATTCCACCAGCTCCGAGCGCGCTCGACGAGTTGTAGAGACATTATCTCGCTTCGGTTTTAAAAATCGCACGCTCTTGATTGCTGCCGCCCTAAACAGTGACTCTTCAAACGACGTGATTCAAAACCGATATGGCGCCAAAGTTTCGAAAATTCTTGCCGAGTTACATGACGCCGGTACAGAACCTCTTAATCGTGCATTGCCACAGCTTTCGAACTCAAACCCTGACGCCGCAATTATCGAAGTCGCCAAAACCGCAGTCGATGTCGAAGATGCTATTGTAGCCGTTTCTGAAGGGAAAACGAAAGCGTTACGTGAATATCGCAAGGTATTTGCGTCGACCAAGAAAGTAAAACTGCTCAGCGGCGAAAATGGCGATCATCTATGGAGGTATTTGACGGACCTTTGCGAGCACAATGTGCCGACAGCAGCGTTTCGGTTAGGTGATGTCTATATCGATTATCCATTTGAGGATGTGAAGTTTCATTACGTCTTTAATAGCGGCAAAATTTTTCGCAAGTTTTATGGTGAGCCCGAAACTGAAACCTCAAGCTCGTCCAAGCTTTTCGACGATGCACGTATGGCCGGTAAGTTAATTAGCAAAGCTGATTACGATAGCCCGTAACTCTTAGTGCCCGGGCAGCGGTGCCCCCATATTCATGAGTTGTCTATCTCCAGAGTCATAAGTCCGAATGTATTTAGCTAGGCTCGTATCGAAATTTTTGATCATTGTTTTTTGAGCTGATCGGGACATTCCCGATGCTCCTTGCCGGACAATATCATGATATTGGCGGCAGAGATCTTCAACTTCCGTCTTGCGAGGGTTTGCATCCGGGAGAGTGCGTACCTGTTCATAGAGAATATGAGAAAGACCACCGCGCATACCGACCCTCTTTTCGATCGCATTGTAAGTGGAATCTCCAAGAATCGATCGAGCTTCAGACTCTTTGAATCCCGCATAAATCATTTCAGGGGAGTTAATCTGAATCTCAGCCGGTATCCCTGCTTTTGTGGGAATAGTAGCATTCACCATGCTCCACCCTCGCGGGTTTGATTTAGAAGTGACGACGTTAATTTTGGCGTCCGGATAAACCGCCTCTATCGCATCGATAGCCGATTGAATCCTATCTTTCGGTACGACCACAGTATTGCGTGCCACATCCTTCAAACGGCTAATTTTGCCACTGTAATTGTTATTAATTTTCTTAAGAGCCCGATCCTCATCCTTCAATCGCACTTTGGCTGCCGTACCACTATTTTCCGCTGCAACTTTATCGGCCAGTCTATCGATCTCTATTTTGGCCGCTGGCGCCTTTGCATATATGGCCCTAAACTGGGGGTTATCGGCTGTGACCAGCGGCGTAGCATCGTCAAGCTCCTTGCCAAGACCCGCAATTTTGCCGATTTTTCTTGCGTCATAAGCTAGTTCGGCGGCTTCTGCAGCATCACCTCCAGGCGCGACGTTGAGTGCGATAGTGCCAAACGCGGCACCGATCAACTCGCCTTGCTTTTTCGAATTGTAGCATTCGTATTGAATACGAAATTTCTTTAAATTCTTCTCTGTGAGCGCAAGCATACCTCGCGCAATCCCCTGTATCTCTTCGTCGACGGCGGTTGGGTCAGTCGACTTATACACGCCATTGTGCGCACGCCAACTGATCATATTCATTCGATATGCTTCTTTAATATTGTTACAACTATAATTATTGAGAGCTTGGTCGGTTACATGTGTGAGTTTATATCCCTTTGGCAAATCGGCATTTAGTGACTCGTAAAGAATTTTTTTAGACTGAATGTGCGCATTACATTCGTGATTTGTCACAATCCATCCGGCGGTCTGACCAATCGATTTGCCAGCCCATTCGAAAGAAGATTTGACACCGTTGTAAACACTCTTCCCGACCCCCTTGACGAAACCAACGTCCTCTTCATGAAGTTTTTTGCTGACGGAGTTGTTTGCTCCTAGAAAGATTGTGGCTAGAGCTTGAGCAATTTGGTTTCTGTCATATTGAGTGTCACTGCAATCCCGCTTAAATTGATTGAGCTGGTGACCGGCTTTTGTGATCTTTGCGTAAAGATTTTGACACTCTCTAGAATTCACGATTTGCAAACATTCATTCTTTGCGGTGATGTCTGAGCGCAGTGCTTTCACCGTGATTTTTATCATTTTTAAATTGCGTGAACTGAGTGGCGCACCTTGGTCTGAGCCTGTTGAACTCAAACAGTTAGTGCAGATCTGCCCCGCAGTGCCGGCCTCTGACAGCGCCGAATTCGAGGCGCGAGTCTGCACAGTCGTTAGTACGGCAACGCAAATGACGAGGCCGGTGGCAAATTTGAAATGGGCAGACATATCACTAACTTTTCGGCTTGTTAGACACAAAAAATTATGACCTGTTAGTATCGGCCCTCAGTCTAGCAAGCCCCTACCTCTTAATTACGAATTGACCTTCACGCCTGACCAGTCGGCGAGCAGCAGTGTTCAATTGGTCGCCGGGCAGTTATATCAACATGAATAATGACTGAGCACGAGATTCAAATTATTGTTCTGGGACACAACACCTATACCAATCCGCTGTGTTGAAGCCGGCACCGCCAGTTGCACCTATGGCACACGTGTAACCACCGCCGCCTCCGGCCGTATCAAAACATCCAGGGGAACCACATCCTGTATAGATCGGAGCAACCCACTGCTGGTGCGAATAATCAAATCCAGAGATAGTGTCACAAGCAGCCAACCATTCGTTGGCCGTACACAAATGGGTATTTTGTGCGGCACAGTTTGCCACAGCCGTAAAAAGTGGCGCCTGTGCACTGTCGTTGCTGATACAAAATGCACCCGGAGTGCCTGAAGTACCAACTAGAGTGAAGCCGGCCGGGCACGGGGCCGAAGTGTTGCACGACTGGAGCGTATCTGAACCACCTGAAGTTGATGCTAGCAGTATAACGGATGCAACTTTAGCTGAGGGCGGAGCTGGGGGCGGTCCTCCATAGTTGATGTACAAGTCCCCGCTATATTCAGTTGCGCTAATGTACTGTATGTTTTCTAGCTGTATGCTTTCAACATCAAGCCCGCTACCGTCCGGTTGCGGACCCATCGGCACTGCGGGGCCGACGATTGCTCCCGATGTATTATAGTAATTGAAAACTGTGACTGTGCACGTTGGGCATGCAACGTTTACGGGCGCCGTAGGAGGGTGCCCTGTCGGAAAGCTTATGTTGGCAGCTTTAATGTTACCGCTGCAGTGTTGGTTGGCCGAATTTATGATATTCGTTAAGCTTGTATCAATCGCAATCGCTTCTGATTTCTGCATTAGAAGTCGCTGCTGGTTCGAAATCAACGATATATAATTCGTGAGTGCCAGAATGCCGATGGCCATCACAGCTAGCGCAACTAGAATCTCAACTAGAGAAAATCCGCGTGCCCGCATAAATTTTCGCATAATCTCCCCTTCTCACCTTGTATTCATTCCAGTACTCAATCCAGCGGTCAAGTTGCCTCTTTTTTAGCTCAAGCGTTAACACTTCGGGCATTGTTTTCGTGAGTATCGTTTGCACTTCTGAGGCAGCAAAAAAGTTTTTTATGCCGTCAGATTTTGCTAAAAACTCGATTAGACTTTTGAGGCTTGAGTTTTCGTTAGCGCCCCGTTTCACTATGACTTGCAATCGCCGCCTCCTTAGCAAAAATGGCTTCGAATCGTTTAGTGGTCGAACTAAACTCCAATCATTCCAACGACTGCGGAAACACTACTACAAGATTATCATTTAACATCGCTGTGCCATTCGGGGTGTTCCCCGCCAGATCGAAAAATGAATGACCACTAAAAGTCCATTGCTTTGATAGCAACAGTTGATACGAGAGGTCGGCGGCGAACATTGTCTCACTAAGATTGCTTTTGCTAGTTTGCGTGTATCCAACGGAGCGTGCTTCGACACCAAAACCCCATCTCGATTGCATTTTAGAAGGCTCAGATTTTGCGCCAACTTGTACGACGTGATTTTTACTCACAAGCATTGTGATAATGTTTTGCTGCTTTTGCGAACCGATCGAAACGTCAAATGGAATTTCAACGTGTTGAAGCGGCAAAGTTAAAGATATTTTGAAATTATGGTCGGGGCCAATCGTGATCTCGTTTGAGCTTGGCGCCATTTGCTTGAGAGTTAAATCGTGTGCCCGCATTTTCGAATCAAATGAAACAGCATAGGGGGCAATTTTAATTTTTGTGCCAGGGTCGGCGGTGCCCTCGAGTATGACTCGAACGTGTTGACCATCGACGATCCGCTCAAATTTTGGCGAGTGCCAATGTACGTACAAATTGGTGCTTGGTTGATGTCGACCACTTTGGAGCGCGTTTCGATTTTTCGGTTGGTGCTTTACGGGAGCGGTCGAATTCAAATTCGAAGTAGCGCATGCGGAGATGACAGCGATTGCAAAAACTAAAACAAAAAATCCGAAATGCATCCAACAAAAAGGCAACAAACGACCGTTCCGCTTTTCGATATTCGAAAGCGTCGACGAAAGTGCGCTTGAATGAGTTTCGTTGTACACACGACATCCCCTCCTTTTCGGCCAAAATCTCTTAAGAAATTAAGGATTTACGCCGCAAACGCCGCCTTTTAGAAAACATAATTTGTTGAATAAGAGTAAGCCTAGAAGGCACCCTGACCATAGGTTGTGAATCGCAACCAAGCAGCTCGACTTTTTACCGATGAGAAAAGATGCTTGCCCGACGAAACGCAAGCCAGGACTAAATTTCGTCGACAAAAAAGAGAAGCACGCGAGAAGCATCGAAGAAGCAAAAAAGAAGCATAATCACGAAATTTCGTGAAATGCTCGAAGTGCGACAACCAGGCCAGTTATTATGACTTCAACTACTTGTAACGTTTTACTTTTTCGACTTGCCGATGGAACTTGACGACTTTGAATGGCGGAGAAAGCCATAAAGTAGGCGAACTTTCTTCTGTCGTTGTCTTTGAACTCGAAGCCTGTCCAGAACCGAAGTGTTTAGCGAGGAGCGAACTTCGAAGACTTTTTAGGCGTTTGGGGTCATCGTCAGCAGTGGCTCGACATATCGGATGCAGTCAGCAGTTTGTGTCGAGTAGACTGAAGGGACGTGAAATTAAGCCTTTTTCCTATCTAGGGTGTGAATAGCGCGTTTAATTTCTTTCAGTTTCTGAGCAAGAAAGTCTTCTGCGTAACTGTTTAGACATTCATTTAATAAGCTCTGGTATTTTCCATTCGTTAACTGAGCAAACTTTTTAAATTTATTCAGTGTCTCGCCGTCAAGAAATGTTGTAATCCGCACCTTTGTGTTGGCATCATCCAGTTCTTCCGGCCCCAATTGTACGTTGCCTTCTTTGAACTCGCCAATTTTCAATTTAGACTTCTTCATTTAAACTCCTCCAAACTTCTAGAAACTCGGCTTGGTACTCATTCAAAATTTCCTGTATCTGCGTCAACGTCCGTCGGTGAAAACCGTTATTCGCAATACATTCGAGGCTCTCCAAATCAAATATCGCTTCAGCATCGAGCAGATAAACGTGACAATGTGCCAGATGGTGCTTGGCGCCGCCCTCTGAATAAATCGCCACCTTTAGTCGTCCTCTGCGGAACACCGTTGTCATATATGCATTGTACATATAATATGCACAAATTAAAAGATTTTTAGAAAGTTCGCCTAGTTTGTCTGCATGAGATCATCTGCGGAGTTATAAGCTCTGGAATTTACAGCGCATTCAGAAAATGGCGGAGAGGGTGAGATTCGAACTCACGAGACCTGTTTAGGGTCTACTCGATTTCGAATCGAGCGCCTTCGGCCACTCGGCCACCTCTCCGCGAGAAATTAACTGTTCGAACTTTTTAACTTAAACGGACATGCCTCTCAAGACAAAAAATGACGCATGCGAGCTACCAAAAAGCGTCAGGTACCTTCTCAGGTACCCAATATCCAGGCTTCGAGGCGGGCACGGTTAACCTTGACGTCTTGGTAGCCGAGCTCGATGAGCGACCGGGTGAAATTTGGCTCGAACAAAATGTAACTGGCGAGTTCGGCGGTTTCGTGACGACTCCCTAAGCCGTTGAGCATGTAATCAACCGTGCGAGGGAGGCCGTCTTTCGCTTTCGCCTCGGCAATCGCCGAAATATCGCGGCTCGGTTGGATGACGTGAGTATCAATGCGCGTGTAATCCGAGCGATCGGTCGTCACGTCTTTTTTGAGCGCATCGATGATTTCGTTGATGTGGCGCACGCGTTCAAGATCGATGTCGAACGTGTCGAAAAACAAAGCATTCAGGATCGAGCCGGCAAGTTTCGCGATGCCCGGCGCTTCGACATCCCCGTGGGCTTGTCGCTCGGTCGGCCCGCGCACACCCACCATTAATATTTTTGTGCTCCCCATGTGAATGGTCGCGCTGATGGGGCTAGTGTTTCTAAACGATCCATCACCGAAAGCCTCACCTTCAAACGTGATGCTCGGAAACACAATCGGAATCGCGCAAGAGGCCATGATATGTTGCGGTTGAATCTTCGTGGGTACCGAAACACGCCGCGTTTTGTTCCAACTCACTGGCTTTTTTGTCTGTAGAAAAGTAATCGTTTTACCTTGAGTGTAGCTGTAGGCTGAGCAGGCGAAGCCATCGATCAGCCCCTCGGTCAGGTTCTTTTCGATTTTAGAATACTCGATACCGTCGGTGACGAGCTCCCAAAGCGGTTCGGTATTGAGGAGTGACCGCGCCAATTTTTTCTGAAACACGGGCCCAAACGTCAAATCGCGAACCCAACGGATGCTGTTCATGCCCATGGCGATGGCATCGGTTCGATAAATTTGTTCGGGCTTAAGATACGACCAAACGTCGACCAGTTTTCTGGCTGCAAGGTGCAAATTGGCAATGCCCGTTGAACAATAAACCGCGTTGATCGAGCCTGCGCTCACACCGCACCAGTTGCGAATTGGGTTTTCGTGGCCGGTCAGCTTGAGGTCGCGCAAAATTTCAGAAAGCGCGAGTAATACACCGGCCTGATAGGCCCCGCGTGCTCCACCACCGGTTAAGTTGATTCCAAACGGGTTCACACTTCAATCGTATCCGGCGAGCGAACGAACAGCAATAGCGCGGCACTCATGAGCGCGGCCACCGCACCGAAAAGAAATGGTCCAGTTGCACCGACGTGATCCCAAATCAAACCCGCCGTAAGACTCGCAACGAGTGCCCCGACGCCAGTCACAGTGCCGAGCGCACCGAGAGCCGTCGCCTTCACTTCGGGTGAAACAAGATCGACCGCCCAGGCTTTGCCCACACCATCAGTTGCGCCCATGTAAATTCCGTAGACAGCCAAAAGGCTAGCAAATTGACCTGACGAATGGGCGCGGGTGAAACCGAAATAAACAAGAGCAAACAAACCGAAACCAAAAAGTAAAACGCGCTTTCGTCCCAATTGGTCGGACAAATGGCCAAGCCACGGGCTCGTGAGCGAGTAAATTAAGTTGTAGAATGCATAGAGAAAAATTACCAATGTCAGCGTGAGCCCCATCTGGCGCATCTTAAGAAGCAAAAACGCGTCGCTCGAATTCGCAAGCGCAAACACCCCCCACCCCAGCAGATATTTTCGAAACTCAAGCGGCAGTTGTGGATGGCTGGCGACTGTCGATCGAGGTGAATTTCGAGTCAGCCAATCGGCCGCATCGACGTGCTCATCGGCGCGCCAGTAAGCAGCACGCTTCGTCTCGCGCACTGAAAACACCAAAAGCACGGCGATCAGTGCAGGAATTGCCGCCAAAAAAAATATCAGCCGAAGGTGATGGGCGTCTTCTTTCAAAAGCGCGATCGCAACGAGCGGACCAATGAACGCGCCAAAACTATCAAGACCGCGGTGCCAGCCAAGCGCTCTACCAAGAAAACGGCGCTCCACCGATTCGGCCAAAAGCGCGTCGCGTGGAGCCGACCGCACCGCTTTGCCGACGCGATCGAAAGCCCGCGCCACAAGAACGAACGGCCACGAGCGCGCGAAGCCGATCAGTGGCCGCGCCACGGTCGAAACCGAATAACCTACGATCACAAATTGTTTTCGCTGTCCGGCCGCATCCGACCAACGGCCGAAATAGACTTTCATCATGCTCGCGATGAATTCAGAAAGACCTTCGATCACCCCTACCGACGTCATAGATGCGCCGAGAACGGCAGTCAAAAAAATCGGTGTGATCGGGTACAGCATCTCGGTCGATATGTCATTGAACAGCGACACGAGACCAAGACGAAAAACAATTTCGTTCATGATGTCGCCCTTGATGCGGATTGATTTGTGACAAACTCAATCTGATGTTCGAGCCGCCTGGTCAACCGCCACGGGAATTCTTTTTTCACCGACCAGCCGCTAAACAATTCGCCGGTGAGGTGATCAATCGCCTCATTGGGCCGGCGAAGATCGCGCGAAAAGCGATCGTGATATGAAGCGATGGCATACTTGTCTCGAGCGTTCGCCAACAGTTGGGCCAAACTCTTCATATACGGTTCAACAATTTCACCCGCGTTCGGGGTGCCCACCTTCTCACGCAGCGCGACCGGGATCTGCCCCAAAATATTGCAAAATAAAAAGGCCGCCGCCGGGTAACTCGAAAAAAGGTCATTCAAACCCTCAGGCGAGGGAGTTTTTTGATCGAGACCGAAAAAATCTCGAGTGAGCCATTGCACCGGCCGACCGAACCGGAGCGGGAGTAACACCTGCGCCGCGACGTCGAGATCGACCGCCACGATATGCGAAAAGCGCCCGATGAAATTTGCCGGTAACGTGTATCCCGCACTCGGCCCAATCAACACCAGGGTCTGACAGGTCGATGGCGGTTGCCATTCGCGCAGCCACTCTTCTACCATCGCGCAAAACGGACTCCATTGTTTTTTGTAGCGCCAAGCCCGCCAGTGATAGGCCAAGCCGCCGGTTTGGTTGCGAACCGAATTGATTACGCGTTGAAAAGAGAAATCCACTGCACATTCCGCGACGGGGCGAGCACATTCGGAGGGGTGGCGTCCCAGAGACTTAATACGTGACCGCCCCCACCCGAACCCGTTGGCTTCACCGAAAGAGCGCCTGCGCGCAAAAGATCGCGCATATGTTGATCAAGCGCCCCTTCACAAAGGCCCCACTGATAGAAGCAATCGCGCGAGAGATCGAGCGCCCGCGCAAGTGTTTCTTGCGCTCCCGCCTCGAGAAGCGCGGTCTCGGCCATCTCAACTGATTCACGCATTTGCTGATCGAGCTTTTCACCCAGGTGCGGCGATCGCGCGCGCAGTTCGTTCACCTTTTTCACGCACTCGGATGTGACACCGCGCTTGCCCGAATACGATAGATAAAGTTTCGGCCGCCATGCTGGCGTGATCGGTTGGCGCTCGCCGCCTCGCATGAACTTAAGCCCGCGCCCCTCGAGTGCGACGGCGATGTCGACGCCGCTGCTTTCGCCGTGAAAAATATTTTCGAGATTGCGGGCAAAATCATAAATCTGGCTCTCGCCGAAATATCCGAGATGATGAAACCATCGACCAATGCCCACGCACAAGGCGGCGGACCCGCCAAGACCCGCGCCAAGCGGCACGTGGCTCGTCACGGTCAGGCGGCCTTTCATGTCGAATCGAGTGCGCCCGACACGTTCAAGAGCCTTTTCGAGCACCCCCCAAAACAAAATCGAAAGCTCGTCGCCGTTCGGCCCGGCAAATTGAACTTCGAGAGGGTTTTCGAGCCGTGCCCATGCAAATTGCATAGTGATCGACGGCGTGGGGAAGACAAGTGCCGGAGAGCCGCGAATCACCGCGTGTTCACCGCTCAATATCCATTTGCCGAACGTCACAGTTGAAAATTCATTTACATTCATGACCCGCTCATTTCGTAAGACGAGAGGATGTTAATTTCACTTTGCCCGGCTTTCAATCGATCGGCGAACTCCCTCGCTAAATCAATTTGCTGCGGGCGGTACAGAAGGTGGATATTGGGGCCTGCATCCAACGTGGCAAGTGGGCCGTCGCCGTTTCGATTCCACAAATCCCCGACTTGGTGCAACACCTCAAGTGTTGAAGCCGTCATGTATTGAAACGGCGGTTGCGCGGTGTGAAATAGCGCATGCATATCCCAAAATTCGATTGAGATGGCTTCATAGGCCGCGCGCCAATCGACAGGGCCGCTTTCACTGACGCCATCGTGCAAGTCAGGGCCGAGTGCGCGCATGACAAGTTGTAATCGTTCTTCGGCCCGCTCGGGCCGACTTCGGTAGAGTAAACTCGTCGTCACGCGTTTGTGTGCTTCACTCGAACTCACCGGCTTTTTGTGACCGGCCACAATCACCACTTGATGATGAAGACTCGGCAAACCCGCCAACCATGGCGCACATTCTTGTGTGCCGTCGGGCTTCATACGCCAGATAGCGAATGGCCCAAAAAAACTGCGGATCGATGAACCCGACCCTTGGCGCGACAGATCGGCGAGTTGGGGTCTCGTAACGTCCAGCTGAGGGCGAATCGATCTCGCTAATTCATGCGTCGCCTGCGTCAATGCCGCAAAACTCGAGGCGCTGCTGGCAACCCCGCAATCAGACGGAAAATTATTGGCTGATCGGATGCAGAATTGACCGCCAATCCCCCACTTTGCTTTCAAAAATTGAAAATGCCGAAGAAACCTCTCGCGAGACGAGGCACTGAGATCCGGCGCCGCCCACCCGTCGCGCGTGAGCGGCTGCCATTCGTCAGCCGATGAGCGTGACGGCTCGATTGTGACGGCCGAACGCAAATGGTTGAGAGTATACGACAGCGAAGAATTAGCCGGGCGACTTTCAGCGCGACTGGGAGTGCAGGCACCTTCAACCGCGACCTTACCCATATACTTAATCAGCGCAATGTTGCTCGGCGCTTCGGCGGAAAATATCTCCACCTAAACACCCGTTGCCGATTCTGGGTCGATGTCCGCAGTCTTGTCTGATTCATCGATCTGCATGCGAAAACCGGATGAGACGCCCGTCAAATCTGAAACGATGGGCAATTGAAGATCAGCCAAAACTCGACTCACTCGACTGCTATGTTCATTGGCGAAAAATACAGCCAGCGTATCGCCGCCGAGGGCCCCACACCCCTTCACCGCTTTAACAAACGGTTGTGCGAGCAAGGTCGAAATAAACATTTGGGAGGTGTCGGCGACAAGCCCCATTTCGAGCAACTCGGCGTGATAATCATTCACAGCATCGAAAAATGCCAATGGATCATGCATCTCAAAAGCATCTAATCCGCGATCGAGAATCCAACTGAGCTCTTCGGTATCAAGCGAACGAAGCTCATCCAAATGTTGGTGCGTGGCAACTTTTTGCCCCGTGCGGGCCAGCACCACCCCGAATTCTTCAAACGGCCAGCGCAGCGCTTCGAACGAAAACGGTTCGAGGTTCACTTCGCAAATCCCGCCGGCAAACTGCGAGACGATATCAACACCGCTCGGTCGCATACCCGACCGCGCTCCGAAGGTCGCGATTTGACGATAGTCATGCCAAATCGGCTCGACTTGCACGGCGCTTTTGTCGCGTCCGCCGTTAGAATCGGCAATCACCTGGGCCAAGGCGTGAACAAGCAAAAACTGTGCGCTCGAAGCTCCGAACCCGCCGAGGCCGTTGTGGGGGTCGATAAATTGAATATCCGTATGTCCGAGGCGCTCGTGATTTTGCGCCATCCAAAGGCCCGCCGGGCTTTTGGGATGAATGCCGTCGGCTTCGCCCTTGCCGCGCATGTTTGCGATCAATTGAAACCGCGGTTCTGAATTAATTAAAAGCGCTGACCCGGCGTTCAGCACCGAATATTCGCCTAGAAGAAATGTTTTACTCGGGCAGCTCAAAATTAGTTTCATGGGCGAGCGTCTCCGCCGTATGCGTTTTCTTGTCGGGCCCGCAGTTCGCGAAGCGCGTCGATTGCATGACTGAGCGAAATTCGCTTCGTAAGTGCGAGAATTTCTTCAAGCCGTCGTTGCACGTACGGCATTTCGCTTTCAGTTGCGCCTGCCCCTAAGGTCAAATTGCGAATGTGTAGCTTCATATGACCTTCGATAATCCCAACCGTTGTCAATGCGCGCAAGGCCCCGAGATTTTGAACGAGGCCCACGGCCGCACAGATACGCGACAGTTCGTCTGCCGATTGCACACCCAACATGCGCAGGCACATCCGGGCGGTGGGATGCAGTTTAGTCACTCCACCGACCACTCCGACAATTACTGGGGCAATGAATTCGCCGTGAAGTTCGGCGTTTTCGACCGTCCAGCGCGTGATGGTGCGGTAGCGGCCGGTACGCGCGGCATAGGCATGAACTCCCGCTTCGACCGCGCGCCAATCGTTACCGGTTGCGATCAAAATCGGGTCAATTCCGTTCATCACGCCCTTATTGTTGGTTGCGGCTCGATACGGGTCGCAATCGGCGAACAACGAAGCTTCGGCAATACGCTCCATCAGTTGAGCATCAAGCCCGCGCATGACGACATGGGCTCGCGTGACTTTCGTATCGACAAGATTCGAAAGGATGCACATCGTAACTGCTTCGGAGGTCGCCGCTTCAATTGGATGTTTCAGATATTCGCAAACCTGATTCATAATGTTGGCGCCCATGGCATCAACCGTATCAACCAGAATGTGAAACACAGCCATTTCGGTGTCGTCACCGCGGTCAACCGATCGCAACTGAATATCGACGACGCCGCCGCCTCGGTTTTTGAGGCCGAACGCTACGTCACGGTTAGCGGCCGCAATGAGTTCATGGCGATGAGTATCGATATACGAGCGCAAGGCCGGCCAATTCTTTACCCGTGCAATTTGGATTTGCCCAATGCTCGATCGGCCTTCTAAAAATGTCCGGATTTCACCGTGTTCGCGCACCCATTTTGCGGTTTTGCTGGCTGCCGCCACGATGGATGTTTCTTCAACTGCCATCGGGATAACAGTCATTCGACCATCGATGACAAAATTGGTCGCGACACCTAATGGCATTTGTAAAAATCCGATCACGTTCTCGATGAAGTGCTCGGCGATTTGAATGTCAACCGGCGCGCCGAGATCGAGAAATTCGATATCCTCTTCAGTCAACGCACCCATGTCGCGCAAACGTCGCAGGCGCTCGGTTCGGGTGAGTTTCGAGAAGCCATTAAAAAGTTCGGTCATCTCACTTTACCTCTGAGGTCATTTAAAGTGCGCGAGCCCGTACAGAATAACGCAATTTTAAGTTCATACTCAATGAGTTCCATCCGTAGGCGAAGCGCTGCCTCACCTTTCATCGCCGCTTCAAGGATCGGCTTAGCAAAACCGACGCGGTTGGCACCCAATGCGATAAGTTTGGCAGCATCCAATCCGCTACGGACCCCTCCAGATGCCCACATCTCTGTTTTGGTTCCTTCACATGCGTTTTGCACATCTCTCACCGAATCCACGGTGCGAATGCCCCAGTTTGCAAACGTCTGCGCGGCGGCCTGTTGAATCGATTCAGATGGAGCTCTAGCTCCTTCAATTCGCCCCCAGTGTGTGCCGCCAAAACCGCCAACGTCGATCGCGTGAACACCGGCTTCGACCAAACGCCGTGCGGTCATTTGCGAAATCCCGCAGCCGGTTTCTTTCACGACGACAGGCACATGTAGCCGCTTCACCAGCCGCGCGAGGCTTTCAAGGCCACCGGCGAAATCGGGTGTCCCTTCAACCTGCAAGCACTCTTGAAGCGCATTCAAGTGAACAATCATGGATTTCGCCTCGAGATTTTCAACAAGCGACGAAATGATGCCCGGCTCGGTTTGAATCACTTGAGCAATCCCCAAGTTGCCGAGCAAAACAGCCGACGGCACAGCTTTTCGAATCTCCCGCCATTCAATACGAGCCGACGAATCGTGCAACTCGCGCCTCTGCGAGCCAACCCCCATCCACCAACCCCGCTCGGCGCAAAGTCGAGCCATGCAAAGGTTCATTGCCGATGACTGAGAATGACCTCCCGTCATTGAGCTGACAAGAAACGGCGTCGCGCTCGCCTCATCGAGCGAGCACGAGGTCATTGTCACTTCTGAAAAATTGAATTCGGGTAGGGCTTCGTGAACGAGCGCAACACGGTCGAGACCGGACTCACCGATCGCTTCATTTTCAGTTTTTAAAGCGTAAGTGATGTGGTCTCGTTTTCGTGCTTCGAACTGTTCCGTTTCAAGCATTGGCCATGACTTGTTTCACGAGCGCGGCAAAGCCGGCGGCATCGCGAATAGCCATGTCGGCCAAAACCTTGCGATCAAGCTCGATGGGAGATTTTCTCAGCGCACCTATAAAGCGAGAATAAGTCGTTCCGTTCAAGCGAACCGCGGCGTTGATCCGCTGAGTCCACAATTGACGCATTTCACGGCCACGGACTTTGCGATCGCGATACATGTACTGCATGGCGCGATCGGTTTTTTCCATGGCATGAACAACGGCCCGTGAATTACCCGCGTAAAAGCCACTGGCTCGTTCTAAAATCTTATTGCGACGACGACGCGCTTTTGTTCCTCGTTTAACTCTCATTGGCTTACTCCTTCACGGTTTTCGGTCGTGGCGTCACAAGAAGTCTTTCGACTTGATAGGCGCTGGCCGTGTGGATGTACGTCATCATACCGAGATGGCGCTTTCGCCCCGATGACTTATGGGCAAGTAAGTGCCGAAGGTTCGCTTTGCCGCGTTTTACGCGGCCGCTACCTGTTGCGCGCAGGCGTTTTTTCGCCCCGCTGTGCGTTTTTTGTTTCATTTTTCTCCTCACTTGAGACGGCGGGATGTCGTTTATTGTTCGCTCGCGCGGTCGACGTCCTCTTGGAGCCATTCCCAATGGCAATTTAACCCGTAGTGTTAAACGAGGGTTCGGAAAAGGTCAATGAAGAATTCTTGAGTCGAACGAAATCCTGATTAATTCCCCACATGCTACCGACGTCCCGTGATGAAACTTACAAGTCTCGTCGTATGCATCCCTTTAACCGCTGCCATTGTTACAGCGGCGGTCGTCTACGGCCCCCCGACGGTACCGCCGGATGATTCGTACGTACACGCTATCCAACACTTTACTGTGTTACCTAAAAATCGGCCCATGTCGCTCAAACTAATTGAACTTCAATATCAGTCTTACTTGTTACAGGCCCCAACCGACGCCGAATATGCTGACTTGAAGGATGAGGCTTTTATTTGTTGGAGTGATGCCGACCCTACTTACCGCAATTTTTGGAAGGTCAAACTCGAAAATCAAACGGTTCTTATCGTCGGCGATTTCATCTCCGATCGTGGAGATTATTGCTTTTACTATTTTAATTCGGCTGGCGAATACCTGAACTCGTACTGCGGCGGGGCCGATCGCCGCTGGGCCTGGAACGACTAAATCCTACTCGGCTTCAGCTGACTCGGCGGCCGGTGCCACTTCTTTTTTCTTCACGTCTTTCAATTTTGCCGGATCTGGTGCGAACAATACGAATACTTGGCGGCCTTCTTTTTTTGCAGGTACTTCAACGAGGGCAATATCTTTCAACGACTCTGTGAACTTTTGCAAAACGCCCATGCCTTCTTCTTGGTGCGACATTTCTCGCCCGGAGAATCTTAACGCGACTTTGACTTTATCCCCCTCTTCAAGAAATCGGCGGGCGTGCCGAACTTTCGTGTCGAGGTCGTGTTGCTCGGTTCGCGGGCGAAGTTGAATTTCTTTAACATCGACTACGACTTGATTTTTCTTCGCGGCCATTTGTTTCTTTTTGTTCTCGTACTTCCATTTACCGTAATCCATGATCTTGCAGGTCGGGGGAGTTGCGGTAGGAGCAATTTCGATCAGATCAAGCCCACGTGACTCCGCCAATTGTACGGCCGCTGGCACATTGTAGACGCCGAGCATTTTGCCGTTTTCGTCGATGACGCGCACTTCGGTCGCATAGATTTCTCGATTGACCCGCAAGCCACCGTCACGTTTAGGTCCACGTCGATCACCGAATGGGCGCCGCCCAGAAATAAATGGTTTGATAGAAAATCTCCTTTTTTTGTTTATTTAGTCGGCATTTTAGCCATTTTTGCTAATGACGAATGAAGTGCTCGCGATTGGATATCCCTTAGGACCATCTCATAAAATTGATCTTTATTTATGGCATCCGTCAAGCCCCCGGATGCCATACGCACCGAAACCGTCTGTGTTTCTTTTTCCTTATCCCCGATCACCAGCATAAGAGGGACTTTCATGAGCTGTGCGTCGCGGATTTTTGCACCCAGCTTCTCGCCGCGCACATCGTTGTGAACGCGTACGCCGCGACTCTTGAGATCTCGCGTGAGCGATTCGCAGTAATCTAGATGACGATCCGAAACGCTCAAAACCCGAACTTGAGTCGGGGCGAGCCAAAGCGGCAAATGACCGGCCGTGTGTTCAAGGTAAACGCTGATAAATCGCTCAAACGAACCCAGTATCGCGCGATGGAGCATGACGGGTTCGTGTTCAGCATTGTCTTCACCGATGTATTTCAAATGAAATGCATGCGGCATATTGAAGTCGACTTGCAAGGTGCCCAATTGCCATGGTCGTCTGATCGAATCGACAAACATGATATCGAGCTTCGGACCATAAAACGCGCCGTCACCAGGGTTAATTGTATAGGGCAAACTCATTTTCTTAAGGGCACTTTCAAGGGCGGATTCAGCACGATCCCAAATCTCATCTGTGCCCAATCGCTTCTCGGGTCGTGTTGAGAGATAAACATGGTATTGATTCATGCCGAGCGTGGCGTAGACCTCACCTAAAAATTTCATGAATTTTTCGATTTCGGTTTGAATTTGCTCCATCGTGCAGAATATGTGCGCATCATCTTGCGAGAAGGATCGCACGCGCGAAAGCCCATGCATGACTCCGCTGCGTTCATAGCGATGGAGCCGACCAAAATCAGCTACACGCCAAGGCAATTCACGATACGACCGGCGATCCGAGTCAAAAATCAGACAGTGGCTCGGGCAATTCATCGGCTTACAGGCCATATCTCGCTCATCAATCCGCATGAAGTACATGTTTTCGCGATAATTCGCGTAATGGCCGGATTGATGAAATAGCTCGACGTCAAAAATCTGCGGCGTAATCACTTCTTGATAATCATGCTCGAGATATTTGTCGCGCATGAAATTCATAAGGCCGTTGTAAATCACCGCTCCGTTGGGGGTAAAAAACGGCGACCCCGGAGCAAACGGATGAAACACAAAAAGATTGAGATCTTTACCGAGTCGACGATGATCGCGTTTTTTTGCCTCTTCTAAATCGGCCAGATATTGCTTAAGCTCAGTGTCGGTCAGAAACGCTGTCGCGTAGATCCGCTGAAGCCGCTCACGTTTTTCATCGCCACGCCAATAACTGCCAGCCAGGCTCAAAATTTTGACGGCGCCGATTTGCCCGAGCCTTTGCACGTGTGGCCCCCGGCATAAATCGAACCACTCACCTTGGTGATAGACGCTCACGACTTTTTCGCCTTGAGCTTTCAAATCTTCGATGATTTCAACTTTAAATTTTTCACCCATCTTGCGAAATGTCGCGATCGCTTCGTCGGCGGGCCACTCTTCACGGCGAACGGGTGAGTCGCGCTTGATGATTTCGCGCATTTTATTTTCGATTTTCTCAAGATCTTCAGGTGCGAAAGGTTTTTCAGACTCGAAGTCGTAGTAAAAGCCGTCGTCAATCACGGGGCCAATAGTGACTTTCACTTGCGGCCAAAGTTCTTGAACGGCCTGGGCCATCACGTGCGCCGCCGAGTGCCTCATAACTTCAAGCGCACGCGGATCTTTGGTTGTTACAATCTTGAGTTTAGAGCCGTTGGACAATCGCGCCCGTAGATCGACGAGAGTCTCGCCCACTAAACCGCCAAGCGTGTCTTTCGCAAGCTTAGGCCCGATAGATTGGGCCACTTCGAGAACAGTGGGTTCGTTCTCGAACTGCTTTATTGACCCGTCAGGTAGGGTAATTTCAACTGACATTAACTGACCATGCCATTTGCAACACAGAGCCTTAACACGAGGCAATGTAAGCTGTCAAAGTCATGCCCCATTGGGCGCCCAAACCAGCGTCGCATCAATAGGTAACGTGGTGATGCAAAGACTCGTGTATACGAGGATCTTTGATCGGCACCAAATTGTTTCGACTCAAAAACCGGCTAACGGTAAACAAAAACAAACCTAAAAAGCCGGCAAAAATCGTAACTTCATAAAGGCCGAACCTCGGAGCGTGTTTGAAATAAGCCGGGTACACAAGCCAATAAAGATCGAGGTATTGCATGGCTAGGACCCAAATCGAGACCGCCGCCAAATGCACGGGTGTTCGCTTCGCCCAGCGCGGCAATAATGCAATAAAAGGCACAACAAATTTGCCGATGAGTAGCAACAACGAAACCGGTATCCATAAACCTTCGCAGCGCGGGATAATGAACTTCGTTTCTTCAGGCAAGTTCGCGTACCATATGAGCATATACTGCGAGAATGCGATGTAGGCCCAAAAAACGGTCATCGCGAAAAGCAACTTACCAAGGTCATGCAGGTGATCTTCGGTTACATAGCCATTCAGCAGATTTTGTTTCTTTAAATAAAGAATGACCAATATGAGAAAGGCCATTGTTGCCTGGAATAGACCGGCGAATAAATAAACGCCGTAGATTGTGCTGTACCAGTGTGGCTCGACACTCATCAAAAAATCGACGGCGAACAAAGAATACGAAATCGCAAAGAACATTAGAAATGCAATCGAATACCTATTCAGGCTGTGCGTGATATTTTCGTCGCCTGAAGAATCTTGAGCAATGGATTTGCCGACCAGCACCTTTGCGAAATACAACCAAACGCCAAAAAACAACACGAGTCGAACCACAAACGAAGTCGCACCCAAGTATGCCGCTTTACCCGATAGAATCGGATCCGCCGCCACTTTCGCCTTATCCAGCCACTCATATAATTTAGGAGCCCCGATTAAAAATACAGCGGCCGCCAAAGCTGCAAAAGGTAGAAACGATGTCAGTGCCTCCGTGAGTCGTCGAACATTGACGCTCCAACCGGCTTTGGTGGCATGCTGAAGGGCCGCGAAAAAGACTCCGCCGAGTGCCAATGAGGTAAAATAGAAAAAGGCCAAAAGATAGGCCATCCACACGCGTTGCGGATCATGTATGAGCCCCACAACGAGCCCGGCCACGCCCAAAAACATGAGAATCGAAAATACGGTTTTGAGTTCGGTTGAAACTACGTAACGGCCAACTTGAGCTGGCTTCGCATTCTCATTTGCCATCGTCTGGTGTCCTTTTTTGCAAATATCTGACGTAATTCACGATCGCCCAACGATCTGACGCTTTATATATTTGCGTATCGTAAGGCTGCATAAGCCCCTGACCGTCGGTGATAATGTGATAGATCCGCCCGTCTTTAAATTTTCGAACCATATCCTGCATTAAATTCGGCGGTTTCAGCGGCATATACTGAGCGACTGTGCCATCGCCTTTGCCGTCAAAACCATGACAGGGCGCACAGTAAATATCAAAACGATCTTTACCGCGCTTGAGAGTACTTTGAAACTTGTCACCCGCGTAAGGATTAACAAGCTTCGCTTCGGCAACAAGAGGTTGGTTATGGTACGGATATGGCGTGAAGCCGCGCGGGACTGTGTGCGCTGGCGGGACCATTTCTTCAGGCTTATTTCGCAAGCTGTCCCATTTCTGAGATTTGAGTGCCCGCTGATCCATCATATCTTGGATCAGCTCGATATTCGGTTGGTTCTTACCACCGTTACATCCCAGCATGGCGAACGCGGCTAGTAGAAGCAGGCATAAAGATGGAATTTTCAAATTGATCTTCATTTAAAACTCCGTCCGTCGAACGTCTTTTGCGCCAAAGCTTTTAAACAGTTGCTCAATTTTCGCAGTATCACCGGATGACTCAGGCACAAAGAGCGCAAACTTATGCGATGTCAGATCTGGGTCGATGACTGGCGGATCTACCTTGGGCAAACCATTGATGACAAGCATAGAAGCCACCGTCGTGAGTGCGCCGATCAAAATCGTGCACTCAAAAATGACCGGTATAAATGCGGGCAACGACCACATCGGTTTGCCGCCGATCAACAGTGGCCAATCGACAGCTGACGTCCACCAAGTGAACCAAACGCCGAATGTGCAACCGCTGAGCCCCGCGATAAACGTGATATAAGGGATATACGAGCGCGGAATTTTCATGGCCTCGTCAATCCCATGAATGGGATACGGGCTGATAGCTTCAAATTTTTTAATCCCCGCTTCTCGCGTTTTTCGAGCCGCTTCGACAAGCTCATGCTCATCCGTCCAAATACCGGCGACACCTTTTTGGCCGCGCGTTCGCACCAAACTTTCAATTTTGGTAATTAAATCAGCCATGATGTTCCCCCGCTTCGTGCCCGACGCTTAAAACAGGTTTAGTCTCAGCAATCGAAATCACCGGCATCAACCGCGTATAAATCAAGAATATGGTGAAGAACATGCCGAATGAACCGATGATGGCACCCCAGTCATAAAACGTCGGGTGCCACAAATTCCAGGCTGACGGCATAAAATCGTGATGCAAAGAGCCTTCGACGATAACGAAACGCTCGAACCACATCCCGATATTCACGCAGATCGAAATTATAAACATACCAATGATATTCGTTCGAATGTACTTGAACCACAATAGTTGTGGGATCAACACGTTACATCCGATCATGAAACCCCAAGCCCACCAGTAAGGACCAATGATGCGGTTCACGAATAAAAACTGCTCGGCCGGATTGCCGGAGTACCAAGCAATGAAAAACTCGGAGCCGTACGCATAACCAACGAGAAGACTCGTGACCAAAATGACTTTGTTCATGTTCTCCATGTGGTGCATGGTCACGTAATCTTTAAACCCGGGGATCACGGCTCGCATGAGACACATGAGAGTCACGACCATTCCAAAACCAGAGAAAATTGCACCAGCCACAAAGTAGGGCGGGAAGATCGTCGTATGCCAGCCGGGCAATTGCGAAACTGCAAAGTCGAACGAAACGATGGAGTGAACCGAAAGAACGAGCGGTGTCGATAGCCCCGCAAGAAGCATGTACACCATCTCATAATGATTCCAGTTGCGAGCGGTGCCCCGCCAACCGAGGCTCAGCGCGCCGTAAATTCTTTTGCGCCAAATATTGCGAGCCCGATCGCGAATCGTCGCGAGGTCAGGCACCATGCCAATGTACCAAAAAACCATTGATACGGTGGCATAAGTCGAGACAGCGAATACGTCCCAAATAAGCGGCGAACGAAAATTCACCCAAAGTGGACCGCGTTGATTCGGATACGGTAAGAGCCAATATGCAAGCCAGGGCCGACCGGTATGTAATATCGGAAACACGCCTGCCGTCATAACGGCGAAAACTGTCATCGCCTCAGCCGATCGCGCGATCGCCGTTCTCCACTTTTGACGAAATAAAAACAGGATAGCTGAGATCAGCGTACCCGCGTGGCCGATACCAATCCAAAACACGAAAGTGACGATGTCCGTTCCCCACATCACAGGGAGCGTAATCCCCTGCAACCCCATTCCGTAGGCGACGATCATACTTTGGATGAAGATGTAAAAGGCGAACAAGGTCGCCGCAGCGATAAAGACACCGACAAAGCGGCCGGGCGGGAATGTCTCAACCAGCCGGCAAATGTCGTCGGTTACATCCTTTAGCGACTTCTTACCCAGGACAAGCGGTTCGCGAGCGATCATACGTGCCCACCTTCATAGAATTCTTCTGAAGTTTTAAGTTTATCCGTGTTGCGAATCTTCGATGCGTACTTCACTGCGGGTCGCGTGTTGAGATCGACCAACAAGCTGTAATAACGTTGATCTTTCAGCAATTGGCTCACTTTCGAATTTGGATCATTCACATCGCCGAATACGATCGCGTTTGTCGGGCACGAAGCCTGGCAGGCGGTTTGAATTTCGCCATCGCGAACCTCACGCCCTTGAAGCTTAGCTTGCATTTTGCCGTACTTGATACGCTGGGTACACAACGAACATTTTTCCATCACCCCGCGCTCGCGAACGGTGACTTCGGGGTTGAGCTGCATCTGCATCGGAGAAGCAACGAGATCAGGTTGCATGCGGCCCCAGTTGAACCAATTGAAACGACGCACTTTGTACGGGCAGTTGTTGGAGCAATAGCGAGTCCCCACACAGCGGTTGTAGATCATTTCGTTTAGACCTTCATCATCGTGGACCGTCGCTGCCACCGGGCACACCGTTTCGCAAGGCGCGTTGTCGCAATGTTGGCACATGACTGGGATATGCAGACTGTCAGGCTCGCTTGCATTGCCGGTGAAGTATCGGTCGATGCGAATCCAATGCATCATCCGTCGTTTGAGCACGTAGCTCTTACCAACAACTGAAATGTTATTTTCAGATTGGCATGCGATCACACAGGCTGAACATCCCGTGCAGAGATTCAAGTCAACAGCCATACCCCACTTGTGACCTTTGTATTCGTGCGGCGTCCATGACGACAAATCGCTTTGCTGTTCAATACCGGTCGCCGGATTGCTCTGCCACTGCGCGAGTGTCGCCTCGACCACGATTTGGCTGTCACCCATGTTAGCGCCTTCTGACGACTTGCCAGTCATGAGGTAATAACCTTGAACATTCGGCAATTCTTGTTGCGATTGAGTGGCCGTAAACATGGCTGGAACGCCGGCAAATTGGCGTCGGCCGTTCGTAACCGGCACAAGCGGAAACGCATTCACGCCGACGTTGGCGCCGACTTCACCCACGCGCGATCGGCCGTAACCCACAGCGAGACCGAGGACGTTATCATGTTGGCCGGGCTGTATATGAATCGGAACCTCTAGCTTTTCACTGCCCACCTGCAAAACAACGACCTGACCTTCTTGCAGCTTTTTCTCTTCTGACATTCGCGGCGAGATGGTGAGGTAGTTATCCCAGCAGATTTTTGTCACAGGATCGGGGAATTCTTGCAGCCATGTTACGTTGGCCATTGAACCATCGCGCAGACCGATCGTGGGATAAAAAACCAACTCAAAATCGGCTTGAGGAGTCGCATTAAATTCAGCTTGCTTCAAAGAGCCGGCATTGAATTTTCTGGGCGAGTCGCTTCGACCGCGCTCGGCCTCAACTGTGTTGATCACACCGTCTTGCAGGGTCTTTACCCAGTCGGCGCGATACTCTTTTTCGATATTCGACCGCACCATCGCATAGTACGAGTCGAAATGCGCAAGCGAATTGTTTGGCTTGATAGCTTTCATCCAAGTGAGGAGCGAATCGCCAAAGCCACGCGTGTTGTACAATGGGCGAATCGTCGGCTGTTGAACGCTGTAGACGCCTTTTTGACCTTCGGCATCTGACCAGGACTCCATCGGATGGTGATCCGGCAAAACGTAGTCGCAGTACCAGCCGGTTTCGTCAACGCGGTCGCCGGTATAAATGGCCAATTTTGCTTTTCTCAACGCATCAGCAAAACCCATGGCCGCAGGCGCTGAGTAAATCGGGTTGACGCCATGAATGATCACGGTCTTTACGACGCCGGAGTTCAACTTTTCAATCAATTTAGAGAGCATTCCGTCGCGGCCTTTAAAACCGTTGTTCGGGGATCGGCTGTAATCGATCGTCACGCCGTCATTTTCGAGAACGGAATTGAGCAGGTTTGCGGCAATCTGCGATGCCATGCACTCGCCGCCTAGAATGAGCGATCGGCCTTTATTCTGCCAAAGAGCATCGGCAACTTTACTGTAAACAGCATCAGCAATACCAGCAGATTGCCCGGCGTACCCCTTCACTACTTTTAAAACTTCAGCGTCACCGGCATAGCGCGACACCTTTTTATTCACCAAAAGCTCGTGTGCAATTCGCATCAGAACTGTGGCGCTATCGGTTGCTCGAATGCGGTACCGTTGATCCGCATTCGCTCCCGTGAGGGTCATAATAGATTCAAAGACCACAAGCTTGCTCATATCAGCGCCCGGCTTCCGGTTCGACGCAAACCCGCGCTGCTGTTCAGTCGGCTGTAGCCAAGTGCCCAAAAAGTCGTTATTCACCGCCAAAATATAGCGGGCCTTATCGACCACAAGGCGAGGCACGACCGCTTTGCCGTAACTCGCAGCCTGCGCATCCGCATAGGCGCCATTTTCGAGTGCATCCCAAACAAAAACTTCTGCCCCAGTCGATTGCGCAAATTCGCCAACCAAATGGTCGAGCGAGGGCGAAACAAGGCTCGACGTTAAAATCGCGACACCGCCGTTTTTGAGCTGCTCGGTGATATCTTTATCAGCCGCCGTCCAATCCACGCTGATCGTATCGTGATTGGTTTTCTTTTCGTTTTGCAGATTTTTGACCGGACCGTTCAAGCGCCCGGGATCGTAAAGCGACAACACGTGCGCTTGGGCGCGTGCCGACATACCATTGGCGTTAATCGGATGAAGTGCATTACCCGTGACGTGAATGGGGCGCCCCTCGCGACATCGAACCACAATGCCGTAGGTTTCACTGCCGTCGACAAAGGTGGACGCGTAAAAATCAGGTATACCCTCGATAACTTCAGGCGGCCGCTGAACATAAGGCACGATCAACTGGGCCGGTCGACGGATGCAACCGAATGAAGCAAGCGCCATGCTCGCGCCCATCAACTTCAAAAACTCGCGGCGCGCCCATCCACCTTCACCGGTGTCAGATTCGCGAAGCGGCGAACTCATGAACTCTGTTTCAGCAAACTTCATGAATTCCGGATCTTGGCGCCATTGGTCCAAGCTCAACCAATATTTGGGTCTGTTTTTTGAATTCTCTTCGGGTATCATCCTAACCTCATATTAGAAATCATATTAGAAATGCCGTACTCGTAACGTCGTTGTCCTCATCTAAAGGTGGCATGTTCCGCACGTTGTGGGGGCATGATTTTCCGGCTTACGATGGCAATTCACACACCAGCCCATCGACAGCGGAGCCCACTGTTTCATCACATCCATCTCTTGCACTGGGCCGTGACAGTCTTGACATTGCTTACCTGCCAAAATGTGCGGAGCGTGATTGAACTTCACGAAATCAGGCAGCATGTGAACGCGCACCCATTTGATCGGGGTTTTACTGTTGTACGATTGAACGACTTTGTCGATCCACGGGTTGGGTTTACCCTCGTATGATCGCACTTGAATATGACAGTTCATGCAAACATTGAGCGGCGGGACGGTCGCGTGCCGCGATATCTCAGCCGTCGTGTGACAGTATTTGCAATTAATGCCGAGTTTACCGGCGTGAACTTTGTGTGAAAACGGAATCGGTTGCGTCGGTTGATATCCGATGTCGTAACCAAAAACGATTTTGTTGTTCGTCATGAGATAAACAAAAACGCATAATCCGATAGCCACGCCAAGGCCGATGATGGCCCCAATAATTTGCTTCACAGACTGATGAATCATTCGACTTGCCCCAAATCTGGCGCTGTTAAATTGTTAAGGTTGTGGGTTGAATATTAGTCCCGCAATAAAAGATCTGTCACTCATAAATTAACTGAACTTTTCGTTGTTTTTGCGCCACTCGCGGCGGCATTTTTCAACCGACTTTGACGCAGCGTAATTACGTAAGCCGCGTACAGTAAGTGGGCAGCCACAAAACTTGCGACATATTGCACGCCTCCCGCACCAAACCCGTAAGTGTGCAAACCCGCTCCCAATACGAAATTCACGCCATACCAAGACATGAGGACGAGCGAAAAAGCCAACACGGCTGCGGCGGCCAGCCCGAACTGACGGAGCCAACCGGCAATCCGGCCATGAAGAATGACAATGTAACCCATGAGCGCAATGAACGCCCATGTCTCCTTCGGGTCCCATCCCCAGAATCGGCCCCACGAGTAGTCAGCCCAAACGCCGCCTAAGATAATCCCTGCCGCGAGCAGAACCACTCCAACTTGAATCGCACGGTAGATACCATTCACGCCGTCTCGAATTCGAGTCTGGTATTTTTTTTCATCCCGCAAGTAATAGAATAAGACAATGTCGCCAATAAAGAATGCCAAGAAAAAAGCAGCGTAGCTCGACACGATAATGAGAACGTGGGTACTGAGCCAAAAATTATCGCGCAACACGGGCTGCAGCAGCATCAGCGACCCGTCGAGCACGCTCGAGCCGATGTCGCAAAGTAAAAGCCCGAGCGTCGCCACCATGGTTGCCGCGAGGGGGACGATGATCGAACGATTGAACCGATAAATTATAGACGCGAAGACGACGGCCATGAACGAAACCCAAACTACCGTTTCGAACATGTTCGAGACCGGCGGCCTTCCTAATATATACATGCGCGAAACAAAGCCGGCGACATGAAATAAGAGAGCCACGCCGGTCGCGCTCCAGGCAAAGAGGGTCCACTTCGACCATTGACCAAAATAGGCAAAGCCAAAAAGAATGAGTGCGATAAAATAAAATACCCAGGCGAAACGAAACGGCTGAAATCGATTGTACTGCACCTCAACGTCGAGCTTTCGCTGATCGTAATAGTTGCCGTATTGAGCGCGCACGCCGGCAACGAAATCGGCCACTGCTTGGCTGATTTGTTTGTCGGCAGCGGCCTCCGCCGCTGGGTCGTTTTTAGTCTGCGCTGTGATCGATTCGACGTAGGCATCGGTGATTTTTTTAAATCGCGCTTTGTCGGCTTCATCCATTTGCGCCAGATTTTGCCACGCAGTCGAACCTTTGGTCGGCACGAATCGCACGCCTTCGCCCAAACGAATCGCGTGATAAGCGGTTAACTGATTTTCAAGCGTCTCAACCGATGTGTAAAAAGGATTGAGTTTTTCGTGCGCCTCTTGCTTGTTTTTCAAATCTTGCAGCAACAGTCCGAGCTTCGTGTTTTCTAAAAGCTCCATGGGCTTATAGTACATTTGAGTTTTGCTTAAGCCCATCGCCTCGCGAAGACCGGCGCTCTGGATGAGCACAAGATTTGTGTTATCCCATGGGTCATTCGGGCCAAATGGCATGACGATCCAGCTGAACACGACATCAGTGGCCTTTTTGCCCTTGTACGTTTCTTTGCCCCAAACCAGATGTAGCATTTCGCGCGCAAATGTATCGAACGGTTTCACGCGACCGTTGTCTTGGATCGGCAAGTACTCAAGGCCGGCGTGTGCGCGACAAGGTAGTAACGCCGCTGTCAGAAAAATTAAGAGCGCGGCCACTCCGATTTTGTTAAGAGCCACCCGCAAATTCAGGTTGACTATGTGTTTCATGCTGCCTCCTCGTCATCACGCTTACCGAAAATTTTCATTCGATAGCGCTTAAACCAAAACATTACGATTGTACCGAGAACTATCAGAAATGAGCCGAGATACTTCAACCAGCGCCCTGGGTCGCGATTGACACTCAATATAGACGTCGTCGGCTGCCCCTGATTGTTTTGCTGAAAGCTCGCTTGGTAAAAGGTGTATCCCTTATATTTGAGCGGATGATTCATATAGATCTTGGCTTTTCCGTAGCCGGCGACATTCACCTGACTGCGATATGACTTGGCGCGATCGGTGCCTTGGTAGTGCCCGACTGTAAATTTATCGAGCGTCATGTTGAAGCCGAGATCAAGCAGTGCGTTTCGATAGGTCACATAATACGCCACATTTTTATCAAAAAACTGCACCGTGCTGTTCAGACCGATCCAGTGAGAATCGCCGCCAAAATCCACTTGAACGGCAGAGGTCGTGACCCCGTTCGGGTGATTTTTCTTGAGGTAAATCACCCGCTGTTCAGCCTTCGGCAAGTAACGCAGCAGCCGCAACTGTATGCCCATCCATCCGGTCGGGACGACATCCGCGATATGAAGTTGCCCGGCAGATGTTCTCTTATTGCCCGCTAAGCGACTATATATTTCGTATCGAAGAACAGGATTGACGGGGTCTTCGTGCGGCAACTCGCGCAAGACGATTTCGTTACCGCCTTTGTATTGGTATTTTGCCGTGGCCGATGCGAGCACTACGCGGGCTGGTCCTAAATCAAACACATCATAGGGGTCGGACGTGGGCCGATTGATCCATTGGGCGAGATTTACGAAATTATTCTTTAACTGCACGCGAACAGCCGGTCCGCTTTGGGGATTTTTCGAAGCCACAACTGTTTCATCCTGCACCGCCCAGTTGTCATACGCTTGCACGGTTAATTTTTTGTGACCGACGTCCCAGACGATCGGCTCTTTTGACGGCGGGTGAAGTAAAAAATCGACCGGTTGCGATTTTACCAAAATCGGCGGGCTATCGGCGAACGAAGCAAAAACGGCGAGCTCACGATTGCGCAAGCTGACAAAGCGATTGGTCTGACCGATGTCAAAGCTGATCGATCCATCAACGCCGTAGAGACGAGTCATCAACGACCCCAAACAGAGCACGATGATACCAATGTGAGATAAAATAAACCCAAGGTGATGGGGCTTCCAAGGATAGCGATCGATTATGACATTGAAAAGACACACGCACAAAAGCGAGAGAAGAATGTACATGTATGGCGATTGATAAATGAACTCGCGCGCATAATCAGCGTCGTAACGCGCTTCGAGTATGGTACCGGCTGCCGACAAAATACCGATGCCGACCATGATCGCCACGGCCAATTGAAACGAGGCTAAAAATTTAAATAGTCGTTCGAGCGGAGATTTTTTCAACGATCAATGCCAAGGCCTTGAAAACGCGCTTTTGAATATCAGAAAAGGCCTCGTCCTTTCTTTGTTTGGTGATTTCGTCCATGTACAACGAGCGGTTCATTTCAACTTGTACCGTGTGCTGCCCTTTCGCCGGCTGCCCGTACGTTTCGGTGATTCGGCCGCCTTTATAAGGCCAATTGTATGCGACTTCAAAACCCGCCGCTTCATAAGCCGCGATAACTGTGTCTTTGTACCAACCCTCGCAGCTTTTGCCGTCTTGATCGCTCACGACGATCTGCGGCCTTTTCACGCCGGGGTCACGGTGGGCGGCTGTGCCTTGAGATGGCATACTGTGCCCGTCGAGATGATAAGCGTTTGCCGCTCCTGATCTTTTAATCGCGGCAAATTGCTCTTCAATTCTTTTATGAAACGGCCAGAAATATTTCGTAGTCAGCTCTTCGTGCAAAGCTCGCGAAATCGGCTCTTTGATCAAAGGCGCGCCGGTTGTGGTCTGCGACCAATGGAACCCGGTTGTGAATTTGCCGCGCGGGTTTGGATTGCCCTCAACCGACTGTTCGTCGACGTCGTCGGGTAAGCGGTTCGGGTCGATAACATAGCGGTGGATATCAGTCACAATCATCGGGATGCCTAAACTTTCGGCGCCAAAGCCGTAAATCTTGTCCACGAAGCGGTCCGTATCGCACATGAGAAGCGTTTCGGGCAAATCCTTAAGCCAAGGCGTCTCAATTGGGACGCGCTCACCCGCATGCGGCACGGAAATGAAAAACGGAAGCAATGTGACCTCGCTCTTTGCTAGGAGCCCAATATATGTTTTACTGAGTGTAATGAGAACAAAAATTTACACTAAAGGCGGCGATCGCGGCGAGACCGGAATCCTCGGTCGGGAGCGGCTTTCGAAAGCCGACCAGCGCCTTTGTGCATACGGAGCCATCGACGAACTCAACGCGGCTCTGGGTGTGGCGATTTCGACACTCCCCGATTCATTGAGGCGATTATCGGACTTTTTGACCCACTCGCAACATCTCCTTTTTGTCATCGGTAGTCATCTAGCCTGCGCCGATGAGGCGATGCGCGCGCGTTTGCCGGCTTTTAATCCGGCCGAAACGAAAAAAATCGAAGATGAAATTGACGCGTTCACCGCGGAATTGCCCGAGCTTCGTAATTTTATTTTACCCGGCGGGGCTCCTGCGGCGGCTCAGGTGCATTTTTGTCGCACGGTTTGCCGACGCGCTGAACGCGAGGTTGTGCATTTCTTTGACATCCATCGAGCCGACCGCACCGAGTGGTCTGGTAATGATGTGATCGCGTATCTCAATCGCTTGGGCGATTATCTTTTTGTCGCCGCCCGCTTCGCCAACTGCACTCTTCGCGTCGATGAAACAATTTGGCAAAAATGAAACATCATTTAAAGCTCCAACTCGCGACCGAAGACGATAATGAACGGCTGATTCGATATTTCGAACAGTCGACGATCCCCGGCGAGTTGCGTTTGCGTCAACGGCGAATGACGAATTTTTTTAATCAGTACCGATTGCAATCCGATGACATCGAAACCTATATGCTCATCAATGAGCAAGATGACATCGAAGCGCTGGCGACTTTGTTGTTTCGCGAAGCGATCGTCGACGGCACTCGCCAAACGATCGGCTACGCGACCGATTTGCGCGTGTCACCTACTCGTCGCGCCGTACTCAGTTGGTCACAGCATTTTTTGCCGGTCGTTGAAAAAGCGCGTAAGCAGCGCGATTGCCGCTTCTTTTTTTCAGTGGTGGCTGCAACCCAAAGACAAGCCTACAACGCCTTTATTCGGCCGCGCACATTTCGCCGTCGTTTGCCACGGTATCATTTATTTCGTCGCTTAAATTTAGTGAGCCTCCACGGCTTGTGGCCATTTCATGCGGCGCCACTCCCCGGGATTCGCATTCGCTCAGCCACGACCAATGACATCGGTGCACTCGCCGATTACCTCATCAAGAAAACGTCGGCGCAACCCGTGCGCTACTTCGAAGCGGCCGACGATTTCGTTAAAAGCCTCGAGAGGTGGCACGATCTTGATATCGGCCAATTTCTTTTGGCGTTCGACAAGAACGACAAGTTGATCGGTTGCGTGGCGCCGTGGTCGTCTGAGCGCGTGCAAAGGGTTTACGTCGCGTCTTATGGCCCCAAAGCCAAGAACATGCAGGATTTAACGCGTGTTCTCTCATGGATGGGTGTCGCACACGCGATGCCGCCTGAAGACGGCGAACTCGAAATTCGCTACCTCACACATTTGCACGCCGACAATCCCGATATTTTTTATTCGCTTTTGTACCATGCGTATCGCAATGCCGGCCGCAAAGAAGTGCTCGTCTACGCCCATTTCGATTACGAACTGACAACGTTGCCGCCTCGATCGTTTCTCTCCGCGCAAATGCCGTTCGGCCTTTACTGCATTCTCTCCCCCCTCGACCCCATCCCCGAGTTTTTGCGACCGAAAATGGTGGATGTATCGCCGACTTTCGAACCGGCGTTTATTTAGTTGGGGGTGAGCGCCGAACTTTAGTGCGTTACGAATGAGCGACGCAAAAAAAGAGCCACTAAAATCGGCGACTACAAAAGCCTCGCATTTTAAATATTCATCGACGACAAAAACGCGAGAATCTGAATCAGCCCGCCGCGGTCGATGCTGAAACTCCAGTTACCGCGTTGGAGGCGCCAATTTTCGAAGCGCAATTGCGAAACCGGATCGCTCGGGTTCGGCAGTTGCTTATAACGCATGATGTAGGTGAACACATCCTCAAGTTCGGCCTGATTGTTGTTCGGGTTGATGTTGAGAAGGCTGGCAATCGTCGGCCCGAATAACTTCAGCATGTTGAGTGTTTCAATCGGCCCGAGCGTCCCATCATGATCGGTGTCGAATCGAATCATAAGCGTTTCGATGTATTGTAGCATGATAAACGATTCATCGATTTCGCCAGCCGTCATTGGTTTCGGGCTCGGTCCGTTCGTTCGCACGACCTTTTCGATGTTATCTAAATCAATTTGCCACTGCGAAACTGAAAGCTTGCCCGCATAGTCGCGAAAGCCGGGCATGTAAGAGAAGAGCTTGGCCGAGTCGTTCTCCAACAAAGAGCGAAAGCACGTCTCGCTTAATAGTCCACCGGGCAGAATGCAATTTTTCATGCCGAGTCGCGCACCGTCTTGCGCCGCCAGAGATGTCAAGACAGCGCCTGAATCAATACCTGTGACGACGTATTGCACGTAATCGACACCTTCATCGAAAGTGAGAAACATGCTGCCGTCGCTCTTAGGCATGAACAAATGTGCATCGCGAAAGAGACGTTGATCAAATGTCGTATCGCTCGCATCGATCAAACCCAGCATCACAAGTACGGGCTTGAGATCGACAAACGCCTGGTGGAGTTCGCCCTGACTCATCTCGTGACTGATCAACCGTCGCGTCGGGTCTTGCACGTAAGCATTAAACAAGATGTTAAAGAGTTCGCGTGACCAATTGAGGCGCGTCGCCGATTCGATATTCACCGGGCCCTTCGCCTGCCAGTCGAAAATAACCCGCCCTTCGGGGTCGGAATTCAACGCCCACGGGGTATTAAGAACGTCCAACATTTCAAACCACGCGGGCTCCGCGATCGGTTTGCCGTCGATGAGCGCTTCTTGCACATCCGCCCAGCTGTTCACTTCACTATCGAGGTAATCGACTTTGTCAGAACTAATCCCCGACTGCGGGTATATATTCTGCGGGTTCAGTATGAAATCGATCAAGCGATGCACGAAAGATTGAAGAGTCCCCTCGTCAAATACCGGAGGCAGCAAATTGAGCGACGAAACTTGCTTAAGAATTGGATCCACCTCACTCAGTGGAATTGTCTTGTTCGCCCGTCGCCCGCAAGCGTCTTTGAGTATCCCGGTGATGCTCAATAACAGAGCGCGATATTCGGCTAGCGTATTCGAATGGTACAAGCTGCTGAACGAAAAGTAATAATCTTTGCGAATCCACATGCCGTAAAGCTGCCCGACCATTTGCCCGAGTTTTGGCCAATCGCTCGGCCCGATCGAACTAGAACTCGAATTGAACAAAGTGCCTTTTAAGTGAGCAAACAACGGAATATATTTTGAAATGTCCCCGTACGTGGCCGTCGGGTTTTGCAACTGTAAAAAGTCGTGCACGTCTTTGAACAACGTCTGCATATGGGCGAACGTGTAACTTGATTGATCAGGGTCCATCATCCCCAGGAGTTTCGTGGTGGCATCGTTAAAAGCCGCGAGTGCGTGATCGATCGTGTCTTCGGTCGGCTGATTCGCCATGCTCGTCGGGGTGGTGAACAAAATTCGGGCATAGGGCAGAAGTTCAAGAGAAATATCCTGCAAGTGGTCGATCAAAGTCAGCGCACGATTGATTTCACTACCCGTCACAAGATCGGTAGAACCGCCGACAAAAACGCGTTTGACTTGCATGATTTCAGCAAGCAGGCTGTCAGAGATCACGTGACCATCCGGCCCCCGTCGTTCGTTCGAAAGAAAAAACTTTTCGAGAAAATTTCGTAAACCATTCGGATCAAATTCCTGTGGCCCGGGCCCTTGCACGTATTTTGAAAACGTGACGAGCATGTACCGCATGCAGCCCCAGATGGCTTGCGTTTCTTGCGTCGTGCCGCTGCCGCCGAAATAATCGTGAATCTGCGCCGGCAGGTGATCCATACATTGAGCACCGGATAACTGCACCACCGGCACATTGTTGTACGGATCGTTCTGCCCCGAACATCCCATCAACCCCGCCGATGCGACGAGCGCTCCACCGAGTATGACTGTTAGAAGCAGATGCCGCGTTTTCAGCAGTTCCCCCTTAAAAAATGTAACTCAAGTCCATCGACGCCATGCTGTTCGATCGGTATAAAGCAAACCATCCCTCTTGCTGAACCCCAGTCGGTTGCGAAAAAATCCCCAAGAAATCGGCGCACACGCTCGCTTGCCAGGCGCGATCCCACGAGTAGACGTATTGATTGAGAAGTTCCCACCCGTTCAAACGCGGATCCCACGTCGCCTCGGATGAATACGCCCCAGAGCGGCCGCGCGCATACGATCGTGAAAACGCATAACCGACTCGCAACGCCGACAAATATTGCGGGCGCAAACCGAACTGGGTCACGGCCATGGCATTTTCACCGCGATCGCCGGGCTGATCGCCGTAGACGTACATCCCGCCACCGTAAATGTTTTGCCCGGGGTCGCCATTTATATTCCAGTTCGCAGTTAATGAACCGATCCATGATTGAGCTAAATCTTGCGCGATCCATGTCGAGGGCACGGACGACAATTGTGGCGCATCATATGTGAGTGACGGGGTTATCGTCACGTCACCGACCGAGACCGGGTTTTCGACAGTGGCGATATGGTGGTAATCAAAACGCGGCTCGACGCTCACACTCATATATGGGTTCGGCGCATCGGAATATATATGATAATCGTAGCCGAGCACAGCCGTATTCATCGGCTTATAGGCATAGGCTACATGGAGCGACGCCGATTTTGTCTCTTGAAAATCGAGTTTGTAACCCGCCGATGGTTTCAACGCGAGCGACGCGTAGCTCGGCATATCGACTGACATTTGCACCGACGTCAACTGATCACGAAAATCGATGACAGTCGGCGGGTCATGAAACCACGGGTTTTGCGACACGAGTTCTCCGTTCTGCTGCTGAAAACTTGGATCCGTCTCGGGTAAAAAAATCGGCGAAACAAAGGCCGTCATTTTTACCCGGCTGCCGGTGTCAGGTTCGAAAAAGACACCGGTCATCCCGTCTTCGGTCGGGCGAAAACCATTCCAATCAAAGCGCGGTTGCCAATAGCCCATTCCCCAAAAAGTGTCGGCGCTTGACCAATTTTCTTTATGCCGACCGACCCATACCGTGTAGTTGGGTGCGCGAAATTCACGACTTAACTCAGGGACGTCGAAGTACTGAGACTGTTCTTGCGTCGAGTAAAACCAACGGGCGCTCAAAAAAAACGGACCGTCGGTATGAGAGACACCCACCCCAACCGTACTAATTTCGCTCGATTTCAAATTGGTGTCGAAGTAATTCGTTTTAGAGTCGACGTATGTATCGTTAGTGAGATCGAGCGCGAATTTATATGATGACGGTTTTGGCGCTATATCGCCAAGTGACGCGGTTGTACTCAACGGGTCGGGGCTGACCTCGTTCAAAATCGGGGACGACATGTTCAACGTCGATGTGTCGTTTGCGGTTGTGTCATCCGCGTGCGCCAAGGGTTCAACCTTTGGCGCGACACACAACAGTAAGAAGCAGGCCCCCCAAAAAAAAGCTGGAATTTCCAGATGTTTTACCATCTATTTAAAGCTTACCAGTTGGGGGAACGACAATGTCAACCGAAGTCTATCGCACACAGTCAGCATGGCAAAACAACGCACTGTACAAGACTAACGACCGGCTCCGCATTCATGAGGATTCACTCATAAATCCAGAAAAGTTTTGGGGCGAGCAAGCCAAAAGGCTGCATTGGTTTCGCGACTTTACGAAAGTTTGCGACGTCAGTTTCAAAAAACCCGTTCAAATTCGCTGGTTTCACGATGGCGAGCTGAATATTTCTTACAACTGTCTGGATCGGCACTTGCCAAAGCGGGCGCATCAAACAGCGTTCGTTTGGGTACCCGAGAACGAAAAAGAGGAGCCGCTCAATCTGACATATCAAACTGTTTACGACGAGGTAAACCGGCTGGCGAACGCTCTCAAAGCGAACGGAGTGAAGCGCGGCGATCGCGTGACGATTTACCTGCCGATGATCCCCGAAGCTGTGTATTCGATGCTGGCCTGCGCCCGAATTGGGGCCGTTCACTCCGTCGTCTTTGCGGGGTTTGCCCCACATAGTTTGGCCGATCGAATTAACGACGGGCAGTGCGATGTCGTGATCACGGCCGATGAGGGCCTTCGCGGTGGGCGCCATATCGCCCTCAAAAAAAATGTAGACGAGGCGATTCAACTCGCTCCCCGTGTTAAACGCGTACTGGTGGTTAAGCGAACCGGTGCCGACGTGCCATGGGTAAAGGGTCGCGATGTCTGGTATCACGACGCAGTAGAGGCTGCCCCCGCAACTTGCGAGCCGGAACGGATGAACGCTGAAGACCCTCTCTTTATATTGTATACCTCTGGCTCAACCGGCAAACCAAAGGGCGCTCTTCACACAAGTGGTGGTTATCTCGTCTACGCCGCGCTCACGCATGAAATGGTCTTCGACTATCACCCCGGCGACGTGTATTGGTGCGCGGCCGATATCGGTTGGGTGACCGGCCATAGTTACATCGTTTACGGGCCAATGGCCAACGGGGCGACCTCCGTCTTGTACGAAGGCCTGCCGACATTTCCGACACCGTCGCGAATTTGGCAAATTATCGATCAACAGAAGGTCAACATCCTTTACACTGCCCCCACATTGATTCGGGCGCTAATGCGCGAAGGCGTGGATTGGGTGAAAAAAACGTCGCGGCAATCGCTTCGTGTGTTGGGCTCCGTCGGCGAACCGATCAACCCCGAAGCATGGGAGTGGTACTACCGCGAAATCGGCAGTCAGCGTTGCCCGATCGTCGATACGTGGTGGCAGACCGAAACAGGCGGAATTCTTATATCGCCCTTGCCTGGCGCGACAGATTTGAAACCAGGCTCGGCGACCTTCCCCCTATTTGGCATCGAACCGACGCTTATCTCAGAAAGCAACCAAGTGATAAAAGGCGCCGGGATTGGTCATCTTTGCTTGAAAAATTCATGGCCGGGGCAGATGCGCTCAGTCTACGGCGATCACAATCGATTTGAAGAGACCTATTTCAGCCAATACCCTGGCTACTATTATACTGGCGATGAATGCCGCCGCGATGAGGACGGGTACTATTGGATTATCGGCCGCGCCGATGACGTGATCAATGTTTCGGGCCATCGCCTCGGTACTGCAGAAGTTGAAAGTGCACTTGTGTCGCACCCGAGCATTGCCGAGAGTGCGGTGGTAGGCTTCCCCCACGAAATCAAAGGCCAAGGTATTTACGCGTTTGTCACGGTGAAAGCACATGTGACCACCACGGACGAGTTGAAAAAAGAATTGAGTCAACATGTGCGAAAAGAAATCGGCGGCCTGGCTGTACCGGATGTGATTCAATGGGCGCCGGGTTTACCGAAAACCCGCAGCGGAAAAATCATGCGCCGAATTTTAAAAAAGATCGCGGCGCGAGTCTACAACGACTTGGGTGACGTCAGCACTTTGGCGGATCCCGCCGTTGTCAACGAATTGATCGCGACTCGGCAAGGAATGTCAGATCGTTGACGGTTGATGCTCGCAAACACATGCGTCTTTGGCTGTAATCCATTCTCCGCGCGAATTTTGACATACCAGATTTGAATATTTGTCATTGTGGTGCCGGAATTCTCATGCGTATATTTTAGGCATGGGGACGGTTAAATTTGACAGAAAATTTCACCGCCCCTATCGTTCAACTTTAATCCAAAGACACTCGCGAAAGACGCGGCTCTGGTGGGGAATTTTGGGGGAAGAAAAATGGAAGTAACCGGCGAATCGTCAGAAAAAAATGTATTAGAAAACTCAAATAAACTTATGGAAACTTACCGCGAAACCGATTCTCATATTCTCAATCAGCCGGACCCGAATCAACTCGCACTGTCGAAAGAGTTTGAAAACGATGAGGATACTCCGAAGATCATGCACGTCCGAAAGCGCGACGGCTCGCTTCAACCCGTGGACGTTACGAAAATCGTCAACGTCGTCATCGCGTGTTCGTCGGGGCTTAAAGAAGTGGACCCCATGCGAGTCGCCACTAAAGTCATCAGCGGTTTGTATAACGGCGCATCAACGAAAGAACTCGATGAATTGTGCATTCAAACGGCGTCACTCTTGATCGGCGAAGAGCCTGCCTATTCAAAGCTTGCCGCACGGCTGCTCGCGCGCTACATCGACGAAGAAGTTGCCAATCAAAATATTCGCTCGTTTTCAGATTCGGTAAAAAAGGGGTTTCAAGCGGGTTTGATCTCGAAAGAGAAATACGACTTCATTCGAGAGAACAAAGAGGCGCTGAACATTATTATTGACCCGACCCGCACCAGAAAATTCGAATATTTCGGCTTGCGCACAGTTTATGACCGATACCTTTTGAAAGATCCGGTCTCGCGCGATGTGATCGAGACTCCGCAATACTTTTTCTTGCGCGTGAGCTGCGGTTTAGCCAAAAATTTCGAAGAAGCGAAAGAGTTCTACGAGCTCATTTCATCGCTCGATTACCTGCCGAGTTCGCCGACTCTGTTCAATTCGGCGACCGAACGTTCGCAATTGTCGTCATGTTACTTGCTTGACTCACCCGTCGACGATCTGTCGGCTATCTACGACAAATACAAGGACGTCGCGCTTCTGTCGAAATTCGCCGGCGGCATCGGGATTTCATTTTCGCGCGTGCGGTCGCGCGGCTCGCTCATAAAAGGGACGAACGGCCACTCCAACGGCCTTGTGCCGTGGCTGAAAACTCTCGACTCTTCGGTTGCCGCCGTCAATCAAGGCGGACGTCGCAAGGGTGCCGCGTGCATCTATCTCGAAACTTGGCATGCCGACATCGAAGAATTTTTGCAACTTCGCGATAATACCGGTGACGAAGCCCAACGCACGCACAATTTAAATCTCGCCAACTGGGTGCCCGATTTATTCATGAAACGCGTTGAAAGCGATAGTTCCTGGTCGCTTTTCGACCCGAAAGAAGTGCCCGAACTCGTCGATCTTTATGGTGACGAATTCGAACGCGCGTATCTCGTGGCCGAAGAACAAAAGCGCTTTGTTAAGCAGATCAAAGCGCGTGATCTCTACAGCCGAATGATGAAGACCCTCGCGCAAACGGGTAATGGTTGGATGACCTTTAAAGATGCTTCAAACAAACGCTGCAACCAGACTGGCGCCCCCGGCCAAGTCGTTCATCTCTCGAATTTATGCACAGAAATTCTTGAGGTGACCCACGATAAAGAAACCGCCGTATGCAATCTCGGTTCGGTGAACTTGGGCAACCATTTCATCGACGGGCAATTTGATTTCGAAAAACTCGCAACTACAGTGAAGACAGCCGTTAAATATCTCGATCGGGTTATCGACATCAATTTTTATCCGATTGGTACAGCCAAATCATCCAATCTCAAATGGCGCCCGGTGGGTCTCGGCATCATGGGACTTCAGGATGTCTTCTTTCGCATGCACGTGCCATTCGATTCCGCCGAAGCGATGAAACTATCAACCGATATCCAAGAGACAATTTACTATCATGCATTGAAAACCTCTTGCGAACTCGCCGAGAAGTACGGCCCACACGAGACCTTCTCGCTCACGCGCGCGGCCAAAGGTGAGCTGCAATTCGACAATTGGGGAGTTGTCCCGCAAGACATGGAAAAGTGGGAGAAATTGCGCCGCAAGATCAAAAAAGTCGGCTTACGTAACTCGCTTCTTCTCGCAATTGCACCGACGGCCACAATAGCCTCGATCACCGGCGTGTACGAAGCGATCGAGCCGCAAATTTCGAATTTGTTCAAGCGCGAAACACTTTCTGGCGAATTCATCCAAATCAATCGATACTTAGTTGCGAAGCTCAAACAATTGGGTGTGTGGAGCGAAGAATTGCGCAACCGTATCAAAGCGAACGAGGGTTCGATTCAAGATCTCGATGAGATCCCCGCCGATGTGAAAGCTGTGTATCGCACGGTTTGGGAAATCCCACAAAAGGCGCTGATCGACATGGCGGCCGCGCGTGGGCCCTACATTGATCAAAGCCAAAGTTTAAACTTGTTTCTCGAATCGCCGACGATCGGTAAAGTTTCAAGCATGTACATGTATGCATGGAAGGCCGGACTTAAAACGACCTATTATCTGCGATCACGACCCGCGACCAAAATCGCCAAAGTGACAACGACGCGATCGGAGTCGGATCAACCTAAAAAAACGTATACCGATACCGAAGCGATCGCGTGTTCACTTGAAAACCCTGAAGCCTGCGAAGCGTGTCAGTAATCATAAAGGAGCATGTCGTATGATTTTAGATCCCGGTTTTAATTTAACTTTGCGGCCGATGAAATACCCTGTGTTCTTCGAAATGTACAAGAACGCCCTAAAGAACAACTGGACGGTCGACGAAGTGGACTTTAGCTCGGATGTCGCCGACCTCAGCATGAAACTGAACCCCGCAGAAAAATTTCTGATTCAGCGGCTCGTCGCCTTCTTCGCTACCGGTGACTCAATCGTCAGCAACAATTTGGTTCTGAACTTGTACAAACACGTGAATTCGCCAGAGGCGCGACTTTATCTATCTCGGCAGTTATTCGAAGAAGCTCTGCACGTGCAGTTTTACCTGACCCTACTCGACACCTACATTCAAGATCCGAAAGAACGCGAAGCTGCGTTCGCCGCCATCGACAACATTCCGTCGATTCGCAAAAAAGCGCAGTTTTGTTTCAAATGGATGGACTCGATTCACTCGCTAGAAAGCTTGAACACCACAGAAGACAAACGCAAGTTTCTCATGAACCTTATTTGTTTCGCGACCTGCATAGAAGGTCTTTTTTTCTTCGGTGCTTTTGCTTACGTATATTATCTCCGCTCAAAGGGCCTTTTGAGTGGATTAGCTTCGGGGACGAACTGGGTGTTTCGCGATGAAAGTTGTCACATCGACTTCGCGATGAAGGTCATAGACATCGTTCGTGACGAGCAGCCGGAGCTGTTCGACGAACGCATGGCCGATATGGTTAAAGTGATGATCGAAGAGGCGATTCAGACGGAGCTCACTTTTGCGCAAGAGTTTTTGGATTCAGGTCTGCCCGGGCTCAGTCTTCGCGACATGAAAACGTACTTGCAATTCAGCGGCGATCAGCGGCTCGAACGGTTAGGTATCCCGGCGGTTTATAAGGTTAAAAATCCCTTCAGCTTCATGGAGCTGCAAGACACCCAAGAACTCACAAATTTTTTCGAACGCAGGGTGTCCGCCTATCAAGTCGGCGTTACCGGCGATGTCACGTTCGATGAGAATTTCTGATTTAGTGATTTAATTTTGGCTGGATTTTACCGTCAAACGGCGAAGCAAGAGACCCAATGCCACGCCTGGGATCCAAGTGACAAATTCGACTGAGTAATTGGATAAGGCCAACACGATTATACCCATATAGCGATCGGCGACGGAGAGGTGAAGTGACACATTGCCGGCTGCACCGCCGTTAGCGAGCGACCCGACATCGCCGGCGATTGCGTGCACGAGAATCAGTCCAATCTCGCTGATCAGGACGATAGCCGAATTGATGTATGCATCGAGTGCACGATCAGATAAAAAACCGATCACAAGCCCAAGTACGAACGGCGTTGCAATGACGTCTTCGCTCCAACTGCCAATGTAAATAATTGCAAGTAGAAAACCAATAATAATAAGAAGACCACGTCTCAGCCACTTGTTGCTGAACAATCGAGGGACTTGATGGGCATTGGTCGAAGCTTGATTCATGCTCGTGCCTCGCTTGCCGATGGTTTTTTCGCTGTCGCGGGTTCCGCCTTATTCCATCCGCCCATAGTTTGGGTCGGTTGCTTCATCACGTAATAAAAGTAAACGCTGACGGCAGCGATCATTGCGACGGATAGCCATTGCCCCCGCGTGAGACCAAGCCATTGGTACCCGATGCCGAAATCGGGCATGCGAAACTGCTCGCCGATAATCCGCGCTATCGCGTAAAGAATGCCGAACATGGCCGAAATAAACCCCGGCTTACGAGGCTTTCGCCACAACCACGCCAAAATGATAAAAACCGCAAGCCCCTCCATCAAAGCCTGAAAAATTTGGGATGGGTATCGCGGCGTCAGAACCGGCGCGAGAGCCGCTATCACCGCGTGATTGTGGTGCTGAGTGGCCTCAACGATCGCCTCTTTGAATGCGTCAATCTTGCCTTGGGCTGCACCGAAATTCGCGATCCAACTGTTCCACTGTGTCGTCGTTGCGGTGAGGATCTGCCCTCCCATGGTTTTGATGGAACCCACCGCCTGTGCCGCGGGGCCAAGTCGGCGAATACGATCGATGTCGTCGACCCCCCAAGTGTAAATTTCAGAGGGGAACTTCATCGCCAGCCACAATTTGGCCGAGCACGGACGGCCGTAGAGTTCGCCATTGATGAAATTGGCGATGCGGCCGAAAAAAATACCGAGTGCTCCGCCGAAAGTACAGAGGTCAATCAAATGGGTGATACTAATCTTGTGCTTGCGGCCAAATAGAATGCAACCGACGATCACACCGATCATCCCGCCGTGCGAGGCCATGCCGCCTTTGTTAACCTCGAGTAACCCCCAAAACGGGATGCCCCGATGGAAGGTTACAAATAGATCAGGAGCATAAAACGCCGCATAACCCAACCGGCCGCCGACCAGTGCGCCGATCGCCACGTAAGTGATAAAGTCCGCTACCTGCTCTCGTCGCATTAAAATGGTCCCGCGTTTGGCCATGAGGTCGATGAAATAATAGGCGAGAAAGAACCCCGTGAGATAGGCCAGGCCATAATAACGAATGCCGATCGTGTCGGTAAACTGAACAAGAAACGGCGACATGTTGTGGACCCAAGGATGCATTCGCGCTCCTTCTAGCATTCGTGCACTTTCTCATTGTGGTTTTTTGGCAGTTGTATGACAAGTGAAATCTATGCGTATCATACTCGCCTCCACCTCGCCCTATCGAGCGAAACAATTGCGCGACGTCGGCCTGCGCTTTACCTCGATGGCGCCCCGATTCGACGAAGAAGAATTTAAAGCGCGATCCCGCCACCTTTCGCCGCGTGCCCTTGCCCGGCGGTTAGCTTACGAGAAGGCCATGAGTGTCGCACACGCGCTCCCGTTCTCGCGAGATGCGGTTGTCATCGGCGCCGATCAACTGGCCTCGATGAACGGGCGCATTCTAGGTAAGCCCGGCAGCGCAAGAAATGCACGCGCGATGCTCAGGGCGATGCAGGGTCGCTCTCACGAGCTGATTACGGGAGTTTGCGTGATCGCCGTGAATCGCGGCAAGCTTACGGTTCAACAGTCAATCGATACTATTAAAATTAAATTACGCCCACTGACGAAGGCGCAAATTCTGCGCTATATTGCGCGAGATAAACCCTTTGACTGCGCCGGCAGCTACCGTTTTGAGAAAGGCGGTTTGGCGTTGGTAGAGAAAATGAAACTTCGCGACCCCTCAAGTTTACTGGGGTTGCCCGTTGTCGACTTAATTTCAATGCTTTCGAAAATCGAAAAAATGGAGACATTTCTGTGAAGAAAAACATCTCGATCCCCATTCGCCCTCGACGTTTGCGCCGAACTTCAACGATACGAAGTTTAGTCGCTGAAACCAAATTATCGCCGTCTCAGTTTGTATTGCCGGCGTTTGTGACTGAGGGGCACAACACCAAAGACGCAATACCCTCCATGCCCGGCCAATTTCGCTTTTCGCTCGATCGAATCGTGAAACTCGCAGGTGAAGCCCAAGAATTGGGGATACCCGCCATCGCGCTTTTTCCACATATCGAAGACGCAAAGAAAGACGCTTACGCTCGAGAATCGGCGAACCCCGACGGGCTTTTGCAAAGAACTGTGAAGGAGCTTAAAAACAAGTATCCCGAATTCTGCGTGATTACAGATGTGGCCATGGACCCCTACTCGTCCGACGGTCATGACGGAGTGGTGACTCACGACAAGCGCACCTCTCGGCTCACAATCGACAACGATGCCACTCTCGAAGTGCTCGCCGAAATGGCGCTTGCCCAAGCGCGCGCCGGCGCCGATTTCGTTGCTCCGTCAGATATGATGGATGGCCGGATCGGCTACATACGCTCCCATCTCGACAACGACGGTTTCACTGACGTCGGCTTGATCTCGTATGCCGCCAAATACGCCTCTAGCTTTTATGGACCATTTCGTGACGCGCTCGACTCATCGCCGAAAGAAGGCGACAAGAAAACGTACCAAATGGACGTGCGCAATCAAAACGAAGCTTTGCGTGAGGCCGAACTTGATATCGCCGAAGGAGCTGACATCGTGATGATCAAGCCCGCGCTGGCCTATCTGGATGTCATAGCGAGCGTCGCGGCTCATTCGCACGTGCCGGTGGCCGCCTACAATGTCAGCGGCGAATACGCGATGATCAAATTCGCCGCCTCGCAGGGGTTGATCACCGAAAAAAGCGCAGTCCTAGAAGTTTTAACCTCGATCGCGCGCGCCGGTGCCGACGTCATATTCACCTATCATGCCCTTGATGCCGCAAGGTTTATTGTCGACGGCCGCTAGTTGTCTCAAATTGTGCCGTTTCAAGAATTTGTTTCGATTTGATACAGTGATGACCTATGTAGTCTAACCTCGACCTTAGCTTTGTACAATTTTTAGACACCCATCTAGCCGGCAAAGTGAAAAACCGTAAAGTTCTCCGGACAAACGGCCGATAGACTTTTTGGGGGAGCGCCTCAATGTCTATGAATGAATTGCCATCATGGGCCGCCGATTCGGCCGCGGCCATATTGCAAACCGTCTTAAAGAAAGATCCGTACACATTTTTTCACTGCTGCCGCGTCGGCCAAAACGCCCGAAAGTTAGGGCGCGCCATGGGCGTGCCGGAATTCGAACTCGCCATCATGGAGTACTCTGGTCTTTTTCACGACATCGGTAAAGTCGGCTTGCCGGATAGCGTTCTCCTCAAGCCGGGTCGCCTCACCGAAGACGAAAATAGCATGATGAAAAATCATGCCGAAATGAGCGTTGAGATCATTCGCCCGCTCACGAAACATCCGTTCTTTCGATTTTTAATTCCTGGCGTGCGCTATCACCACGAGCGCTGGGACGGCAACGGTTACCCAGTCGGTTTAAAAGGAGAAAAAATCCCGGTCGTGGCGCGCACGATTGCGATTGTGGATGCCGTCGATGCCATGATGAATACACGCCCCTACCGTCAAGCGCAAAGCTGGGATTACGTTAAGAAGGAACTCCTCGATTATAGCGGCACGCAATTTGACGCCAACCTCGTACAAACATATTTGAAAGCCGTCGCCGCCGGCTCTTTTGACGAAGACAAGGCTGCCGACGAAGTTGTGGTGCCATATATTCTCAAGGCTGCCTAAATCTCAATGCGGTGACGAGACCGGCCTCTATGGTTACGCCTTGAGGCCCGTGATCTTCACCAATATTCGCTTTTCGCGTTGACCGTCGAACTCAGCATAAAAAATCCGCTGCCATGTACCGAAATCCAATTTTCGATTCGTCACCGGCGCCGTCAGCGCGTGGTTGGTTAAATAGGATTTCAAATGAGCGTCGCCGTTATCTTCACCGGTTTGGTGATGTTGATAATTGAGCCCGTAAGGCGCGAGCTTTTCAAGCCACAGTGAAATATCGTGAAGGAGCCCGCTTTCCGCATCATTGACATAAATACCTGCCGTGATGTGCATAGCACCCACAAAGCATAAGCCGTCGCCGACACTTGACCGTTCCAGCGCCTCTTGGACGTAGTCCGTAATATTCACGAGCGCGTAGCGGCTGGGAATTTTCACGTGAAAATGCTCGGTGTGATGAATCGTTTCGCCGCGTTCGATGCGAGAAACCAATTTGTGCTTTAAAAAACCAGGACAATCATGCGCCGATAGTAACCAGTCGTATTTCATAGACTCCACCTCATCGCCACTCTGACTTCGCAATCATCAAATTTTTCACCAACGACTTTTGTCATCGCCCAAATTTTTGCACGAGCCAAAGTATGAAACTCAGCAACAAACTCAATGCGATCGATGTGCCGAGCGGAAAGTAAAATTTAAAATTCTCTCGCTCAATCGCAATGTCGCCGGGCAAATGGCCGAGCCGCAGGTAACGACCGCCGAACATCCAAAGCAAACCGATCGCGATAAAAACGACGCCGATTAGAATGAGAAATTTGGGTATATTGTCCAATCACTCTAGATTACGGGCGAGCCGGCGTATCCGTCAACGAAGCGTTGGCGCACGTTTGCGCAAGCGCCAGGCCCGTGGCGTATGAAAGCTGAGCTTGATACGCGTATGTACGATAGATTGAGTCGGCCATCTGCGCCTTGACGAGATTTGCGTGCCGTTCGGTCGTCATGCGAACGTACCAATTCGTTTCTTTCGGCATATCTTGAAGTTGCTTGTAAGCTTTATAAAACAATTGCACTTGCAGATTAAAATAAGAAAATTGCTGATCTAAGACTGTCGACAAATCCTGCACCGGAAAAGCTTGGTATCCACCTTTGTACGTTGGCAAACCCATATCGTTATTGTTTAATTGAATGAGGCGCTTGAAGCGCTCCACCTGTTCGGGCCAGATGAAATCGCGCTCGTAATTTTGGTTGGCTTTAACCAAATCAAAATAGTTAATGTGACGAATCTCTTCTTTACGCATCTGCTCTAATTTCTGGCCGTAATCGATCGCGCGATGCCAAAAAAGGTAGGCTGCAGCACCAGCGATCACTAACCCGACGATAAGCACAGGTTTTGAAACCATCGCCCCAAACGTCCGCACACCCAATATGGCAACGCCGGCGACAGCCCCGGCTTGAACTAAAGGTTGTTTGAAACTGTCGCCGGCAATAGCCTGCCACCGATTGCCACGCTCTGTATGTCGATAGGCAACGTTCTGCCAAACGCGACCTTGCGCTTGACCTTGATCGAATTCATTTTTCAAAAACTGCAATTCTTTTTGAAATCGAGGGCAGCTTGACGGATCGGGAAAAGGATCCATCTTCCGTACCGCACTGTTACCCGCATCCGGGTTTGATTCGAACACCGCGCCGGGCGAATACGGTTTTATCGACGCAGCAAAATTCGGTGTGGGAGCAGAGTCAGCCCCCCAAGCCGTCGAGGTAAATGCCATCGTGATTGCCAACAGTACAACCATTGCCTTTTTCATATGGCGACTCTCTTACCGCGCACCCGTCCTTACGTGGACTTGAATTTGCGCCGATCATGAAATTTTAACCTGGCGAAGCCTAAAGCTGTGACAATTGTTGTCACCGTAAGACGAATGGTGGCACCATTCAGCCCGTAAACCTATTGGGCGTCACGGTAAGTACGCAAAATTACAGGCGGCAGGTTTAAACGACCGACGTTGCCATGTGGGCTCGAAATTGCACAAGCTTCCTAATGTTTAAGCCGGAGGAGTTCTTATGAAATTGCAATATATTGGTGTGATCGCGGCCCTTGCCCTTCTTGCTGCCTGCGCCCCGAAACACGACAACACGATGGCCACGCGATTGACTAAACCTGAACGCCAAATATTAAAAAAGAATACCCAACCTGCTACAAAGCCGTCTCCCGCCCCCGGCAAGGGGTCAACTAACGCCGGATCAACTACTGGCGGCGCGGGCGCTGGTACCTCAAGCAATAGCAAAGGCAGCGGCTCAGTTTCAGGTCAACGAGCCGGCACGGGTGCACAACAGAAGCAAGACAATATAACGGTTGTGCGTCCGAACCAACCAAACCCGGTCACAAATAAAAGTCAGGCCACCGCGCGAACTGCAAGCGCCACTTGCCGTCTCACGACGGCGGCGCCCACATCAGGCGACATCGGTAGTGGCAATGGTTCAATGCTTCAAGCCATCAATTCTTATTTTGCTAACGAACCTTACTGCAATTCGGCCGAAATTTCGATTTCTAATGGCGAAGTAATCTTGCCGCAGAATCTCTATCAACAAAAAAATGTCCCGGCCGCGCTCGGCCCCGTAAAAGTTTCGTCTCTTGGCGCGTATACGTCTTACACGTTTCAGTCACTGACACCGAAAACCGGTCGATTGGAGTTGACCTATTTACTACCCGGCGTGGATTCGAAACTTTTAACTCAAAGCGACGCTAAATCTATATCGGTTATGGTGAGTTACAATGCGGATTCGAAGAGTATCGAACCGTTCCCAAAATTGGGTGCGTTTCGCATCGAAAGCATCCCGACGAAAACGGGTAATTTGATCGCCATTCACATTTTGCAGGCTGCAGATCTTAAATACGCCAATTACACGTTGCTGGTGCAAGTTCCTAATGCGTTTCTTGCCGGTTCAAATCCGTCAAGTCTCGCACTCCCGACCAATCGGGAGATCACGATACAAACGAGCGCGAATACAAAATCAATTTAATTTTTCTTGAATAGAGCCTCGGCGGCGGCGCGCAGGTTATCGCGGGACTTATTTTCGGATTCGGCGTCAGCATTCGGTTGAAAGAAATCGCACAGATTCGACCGCGCCTTTTCGCGAATAACTTCAGCACTCGTTTCGCGGCATTCATTGTAGACTTTAGGGTCATAAAAGCGGCAGTTCTTGCAGACGCGAACATCTTCGCCGCACTTCGGGCACTCGTCGCGGCGACTCACGCTTTCAGCAAACGTGAGAAGCGTGCCACAGGCGAAACATTTCAATTTCACGTCTGCCATTATAACTCCACCGGTAGCACGACGTTTACTTCGGCTTTTTTGCCAAATCGTGCAATGCTTCGATGCGACGGATGGTACCCGTTTGCGAACGCATGACGACTGAATGGGTGGTAACCCGGCCTTTGGTGAGCGTACGCACCCCTCGCAGGAGTGGTCCGTCGGTTACGCCCGTCGCGCTGAATAAGGCTTCGCCTTTTACCAACTCGTTCAACCGATAGATTTTATCAAAATCACGCACGCCCATTCGTTCGGCACGAGCACGCTCGTCGTCATTGCGAAACACGAGTCGGCCTTGAAAATCGCCGCCGAGACAGCGCATGGCGGCGGCGGTGATCACTCCTTCAGGAGCGCCGCCAGTACCCATCAACAGATCGATACCGGTGTTTTCCCAGCACGTCGCGACACCGGCCGAAACGTCACCGTCTGAGATCAATCGAATGCGAGCGCCAAGTTCGCGCACTTCGGCTATCAACTTTTCGTGGCGCGGCCGATCGAGAATTGTGACCGTGACATGCGCCACTGGTTTACGAAGCCGTTCGGCAACAGCGCGAATGTTTTCGGTGGCCGACAGCTCGAGGTCAATCGCACCGGCGGCTTCGGGCCCGCACGCAATCTTTTGCATATACGTATCAGGAGCATGAAGAAAATTGCCACGCTCGGCAGCGGCAATAACCGAAATCGCGCCTTCAGTACCCTTCGCGCAAATCGTCGTCCCTTCAAGCGGATCAAGCGCAATATCGACCGGAATCGCATCGGGGCCTTTTCGGCCGACTGATTCTCCAATGTAAAGCATGGGCGCTTCGTCGCGCTCCCCTTCACCGATCACAACGACACCGTCCACGTTCACCGAATCAAATGCCCGTCGCATCGCATCGACTGCGGCTTGATCGGCCGCCTTTTCGTTACCGCGGCCCATGTGCGGCGCGCAGGCCAGCGCCGCAGCTTCGGTAATCCGTACAAATTCTAAAGCTAGGTTTCGATCCATAGGTGAGGTTTTATCTAACTCGGGCCTGTCTGGCAAATTATTGCTTTTCTATAAAGTCGCGCATTTCTTCGGCTACGTGCTGCAGAACAGCTTCGAGTGCAAAATCGAGAAAAAAGGCCGGCATCTTCAGTACCTTATATCGATAATCACTGTGAAAACCCAACAGAGTTTTACCTTTGTAGTCGACAAAACGGAATTCGCCAGTCATGCCACGAAAGTTGCCGGCCGTTACCTTGAACCGTATGCGCCGCTTAGTTAGCGCCTCAACTTTCAAATGCATACGAGCCTGGTAGTGAAAGGCCTCGCAATGAATAAAAAGATCGGGCTTCGTGCGCACTTCAATTATATGGTCGCTCACTTTGGTGAGATCCTTGTAGTTTTGCGCGATTTTAAACGCCCGCTCCGCCGATCTCTTGATCAGCTCACCGCCATCGATGGTCATTTCGGAGTCACCGCCGCCTAATTTGCGCGTCCGAACCGAAACAATGGCCAGGTGATCTTCGACTATATTTTTGAAATTGCGCGGTACCTTTTGCCAAATAGGCGTCACCGACGGCGCAGTTGCGGCATTCACCACCCATGCTACAACGACAAGAAAAAGCCAAATTCTTCGCAACAACGGTTGCCTCATCCTTTCGAGTTGATAAGATCAAGATCCAGGAGTCAACGTGTCCAATACGACAGCGCTACCATGGCGTAAATCTTTACCGATGATCGCGACAAGCGTGCGCTTTCTACTGGCCCCGTTTTTGTTCATCGTCCTTCTCGACGATTCGCCGAGAATTCGGGCTGTCGCCGCATTTATTTTTCTTATCGCCTCATTGACTGACTGGCTTGACGGTTATTGGGCTCGCAAATTTCAGGCTGAATCGAACATGGGCAAATTCATGGACCCCATCGCCGATAAGATTTTAGTCTTAGCCGCGTTGGTTGTGCTTTTACAGTTGCGTCGCATCGACCCGTACTCACTGACGATCATTTTGGCCCGCGATATTTTTATCGGCGGCTTACGATCGGTGGCAGCGGCGGATCAAGTGATTATCGCGGCAAAACCGGCCGGTAAGTGGAAGACAGCCTTGCAAATGATCGCAATTCCCTGCATGTTTGTGGATATCAATTGGGGGCGAATGACCTCGCTCCGTCTCGGGCAAATCGGGCTATGGGTCAGCGTCGTATTGAGTCTTTGGTCCGCCGGGCAATACACATGGGGATACTACCGGGAGAGATGATTTGAGTTGGCTCAAGCAGAATATTTGGGAAATCGAACGATCTCGAGCGCTCTCATATGTCGGCGTCATTCTCGGCATCTTACATGTGCTCAACTTTTACTTTTGGAATCACCATGCACTTCTCGGGCCTCAAGCGAAAATGCCGCTTCTTTGCTGGGATTTCGCCCCTCATTGCGGCGTCACCGCGGCACACGGCTGGCAGCGCTGGCTGTTTCATACTTATTTCGTATTAGCCACGTTATCAGTCATCGTGTTCGCCACGAGAAGATTAACCGGATTCGCCTGGAGTCTTCTTTGCGGCACGTTTCTACTTATGCTTTATTTTTACATGGGCAACGCCGGATTAGAATCGGATATCCACGCCTTGTTTATTGTCGTGAACCTTGGTTTTCTTTTTGTACCTAAAAAACTCACGCTGATTCGATATTCGACTTTATTTTATTTCTTTCTATCAGGTTTTCGCGAGCTCAACTCGGATTGGTTGAGTGGTAAAAGTCTTGAACCGCAACTCCACCATTTATCTCATTTATCAATAAAGGGTCTCGAATGGGTGGCTGCGCTCGATATTTTATTTCGCTGGGCACTGCCGCCGCTTTTGTTTTCTGTCATGCCTCAACAATTCTCTATCGGTGTTCTGGCATTGATCGCCTTTTTGGCCGCTCATTATTGGTTCTTACATGATTTTCAATCGATCGTTCTTATATTCTTCGTTTTTTCGTTCGTGCTCGATTACTTCGAACGCAAACGAATTGAACAAGAGTCGATGTACCAATCGTACGCTCACCCGGAGCCTTCTAGATTATGGTGGCCGATTTTATTCGCTCTTTTTGTTGTGGCCCAAACAAAAATAGTTAAGCGCGCTTCATTTATAGAATTGATAAAAATAAAAGGGCCGGCTTCCTCAATGGATTGCCGGCAATTGAATTTCGCAATTTATCAGGATCACATCCGCCAATTGGATCTGCAAAGCGACGCCAAACAAGCTGGTCCGCTGCATTGCCAGCAGAAGCTTGCCGAGGCAAGTGCACGGACATTTTGCGACCAGCTGAGTCATGACCCCGGTTTTCGGGGTGTTTCGACGTTTCTTCTCACTCGCTCACTGACCGAACCCGCATTTCGTCTCACATGGCAAAATCAAAATGTTTGCGCGGAGGTGGCACCATGAACCCGCCCCCTTCACTGTTACAACGGCTCGTCTTACCCGCAATGGTCGCGATTATGATGGCGACCGGCTTTTTGATCTTTAAGAAGAACCCGGAAATCATGAGCCAAAATTCATTACTTTCAGTGCTGAATGAAAACGCCCAAGAAAACGAACTGCAATTTCAGACCAGCGAAAACCGTTTGACGGATCTGCAAACTCCAACGCCGAATGTGACTCCGCCTCATCATATGACAGTTCGATTGCGAGAAGAGACGACCTCCACCGACCCGAATGCTGGACCGCCACCCCAGCTTCTAACTGATCGATTTTCGGCTTTTTTGCAAGGTCCGGCACTTCTTGCCCACGACAATACAACCATCTTGGCCTTAGATGCCATGTCCGGCCGACTCATGTGGAAGTTCGAACTCCCACCGTCGACGCAACTCGCACCGGGCCGACTGGCCGTGATCGGTTCCGAAGTTGTGGCCGGAACAGATGCCGGTGGCCTCTATGCATTTCGCTTTTCGACCGGGCAACTCCTCTGGTACTGGCAAGAGGCCGTGCCGATGATACGCATGCCGCTCGTATACAGTGATAAATTGTTATTGTTTCGCTCCGACAAAAAGCAGTCGTGGCGGGTCGCGCGGTTTGACCCCTCCAAACAGAGAATCATGGCGACTTACGATAAATTTGATTCTCAGCTAACAGCGACACCTCTCGTGTCCGGTAATTTGTTGATTTTCTCGACCGATGATGGGCACCTGCAGGCCGTTGATTTAACCACTCGCAAAACTCGGTGGTCGACGGAAGGGTCATCGAATTTCAGCTGCCCGCCTGTACAGTTAGGTGAACGGATTTATATCTGCAACGAGGACGGTTACATATTGGGCTACGACCGGAAGAACGGTCGACACGCCGGCCAAGTTGAATTGGGTTCGAAGGCAATATCACCTGTTGTTCTCACCGATGCAGTATCGATCGCCACTACGATCGATACTTCCGATAACTTGATCGCGTTTGATTTGAAGAAGCAAAAAAGACTCTGGAAGTACTCGCTCGTATCAGCCGACTCCGAAGGAGTCCCGCGCGAAATTATGCTTACACACGAAAGCTTGAAGGCACTAAACTATGTGTCGCCGATCCGGGGGTGGTCCGTTTGGGCAAGTTGCCATAGTTCAAAAATTTGCATTTTCGATCTAAAAGCCGGCCAGCTACTCCATCGCATTGACGCCGGCTATCCGTTGATTGGCAATTTTTTGCTCGCTCGCGAAGACGTTGCCTGGGTGCCGGTTCGAAGCGGTCATCATGTGATGCTCGAACGTTGGAGCAAGCCATCAAAACCGGTTCAGTAAATCAGGCAGGCGAGCCCCTTTCGTAACTTGACATCTGGCATGCCGCCGCCTACCTTAACAGTTCGTTTTTGCGACATTTTCTCGTCGCGGGTGTAGCTCAGTTGATTAGAGCGTCGCCTTGCCAAGGCGAAGGTCGTGGGTTTAAGTCCCATCACCCGCTCCAAATAAAATATTGGAGTCTTCCGTTTGCACGAAACACATATTGCTCGTTCTATTCGCGATTGGTTTCGTGGGTCTCATGCAGTGTAGACTCAAGGCACGTTCAAGGAAGTTCAAATGGAACACGATATTTCATCGGCATCCCATCTTTTTCTGATTTTAGTTTGGCTTATGTTGGCGACGCCGTTATCGGCAAAGACGGTCAAATATGATTTGACGGTGGCGAAGACAAAAATTTATGTCGGCAATGAATCGCGAGCTGAAATAACCATTAATGGCACAAGCCCGGGGCCAGTTCTCAAGTTTGTCGAAGGCGACGACGCCCTCATTCACGTTCACAACGAACTTTCAGTCCCGACCTCGATCCATTGGCACGGCATGCTCGTGCCCAATGACATGGATGGAGTGCCGTATTTAACAAATTTACCGATACCACCACATGAAAGTTACACGTACAAATTTTTGATCCGGCAAAGCGGCACGTATTGGTACCATTCACATTTCGGCTTGCAAGAGCAAGAAGGAGTGATCGGCGCGATTGTGATAGCTAAAAAAAATGAAAAAATCGACGATGGCGACCACGTGATCGTTCTCAGCGATTGGACCCACGAGTGCCCGAGCGAAATCATGCGAACGCTCAAGCGCGGGTCGGACTGGTACTCGATTGAAAAGGGCACGGCGCAAAGCTTAGTCGGAGCCATCCGCGCCGGTCGTTTGTGGGATTACTTTCGCCGTGAATTGCTGCGCATGCCCCCGATGGATATTTCGGATGTCGCATACGACGCCTTTCTGGCGAACGGCCGACGTGTTCTCCGTATTGCGGCCCGGCCGGGTCAAACTATGCACCTTCGCTTTGTGAACGCGGCTTCGATGACGTATTTCAATCTGCAATTTGCCGGTGGCCGAATGAAAATCGTCGCCGCTGACGGGCAAGATGTGGAGCCTTTCGATCGGCAAAGTTTTTTGATGGCCGTTGGCGAAACTTACGACGTCCTGATACGCGTCCCAGCCAAAGGAGCCTACGAGCTTCGCGCGACCGCCCAAGATGGGACCGGTTTCGCATCAATTTGGATCGGGCAGGGTTCACTGCACACCGCGCCGAATATGCCGACCCCTGATCTCTATCGAGCTATGGGAAACCTCACCTGGCGCCGCGTTTTTGCACTGACCCCTCAAGGCACAATGGGCATGAATATGACATTGATGCCGATGACTGAACACAAAGAGCCATACGACGAACTTCGCTCGCTTCATCCGACGAATTTCGCTTCGTCGACACAGGTGCAGACCATTCGGCTCACTCTCGACGGCGACATGAAGAGATACGTTTGGTTAATGAACAACCATCAGCTCTCGCCCCGCGATGAAATAAAAATAAAAAAAGGGTACATCGCGCGAGTTATGCTGATCAATAGAACGATGATGCATCACCCGATGCACCTGCACGGGCATTTTTTCAGAGTGTTGAACGGCCAAGGCGATTATGATCCGCTTAAACACACAATCGATGTGCCGCCGATGTCCACTGTCGTTATTGAATTCCAGGCGGACGCAACAGGCGATTGGTTTTTTCACTGCCATTTTCTCTATCATATGGAAAGCGGGATGATGCGCGTTGTACATTACGAAGGTTATCAGCCGGACCCAAAAGTCGAGGCGGTACGCTCTCAACTGTACCACGACCCTTGGTATGCGTGGGGCGAGGCTAACGTTTTGAGCCAAATGACGGATGGCTTTTTAACGACCTCTAACACACGGAATATTCTCACCGCAGAGTGGGAAGCCGGATGGAATAACGTTCCAAATACAGAATGGGAAAGTATTTTAACCTACGGACGTTACGTGAACCGTTTTCTCACGGTATTTACTGGTGCGGATATCTTGCGCATGGGAGAAAACCCTTCGCAAATTGGACGCGGAATCGCCGGCCTCAGCTATTTGTTACCTCTGAATTTCGAATCTCGCGCTTGGGTTGATTCGCAAGGCGGGGCTCGGTTCTACCTCGATAAATCGATTACTTTGACACCGCGCCTCGCACTGATGCTCGAAGGTGAATACGACACACACGACCTCTGGTACGGCAAAGTTCGAATGGATTACTTGCTGTCAAAATCATTCTCGGGCGAAGTCGAATGGGCATCTGATTACGAATGGGGTGCGGGGTTCGGCTGGAGATTTTAGTACTCCAATCGTTTTGCGATTCGCCGCTTTTGGCTACCGGCATATCGTGCGAAACGCCGCTTCTTGAGCATTTTCATGTCGAACCGCCGAGCATAATCCCGCTTCAAGTTTCAAAGTTTCAGCGGCGCCGAGAGCATCGAAATCAAGGCCGAGCGTCAAAGCTCGAGACGATAATGCTGGGTCGTCCGTACTGAGCACCGTCTCGAATGCCACCGGGCAAAGAGGGTCCGCGCCGTCGCGCAGAATGGGTTGCGTGGTCCGACTCATTTTAAGTGCCGATAGCTTTTCAGCTGATATGAGCCCCGACGAACTTACCCCATTCAAACTTACTCCCGCTAAATCGTTTTCGCCGAGCAACCCCAGAGTTGTAACCTGCTCTTGGGTTTGTACATTGAGCATTGTTTGCAGCGTGGGCGGTACACTCTCTGGCGCACCCCATACTAAAAGCATCCCGCCCATTTGAAGGTATTGAACAAGCACCGATTGGTCATCGGCCGTTAATGGCTTAGCCAACACCACATTCACGGTCTTATTTGTTCTCTTGAGCACTTGATCGTTATCTAAGCCGGTGAACTGCAAAATTTTAAGGTTCATTTTATTTGCTTTTTTCTTATCAAAATCTGTGAGCGGTCCGTTCGACAGAACAACGCCGGCGAAGGCCACCTCCGGTTGGAGCGCATTGATCTTGCCCGTGAGGTTCGGGATTGCGCTCGTTAGCGCGGCAATCGAAGTTTGATCCGCACTATCTGTTTGAGTGAGCTGCGCATTTTGCTGCTCAAGTTGCGCGATCTGCTGCTGGAGCGAGCTGATCGTCTGCATCAACTGGTTGAGCTGACTCAGTTGAGCCTGTTCTTGCGCGACGCTGTTGTTGTACGGGATCAACTGACTTTGCAAGCTCTGCACTTGAGCCGCGAGTGTCGAGCGTTGAGTCGAAAAATCTTGGCGCTGAAAAGCCAGTTGATTGATATCATTGCGCAAATTATCAATGCGATTGCGAAGTAACGGAAGTGTGCGCTGAATATCTCGAAATTGATTCAACTGCCCCTGCGCATCAGCCAGCGCTCTTTGCGCGGAACCGAGGCGCGCTCGAGCCGCGTTTAATCGCACTTCAATCTGATTGCGACGAGCGTTTAAATTTTGAACTTGCGCCTCATCGTTCACAATTTGCGCATCGAGGTTTTGAATCACGCCTTGCTCTCCGCGAATTTGCGTTTCAAGCTGGTTGATCTGATTTTGTGTGGCATTACGCGCAGTCGCGTTTTCGCGGGGCAAAGCCGCACGCAGCTGGTTGACACGCAGAGAATCGCTGTAAATTGCGTTGCGCGCACTCTGAAATCGCCCACCGTTGCCGCGCATGGCCGCCATCAAGTTATTGATTTGAGCATTGATGGAGTTCACTTGCGAACCCACTTGCGCCTGTTGATTTCTCACGTCAGCCGTGGCGGCTTGTAACTCGGCTTGGGCGGCATTCAACCGCGCGACAATCTCACCTTCGGAGCCTAATTGGTTCAGTTGTTGGATGCTGTTTTCTATATCCTGCCGAATGTTTTCAATCTGCTGGTTGTCAGAGTCGATGCCCTGGCTGTCTGAATCAATTTGATTTGAAAGTTGTAAAATCTGATCATTCAGGGGCTGCTCTTGCATGGCTAGCTGCTGAGCCTCGCTATCACGCGCCTGAATCGCAGCATTCAGCATAGCTTGGGCGTTGTTGATATCGTCTTGTAATTGTACCGGGTTTGAATATTGGTTCAACTCGGACTGGTCGCTTTGAATCTGCGTTTGGTTGTTCTGAATGGCGAATGAATTGCTCGCAACTTCAGCTTGCAATTGAGTGATTTGCTGGTTGACCTGCGCCAATTGACTTTGCACGGCGGACAAATCTTCGTCGTATGTCGGGACACGCGGAACCGCCATAGCCAAATTCACGGCCAACAAAGTAAACAGCACGGCACTGAATGTAAACGCTGTCATTTTTCCCCCCGCGCGCCCGTTCGTAAAATTACGACCGCTGATTCGCGCTCCCGTTCGCAAAATGTCATAGCGGGTAATTGGCGGCAAGTGGAAAACGGCTCGCTGTACGCAAACTGATACGCGAACATATGTCAGATTAAGACGAGGCCGATGCGTAAACCGCAAGACCTTTGCGCCATACCCACTGAACAGCGCTGAAAAATAAGACTGTGACGACAGCCGTACCCACGATGAGCAACCCAGGCCGCGGCTCAAATAATACAGCTGATGGCACTGAGGCCATAAGTGAGAATGGCAAAATTGTCAGAAGAATCCACCGCATGGGACTTGTAAAAATACTATGCGGTCGCTCCATAAAACGAGCCGTCTGCCAAAATAGCGGCTGCAGACCTCGCCGCGAATGCGTCCAAAACGTCGGCAAAATAAAAAGAATGGCGACCAAAAAGTGAAGGAGCGCACCGTTTAGAATGAGCAATAAGAAAACAGATATTCGTGCCCAGCCGAGCGCCCCGGTATAACGCGCCAATGCCCAGATCAATACACCGACGGCGATTATAAGATTCAAAAAGGAGTTTGCGGCAAAGTCGCGAAATGACACGAAGAAAAACGTCGAAACGGGCCGCACCAAATAGTAGTCAAGATCGCCTTTATTGATAAGATCGCCGATTTGAAAAATATTATTCGCAAAGACCGTCATGTGAATCGCATCGACGACGATAAATGCTCCCACAAAAATGGTCACCTGCCCGTCCGTCCACCCGGCGAGGTACTTCGAATGCAAGAAAATGATTTTAAAAAAGGCCAGATTCATCGCGTAATACGCGACATCCATGCCGACCCGAAAATAAAAGTCGACGCGAAACTCGAGCGCCTTTGAAAATGAAAAACGCAAAAAATGGCCGTAAAGCCGCGCGTATCGTGCGAGGTTCATATCCCTACCCCGCTGTAATTTTTCACACCCCGCCACCACAAAAGCTGCATGAGACCCGCCATGGGTATAATCCAAAGCATGACCATCATGTTGGCGTGCACCCACTGCGGCCAAGACGATCGCCCGAGAAACATTTTAATCGGCTCGGCCCCGATGTACGGGAACGGAGTGTAATAAATCGCGCGTTGAAGCGGTTTCGGAAACAGCTCGAGCGGCAAAAAGAACCCGCTCAAAAACTGAATGCTGAAACGGAACATCATACTGAGGCCCCAAACCGTATCGACCCAAAACGCGACAAAATCGAGCGCAACATAAATGATGAAATACAAAATCGAGGCCATAAAACAAGCAGTCGTCCCCATGAGCATGTTCATCCAGTGAAATTCGAAACCAGCGGGCAACCCGAACACCGCAAACATTGTCGAAAGACCGATCGCCATTTGCAATAGTGTCACCGTATCAAAGGCCAAAGCGAAAGCGCCGATAACGTAAACGTACCGCACCGGATACAGCAGATATTTGGTAAGACCGCCGTCGTAAATATCGGTCGCGATGATCATCCGCTCATTGCCTCGCACCAACCGACCGCCGAACGCAGCGAACACATAATACAAAATCATCATTGAAAGACTGTAGCCGGAGATTCGACTGGCACCTTCAGTCGAATAAATCGACGACCACAAGAAATAAGCAATCGCGATCTCGACTGCTATAGAAACAAAAAACTGAACCCAAAAATCAATGCGGTACGAAAACATGCGCTTGAGCTCCGTCAAGTACATGGCACGGAACCAGCTCATGAGGCCGGCCCCGAGTCGTATTTCACGCCATCACGCCGAATCAGCTTCTCAATAATGTTGCCAATATCTTCTTCTTCGATACTCAAATCAGTGATCGCAATCTTTTGAAGGACCGCGCTCGCGACTTGCGCGACATCCGACCGCGCCACTTTTAAGCGCACACGATTCTGTTCTTCAAGCAAAACCTCGGCGCGCAAATTTTTGAGTAGATTCGCGAGTTCACCTTGCCGAATCGAATCGGTGAGCGGCCCGGCCATTTCGAGCGACAAAATCTTATGTTGCGCATATTTATTTACAACGCGCGAAAGCTCGCCGTCGTAGACGATCTTGCCTTCTTTGATGATTGCGATGCGCTCGCAGAGCTGCTCGATGTCTTCCATGTAGTGAGACGTGAGAATCATGGCTGGCTTGTGAAGTTTACGATACTCCAAAATAAATTTGCGGATCGCTCTTTGCGCGGTGAGGTCGAGGCCGATGGTCGGCTCATCGAGATAAACGACCTTGGGAGTATGAAGAAGCGCCGCGATCAGCTCCATTTTCATCCGCTCACCGAGAGATAAACGGCGAATCTGGATATTCAGTTGATCCTGCACCCCTAGTGATTCGACCAAAAATTCGAGATTTTGCCGATATTGGTTATGGGGGATTTGATAAATATCGCGCAACAGTAGAAAACAGTCTTCAGCGGGGAGATCCCACCACAGTTGAGCCTTTTGGCCCATGATGAGCGCCACCTGACGTCGCAGTTCGTTCGAGCGTTGCCAGGGGTTATGCCCCAAGACAGACACATCCCCCGAACTGGCACAAACAATACCGGCAAGTATTTTAACAAGCGTTGTTTTGCCGGCACCGTTGGCTCCGACAAGCCCTAAGATTTCGCCGGATGACACCTCGATCGAAACATTTTGAAGCGCCGATTTTTCGAGCCATTCACGACGGACGAGGGCCTTCAGCGAACCTTTAAAACCAGCCGCTTTCTTGTGCACTCGAAACGTTTTAGATAGATTTTTTGTTTGAATGACGGCCATGGTGGTGCGTTTGGTTCTGCCCGACCCGTTAGATTTTGTCCATATCCATTATTAGCTTTCTGAACCAACAATACACTGACTCAAAGTACGCGTTGTTAATCGCGGCGCTCAGCTTTGAGTTGCGCGATTCTGTTGAAAAGTGATCGATGCAGAAGATGTTGTCGAAACAACGAAACTTCTGAACGAGGGGTTATCAGGATGCAAAAATATATATGCGCGACACGTTGCTTGTTGCCCTTGAAGGAATTTAACTATCCCGCATCGTGGTGTGCCGATTCAGCTTAAGCGCGGTTAATATGCGAACGCTGTTTAGACTTGAAAGTCAGAGCGATCGCTGAACCAAAATTTAAAAATTGGCGCGTCCGGGAGGACTCGAACCACCGACCACCTGGTTCGAAGCCAGGTACTCTATCCAGCTGAGCTACGGACGCGTTGCACGGGATACTACTTCGAGTGGCGGGCTGTGACAACTGTATGAATGTTGCCGCGCACGGTGAAATCAGCTTTGATTTCGATTTCATGAGGGTTCAGCAACCCCACGAGGTCATCCAATATCTCGTTGGTCACGTCCTCATGAAAGACTTTTCGATCGCGAAAACCGTTTATGTATAATTTCAGAGACTTGAGTTCAACACACCACTGATCGGGCACGTAACGGATGTAAATCGTTGCGAAATCGGGAAAACCGGAGCGCGGGCACACGCACGTAAACTCCGGGCATGTGAACTCGATTTCATATCGACGAACCTTCGTACGATTCTCAAAGCGCTCCAACCGATTCTCTGCAATCGCCCGCTCGCCGTATAACTCTTTTTTTTTCTTCAAAGCCATGACCACTAACCTTTTCAGATGAGCTTGACTGTCTAACATTATAGGTTAAGTTTTGGAAGATATATGCAAACGAAATCCTTACAATTGATGGTCGTCGTGTTGGTCGTCAGCCTTTCGATTCTGTTCTTATTTGGCTGCGCTCATAATGCAATCGCTAACGGACCTTGCCAAGAACTCGATTGGTATGAACTCGGCCGGGCGGATGGCGCCAAGGGTCTGATCGCCGGCAGCGAACGCACGGTAAAACCTGTGTGCCCAGCGACGGATGAGTCACTCGCTGAGGCCCTTTATCAAAATGGCTTCGACAATGCGATATCGCGCTACTGCACCTATCGGGCAGGCTTCAATGCGGGAGCGAACAATCAGCCCGCCGATACCGAGCGTTGCCCGCCGCTCCTGCGCGACGATTTCACTGCCGGTCTGAACAGCGGCAAGCGCTTTTCAGCTCTACAGAAAAACAAAAGGACGATCGCATCCCAACTACAGAATCTCAATGTATCGCTGAACAACAAAAGTCTAGCGCTCGCACGCCGTGCGCTTCTGCACGGTCAAAAGCTGAAGCTAGAAGAAAAGTTTCGCGCTGTTCGACGCGAGATCGCCTCCATACAAAAAGAGCGGTCACTCAATTAGCGCCCTGCTTATATTTCTCGTACGAATAATTCGTGTACGCATTGCAATCGCGTAATTTATACATTCACGATTATCACTTGCGCAAAATATCCTCAGCGCTCGATAACGTCCGCAAATAATACTGCGCCCGAAGACTCAATTTTTCGGATGGAATTAAGTCGCCCACCATCCCCCTCGCCTCGCGCTGCCGGTGAATAGTTTGAAACGTCAGTGCCGCCGCCACTGAGATATTAAAGCTTTGGGCAAACCCGTGCATCGGCAAAATGAAACATGCATCGACCTGGTTGCGCACTTCTTCGCTGATTCCGTCCCGTTCATTGCCAAAAATCACAGCCGACGGCTGGCTAAAGTCGATTTCATGAATTGTGGCTTTGGCCGAGAGATCGCTCGCATAGATTCTGTAACCGGCGTTTTTCAGCTCGCGCAGACACACGGGTGTCGAGGTATGCCGATGAATATCGAGCCACTTTTCGCTGCCGCGAGAAATGCGATCCGACATTTTGTATTTGGCACCCGGTCGCTCGACAATATGAAAGGGCAAAAAACCGAAACTTTCAGCCGAGCGCATAACAGCTGAAATATTGCCAATGTCGTATAGGTGTTCAACCACGGTGGCTACATGAAATGTCCGCTGATCGATAACGCCGTCGATGCGCGCCATTCGTTCGCCGGTCAGATGTGCGCCGAGTTTGGCAATAATTTCGGCGGCTGAAAAATTGCGTTCGGCGACGCGAATTTCAGGCCCGCGAGTGATTTGCCATTTTGACAAGGCGGTTGGTGCCATCTCGGGCGGGATTTCATCCGTCATTCTTTTAACGACCGGCCGATGTTCTCTAATTGAAACGCTGGCAGCGAAAATGCCGCGCTTTGAATGTCTGGAGTGTAGTAACGAAATTTGAGATTCGAACCGCGCACCCGGTCCGCAGAAAAATCGCGTATCGGATGCCATCTTTTTGAAGCAAAGCTAAAGGACCATAGCCCGCCCGGATACGTCAGGTTCGTGAAATTGAGGTACCGAACTATCGGGAATAGCTCGCCTAAAATTTGCACCATGCTCGCTTGCATTTTTGCATTGTAGTAAGGCGATTCACCTTGGCTCACGACCAGGCCATCCTCAGCCAATCTGGCGAAAACATCACGGTAGAAATCGCGCCCAAACAGCGGTGTCGCTGGCCCGATTGGATCGGTCGAATCGACAATCACGACATCGTATGTATTTTTCGTCTCACGAACGAACTTCACCCCGTCATCAATAAATAGCGAAAATCGCGGCTTCGGCGTCGACATCGCAACCGCTGTCACTGGCAAAAACTCGCGGCATGCCTCGATAACCAGCTCATCAATTTCAACCATATCGCACTTTTCGACGGACGAATGCCTGAGCACCTCGCGCGCCGTGCCGCCATCACCGCCGCCAATAATCAAAACGCGACGCGGATTCGGATGAGTGAAAAGCGCCGGATGCACAATCATATCGTGGTAGACAAATTCGTCGCGCTCCGAAATCATGACGAGATCGTCGTTAAGAAGCATGCGGCCATGCCCCTTGGTCTCGACGACTTCGACTTTTTGAAACTGGCTCTTTTTCGAATACAGTACGTTTTCGATGTCGTAGCGAACGGAGTATGCGTTTTCTTCATTTCGTTCTTCGACAAATTTTCTTTGCATAAATGACCTTTTAAATCTCGCTTAAATCTCGAGCAAATAAGCAGCCGTTTCAACGGCCTGTTCTTCTGAATGATGCGAATAATAGACGTTGAACCCGCACCCCAACTTCTCGCGAACGGCTCCGCGCGTGACGTAGCCGTTGATGTTGACGATCTCGCGCTCCGCCTTCGCGTCGAAATAAACCACGTCGAACGCGCGCGGTTGAAACACTTCGAGAACGGACTTAATCGTCGCTTCCATATCACGGCGTGAATTCAAATTGGTTTCAAAACTCACGTACGGGCTCTCGTCTTGCGGGGTTACATGAATCGTGTAGTATCGGGCGCCGTTGATCGCGTTGAGCGAATATCCGATCGGAGAAAACGCATGATCATCTACACTGTAGCCCGAAAACAGCCGGTCAAGTCCGGTTTGCATGCGAATCCACTCACCCGACCGGTTTTCTTCGTTAAAGGCTTCGCGGGCCCGGCCGCGCAACCCGTACATCAAAATTTCAAGTGTCGTATCGGTTTTTCGGGGCTCAAATTGGCGGCAGGAATGATATAAAAATAAGTGATGTTCATCGGCGTGCCCCAATCGATAGGCCCGACCCGGTATCACTTGATTCAATTTTCTCGCGTCAGCGAAGAAGTCCGACTTCTGCATTTGCGGAAAATATTCGTTCTTTCGCTCATAAAAAATGGCAGCGATATCTTCGCTCTGCAAATATTCACATGCTTTTAATGCCGAATCGGCAAGTGTCGTCGTCCCACACGTGATCATAGTCATCCGATCACGCCAGACAAACAGAGATGATTCAGACAAAAGGTACGCGCGCCCGTGGGAGTTTTCCACTTTCGATATCGCTTGGGTACCGGCTGCGGCGATGAGCTCCAGCCAACGCGACTCGGGCCAGGCCAGCAGATTGACCGAATCTTGCACCACGAGTTCGAGTTTTTTCTCGCTCCCCTCGAATATCATAAGAGCGCTTCACCCACACGCCCGAGATCGTTCGTGATATTTTTTTCGTGAGCTTCAAGAGTGCCACCGCCGATTTCGAGCAGTTTCGAATCGCGCCAGAGCCGTTCGACGACGTACTCACCTACGTAGCCATATCCGCCCAAAACTTGAATCGCGCGATCCGCCACTCGCTTGGCCATTGTTGAGGCCACAATTTTCACACCATCGGTGTCGAGGCGGTTGCCGGCTTGGTCGAGGCGCATGCAACGAGATGTATTGTAAACATATGCACGGGCCGCCATGTACTCGGCGTAACTGTCACCGATGTATTTTTGAATTTGCCCGAAGTGCGCAAGCGGATGCCCGAATGCTTCGCGCTCGCGTGCGTACTTGTTCATGACTTGTAACGCACGTTTGGCGATCCCCAAACTCATAGCCGCCAATGTGACACGCTCAATTTCGAGATTCTTCATCATGTGAAGAAGCGAATCACCCTCATTGCCAACCAACGCAGTCGCGGGGACGTGACAGTCAGCAAAAACGAGCTCTGCGGTATTCGAGGCCCGCATACCAGTCTTGTCTTTGATTTTTTGGCCCACAGAATAACCTGGATGGGTTTTTTCGACGAAAAATGTCGAGATCTGAGGACGCCCATCCTTTTCACCTGTCTTGGCATAGAGCAAACACCCGTCGGCGGGGGTGCGATCGTCATCCACCGTGCCGTTTGTAATCCACATCTTGCGGCCATTAATAACATAACTGCCGTCCGGCTTACGAAGGGCAGTCGTTTTCATCCCAAGAACATCGGTGCCGACATGAGGTTCGGACATTGCCATACAACCAACCCACTCACCCGAACACAATTTCGGCAAGCACCTTTGTTTGAGCGCCTCGCCACCGTTTTGCGCCAGATTGTTTGCACACAGCATCGCGTGAGCTAAATACGCAAGGCAAAACCCCGGGTCTGACCACGAAATCTCTTCATGGGCAATTACGGCCGCTACTGGGTCAAGGCCTGCGCCGCCATATGGCTCGGCCACAGTTATACCGAGAAGGCCCAACTCACCCAGCTTACGAAATAGTGATAGATTGAACATTTCACGGCGGTCACATTCAAGCGCCTGCGGCTCTATCTCGGCCGCAACAAATTCGCGCACCGTCGAGCGCAAAAGTTTATGTTCATCACTGGGGTTAAAAAGGTCGAAGTTATTCATCGTAGTCGACAATACAGCGGGTTTGGGTCTAGGATCAACCCCGATGGTCTTAGAAAAACCGATTTATTTGGACTACAATGCGACCACGCCGGTCGACCCATGCGTTCTAGAGGCAATGCTTCCTTATTTTCGCGATTCGTTCGGCAATCCGTCGTCAACGACTCACAGCCATGGTTGGGAGGCAAAGCTCGCCGTTGAGAATGCGCGTAAATCCGCGACTCGCTTGCTCGGCGCAGCCGACCCGAATTCGATCGTCTGGACGAGTGGCGCCACTGAGAGCAATAACCTGGCAATACAAGGCGTTTTAGGTCCGTTTCTTGACCATAAGACAGCCGCACATTTGATCACCACACAGACCGAGCACAAAGCCTCGCTTGATGTCGCGCATGCGCTTGAACGACGCGGTCTTGAAGTCACTTTTTTAAAGCCCAATCGCTTTGGGCAGGTGTCGCCCGAGTTGGTGATGTCGGCGATCCGACCGCACACCAAAATGATTTCGATCATTCATGCGAATAATGAAATCGGCACGATCAATCCGGTTTCGTCGATCGGCCCCGAAGCTCGTCGTCGCGGCATTTTATTTCATGTCGATGCGGCTCAATCCGCCGGCAAGATCCCGATAGACGTTGAAAAGTCGGCGATCGATCTTCTCTCGGTCTCGGGCCACAAAATTTACGGGCCAAAAGGGGTCGGTTTTCTTTTCGTGGCCCCTCATGTGACAAAAGCCAATTTGCTGACCGGGCTACTTTACGGCGGTTCGCAAGAGCGTGGCCTTAGGCCAGGCACGCTCAATGTGCCCGGCATCGTCGGGCTCGGTCGCGCCTGCGAGATTTGTTTTGAGCGCATCAACGAAGAGCCGCAGAAACTCGCGAACATGCGCGATCAGTTTATTGCGGAGGTGCTCGATCGCGTTTCGAAAGCCGGCGCCAAGTCGAACATTTCGGCACAATTGAACGGGCACCCGAAAGATCGCGTGTACTCGAATATCAGCTTGTCATTTCACGGCCTGTCGTCCGACGTCTTCGCGCTCGGTTTATCTCGCATCGCCGTAAGCGCCGGCTCGGCGTGCGCGGCCGGTGAACCGTCCCATGTCCTAGCCGCGATCGGGCTGCCCGAGATATTGGCTCACGCGACGGTTCGCATCGGCATCGGGCGTTTTACCACCCCCGAAGATCTTCAAGTGGCACTTGAGCAAATTGAGGCAATGGTAGAAAACCAGAGAAATTAGTTCTGAGTGCGGCTCTGGTAAATCCGCCTGCAATATGATAGTATTCGAGTATGATTCAAGTCACTGAAATGGCCGCAAAGAAGATTCAAAATCTGAAGCAAGAAGATAACGCCCCCGCCGAAGCCATGCTTCGCGTGCGGGTTAAGCGCGGCGGTTGCTCCGGTTTTTCGTATAAAATGGAATTCGACACCCAAAAGTCGAGTCACGACCAAGTATTTGAATCCGGCGGAGCAAAAGTCATCATCGATGACCAAAGCCTTCTATATTTGATCGGCATGGTCCTCGATTACGAAGGCGGCCTGAACGGCAAAGGCTTTATTTTTCAAAACCCCAATGCCACCAAATCTTGCGGCTGCGGTTCAAGCTTCGCGGTTTAAATCCCCAAGTTTTCGAAAAACGCTTCGTTGTTCGGTTGGCGGCCGAGAAATGTCGAGATGAGTGAAAGCGCCGGGGCCATATTGCCTTGCTCGAGAATGGCCGAGCGAAAACGCATGCCGACTTGGCCATTTAACAAGCCTTCTTTTTTAAATTCCGAAAACATGTCATCGGCATAGACCTGTGACCACAAATAGCCATAGTAGCCCGCATCGTAACCGTTCATCAGATGCGAGAAACTCGCCATAAAATGAGAATCTTGAATGGGATCAAACCCGAGAAGCTCTCTATGAATTCGCGCGTACGTCGCATCGGGGTCGACGGGCTTCGTCGCGGTATGAAGAGCCATATCGGTCAAAGCCAAAACCAACTGCCTCATGTAGTAATACCCCGTGGGCAGATTTTCGTGCTCATACCGCTGAGACGCGATGATCTTGGCGATTAACGCATCGGGGATAGGCTGCACCGGCTCTTTATAAAAGCCCGACACTTTTCGAAGAATCATCGGATTTTCAACCCAACGCTCGAACATTTGCGACGGCGCTTCGACAAAATCTTGAGCCACATTCGTGCCTGACAAATACCCGTACGGCGCTCGCGTGAGCGTCTGATGCATAATATGGCCGAATTCATGAAAAAGCGTGCGCACTTCGGTATAGGTAAGAAGCGAAGGCAGCCCATTTGTCGGTGGGTTGAAGTTCGCCACAATCGCAGAAACCGGCAACGAGTATCCGTTTGCCGTTTGATGGCCCAAAATAAGCGGAAACGACGCCGCGTGCCCGTACTTACCGGGTCTCGGGTCAAAATCAGTGTAGAAATAGCCAATCACCGATTGGCGAGCGTCATCGACAATCGCGTAGAGCTTCACATCCGAAGCCCAAACACTGGCGCCTTTGACTTCTTTGAAATGCAAACCAAGCAACGTCGAGTAAACTGAAAACAGCCCGGCTACAACGCGATCTTTCGGGAAGTACTGTTTCAACACATCGTCATCGAGTTGATAGTCACGTTTTTGGATTTGATACGCAAGGTAGCGAACGTCCCACGGGTCAAGTTGAGTGGCGTTGGCATCAACCATCTGCTGCTTCGCCTGCACAAGCTGATCGCGTTCTTTCGCATATCGCGGCGCCAGCTTGCTTTTGAGGTCGTTGAGCATCTTCATGACGTTTTTTGAATTCTTCGCCATGTTGCCTTTGATGCGATAATCCGCCCAATTTTTAAACCCGATAATTTTCGCGATCTGTTCGCGCAAAACGATCGCTCGAGCCAATATCCCGCTATTGATGGCGCCACCGCGATTTTCAAATGCCAGAAGCATTTTTCGCCGGGTTTCAGACGATGTCGCGTTCATGAGAACTTCCATCGCGTCTGTGATCTTTGTCGTGACGACGTAATGCGGGCCACCCGGCCCCGTATCGAGCTTCTGTAGCCCGCTCAGAAATGTATCGCTGACTCCGGACAAGTCAGAAGCGGCAAACTGAATCGTCGTTGTATCGGAGTTATAATTTTTCATGTATTGAGCTTCAAGATCGGCCAGCTCCGCTTGCAATTTGCGAAACTTTTCAAGCTTGCGCTGATTAAGAGTCATCCCGCTTTTTTCAAACTGGCGCCTGAGCTCGATCACCAGACGTTCTTGATCCATATCCTGAACGGTCGTCGTCTTTACAATTTTATAAAGGCGGCGATGTGTGAAAATGTCGGCCAGCGCGACATTCGTCTTCGCCTCGCATTGGCTGGCTTCGCTTCTCGTCGCCTCGTCGTTTGAAACGTAACCCATGAATACCAACGGTTGAATCGTGTCGTTGAAGCTTGACCACACACGATCAAAATCGAACGCGTTCGTGACTTGCGCATTCATCTCCGATGAAAATTGAACCAAGGCCTGACTGCATTTCGCGCTCAATTCACCCGGCTTGAATGAAACTGCTATCAAATCTCTTTTAAACTGCGGCGCTCTTTGAACCGAACGGGGCGAAGACGATGTGCACCCGGCCAACGTCGTGAGGCAGGCAATGACGATGGTGAACTTCACTTTTTATTACCTTCGTTCGGCCGATACCGAAAAGACTTCTGGTTCGCCCGTTGCTGCGGCTGCTTTTGCTGAGATTGCCTCTGTTGTGTCTGTCTTTGCTGTTGCGGCTGGTGCGGGCGCGGTCGCGATGGGGGATTGGGTTGCGTTGGGCTTCGACTCGGTTCAACTACATTGGCCGTCGTCATACGCTTCAATTCGTCGTCCTGCTCGATCAAATTGCCGCTGACGGCATTCGACGCTTCAATTTTTCGATTGCCCAATAGTCGGCGCGGACCTTGTTTTTCCTTTTCGATCTGCTCGCTGAGATCGACCGTGACATCACCGAAACACACAAGCTGACACGCGAGTCGCCGTTGATCGATAAAATAACCCGTACCGATTAAATTAAGTTCTTTCACCGACGGCGGTAACACGTTCGATTCGCCTTCGGTTAAACGAACGCGGCACTCCGCGCACGAGGGCAACCCATTGCAAATCGATTTGATGTAAAGCCCTTTTTCATGGGCCAAATCGAGAACTGTCTGACCGGGGCGGATATCGAATTCTTGATTTTGCGGAACAAATTTTACTTTCATTTGAGCGCCTCGGCGCTTTTCGTTACTCGCGCCTTTTTCATTTCACACGCACCTTCGCAAATTTCTTTTTGCCAGATCGCACGACAAATTCGTCGCCCGACTTCAACGGCACCTGCAATTTGGGATCCGCGACTCGCTCGCCATTCACTTCAACTGCCCGCCCATCGATGGACCTTCGTCCTTCGCCGTTCGATGCCGCCAAATTTAAACGCACGAGAAGCTGACAAATCCCCACCGCGCCACCCGAAAATTCAGCGGCGTTCAAATCGAATATGGGCATTTCGTCGGGCAAACCACCCGCCGCAAAAATTCGCTTGAATTCTTCTTCAGCGCGATCGGCGTCAGTCGCAGAATGAAATCGGGTCACAAGTGATTTTGCTAGTGCCACTTTCACGTCGCGGGGGTGTCTAGCACCGCTCGCGAGGTCTTGCTTCAGCTTTGTCATTTCATCCGTCGTGATATCCGTTAGAAGTTCGTAATACCGAATCATCAACTCGTCGCTCACGCGCATGGTTTTACCGAACATATCTTTCGGCGAATCTTCAACTCCGATGTAGTTATTCAGACTCTTCGACATTTTTTGTACGCCGTCGAGCCCCTCGAGGATCGGCACCGTGAGCACGCACTGTTGAGCCACACCGTACGATTTCTGAATTTCGCGGCCGACGAGAAGGTTAAACCGTTGATCGGTGCCGCCGAGTTCGACATCGGCTCGAAGAGCGACGGAGTCGTACCCCTGCACGAGCGGGTACAAAAACTCATGAATTGATATTGGAGTGCGCTCGCGAAAACGATTGGCGAAATCGTCGCGCTCGAGCATGCGAGCCACCGTGTATTGCGATGACAATCGAATAAAATCCGCCGTCGACATTTTTTTAAACCAGGTCGAATTGTAGGCCACTTCGGTCTTCGTCGAATCGAGCACTTTATACACTTGTCTCGCGTAGGTCTTGGCGTTTTCGACACATTCGTCTTCAGTGAGCGGCGGCCGCGTTTGATTTTTGCCCGATGGGTCGCCGATCATGGCGGTGAAATCGCCGATCAAAAAAATGACCTGATGACCAAGACGCTGAAACTGACGCATTTTATTCAAGAGCACGGTGTGCCCCAAATGCAGATCTGGCCGCGACGGATCAAACCCGGCTTTGATTCGAAGCGGTTTATTCTTCGCCGCCGACTCTTTTAATTTCGCGACGAGTTCGGTCTCTGAAATCAAATCGACGGAGCCCTTTTTTAACTCGCGCAGTTGTTCTTCAGCACTGAAACTCATCGTCGCCTCTTGTGATCGGCCGCCGGCTCATCGGGCGTGCTCCACCATGCGGGTTTCGCGAATAACTGAAACTTTAATTTGACCCGGGTAGCTCAATTCGCGTTCGATTTTACGAGCAATGTCTTTGCTCAAGAGACTCGCTTGATCGTCTGTGATCTTCGAACTTTCAACTAGCACGCGCACTTCTTTGCCGGATTGCAATGCATACGTGCGCACAACCCCATCGAACGAATTGGCGACCGACTCGAGATCTTCTAAGCGCCGAACGAAATTCTGAATCATTTGACGATTGGCACCAGGGCGCGACTCAGAGAACGAGTTGGCCGCGAAAACGATGTGCCCCAAAAGGCTGCGCTCTTCTTCGCGCAAGCCTTGCGAGCGGACGGCGTTGACGACCTGATCCTTTTCACCGTAGCGACGACAGTATTCGGCCCCGACGAGCCACACGCTGCCTTCGACTGTATGATCAATCGATTGACCGATGTCATGCAGAAGCCCGGCTCGTCGCGCCGCCGTTTCGTCTTCGCCGAGTTCGGCGGCCATCACTCCGGCCAGAAACGCGACCTCGCGCGAATGATCATAGAGATTTTGCGCGCCAACCATACGGTACTTCATGCTGCCGACAAGGCTCAAAAGGCTGGCGTGCATGCCCGAAAGCCCCAAATCAAACGCTGCTTTTTCGCCGTCTTGTTTGACGTTTTCAAGTAAATCGCTTTTCACGCGTTCGACTACTTCTTCTATGCGCGCCGGGTGGACGCGGCCGTCCTCCATCAATTTCTCGAGTGAAAGCTTGGCGATTTCGCGTCGAACGGGGTCGAAGCTAGAAATCACGACGGCTTCGGGGGTTTCATCCACGATCAAATCGACGCCACACGCCGCTTCGAGAGCGCGAATATTACGGCCTTCGCGACCGATGATTTTGCCCTTCATCTCTTCGCCCTTGAGCGGAATTGTCGTGATTGAGCGCTCAGTGGCTACTTCATTCGCGTAGCGTGATAACGCCACCGACAAAATGCGTTTTGCTTTCTGCTCGGCTTCGCGACGGGCTTCATCTTCAATGCGTGCAAGCTGCGGCGCCAGATCGTGGCGGACTTCTTCTTGCAGTGCCCGCCGTAACTCGTCACGGGCTTGATCGCTCGTAAAGTTCGCCACCTGCTCGAGCTTGTTGCGCAATTCATGAATCTGCGTGTTTGAAGCCTTTTCGAGATCGAGCAACTGAGCTTCATGAGCTTTTAGTCGCGTCTCGCGATCGTCGAGCTGTTTCAAGCGCCCTTGCAGCGTTTTATCTTTTCGTTTGTAGTCGTTTTCAAGGTTGGATTCTTTTTGCTTCAGTGAAGACTCTAAGCTTTGCACTCGCTGTTTCTCTTTACGCACTTCGTTTTCGACGTTGCGACGGGCGCGGCTTTCGAAATCCAAAGCTTTTTGAGTCGCTTCTTTTTCGATCTTTTGCGCTTGGGCTCGGGCTCGACCAACGATTTTCTCAGCTTCACGATTGGCGTCGTTCTTCAGTTTGTTATCTTGAATCTGACGGTAAAAATAAAGCCCGACAAATCCGGTAAAAAAACCCGCCGCCAAACTGACGATGGCGACGATTAAAGATTTATCCATCCCTTCGACTCCTTTCAAATAGACGCGTTTTAACCGCGCCCAGATCTACGCATCTAACCGTCGCAACACGTATTTGTCGGTTGCGATGATATCCATGCGAATGTCGTGTGCGTCGACAGGCAGCTCTTCAGCTGAGATTTGCGCGACGGACGCGACTCCAATTTTCAATCCGTTAAAATCTTTTAAAGCCCGGTCGTAAAACCCGCGCCCTCGCCCCAGGCGCTGCATGCGACGATCAAACGCCACACCCGGGATCAACATCACATCCAAAGACGACACTTCAACCCGATCCGAGCGTAGGGGGTTCGGCTCGTCAATCTGCCACTCACTTTTCACGAAAACCCCGTCTCGCGGGTGATAGAACACAAGATCGCTCTCTTGCACGCGCGGAAATGCCCAAAACCACCCCTTGTGTTCGTACAACGGGTCGATGTTAACTTCGTCCGGTTTGGCGCGAAATCCGCCGATTCGCGCGCCCACCGGCAAAATTTGAAGAAGAAGCGCGATTATTTCTGGCCCGAGATTCGCTTTACGCAAATACTCGGACGTCGCATTCTTAAAATGCAATCGCAAGTCGCTCTTTTTTTCGCCGATCAGTTTGTTCACGCGCTCACCTGGGCTCAACCGCCGGGATCACCGGCTGGGCGTCACCTTTGTGAGGCTCTTGGGGAGTCTTCAGTCACTGCGATTTCAAATCGATCAAGAACGTCGCGGGCCCTAACTTCTATTTGATTCAATTCCGCGAATAATGTTTTTTTCAACAACATCAGCTCTTCCGCTATATTGAGCGTCGCCAACACCAGTGCGCTTTGATAAGACGCAGTCGAGTTGGTTTGCATTGCTTCTTTCACCTTTTGATCGACGATTTGAACGAGCTCCTCAACCACATCTTCTGTGTGGCTGGAGCGCAACCGCAAAGGCAGGCCGGCGACATGAACGTTGTAAACGTTCTTTACCTCTCGTTCTGTGACGGGGGTCGACATGCCGAAAACTCCCAAAGTTGCCTCGATTTACACAATCTTTCCAATATTTACTGTTAGCCCATCTGGCCCAGTTTGGCAATTTTACGTAAAGATCTCATTAAGTTTGCGCATGGCGCAATGTTCGTCTATTAGGCTCTAACACGCATTCGTGTGGGGGATATTCATGCATAAAATCAGACTCTTGGTAATTGGCATTTTCTTTTTCGGGGCCTTTACGGCAATCGTGCTCTACCCGCTGACAAGCTTGGCATGCTCGGCGTGGACGCCACAAGATTCGGAATGCGTCTACGGGGACTCTCAAAACGGCGCACTGTGGACGCGCAGTTGCCCCGAAACGGTCTGCCACCGAGACGGCAAATTTATCACGAACATGCCATGCGATAACGAAGACATTTGCATGCCCGAAACCACGATGGATGGGCCGACTTTGCCAGGTACAGACACACAACTGCCCGTCCACACGAACCCCAATCACCTACGCACGATTTGCCAAAAATGGTACCCGATGAACGGCGACAACTCGCAACTGGATGGCTGCCCAAACGGGCAAATCGAATGGAGTCGCGTGTGCCAAAAATACGACCCGCAGATGTACCCGACGCAAACGTGTTCGGCCGGCTACCCCGGTGACAATTAAGGCAATCTGAATGCTAGATCCGCTCGCGCTAAAACCGGCGCGTGCCGTCTCGACGAGTGAAAAGTATCTGCGAACAAGACCGCGTGAGCTTCAGCCCGTCGAGCAGCGGTCGACCCGTCCGGTTGCTATGAATGATCGCTTCACGCAAAAGTTCAACAGTGATCGGCGCTGTGTCGGGCGACCCATGCCACTCTTTCGATCGAACATACAATCGAATTTTCTCTCGGAGATTTAAATCGAGCGGTTCGCCGCGCGGAATCTCCGCAAGTACTTCGTCAAATTTTTCATCGACCGCTCTTTGCATGGCACGATTTAGCATGACACTTTGATCGGCAGCGTGAAGCAGCAAAACACTCGCAAAAGTCGTATCTTCGGGTGAATGATTGGAACCGAGTTGGACCAGCCGCCTCGTGAGTTCTAAAAACTCGATCATTTCTTGCTCAGTCGGCTTTCTCGGGAAGACGCGCTCACCACGCGCCAAAGTCAATTTGGCGCCAGCAAAACGCAAAACCGTGCCATATTCGGCGACCACGGGTTTGAACGCCAAAGCTTTGATGCAAATATCCAACCATTTGCGCAAATTCAAACTTTTCGCCGGTGACTTCTGCCTGTCCATCAATGCGGCGAGATTGCGATCGCGATCGGTTAATGCAGGTGAAAAAAAGGCCTTGGCGAATTCGACATCATTGCACTGTATGTCAACGCAATCGGCGCGCGAATTCATCCGCCGCTTGACGTACAAACGATGAAATTGACTGAGATCCAGTACGTGCGAAATGAGCTGATCCACGCGAATGGCGACTGGGCGTTCCAGACCTTGAAAATCGTAGACCGGTTTATCTTTTTGCCCAAGCGCCGTGGAGTTCGAAAGTGCAATATCCACTAGTTCCATGAATCTTTGCAGTTCACCCGTGTCTGTCGCGAGTACCTGTTTGTACCGCGCATACCCGACCTGCATCATTCGCTCATATTCTTTGTCAACTAGAGATCTTTCGACTGAATCATCAAACACTTCATTGCCCGTACCGGACGGCAATACAATTCGGCCTGTCATGAGAAACGCCAAAAAGGCGGATGGGCTCACTCGTTCAAAAGTCGTGGGGTCGGCCAAATCGTGAAAAGTTAAACCTCGCATTGAGGTCGATGCCAACGCGGCCCTGACTGCACTCGTTGTTTCGGGCAAAACGGAATCCTCGTAATCGGGCCAAGTGTCTTTCTCGTCAAAATGTATTTCTAGATCGGCACGATTTGCGTCGACCGGCGTCGCCTCGGGAGCGAAATTGAGCGTCGGCACCTGACCAATCGAATTCTCAATGAGATTGCCGGCGTAACTGAACGCGCCCGGCAGAAGCGCCAAAACCAGAATATAAATCAACCCGCGCGGCATAGTTGCCCCAATCTTTTCCCCGATCTTAACTTCAACTAATAGCAATTGCTGTTCCAATATCTTGAAAGTGCCGGCCATGGCAAACACGAGTGCGCCGCCGTATACCGGCTAGGTTACTGAGCGAATTTTACAATCTTCGTGACGTAAAACGGTTCATGCGGTGATTTACCGTTCGCGTAGAAAAACATACACATGCGCCGACAGCAAGCCGACCATGCGGCGGAAGTCGCTCAGCACATCAAGGTGAATTGAACTGGTGTTGATCGTTTCTTTACGGCCGGCCGCCATACGTTCGATGTGCGCTTCACGCAGCATGCGCTCCATCTTACGAATCACACGTTTTTTGAACACAACCTTCGCCGCTAAATCCTGACTCTTCAACTGAAAGCAACTCACCGATAGTTCGGCCACTTCAACGACCGCCAAGTGCAGGGTTTCGAGTTCCTTCCATCCCTCATTGCTAAACTCAACCTTAAGTGCGTGTTTCTTCAACGCCAACTCAATGATCGAGTTATCGACAACATCCGCAGTGCTCTCGAGATCGGACGCAAAGCTGAACAGTCGCACCATCTCGCGATGAAGGTCGTTGTCATCGGTGCGCATGTAACGTGTAATAAAAATATCGATTTCGCGATTGAGAAGATCCACACGGTTGTCTCGCGCGCGCATATCGGCGATGAGGTCGGAATTGTCGTCACGCAAGGCCACGATCGAATCTCGAATCATCGATATGACGATATCCGCCATGCGCAAACACTCGCGTTCGGCGTGAGCCAATACCACGCTGGGTGATTCGAAAGTCGCTCGATCGAGGTATTTGACTGAGAATTCTCGCTCGTTCGCTCGTGGTGGAACAAGCTTCTGCACGATGCGGGCGCCTTGCTTAACAAACGGAAAAAACAAAAGTGCTCCGCAACAGTTGAAAAATAAATGCGCATCGGCGACGTCGCGCGCAGCGTTGCCCGTCGTGATCAGCTTCGCGGCGTAAGGAGTGAAAAAATAAAAAAGCGAAACCATGATGACCTTGTGTAGACAGTGGGCCCAAGCGACTTGGCGGCCTGTCGCATTGCTATCAACAGAAGCAAGCAGCGCGGTTGCCGTGGTGCCGATATTCGCCCCGTACACCCAGTAAAAGGCGTCGGTGACACTGATGAGCCCGGCCGTCGCCATTGTCATTGCGATGCCGACAACGACGGCGCTACTGCGCACCATTGCAGTAAAAAGTGCTGTCACGATCAACATTGCGAATGGATTATCGCGAAAATAGCGTAGCGTTTCAGTGAAAATGGCGGCATCTCGCAGCGCCTGAGTGCCGAGACTGATCACCTCGAGCCCGAAAAACATAAGGCCAAAACCCATCACAGCCTGCGCGACACGATTCAAAACCCGCTTATGCGAAAACAGTTGAATCAAAAATGCAATCCCGAAAATCGGCAGGCCAATCACCTCGACGTTCAAGCTCAAGAGCTGAGTCGTGACCGTCGTGCCCACACCGGTACCGAGTATAATCCCCATCACTTGCTCAAGATTCACTACGCCCGCCGTGCCAAGACCGACAAGTGTAGAGGTCACAGCACCCGAACTTTGCACGAGCACAGTGATCAAAACACCCGAAAGTAACGCCAGAAACGGGCGATCGGCGAGTTTCGCGATCATATCGCGTATGCGATTGGCAGCCAGATTCTGCAAATTCTCACTCGCGATTTTCATCCCGAGCAAGAACAAGCCCGTACCGCCGACCAAAAGAATGAGAATCGAATGCGCTTGAATCATATTTGAGGCCCGGCCCCAATGACGGCGTCTATAAATTCGGTCGCCGAAAACGGGCGTAAGTCATCAACTGATTCACCGACTCCGATATGCGTGATCGGCACACCGACTTCGCCGGCAATGCCGACGACGATGCCGCCCTTTGCACTTCCGTCCATTTTAGTGACAATCACGCCTGTCAGCGCGACGGCCGCGTGAAATTCACGCGCTTGGATGAGCGCGTTCTGCCCGGCATTGGCATCAATGACAAGAATTCGCTCATGCGGAGCTTCGGGTATCACCTTAGCCATGACTCGTTTCATTTTTTTTAACTCATCCATTAAATTCTGCTGCGTGTGCAAACGCCCCGCCGTATCGATGATGATGAGATCTGCATGGGTCGCGCGGCCGCGTTCGAGCCCGGAATATGCAACAGCACTCGGGTCATTGACGTTCTCGGGAGAATGAATCTCGGCCCCCGCGCGATCAGCCCAAGCCTTGAGCTGACTATCGGCGGCCGCCCGAAACGTGTCGCCGGCGATGATCAATGTTTTTAACCCCCGAGCCCGCGCCATCGATGCCAATTTACCGATCGTCGTCGTCTTGCCGGCCCCGTTCACACCGACAATCATCCACACTACCGGCCGTACCTGACCGTCAAATATAGAAAAGAGATCGTGGCTGCCTGTTGAATTCAATATAGATTCGAGTCGGGTCTTTAAAGCCCCTCGCACCACCTCAAGATCAGCCTTTTCTGAGCGACTTAAGCTTTCAGACACCTGATCAAATAGCGCCTCGGCCGTCTTCGGGCCGATGTCACTTAAGTACAAAGCTTCTTCGAGGTCATCTTTGACCTGACCTTGAATTTCACCTTTAAAAAGCGCGCCGCCGAAGGCACTGGCAATGCGCCCCCAAAAATTCGACCGCGTGGTTTCAAGCCGATCGCGGAGTGCGTGGTTTGTGGGGACAGGTACGCGCATTGGCTCTTGGGCCGGCGTCGGTATCACCACAGGCGTCGGCGCTGCCGTCAACTCCGGTCGGCCAAGGCCTTCTTTTTGCGGGCCCTTCCACTCCAACCCGATTTCAACCGGCTTTTTGGTTACGACTTCGGGGTCGTCATTGCTGATTTTGAAATAGTAGCGTGAAAAATAGTATATCGATGAAGTGACGATCGCGATGATAAGAAACGCAATCGACATGATCACGATAATTTCAGCTGAACCCATCCGCTACTTTTGCGCTAATTTCTGCGCGTCATCAAGGCTTACCGAAACCATTTTCGATACGCCCTTTTCTTGCATGGTCACACCGTAAAGCCGATTATTGACGCGCATAGTATGCTTGTTGTGCGTCACGACGATGATTTGCGAGCGCTTCGCCATTTCTTTAACGAGATCGTTGAAGCGAAACACGTTGGCGTCGTCGAGAGGAGCATCCACCTCATCCAACAGGCAAAATGGTGACGGCCTCACGAGAAATATCGAAAAAATTAGCGAGACCGCGGTCAAAGCCTTTTCGCCGCCAGAAAGGAGCGAAACGTTCTGCTGTTTTTTACCGGGCGGTCGCGCCACGATGTCAATACCGACTTCGTCATTGTCAGGGCTTTCGACAAGAATGAGTTGCGCTTCGCCGCCACCGAACAAGACCGGGAACACTTTCTGAAATCGATCATTGACCTGTTCGAAAGTGTCTTTGAATCGGCGCGAGCAAATGCGATTGATTCGATCGATCACTTTACGCAGGTTTTCTTTCGCTTCTAACAAATCGGTGTGCTGTTGTGACAAGAATTCGTAACGAGTTTTGACTTCGTCGTATTCTTGAATGGCAGCCAAGTTCACTTCGCCGATGCGTTTCACCTTTTCGCGCAGTTCTTCAACGTCGCGAGCGTACTGAACCTCTTTCGCGGCTACGTCGACTGTGGCGTCTTCGCACGCCGCAGACTCCGCAACAGCGTTTTGTGCGGCGCCAACCGCAGGCTCGCTCGCCAGCGCGGCCAAGTCGAGCTGGTAACGTTCTTGAATTTGCTCAACCAGCCGCATCTCTTGCACGCGACTTTCACCGGTTTTTAACTGAAGCTCACTCATTCGGGTGCGAATCACATGCAGTTCTTGATGATTCTGCGAAACCGCTTGTTCAAGTGTGCGAACAGCAGCCGCTAAATTTTCAAATTCGTCGCGCACCCGCGAAACCGCAAGTTCCGCCTCTTGCGACTCATGAACGAAGTGTTGCAGTTCAGCTTGCATTTGCTCGACTTCAATTTGGCTCGAGCTCAACGTCGACGAATGCGTGGCCGTTTCTTCGGACATGCGCGCGATGCTTTCGCCCAATTCGGTCAACGCGGTTTCGAGGCGCGCACTTTCTCGCTCAAGGCTCTCGACCTCTTGCCGACGCGTAGCTGCGCGCACCTTCAACTCGGTCACTTCTCGACCACGGTCATCGCTGCCCGCGCGAATATTCGTGAGCTCTTCGCCCAGCGCTTGGCAGCGGCTTTCGTTTTCGGTCAATTTGTGTCGTAAAGTTTCGAGCTCAGCCCGCACATCGCCGAGCGACTTCTCGATCGATTGCTTTTCATTTTCAAGCCGAGTCGATTCTTTGCTTTCACGCTCCCACGCGTGCTGGGCATTGCCGAGTTCGAGTTCAGCTCGCTCGAGATCTTTTTTCAATTCGGCGATGCGGATTTCTTTTTCGACTGCGGTTTTTTTCGCGGCTTCGAGAGACGCGAGCAGCCCGGCTTCTTGATCGACGAGTTTTTGCAAGCTGAGTTGAGTCAACTGCACTTTACCGCTGAGCTCTTCGCGCTTAAGCGACAATTCTTTGATTTCGCGGCGGCGTTTGAGCACACCCGAATCGGCACTTTCAGACGCTCCACCCGTCAAAACTCCGTCGGGAGTGAGCACGTCGCCATCCATTGTCACAAAAGAGCGGGATGGATAAGTGGAGCGAAGCCGCAGCGCTGTCCGTATAGAATCCACCACGACCACATCAGCAAAGAACGCCGACACCTGCGGGCGATAAACTTCAGGAATCGACACAACGTCGCGCAAAAGCGCCTGCACACCCGACTCGAGTTTAAGACTCGCATCGGTCTCATAGGCTTCCGTAGCCGACACACCAGAACCACCAGCCATATTCAAAAAACTCGAACGGCCGTGTTTCTGCGATTTCAAATAATCGACGGCATGAAGCGAACGTTCGCTCGAATCTGAAAGTAGAAGTTGTAAACGCGTGCCGAGCGAGGCCTCCATAGCCAGTTCGTATTCCTCAGGCACCTCGACCACATCGGCGAGCGGGCGGAATTCCGCACGCTCGGCGCTCATGCCACCCGCTGAATCGGCACGCAGCTCGACGCCCGCATCTTGCCCGCGCGTTCGCTGCCACATGAGCACGCTCCGCACTCCGTCTTCGAAGCCTTCGAAGTTCGATTGCAAGTTTTCAAGTCCGTAGAGACGGCTCGCCACTTGATTCAACTCGTCTTTAAACGTGTCGCATTCTTGGCGACGATCGACGAGCTGCCTCTTCACTTCTTGTAAATTGCCGTTGATAAGATCGAGATCGCGCGTGTGATCGAGTTGCAGCTGCCGCTCGGTTTCGAGCGTTCTGTATACCCGGTTGCGCCTTTCTACGAACTCGTCCTTTTTCATGAGGAGTTCACTCGCACGCGCCTGCGTCTCGGTGAATTTGCGCGTTTCATCTTCAAGACGTGTCGCCAAAACCCCTTCGCGGGCGTCAAGGTGCGAAAGCGACGCTTGCACAGCAAGCATTTCACGGCGGGCGTCAGTCAATTCTTGATCGGCGGCCTGAATCCGCGCCATGATGTCGTTGTAAACAGTTTCTTTTGTTTGGTAGTCGGACTCAACTCGAATGAGATCCTCGCGAGCTTCTTCCAAACGGCTGCCCAAACCGGATTTCTCGCTTTCGAGATTATCTCTTCGTAGCGTGTACTGCGCAAGCATCGAACCGATCATTTCGCTTGATTTTCGCGCCTGCTCGATCTCCATATTGAGTTCGCGAATGCGAAATTCCGTCTCTTGCGTTTTTTGCAAGCGCTCGCGATGCTCGGTCTGTCGCGCTTGAACGTTCGCCTCTTTTTCAGCCAATTCAAGCCGCTTCGCCGCGAGGTCAGCATCATATTCGGCGACTCGCGACTGCTTCAACGCTTCGTTTTCGCGCGCTTCAGCCAATTCCCGATCTACATTGCCGGCTTCGCTTCGAAGTTTTCGATACTGATGCTGCGCCAGCCACAAATCTTTTTCTTGCAATTCTTGTTTTAGCTTACGGTACCGCTCAGCTCTTTGCGCCTGCCGCTCGAGACTTTCAATCTGACGCTTTTGTTCGCCAATAATGTCTTGCAAACGCACGAGGTTTTGATCGGTCGTTTCGATTTTTCGTTGAGATTCGCGTTTTCGAACTTTGAATTTGGTGATCCCGGCCGCTTCTTCGATCAATGTGCGGCGATCCTCGGGTTTGGCGGTGATAATTTTGCCGATCGCGCCTTGCTCGATGATCGAGAAGCCTTTTGCACCCGCACCCGTATCCATAAATATCTCTTGAATATCGCGCAAACGTGCGGGTTCTTTGTTGATCAAATATTCCGATTCGCCGTTACGATGGAGTCGCCGCGTGACCTGCACCTCTGAAAAGCGCGCGTATTGCGCGGGGAACGGCCCGCCGTCGTTTTCAAGAGTCAGCGACACTTCAGCGAGACCCGTCGGAGCATACCCTTCAGCACCGGCAAAAATGACGTCTTCCATGCTCGAGCCACGCATGTGCTTCGCAGACATTTCGCCCATAACCCACACGAGCGCATCGACGATGTTCGATTTGCCACAACCGTTCGGGCCAACAATACCCGTGATACCTTCATCAAAATGTATAACAGTACGATCTTTAAAAGATTTAAACCCGAAGAGTTCCAGTTTTTTGATTCGCAATTTCAGTCTCCCGTCGTGAGCGTCCATCGGCCGAGGCTCTATCAACCAACGCCGCATGAGCCGCCGCTAACCGTGCTATAGGAACACGATAGGGCGAACAACTCACATAATGCAACCCCACTTCGTGAAAAAATTCAATAGAAGATGGATCTCCCCCGTGCTCACCGCAAACCCCTAGCTTGAGACCGGGCCGCGTGCGCTGCCCTAATTCCACTGCTGTTTTGATCAGTTGGCCGACACCTTCACGGTCTACTGTTTGAAAAGGGTCACAGGGCAGAATTCCATCCGCAATATAGGTGCTTAAAAAACGAGCAGAGTCGTCACGCGAAAGCCCCATGGTGGTTTGAGTGAGATCGTTGGTGCCGAAGCTAAAGAATTGCGCTTCTTCAGCGATTTTATCCGCAGTCAAAGCCGCCCGCGGCAGCTCAATCATGGTACCAACCGGGATTTCAAGCTGAACACCCATTTCTTCTTGCACGCGCTCGACTTCGACTTCGACAAGCCGCTTGAGTCGCTTGAGTTCATCCTTCATCCCAACCAACGGGATCATGATTTCCGGCTTCGGTTTGTGCTTTTCTTTGAGGAGCGCAATTGTCGCCTCAGCTACAGCCCGTGCCTGCATTTGGTAAATCTCGGGGTACGTGATGGCGAGCCGGCAGCCGCGATGGCCGAGCATCGGGTTGAACTCGTGAAGGTTGCGAACCTTCGCGCGCAACGCATTTTCGTCCCACTTCAGCCGTGCCGCCAAAGCCGTCAGGTCTTTTTCAGTCTGCGGTAAAAACTCGTGGAGAGGCGGATCTAAAAAGCGAATCGTCACCGGGCAACCGTCCATCGCCCGTAAAATCTCGGCGAAATCACTCCGCTGCATGGGGAGCAAGCGATCGAGTGCCCGCACACGCTCCTCACGTTCATCGGCTAAAATCATTTCGCGGACCACATCAATGCGATCGGCGTTGAAAAACATGTGCTCGGTCCGGCACAATCCAACCCCTTCGGCGCCAAATCGGCGCGCCACGTCAGCGTCGTGTGGAGTGTCGGCATTTGCCCGCACCCCCAACTGCCGAAATTTGTCGGCAAGCTCCATCATATAGGTGAAATGATCGTCCAAAATAGGATCTACCGTTTTCACTTCGCCTAAAAATACGTCACCGGTTGAACCGTCGAGCGTGATGAAGTCGCCCTCCTTGAGTTGATAATCGTTAACGCGAACGGTTTTAGTGCGGTAGTCGACATCCATTTCACCGGCGCCGGCGACGCAACATTTGCCCATCCCGCGCGCAACAACCGCCGCGTGCGACGTCATACCGCCGCGAGTGGTGAGAATGCCTTGCGCTTTAACCATCCCCTCGATGTCTTCGGGCGAAGTCTCAACGCGAACCAAGATGGTTTTTTTGCCCGCCGCCGCCCATTGCACGGCCGATTCCGACGAAAATACGATCTGCCCGACAGCCGCGCCGGGGCTTGCCGGTAGGCCCTTCGTGAGTTTTGTTTTCACCGATTTTGGGTCAAGCGTGGGATGCAACAACTGATCAAGCCCTTTCGGGTCTACGCGCAAGACAGCTTCTGATTCACTAATCAGTTTTTCGCTCACCATTTCTCGCGCCACACGAAGCGACGCCTGGGCCGTGCGTTTACCATTGCGCGTTTGCAGCATGAAAAGCTGACCGCGTTCGATGGTAAACTCAATGTCTTGCATGTCGCGATAATGCTTTTCGAGTTTTTGATAAACTTCAGTTAATTGCGCGTAAGCCTTCGGCATGATGTCTTTGAGCTTTTCAATCGGCTCGGGTGTGCGAATTCCAGCCACCACGTCTTCGCCCTGCGCGTTTACCATGAACTCGCCGAAAAAGCGCTTTTCGCCGGTCGAGGGGTTTCTAGTGAAGGCCACCCCAGTAGCCGAGTCATCGCCCATATTACCGAATACCATCGACTGCACATTCACGGCCGTCCCCCACGAATCGGGGTAACCGTGAAGTTCGCGATAGGTCATGGCTCGGGGAGTATTCCAGCTGTTAAACACGGCCGCGATCGCACCGATCAGCTGCTCGCGCGGATCCATCGGGAAGGCCCGCCCCGTGTGCTCGGCGATTTGTTTCTTGTACTTTTGCACCAGTGCTTTCAGGTCATCGACTGTTAAATCGGTGTCGCTTTTATATTTTTTGTCGTGTTTCAAATCCTCAAGTATCACTTCAAGAAATGTCCCGTTCATCCCCATGACAACGTTGGAATACATCTGAAGAAAACGCCGATAGGCATCGTACGCAAATCGCGGATTATTGGCCGCTTTGGCCAATGCCTCAACCGTTTGATCGTTGAGACCCAAATTCAGAATCGTATCCATCATACCGGGCATCGACACGCGGGCACCCGACCGAACGCTCACGAGAAGCGGATTGGCCGGCGCATGCGCCGCCGTCGCGAACTGCTTGCCGGTCAGTTGTTCCAACCGCTTGAGGGCTTTTTCCACTTCAGCAATAACCGCTTCCGGGAGTTTCTTGTCGTTTTTATAAAACTCGTCGCAAACTTCGGTTGATATCGTGAACCCGGGCGGGACCGGTAACTTGAGAGCTGTCATCTCCGCCAGGTTGGCCCCTTTGCCGCCCAAAACGTCTTTCATTTTGGCGTTGCCGTCAGTTTCGCCGGCCGAGAAAAAATAAATGGTTTTTTTCATGCGTCCCTCGTCATCTTTCGCGGCTCGCTCACCGCGGGCCATTGAAGGTCAACGGCGTGCAGCCAGATTTTATCCCCCGGCCTTTGTGGCTATCATTCGTGTGATTTCGAGTCAATAAAGCCATTGTTTTACGCTCTACGTTTTGCTTCGCCGCCATCCCCGCTCGCTACGCAAAAGACGAGGCACTAAGACTATTTCTGATTGAGTGAATCAATCAAAATCTCAATCGATTGGCGGAACTTCGGCTGCAAATTGCAAATTCAGATTTGGGGCGACGACGACAGAACTGATCGCCATGGCAAGCGAAAATATGCGGTCTAAAGATGGATCAAAAACTATGCAATTTTTCGCGTATATACTCGGGTAAGCGCGACATCTCGACACGATCTTGTGACATCGTATCGCGATGGCGCACCGTCACCTTCTTGTCGTTGAGCGACTCAAAGTCGACGGTCAAACATAGTGGCGTTCCGATTTCATCCTGCCGCCGGTACCGTTTACCGATCGAAGCCGATTCGTCGTAATCCGCGCGAAATTCTTCGCTCAAGTCTTGGCGGATTCGCATCGCCGTTTCTTGCAGATCGGGTTTTTTCGAAAGCGGTAAACACGCGACTTGCACCGGAGCTAAAGACGGTTTGAATCGCATCACAACCCGCGTATCGCCATCGCCCTCGCCTTTTTCTGCACCGGCGTCCTTGCTCGCCAATTTTTCTTCTTCATAGGCGTTGCAAAGAAGCGCCAGACACAAACGATCGCAACCGACGGCAGTTTCAATGACGTAGGGTACAAATCGTTCCTTCGACTGTTCATCGAAATACTCGAGCTTTTTGCCCGAGAACTTCGCGTGCTGAGTGAGATCGAAATCGCCGCGATTGTGAATGCCCTCAAGTTCCTGCCAGCCAAATGGAAATTCGTACTGCACGTCAAATGCCGCTCGCGCGTAATGCGCAAGCTCCTTCGGACCATGCTCTTTGAATCGCAACGACGATTTTTTAAACCCCAATTCGGCGTAATGTTTGAGACGCGTTTCTTTCCACTTCTCAAACCAATCCATATCCGTGCCGGGTTTGACGAAATATTGCATCTCCATTTGTTCGAATTCACGCGTACGAAAGGTGAAGTTGCCAGGGGTAATTTCGTTGCGAAAACTTTTACCGATTTGCGCGATTCCGAACGGGATCTTTTTGCGCATGCTCGTTTGCACGTTTTCGTAGTTGACGAAAATCCCTTGCGCCGTCTCGGGGCGCAAGTACACGACGGCGGCCGCCTCTTCGACTGGCCCCATGAACGTTTTGAACATCAAATTGAAATTGCGCGGTTCGGTCACCTCAAGCGATCCGCAATTCGGGCAAACAGTTTTGCCGTCTTTTTGCGGAGCTTGATCCTGCCGAAATCGCGTTTTGCAGGCGCGACAATCGCACAATGGATCGGTGAAACCATCGACGTGACCGGACGCCTTCCACACCATCGGGTGCATGAGGATCGCTGCATCCAAACCGACGATATCCGGTCGGCGAGTCATTGTCTTCCACCACGAAAGTTTCACGTTAATTTTAAAATCGGCACCGAGCGGGCCGTAATCCCAACATGAGTTGAGACCGCCGTAGATTTCCGAACTTTGAAAGACAAAGCCGCGTCGTTTGCAGAGACTGACAAGCGTTTGCAAATCTTGAAGTGGAGTAATGGTCGACATGAGGTTCCTTTAATATGGCTGATTAAGACCGGGCCATCGTCGATATTCGCATTGGGGTGAAATGCAGTCAATGAGTTTGACTCCGTTAAGTATGTCGACTCAGGCGCGAGGAGAATGGTTGTTCAAACGCTACAGCCGTGCAACCCAAACTGTTGTCGAAACATTTACGATAAAAAAACAAGGGGGCAGTTTCGCTCACTTCCCCTTACCCAAAATCGCTTCACGGCGAGCGAGACTGCGCGCCGACCACAGTTTCTGCATGTCGTAATAAATTTTAAACGCGGGTACTTTGCGCGGAAGTTTGAACCACGAAACTTTCGAGCGAGTAAAAATATGGGCATCGGGCTTTATGTCGTGGGGCGTGTCGAGCGTTCCGACTCGGATAAAAAACAATACGCGTCGGCGGCCGTAGTCGCTCCAAACGGCGATTTTGCATTTGGGGCAGCGGTAAATGTCATGCGGCCGCTTGCCTTTGGCTGAAACGTTCACCCGTTGCAATTTGCCTTTCAGCAATTTCACATTTTTCGCTTCGATCAGCGCGTTGATGACAAAAGCGCTACCGGTTTGATTTTGACAATCGGTACAGTGACAACAGTTCACAAACATCGGCTCATCTCGAAGTTCGTAACGAACAGCTCCGCAGAAACATCCGCCTCTTTGCTTCATCAAACGCCCTTTCTTCTAATCATACGCCACCCGCCTTCTCAACTTTTTTGTTTCACCGCGCCGTTTTTTGGTTTCGTGACGTTTAATTTTCGAGGAGTGAGTCGGGCGCGTCGGCCGCCGCACCTTCGGCACATGCAAAGCTTCGTTTAGGCGTGCGACTAGTTTTTCTAAACACCTTGTTTTGTTTCGCACGAGATCACGAAGTTCGTCAGAACGAATTACGACGAGGCCGTCTCGGTTTGTGACGGGCGCCAGTTTCGCGATCACACGCTCACGAGCACTTTCGCGAACTAACGGTGAAACGCGGGGATCCCAATACAATATGGCCGCTGATGCAACTTTGTTCACGTTTTGCCCGCCGGGCCCGCGACTCGCGACGGATTCAAACCAAACTTCGCGGCGCAATTCATCTAATGAAACATTCACTGTGCAAGCTCGTGCGCTAAACAAGCGCGCAAATGAGCGGGGTGTGAGTTCATATCACTGATGATGTATTCAAATCGCGCGCGCCGAACCGGGTCGGCTAAAATAGAGTTAAATTCTCCGCAGCCCATTTTGTCACGCACCTCGCGGTAAAATTCAACTTGCCCCGCGAACATTTCAGCGTCACGAAAAAAATGATCGGCGTGGATGAGATCGTGCAATGCAAACCCGAGCGGGTCCCGCGAATTGTTCACCCACGACTTCAACTCGTGCGGTTGAAACAAACACGTCACGATGCGCTTGCCGGCGGCCTGCTGCTCCAACAATTCTTCGGCGGACGGCACGTAATCTAGCAATCGAAGCGGATAGCGCCCTTTGGCCCAACCGACAATTGAACGATTCACGGCGAGCGGCACGGAACGCAGAGAATTTCGCGCGAATACCCGCACCCCTGCGCTCAACGATTCACTATCATCTGAAGTCGACCTCTCGGTCGCACCCACGGCGCTAAAGACATCTTGCTTGTGCGGCCCGCCCAAATAGTCGAGCGGCCTAAACACGCGCAAAAAAAAGAGAATATATTGCGCAACCACTTCAACTTCGGCCAATTCACCGGAGCGCCACCGCCGTGAAAGCTCGTTCATCGCGGGATGAAGCCACTCAACGTGCGACTTCGATCGCAATTCATCTTCAGTTAGCAAAAACTGCCGGTACCGCTTCTTTCTCATATATATTGACTCGCCGAAAGTCGCGTTCGAGTCAACTCGCGTCGCCGTTTCACCGATATATATTCAACAATGGCCGAAATTTTTAAGCGCACCATCTTTGACACTCTTCATGGCCACATCACGCTCAACCGGGTGGAGTCTCGCATCCTCGACTCCGCCTACTACCAGCGACTGCGATGGATTCGGCAACTCGGTTTCAGCTTCTACGTTTTTCCGGGAGCGACGCATACGCGACAAGCCCACGCACTCGGCGTTTTGCATGTTATGCATCGCATTTTACAGTCGATCGGCATCGCCGTACCCGACGAAAAGTTTTTCTCGACAAGGGCCGCCGACGAGAAAACGAATTTTCACCGGATGATGCGGCTCGCGGCTATGCTCCACGATATCGGCACACTCCCCTTTTCGCACACGATCGAACTCGCCTACATCAATCATTATCGCGAACAGCAGCGGGTTAAAACGCCGAAGTATTTCGCCAATCATGAAACCCTCGGGAGCCATCTGATTCTCAATACGGACTTCGAAGGCGGCATCACGCGCATCCTGATCGAAGAAGGCATCGACCCCGTGTCGCTCGCAGCGATTATCGCCGGTCGCTCCAAAAATCTGATCGCCAATCAACTCATGCATTCGGATGTCGACGCCGATCGCATGGACTACCTCTTGCGCGACGCTTATTTTACGGGAGTGAAGCTCGGTGTCTACGACATCGATTTTCTCATTCGCAGCATGGCGATGCACGATGACGGCCACAATCAATTTCTCTGTATGCGCGAAGACGCCATGACGGTCGTCGACTCGTTTCTTGTTAGTCGCTATTTTTGGTATTCGCAAATCATCAGCGACGGCACGAGTTACAAATTCGACCTCGTCGCCGCTAAGATCTACCAATATTTTCTCGAAAACGGGCTCGCGTATTCGTTCGACCATCTCGTCGAAAAGGTATCGCAAAGTCCGAATGAGTATTTCACGTTCAACGATTCGTATTTCTTGGCGAAACTACACGAATATCTGGCTGGACGAATCACTCACCCGATGATCCGCGAATTGTCGGAGATGCTCGCCAACCGCATCGCACCTGCGCAAGTCAAAGTCGGCCCTGTGCGCCCGACGCTTGTGCAAAGCGACGACCACCGTAAGGAGTTGATCGCGAACGTCACACGAGCCGCCGAGTGGCTAAAAAACGAAATCAATGAATTAGACCCGAACGCGTGGATGGTGTTCGACATTCCACAAAAAGACGTCATGTTCACCAAAACTGTGCAACAGTGTGAACGCGAAGCCAAGGGCGGCGACATTCACTTGCTTCGCGACCCGGCAAAAATTTTAACCCGCGACGGACAAATCAAACTTCTCGCCGAAGTGCCGAATTCGCTGATGTCGATATTGAGCCAATATCGCAATTTCTTGCCGCGAATCTACGTTAGCCCGGCTCTGTACGAGCGCCTCGAAAAGAAAAAAGTTTTCGAAAAAATGTCCAATATGAAATTTTAGAATCCGAACGCCGTTTGATAACGGTACCGCGTCATAAACTTACTAAGAGCCCGCGATTATTTCATTCACGCGAGTCACAATGTCCCTAATGGGAGTGCCCGGGCCAAATACCGCCGCCACGCCTCGAGACAAAAGTTCTGCTGAATCTTCGGACGGGATAATGCCGCCAACGAAGATAGGCTTTTTAACTTTTTGCTCTTTGAACAATCGCTGGATTTCTGTCACGAGCGGCAAATGCGCACCAGACAAAATGGAAAGCCCCACGATATCGACGTCTTCTTGGACGGCGGCCGTTACGACCATCTCGGGGGTTTGATGAAGCCCCGTGTAGATCACTTCAAAACCGGCATCGCGCAGCCCGCGGGCCACAACTTTTGCGCCGCGGTCATGGCCATCAAGTCCGGGTTTCGCAATTAACACTCTTTTCGGGATGATCATGAGCCAACTCTAAGCTATAAAAGAAATCCTGGCATCTACTTTGACGCGCCACCGTTACTAAAACGCGTCTGGTACCATTTTGGAGGAGCAATGAACCCACTGACAATACTCACCGAAGATGAAATCGCATTCAAGGAAGCCATTCGAGAATTCGCTGAAAATGAGATTCGCCCGCTCGTCACCAAAATGGATCACGACGCGCAGATGGATAAAAACCTCGTAGGCAAACTGTTCGAGATGGGCCTCATGGGGATCGAAACCCCCGAAAAATGGGGCGGCGCCGGTTCGACATTTACCATGGCCTGCCTTGCGGTTGAAGAACTCGGCAGGGTGGATGGTTCAGTTAGCGTTATGGTGGATGTGCAAAACACTCTCGTCACGAACGCACTCCTCAAATGGGCGAGCGACAAACAGAAAGACAAATACTTGCCCTTAATGGCGCAAAAGTGGGTCGGCGCTTATTGCCTAAGTGAAAGTTCGTCGGGCTCGGATGCCTTCGCGCTCAAGTTGCGCGCCGAAGACAAAGGCGATCATTACCTTCTCAACGGGCACAAATTGTGGATCACCAACGCCAACGAAGCCTCGCTCTATCTCGTATTCGCCAACATTGCCCCGAGCAAAGGCTACAAAGGCATCACCGGTTTTCTGGTCGAGCGGGAATTCGCCGGCTTCAAAGTCGGCAAAAAAGAAGACAAACTCGGCATTCGCGCAAGCTCCACGTGCGAGTTGATTTTTGAAAATTGCAAAGTACCAAAAGAAAATGTCGTGGGCGAAGTCGGCAAAGGTTACAAAATTGCGATTGAAACGTTGAACGAAGGCCGTATCGGGATTGGGGCGCAAATGCTCGGCATCGCCGAAGGCGCTTACGAAGCCACGCTCAATTATATCAAATCGCGCGAACAATTCGGCAAATCGATCGCGCAATTTCAAGGCGTTCAGTTTCAAATTGCCGAAATGCGCACGCAGCTCGAAGCCATTCGACTCATGGTCTACAATGCCGCCCGTCTGAAAGACGCCAAGAAAGATTTCTTGCGCGAAGCCGCGATGGCTAAACTATTCGCATCCCGCGCGGCCGAGAAAATCTGCTCCATCGGGGTGGACCTTTTCGGAGGCAACGGTTTTACAAAAGAATACCCGATCGAAAAATATTATCGTGACGCGAAGATCGGGCAAATCTACGAAGGCACGTCGAATATGCAACTGCAAACGATTGCCAAAATGGAACTCGGTTGAGCGGCGGCTCGATTCGTACAAATTGTTTCAATCTGAAACAGCGTTTAATTTTGAGACATTTTCCAGGCAACCCGCTTTGGCTACTATAATCACGACACATGTCAAAAGGCTTGTCGCTCTCCTTCATCTAAATTGGCCGCGACCTGGCACTAAACGTGCACATTAACAATATAGTTGATCGGCACAACAGCCGGATTGTTATGGGGGGCTTATGGCAATTAAAACTTGGATCATTGCGCTGACATCAGCGGCGATCATCATCATGTTTCAGAATTGCGCAAAAAACCCGAATCTCAACCAACAGGCTTCGAATGGAACAGCCACGTCCGCATCGACCGCTACGACGACCCAACCCACACCACCGTCCGGCCAAGCCCCGCAGATCTTGAGTTCCGCTCAAAACATCACGGTCGCGGCTGGTCAGCCGGTGGATGTCGCGATCACCGCGACTGGCCCGAACTTGCAATATCAATGGTTGTTGAACAGCCAACCTATTAACAATGCGACTAATACGCTATCGATAGCATCGGCCGCTGCGGCCAATGCCGGCACTTATACACTTAACGTTTCCAACGCATACGGTACGGCACCGATTAGCTTTACTCTCAACGTAACCACCCCGAACCCTGTGATCGCACCACCAGTAATAACGACTGCTCCCGCTTCCGTGACGGCGATCTATGATGCCACAATTAACACTTTTAACGTTTCAAATGATACGACACCACCCTATGATTTAGTGGTTTTTAATGTTACTGCATCGGGTACAAACCTTACCTACCAATGGTACAAAGTGAGTTCCACGGGGACTGTGACCGCAATCCCAAACGCAACCCAAGCAACTTATTCATTTACACTGAATGCTTTCGGGCTCGGCGGTACTTATCGCGTGGTCGTTACGAACGCCGGAGGATCAGTTTACGCCGATGCGGGGCTTTCGGTTCACGTGGTGCCTATCATTGACCCCTACCCCCCTAACAAGCCAATACCGTAAGTGGAGTGGTTAGAACCAATATGCGACGCAGCCCCGCTACCAAAAAGCGTCAGGCACCTTTAATTTGATGGCATGATTCCGAAAAAATATCAGCCTGAAATAGACATTGAAAAATTGGTTTTACAAAACGCGCCCGCGAGCGGCGAAACCGTCCCGCTCGACGTATTATTCGTCGGCGCCGGCCCCGCCGGTCTGGCGGGGGCGATCCACCTCGCCAACCTTGCGCGCAAGAACAATATGGGCGACCTCCAGATTGGCGTGCTCGAAAAGGCATCGAACCTTGGCGGCCACACGATGTCTGGTGCCGTGATCAATCCGACGGCGTGGCGCGAATTGTTCCCCGATATGCCGGAGTCCGAATTTCCGTTTCGCCGAAAAGTCGAGGGCGACCATGTCTACCTTTTGACGGAGACAAGCCAGATCCGCGTGCCGACACCACCGACCATGCACAACGATGGCAATTACGTCGCTTCTCTATGTGAAGTTGTGCGCTTCATGGGCAAAAAGGCCGAAGAACTAGGCGTGAACATTCTCACGAGCTTCCCCGCCGATTCGCTTCTGACAGATGGGCAAACGGTGCTGGGCGTGCGCACGACGCCCGCCGGTCTTACGCGTGATGGCCAACCTGGCAGCCAATTCATGTCGGCCAACGATATAACGGCCAAAGTCACCGTCATTTGCGACGGCACTCGCAGTGAGCTTTCACAGGCCTACCAAAAATGGCAAAACATTGAATCGAAACATCCTCAGATATTCGCCTTGGGGGTCAAAGAACTCTGGCGCGTGAAGAAAGCCCCGCGCGAGGTCACACACACTTTAGGTTTTCCGCTCCCGCTCGACTGCTTCGGCGGCAGCTTTCTTTACCCGATGGCCGATGATCAAATCGCCTTCGGTCTTGTTGTCGGCCTCGATTACAAACCGGCGCAGCTCGACACTCACAAGTTGCTGCAACGGCTCAAACGGCATCCGCTTTTTGCGCAATATCTTGAAGGCGGCGAGGTGTTGGAGTGGGGCGCAAAGACCATCCCCGAAGGCGGGTGGAATTCACTCCCCACAAGGCTTCACGGCGATGGCGTAATTTTAGCTGGCGATGCGGTCGGTTTCGTGAACGTACCGGCGCTCAAGGGCATCCACTACGCCATGAAATCGGGGATGTTGGCAGCCGAAACTATTCTGACAGCTCTACAAAAAAATGATGTGAGCTCAGCGACTTTAAAAATTTATGACGAGGCGGTTCGCTCTTCATATATTTCGCGCGATCTCAAAAAAGTTCGCGGCATGCGGCAAGCGTTTAAATCCGGATTCTATATGGGCGGCCTCAAAGCCGGCCTCATGACTCTGACCGGAGGGGCCTTCCCACCCGCGAAGCACATTCACGAAGACGCCGACGAACCGAAAGCACCGGGTGCTTTCCCGATCGACGAATCGACAGCCGTTGCTGGTATTAAAACTTTGAGTAAAGTCGATGCTGTTTATTTGTCCGGTAACAAAACCCGCGACGATATCCCGCAGCACTTGACTGTAGGTAAGGACATCCCCACTGAAGTGGCAGATATGTATGCGGCACTTTGCCCGGCGGGAGTCTACGAACGCCGTGGCGACCAACTCGTCGTCAATGCGCCCAACTGTGTCGACTGCAAAGCCACCGATGTTTTAGGCCCGCGATGGCAACCGCGCGAGGGCGGTTCTGGCCCCAACTATTCGCAAATGTAAATTTCTGGTGCCAGTCGCTTTGAAGTTGCGCCTGCTCGTTATAAAATGAGGCGCGGTTCGATCGCCGAAGCCCGGCGATAATCAACATCAGTGTCGATGTCAAATTCGCGCGGGAGTTCGCGCCACCCAACGCGGACACTTGGTTCAATCGCCGTCCGCAAACGAGTTAAAGTTTCACTTGAACTATATGGTACACCCAACCAAACCTCCGGCGATAGTTGCAACGAACTCGCGAAAAAATAAAATCCGCCGTCTTCAGCCGGGCCAACCACCACATCCGCTTTTAAATCCGCAATAATTTGAATGCCGTCCGAGAGACGACTTGCCGGAATGTGCGGCGAATCTGCACCGTACAAACATACAATGTCGTACTCGCGCTTCAGTTCTGTGTAAACATGAGCCAAGCGCTTGCCGAGATCACCGCTCCCTTGGGCAATTGTGCGCCAGCCGGCCCACAAACGATGATTGATGCCCAAAGTTTCAGCCACTGCCCAATAGGGGGTGACGTTTGACACAGATTCGATCGTCTCGCGGGTGAGCGCCACGCTTCGCAAGTAAATGCGCTCGGCTGAAAGTTTTCCGATGCCTTCTGCCAACCGCGTTTTGATTGGGCTCATGCCCGGCGTTTTAACGAATACGGCGATGCACGCGTTCAATGGTACGCTCCTTAGCTAACTTGATCAGTTCACCGGCTGCCTGCCGGTAGGTCAAATACAACCTGCGGGATGTGAGCGCACCCCAACCGCTCGCCTTGTAACTGCGGGCGCTCGTGAATATGGGAGCGGCAATTCGCCGAATCGGCACGCGCTTTCGTCGGGCTTGCCAAATGAGCAGATGGTCTTCTCCGTAAGGGGCGCTTTCCGCAAACCCGCCGATTTTATAAAACTGTGCCCTTGAGACCGCGAAGGCTTGGTCGCCGAACGGCAGGCCGAGATAACGCGAGCGAAAGTTTGCTCCCAACGAATTTAAGATCACGGCTTTGGGGCCATCATCGAGAAAATGCAAATCGAAATAATGGAGCGCGTCCGGGGCGTTTTGCAGCGCCTGAGCCAACATAAATAACGATGGCCGCGGCACTTTTGAATCCGCGTGCAAAAACCAAAAAAAATTGTTTGAAGCCGCTTTCGTACCCGCATTCAACTGCGAACCGCGCCCTTTCGGCGCCCACACGAAGCGGATAGCAGCAAGCATGTTCTCACTGGCGCGCGACAAGAGTTCACTAGGCGGGGCATCCGGCCCGACCAGTAGAATTTCAGCTTCTCTCGGCAACGGTCGAAGATCTTGCAACAAATCCTTCCATTTTATGTCTTCACCGTAAAACGGAATGATAATTGATAGCTGCTTTAAAAATTCGGTCAACTGCCCCGCCTTTTCCCTGCCGCGCTTTTTGTTTTAAGAATCGCGACATAATAGCCCGTAAATTCGCACGCGACTAAGCCATTGCATTTCGCCTGCGCCGAGACTTCAATGCGCGCCTTTTTGTGCTGCCGTAAAGTTCGAAGAAATAGAATCCGCTGGTCCGCAGCTAAAGAGCGAGTCTCCACAGTAAAATCACTCGTCACGGGTATATGAAATTCCGAATGTTCACGTTGCAACACAACCTCGGCAGCGATGTCTCTATCAAAAAGCACTTCCATGAGGAGGGCCCATGACGCCAACGCCTGCGCCGCGATGAGCGTGCCCCCGAACGCCGTCATCTTATGGTTACGGTTTGGCTTAAGTGGTAAACTGAATTTCACGCGCTTTGGGCTCGATTCCACCACTCGAATGCCCATCTGCTTAGACAGTGGAATTTGCGTGCGCAATACGCGTGACAACGGAATTCTCATGGCGCTATTTTACGGTGCCTGACGCTTTTTGGTAACCATAGCGCGTTAGCGCGCGTTAGTTCGCCGCTGAAGCGGCCGCGGGCCCAGGGCCCGCAGGCAGATCGTCAAACCTAAAGGAGTAAAACATGTCGTTGGCTCTCATAACAGGTGCCTCCAGCGGGATTGGCCTTGAACTTGCGAAAGTGTTAGCGCGTGAAAAACACGATTTGATCCTGGTTGCGCGAACAAAAGAAAAACTTGAAGATCTGGCGCGAGAACTTGAAAAGTCGTGCGCCGTTCAGTGCCAAGTCATTGCCTCCGACCTAAGCCGTCACGGCTCGGCCCGAGAACTATACGATGAGACGAAGAAGCTCAATCTTTCTCCGACAGTTTTGATTAACAACGCCGGTTTTGGCGATGTTGGTGATTTCGTCGAGGCATCGGAATCGAAAATTGAAAAAATGCTGACACTCAATATGGAGACGCTCACTCTCCTCACGCGACTGTACGCGGCGGACATGCTCAAGAACCGCTCGGGTCGCATCCTCAACGTCGCGTCGACGGCCGCCTTTCAACCGGGCCCATATATGGCGGTTTACTACGCCACCAAAGCGTACGTACTGAGTTTCACCGAAGCCTTGGCCGAAGAGCTGAAAGGTAAAGGAGTGACGGCGACCGCTCTGTGCCCGGGGCCGGTGCTCACGGGTTTTCAGTCGGCGGCCAATTTGGCTTCGAACGCCCGAATGTTCAAAACACCAGCGATTTTGCCGGCAGCTAAAGTGGCCGAAATTGGTTACGATGCAATGAAACGCGGTTGCCCCGTCGCCGTCGCGGGCACGGTCAATCGTCTGATGGCGTTTTCAACACGGTTGGCTCCGCGAAGAATTACGGCTAAGCTCGCGGGTCGATTGAACAGGTCATAAAGGAGCGGCAATGAAATTAGCGGTTATCGGGACGGGGTACGTCGGTCTGGTCACAGGCGCTTGCCTGGCTGATGTAGGCAATACTGTCACCTGCATAGACGTGGACGAAGCAAAAATCCGCCGCCTGCAAGACGGGATCATCCCCATTTACGAGCCCGGCCTCGAAGACGTCGTCAAAACCAACTTTGCCGCTGGTCGGCTCAAATTCACGACTCAGTTGTCGGGCGCCATTGCAGAAAATGAAATTCTTATGATCGCGGTTGGCACCCCGCCGAACGAAGACGGCAGCGCGGATCTCAAACACGTTCTCTCAGTCGCGCGCGCCGTCGGTGATTCGATGACAGAGCGCAAACTCGTGATCACCAAATCGACTGTACCCGTCGGTACAGGCGACAAAGTCAAAGCGGCCATTCAAGAGCGACTCTCAGCCCGCGGGATGAATATTCAGTTTTCGATTGCGTCCAATCCCGAATTTCTAAAAGAAGGTGCTGCGGTTAACGATTTCATGCGGCCGGACCGCATCGTTGTCGGTTGCATGGACGAATACGCGCGTAAAAAAATCGAACAACTCTACGCGCCCTTTATTTTAAACCGTCACCCCGTGATTTTTATGGATATCCGCTCGGCGGAACTCACAAAATATGCGGCAAATGCCATGCTCGCGACAAAAATTTCTTTTATGAACGAAGTCGCCCGCGTGGCCGAAGCCGTTGGCGCCGACATAAAGTCGGTTCGTGACGGCATCGGTTCAGACCCGCGCATCGGCTATCATTTCACCTATCCGGGAGTGGGCTACGGCGGATCGTGCTTCCCCAAAGACGTGAAGGCGCTCAAGCAAACAAGTCACGAATTGGGCCTCGATCTGGCAATCGTCGATGCTGTCGAGCGAGTGAACATGAGCCAGCGCGCTTTTTTTGTGAAAAAAATTGAGTCGCACTTCGGCGGCACCAACGGTATTAAAGGTCGCAAATTTGCTGTATGGGGACTCAGTTTTAAACCCGAAACGGATGACATTCGTGAAGCGCCGGCGCTCGACGTGATATCGCGACTACTGCAAGCGGGCGCGCAGGTCGCGGCTTTCGACCCCATCGCTCGCGACAACGTGCGCGAGCATTTTGGAGCGGCCCACGCCTTACAGATTTGCAATGACCAATACGAGCCCTTGGCACAAGCCGACGCGCTTTTGTTACTGACGGAATGGAAGCTGTTTCGCTCCCCCGACTTCGATCGGGTTAAATCATTGCTCAAGAAGCCAGTGATTTTCGACGGCCGCAATCAATACAGTTTGGAACAAATGCGCGATTTGGGATTTAAATATTTTAGTATCGGCAGGCCCGCCGTTTGAGTTACCGGCCGGCACCGAACAGCACAACCGTGACCGTTCGAAAAACAATTTCGAGGTCGAGGTCAAACGAATAGTTTTTGATATAGAACAGTTCGTATTGCAGCTTTTCGCGGGCATCTTCTTCAGAAGCTCCGTACGGATACATCACCTGCGCCCACCCGGTGAGGCCGGGTTTGACCAAGTGTCGAAAGTCGTAAAACGGGATTCTCTCGGCCAACCGGCTAGTGAACTCGGGTCGCTCGGGTCGCGGCCCGACAAAACTCATGTCTCCGATCAAAATATTCCAAAGTTGCGGGAGTTCATCTATTCGCGTCTTGCGTATGACCCTACCGATCCTGGTGACACGCACGTCTTTAGCGGCTGCCCACTGCGCCCCTTCTTTCTCGGCATCGTGGCACATCGAGCGCACCTTCCACATCGTGAAACTCTTACCGCTAATGCCAACGCGCTTCTGCTTAAAAAAAACGCTGCCGCGACTTTCGAGTCGAACGAGAACGATCGTGATCAGCATAATCGGGAGCGCTATAATCATGAAAACTATCGAGAGCACGATATCCGTTACTCGTTTCATACGAACGGACATCGGACTGTGTAGGATGAAAAAGCCTTCGGTAAACGCAAACCACGCGTCATCGAGCGAATGGACCGGGATCTTGCCGCAATGAAATTCGTAAAAACTTTGTAAACTCAGCAGTGAAAGCCCCTTCAAGCGTGCCTTCATTAGGTGATTGTTGAGATCTTTCGGGGCATGCGGCCCGACCACAACGCCCGTCCAGTCCTGCGCTAAGAGCGAAAAAAGCTCAGTCGAGCTGAGCGAAAAATTACGGTGCTCGAGAAATCCGCCGAAATCCACGCGCTGCAAATCGGCCCTCAATTTTTCATAGTCGTCGGCGGCCCCTATGAAAAGCCAGGCTTGCCGCTTTCGCTTCGAGCGCTCGCGCATCTCAATCAAATAGCGAATCCCCAAAGAAAACGGCACAAACAAAAAAATCGCCCCTAAAAATACACCGCGGCCGAACATCCCACGGGTCTGCTCGGTGAAAAAATAAAAGCAAGCAAATGAAAGAAGCGCGCATAATAACGTCCCGAGAATCATTCGTAGCGGCGAGAAAATGCGCGCGCGCCAATGCCTCGGCTCGTAGAGATCGAAAAGATAAAAACTGAACACAAGAAGCGCGTAAATAATTAAAAATCGGCTGTGATCAAAAAAACTGCCAAAGGTACTGGCATCAAATAAGCGCCGAAAAATATGATAGATCGAATTGTGCGAAAAGCGCAGATTAAGCGCCATGTAAAAGGCGAGAAAAAGCGCGACCCCATCGAAAAGCAACAGAAGGATCTGCGTCACTCGTCGCTCACGATGTTGCAGACGATTCACCCTAACCCCCGCGTTATTTTGAACATAGCATTGGCGCCGATTCTGCTTCGAACCTGTTTAATTTTTCGACATCCCCTCATGATCTCACTTTTTTTCCAATTTATTTTTCTTAAAGCGATCGGGCTCAATTTTGTCACACACTTGCAAATTTTGTCAGCACAGTTCACATGTATCGCATAGTTACACTTTTTGGACTCGACCGCGGGGTTGGCTTTGAGCTTGCAATTCAGTGGTGCGAACGTACTGATTTGTTGTTTGTAAAACATACATATTGATTGCTTGCAACGGAACCCCTTAATATCGCGGTGCAATCGATGTCTAAAGAAAGGAAAAGGGTATGAAAGCAAACGTAATTTTCGCGGCCATCGCGATGAGCATGATCTCGGCCGTAGCATTTGGGCAAGAAGCAGCGCCGGACGCCGCAGTCAATGCGATCCGAGGCGCAGTTGAAGCCGGCCGAACTGCAGGGACTGTTGGATCAGATGCTGCTGCCGCGGCGGGTGCTCTCAGTGGGGCAGGTAGCCTTTTGAACGCAAACGAACAAGCGACGGCAAATTCGCTGTTGCCGGCGTCGCGAGTTGACCAGCAAACTTCTGAAGTCGCGGGTGCCTGTATGGCAAACTCCCCGGCTTCTCGATTTGTCGGTGCTGATCGCGCTACATTTAATTTGGCAAATGCGCTCGGTTTGATTCACGACTCTTGCTTAACAAAAAGCGGAGACACAGACGATGCCACTGCCCAAAAAGTGATTCGCATTCTTGGCGCAGAGACTCAGGTTCTCGGCAACACGAAATTTTCGGACGCTTCTGCTGACATAAAATTAGCTGTAGGTAAAGCGCGCATCCAAGCAATTGCAAATGCTGTCGGCGTATCAGAAGACGAAGCCGCCACCATCGCAGTTAAGCTTTGCAAACACACGGACGCTAATGGCAATTCTCAAATTTGCTACGGCACCGCCGCGACGTGCGCTGACTCGGTTCTACCCGCAGCTGTCCAGTACGGCGTGAACCCCGCATCTGTATCACTGTAAACTGTAAAACAATTAAACAGTCGTCAAAAAAGGCCAACGTAATGTTGGCCTTTTTTTTGCTCTTCAATGCCTGGAATGTCCAAAATTTTGGAGTTTCCGAAATTGCTTCAATGAGGGCGAAGACGAGGCGAATGAAATGAGCATTAAACGGCAATTGCGCATACTTTTGGCAGTTATTATTGCCAGATCCGCGATCGCAGCGCCTGCCGGCGTGCCCTTAGCCGATTCACAGCCGGCCGCCTGCGTTCAAGAGCCGGACAGCACATTTGCTGTTGCCCCTGATACAAACCCGACCACTCCCGTTTTGAAATCGGCGCTCGCCGCGATTCAGAAGGCCAATGCGAGTTTGGCTCAGGCCCAATTTGACGTCTACCAAAAAACGACGGCGGGTACGCTCCCCACGAGCCGCGCCGAAGCTGCGCAATTGCGAACAGCTGCCATTCGACTCAAGCAAGCTATGAACACGTCGGTGTCACCTTCGCAAATCGGCCTTATGCGAGCCATTGTGCAATCGTACGTGAATACCGCCGGCAATTATTTATCGGTGCTTGCCTATCAAAACCCCTATGAGATTACGAATTTCAAACAGGCTCAGTTGATGGTTCAGTTCACGGTGCCAACATCACTGTGGACGCAACTCAACCTCGATCAACCCATTGGCCAGGCCGAAGTCATCAGCCTGAATCCTCAGGATGCCGTTGTGAGCCTCACGCCCGAAAAGATCTATTCAATTATTTCAGATGCCGCGGCCTCTGCCGATCAACTGCAGATCAGCGGCAAAGACAATTTTGAAGCCACCCGTTGTGTGATTGCCGAACAGATGGTGGAGCAATATTTCTTGCAAGAACAAGTTCGAGGTGTGCCGCCCGCGCGAATTGCGCTCTCTTTGCCACCATCGGCTCGCGCCTGTTTGGGAATGCCGGTCAGCGAAGTCGAATCTTGGCAGCGGGCTCGAGCGGCCGAAGGCAGTGAAACGTTGTTTCGTTTGGCGATCGCCGACGGTACGGTCACCGCTGACAAAGTACTACCTCAAGCCATGACAGCATTTTTGAATAGCCACTTGGCAGGCGGGGCACAACTCACCGTCCCCGATTTAACGGCGCTGATTATCAATCCCTATTACTACAACGTCGGCAAATTCTCAAAAGTCACTCCCCCGCTAACGGCGGAGGATTCTCAAAATCTCGCATCATGGTTAACCCAAGCCACCGATGCCGCTGAAAAGGCGGCGCCATACTATGGCCCGCTGATGACGATGACTCAATCCCCATTATTTGCTTCGACTTTGCAAAGCCTCATTTCGAGCTGCAACACGACCTACGCTCAAAGTAACAACCCTTATATGCCTGCTGAAAAGTTTAAAAAAATGCAACGCGAACTGAATGAGCACCTGTCACTCATAGAAAAGTCTTTGGGGCTTCAACTTATTGAGTTCGTCAAATTTTATGTCGGCCGTCTCGAATCACTCGATGAAGTCTCAGCGAGGTCGGCACTACGGCAGATGCTTATTTACAAAAAATATTTGGATGCGCGCATCCTTTTCGGTCAATTTTACGCTGTTGCGAGAGAAAATTCTTCTCCGCCTACCGATCAAGTTATCAATTCGATCAGCGACAGCCTTTATCAGTTGGCCAGCGAAACGGTTGATCAAGCGCTCGCCCAGAAGCCGGTACTCGATTGGTTCAATGGCATTGTCGCTCGCTTCGCAAAATTGAGAAGCCACGCCACCACCAGTCAAATGAGCCAACCGGATGGCAACTTTTATTCTTCGAGCTTTGCCCTCGCGCTCAAAGCCGAATTTATTTATAGTTCAAAAACGCCCAATAGCGAGATCCCGTTTAATCCTCACATCATGGCCTTTACGCGGGCTCCGTACCTGCAAAACTCACTGAGTGCACTGAACATAGCGAGATTTCGAGTTGTTCTACAGCAATCGAGATATGAGGGCATGCGCTCCGCCTGGTCTGTCGTTAGCAGCCATCTCGCAACCGATGCTCGAAACGGCGGATACGACTGCAAGCCCCCGAGTCGCGTGAGAGCCGACTCGAAAGCCATCGGCAAAATTGTGCTAAGCGCGTTTGGCATTTCGTTCGGTAAGAACGCACTCAGCCCGAACGCCCAATGCGTTCTCATGCATGACACAGCCGATATGATGGGGCTCAACCCACAAGCGGCGCCATTTAAATCATTGCAAGATGCCGTGGATGTCTTGCAAACGAAGCTCTCCGGCGCCGCTCTGAAGAGCGAGATTCAGCAGTACAAAATCGCGTACGTCAAGCAGTTGATCTTGCCGGATGTTCGGTTTTTGACTTTGCGATATTCGAGCAACCGCTTCGATCACTCGGCGCCATACTTATTTGAAAAAATCGCAAACGCGAAAAGCCCGTCGATCGCCGCCCAGCGAATTGATTGGGGGCTTCGCTTCATCGATTACAATTTGGCTCAAGAAGCCAGAACGTATTTGGTGGCCGAAAACATGAACGGCTTGATTGGCTTTTTGAACGACGCCGATGGATTGCCTAATCTACTCGAGAGCCAACCGGCAATAAAAGCCTTCGTCGAAGCTGAGCAGGCCAACATCTCACGAACGACCGGTATCGGCTGGAGTGTATACGACAATTACATGGCGACCATCAAAACGGTTTTCAGCTGGTACTTCGCTTACTGGATGGCCCAAAACATCTTGGCAGCGCCACTTCGCACCGTCGCCACCAAATTTTCAGTGATGCGGGCTCTGCCGGCATTTATGTCTCAAATTGAGATGCGAATGGCGCCCGTAATGACACGAATGTTCTTACCAATGGCGATATATGCACAAACGCTTCTAGATGTCGGCATTCAATCAAGCCGCATACTTGTAAACGATTACATTCACATGGATGCCGTGAACGAGCTTTATTTTTCACAGGGCGTGAACACGCGCAGCGGAATTTTCATGACTGATGACGGCTATCGCAACGGCACGGGCGCCATTCAATACGCCAATGACAACAGCAAATGGAGCATGATTTCAGACGGCGTGATGATAGTATTTATGGGCGGCGCTCTCGGCAGCATCGGAGCGTACAATGCGAGTCTCAGCGAAGTGAACGCGAATTGGTTTCGCCGAGCTGTGGACTGGACTATGCGACGCCCCGGCCTCAGAGCGCGCCAACTCGAGGCCGCCATCGCGTCCGGTAACCCAGCCGCCGTTCAAGCAGCCGAAGAAACCATAATCAATCTCGGCAGAAACGATCGAATCGATCTTGAAGGGGCCATTCGCGCTCTCGATTTGGGTTACAATCCAACTTTGACGCTTGCGAATCTCAACGAGCGTCTGAGCGCGATTGAAGCTTCAGGCAATTTCAACCGCATCAACGACGCAAGAGCTGCTTACAATCAAATCGTGTCGGTGATAGGCGGTCGTGCTGAACAGATGGGCGGCAATAGCGCCCTCAAGATTTATGCTCAATCGGTGATCGGGCCGAATGCAACTGTGCAAGACTTGTGGGATCTTCACGCCCAATCAGCCAAAATCGGAATGGCGAACCCCATGGCTGGAGGTTCGCAATGAAGCGAAGTCTTCGGATGATTGTCGCGATAGTTTTGGTAGTCACCCAATCTTCGTATCTGATGGCCGTACAACCGCCACAGCCGTCGGAACCCTCCGTTTTAGCTCCAGCTGCCTTGGCCCTCATTCAAAATAACGTGCCGGCTGGTGAATATGAAGAGTTCAGAATTCTACTCAACCATTACTTTCGAGTTTACCAGCAAGAGTCACTGCCGAAACAGCAACGATTTGCAAGCGAACTGAACAATGCTCTTCTGACAAGTGACTTTGACACCAACGTCGTCAATGCGACAAAAGCCGAAAATCAAAGTGGCTCAAAATCGATCGAGCAACAAGTCGATGATGCCGAGGCTCAAACTGACGGACCGCTCGCGACCGCCTTAACGGCTGTTATTCAAAATCTTTTGACGGGCACGAATTCGGATTTCAATCATAAGATTGTGACTCTGGCCGGTATCTACATCACTGACCCACTATCGGCACCTGCCGTATTCACCATTTTTAAAACAATCAATGATCAATACGACAATAATGCCGCTTTTCGAAACCTAATAATTACATCAGAACCGGCCCAGCAGTTTTTAGTCGGCCTCAAATGGGCGGGCGCGGCTGCGTTCATTCTAACTATCGTCAATCCCCGCGCGTGGCCCTACATTGCCGATACCTGGAACGGCATGACCGAATCGTGGGGCGGTCTGTTTCGTTCGTTGCGGGGCGCACTCCCCGATGCGGCGGAAGATGCCAACGCAGACGTGCTCGACACCGCCAAAATGTTGAAACGTATCAATATCATCGCAAAGAAGGACCCGGCGCGCGCCCAAGCACTTACAGAAATAATGCAGATGAGGCTGCAAATCAGCGGACTCGAGACCGAACTCGAGTCGATCGGCTATAAGGGTGCGCAAAACGTAACGGACTCTCAACTTCTGCAGGAGGCAATGAGTAACGACGCCAAGGCCCGAGCCAAATTTGAAGAGCGCATGAAAGAGCGGAATTTCAAATTGAAAATTGGCGAGAATACCGAAAAATATCAGCGCGCCGCTCGAATTCAAACTTTGCTACGGTTTCTCGGTCTCTCAAACCCAAAATGGCAGTTTGTCACTCTCATGAAATTGATGGGCATGGCCAGCGTCGGCGGCGTCATCAATGTGGCGGGGCACCATATGGGGCTTCAACGACTTTACAATCATTTGTATGGTCCGGAGAGGGGTTGGAAGTACGAGTTGGCTAAACACATGCCGGGTCACTTATTTGATTTCACAACGCGTCTGGTACCGGTCGATAGCGGAGCGCTACTACCAAACAGCAAAGAAAAGGAACTTCTCAACACCACTTACAATGCTCTCGACGCGCTCAATTTCAGTTGCAACGTCGATGCCTTTACAAAACATATTTCGATGTACAACCGCCAATTGGCGACCGAAGAGCTTGCCGAGTATTTGCTTTGGTATCAGTTTTTATCGGCCAATACCATTTACGGCGGGGGAACTAACAAGAATGGTTCGGCGAACCTGCCTCCGAAGCGCTGTGTTCCGGCCAATAGCGGGATTCACTACGACCCGGCGACGAAGCAAATTGTCATGAGCATCTTCGGCGGCCAAATCAAAGATCACTTTTCATGCGAAAAGTTCGCGGCCGGCATCGGCGGTAATTGTCTGGCGGTCAGTCTCGGCGAAGCCTACTCCCAACTGCGGGCGACTTATTCGCAGATTCAAAAACTCCCTCTTGCCGCCCCCCATCGATTTTGACGTGATGGCGGCGCTCAAGGTACTCGATTTTCATTCAGATCCCGCCGATGAAATTATCGCGGCGACCAGCCTTGCTTATATCATACCGCTACTCACGCGTGATCAGAGAATCAAGTAGTCTAAAATTGTTCCCTTGGCATAACGTTTTCTGCGAGCCAGCGGATTTTAAGGTGCTGGCGTACCCTTCGGCGTTCCGAACGGGTTCAAACGAGCGAGAAATCGTGCGGCCTTCATAATTTTCGCGGCGTCTTTCGCAGCCTCGGGTGACTCGATCGCCGCTTTTGATTCGAGGCCTTCAGACAGCACTTTGTAGAGAGCGTTGACTCGCGGAACTTCAAATTTGACCCCGATCGCGGCACCGGCACCGGCTGACACGATCTGAAAAATCTCAGCATCGTAGGCCGAATCGACCTCGTCTAGATCTCGCAGCACCAAGTTGCGAAGAACTGCTGGATTTGCCACCGACGAATCAATTCGCGCTAATTTCGGCGACGCGGCCAACCCATCCGCCTCATTATTGCCAATCTGTTGACCGGCAAACATTTCTCCAAAAATTTGATTGAAATTCGAGAAGCTCTGCCAAACATAAGGTGCTGAGAGGCCCACCGTCGCAGCCATAATCACGCTTGAGCAAATCGTAGCGGGTATTTTCGCCAGCGCCGTGCACAAATAGCCGCTCACGACAGGCAGAGCCAGCCAAGCGACGCTGACGACGACATTATGTACAGTTTGGTTCATCTGCCGCTCGAAGGTCAGGTCCTGCGCTATTTTTCCGAATACTGCATTGTCCGCTTCAGCCTGCATATCGGGCGAAGGATATTGCAGCAGATTTTTCACCACTTGTGAGCGGTCCATCAGGGCTAGGTATTGCTTTCGTTTGGCTTGGTAATCTTTTTGACTATTTGGTGCTACTCGTAATTTTAAGAATAGTTTTTCGAAGTCGCTCTCATCTTTGGCCGCCTGATGAGCAATGCTTCGAATCGCATTTTTCAGGGCAAAAAGTGAGGGAGTGGGCGTCCCCACCAAAGCAGCATAAGGGGCTTGAGATATGAGATCAAATAACCGTATCTTGACGTATGCGACCATATCATCACGATGAGCCATTAGCCCCTTATTTACGACGTCCCGATACAAATTGAGCCACTGGTGGTTCCACGCACTCGAATCACGAGGTAACCCCGACAACACAAAAGAAAATTTCTGAGTGTTTCGGTTAAATGCCAATCGAAAGTCTTTACAGATCATGCCGGATTGGCGGGGCCATCGCGCATAGTCGGGGGCGATGAGCATTTTGCCGAGATTGGCGGCGACATAGTCGCTGCACTCCTTCTGATAGAGCCCTGTCACCGATAAGTCGTAGTTTGTCGGCTCGAGGCCACCTTTGCACGAATCGCACGGCTCCGCGATGAGCATGGGCGCCATATTCGAGGCAGCCAGTTGATAGTCTTCGAGCGTCGGTCGAATATTTTGAATGTCAAATCCATTGAGCAGCCCCTGAAAATGCGTCGGTATCGGCGATTTTAAGCTGAGATCGCTCAACGATACGTCTATCGGCCCCTGGGTCAAATCTCGAGAATAATCAAGAGCCGTCTGGGCTTCGCCTAACGGCGTCCGAATTGGGCCGTCGCTGAACCGGTAGCCCTCTCGTTGAGTCAGGGCGTCGAGCAGAATTTTGGAATTTCGAATCAAATTGTAAACGGCGTAAAGTTTTCTGATATCGGGGTAATTAACTTTGATGTTGTAAAGCATCTCGTTCACAATCGCCGGGCAATTGCCCGATTGTTTAACAGTGACGTAAAAGCTGAAAGGATTTTGCAGACAATCGTTTTGAGCTTGAAAAAGCACCTTGTTCAATATTTCGAAAAGGCGGGTTCGATTGAGTAGCGAAACGAGAAAAACCTGCTCGAGCGTCGATCGCCGCGAGTTGATTAATTGCACATCCGCTACGGTCAGCCCGTTCGCCGCCGCCTCTGCTCGGGGCTCAGCCGCCGCGTTGATCTCCTGCAAGGGGCCCAAGATGATGGAGAGTGCTAGAAACAATGAAATCAGAGCTTTCATGACTTATATAGAAGGCAATTTACGTTCCACTCTCGACTGGATTCTAGAGGCTGACACCCGCTTTAGGTGTCAAAAATATAGACACCTGGATGACAATTCCCGGCAAGGTCGATTGCGTGAGTTCGATCTTGTTACGTCAGACTTGGAATGGGGATTGCACAGTTGTGGTTCGGAATAATTTGCGAGGACTATGTCATGAACAAACTTTCAATTTACGTCATTGCCGCATTTCTCGCCGTCGGTGGCGCTCGAGCCTTTGCCCAAGCCGCTGATATCCCATTGGCAGGTGACGGCAACATTGTTAGCAGTACCGCAAATATGGTTCAAGAATCGGGCGGTACCGAAAGCTTCATGATGCGGGCATGGCGTTGGCTTAGAAACAAGCCGGATGACGTCGCTGACCCCAACTTGAAAATGTCCGAATCGAATGAAGGCGGCCTGCGTACTGCTAAGACGGATGAAGACAATCAAGCGAAACCCAACTCGACTCAAACACCAAGCGGCGGTAACGGAAACGGCGGCAACGGCCTAAAGCCTTTATCGCGTCTACAGGATGTAATCTCGACACTAACGGGCGGTTTGATCAAAGACAAATACGTCGAAGCCATAAACGGGGGTCTGCCGCCGACCATCGGGCGAAATGTTGAAGTCGAAAATATGCTCGTCGCGCTCGATAGCCGCTATACCACTGATGGAGTGATCACATACGGCCCCCCGATGGGTGGTAAAACCTCGGTTATCAATCAAGTGCAGAGAGAGATTATCCAAGGTCGCTTAAAAAAATTTCCGAGCGATACGCGTATCCTTGAAGTCGACACTACGAAAATCCATACCCCCGAACAACTCGAGCGCGAACTAAAAAAGGTCATGGCGGCCAATAACGAAAAGAAGCTGGCCGGTCTTGATTACGGCAAAGGTGATAAGCCAAAATTTATTGTGCTATTTACATCCCTTCGCAATTGGCAAAAGGCTGAGGCTGGCAATGTCGCGACAGTGAAATCGCCAGACATTCATGAGATGCAGGCGATTGCACGCCAAACTCTTCAAGACCCCGATCTTCTGTTTATCGGTGAAGCGCAGGGCGGGGTTGATACGAAAACCGGCAATATCGGCGACCCTGAATCAATCAAATCGCTCTACCCATTCGCGAAAGAACGAGGTTGGCGCTTAGTATATGTTCGCCAGCTGACGCCCGGTGAAATACAGGGAGCCCTCGAGCACGAGGTCGCACAACTTGAAAAAGCAAATAACGTCGAAATAGACGACGACGTAGTGAAGTGGTCGGATGAACGCTGCCGTCGGTATTACCCGGATATGGCTCAGCCAGGCTGCTCGGCCTACCTACTCACCGAAGCCATCAACCGCGAAGATAAAATCTTGAGTCTTGGCGAGCGAATCTCGCTCGCGCAAGAATTGCGAATCGAAAAGGCGAATCTCGAAAGCAAGTTACAAGAACTCAAACAGTTACCCGGTCGTTTTGCGCGAAACCGGGTCGAAGAAATTCCTGGTGAGCTCGCTGAGCTTCAAGCCAAAATTGACAAAGCCGAAGCTCGATCGATTGAACTTCACGAGGCGGCGCAGAAGATGAAGGCTCTTGACGCAGCCAAATCGGAACTCACCAAAGCGAAAGGCGAACTAAACGTTGCTGAAGCCAAAATACATCAAGCTCGAAAACCCATCGAAGTTCAAGCGGCCCGGCAAGAAATTTCGGCGCTTCAAACGCGAATCACGGACCTGCAAAATAAGGTCAACGAAGGCAATGCCGTTCAGGCAAAATTGAAAAGGCTCACAATCGAGGACCTGGCAATTCAAATTCATCGCGATCACCCTGAATTTTCATACGTCGAAATTTTAAAGGATGTGAAGCCGAGGACGTTTGAAGAGAATTGGGCGGACTTTCAGAAGGAGTATGCCGGCGCTGAATCCTATTACAATTTAATTCGCGCGATTGATAACTCGGCAGCTCGAATTCGCGGCCCCGACGCTCCTCGTTCGGTCACGCTTATTTTGGGCGCACCGGGCGGTGGTAAAACCCAACTCGCCATATCTTACTCGAACGCATTTAAGGGCGGCGAGCGAATCACGATTAACGGCGGCGATTATCAACAAGCTTTTCAAGCAAGTAACTTCACTTCGGCAGGTCAAGGTTACCAAGGCGCGGCGGAAGGTTCGGCAATTCAAAATGCAATTCGCCAAAAGCCATATGCCGAGCTTCATATCGATGAGCCGTCGCGGATGCACAAAAGTATTGTAGATAACATTCTGCTGACATGGCTTGACGACAACGGCGGTCGACTCACAGATAGCATGGGGCGAGTCGCCAGTATGAAAAATATAGACGTCATCATGACAGACAATGCGGGGACCGACGTCTTGACACCGCAATCGAGTCGAGCTCAGATCGACGAATACCTTATAAAAAACGGCGATTACAATGAGGCTTTTCTTCGTCGTATCCAGAACATTATCGTGATGCCCCGTATGGCCGGTAAGTCCATTGGTCCCCTTATCGACTTGAAGTTGCAAAACCTGATTGATGTTTATGCTGAACGGGATATCGGCATCACTTTCGAAAATCAGGCCGATATGGCTGGATACATCGGCTCGAAGCTAGCCGGCGCACAAGACGGGAGCAAAGTCGTCAATACCATCGATGAGCAAATCACGGCGAAACTTCGCGATGCCATTTTGAACGGTCGCTATCAAGACAATGGCATCCCGCCAGGCCCTCCAGGGCCGAATGGCGAACCAGGCACGCCGGGTGTACCTGGAGAATTTCACACGATCGAAATCCGCAAAGGCGATATGGTTCAAGCGTACATCAATCACGAACACCCGGAACTCGGCGTGTTCTTCCGCGTGTTGCAATAGTTATTTAGCTTGGCGGTACGAGTTTTGAAGCCCCCGCATGTACCGCCGATCAATCCATCGTTTCACATACCAAAGCCACTTCGCCGCGAACGCGAACAGGCCCCAAGTGAACATTGTTTTGTGGTTGCCGTCTAAATCTCCGAGCGAAAGCAAATATAGCGCGCGTTTTTGCGGATGATATTTTTGCAAAGACGCCGAAACCTTGGTTGAGTGTGGCTCGGCACAAGCCTCACAAGCCGCACGCAAATTGTTTAACAGAACGGGAGATTGGCGGACGGCGTACACCCCCGAACGCGGGATGGGTTGAGGTTGGCCTCCGCTGGTTTGCCGCAAAAATTCGGCACAGTCCCCGACCGCGAAAATATTCGCGTGACCTTTGGCGCGCAAAAACTCATCGATACAAATAAAACCGCCCGCGCTCAGATCCAATCCCGTTTCGCGAAACCATTCAGGAGCCGTCGGCCCCGCCGCGACAAACCGCGCCCGAGCGCCGGAATCAACAGCTTCGCCCATTTTTTTGTCGGCACCGATTTGCCCGCTCGAGTTCAACTGCACTTCAACGCCTAGATCCTGCGCGCGTTTCAAAGCGATGCGCGAAGCCCGCCGTGGCATCTGGGGCAGAATTCGTGAAGCCCGCTCGTGCAAGCAGACACGGATCTTCGAGGGCGCGCGTACCAGTCGCAATGCGCTCGCCATGGCAAGAGCCAACTCCAGACCGGCCGCACCACCGCCGATCACATCAATTTCGCGAATGGCGGGATCCGCACTCACCCGCCGCCAATTCTCTAAAAACGTTTGCAGTGGCTTGATTGAAAATTCGCGACCAGGATCGGCGCCGCCCGACTTCTCACGCACGCGTGAAACACCCGCCCGACTGCCGACGTCGAGAGACAAAACGTCGAACGGAACGCGCTTGATTGATCCCGCCGAGTTCGTGATCACTTCACGCGCCGTCAGATCGAGCCCCGTTATATCTGCGCGAAGAAAGTTGACTCTGCACGCAGCCGCCAACTTTGCAAGGTCAACCTGAATTTCGTCTAGGGTGTATGTGCCGGCGATGTAACCGGGCACCATCCCCGAGTACACGGCTGTCGGGAACTCGGAAATGAGCGTGATTTCGACATTCGGGCGCTCAGCCGCCGGCCAGTTTTTTAAAAGAAGCAAATGGGCGTGACCGCCGCCGGCCAAAATAATTTTAATCTTCGTCGTCACGGCCTTAAGCTATAACAACCATTTGTTTTTACAACTGTTTTTTATGTATTTACATAGTCTTCCAAAAGCCTTATGAAATATAAAATCAATTTGCAGGAGTTGATCAAATGAACGAGCCCAATTTGATTTACAAAGAAGCGAAAAAACGCCTGCGTGCAATACGCAAAGATATGCAAGATCTGCGCTATCGCCGAACGATCGGTTTTTTTAAAAAACATGGGTTTTTATTCATTAACCGACCGTACCCTTACTTGGGGCGCCCTGATTTGCCCGACGTCATTTGGGCCGGCCGAATTGAGCCGCGGATTTATGAATTACTGCCCGCGATTCTATTAAAAAGACCGCGACTTATTCGCACCACTGTTCTCCCCGATCCGATCAAACAGATACTTCAGGATATTCGCAAGGGACATCCGACAAAGCCGTTTTACGGGATACCTGCCGCTCAGTATATGCAATGGGTAACTGAAATCGGACACAAACATAAATCTCCGACACTGCTTAAAACTTTTCGCTTTCAACAAAACGATATAAAATTACTCAAGACAATCACTGAAAAGAGTGGCATTACTGAAATCGAAGCTATCCGTAAGGGACTTAAACTATTGAGCGGCAAATGATCGAATGTCTGAACTTTTGTAATGGCCAGTGGCAAAAACCGTCGGGCCAAGAATTCAAAGTCGTGAGCCCGTACAACAATGAAGTGATTGGCCGCGCCTACTCGAGTACACCAAAAGATCTAAATGCTGTAATCGATGCAGCGGCTCAAGCCCAACGCGCCTGGCGCGAAACGCCGATTAAAGAGCGTTCGCAGGTGCTGTTTCGTTTTCGCGAGATCCTCTTAAACGAAATCAAAGAAATCGCCGCATGCATTTCGAATGAATGCGGCAAAACGCCGGCCGAAGCCGAAGCCGAATTACTTAAAGGAATCGAAGTCACCGAATTCGCTCTGTCGCTTCAGAACCTCGACATCGGCGGGCGAATCGAAGTCTCGCGCGGTGTCTATTGCGAATATCGCCGCGAGCCTCTCGGCGTCGTCGCGGGCATTACGCCGTTTAACTTCCCGGCCATGGTGCCGATGTGGATGATCCCGATCGCGCTTGCACTCGGCAACAGCTTTGTCTGGAAGCCATCCGACAAAACCCCGCTCACGTCGCGCCTTCTCGCGGATGCACTCACTCGAGCCGCATTGCCTGCGGGAGTTTTCTCAATCGCTCACGGTGGCCGCGAAACGGTCGAAGCTTTGCTCGATCATCCGACTATTTCAGCTGTCGGGTTTGTGGGCTCCACTCAAGTAGCGAAATCCGTTTACGAACGCGGCAGTCGCAGCATGAAAAGAGTGTTGGCCTTGGGTGGAGCGAAAAACCACATCTTTTTGTTGCCCGATGCGGATTACGAACTGACATCTCGCGGTGTTGCCGATTCGTTCACCGGTTGTGCCGGTCAACGCTGCATGGCCGCGAGCGTGTTGTGCGCAATCGCTCATTCGCCGGCTGAAGAAAAACGAATCGATCAACTCGTGGCAGGTATTGTGGATGAAGCCAAACAAATATCGCTCGGCGAGAGAATGGGCGCGATCATTTCAACTGAGTCATTGGCGAGATTGCAAAAGGCGATTGCGCAGGCCGAAAAAGACGGCGCGCACCTCGTGCTCGACGGTCGAAAACCGCGCGTGCCGAAACCTTATGAAAACGGCAATTGGCTTGGGCCCACCATTCTCGATCGCGTGAAGCCCGGCAGTCAGGCGGCGATCGAAGAATTATTCGGGCCCGTTCTCAGTATCGTCCGCTGCGAATCGCTTGCTGAAGCGCTCAAAATTCAAAACTCATCGATATACGGCAACGCGGTGTCGGTCTTTACGCAAAATGGCGGCATCGCCGATTATGTCGCGCGATACGGCAAAGCGGGAATGGTCGGGGTTAATATCGGAGTACCCGTCCCGCGCGAGCCGTTTTCGTTTGGCGGAGTAGCCGCATCTAAATTCGGTCAAGGCGACATCACGGGAGTGCATAGTCTCGATTTGTGGTCGGATGTAAAGAAAATCACGACGAAGTGGGCGTCGCAAAAAGACACGACGTGGATGGGTTAACGTCCACACGAAAGGCGCAAATTCTGTGATCGATCCTCTACAAACGCTCGGACAATGGTACAACGACGCAAAGACGACGTCGCTCCCAAACCCCAACGCATTCGTTCTTTCGACAACCGATTCAAGCGGCGTGCCGCGCGCACGCGTTGTATTGATGAAATCTCTCGGCCCCGAAGGACTTGTGTTTTACACCAATTACGAAAGCCAAAAGGGCCGCAACCTGGCGCACGATCCGCGCTGCTCCGCACTTTTTTTCTGGGATTCGCTTCACCGCCAAGTTCATATTATCGGCCAAGCCGAAAAAACTTCGCGCGCCGATTCTGAAGGCTATTGGGCAACTCGGCCAAGGGCGAGCCAACTCAGCCAATGGATATCGAAACAATCCGAAACGGTTGCGAGCCGCGAACAACTCGAAGAAGAGTATCGCATTGCCGACGAACGCTACCGCAATCAAATTATTCCGTGCCCACCGCATTGGGGCGGATATCTCATTCGGCCGACGTACGTCGAGCTATGGACGGGCCGCGATGGTCGACTCCATGATCGTCTCGCCTATCACAAAGTCGAGAACGGCTGGCGTGAAACAAGACTTTATCCGTAATCGGCCGTATGCTGTAAGTAAGCGTAAAAGCGTGAAAAGCCGGCGTGAAACCCTCGCCGCGCGCGAGTTAGCGCCAAGGAGCGACCGATCGGAACAGTCGTTGTCATCGAAGACGACCTTAAGATCCGCCAGGAGATGCTTCGATATCTGCGTGAGCTGGAACTCGAAGATGTAAAAGAATTCCCGAATGTTCGGGAGTTCGAACGCCACTTTTTTTCAAGCCTCGTTCTCAAGCCGGTGGCAAAACCCAAGCATACTCAATATCTTGAAGGTTTGCCGCCAGATGTTGTTCAACATTTAGGCGAGGCGACATTCGCGCAAGAGCCAGCGCTTCAAGATGGCACAACCGAAATCGAAATCGATGCGACCAGCGGTCAAATACTGCGCGTCAACATCGCGAGAATATTCGGGCGCACCGTGACGGAGCTTGTAGCGAAAAGCGTATCGCTTGAAACCATCGTTCTCGATAAATGCCGTCCGCTTTTTAAATCCGCCCTCGAAGCAATGAAAGCACCGAACGATAAACCGCATATGTTTGTCTTTCAGTCAGACAAAAACGAGCTGTGGGTCGCTGAAGTTTCAGGGCGCTCCACCGAGAAGACGTACGTTCTGAAACTCACCGACCATACGGCCGATGTCGCGAAAGGGCTGGGTAAGACTCAAAAAAAGGAAAAGGCACCGGTTGAAGATTCCAAGAATCCGGTCGACCTCATCATCTTTCGCCCGATCGACCAAAAGCCCGATGTGATGCGAAAATGGGTGACGAAGACGGCGACGCTTCTCAAGAAGGCCGAGCGCTGGCCACCCGACAATCGACCGAAATTCATTGCACTCAGATATGAAGACGACCCAGCCGAAAAGGCGGAGTATAATCATCCTTTTATAGACGATCTCTTGTGCTTACCGCTTGATCGCCTTATATTTCTGCAAAAGCTCGAAATTGTGCTCGCAATCCCGAAAAAGCCAAGCCCTAGCTTTTTATTCGTGCAAGAAACACTTGAAAAGGTGGAGGTCGCTAAGCGGGTATACTTGGAGCGCTTTTGCGATCAAGGTTTTGCCATGGCCAATCCTGTTCCGTTGACTGAGGGCACCGGCGGTCATTTTTACTTTCGCTTTCCAGGGCAGGCGCCGCTTCTCGACTTTTACGGCAAAGTGATCCGATCTGAACCGCATCCCGATCGCGAAGGAGAGTTCCTCGTGTATTTCGCGTTTTTCGGTTTGACGAAAGCCAACAATCGCGAGCTCCGACAATATTTGCAGCGCGATACCGCCCACAAGCAATTTGTCGACAACGATCCAAAATTGTTCGAGTTCAATCACGAAAATATCTTTCTTTCGGACGAAGAAAAAAAAAGAAAGACGCTAGTTGTACTCGATCCCGATGAAAATACCGCGCGATCGATATACGAATACGCTCGAAAAGAAATCGGCAATCTCGACGTTGTTTGGGATGACAGCTATTACAGTTTTTTTAAAACTTACATCGACAAGAAGAATCGCATCGAAAAGGCGTCACCCTCCGTGCCGCAAGATTTTTATGCCGATATTGTCGGGCTATTAATAGGTTTAGATCTCAATCTGCAGATGCCGATAACCGCTCCCGAAGAGGGTCAACTTCTTCTCGGCCACGACGCGGTTAAGTTATTTTCAACGCCGCAAGGTTGGCTCGATGTTTTTGCCGGCGACACGCGAAATCAACTCACCGAGATTATGTACCTGATACCGCACTCAAAACGCGTGAGAAAAAACATGGACCTCGCATCCGCCGACGGTGTTCGTCGGACGGTCGCGGCCGAATTTATACTCGAAGAAACGAGCGGTTTGATTCGTATTAACTTACGCGCGCCCGATATCAAAATGTTGAGCAACTCACGCAGCCACCTTGAATCGATTCAGTCGCTCGAAGTCATCGTCATCGACCAGGCGCTTTTGCCGGATAACGTTCCGTCCTTTCTTACGGGCTTAAGAGACGCTCTGAAAGAGGCAAATATCTCGTGCCCCGCCGACGGGCCGAAAATTATCGTGACAGCCGCCGAAAGTCGGCAAGACGACGTCTCCAAACTTCTAAACGAACCTGCCGTGGCGGCGCTTACTTTCAAACCGGCTGAAATGCGCCGGCTATTATACGTCGCCGCACATTTGATGCGAAACCCGTTTACCATCTACCGTTTCGATAATGTTCCGTGGAAAAACGATCACATCCACGCCAAGATTGGACGCGAATGCGACCTCGTCGAGCTTTCTGAATTCGGCTGCGTTATTCAATCCAATCAACCTCTCAAGCCCGGTTCTATGTTTTACCTTTTTCGCTCGATTTACGTAAACGCACCTGATCAAAATCTGTGCGTGCGCATTTATCATTCGCAAGAAAGCGAATCGGAAAAAGGGACATACTTGAATTCAGCCCTGTACTTTGGCATAACGGATGCGTTTTTGAAGTTCACGCGTTCGTTTATACGCGAGACGTATGCGAGTAAGAAGGCCAAAGAGGTGTCATGATCGCTCGAGAAATCGCCGCTGTTCTCGAATCGGGTAAAAGTCTGCAAGACTATTTCGCGCCGAAAAGTATATGCTTCGGTTGCGGGCCCGCCAATGCCAAGGGGCTGCGCATTCGAAGTTTCCCAAGCAAGGAAGATTGGAACGAGGTAATCTGCTCTTTTAAACCGGAGCCTCAACACCAAGCCTTCCCCGGCATGTTGAACGGCGGGATTATCGGTTCACTTCTGGATTGTCATTGCAACTGGACAGCGGCCTGGTGCTTAAAAAACAAATGGAACATAGATAAAACTCCCTGCACCGTGACGGCCGAGTATCGAATTCAACTACTACGCCCCACTCCCGTGGACAAGCCGCTCCACCTCACCGCGCGCGTCGTGGAATACGTGAAAGAAGATCGCGCCTGGGTTGAAGGTGAACTGTACACGTTGTCATCCGGCCCCACACAGGAGCGTGTCGTGACGGCGAAATGTCGGGGTCTTTTTGTAGCCGTTCGCGAAGGCCACCCGGCTTACCATCGCTGGTAGCCGGCACGCCACTTCAATCGAGACGTTTAATTCCCATTAATAAATGAATTCAGCTGTTGCCAGACGGTCGGGCTCGTGAACATGTTATTATGGTTGAGGCCCTGCTCGGCGTCGAATGTGACTGATGGTGAGGATGTAAAGTCCGTCTTCAGTTGCTGACCGAATGTGAAAGGTATCGTCGTGTCGGCCGTCCCGTGTTGCATTAAAACCGGTAGGTGAATCGATGGCGCCACCGAGGCCGAGTCGTAATTGTTTTGACTGACCCAACTTTGCGGTAGGTCACTTGCTAAGCTTGTTACACTCTCCGCCACCGCCAAGAAATTCGTCCACGCACTTGTTAAAGCGAGCTTCGACACAAGACTTTGCTCCTGCCCGGTCGCCAGTGTCGCCACGCCACAACCAAGTGAGCGGCCCCATACGATAATCTGATTATTCGGGTACGTCTGTTTGGCCCATTCGATCGCTTTGTCCGCAGCCGTCACCAAGGTATATTGATTTGGCGTTCCCGTGCTCAGCCCGTAAGAGGGATAATCAATGACGATATAATTGGTTTTGAATTCTTGCATGACCGTCAGAAAATTCGAGACCCAAAGTGCATCGAGATTTTCGGCATTGCCGTGAAAGTAGACAACCGTCTTATTCGAGCCATTCGGTGGTTGATACGTCCACGCCACAATATGCACTGGTTGATTCGATTGATCTTTGAAGTCAAACGTCACTTCGCCGAGGCCACTAGGGGGAGTCGTCGGAGTCTTAAATTGGCTGTTCGTCGACTGGTACGGGTAGAGAATTTGCTCGGCCAAGTTTTGTAAGCTCGAGCCGCATCCAGTTAGAAGAATTAGAAAACAAAAGCCGCCGGCGCAAAAAATCCATTTTTTCATGTTGACCTCCAAGTCGTTCTTGAAGGTCATCGTCGTTTTACCGTCTCAACTTGAGTAACGATTTTGACTCTTTAGACCGATTCACCCATTTTCACAGGCCCTTTGTGGGGCTGACTTTTCAAAAACTGCGGGGGATAAATAACAATTACCGTACTGCCCATGTGAAAAGTGCCAAGCTCATCGCCTTTTTCAACATGAACGGCGGGATTATAGTTGAATTTCTGAATCGACTTTCGACCGGCCGAATTCGTCACTATATTTGGATCAAAACTCACCGACATCCGACCGACATTGGTCGCGCCGACCATAACCAAAAAAATCCGACCATGCGGGGTCGTCAAATCGAATACAAGACGCTCATTGATCGCGAATAATTTCGGTACCTTCAAAACACTTTTTTCATTCACTGGCCAAAGTGTTCCCGGAACATGCGTCAGGCTTGTTACATTCGCTGAAACTGGTGCGTGCACGCGGTGATAATCCGTCGGACATAAATAATAAGTAAAAGCCACCCCCCCGATAAACTCACTTGAAACCGGCGCATTCACCAGTGTCTCGAGCGGATAGCGAATCCTCTTGGCTTGAAGAAGTGTTTCGCCCTCGATCGTTTCGACGGTTGTCAGGCGCCCATCACACGGATGTACAACGCCGTCGCCGATGGGGCGCAATTCAACTTTTATTCGCCGGGTGAAAACTTCGCCGATATTTTGGTAAAATTCGATTGGGTGTTCCGCCTCGTTCATATTGATGCCGTAATACTTCACAAAAACATCGCGTGCGCGCTGAGTGAGCCATGTTGGTTGCTCGAGCTGCGTCGCCCGGCCCACCACACGACTGAGCCAATTTTTCGGAACATATTTAAGGTAAATCATACGGCCTCTCAACCTTCCAAGCCGCTGCGACTGCATTTCGGACATTCGGCAGAAACAAAATATACGGAGTCACCATAACAAGAAAGAAATACCAAAGCCCCATAAACACAGCGGTTCCGAGATGAAAGCAAAACCCGGCGAAGAGCCACGGGTAACGCAATCGCTTGCTCCACACGGCAAAAATAAAATAGACCTCAAAAATGATTGTGGCCATCGAAAGAAGCCCGACCGTCATCGGAAAATGCTTCATAAAAGCCAAATCGTGCGGGATGAGGTCTTCCATACCGATGACGTACCAGACGGCCGTGCCTTCCCACCAACGAAGACCTTTGAGTTTTTCAAAACCGGTGAAGGCATACGAAACGCAAAGCTGAATTTGCAAAAGACGCACGCCGAATGATGACACGATGTCGCTCATCCCCGAGTCGTCGTTCTCTTTGCTGGGCCTTCGACTGCTCTTCAGTACGTTCCAAATTGAAAAATACCGGTTGTGGTCGACGAAACACAAATAAAAAAGCCAGCAATTAGCAAACAAGTCGGCGCCGTATACGATCGAAAAGTCACGCTGATTCAAACCGAGATTCACCAAAAAAAGAAGCCACGTGAGCGATCGGCCAAATGCGCCGACGGCGAAAAGCGCGATGAGCACGAGATGCGCTATCAATTGCACCTGAATGCCGCGATCGGTTTGCAGAAAAAGCGCGATCACCGGTTTGTAGCCTTCGGGTATGATGGCCAATGCTTGGTGGACGGGGATAATCCCGTGATTCATAAAAAAGAGACCGGCTGCATTGTCGCGCTCGAGGTACATAAAAAACAGCGCAATCCCGAACAGACATCGAAACAATGACACATTGTAAAGATCAAGAGTTGAAAAAAAGAAGTTATCCCACGACGCAATCGCGACTTTGACTTTACGTCCTACGATCGCCAAAAGCGCGTTCATGCCCCGCCACTCCCGCCGACGCCTGACCGAACATCAGCGCAATGAATATCAAACATGTATTGTCTCACCACCTCGCCCAAGTTCGTCACGTGCTGACCTTCATAAGCGAGATCCGCCTTTTCGATTTCGGGGAAGACTCGCCCGCGCAAATAAATGGCGATCGTATCCGCATTCGCATATTGGCGGCACAAAACGCGACCGATCGTGACCGGCACTTTGTTTTGAATCATTAGAAACATCCCGCTATTGAGCTTACGGTTGTACACCTCGCGATTGCCTTCATGTTCGAGCCGCCTCGGGTAGCGCCCGCTCGTGAGCAGACGAAGATTGCCGCTCGAGTCGCGGGTGAAAACGTCATACTCAAGCAGACGGATGAGAGGATTCGGCGAGAAAAAACGCCAAGTGTTGTTAAAGCCAATAAGGTTACCGTACGGCACTACCGATCGCGTAAGATGCCGGTACACGATGCTATCGGGATCCGGCAAAACGAAAATCGAAAATATATGCCAAACCGCGAAGATCGATAAAAAAACTTTAAGCCACTGGTGGCGCATCGGTGCCTGAACCGCGCTCTGCGGGAGCGTCTGATGGTTCAACATTGGCCTCTACAGGTGATTCGGCGGAGTTTGCACTTTCATATCGCGCCAGCCAGCTCTGATCTTTGTGATCAACCGCTTCACCGACGGTCAACCGTTCGCGAATATCTTGCGCGCGCTCGGCATCGCGTTTTTCTCGCGCGCGGCGCCGCTCTTCTTCGAAAAATTCGCTGGTCGTATCGATCGTTCTTAACTCGGCTGAAATATCCGTCAGCTCGTCTTCGTTTTCAGAATACGTTTTCGCCGTGACTTCTGTCGAGAGTTCGCCGGTCAAATCCGCCAGCTGAGGCGCTTGCACGGTCTCGTCGCCGATGCCTTCAGGGATGAGCTGATCGATTTCATGAAGCGCCGGCAGCTCTTGAATATTGCGCAGACCAAAAACCTCAAGAAACCGTCGCGTTGTTTCGTAATACATCGGCCGGCCGGGCAGTTCACTTTTTTCGCCGAAATGAATGAGACCACGATCTAAAAGCGCGCGCATGAGGTGGCCCGATTCAACTCCGCGAACTTCATCGACCATGGCTTTTGTGCAAGGCTGTTTGTAAGCCACAATCGATAAGACTTCGAGCGCCGGCCCCGAGAGCCGAAACGGCCGCATTTTGAGCATACGGTGCAAATATTTTTGCAGTTCGGGCTTCGAGCGCAGCTGGTACGCACCCGTCACTTCTTCGATATACACTCCACGATTCGGATTCGAATACTCGAGTTGTAACCGTTCGATCGCCGCGCGAATATCGGCGGCGCGCACGGTTGTACCTTGAAACGCCGTCTTCAAAACCGCGATGGACTGCGGTTTGTCGGTCGCAAATAGCTGAGCTTCGACGATCGCGGCAATTTCAGCTTCACCCAACTGCTCGACCTGTTCAATATCGGCTGCATCAAATGATGACAACTCATCGGCGGCTTCACTGGCTTCAGCAGATTGCAAGCTGACTGCCTCTGACTCATTTTCATTTTCATTTTCTTCTAATTCAGTTTCATTTTTTTCGTTTTCATCATTCATGCCTGTTGCTCCTGATCGATTTCATGAATCGCGGCATCGATTTCAGCATCGGTGGCCGCATCAATCGCCGGCTCCTGGCTCGCGACATTTGTTTGAGTGGTCAATTCCATCTGAGCTTCTTCGACATTTTCACGATCGCTGTCGCTGAGCCAGATTTCAGCCGAAGTATTCAAGGCCGTGGCTTGTGAATCGTAGTTCTCCATTTGCGAAATGGCGGCCGTATCAATCGGCGCTTTTGTTTCGATGTGAATATCAGAAAACGTGTCGCTTTGAAAGAGATGCACAAACCCCATTTTCGCGAGTTCAAGAAGCGACAAAAACGTGATCAGAAGTCGATCACGAGTTTGATCCAATGCCAGAGTGCCAGCCATTGCGCCGTCGCCGCTCACCCCGACAAGACCCGAAAGCGTCGCCGTTTCACCGACGCGCAAACGCCCCGCCAGTTCACGCACACGATCGGCGATCGATTGCAAACTGACCCCTACACGGTGCACGGCCTTTTTGGCCTTTTTCATGATTGAGCGATAAACCGCAATCAAAGAATAAAGCGCATTGTCTTCGTCCATGGCGATCGAATCGTCTTTTACGTCGAACTCTTCGCGCGAACCGCGCGCCCACACGTCACGACCGAGAAGTGAGCGCTTATACAAGTTATGGCCGGCGTCCTGATACGCTTGATACTCCATCAGGCGACGGACCAAATCTCGCCGCGGATCCGCCTCTTCAACGACCTCGCCCTCTTCGTTATATTGAGGCAGCAACATGCGTGACTTGATTTGAATCAGCGTCGCAGCCATGGCGATAAAATCGCCCGCCACTTCGAGATTCATTTTTTTCATCGTTTTGATCGAATCTAAATACTGCCGCGTGATCTCGTGGATATTGATATCAAAAATATCCATCTCTTCTTGGCGAATCAGATGAAGAAGCAGCGCGAGCGGCCCCGAAAAGCGGTCGATATGAATAACAACACCCATAGCGAAATTAAACTAAGGTCGAGTGATTCAATCAACTTTGAATCAAAGAAGCGGCGATAAAATAGCCGAAATGACGCGGAACATCGTATTTGTCATCCAGTCTATGGGAATGGCCAAAACCTGAAACCCGCCCGCGATGAAAAAGACGATGAGCAAAATTTGCAACATGTTCTGGTGCTCTTCAAGAAACCGGCTCCAAGAGTACGGTACAAAACGCTCTAAAATTTTGGCACCGTCGAGAGGATAGAGCGGGATCAAATTGAAAACGGCCAATAGCATATTGATCAGAACAAAATGGGATAACATGGTCTCGATCGCATCGAGCAGGCTCGGGTCATGCACGGCAACGCCCAGTATGATATACAGAACGATCGCGACTGCAGCCAAAAGCAAGTTCGACAATGGCCCGGCAAAGGCCACCCAAAACATGTCTTCACGGGGGCGTTTGAAATTACGCGAATTCACTGGCACGGGCTTGGCCCAGCCGAAAATAAACCCCGCGCCACCATTAAAACCGCCGAGACCGGCCAATATACCGGCAATCGGCAAGACCCATGTCCCGATCAAATCGGAATGGGCGAACGGGTTGAGCGTCAGACGCCCCATCAATTGCGCGGTATTATCACCGCGACGTTTAGCTATATAGGCGTGGGCGTACTCGTGAAAACACAGCGCAAATAGGAACGGAATGAACTCCACCCCGAGCTTCGCCAAAATTTCGATTAAACTGATATTGCCCACCACACCCGAGTCTAGGCGGTCGATGAATTGCAATCAAGAAGGGAATGAACAATAGAAAAAATATGAGCAGATTACTCAGTAAATTGAAACCTCGCCGCAAGCGATGAGAAAAGGTGCAGCCTACACTCGCCCTGACTTGGTCTAGAGGTGCACTTGGCAATTTGCTTTCATAAAATGAAAGTTCGCGAGCACGCGGCCCAGCATTCGACCGTCACCGTAGCGAACCGTAAAAATATATCCACCCATGCCGTCCGCATCGAGAGAGAAGTAGCGCGAATCTTTATGCCCCCAATTGATTTCGTTCATCGGTATAACCATGTCGCCTCTAGCATTGAGATCCGATTCGCTGATAAACCCGCTCGCGATAATATTTTGGATGAGAGCGGAACTACGGATGGTCATACTTATCGGGCCGTTCGGGCCGCCCGCCTGATCCACCTCAATGCTGCCCCCGGCTCCAGTGCAAACAACAATCGATTGCGCAATCGCTGGTTCAACAAAAAGCACCCCAACAACGACAGCCCACTTCAGAATTCCTTTACCGTATGAAGCTTTCACCTCACCCTCCTTAAGTTTTCTTAACGGATGGTGAAGTTATCGCTGAACGCTGGGCTGTTATCAATGTGCAATATTTTCCAGTGCAGCGCGGGGGCATTCACATCGCAACGGATTAGAGTCCAACTGATGAACGTTCGATGTCCTGTTGAAGCATTTGGCGCAATCGGCGCGCGAGCAAACCAACTTTACCGTTCGAAATTTTCTGAATTTCAATTTCAGTGACCGGCATTACTTCAAGAGTTGTACCGACCATCATCACTTCTTTAGCCGTATATAAATCTTCTTCATGTATATCGCGCGTATCGATCGCGGCGACCACAAGGTTGTCGCGCAAAAGCTGTTCGCGATTCGCGCGGGCCAATTCCAAAATTCGAACGAGTGTGGTACCTCGCAAAGTGTAATCGAATTTTGGCGCGACCAAGTCACCGTTTTTCAACCATACCAGTATATTTTCAGTCGGGCCTTCAGCGATCTGTCGTTTATCGGTGCGACTAATGGCGAAGTCGTACCGGCGGTCGATCGCTTCTTTCTTCATCATCACGTTCGGTAAATAATTACAGCTTTTTACTTTCGAAAATGCGCCGGGTTTGACGGCCACATCCGAAAAGCAAAGGCGTGCGCCTTTCTCATACTTCTCCGCCGCGGCCGCAGGCGATGCGGTCAAGATCATGTACAGCTGGCTGCCCGAAGTAGCGTATGGGTTCGGCGAAAAATCACCCAGCCCGCGACTCACAAAAATACGGAGCATCCCCCGCTCGACATTCGCTACACGGTGCAACTCGGCCGCAATCTGCGCGATATTGGACGTCGGCACCGCAAGCCCGATCATCGCAGCGGATTTCTCAAGGCGCGCGAGATGTTCTTGCAACAGATAAAACCCGTTTTGCGTTGACCGAATGGCTTCAAAAATTCCATCGCCACGATGAACCATGTGATCGTCGAGCGGCAAAACCATCAACGCCGGGTCGGTTACAATGCCTCCGTAGATCGATGAATACATCGCCGGGTATGCGCGAAGACCGCTCAATTCTTCTAATTTTTTGAGCGCTTGTTCGCGGGTGAGTACCGATACCATTTGATAATCATGATTGACTCTTCGCTAAAGCGCAAGCGACCATTGAAATCATGGGGATTAAATCGGCGCGCGAGTTTTTAAACTTACTTTCGAAAAAGAACATGCTCGTCAATTTGCTGCTTGGCTTTTCTTCGGGCTTACCGCTGCTCCTCACCTCTCGCACGCTTCAACTTTGGTTCGCCTACCGCGGAGCGAGCAACGTACTTGTCGGCACCATTGCACTGATAGGTTTGCCTTACAGTTTAAAATTTCTTTGGTCGCCGCTTTTGGACCGCTATAAAATTCTTGGCATGGGCCGGCGTCGCGGCTGGCTGATCGTCACGCAGATCGGCGTTTTTGGCGCGATTTGGCTGATGTCGATGCTCGACCCGATCAAGCAAACAAAGTGGATGATGGCGGGCGCACTTATTCTCGCCTTCATGAGCGCCAGCCAGGACACGGTCGTCGATGCGTATCGGCGCGAGATTTTGCCCGACGAAGAGATCGGTCTTGGCGCCTCGTATTACAACATGGGCTATAGGGTGGCGATGTGGATCACGGGCGGGCTTGCCGTTATTCTGGCAGGTCACATGAGCTGGAATTCCGTTTTTCGGATTGTGTCGTTCGGCGCCGTGGTCGGGCTTATTACGTCCGTTTTCGCGGACGAACCTACGGTTGAACATGTGCCGCGAACACTCAAACAGGCGGTTTGGCTCCCGTTTCGCGAGTTTTTTGAGCGCGATCACGCGATTGTGATTTTGTGTTTTATTTTGCTCTACAAGCTCGGCGACGCGATGGCCGCGAATATGTTTTCGAATTTTTATGTACATCTTGGCTTCACCCCGGTTGAAATCGGCGTCGTGGCCAAGTCATTCACACCGATTTCCGTTACGGTCGGCGGGTTTCTCGGCGGCATCCTGATACTTCGACTTGGGGTCTACCGTTCGCTGTTTCTGTTCGGGTTGATGCAGGCTCTTTCGACCTGCACATTCGCAATACTGAATGTGATGGGGCACAGTATTCCGATGCTGGCCACAGTCGTATTTTTCGAAGACTTTTCAACCGGCATGAACGCGACCGCGCTTATCGCATATCTCGCGACACTGAGTAATCGCAATTTTACGGCGACGCAATATGCCTTATTCATGTCTCTCGTAAATATTCCACGCGTATTGATTTCTTCAACAGCGGGGCATTTTGTTGATGTGTTTGGTTTCGGCGGATTTTTTATTTTTTCAGCGCTGTTGGCGTTGCCAGGCCTGTCACTCCTCTATTATCTTCACAGGGTTACAAAAAATCCGGCGGCAGCTGCTTAAATCACCGCCCCTGAAAGAAGGACGATGCTTCTATTATGGCAGATCAAGCGAATAAAAAGTTCAGTTGGCAGTTCACCGTTCTTGAAACCCATCTCGATACGTTCGGGCACATGAATCACGCCACCTATTTGCAATTGTTCGAGCAAGCGCGCTGGGAATTCGTAACGGCTCGAGGATATGGTCTTGAGCGAGTTCAGAAAGAAAAAATCGGGCCAACAATTCTAGGTCTCGAAATAAAATACAAACGTGAACTCAAATTACGGGAGCGCGTCACCGTTGAATCCGAAACTCTTGAGTTCAATTCGAAATTCGGCCGCGTTCGCCAACGCATGCTCAACGAGAAGGGTGAAGAATGCGCAGTGATTGAACTCACTATCGCGCTTTTCGACCTTAAAAACCGCAAGCTCGTTCGAGCCACCGATGAATGGCTCAAAGCAATCGGTGTTTTGTAAATCTTTCTCTGCCATTTGATTTTCTCATTCAGTATAGTCCAGCGCTCAACAGTGCGAGGCGGCTAAGCAATGCTACCCGTACGCACGAAATTTTGACGGAGGGGATATGCGCACAATGCTAGAATTGATAGTCGTGCTATCAGTAGCAGCGATGGCGAATACGGCGATTGCACAGGCGACGATAATAACCGCCAACAATGTGCTCACGACGGACCAAGTCGCGAAGCTACGAATCGAGCGCCAGCAAATTAAAGATCAACGGACAGCAGCCGAACAAGAGCTCGACGCCTGCCGCGTTCAAGTGAAAACGCTCGTCGACTATTGGACGGGTAAGAACCCAACAGTGCTAGGAGAAGTCGCTAAGCTCGCAGCCGTTCATGCGACGATTGCCGCCAGCAGCGGCGCCGGTATATCGGCTGGCGGCGCGTGGGCTGTCAGTCGATTCGCACTTTTGCCAGACACAACGTTTTGGAAGCTCGCGAAAGTCACACCCGCGGTTGTAGGCCTCGGGGTTGCCGCTTATTACATTTACGTCGATGGACTTAAATACTATTATCCGATCGAACAAGTATTGAATTCTACGGATAAAGAGTCACTTTATGTTCAGATCCGACACACAGAAACGAATTTAGTTGGCCAAATTGGCCAGCTCGACACAGAAATCACCAATCTCGACGCTCAACTTCGGCCGTACGATTCATTCGACCGATTCAACCAAGCGCACTACTCGGCGCAAGCCCAATATTCACCGCTTAAATCTATGATAAAGGAGTAAGTAAAATGAAATTTGTAATCGTTATTTCTATTGGTATTTCCGCTGTAGCTTGGTCAAGCATGAGTTTGGCCGCGTCTACAAACCTACAACCTCTACCGACTCCATTGACCCAAAATGCGACCATTCAACAGGTTCGAGAGCGGACCGACGAGCTCGAACTGCGGCGTACGAAACTGGTTGAGCGTGTGAATTACGATAAAAGTGCCATGAATGTTTTAAGCGACGATCTTACTTTTATCGAAGACTACCAGAATTCGGATCGCTCGAGCTTCAAACCCCGGAGCATAATTGAAGCCGAGCATCCGTGGGCCTATGCAAGTGTTGTCGGCGGAGCGGCTGGCAGCATCGGCTACGGTACTGATTTTCAGTTAGTACCGAGACTTTTTTCACGATTTGCTGACTCGGCTCTCGTTCAGTTTCTTGAAAAGTATCCGTTACTTGGCAAAGCGGTCGTTCGCCGTTCAATTTGGGTCGCGGCCGTGCCGATTGCCATTTACAAAGTCTGGAGCAATTTTAAGCGTCATGAAGAGCTACAGTCGTTCAAAAACATGAGCACTGACGAAGTTGAGCAAGACAAACTGGCCGAAGAAGCTGAACTTCAGCATTACACGAATGATTGGCAAACGGCCCACACTCAACTGCTGGATCTCGACAATCAACTCGAAACGCTCAATGGTTTGATCGCCGTCGATCAGAGCCCGAAATAATTGTCTCGACAATTCGGCGGACATTCATTGCAATGTCCGCCGGCCCAGCACCGGACTCAGAAATGAGTATATCGGCGTGCTGACAACTTGGCGCCACGAACAAGTCGTGCATCGGTTTCACTTGGCTGTAAAACTGCGCCTTCACTCCTTCTGGAGTGCGCCCGCGTTCACGAACGTCGCGTTCGAGTCGGCGTTGAAATCGAACGTTTTCGGAGGTGTCGACAAAAATCTTGTAGTTGAATTCACACCGTAAATCTTCTTGTACAAGAATTAAAATTCCGTCGAGAATTAAATAATCGGGCGGGTCGACCCTCACCGTTTCTCGTCGTCTTGTGTGCGTCGAAAAATCGTAAGTTGGGCGATTCACCGATTGGCCGGATTTCAGTGATTGGATATGCGAAGCGAGAAGGGGCCAATCAATCGAGTCGGGATGATCAAAGTTCACTTGCCCACCATCTTGATCGAATCTGGCACTCTGATCGCGATAATAGCAGTCTTGTTCAAGTATAAAGGCGCGGCCATGAGCCGCGAGCGCTTCGGCCAAGGCACGAGCGAGGGTGGTTTTGCCCGAGCCGCTGCCGCCTGCAACGGCGATCACAGTCATAGCGCGACCCCAACCATCACTCGAGCGTTCCGTAAATCCGGTCACCGGCGTCACCAAGGCCCGGCACAATATACCCATGCGAATTGAGCAACGGCTCGACACTCAAGGTGAATATTTCAACATCGGGATGCGCAGCTCGTAACCGATCTAGCCCTTTTTTGGCTGAAAGGATGCACGCAAAAGTGATCGGACCCACACGGTATTCCTTCAGACGAGTGATGGCGGCAATCGCCGTGTCCCCCGTCGCAAGCATTGGATCTAAAACAGCGACTCGCATGCCGCTAATCCCTTTCGGCAGGCGAAAATAATATTCGACCGTGTTGTTAACGAATTTATCGCGATAAATACCGATGTGACCGACGGCGCAATTTGGTAAAAGTTCGAGCATCCCGTCGAGCATCGCTTGCCCCGCACGCATGATCGGCACCAGAGCCATCGGTTCAACAATTTTTTTGCCGGTTGTGGCTTGAATCGGAGTGACGACTCGCGCACCTTTCGTCTTGAGATCTCGAGTGATTTCATAAGCCAAAATTTGGCTGATTTCGCCGATCAACCGGCGAAAGTTATTTGGTGTCGTGCGTTTGTCGCGCAGGTGCCACAGTTTATCTTGGGCCAACGGATGTTGAATCACCGTCAGATTTGCCATTTTCGTCTTGCCGTTTTTCAAACTTACTCGCGCCATATTGAACTCCTTCGCGCCGCTTTGCCTGCTTCGCGCTTTAAAACACTGTTCCGTCACTTATAATGTCGAAAGGCGGTCGCCCGCCCCGTTTATCAAAAGCAAGTTTTCGCCCGGCCCACCACGTGCCGCCTTCTAAAACTTTGGCCAGCGGCAATTGTTCGGCCGTCACTTCTAAAATTTCACGAACATGCTCGGCGATCTCGTCAAGAAGCGCCACTGTGAGCGCGCGCCACTCGACAATGACTTTTGAATCGGGATGTACAGGTCGCCCTTGATAATCTTCGCGGGGCTCGATGAGGCCGGAGTCGATCATGAGGCCGCCATTGCGATATTCAGCAAGGCCCGTGAGCTCGTTTAAATCAACGATCCTAAAACCGGACTCTTCGAACGGCGTAAGAAGTGAGTAGGTCATCCACTGTGATAACTTATGGAGCGGCACAAGCCCAATCGGATGGCGCCACGTATCGCCAAGGTTCACCGCACCCATACGATCTTCGACTGATATCCGCCCCGGCCAAATCGGTCCGAAACCGCGCAATACGACCTTGAGCAATTCACCTGCCTTGATCACGCGATCGGGGCTCATCCGCAAAAAATAATCGAGAATAAAACCCGGCCGATGATATTCCGGCCCGGCGAAATAATCCGATTCAATTTCGATGGCTTTGCCAAGTCGATGCAAGAGTTCGGCCCTGCCGGCCGTACCGAGCAACGGATTACTCACCGACACTTGAAACCCGTCTCGAATATGTTCTTCGGTGATTTGCATAAGCCCCGACGCATCCGCAATCAATGGCCGCGTGCGCGACGATGAAAATGCTCCCGCCGTAAACATGTTATAGCTCGCCACCGCGAGCCCTTCAGACCGCGAATACAAATGACCGTTTTCGGTGTACGTCCATTCATTGCCGGCGCCTGCATCAAGTAATACGCTCGTCACAGCTAAATCGATTTTAGTTCGCGCCCGTTCATCCGGTGGCAGTTGCGCGATAGCTTTGTCGAGAGACCTTTCGCGATCGACCCCACCGACTTGAAAATGGTTGAACCGTGAATGATACGGAATATCTAGATCGTCAAATCGTTCTTTGATCACGCGCACCACGAACTTCGCCACAGAATGAATACGATCCATGTGCACGATGAATTCACCACGACCATCACGATTCAGCTCGAGAATCTCTTTGCTGCGCTCGCGGACGGCTTGAGCCGATAAGATAAAATCCGCTTCACTCATTGAGACGGCGCCCTCTCACACGTTTCAGCGCGCGTTTCGACTTCACTCGTGTCGGAGTGTAATACCCGGCCGCCTTCTTCGCTTCCATTTCGACTTTCGCATCGTCCGGGACCAAATCGTCGGGGATCGGAACTCGCTCCAAAATATGAATGCCGCTTTTAACAATCGCGTCGTATTTCATATCGCTCATCGAAATGAAACGGTCGATGCGCTGAATACCAAACCAATGAAGAACATCGGGCATGATTTGCTGAAAGCGCATATCCTGCACACCCGCGACACATTCGGTACGATGAAAATACTCAGCCGCGGTGTCGCCGCCTTTTTGCCGTTTGCGCGCATTGTAGACCAGAAATTTAGTCACTTCGCCGAGCGCACGCCCCTCTTTGCGAAAATAGACGATGAGGCCAGATCCACCCGCTTGGGCCGATTTAATCGCCTCTTCAATACCGTGAACGAGATACGGCCGGCACGTGCAAATGTCTGAGCCGAACACGTCTGAGCCGTTGCACTCGTCATGAACCCGGCACGTCAACGGCTTTCGAATATCAGCGACATACCGGAGAGGTCCGAACACATAGGCCGTCATTCCACCGATCGGCGGTAAAAACACTTTGAGATCGGGTCTTGTCACAAGCTCGGGGAACATCCCCCCTGTGTATTGAAAAAGCCCGCGCCGCAATTCCGACTCGCTGACATTGAAGCGAGCCGCGATGCCCGGTAAAAACCAAACCGGCTCAAGAGCCACCTTTGTCACGACCACATCACCGCGTTTTCGCACGATCACCCCGTCGGCGCGAAGCCGGCCAGTGGCTATGGCTTCGGCAATTTCAGGCATGTGAATATGGGCTTTCGTCACTGCAATCGAAGGTCGAATATCATACCCTCGCTTGAAGAATTCGCGAAAGTCATCGTGAACGTTCGCGCCCCATGGGTCGAGCGCCACAATTTTATCGGCGGCCGACCAAGAGGGAAATGGCCCAATCCGTTCAGCCGGTGCCGTGTTCGTGAGATCAGGACGGAATATCGTACGGAGTCGACCGGCACTTGTGGCGAGCGCGCGATAGACAGAATACGCACCACCGTGCGTGCCGATGGCGTTACGCGCTGTCATGTCGGTTAACGAGGCAACGACTGGGCCTCGCTCACGGGCGGATCGTGCCCCCCACTGTACAGGAATTGATTTCGTGAAAATCTGACTGGGATGCGACGTCAGCACGACGTGCGAACAATAGTGCTCTGCCTTAGACATGTTTTCCCCCGAGCGGAGATTCTGCTCGTTCGCCGCCTATTCGTCAATCGCGTCGATGGGCCTTAATCATGCGCCGGTGAAACCGAATTCAAGATCTGGATTTTCTTTGATCAGCCAATTCAAATCCCATTCTTTTTGCAGCAAAATGACCGGCTTACCTTTCGCGTCTTGATACACGATGGAACCGCCATTGATGGCTTGCGGCCGACGGCCCGTTTCTTTGTGGCGCGGCCAGCGTGCAACTCCGAGTGGCAAACGCTCGAGCTTCACATCGAGGTTGTACTCGTCGTTCAGACGATAAAGCAAAACATCGAATTGAAGCTCGCCAACGACGCCTAAAACGGGATCTTGCTCGCCGACGCGCGGATCAACGAAAATCTGAACAGTGCCTTCTTCGGCCAGCTGCCCAACAGCTTTTTGCATCTGTTTACGCTTGAGCGGATCTTTAATCGAGAGCCGCCCGAAGCATTCGGGGCTAAACCGCGGCATCTCGTCAAATACCAGTCTTTTGCCGTCGGTGATCGTATCACCGATCTGAAAATTGCCCGTATCGATAATGCCGACGATGTCGCCAGCATAAGCTTCATCAACTGTCTCACGGTCGCGCGCCATGAAAGTATTGGCATACGCGAGACGCAACTCCCGCTGAAGGCGCTCGTGCCACACTTTCATGCCTCGCTCAAAACGACCGGAACAAATGCGAACGAACGCGACCCGGTCGCGGTGTCGGCGATCCATATTGGCCTGAATTTTAAAAACGAAACCCGAAAAGCTTTTATTTAGCGGGCTCACTTCACCGGCGTTCGATTGCCGCGGCATCGGTTCGGGAGAATACTTTGAATACAGGTTCAAAAACAAATCCACTCCCCAATTGTATTTGGCGCTGCCGAAGGTCATCGGCGTGATTTTGCCCTTCAAAAATTCGCTTTGATTCCACTCAGGGAGGGCGCCGTCGAGCAATTCCAAATCTTCGATAAACTTCTCACGTAGTTCAGGCTGAACGTGTTCGGCGATTTTGGGGTCACGAATTCCATCGACGCCGATGATCTGAGCCGCCTCTTCACCGCGGGTGTACAAATACAATTTTTTATCGAGCCGATGATAGAGCCCGCGAAACCGGTCGCCCATACCGATCGGCCAGGTGACCGGATAGCAACTCAAACCCAGTGTATTCTCAACGTCGTCGATCAGTTCCAACGGTTCGCGCCCTTCGCGATCCATTTTATTGGCAAAGGTGTAGATGGGAATTTGTCTAAGATGACAAACCTCGAACAATTTACGTGTTCGCTCTTCAACACCTTTACCGGCATCGATCAGCATCGCCGCGCTATCTGCCGCAATCAACGTTCGATATGTGTCTTCGCCGAAATCTTTGTGGCCGGGCGTATCGAGTAGATTGACGCGAAAGCCATTGTAGTCGAACTGCATGACAGATGAGGTGATTGAAACGCCGCGCTCGCGCTCCATTGTCATCCAGTCGGATGTCACCGCCTTTTTGCCGGCTTTGCCGTGCACTTCACCGGCTTCGCGAATCACGCGGCCGAGATACAATATTTTTTCAGTGATGGTCGTCTTACCGGCATCGGGATGCGAAATAATCGCAAACGTCCGCCGCCGACGCACTTCTTGTTCAAAACTCATTGAATTTTCACCCTACTTCGTTGCACCGTCGTTACCGATGGCAAAGACGGGGCAGCCTTCCATCGCATCCCGACATTGATCTTCTTCAACCGAGCCTTCGGGCTGCTTCTTAACATAGGCATGGCCGTCATCTTCGTTCATCGCGAAGTTTTGAGGCGCGGCCATGTAGCAAGCATCGCAAGATATACACTCGCGATCCACGTAATATTTGCCCGCCACGTTCTCGGGGAACTTGTTTTTAATTTCAGCCATAAAAAATGACAATAGCACAGAACGAATCTGCGGGAAAAGATTTCAAACTGCGCATTTACTGTTGTGCTGTTCGCAGTGAGTCACCTACTATCCGGCGTCAAGATTTCGTAATGAAATTTAAATAAAGATAAATGAACAATAACCGCCGAGCGCGCCAATTATTCAGGTCCGCCGGCACAAAGGAGGACTAGGATGATGAAGAAAGCACTCACGGTTGCTGCCGTGACATTAGCCGCAAGCATGGCATTTGCCACTGTCGGCGCGCTTCAGGGGTCAAGCCAAGGGAGTTCGGATATCTCGGGAGGTTCGTACGACGCTATCAGAAACTCATTGGTGCTCGTAGTGAATACCTCGGGTCAAATTGCATTGTCGACTAGCGGCGCACTGACCGCCGGCTCGACGGAACTGACAAATGGCAGCGTGTTCGTGATTCAAAATCCGAGCCTCGCTTCTCAAGAATCGGTTGGCAATGCAGCAGCCGCTTCGAAGTGGGTTCTGACGACAACCGGGCACGTGCTTGTGATGTCGGGTGACACTTCTCTAGCCACGATTCAAGACCCTGTAGGTGAGTCAAAAAGAGCTCTCAATGCCTCTGATGAAGGCATGACAGTGACGATCGATGCCTCTGGTCGCGTATTGAAAGCGTCTGGCGGTGTTATGAATGATGTTTCAGGCCAACCGCTTCAAACAGTCATGAAAGGCTCGGGCCAACTCTATACGGTTTCGGCTGGTTCTGTTGTGGTAGCATTCGGCAAAGTAAAGGCGAGCGCCGTGTCGACTTACGACAAAACAAAAGCAAGCGCCGTATCGACGGTGAATGCATCGAAAACAGCTGCTTCGAAAACATATGCGTACATTCGCGCCGTTGGGCAAGCTAGCGTCGCAACTTACAAAGTTTCGGCTGGCTCCGTTTCGGGCGCCGTATTGGATCTATACAACGGCTCACGCGATGCATTCCGCGCTGGCCGAGATACATTCCGCCACTATCACAAGTAAGTTCAGACATTTAGAAGCAAATTCTTTGAGACCGCGCCGCCTTTGGTGGCGCGGTTTTTTTATGTGTAAGCCTTATAAATGGCACTGTTATTAATTCAGCTCATCTTTCGCTCAAAGTCGAAGATCGTTATACTGCGGTTAGTCGAATTCAAACGCCAATAGCCAGAGGAGTAGGAATTGAAATCAATAGCAATATTTCTTGTAACGCTTCTGACACTAATTTCCGGCACTTTCGCTTTTGCCGGTGGCTGTTACCTTGAGAACGTTACGGAGTCGAAGTGGCTCGCCTCCGAATATATGGCGAATTTAGTGCGCAATAAAGTCCTCGATATCGAAAAGCGAATGAACGCGAAGGGCGAAAAGATCCAAATGGTTTTTGTCGCTCGTCGCGGCGAAAATATGAGTGGATTGCGCGTATTCAAAGACGACCCAAACGTACCGCTCCAGACATATTTATACGAGTTGTACAACACCGTTCAAAGCTACGATGCCAATAACGATCAGAATAGCCAGCCACTACCCGATCAATTGTTTTCAAACAAGCCGTTGATTTATTCGCATATGGGCCTTTTGCTGAAGCACGATGACGGCTACCTCTCGAAATACGGTGATCCGAACCCCAATAGTTGGGTCTACATTTCGCACTTACTCGCACAGTGCAACAAGACAAGTAAACGTTACGGTACTTCGGAGATTTTCGATCAGAAGTTCCCACACTTTTTTTGGGATACTAAAGTCTACAACCCTCGTGACGATTCGGCACTCGTAATTGTCCCATCACCGGAATTGCAATCTCGTTTGATGAGCATCTATAACAATAGGAAAATCGCATTCGACGCGATTCACGAACCGAAGTACAACGTGGCCGCAGTACCCTTCCGATTTCGCAGGCCGGACAATCTGAATAAGCCCGACCCATTTTTTCTGCATTGGCAAATGAACGATCAAAATTCTGACCAGTGGCCGTTAGAGCTAATCGCGGCGGCTGAACTCCCGCCCGGAACGCCGATCGTCAATCGTTACCCCTCTCAAAAGGAGTTATGGAATACGAATTACCGGCCGACTATAGTGAGAGCGACCGGGTTCATCGATTCTATCGCTTGTACAGTCAAGCGCGGACCTATTTTACCATGGGGCGGCCACATGTGGGATGCTTCAAATCTGTTGAATTGTTTTGATCAAGTTTTTCGCCCAGCCGACATCTATCAATTTGTGACGGTCGACTCTGTCGTTCAGTACTTGGAGAGAAATCACCTGTTGGCCGATAACGTGTACGACCCAGGCAGCCCGGGTGTTTATGAGGTTAAAGCCGATCCAAAACTCGTTAAACTTCATGTTCAAAACGGTAAGATCTTGGAGCAAATTTTGAAATTGGCGCAGCCGAAGCACCAAAATAACGACAACGAATAGCGATTAAGCAGCCAATTTTTGCCCGCACTCCGGGCAGAACTTGGCGGCTGACTGAATCACATGGCCGCAGCTGCCGCACTTTTCGACGGTGGCAGCTTTGGGGCCGGCGAGCAGATCTTCTTTCATGTTCACCATGCCCTTTTCGTTCCATCGATCGATCTCTTGAATGATCCGCCAGAATTTGCTCGTTTGGGCCCACTCGTGGCGGTCGAACGATACGAACACGTCTTCGCCGATCGTATGACGTTTCATAAACAGACCTTTTTTTTCTAACAAATTGACGTGCGTTTCTTTGAGGTCGATCGAATACCGCGATCGTAAATGTTCCGTGACTTCTTTATATGGAACTCTGGCAGCTCCGTTGCGATCGATTTCAAGCGGCGCGGCCAATTCACTGAACGCTAACGCCAACACGATCGCCATTCGATCGACATGAATCATTTCAGACTTGCCGGCGCGAAAGAAATTGTGCTGATAAAACTCGCCGAAGTGCTCAATCAAATCTTTGTTGTGAATGCGCACTTCTTGCAGTTCTTCGATTTCGGTCTCTTCGTTTTTTTCGTAACGTAACGAAACGTATCCCAGCTTTGCTAAGATTTCGCAAAAGCCCTGCATTCGATGCGGGCTTTCGAGAAACATGCGCGCGGTGTAAATTTTCAGAGTGTTGAAATTCACGATGGTGTCGGTCTCGACAAATTTAGCGGGGTCGTAGGACGGGACCCACCCCACCGGTTCATCTTGCTGTTTAAACGGAACAACGTTCGTCGGCGGCGGCTTCGGTTTCTGACCCGTGTGTTCAGCTACGAGCACGAGAATCGTGCACAGGCGAGGGATCATGCGCGGGGGGCACGTGCCGGTGTCGCCGTTATCCATCTTGCTCGACTTCACGATGCCGCGCAAACGACGAAGCTCATCGCCCATTGCTTTCACGAAAAGTTTGTATGGCGCGGGTGACTTTTCAAACACGGTTTTCATCGGCTCGATCGGCATTTCAACGACCCGAACTTCGGTCTGCGCTTCAGCGTTGAACATCTGCTTCGGAAAGCCGAATATCCCCTGCTCCCCGAACATTTGGCCGATGACGGGCTGATCGATCTCGGTGCGTTGGTTGGCGCGCTCAAGAAAAAGCGAAACTTTGCCCGACTGCAAAATATAGAAAGAGGTCAGAGTGTCACCCTCTTTGAATATAAGATCACCTTTTTTAAAACGCTTCTCTTGCGACATCTCGTTGATTTACTCGGTCTGAAGCGGCGAGTTTTCAATAGCCAAAGGGCTAGAGACGGCGTTAGATTTGTTTCATGATCGATCATGCTCTAGAGCCTGTTTTTCGCGACCCGAAGCTTTTCGCCATGTTTTCGTTTTTTCTGGGCCTTTGGGTCGTCGGGGCGCTTGCCGTCATCGTTTTTATCGTGCGCCGGCTCGAAGCCAAAGCCGAAGCTCGACGTTTGATCAGTGAGGCTCAAGAACACGCCGAAGAGCGGATGGCCGAAGTGAAAAAGCGCGTGCAAGATCTCGAGGAGCAATATCGTCGGCGCGCTCAGCGAGAGACAGCACGGATAGAAGAGAAATTGACTGCTGTTCAAGCACGCATTGACAGCCGCGCTAACGAAATCGAAGAACTTTTGTCGGGTCAGGACGAGCTCGCGCGCGAGCGTCAATCGGTTGTCGACAGCTTTGACAGCAAAGTGAATCAGCTAAAGAGTCGCGTAGATGCCCGCCGCGATTCAGTCAAAAATCTGCGCCAACAGATCATAAAAAAATTAGAAGCCGGCAGTAATACCCAGGCAAACTCCTTAATAGAGCCAATTCAAGTCAAAGTCCTTGAAGATCATAAGCTTGAAGTCACTAAGGCGATGCAACTTTTTGAAGAGGATTCGGTCAAACAAGCGGAGACTGAAGCCAAGAAACTGCTCACTCTTGTTATCAATCGCTTCGCCCGCCCTTACTGCCCCGAACGCGGCATCGGCTATTTAAACTTTGACAGCGAAGATCAAAAGCGCCGGGTGCTCGCCGACAATCAAGCTCACTTACGTCTCATCGAAAAAATTTGCGGTGTCGATCTTGTTTATGATGAGCCTCACAATGCGATCAACGTCTATGGCTTTGACCCGGTTCGCCGCGAACTCGGCCGCGCGCTCGTTGAAAAGATAATGAATGAACGCCAGATCACGCCGCAAAGAATTGAACAATTGGCGGCGAAGACAAAGCGCGATCTGTTTCAGCGCATATTTCAAGATGGCAATCGTGTGGCTAAAGAGTTGCGACTCGAAGGGCTTCATCAAGAAATTCGCAATATGATGGGCGCGCTTCGTTATCGATACTCGTTTACACAAAACCAACATTTTCATTGCGCTGAAGTCGGTTGGCTATGCGGCCTGCTAGCTGCCGAAGTGGGGGTTCCGACAAAAGATGCCCGGCGGGCTGGGCTTCTTCACGATATCGGGAAGGCGATGGATCATTCCACGGAAGGCGGCCATGCTGTCATCGGCGCTGATTTCATCAAGCAACATGGTGAAGCCGATCACATCGTGCACGCCGTGCGCGCTCACCATTTTGACGAAATGCCCGACAGCGATTTAGCCTATCTTGTGATTGCGGCGGACGCAATTTCAGGTTCTCGGCCTGGCGCGCGAAGATCGACAGTCGCGAGCTACACCCAGAAAATTCAGGATTTGCAAACCATTGCCGGCGGATTTGAAGGTGTGCGGGACACCCACATTCTGAGCGCCGGCCGCGAAGTTCGTGTCTATGTTGACGGCCACCGACTGAATGACTGGGATGCGCTCGAGCTCAGCCGTAAAATCGCTCAGAAAATTGAAAACGACATGCAATATCCTGGTCAGATCAAAGTCACTGTCGTGCGCGAGACCGAAGCCGTCGAGATGGCCCGATAGGCATTTAATCGAACTTTTATTTTGTTTTCAGGTATTCATAAGTCGCAAGCACGACGGAGTCGTTGCCTGTGATCTTCTGCTTCACTTCAAACAGCGCGCGCACGGTATCGTCATAACTGACTTCAATACCGTCTTCGTGCAACAGAGTGCGCGTATAACGAGTGGCGCGATCAATAAGCTTACCGTTCGTCGGATAGACCCATGTCATTAGATTGCGTTTGTAACGATTGAGCCGCCCCATGATTAGTGTTGAATGGATATTGAGAAGCATCTTTAGAAGCATGTGGGCAAATAGCGATTCAACCGCCGGGTAATCTCCACCGGCAAGCCCAGACGGTAAAATAAGCCCCCGCTCGAGATCTTGAAATTCCCAGCGCAGGACATTGTCGTGGCGGCCGATAAGAAAATCGGAATGCTCAGCCCCGCTTGTGCGCCACTGGCGAAATGCGCGGGCACCCTTTTCGGTAAAATCAAACGCTTCAAGATAGCGGCCCAATGTCCTTTGATCGACATCCTGCCAATTGAGGGAGCGCGGTGGGCGACCCAGCAGCTTTTGCCAAGCTTCGAGCGCTAACTGAGCCTCCGATAGATAGATATAGCAAAGCGACGGTTTGAGTTTAAGTAACCGTTCTGCATCTCGATGACAAAATGGGGTGAGAGAAAAAGTCGGAGCTCGTTCCGTCGTGTCGGTAAACACTGTGATCGGATACGTATTGACCCCGTACATGACATACCGACCGGCCAAGTATTCAGATGCCTCGCGTTCTATGAAAGGTGAAAGAAATCGCACAGATTCTTGCAGCATATATTTTTTCAGCAAGCTCAAAACGGCATCATAAACTTCTCGAATGTCTCGACGCGAGCGGTTGCCGGCGGGCCGCCACTCGGCCGTGAGCAGTGCCAAACCAACCGAAAGTTGCAAAACCGTCGAAGCCTGCATGCGCGTGCTGCCCGCGAGCGCCATCGGCCCGACAGTTAAATTAATTTTTTTAATAGTCGCATTCTCAATCACGCGTCGCGAACGTTCGACGTGCTGGCACAAAATTTCATCTGGGTTGCAGTACAAAAAATAGGGGTTACGTCGGCTCGAGCGAGCGGCTTCTTCTGTTGCGCCGATGACGTACGGAGTCTCACCGCCTTCGGTACAAGAAATCAGCAAATCACCGTCGCGAAAACCAAGTTCGCGCAAATGTCGACTACCATAATCAGGAAAGTCCTCGAATCCCTCGAGCGAGTGAACAAGCGCCACATCACCGCCGGCCATGAAACCGATGACGAGACCGCCCGCGTCGCTTGACCCGCCGGTTTGGGCGACACGCTCCTTATGCAAACATTCCAAAGCCAGTGATAAGCGCCCCGTCGCGCCGCAACCACACAAAAAAACGCGGTGCCCGTTTGACCAAACCGATTCGATTTCACTACGCAGTTCAACAATGGATTCGAATTTCGATCCAACAACATCGAGCGCATGACAGTCGATTTCGGCTAAAGTCGAAATCGCGCGCGGCAAATCACTCGCCGCCCAATCCGATAGATCTCGCGTTTTAGGGTGCGGTTTCTCGGTTTCTAAAAATCCGAGTTGGAACTTCGCGCCGGTTGCCAGAAACTCCTTGGCCGTTTGCATTCGATCATTGTAGGCTATGCTATCATGACAAATCAATTGCGCGGCGTTTACCCCGAGGTCGAACCTTACAAAACGGGCCGGCTCAAGGTTTCGGACATTCATGAACTCTACTTTGAAGAATGCGGCAACCCTAAAGGCGAGCCTGTTGTGTTTCTGCATGGGGGCCCAGGTGGCGGCGTCAGCCCTAAGAATCGACGTTATTTTGATCCCGATCATTATCGTATAGTTCTTTTCGATCAACGCGGCTGCGGGCAAAGTACTCCTCACGCAGAGTTACGCGACAACACCACGTGGGATCTCGTCGCCGATATTGAAAAATTGCGTGAACACATGGATATTCGGCGCTGGCATGTTTTTGGGGGCAGCTGGGGCTCGACTTTGGCACTTGCCTATGCCGAGACTCATCCCGAAAAAGTAAAGTCGCTCTGTCTGCGCGGCATCTTTATGTGCCGAAAAAAAGAGATCGACTGGTTTTATCAATCGGGTGCGAGCTTTATTTTTCCTGATATGTGGGAGCCTTTTAAAAATCACATCCCCGAAAGCGAACGGCATGACTTCGTGAGCGCATACTACAAACGGCTCACTCATAAAGACCCGGCGGTGCAATTGGCAGCCGCGAGAATTTGGAGTGTGTGGGAAGGGTCGACCGCGAAGCTCATCCCCGACGAAAACCTCATGCACGATTTCGATGATGAGAAATTCGCCACCGCGTTTGCGCGCATTGAGTGCCACTATTTCACCCACCGCGCGTTTTTTAAAACCGACAATTGGCTGCTCGAAAACGCTCAGAAGATTCGCCACATCCCAACGGCTATCGTGCATGGCCGTTACGACGTCTGTTGCCCGATAGAAAATGCCTGGGAGCTACATAACGCCCTACCCCATGCCAGTTTTCACATCGTGAAAGATGCAGGGCATTCGGCGCTTGAGCCGGGGATCGCGCATCACCTCGTCGAGACTATGGACGAGTTTCGAAAGTTAAAATAAATTGACGCTTTGCTGACCGATATCCAACGACTTCGTGTCATAATTTTTGACATGAGACAGTTTCAATTTACGAATTACACACCTCGAAAAGAATTTGAATACTACGCCAATTTCGAATTGGACAAAATTGCCGAACTGATGCCGTACTACTCTGTAGTTCACGCCGAATCGACTCGCGCGCCCGACGGCTTTCGCTTTTTGGTTTGCTTTCACTCTCTTTGCGGCACGTTTTCGGCCGAGACGACAGTTCGCCCTGACTTGCATCTTCACCACGATCGCATGTGGCAAAAATCGGCCATTGAACAAATCGTTCGGCTACTGAGAAAGCAGATTCACCACTGGCACGAAAAACGCAGCGTATCAGCTGCTGGAGCAGCTTAAGCTTTTTTGCCGTATTTTTTCTTAAAGCGTTCGGCGCGGCCTTCGGTATCAACGATACGGTGCTTGCCGGTATAAAACGGGTGTGAAGAGCTTGATACTTCAAATTTGATGAGCGGATACTCTTTGCCGTCTTCCCACTTAATGGTTTCTTTGGTTTTCGCCGTCGATTTAGTCAAATAGGCGTAATCGCATGAAATATCTTTGAAAACGACCGGCCGAAAATCAGGGTGAAGATCTTTTTTCATTATACACTCCAAGGGCTCAATGAGAGCTTCAAAGCCCTGAAAAATAGCGTCAGGCGGCTTTTAAGTCACGCAAAAATAATGCAGAAGCGGTGATTTTTGCTCCTTCTGCCCAGGTACGACGTCAAAAAAGGCCATGGCCTCCGTGCGCCTTCGCGGTTGCACGTTAAAGACTACAAAATCAGAAAATTCAACTATTTGGTGGATGCCGCGGCCGGCGCCCCCCTTGCCCGTTTGCATTTCTCCGGCTCGGCCGCCATAGCAACTATCGAGATAATTGAGAATGATCTTGCCGGTCAGCGCTCCGAACGGGTCCTCTACCGAAATGCCGAGAAGCGTGCCGTCCGTCGCCATACGAAAAATTGCACGCTCATGCGGCTTGAGCTCAATGAGCGTGGTCCGCGCCAAATTGTTGTACAATGGCCTACCTAAATTGTCAGTTGGGGCGTCATAAATCGCATTCATAAGAAGCTCTTCAGCCACGACACTGACTTGCTCAAGGACGGACGCGCGGACACCTAGCTTCGCAAAGTGATCGCGCATTTGCTGTTTCAGAGACTCGCGCTCTGTGCTTTTTGTAATCGGAAACTCTTTTACCTCAGCGCCGACACTCAAATATCTTTCAAGACCGAACATTGTCGGGCTGCACAGTTTTAGAATAGCCGTCATCATGGCGCGAATGTTGCCGGCGCGATCGCCTTCTCGCAAAAGCAGAATGTCGGGTAGGCGCGAGAGTTTCAGTAAATGGGGCAGTTGATCAGGAATTGACTCGGTCGCCAAAAAAACAAAATGCTTCGTTTGCGCTTTACCCATGAAATTCTCGAGAAGAGGCAATGAGTCGCGATCGACGAGCACAACGTCAAAATTCGAGACTCGCAAAAGATCACTCGCTTGCTCGACCGAGGCGGTAGTTTGAATTTGAATGCCCGTACCGCCCAAGGCCAAACGCGCCAATGTTTGAAGCGGCTTTTGCCCCTGAGCGAGCAGTACGCTTTTTGTTTTCATTGAAACTTCGAGCGCGTAAGTTTGCACGATGGGCTCGAGAATTTTCTCGGCCTCGTCCACCTGCGCGATGCTCGCGACGTTTTTCTTGATCGAGTCTTTCAGACCTTTCAAATGAGTATGTAGAAGTTCGTGCAGTTTAGATTGAAATAATTTGGTGCGCTCGCTCACCCGGCGTTCGATTTGCTTATTGATCTCTTGCAGTTCGGTTTTCGCTCGTTGCAAATCCGCCAACGTGTCTTCAAGTCGCTTTGCCTTTTCGTTTGTCAGAACCAACTTGTCCGTCAACATGAGCGAGTAAAGCCGGTACATAACGTAATCAAATTGTGCTACGCTCTCTCCGATCACGCGCCGAAACTCATCGACATCGAGGGACAAAAGCTCAACCGGAGTCTTCGCAATAATGGTCGCCGAGCACGGCTTTTTTGTGATCACGCTAATTTCGCCGAGTAGATCGCCGTGCCGCTTCAAGCTCGCGACCAGTCCGTCGTCGACGTAGATGTTCACCGAACCGATCAAAAGAAAATACAGGTTATTGTTTAATTCGCCTTGCCGAAGAATCACGTCTTCAGGAGCGAGCGACTTGATCGTTGAGGCGCGCGCGAGCTCTTCTAACACGGTTTCGGGTAATCCGTCTAAAAACCCGTGCCGATTCAATACGTCGCGCAGAGAATCGAGCACATTCAAATTGAGCGCCGGCGCCCCCTCGCTATTTGCCATACGTGCGCGCGACGTCCGGCCCCGTTGACGCGGCCGATTTACCCGAGACCGAGTGCGAATGAAATTCAGGGTCCGAGAAGTCGTCGACTTGGATGGCGTCCCAACGTGCTTCTTCAGCCTTTTGCAGATTCGCTTTTTCTTCAGCCGTAATCACGCCTTTTGCCAAAGCTTCATCGATCAAAGCCTGCCCTTTCATTTTGGCGATTCTTTTTTCATGAACAGCACGGCGAATCTTGTGATCAGTGGCTTCGGATTTTTTGATGATATCATAAGCACGGTCGAGACGACCGATCGCTTCATTGGCATCCGTCGGAGTGAACATCCCGTAAGTCAAACGGTCACGTACAGCCGAGTTATTCAACATAGCTGCGACGACCTGATGGCCGGTTTTGTCTTTCGGCGGGCTCGCGAGCGAGTTAAGGCGAGACCAGAACAACAACGGCCGCCTAAAAAACCAACCGATAATCGGCACGTCGAAATTCGAAAGTATGCCGTCGAATGCTTTTTGAATTTCACTAAACACTGTCGCCATTGAATAGTGCACAAACGGAAGATCGTCTTTTTGGCGGCCTTCGGCTTCCCACTTATGTAATACGGCAGTGCCGACGTACATCCAACACATGATGTCGGCGAAGCGACCGGTGATTTTCTCTTTGAATTTCAATTTACCGCCGAGAAGCCCCATGGCGAGATCCGCCAAAATCGCGAAACTGGCCGACGACCACGCGAGTTTTTGAAAATGGCGGCCGACTGGTCCGCCGTAACCACGCGTAGCAAACCGCGCGCGCGTCAAGCTCAACAAAATCGAGCGACATTTGTTTCGAGTGATATGCCCGATGTGCCCCCAAAACGCAGCATCGAAGCCCTTCAGATCACCGTGCTCAACGGCGTTTACTTCTTTGTAAGCAAATGGATGCGCGCGCAGCGCACCTTGGCCGAAAATCATCAGAGTGCGCGTGAGAATGTTGGCCCCTTCAACCGTAATCGCAATAGGCGAACCGATGTACGGAATCGCAAGAGCGTTACGGGGGCCCATTGAAATGCCGGCGCCGCCTAAAACATCCATACCGTCGGTCACCGTTTTACGGCTCATTTCGGTCGTTAGATATTTGGTCATCGCGGTTACAACCGGCGGCTTCACCCCTTGATCGAGCGCACTCAATGTATAAAGCCGCATGGCTTCGACAAAGTAGGCCGATGCGCCAATGCGCGCGAGAGGTTCTTCAACGCCTTCAAACTTACTGATCGAGACACCGAACTGCTTACGAATGGTGGCATGCGCAGAGGTCACTCGAGCCGCCGTTTTGATGCCGGCCACACTTTGCGCGGGTAGCGAAATACCACGACCGGCGGCGAGACATTCCATCAGCATCTTCCAACCCTGGCCGGCGCCTTCGAGACCACCGATGATCGTGTCTTTGGCTTTGACGAGAACGTTGTGGCCTTCGGTCGGGCAATTGTAGAACGGAATGCATAGCGGATCATGCCGACGGCCCAATACGACACCCGGGGTTTTCGCCGGGACTAAGCCGCAGGTGATGCCGAGATCAGTGCCGCGACCGAGTAAATTATCGGGGTCACGCAAACGAAACGCGAGACCGATAACCGATGAAATGGCAGCAAGAGTGATCCAACGTTTGCGCCAAGTGAGACGAACGTAAATCTCGCCGTCGTCACCTTTGACCAATACACCTTCTGAAACGATTGAACCCGCGTCACTGCCCGCCTGTGGTTCAGTCAACCCGAAACACGGGATTTCTTCGCCGCGCGCCAGCCGCGGTAACCAATATTTCTTTTGCGCGTCGGTGCCATAGTGAATCAGAAGTTCGGCCGGCCCCAGTGAATTCGGCACCATGACCGTGATGGCCGTCGGCACAGAACGGGTCGAAACTTTCATTACGACTTCCGAGTGCGCATAGGCTGAAAATCCAAGCCCGCCGTATTCTTTCGGGATGATCATCCCCAAAAAACCTTTTTCTTTCACAAAGCGATAGGCCGCTTCGGGGATGTCTCGAGTCTTAAATACCGCCCACTCGTCGACCATTTTACAAAGTTCCTCAACCGGACCGTCGAGAAACGCTTTTTCTTCTGGGCTCAATTTCGGATGTGGTTGCGTCATCAATTTTTTAAAACTCGGCCGCCCTGAGAACAACTCGGCTTCCATCCACACAACACCCGCATCGAGTGCCGTTCGCTCTGTTTCTGAAATCGTGGGCATCACACCTTTCATTATTTTCATTATCCAAGACGTCATCAGTGCCTGACGAAGTGGCGGAACCGAAAAAACTAAAACGATCGCGACAACAACAGCCAGCGACCAAAACGGTGCATGCAACCCGAGCAAAACAATTAATGAAACCGCCCCCCACAAAAAAAGCGGTGAGCTGAAGTAGCCGAGCAAGAGCGCCACGAGCAGAAGCCCTATTACAAGGAGAACTGTCGGCGTAGCGGCGAAAAAACTGTGAAGTGATTCAATGAACGCGTGCATGGTGGAAACCTCCGATAGGCGGGCGTGCTCGTCACGAACACGCCCATAGCTTACGCCGATAGGTGCGCCCAAGCAACGCGGCGTACAGACAAAAGTTTTGCCGACAGCGCGAGAGTTGTGCCACAATTGTGACATGAGATACGCACTTATTTTGTTCATCGGTCTCATATCAGTGACTGCGAGTGCCATGCAGTATGACTTTATGTCACGATACGACCGTTTTAGTGTCGATGTGACCCAAGGCCGAGCTTTATTCAACGGCCAGCGTGTTTCAGCTAAGCCGTTCGTATATATCGAACCTCTATTTAATACCGAACTGCTCGATGATTGCAGCGCGGCTACGCTGCGCAAGAAACCCGACCTGACTATTATTCGGCAAGCCGACAAAAGAGCTGCGGCTCCGTTTACCACAAAACGCCTTGTCTATTTTAAGTCGCGGCTAGTGTCGGACGGTAAACATTGCGCTCCGGTGATTGGCCAGGAGTTTTATTTGCTGCCGCTCCATCGTAAGTGGTTTACAAATTCCCACGAACGCAAATCCGTCGCGATCGGCGACACGTTGACCGTGCGCGCGCAGGGCAAGAGTCTTGAATCTTTTGTTAAAAAAGATGGCCATTGGCGCACCAAGGCGGGTACCGTGAACGTCAACTGGGATTATTTCTCTAATTTCATTAATGCTCTTCATGATTTTTCGGTCGATTTTCGCGTGCTGCCGGGTGCGGCAAGACCCGAGACAAAATTTATCATACAAACGAACGGACACGCTTATGTATTTGAAAAAGTTGGTGACAAGACATGGGCTTTACGAATGCCGGGTTCAGCTTGGCTGATCGCCTCCGGTGACTTCGGAGTTTTTGGTCAGAGCATGAGTGCCGCGCGATGGGCCAGCCCCTACGAATCAAGTTTAAAGATTGTGCAAGACGATAAGTCGAGCCCTGTCGCTCGAATTGCCGCTCTCAATAGCTTAACCGCCGATGCGTTGGCTTCTGCCCGACCTCTACTCGGTAAAATACTAGACAATCGCGAAGAGCCACTGGAGCTCCGCGAGGATATCGTCGCACGTTTGCGTGAAAGCCCGTCGATGGCTAATATGCGAGTTCTCATCCAGGCCCTTAGCCCAAGTGAAGACCCTGAATTTTTAAATGCCGTGACCGAGGCATTGCGAATTCGAAACCCCAAAGGTCCGGTTATTTACTCAAACGATAATTCGGATCAAATAAGCGCCAAAATCGGCGAATGGCAGAAATGGCAAGCCCACTGAGCGGGTTGAACCTCGACATAAGTGTTTCGCAAATTATCGCCGGCCTCATTTTCGGCGTCATCGGTCTCTACGTATTTCGCGCCGGCAAGCGAAATGCCCATTTTACACATCTGTTTATCGGGATCGGGCTTATGGTTTATCCTTACTTTGTTAGAAGCAATTTCGCGACGTGGGGAATTGGCCTCGCGCTCTGCGCGACCGCCTGGTATTTTCGGTAAGGTGTTAATAATGCGTAGTACTTTTCAACTCATCATCTGCCTCAGTGCCTGCCTAGGATGTTTGACGGCTTGTTCGTTTTTCGAATCAGTGGATACTTGGCAACCGGCCGCGACCCCACTTGAAAATTTCAGTTCCGATCATCTACTCACCATAAAGGACCACCCTTATTGTAAAGCGACACTCGATGCTTATTGCAATTACCTGTATTCCCCCGGAGCTCTCGGCAACTTGATGATCAAACGCCAGCACCAGTCGATTCAGATTCTACAAGGCGACACCCGCAATGGGTTTTCACAAGTGTTTTATTCGTATTCGATCGCAAAAATCCGGCACCGGCGTGAATTACCGCAGGACTTTTACCGTATTCTCATGCGGCAAAACTATTTCGGTAAGCTCGAAAGACTACTGAGTCGCAGGCCGCGCCTCGAAATGACCATTCAACAGAGACTGAGCGACGAGCAACTCGATTACGAACTCGGTTCGATTTGGCAAGCCGCCATCGACGAAACCATCATCGATCGCATGAACAGAAAATTCCCCGGGTATTATAAAATCCCAGAAAAACTTATGCCGATTGAACTCGATGTCGCACGACGAAAAATGCATCGAATTTTGATCTCACAAATCTCGCAGGCAATTTGGAAGGACGACGCCAACTGGCAAAAAGTCGTCGATCTTTTTCAGCAACTTCAAAAAAGTTTTGTGCACGTGATTTCAATTCTCGACATCCCCGATTCGATTCGTAACGATTGGATTCAGCGCATTCAATCCGTGCGTCTCGTGCTGCCGGGGTCGATGCCCGAGATCTCGGACGAAGAGTGCTCCACGACCACGATCAACGCCTACTACTACTATCACTTGAACGTGATCACCGTTTGCGCGGGTGATTTCAACAGCGAGAATATTATGGAGACCCTGGCCCACGAAATGGGTCACGTGCTCGCCATCAATCGAAGCCAGTACCTGTTCGAGAAGAATTCGAGAATGGGCCATCGGTTATCCGCACTTCGGCAAAACGTGTGCGAGCCGCGGGCCTTCTCGTGCGACCAATGGCAACATTTCAAACAGAAATTCAACGATTCGCTCGCTTCACTCGACACGTTTAAGCCGGAGCTCCCCGATTTTCAGAAATGCTTACAACGGCAAGTAACTCGAAATGTTCTCAACGACGCCGATTATACGCGATTTGCCAAAAGCATTATGGCCGATCGAATGTCAGACCTGGCCTCAGATGATGAATTTTTGCGAATCACCAAGGCCGAAATCCCGCTCAGCACGGGCAAAATGCAAATCAACCCGAATTATTTGAACCCGTGCAGTTATTATTTATGGAGCCAAGGCGAAGAGCCGATCGACGATGCTCTCACGACACTCATGTTTTTCACGGCCGAGTACCGCTGCACCAACGACGGCGATCATTTACAGAAATTGCGAACCGCCATGGCGACGGCGAACGATATGTCCGAGCAAGTGATTGAAAAGACATTGAGAGTCGAAGGTCAATTCTCTGACCGTGACGAACTTGAAATCGAAGGGTTTTCGTCACCCCCCTACGAACGATTCGCCGATGTCTTAGGCAGCTACGCAATGGCCGATCTCTTGAGCCATTACCCGAGCAAAGCCGATCGGTTGAATACGTTTTTGGCGAGCAGCTCGTGGCAATGTATGCCGCCCTCGCTTGACACCCACTACCCGCTCGAGAGCACTCTCGAGAATACGTACGTTTACGACGACCATGCCCAAGGCGATCAGCGCGAGAAAGAATGGTTCACCGGCCCGCTCCGCGCGGTCATCGGCTGCCAAAAAGATTTCGACTTCAACGAATGTTCGCTGCCGTTTAAGAACGATAAAGGCGTGTTTCTAAATTAATTTTTCGCCAATATTCGCACATTAATAATCGCAGCGGCCGACAACGGCATGGTCGCCGCGGCATTCATTGCTGTAAGACGCCGGTAGACGCGTGGGTGAAACCCAATCGCCGTTGGCATCGCAGATTCGGCGCACACACTGCACATTCGGCAGATCGACTCGGCACGATTTCTCACCTGAAGGGTTGTGCTCGCACGTCCACGCGCACTGATTAAAATCGGCGCTCGGCGAATGGCAAACGCTCGTGAGATTTTGAGCCATCACGATTGATGGTGCGGCGTTTTGATTAGCTGCCTCGTCTGTGCCGCGTATAAATTCGGTTTGTGAATTGATTTTCGCGATATCATCGGCCGAAAGCGCGTGCACGGACGTCATAAAGCCGCTTCGCCCGGACGATGCGACGATGTAAGCTCCCGCCTGATTTTTCGCGATGAGATCAGTTTGGTGGCGCGCTAAATCTGAAAGTTGCACTCGCCCGCGCAACGTCTCAACCATCGTAACCGAACGCCCCGAATCGTCGCGGCTGGACGAGACGACAAAAATTGTGCCGCGAACGCCGGCAACCGCTGATTTGGTGAAAACTCGATAATAACTGTGCTTGCCGTCGTATTTTCGGTTCACTTCGTTGCGAATTTCGCCTTTAAGCAGATCGAGCACCATGCGCTTTTTATTCAAGTCCGGCTTACAATCGCTCGCGTCGCGAATTTTCATCTCGGAATTCGGCGTCAAGTTCACGCGATTGCCGCTGTTGAACACGATCGTCACGCGCCCACCACTGCCGGTCGCAACTTCGTCGCCTTCATTCAGCTGTGTTGTCATTGTGAGTTCGCTTTTTTGCCCTTGCCCGACGATTCGCCACACGGGTGGAGCGAGAAAGCCAACCCGGCCGATGGATTCAGTCTGAGGCACGGCGGCCACCGCTGCCGGCGGAGAGGCCGGCGCCACAGAGGCTGGAGCGCGCGCCGACCCACCTGAGGTTGGTTGGCCGTTTACTCCCAAATTCGTTGAAGCGACCGAAGACGATTTTGAATCGCCTGACAACGACGCATTGATAGCCGCGCACTGAGCCGGCGCATCCGCCAGCGGCAAACAGGTCGGCCGCGAACAACTCTTGACGCGATTGCCGTTGTCGCACTGTTGAGAATAAAACGTGAGGTTCGATTGGTATTGGCATTGCGGGTTGCAACTGAGTTTCGGGCAATTGCAGTCGTCCGCGGCGAAACTCGTAAGCGGCAAAATCAGAAAGGGCAGAGCGAAAATAACAGTCCACTGTAACGTGCTCATTTGTCTATAAGTTTATCGGAATTTGCGGGTCTAGTCTTTAGTGCCGTTTTGAGATGACGAGCTATTGCCGGTGATTTGCAATTCGCGCAGCTTCGCCCAGCGCAAGAACGTCGCAAATGCGCTCACCATGGCCGCAATAAGGCCCTCTTGACCGTCCTGAAATCCGCGCTTCAAAACGTACGCCTCAAAAAATTTAACAATAGTTTTTCGTATCAGTTTGACCGGCGAATATTTTGCGCCCGATTTTGCCAATTCGCCCGCGCGCAACCCGGAATACCGGTCGATTGTCTCGATTTGATCCGACAAAGTGGCAAACGGCCAATGCAAGATGTCGCCGTGCAAAGCGCGAACGTGTTTGGCCTCGATCTTTTCGTGAACGCTACTTTCGATCCATTGCGCCCGCGCACGATTGTAGAGGCGCGTCTGGCGGTCGGGGTACATCCCGCCGTGGAGCATCCAGCGACCGAGATAATTTGCCCGGCGCGGGAATGAAAACGCGTCGACGTTATTGAGCTCGTCAGGGTTTTGCTCGATATTTTTGAACAATGACAAGATCTCTGTTTTTGCCGCTTCACTCAGCGCTTCGTCGGCATCGAGCGAAAGCACCCAGTCGTTTCGCGCCAGAGCCGTCGCACGGATTTTCTGCCGGGCGTAACCGCGCCAGGGCTCCTGCAACGTGCGCGCGCCGAGACGTTTTGCTATCTCGAGCGTGCGGTCTTGGCTGCCGCTATCAAGAACTAAAATGTCTGAGGCAAACGGGGCGGAACGCAAACACCGCTCAATGTTCTTTTCTTCATTTAAAGTAATGACAATCAATGAGATCGGCAGTTTCATGAATGAGTGCCTCTTGACTTTTACAATTGCCGCCGCGACAACAAATGTCAAACCTGAGGGTCAAAATGACGAACAAAAACCTATTATTTACGTTGATTTTTTTGGCGGCTTTGTCTTTCGCCGCTCCCGCATTCGCATTTTACACGGTTCAAGACACCGGCGATTTACTTGCTCCGAACCAAACGGCATTCGGTGGGTCTATGCAGTGGATCACCAACGGCCCTGTCGACGGCGTGAATGTTTTAGGCCACGTGGATAAAGGCCTAAACGATTCGTCGAATTTGCGATTCGAAGCCGGCACGGGTGCGACCGATGCCGTGCTTGGCGGATACTTGAAATGGGTGCCTTTTCCGGATTATCAAAATCAACCGGCGGTCGGTTTTCTCATGGGAGCACAATACGCCCATTACCAAGGTGCGAGCGAAATCGCCGCGCGCGTGACCCCGCTTGCCAGCAAGAAGTTCAATATTGATACAGACTCGTTTCACGCCGTAGTCACGCCGTATGTCGCCCTACCGATCGCCGTCGCGACCTACAACAATAGCACATTGGTGCCGGTTCAAATCACGATGGGCGCGAAATATCACGACCCACGCATTAAGGTTTGCGATTTTATGGCGGAGCTCGATTTCGATGTGAACCAAGCGCCGAACGCAATCGTCTTCGGCGCCGAATTCACCCCGTTTTAATTCACGTCTTTGTATTCGGCGTCGATCACGTCGCCTTTGTCGTTTTTCTTTTCGCCGGCATCCGCGCCGCCTTCGGCCGCACCGTTAGCACCGGGGGCTGCGCCACCCGCTCCAGCAGCGCCGGCCGCTTTGCTTTTTTCGTACAAAGCGCTCGAAAGCTTGTGGCTCGCTTGGGTCAACCGGTCGATCGCGCCTTGAACCTGATCAAGGCCGGGTCGGTTTTGCAACACTTGCTTTGCGTCGTTGATCGCGGCTTCGGCATCAGCTTTATCCGTTTGCGACAACTCGCCGCCTTTTTCGCGGATGAGTTTTTCAGTCGAATAAACGAGGTTATCCAAATTGTTGATCGCCGAAATTTCTTCGCGTTTCTTTTTGTCTTCTTCGGCGTGCGCTTCGGCGTCTTTCACCATGCGATTGATTTCGTCTTCACTCAAGCCCGATTTCGCCGTGATTTTGATCGCCTGCTCTTTGCCCGTACCTAAATCTTTCGCGGATACGTTCAAAATGCTGTTGGCGTCGATGTCGAAAGTCACTTCGATTTGCGGCATGCCTCGAGGAGCGGACGGAATGCCGACAAGTTCAAATCTCCCCAGCGTTTTGTTATCGCGGGCAAATTCGCGCTCACCTTGCAAGACGTGGACATCCACGCTCGTCTGGCTGTCAGCAGCGGTCGAGAACACTTGCGATTTGCGGGTCGGGATGCGCGAGTTGCGCTCGATGAGCTTTGTCATCACGCCGCCCAAAGTTTCGATACCGAGAGACAAGGGGGTCACGTCGAGAAGCAGAACTTCTTTCACTTCGCCCGACAGAACACCGCCCTGAACAGCCGCGCCCACGGCGACCACTTCATCGGGGTTCACCGATTGGTTCGGGGCTTTGCCAAAAAGTTTTTTAACGGCTTCTTGAATTTTCGGAACACGAGTCGAACCGCCGACCAAAACCACTTCGTCGATTTCGGCGGCACTGATGCCGGCGTCTTTCATACATTTGCGGCAAGGTTCGAGACTGCGCTCCACAAGATCGTCAATCATCTGTTCGAATTTCGCGCGTGTAAGACGCACGTTTAAATGCTTCGGTCCGCTTTGATCGGCTGTGATAAACGGCAAATTGATGTCGGTCTCCATCCGCGAGCTGAGTTCGATTTTGGCTTTTTCGGCCGCTTCGCGCAAACGCTGAAGCGCCATTTTGTCGTTGCGTAGATCGATGCCCGATTCTTTGCGGAATTCTTCAACCATCCACTCAAGAATACGATGGTCGAAGTTATCGCCGCCAAGGTGCGTGTCACCGTTGGTCGCTTTCACTTCGACGACATTGTCGCCAACCTCGAGAATTGAAATATCAAACGTACCGCCACCGAAGTCATAAATCGCGATTTTTTCATCTTTTTTCTTATCAAGACCGTAGGCCAACGCCGCAGCGGTCGGTTCGTTGATGATCCGGCGAACGTTGAGACCGGCGATTTTGCCGGCGTCTTTTGTCGCTTGCCGTTGAGCATCGTTAAAATAGGCCGGTACCGTAATGACGGCCTCAGTGACTTCAGAACCCAAATAGTTCTCAGCCACTTTTTTAAGTTTCATCAAAACTTGTGCGCCGACTTCTTCAGGTGTGATCATTTTGCCTTTGACGTCGAACGCGCAGTCATTATTTTTAGAAACCACTTTATAAGGCACGAGTTTCATCTCTTCGCCGACTTCGGCAAATCGACGGCCCATGAAACGCTTCGATGAATAAATGGTATTTTCGGGGTTTGTGACGGCTTGGCGTTTGGCGATTTGGCCAACCAAAACTTCGTTGTCTTTCGTGTAGGCCACAACTGAGGGAGTGGTTCGGCCGCCTTCTTCGTTCACCAGAACTTTGGCTTCGCCGCCTTCCATCACCGCGACCACAGAGTTTGTCGTACCTAAGTCAATACCGATAATCTTGTTCATTTAAAAATCTCCTTCAGATATAAAGAACTTGGGGTCGGGCCGCTTTTCGTCAAGCCCGCATCTGATATTTTTTTAATTTTTACGCCGACCGAAAAAGCCTGTGGGTTCGAGCACTTCAACCCCCTTTTCTCGGGCGATTTCGCGCAAAAGCTCATCTTCTTTTTTGGTCAGTTTTTTGGGGAATTCCACTTTGAGGTGATAGACGAGGTCGCCGCGACGGCCGCTGCGCAGAGACGGCACGCCTTCGCCCTGAAGGTGAACCTCAGTCCCGTCATGGCTGCCGGGGTGAACCGCGATTTTGGCCCGGCCGGTGACGGTGTCGACTTCAACCTCACTCCCCAAGAGTGCTTGCAGATAGGAGATCGTCACTTCACCATGCAGCGTCTGCCCGTCACGCTCAAACCGGTTGTCGTCTTTGACGGACAGTTCAACATAGAGATCGCCCGCCGGCCCACCGTGCATGCCGGCTTCGCCTTCACCTGTTAACCGAAGCTGAGTGCCGGTTTCAACACCGGGCGGGACTTGAATGCTCAGCTTTCGCTTCACCGGATTTCGACCGCGCCCTTTGCAGTCAGGGCACGGGTCTTTAACCATAACGCCTTCGCCTCGGCAGGTCGGGCATGTGGTCGCCATCGTGAAAAAACCCTGCTGACGAATGACTTGGCCATTGCCGCCGCACGTGAGGCAGGTGGTGGCGGAAGTACCGGGTTTCGCACCCGAACCTGAACACGTTTTGCACGCTTCGTCCGTTTCAAATTGAATTTCGCGTTGAGCGCCCGCAATCACATCTTTGAGGTCGACCTCAAGCCGGTATCGCAAATCAGCGCCTCGTCGGGCGCGGGTCCGGCCTCGACCGGTACTGCGACCAGGGCCACCCATGTTGGGGCCGAACAGATCCGAAAATATGTCGCCGAACGCGCTGAAAATATCGTTGATGTCGTGAAAGCCTTGCGGGCCGGCGCCGCCACCAAAACCGCCGAAGCCGCCGTTCACCCCCGCATGGCCGAAACGGTCGTAACGCGCGCGCTTTTCTTCGTGCGATAGAACGTCATAAGCTTCGGCTGCTTCTTTGAACTTGTCTTCAGCGGCTTTGTCACCCGGGTTGCGGTCCGGATGGTATTTCATCGCCAACTGACGATAGGCTTTTTTGATGGCGTCTTTGTCGGCTGACTTTGAGACGCCTAAAACTTCGTAATAATCTCGCATGCGATACGGTTATAGTGGAGGCGAATCAGGGGGTGTCAAGGTATGGCTGTAGAAATATGAGCCCACCGCTTGGATGAGTCATTTCTCGCGATCATTATAAGGCGCAATCGGATTTTTCGGCGCCGGTTCTTCGAACTCATGTTTAGAATCAAGTTCAGCCAGGCGTTTGTTGATCTGGGCGAGTCGTTCGCGAGCTTTCTTCAGCCCGATAGCACTCGTATCTGGTCTTTTTAAAAAATCCTCAAGTACGAGTTTGGCCACCCGAAGGCGGCCTGATTCTTCAAACAATTTGCCCGCCAGATATTTGCACCACTCGGGCGCCCCCGGCTGCTTGCCGGCGGCTTGGTAAACTTTTGCAGCCTTAACATAATCTCCGTCTTCATACAAATAATGGTATCCAGCGCGGACAAGTATCGGCCAATCGGTCGGGAAATTTTTGACAGCTTTATCGAAGAGTTTCGTCGCACCATCGCGATCGTCGACCATCACACTCAGAACAAGGGGGCCAACTCGTTGAGGAAGCCTCCACCTGGGCGCGAAGGTCATTACAAGATCAACCATATGATAAACCCAGCCGTCTTTGCACGTCGCGATTCGATTTGGTCCGACTCGTATCGTGGCATGGTTATGCTGCTCGCATTTTTCAATGTCTTGCAATACTCTCACCCATGCCGAATCAGCCATTACGTCGGAATAGCCTAAAGAAAAATATTTTGATGTCTCAGGAAAAGCGAAAAGTACATCTCGATTTTTTTGATTATCCGGAAGAAAATACGATATCGTCAAAATCAAGGCGAAGGACAAAAGTGAAGTAAAAATTATTTTTTTGTTAGTCATAAAAGCCAAAAAACAGGTGGAGAGAAAAACTCTCCACCCCGAAAAATTACACTAAAATATTAAGTACCGGTCGAGCAATCTTGTATTTGAGTAAAACTCTTATTCTGTAGCATGTTCCATTGATCATCTTTTGTGCCGCCACAATTCGTGTCACTACCGGCTGAAAACGTTTCGGCCCCTGTCGTTGTATTAGACACAGTACCCGCCACGGCGGCCGGCAAAGTCGTAGCCGGCTGAGCTCCGGAGTCGTAATGGCAAGTCGTGCCAGTTCTACCTGCGCCGTCTTTATAGCTCGTGCAAAAGTTCGTAGCATCAAAGCAGGTCGTGCTACATGTTGATTCAGCATTTGTAAGGGCCAATGCGTTAATTTCACCTGTAGCCGTTGATTTCGGGTCTGTGGTCCCGGCAGCATCTGTACCCGAGCTGAAACCTACATTTGTTCGAAGCGCCATGCCTTCTGGCGTGAACCCAGCAAGTACGAAATTGACAGTATATCCTTCGTAAGAAGCGTAGGCCGATTTTTCAGCATCATATAGGCTAGAAAGCATCGCCTTACCTTCCGCGGCGCGAGCGCGGCGTTGGAACTTTGTGTAGTTCGGGATCGCCACTGCGGCGAGAATTCCGATGATGGCCACGACGACCATCAATTCAACCAGCGAAAAGCCGGCATTGTTTAAACGTTTCATTACTTCCCCCTTTAACGGACTGTTATTTGTTTTTGCGGCGGGCATTTTTTCTTTCTGCAGCCCCCGCTGTTTCACTTTTCGAACCTTCTACTTATCGGAACAACTTGGCCATTACTACAGCGCTCCAACTCTTTGGACGTCCTGACACGCGAACGCCGCCTTATGGCTCTGATAGCTCCATCAAAAATTCTATCAAATCTGTGGAGTTGATCAACCCAGCCTATCGGACCAAATAATAGAAAAAAAGAACGAACGTATCATTTTGAACCAAATGCCTCGACGAAGATCCGGGCGAGCTCAAACTGAATGCTATCTTGCGATTGAAGTGCAACGGAGTGATACGAATTTTGTTTACTCTACTTTGGTCGTATTTTTCGCGACCCTCAACAAAATCTAATCTTCATGTTTCGAATTGAAACAATGACGTGACTCGGTTAAAAATATAGAGGCAAGCGAGAGCACAATGGCTCGGGCTTGCCACTTCATACAAATCGGTTCATTTCTGGTGCGCGACCATCTCAGTCAGAAGTAAAAGCGGCAATTGCGTGAAATTTCCGATCACGCCTCTGTAACCAAGGGGAATGGGCAATGGCTGAGGCCAAAGAACGCGCAAACAAGAGGTCTATATTGGTCGTGGACGACGAAGAGGATTTTCGCCTCACTCTCGAAAAACGTTTATTTCAGTTGGGCTATGATGTTGAAACTGCGGCAAACGGCAAACACGCGCTGCAAAAGTTGCAATCGGGCAAACAGTTCAACTTAATTTTGTGCGACTTAAAAATGCCGCTCGTTTCGGGCGTCGATTTCATGCGCGAACTCCGCAAGAGCGGGAGCCAGGTACCGGTCATCATTGTGACTGGGCGACCGGAAAAGGAAATGATTCAAACGGCGGCCCAGTTCAACCTAGCGGGAGTGATGGTCAAACCGATCAAGCCAAACGACCTCATGAGAAAAATCGAAGAGTTGTTGCCGAGCGACCCATTGAGCGCCACAGCCGGTGCCAAAGCCGATTAGAATTTCATTTTCGGCGGGATCACAATCACCGGCCGCGGTGATGAAATCAGCATAGATCTAGCGGTGCTGCCGAAAAAAGCCGAGACCAAACGGTGACGGCCGCGCGTACCTATTACAAGTAAATCGTGCGACTTCGCCGCTTGCGGTATTTCATCGGCGCTTAACCCTCGCCGTATTTCGGTCACAATATTCACCTCGCTTTGTCGGCTCAATTGTGCGGCCAGTTTCGCGATGTCGCGTTCCGCTTCAGCTCTTAATTCCGCCTCGCTCATTTTAAAATCGTACGGCACGAGACCGGAGTTGAACACAGCCTCCTGTACAGCGCGCAATTCATCCCCCAAACAAAAAAGAAGCGTCACTCGCGAATTCCACCTTTGCGCCAATTGAGCCGCATATCGCGCGGCCGAGCGCGCGGGCGCACCGAAATCCGTCGCGACAAGTATTGACGGTTTTTTCGGAATTTCGCCGTCGGTCTCAACGCACGGGCCAATCACGGCCACTGGGCACGACGAGTGACGAATGACTTCTTCGGCGACACTGCCGTCCCAAATATGCTTGAGGCCTGTTTGCCCCCGCGTACCCATCACGACGAAACCGGCCCGCGGCTTTGCCGAAATAAGACTTAATATCTCACCGGCTGGCGTACCAAAACGAAGTAATAGTTCAGGCGAAGGGTTCAGCCGCGCGAGCCGCGCCTCGGCTTTGCGTCTTCGCTCAGCGATGATTTTGTCTGCATGATTGGTATCGAGTTCACTGAGGCCCGTGACGGCGACATAGCCAACAGGTAAGTCCAGAAGTTTTGATAATGATTGGCCGCAATTTTCAACCCTCTCGATAAGTTTCGAGCCTTCTGTCGAGGTGTCTTTTGTATCAATTGCAAGCAGTATGCGCTCATTTCGTTTTGCCATAACATCCTCTGTGCTCTTAGAGTATATCTCATCTTCATCAAACTGCATTTTTTGTACCAGCGCCTGGACGTTTATAAACAACCATTACAATTTCATGACTTGTTTGAATGCTGGCTTCGCCCGAGAATATAGACATTAAGTCTCTTTGAAAGGAGCCATAATGTCCGATTCTGCACAAACGGTTGAACCTTCAGCCGATACTATTAAAGGGATTTATGAGTTTCTCAAGCACACCCCTGAGGGCAGCATACGAAAGATGTTATGTATGGGCGACTTAACCGACGCTCACTTTCGTCTGCTCATGAAACTCGTAAAGGGTGGCCCCGACACCGACTTTGTCGATGCCTTTACCAAAAAAGATATGGGCAAACTGCGCCTAAACCCGAAAGAAGCCCCGCTGCGCGATAAGTTTTGGGATATCGTTCGGGGTCGATTGTCGGCCACTGGTCTACTCCCCACAGGTGGCAAAGCCGCTTAATTGCACATTTGCGCGGTCGTTTTGGCTAGCGAGCGCAGCTTCGCTAATTGCGGGTTCGCGCCGGCAATGGCAAGATGCCCGTGTGGGCCAAGAAAAACTTTTGATCATCCGGTTCTCGAGTTTCGGGGACATCATGCAATGTCTACCCGCGGCCGCGTGGCTGCGGCGAGCTCGACCAGAGGCCGAGATTCATTTTCTCACACGCTCCGATTTCGCCGATGTCGTTCGCGCCTTTCAACCGTCGGCCTCGAGAGTTTGGTCTTTGGATCGCTCCATCGGTTGGCTGGGATTGGTTCGACTCATTCGAGATTTGCGGCGGGAGCAATTCACGCACATCTACGACGCTCATTCGAACTTGCGTAGTTTCTTAGTCCGGTTGGGTTTGCGATTGCGCACGGCAGGCGGCCCTGAAATCATTCGCCGATCAAAAAACCGGTTGAAGCGATTTTTACTTTTTCGTTTGCGTAAAAATTTGTTTCCGACTCCGTTTCGCGGCGCCGATTCGTATTTGGCGCCGCTGACGAATTGGCTCGGTGAGCCACCCACCAATATTGCCGGTTCATTCGATCTCTCAGCTGTGACTCTACCGCCGGGGCTCGGCCATGCGCCCGTTGTTCTTGTGCCCGGCGCGGCTTGGCCGCTCAAAGAATGGCCGATGGAGCATTGGCGAGAACTTGTGCGAAGTTTAAACGCGGGTCCCGTTGTTATTCTGGGCGGCAAAACCGACACGATTTGCGCCGAAATTTGTCAAGGCGTCGGCTCGTCTTTGCCGTGTCTGAATCTGGCGGGGCAAATTTCATGGCTCCAATGCCTTAAGGTCATCGCTCACGCGAGCGTCGTGATTGCCGGCGACACCGGCCTTATGCACGCCGCCGATCTGCTCAAGCGCCCGACTCTGGCGCTGATCGGGCCGACGGCTTTCGGTTTTCCGAAAAATCCGTCGTCGCGTGTGATCGAGGTCACTCTCGCCTGCCGCCCGTGCACGAAAGATGGTCGAGGGCGTTGTCACAACGTTGAGTACAAAGCTTGTATGAAACGAATCGAACCCGATCGCGTGGCCCAAGCCGTTCGCGACATTGTAACCCCCCAGAGACCCAATGCTATTCAATGATTTCTTCGTTTTTTTTATTTATCGCTTCTTTTTTTGGCCGCTCGCCATTTTGTTTATTTTGGTTGCGAAACGGTGGAACCCAAAACTCAAGAAATTATATGAGCAGAGAAAAGCGAAGCACGTGCCGCCGAAATTCGAGCGGGCACCTATTTGGATTCACGCGGCCTCGGGCGAATTTGAATACGCCAAACCCGTCATTCGAAAAATTAAAGAGCGCGACCCGGCGCAGCCCGTTGTCGTCACCTACTTCTCTCCTTCGTATGTCAACGCGATCACAAAAGAACCCGGCGTCGATTGGTCGGCACCGCTCCCGCTCGACTTGCCGGGCCCGGTGCACACATTTTTTACGCAATTGCGACCGCGCGCGCTTCTGATCGCGCGTTGTGATGTGTGGCCCGAAGTTGTGACGCAAGCTCGACGGGCCAATGTGCCGACGTTATTGTTTTCAGCTGCAATAGCCGATCGCGGCGGCATACTGTCGCCGCTGACGCGCCAGTTTCGCAAATGGTTGTATAATAAACTCACAGGCATATTTGCGGTTTCAAGCGCCGACCTCAAGAACCTTGAGGCGCTGAAACTTCGCAACGTCGAGATCGGCGGTGACACGCGGTTTGAACAAGTTCTCTATCGGTTGGAGCATCGCAAACCCATTAAAGATATCGTGCGCGACCACCGCCCGATTTTTATCGCGGGTTCGACGTGGCCCGAAGATGAGCGGGTGCTACTCCCCGCCGTCGCCGATCTTCTGCGCTCGGGCAAGATGCGGCTTGTGATTGCTCCTCACGAATTGGGCCACCTAAATCATCTCACCGAAGAATTCACCGAAATGGGCGTCGAGCACTCGCTCTACTCGCAAATGTCAGAATGGCGCACGAGCGTTTTGATCGTCGATCAAGTCGGCATCTTGGCCGAACTTTACGGCGCAGCGGATTTTGCGTTCGTCGGCGGCTCGTTTCGCCGCAAAGTTCACAGTGTGATGGAGCCACTCGCCGCCGGGCTCGTCACGCTGGTCGGCCCGTATCACGCGAACAATCGCGAGGCGAATGAATTTCAATCCGTGCAGACGGAGACCGGCCCCGCCGTCATTGTCGTAAAATCGCCGGACCAAATGGCGACCGCACTCTCGGCGATCATGGAAGACTCGGCCCGCCTCACGCGCATCAAATGGCAAATTCGCGGCGAAGTCGTGAACCGCGCCGGCGCCAGCGACAAAGTGATGCAGTGGCTGGATGAGCGGGTTCCGTAGTTGACGTCCCAATTACTGGAAATTGGAATACAAATTTCAACTAAGTGATCTAAGATTAGTCGGCTCGGTATAAATATTGGCACACGTTTTGAATCTGCCGAACGGAATGAGATTAGTTGCTGTTATTCTAATTTCTTTACACGTCGTTACGGCAATCGCCGACGTGGATCCTGTGTGCCGAACTTGGTTCGCGCAAGGAGGGTTAAATAGTAGTTCAGCCGATTGTGAATTCAAATGCGCAACTTTGTCTTACGATATGTCGGACTTTTTCTGCACTACGGAATGCGGCGATTTGTGCCACAATCATTGCGGGCATCCGGACTCTTTCTGGCTTTCAAAAATAAAGGACGGTCGACCACCCCATTGGCCGCACTCGAACGAAAAGCTGAGGCTTTGGAATAAAGCAGAAAGGTCTCTTGTCTTTGACGCAATGAAACGATTACCTGATCAATTGTGGCCGAAAGCGCCCGTGGCGATTTATCGGATGGAGAGGTCGCATGCTGGCATTGTTCCAGCCTCCAGCTTAGAAGGCACGGGCGAAATAGCACTTTATGATACAGCCTTTGGTCAGTTACCGGGCATTTACGTTGGTCAGGTTATAGCCCATGAACTAGCTCATCAGCTATACTTTGAAATGGGGAATATCGAAAAACGTAAATACGCTTTAGCGGCAGGGTGGGATCGCAATACGCATAACTGGAAGCACGGAACCAAATTCATGAGAGAAACTGCAAGTGAAAGCCTGAACGAAAACTTTGCTGTAAACGTTGAAAATTTGCTTTTTGAAACAGGTATAGAGCGCAGGACAATTCCGAAAACGTATGATTGGTTGGCTGGCAAATTTGGCCGAAATTTTAAACTGGACGGATCTTGTCATGAAAAATAGATACGTAGTGTTTTTATATTCAGTACTGCTTCTAAGCGGCATCCCCGTCCATGCAATCGTAGAATCTAACGGTAACGCCAGTTACGATGCCGTACGGTCGATAAAATGCGGCACTTCGACTTCATACCTCTTAAAAAAGTTTGGGAAACCAGACCGGATCGATCCTTTCGATAACAATTCAAATACCTGGGTATACGATGAAAAAGACCAATCCGGACCGTATCAAAGATTGGGCATTGCGGTGGACAAAAAGAGGGGCACCGTGACCGGTGTCGCCATTTTAATCGATGATCACGAGCCCGAGTCAAACCTAAACTTGGTGCAGAAAAAATTCCCCGGCCAAACGTTTACGGCATATTCTAGGCCGCAGTGTAAGTGTATGGATGTTCAACCGGCCGAGGTGGATTACATCAATTCGGATGCGAGCGTTGCAATCACTGTCAATAGCTCAATCAGTAAAATAGTTGAAAGCGTCGATTGGGGTGCGCCCGGTACGATGAAGCCGTTCACTTGTGAGCCCCATCCCAAACCATGCGATTGGGTCGCCATTTTTGGCGGCAAATAGACCGGGCAAACACGCGACTCAGATTTTACCCCACTGTTCGCGAAGCCCGAAGTGATCGATCCATTTGTCGAGGTAACGTTGATCCAAAGGAGTTGCCGCGACTATTTCACGAATGTCGGTCAGGTGCTTTTCCGAGCCGCCTTCGCGATAGAAATCGAGCTTTTTGATAATAACGTCTTCCGCTGAAGCTATAAACACGTCAACGCCCGCGGCAAGCGTGATTTTCTTTCGGCGCGAAAATTCTGACAAATAAAATTCCGTGTTCTTGAGCACGACAACATCAACCTTCATACCGGTGCTTTGGTGAATCAGATTGAATGACCCCATGCGAACAACTTCATCGCGTAAAATCTCGGGCGGCGGGCAGTAATACTCATCAATTTTGAAAAGTTCCGCGAAGTCACGCAACTGCGACGGCCGGATCTCGACAACTAAATCGATGTCGTTGGTAAATCTCGGCCGACCATATTGCATGGCCGCAAGCGAGCCGACCAAAAAGTATTCAATGTTTCGGCTTGAAAGCTTCGCTGTAACATCTTTGAGAACTTCGAGCGGCCCCATCGTTTGCCTCGCTTCGGAATGATATCTCCGCAATTTGTGAACATCTCGAAACATCGCATCGGCCATTTGGATCGGGCTGAGGCGCTCCATAATCATCCTCTAACGGCCGTGCGCACTTTTGCCATGAGCGGGGCCGCGAGTTCGCGCGCCTGTCTCGCGCCTTGAGCAAGGATCGCTTCGATATCCGCAGGTCGGGCCATCAAATCGTTGAAGCGTTTTGTCGGCTCAGCGAAATGCTGATCGATGGCCTGGTACAATACTTCTTTGGCTTCGCCCCAACCGATCCCCGATGCGTAGCGCGCCGCCAGTGCCTCAATTTCTGCGGGCGACGCAAACTCTTTGTAGAGATCAAACAAAATCGAATCTTTGGGGTTCTTCGGCGCTTCAGGCGGAGTCGAATCGGTTTTGATTTTCATCACAAGTTTTCGCAGCGCCTTTGATTCTAAAAATAACGGGATATGATTGCCGTAACTCTTACTCATCTTGCGGCCGTCGAGGCCCGGCACGACTTTTTCTGTTTTCACGAGCGCTTTCGGCAAACGGATGAGCTCACCAAACGTACGGTTGAATTTTTGCGCGATATCGCGCGCGATCTCGACGTGCTGCACTTGGTCTTCACCAACCGGCACCACATCGGTATTAAAAAGTAGAATATCCGCCGCCATCAGCACCGGATAACCGAAAAGCCCCATCGAAACGCCGTAGTCGAGATCATCGCGCCCCTCGGCTTCGTTTTCTTGAATTTTGGCTTTGTACGCATGAGCCCTATTGAGAAGCCCTTTCGGAGTCACACACGACAAAATCCACGTCAATTCAAAAATTTCAGGCACGTCGCTTTGGCGATAAATAATTGTGCGCTTGGGGTCGAGCCCACAGGCGATCCAACTCGCCGCCAGCGCATGGGTGTACTCGCGCAACTCCTTTGGATTTTGCACCGTCGTGAGCGCGTGGTAATCGGCTATAAAGAGCAGCGAGTTTTGAAACTGAGTGACGAGTTCTAAACCCGGGCGAATCGCACCGAGGTAATTGCCCAGGTGCACACGCTCGGTCGGTTTGATCCCCGTTAAAACCGTTTTGCTTTCTTGATTCACGCCGACTGTTTACGATGCCTCATGACTTTTTTCACGGACTTTTTCGCAGGGGCTGCCGCCGGTGCGCCACTGCTTTTAGGTTCAGAGGCCGCGCCGATCACCCCGCACGCTAACCGTGGGCCGGCATTGCCGACGGGTTGGCTGACCAGATCATCGGGGTTTTCATGAATAATGAGCCCGCGCCCAATAATCGGGTTGATCGTACCGTTGATACTGAGGTTCGGAGCGACAAGATCGATTTTTGCGCGCCCGTGAGCGTCGGCTACAATATTGCCTAAATCGCCAGCGTGACGGGGCGGTTGCAACCCACCGTGCGGTTCATGGGTCGGGTTGAAATGGGCGCCGGCACTCGAACCGTCAAGAGCTGTGCAATCGCCATATTCATGAATATGAAAACCGTGCTTTGTGTTCGGCTTTAAGCCGTAAATCGTCCCCTGAACTCTCACTTTGCCGAATTCTTCAGTGAACCATACGTTACCATGCACGCGATTGCCTTTTGTCGGAGTCACCACCGCCTGTGCATACATAACACCGGTGTTGCTGACAGCGGCTGCATTTTCAGCCTTCTTGTGGTGCCGCCAACAGTGACCGCAACCCGTGATGAAAACAATTGATAATCCGCCTACCAAAATCGCAACTGCTTTCGCATTTGCGGACGCAACTTTGCTTCGATTGAACATCTCGTTGTCCTCCTGTTTCAACTCAACCTACGTGAGGCCACCGTTTGGCCACCGTGAAAGCCTAGCCTAACTCCCAAGTTCTGGCACGCTCGTGTTTGCACAACTTAATCGCTCCTGTTTGCGCGCTTAATTTTTATTTAGCGGCCAAACTCTTTGGTACCAAATAAAATAGCTGGCCGTGCGCGCGCATATCGCCGCTTTCTTGATCGGCGGCCGGGCCGCTGCCGACGAAGAGATCGACTCGACCGGGGCCGCGAATAGCTCCGCCGGTATCTTGATCGAAAACGAAACGATCGACCGGGGTCAGATGACCATTCACGGGCCGCTGATATTCGAGAAATGCAAGAGCGCCTTTTGTAAAGAACCGTCCGTCGGTGGCGATGGTTCGGCCATCCGTCGCTTGAACCCCGAGTCGCGTGAGAGCTTCATGTGGCATCTTCTCAAAGAAGACGTAACTCGGATTTTGATCCATTAAATTTTTGGCATCCGCTTCTGGCAGTGATCGTATATACTCAACCAGCTTTTGTTTTGTGATTTGATTTTTGGGGATTTTGCTTGTCACAAACTTGCCAATGGCCACGTAGGGGTATCCGTTCTGCCCGGCGTAGGTTACAAAAATTTCGTTGGGCTGGCCTTTCGCCGGCGGCAATTCAATGCGGCCCGAGCCTTGAATCTGTAAGAAAAACGCATCAACCGGGTCGACCCATGCAATGACTTTCGACTGACTGCGAATCAGCGGTGATGTCGCAATTTCGGCGCGCGGCTCAAATGGTTCAACTCGCTTCGGCCCGTTTGTTGCGCCGATGATTCGACCGTGCAATACCGGCCACCGGTCGGCGTGTTTCGTGCTCTCTTGCACGCAGCGGGCACTGTCAAGAGTCGCGCACCCCATGTAAATGCCAGAATGAGCGAACGGGCGCAAATTCACCGTTACCGAGTCGCGCGGCAAGGTTAAAATCGGCGCTGAATATTTCGCGGTCTTAATGCGGTTACCTTGCAAAATCGGTTCGTAATAACCCGTCACGAAAACATCGCCCCAACTCTTGTCACCGTAGACTTGGTAAAAATCAAAATTCTGCCGGATGTAGTTACTAACTTCTTCAATGCTCGGCGACCGACTCAACAATTCATGTAAACCTTCAAGTTTAACGGCGTAATCGTATGTGTATACGACACGAGGGCCGAACCGCATGGTGAGGCGCCCACTCACGAGTTTTTGTTTAAGACCGTCAAGATCACGTTCGACTGCCAAGTCGAGGTTTTTAAAATCTTGATCGTCACTCAACTGCGGTACGGCCGTCCACCGCAAGGCCTGCTCGGCATGATGAATGGGTAAACGCGCGCATGCGCATAAGATACAGTTTAACAATACAATGTTTAGACATTTTAACTTCATTGTTACCGATTATGCCCCTATCACTGAGGTTGGCAAGCAATGGAGCCATTATGCAAGCGAATTACCGCTCAGTCATCGGTCGCACAGCAGGTCTCATCGTTTTTTTATTTTTCGCTTTCACATGCGCGACGCCGAAAGTCAGCGCAGCACCGCCGCGTAGTCGAAAGCAACACGCCCATGAACCGGACTCATTCATGGTCATTGAGATGGAGCTCCGAATGCATCTGCGGCAGGCGCGCCCAAATGAAGTCATCCCTCTGCTTGAGAGTGGTCTCAAAGCACTTGAAGCCAAAGCGGTACCTGAGTCGCAAAGTAAAGAACTGGTCGCGGTCAACTTAGTTTCACTGATGCATCTGTATCGCGCTATCGATGAAGTGCCGCTGCCTGCTCGGCGATTTGAACTTAATCAAATGAAGCGAAGGGTGTTGATTTTAGCCGATTATATTGTCAAGCACTACGCTGAGAATCTGTCTGCCGAGATCGTTCATGCCGATCACGACTTAACCAAAGAGCGGCTTAAAATATTCAGCGAAATTTATGCCGCGGCAACGGTCAGCGTGATCCGCTCCGTAGCGGCGCAACTGAATCGCGAGCGTTTCGACGGGTTAGTAAATGATCCATCGAGTCTGACAAGCCGAATTCGCCACTATTTGCTGAGTTCGCGCGTCAACTCCGACCACCACGAGGCGCTCTTTCATGAGCTGAAATTGATACCTGATCAAACGTTTCTGCACCACCTCGGCCGATATATGATCAAACTTCTCGCCGTTCACCGAGGCGACCCCTCCCGCTTCTTTCGACGAACACTTCTCACCGCCGCAACAGTCGGGACATTCGGCTACGCGACTGTTATGTTACCCACTCCATTCCGAGAAACGTTGCTTATGGGTCTCGTTGCCGGTTCCGCGGGTTATTATCGCCATCAATTTGATTCGGGGGCAAATCGCCAGTTCGCCGAGCAAGTCCGTGAATTTCAAAGCGGCCGATCACTTTTTCGTTCAGTAAAAGATTGCGGGTCATTGCTTCGAAAAAAATAATAGTGACAATAACCAGTACGCCTGTGTCGATTTTTCACTGCTGAACCATACGGCGGAGTCAAAAGGCGCCCGCGACGTTGGCGCCCCGTTTGCTACTCTTTCTTTGGACGCGGCCACAATTCGTCGCCCATTCGCTCGTGCCGCTATAAAGGAGCCCTCATGTCTCACTTTGTCGAACTCATTTGCCCCCGATGCCAACAGACAGTGTCAGAAGAGCGCACGTCTGAAGACGTGATTGTTTGCAACCACTGCGGTTACACACACGACCGCCGCGAAGCAGAGCTCGAAGCCCGCCACGAACGGCGATTCAGCATGATCGTGTTCGTGGGCGCTTTGATCGCTCTCGCGGGGTTCATACAGTTCGTGCATTGGGACACCTACTCCTTCGAAATTATTCCGCTCAAGGTAAAGGAGTGGACAAACACCGCGAACTCGCAAGAATTGCGAAAGATCGCGGACATTTGCCGCGATCGCATGATCTATTCGTGCACCGAAAACGCGCTGTCTGAAATTTTGCAAAAAAACCCGAACGATCTCAGTTCACTGGAAGAGCTCGCCGAATTGCAACGCTTGCTGGGAGAATCCGCACCGGCCATGCAAAATTTCAAAAGTTATTTCGCACAAGGCGGGAGCGACCCAGCCGCCGATTTTTCGTATGCACGTCTGCTCGATGCGGCCGGGCAATATGCTGACGCGCAGGTGTACTATCAGCGCACACTTCTCGCGAAACCCGCCGTCATTCAGGTGACTGTCATACAATCATACGTGAGTATGCTGATGAAAACGCATCAGATAAAAGAGGCCATTGCCCTCATTGACGACGTTCGTAAGCACAACGGCCCCGAAGGCAAGGAGTTTATGGCCCAAGAGTACAATCAAATCACGGGGCGACTCTAAGCCGGCACAAGCATCATTGTTAGATTTTAATTAAGACGGGTTGACTGGATTGACGGATAACTACCCACTTTGTATCGCTGATTGAGGTTCATTCGACTAGGAGAATTTATGGTTAAATTCGTATTGGCTATTATGATCATAATCGGCATTCCATTTACGGCACTCGCGACAACAGTCGAAACTATTGAGTTGAGCGTTTATCCAGCCAGCAGTATCAGCCCTCGGACTGTTGAAGTATCTGTGCCGAATCTATTGGGAGCTGGCATTGTTCCGTTATTTATGACCGAAGACGCAGACAACGTCTCATCAAAGTTGAAACCCGGCAATCACAATTGCACGGCAACCATCGGCCAACCGGTCAACGATAGATCCGCACTCGTGCCGATTTTTAAATTATCAAACTGCAACTAACCCTTTATTCAGCGCGCTTGAGCACAATTAAGCGCGCGTACCCGCCGAAATCACCAAACCGCTCGATTTAAATTGTTCTTTGGTCGTGATGCCGTGCCAATGATTTTGAATGAGAATCTGACCGAGCACCCCACCCAACGTATTGCCAGGCCCGAGCAGCCACAAAAGATCGGGCATAAATTCTTTTAACGCCACCGTCACCGAAGCCGTGAAATCGTACGTCGCATACACCTGGTGACCCAAGGTATAGTCGTACAGTTCGCGCGTGTCGGTTGAGTACGGCATCCAGATGCGACCGCGACCGTCGACGAGCGGGATCTCGGGCGGTCGAAAGAGCTGCGACGAAATCGACTCGAACGCCCGCTGTGACGTTTCGTAAAGGAGCGGCGTGTGAAAAGCCGCGTGATTGATCAATTGAAATGGATAATCGCCGGTCTTCGGCAAGTTCTTGAGTAAGAACTCGAGCGCCGGTTTGTCACCAGCAAGAACGACGTAACCACCGAGCCGTATTGAGATGTAAGCTTCGCCTGCCCCCGCCGCTTGCGCGCGTTCGAGCGTCTCGTGCACCACGATCTCGCGAGCCGGATCGATCTGCCAATTGTCATCAACGATCGGGTAAATGATTTGGCCGCCGACAATTTCGGACCCGCGCGACGCCGCAGTTTCACCGCCGCTGCCTCGCGCTCGCATCATCCCGCCCATCGTTTGAATCACGTGAAAGGCGCCCGTCCAATCAAGCGCTCCACCAAATGCCAACGTGAGATACCAACCCATCGAGTTGCCGCAAATCGCGACGATTTCATATTGATCGCGATCAATTGCTAAGAAATCGCGGTACGCACAGGCGTAAATCAATGGCGATGCATGCTCGCCCAGCGTATGGAGCGAAGGTGAAAATTTCGCTTTGCTGTCGAGCTCCGAAATCGCGGGGTCGCCCAAGGCCACGCGCCGCTCATCGAGATCGCGCAAGAAATCAGTAAACCGAGCGGGGGCCGGGCCGCGCCGAAAATATCCGAGACTCTCGGCCGTATATGAGCCACGACCGGGGCATACCACCACAATTCGCTTTTTTTGAGGTGAACTCATAATCCTCGCTCTCCGCGCATGAGTTCTAAAATACCAGCCATAATTTCTTTTTTCTTCGGAAGCCCCGCCGCCGCCGCCGGCCCAAGCGGGATGAAACAGTCGTCAGCCGCCACAACTCTGATCTTCGGCAAAACTGCCGGACGCGAACCGGGCGCGTGCTCCGATGCTTCGGCCGCGAACCTTTCGACAATGCCGGCGACGAGAGCTTCGCTGAGACTGCCGGTTTTGCGACATTCCTCGACAATCAGCACTCGCGGGACCGCACGCACTTCGCGCATGAGAGAGTCCCAATTGATCGGCGCAATCCAACGCAAATCGATGATACGAATGCCGAGACCTAATTTTTCGCGGACTTCTTTTTCAGCCTGACGAGAATAGTAGTAACCGTTGCCGTAAGTGATAATGAGAATTTCGCGCGTCGTGTGAGCGCCCCCGACTTTGCTCACGTTATCGAAAACGCCAAATTCGCCGAGGGGAATTTCAGCGTCCTTCGCGTCGGGTTGCGGGTAAAGAAAACTCCACTCTTTGTCGCCTTCGGCGTGCAAATCTTTCGTCATGTAGAGCGCGATCGGTTCCACGAACACGACGACACGACCATCGCGTTGCGCGGCCTTCACGCATGTTCGCATCATTCTCACCGCGTCCGCTCCGTTGGATGGCACCGCAATAATCACGCCGGGCAAATCGCGAAACACGGCCAGCGAATTGTCGTTGTGAAAATGGCCGCCGAATCCCTTTTGATAAGCCAAACCGGCGATTCGCACCACCATTGGGTTCGTGAATTGCCCGCGTGAAAAAAAGGCGAGAGTCGAGGCTTCACCGCGCAATTGATCTTCGGCGTTGTGAACGTAGGCGAGAAATTGGATCTCCGGTATCGGCAAAAACCCGTTTTGCGCGAACCCGATAGCCGTGCCCAATATTGAAGTCTCATCGAGTGGAGAATTGAAAACGCGACGAGCGCCAAACTTTGCAAAAAGCCCATCCGTCACGTTGTAAACACCGCCCTTTTTTGCGACGTCTTCACCGAACACCACTGTGTTTTTAAATCGTAAAAGAATATCAGTCAGGCCGTAATTAATCAGCTTCGCCATGTGCTGTGGAGTCGCCGTAAGCTTCTCAAACTCTTTGCCGAAAACCTCGCGGCGTTGCTCTTCGCGCGGCGGTGTTGGCAAAGCACGCGGCCTCACGCACGCCGTAAGCGACGCACGAACGTCGTCTGGATTCGTGAGCTTCGGCAACTGAATCACATAGTTTGAAACGAGGCGCACACGATCTTTTACATTTTGATAAAGCGCCAGAATATCATCGGCCGACATGAGACCATTTTCGATGAGAAGCCGAGCCGAATGTAAGAGCGGGTCATTAAATTCTGCTTCTTCGATCTCCGCCATCGAATGATACGTCCACTCCGGGTCAGAGCCCGCGTGAGCGAGCAGTCGTACGGTGGACATATGCAAGAACACCGGCTTTCGCTTTGTGCGCGCGAATTGTTCGGCGGCGCGAGCCACTTTGTGCAAATGAAAAAGATGAAGGCCGTCGGCGTGAAAATATTGAATGTGCGGCCGATTCATAAAATTCGTCGCGATCCAGTTTTCAGGAGTCGGCACTGAAATGCCGATGCCGTTATCTTCACAGATAAAGACAATGGGGACTGGCAAACCCTGATACGCGACAAGGCTCGCCGTATTGAATGCCGATTGTGCCGTCGCGTGATTGGCAGAAGCATCGCCGAAGCTGCACAGAACCACACTGTCGTACGGCATCTCGGCTTGCAGTCGCAGGTCGCGCGCGCGTTGAATCGAAACCGCCGCTCCCACCGCTTTGGGCAGGTGCGAAGCGATTGTGCTCGTCTGCGGTGGCACCATGAGCGGCAAACTGCCGAACACTTTGTGGCGCCCGCCCGAAATCGGATCTTCGCTCGACGCGACGAAACTCAAAAGCGCGTCGTAAAGCGGTGTCGAGCCCGGCCGTTGCTTCGCTCTTTGCGCCATGAAAGCGCCGCTTCGATAATGCAAAAAGGCCATGTCGGTGACACGAAATACGCGCGCAAACACCGCGTTGCCCTCGTGACCCGAACTGCCGATCGTGTAATAGCATTGATTGTCGTTTTTTAATTCGCGCGCTCGCAGATCGAGAATGCGGCTCATTACCTGCGACTCGAACAAATCGACGGCGGCAGCCGGCGTAAGGCCGCTCTCCAAGAGCATGGGGCCCGGGCCGTTTTTGGGCGGAGGCAAACGCCCTTCTTTTACAAACGTCAAAAAATTTTGATCGATGATCTCTGCGCGATTGTACACACGTCCCCTCAATTGGATGCGTTCGATTCTACATCGGCCCGCAAACGAGTCTCAACATTTCGTCGAAATTCGCGAATGGCGTCGCCCCGCGCCAAATAAAAATCATCGCGATGACGCCCCTGCGAGAGATGCGAACCGCCGACTCGCGCAAGTACCCCGACGAGTCGAGCTTGCAAAATAATTTCATTCACCGTTAAAATAAGTTCGCTCTATCGAAAGGAGCCATCATGGCCGCATATGAATCGCTCAACTATATGGATTTCGACAGCCTCTTATCCGACGACGAGCTGATGGTTCGACAGTCCGTACGCGACTTTGTAACAAAAGAGGTGATCCCCGTTTTACAGGAGTGCAATAGAACCGAGACCTTTCCAAAACATTTGATCTCACGCTTTGCCGAAATGGGTTTGCTCGGATCGAATCTGCAAGGCTACGGCTGTCCCGGTCTCGGTCAAGTGGCGTACGGCCTCATGACTCAAGAACTCGAACGCGGCGATTCGGGCATCCGTTCATTTTGTTCCGTGCAAGGTGCGTTGGTCATGTACCCGATTCACACTTATGGCAGCGAAGAACAGAAGGAAAAATTCTTGCCTCGACTCGCGCGCGCCGAACTGGTCGGGTGTTTCGGGCTCACCGAACCAGATGCGGGCTCGAACCCAGGTGGGATGCGAACAAAAGCCGAAAAGGTCAGAGGCGGCTATAAAATCAATGGCAATAAAATGTGGATCACCAACGGCTGTATCTCTGACATCGCGATTGTCTGGGCGAAGCTCGATGGCGAAGTTCGCGGCTTTATAATTGAAAAAGGCACGCCCGGCTTTTCGACTTCGCTGATGAAAGGCAAATTTTCATTACGCGTGAGTGTCACGAGCGAGCTTCACATGAAGGATTGTGTGGTGCCTGAAGAAAATTTACTCCCAAAGGCACAGGGGCTCAAGGGGCCCCTGTCGTGCCTCACTCAAGCTCGCTACGGGATCGCCTGGGGAGTACTCGGTGCCGCCAATGCCTGCTACCACACGGCGCTGAATTACGCGCAAGAACGCACGTTGTTCGATGGCAAACCGCTAGCCGCTTACCAACTCGCACAAGCCAAACTCGTGCGTATGGCAACTGATATCACGAAGGGGCAACTGCTGGCGCTTCAAATGGGCCGATTGAAAGAGCGCGGCGTGATGAAACCGCACCACGTTTCTATGGCGAAAGGTAACAATTGCCGAATGGCCCTTGAGGTGGCACGTGAAGCGCGCGACATGCTCGGCGCAAATGGCATTATCGATGAATACCCCGTTATACGCCATATGATGAATCTCGAGACAGTGAACACCTACGAGGGCACAGAAGACATTCACCGGCTCGTCGTCGGCGAAACTATTACCGGGATCCCGGCTTATCGATAATGGCACGTGATGAAGCCGCGGTGAGAAACGCCGCATGACTCCATGTGAGATTCGGAGCACCGGTCATCACGCCGGTGTTGCGATTAAATTCTTCGGATAGTGAACCATCTGCTCCACCATAATGAAGAACGGTTCTGAAAAAGCGGTCGCCGAGATTGGCGAGCCCAGCTTGGAGCGCACTGTATAGCCGGGAATCATTCGCAACAATCCCTGAACGTAGGTTCAAGCCCTGGATGCCGGATGAATACAAAGCATAGCGTAAAAATGAAGCATTGACCTGAGTGACATTGATATAATGATCACGGGCATAAATACTGCGCAATCGATAGCAATATTCGGCAAACGCCAACGTCGCTAAAAACCAGGGGTTACCTTGCGATATGCCAACGCCGTCGTATATGTCTTCAGGGTATCGACCGATCGCAGGCGCTAATCCATTCAAGCTTTTGTTGATTGCATAGAGAGCTTGAAACGCATTTATCAAACGCGCGGCGGTTGCCATGACCCAATCGCTGGCCGGGCCGATGTAACCGTCCGCAGTTTCGCCGTGAAGTGCACCCAGTATAATGGCCACATCCAATCCACTTTTACTGACACCGCTCGTTTGACCAATCGTCTCAATGAGCGTCCCTTGTTTCGCATCCCAAAATTGCTGCAGATAAAATGCAATGGCGCTCGCTTGTTCCGAATAATATTGCGCGGCCCCGCCGTCGCCTAAAGTTTGGGCGAGCTTCGCCCCTTCTAACAAGGCTCGCCGACTCACCATGAGAGTGAAAAAATGGTGACCTCTAACTTCTTCCCACAAATCAAAGCAGACGTCGCCCCAATGGTGAGCGACATACTCAAGGTCGACTTTTATAACCGTTTGACTGGGGAGTAACCCATCATACAACTCTTGCCGCACATAATTCGCCTGGCCTTCAGCAAGCAAATTGTTGGCAAACGCAATTAAAGTAATGGCGCGCAAGGCTGGTCCGTCATTTTGCGGCCTGCCCCAAGCACCGTTAAATGCACTACCATCCATATTGAATTTTGGCTCGCCAAGGCCGCCGGCATCCGGCGCCCCGCTCAAATTCGGCGTCAATTGATTCTCGCGCGAAAACTGAACGTAATTTTTTAACATTTGCTCATAATGCAAATGATTCGGGCCATCTTTCGCATATAGTTTCTCAATTACATGCATCGTAAGCGCGGCATCGCGTATCCAATTGAAATAATAATTGGGTTCCACTTTAGACGGAGCCGCCACCACAGACCCCACAGCCGCGTCGGGCCGTGAAATATTATTGAGCATCAATTGAAGTGATCTCTGAGATTGTTGATGAATGGCGGTGGTCAAATTTGTCGCGGCAAAGACCGAGGAACTGAATAGCAAAGCGATTATTCCGGCCCTCCCCCGAATCTTCATCCCTATAACCCCACTGAAGATGCCGCTCTATTACAGTCCGGATTATGCGGATTGTAGTACTGATATTGACCGGAACAAGGAAAGTAACTCGATTTTAACCAAGATTCGCTTTGAAAAAGACTCACAAAATAATCTTTTGCCGGCCGAAAATACGTAAAATGCAAATACCGCGAGCCCAACATTTTAAGCGCTTCATTCTTGGTTTTTTTGAGAATAACCATTTCATAAATCGCCGATGCTTCGCCCGTTCGATCAGCTCCTGAACGACAATGGATCATAATCGGTTTGGGCGCATTTCGAAACGCATCGACAAGAGTCAATTCCGCATCTCGGTCAGGGATGGTCCGCGCACTCATATCGATAGAAATATATTTGACGCCGAGATCTTCGGCCGTCGCTTTTTCATTGCGGTACCATTGTTTATTTTCAACGCCACGCAGGTTAATCAGCGTTTTAATGCCATATAGTTTAATGAAACTTTTGAGCACCCAAGGTGAAAGCTGCGCCGAGCGGTATAGCTTACCCGGGTCGACAACGTGAAAATTAACCTGCGTGAGCCAACTGAAAAAGCCGAAAAATAATAGAATGATGGCCAGGCCAATTCTTTTCATCGCTATATCCAAACCGCCCTGGCTTTACCAGTCAATAGATATTTAATTCAAACGTTAAGGCCGCGAAACAGCACGAAGAACTTCTTCGGCGTGGCCGTCGACAGAGACCCCGCGCCATTCTTTTATAATTTTACCTGTTTCGTCTACTATGAATGTGCTGCGCTCGATACCGCGCACTTGCTTACCGTACATATTCTTCATTTTAATGACGTCAAATGCTTTGCACATTTTTTCATCAACATCAGAAAGCAGGTCAACCGTATAACATTCTTTGCTCTTGAATTTTTCATGGGAGTCGACTGTGTCGCGTGAAATCCCAAATACCACGGTATTCGCGGCCTCGAATTGAGTTTTCAACCGACTGAAGTCGTGACCTTCTATTGTGCAACCCGGAGTCATGTCCTTAGGATAAAAATAAAGGACCACTTTTTTCCCCATTAGATCACGCAAGCGAACTTCGGCACCACCCGTCGATGGCAAAACGAGATCCGGTACGCGGGCGCCAATCAGTGTTCGAGCCGCTAAACCCATAGATTTGCGCGCGGTTGGCGCCGACGATCGCCTGCTCGCGACTTTCACAGGACTTTTAGCAGACTTTTTCGCGGCTTTTTTGCTTGTTTTCTTGTTTGGCGACTTTTTGCGTGCAGATTTTCTTGCAGCCATGACAACGAACTCCTTTTGCGCCACAATCATACAATGAATAACGGTTTTATCTCAACGGAATTTACCAAATTATTCGACATTAAATACCCGATCATCGGTGCGCCGATGTTTCTCGTTTCAAACGTCGATATGGTCGTCGCAGTTTCCGAAGCAGGCGGATTGGGCACATTTCCCACTCTTAATTTTCGACCGATTGACGCTTATATCGAAGCCCTTAAGCAGATCAAAACGCGAACCCGCCGACCCGTCGGAGTTAACATTATTGTGAACAAAGGCAATCCTCGCCAGACCGAAGATCTCCGGTGCGCATTAGATGCAGGAGTTGAATGCTTTATCACTTCGCTTGGCAACCCGAAAGCCGTCATCGATGACGCTCACAAAAATGGCGCGAAAGTTTTTTGTGACGTGACCAATTTGGCGCACGCCCAAAAAGTGCAAGATCTCGGCGCCGACGGAGTGATTGCCGTTGCCTCGGGTGCCGGCGGCCATGCCGGCCCCATATCGCCGTTTGTGTTGATCCCGTGGCTGAAAAAAACTCTCGAAATCCCAATTGTTCTGGCGGGTGGAGTGGCCAGCGGAGACGGACTCGCCGCCGCCCTGGCGCTCGGCGCTTGCGCTGTCAGCGTTGGCACGCGCTTCATTGCAAGCCGCGAAGCCAATGCGAATGAGGCCTACAAGCAAGCGATTGTTCGGGCAACTCCTGAAGACATTGTTATGACGGCGAAGATATCGGGCACACCGGCTTCGGTCATCAACAATGACACCATCCGCGAGCTAGAAAAGAGTGAAAAAAAGGGCTCTCTCGCGGATGCGACTTCGGACGCCGGTGCCACCGCAGGTACGACAGCACAGGCAACACCGCGAGCAGAAGGCGCAACCCGACCGACGTGGAAGGACGTATGGTCCGCCGGCCAAGGCGTCGGTTTGATTCAAGATGTGCTACCCTGCCGCGAAATTGTCGGGCGGATGGTCGATGAATATCATATAACAGTGGCGAGTTTAAAATAAAATCGCGACGCCGATCTGCTAAAACTTGTAAATGAACTTAACCCCCGCTCGTCCGTTAGACTATATACTTTTAGTTTATTCATTCGTCGACGATCTTTCTCATCAGTTGAAAGAAGGCTTAATGACGCTGCAAAATCGCGACATGGTTTAGAACCAAGCTAACAACCGCCGCATAATGCTTCTAGGCCCCCGCCGGGTTGGCCTCATTCCTTCTCAAGCCCGAAAAACAAAATAGTCAAAATTCGGCTCATTTCTCCTAGACGCATTGAATTCAATCCCCTATACTCGTCCAGCTAAGCAAAAGCGCTAAACAACAGGGCCAAACAGAGCCAAATAATGTAAAACTAAAATCCGTGGGGCCGATAGGCCGTCACGCAAAACATGCGGACCCGAAGACATGACAAAGACCAATCCGAATATTCGAAACCTCGCCATTATCGCGCACGTTGACCACGGCAAAACAACGCTGGTCGATCACCTATTACGCCAAAGCGGGATGTTCCGCGCCAATCAACAGGTGGCCGAGCGATTCATGGATTCTATGGATCTCGAACGCGAGCGCGGGATTACCATCCAGGCGAAAAACGCGAGCTTTAATTACAAAGGCATCAAGGTCAATATCGTCGATACACCCGGTCACTCGGATTTTGGCGGCGAAGTCGAACGCATCCTCAACATGGTCGACGGCGCATTGCTGCTCGTTGACGCGAGCGAAGGGCCGCTGCCACAAACTCGTTTTGTGCTCAAAAAAGCGCTCGAACAAAACTTGAAAGTGATTGTCGTCATTAACAAGATCGATCGCCCGGATGCGCGCATTCAAGAAGTCGTCAACGAAGTGTTTAATTTATTCATCGATCTCGACGCTTCCGACGAACAGGCGGACTTCCCGATCGTGTACGCGATCGCACGCGAAGGCAAAGCCACCCTCGACCCAGCGGTGCCTGGTCAAGACTTGAGCATTTTACTGGATTGGATCGTCGAAAAAATTCCGCCGCCAGAAGCCGATACCGAAGGCAGCCTGCAAATTCTTGTCAGCAATTTGTCGTATAGTTCATTTGTCGGGCGCTTGGCCATCGGACGCATTCAATCCGGTAAAATCAAAGTCGGTGATGAAGTTCTCCTCGCAGGTGAACACGGCAATCATAATTTTAAAGTGACCGCGCTTTTTTCGTATAGCTTGAGCGAACAGCAACAAACGCGTGAACTCACGGCCGGCGACATTGCCGTCGTGGCCGGCGCCGAAGACATCAATATCGGCGACACCATCACGTCCGTTGCGGAGCCAAGACCACTCCCGCGCATTCGCGTTGAAGAACCGACAGTTGCGGTGTTGTTCATGGTGAACGACGGCCCCTTCGCTGGGCGCGAGGGCAAGCTGGTGACCACGCGTAATATTAAAGATCGTCTCGAGAAGGAAACACTTCACAACGTCGCCATTCGCGTGGAGCCGACGGACAGCACCGACCGCTTTAAAGTGGTCGGCCGCGGCGAATTGCAACTTTGCGTACTCATGGAGACCATGCGCCGCGAAGGTTTTGAATTTCTTGTCAGTAAACCAAAGGTCATCATGCGCGAAGAAGGCGGGCGGCAACTCGAGCCGATGGAACAAGTGATCGTCGACGTCGATGATCAATACGTCGGCACGGTCACGCAAAAACTCGGAGAGCGCAAAGGCATAATGCTCGCGATGGATTCAAAAGGCTCAGGCCGCTCGCGCGTGCAATTTCGCATCCCCTCGCGCGGGTTGATTGGCTATCGATCGGAATTTTTGACCGACACGCGCGGCACGGGTTTACTCAACACGCAGTACGACGGATATGATGAATTTCGCGGTGATATCAAAGGTCGCAATACGGCTGCCATTGTGGCCGATCGCACCGGTCGCACGACACCGTATGCCCTCGATGGGCTCAATGATCGTGGGCGATTGTTCATTGGCCCCGGCGTTGACGTCTACGAGGGAATGGTGATTGGCGAAGCGTCAAAAGGTATAGAACTCAACGTTAATGCCGTCCGCGAGAAAAAGCTCACGAATTTTCGAATGTCCGGCAGCGAAGATAAAATGGAAATCACTCCGATAAAACCGCTCACGCTCGAACAATCGCTGGAGTGGATTTCGGATGATGAATTTATTGAAGTCACACCGAAAAATATTAGAATACGAAAAGCAAAACTGAAATAGGCGATGGCGTGTTCGCATCGCGATCAACAAAGGGGGAATCATCGTGCTTACACGAAAATCTATAGTCATATTGGCGGCGGTTACGGCTGTCTCTTCAGCCTTAGTCACTGGCTGCGCTTCGAGTAACAACAAAGACGCCGAATATGGAACAGGGATTGGTGCGGCTGCTGGCGCAGCCCTAGGTGCGATTGTCGGCAACCAATCCGGTCATGCCGGCGAAGGCGCCGCTCTCGGTGCTATGCTGGGTGGCGGAATGGGCGCTCTCATCGGCCATCGCATGGATAAGCAGCGGCAAGAACTGGCCCAAATCGCGCAAACTCGCCGAACCGATCAAGGGCTTATCACCCAGCTCAATAGTGACATTTTATTTTCTTCCGGCAAATCTGACCTGAAACCGGGCGCCAAAACGAACATTCTTCAACTCGCCCATATTATAAAAAAATATCCTGAAGACGTACTGACTGTGCGTGGTTTCACCGACAGCACGGGCTCGGCTAATATCAATCGAAAGATCTCGCTCGATCGCGCGCGCTCTGTAAAATATGAATTGATGGAAGGCGGCGTGCCCGGCGACACAATTTCAGTGATGGGCATGGGCCCCGCAGACCCGATTGCGAGCAACCGTACGGCAGCCGGCCGCTCACAAAACCGCCGCGTTGAAATTCAAATTACGGTAAATAAAAGCAAAGTCCCGCGTGCGAGCTAGTACCGAACCCCGATCGGCTAGCCGCTGAACACTCAACAATTTTCGCCCACCGTTGCAGCGCGAGTTAATCGTGCTGCATCAGCATCGATTCCATTCTTGCGAGCTGCTGCTTTTTTTCGAGCACGATCTGCCGCTGAGCATCGATTGTTAGAGCGACCTTTTCTTTCGCCCACAAAATCACCTCGGCGGGCACACCGATCGTAACATTAACAAGCCCTATGATTCTAGAAGTTGTCGCCATCCATGGAGCTGGCATGGTCGGCGCCCCGACGATCAAGAGCGTGCCGAGAATAGTGGCTAACGTCGCTCGATCCGCCCCGGATCGTACTGTCGAGAGTTGCTGCTTGAGTTCGTCCAATCTCGCCTCTTCTTGGGCCAAACTAATTCGCTGCTGCTCGAGAGCGTCAATTACTTGAGACCCCGCCAGGTTCGCCCCGTTTTCAGACGGTATTGGCAGAGCGACTGCTCCGTCGAGAATTCCGCCGCTTAGAACTGCGATGACTGTCATCGCCGTTGCCATTTGTTTTAAATGCATATGCACCTCCAAGGTGTGCAGAGAATATACAGGCGGTGATGCGCGGGATATACGCCCTGGTAACAAGATAACGAAATCAAAGTCTTGGCATGACCGTTACTTTACTTGGGCGTCTTCTAAATTCGAAAACTGTCGGCACGTGCCGTTTGCATGGCTCGCTCGTAACTTTTCGGGAATGGCGCTCGCTGGAGTGAACCAGGATTTAGGTATTCAAAGATCTCGCCATAATGCCGAATTTCAAGCGGGCTGACTCGGCGGAGAATATGCCAAGGGCGCAGCTCCGTTTGACTCTTGAGCCCCATTGCTCCGAGCATTTCAGCAACCGTTCGCAGAGTTTCGGAGTGGTAGGCTGCAACGCGCCTTCTTTTATCGGTCACAACCAAACCGGCGACGAGTTTCGAATCTTGAGTCGCCACTCCTGTCGGGCAATGATTCGAATTGCAACGCAATGCCTGAATGCAACCAAGCGCCAACATGAATGCCCGCGCCGCATAGACGCCGTCCGCACCCAAGGCTAACCGCTTGATCAACCCGAAACCGGTCGTGACCTTGCCAGACGTAAGTACGCGAACGCGATCGCGCAATCCGAAGCCGACTAGCGCATTGTGCGCAAATATCAACCCTTCAATTTCGGGTGTGCCAACATGATTCGAAAATTCAAGAGGCGCGGCACCCGTGCCGCCTTCACCGCCATCAATGTCAATGTAATCCGGAGTGATCCCGGTTTTCTCCATGGCTTTGCAAATCGATAAAAATTCACGGCGCTTGCCGATGCACAATTTGAAGCCGACCGGCTTGCCACCGGACATTTCGCGCAATCGCTGAATGAAATTCATCATTTCAACGGGAGTTGAAAAAGCCGAATGCGAGGGCGGCGATAAAACATCGCGATCCATCGGCACGCCGCGAATTCGCGAGATCTCTTCGGTGATCTTAGCGGCGGGTAAAATCCCGCCATGACCGGGCTTTGCGCCTTGAGATATTTTAAGTTCAATCATTTTCACTTGCGGCAACGTTGCACGCTTAGAGAATTCGGCATCTGAAAAACGACCGTCATGATCGCGTGCGGAAAAATATCCGGTACCAATCTGCCATATAATGTCGCCGCCCATTTCGAGATGGTAATGCGAAAGACCTCCTTCACCCGTGTTGTGCGCAAATCCTCCGTCTTTCGCGCCGCCGTTGAGCGCGCGAATGGCATTTTTAGAAAGCGCTCCGAAACTCATTGCCGAGATATTCAAAATACTCGAGTTGTACGGGTATTTGCAGTCGGGGCCGCCGATGGTAAAACGCAAACCCTTAGGGTCGACGTGCTCGGCTAGAATTGAATGATTCACCCATTCATAACCCGTGTCGTAAACATCTCTTTGCGTCCCGAACGGCAAGGTATCGAGCTGCTTCTTGGCTCTTTGGTAGACGACCGAGCGCTCTTCTCGGCTAAACGGAGTGCCATCCGAATTCGATTCGACAAAATATTGATTGATCTCAGGGCGAATCATTTCAAACAAATAGCGAAAATTGCCCACAACCGGAAAGTTGCGTCGAATCGCGTGCTTTGTTTGAAATATGTCTCTGATCCCGATAACCCCGACGGGAGCCACCAAAATAAGCGACCACAGGCCCGGGCGCCATTCTTTAAAAAAAATCGCCTCGAGCGCGACAGTGAGTAAAAAGACTATCCAAAATTCGCGTCTCATACTCGACCTCCGTTTTGCGCCTTCTAGCAATCGTCCTTGCCGATCAACTTACAAAGAATGTCCATTCGGGTCACCGTACCGACGACATAACCGCGCTCGGTAACCGGAATGCGTCGAAACTTATGCTTGTAAAGTAAGACCAAAGCCTCACGCAAGGTCGCATTCAAATCGATTGTGACCGGAGTCTTCGAAAACTCAATCGGCGACACCACATCGCGCACAGCCGTTTGCAAAAGTAAATCGTGTTCACTGATCACGCCGACAATTTTTTGTTGGCTGTTGACAACCGGCGCGGCCCCGACTTTGTGCGCCGCCAGCATGTAAATCGCCGAATAGATTTTCGTACCTTCAGGCACCGACACTAAATTTTTACTCATGAAGGTGTGCACGGCCACGGAGGCTATGCTTTTTTCTTCTGCCTGGCGCTGCAAATTATTAAGGCCTTCGTGAGAATGCAATAAAGTGGCATCGCCCATGTTGAATCCCTTCGCGAAGATTACAGGCCCGCGAGCGAGCGCAGCTCGGTCATGCGCTCCTGTTCTTCTTTTGGTACGAAAATCCCCGCGCTGCCTGAATACCCAAGTATCAGTGCACGTTCAAAATCCCGATAGCAAACTTTCGCTATAAGCGTTTTAGGCGCTGTTCGAATGCACGCCTCGAAATAAAAAATAGGCAAGTCCCAAAGGCTACTTTCAGCGACAGTATTGTAACTCGTGCCGAGCAGTTGGTAAATTCGAGCCTTTTCTTTCGCGTTCTTGGCGGAGCGCAAACATTCGTGAAGAAGGGAAGAAGCCCGCAAAAAATCGACGTACCCGCCTTCATAACTATCACCCGCCTGCAGCTGCCGACCTTTCTTTACAAGACTCAGCGCCCGCGACAGCAGCGTCTTCTCATTTCGGCTGGGCTTTTCGCGCTTCCATTCCCTTAAACTCTTCAGCCACATTTCACCGTCGCTCGCGACAAAATAGGGCAAATCCTTTTGCGCGAGAAAATTTTCAACCACGGACGCCGCCCGTGCCGGATCCTTTTTCACCCGTACTTCGATTTCCAAGTATTTGCGGAGCGCCTCGAGCGCTTCGTGCGGGTCATCCATCAAAGCGCCAGGAGTTTTCAGCACTCCTTCAAGAACGCTGACGGCACGATCGAATTGGCGGGTCGCCACGTAAAAATTCGCGCGCTCTGACGGATAAATGTGAAAATTTGAAATTAGCCTTACATGCTGAAATCCATTTTGAGGGCCAAAATCGGATGCCGTATGGCAACTGAAGCAAAGCCCCATGCTCTCACGCAAGACATTGCGGGCAAATTCCAAGTGGCCTTCATTGTATGCTACGTCCGCCTCATGAACATTGCTTTGAAGTCGCTGAATGGCGAAACCTACAATAGGATCTTCACCAAGTAGCTTTTCGCCAGCATGCTGCGGGACGCCCTTAATTCCATCTGCAAAGGCGTGGATGAGCTGTTTGATTTCGCGCTGATTGGTCGGTCGCGAGAACTCTTCGCGACTAAAGGTGTAGGGCATGAGCCGGACAAGCGTGCCGGCCATTCGTTTCATACCCGCCTTCCATTCCGTTTTCGCAGTTTCGCTTGCGGTGGCCGGCGCTGGCACAACCGCCGCCGTCTTCTCGGTTGGTTTCTCTTTTGCAGATTTCTTTTTTGCGTGCCAAGTTGCACACGAGACAAGCGCGGCAGCCGCCGCGCTCAAAATAATTCCACCAATTATATTCGAGCGACTGACCTTCATCGGAACTCTACTTTAATACAGTGACTTGCGCCTGAAAATCCCCGGAAGCGTCCCAGCACGTGTCACTTTCTTGCTGAGAATACACCTGAAAACTCTTAATGACACTTTCATAAATTCGCAAATGAAGATCACACGAGCTGTGGGTGGTGAGAAGCGCGTTAGAAACTGTTCCCATAAAAGTCGATTTTTGGGCGGTCACTTGCTGCACGGTTGAAAAAGTGGCGGAGACGGCATTGAAGCTCTGGTAAGGGATACCCCCGCTACATTGAACATTGACATTGCGCGCGCCCAGACTTTGTAGCATGGCAGTGGTTTGATTCACGACGTAATCGCAGGCGTAATATGAATTCATATTGCTATAGACAAATTGAACGTTTTGGGGCGCCAAAACCGCTGGCAACTGCTGACCAACGCTCACCGCGTGTGCTAGGGGCGGTAAAAAAACGAACGAGAATAATACGGCCACAAACAAATCTTTAAACGAACGTTGCATACTTCCCCCTTTGTTGATCTCCTTCAATTACAGACTTCAGCCTCAAGTACTGTCAAGATGATCTGCGAAAGTCGACCAATTTTTAAACATGAATACTAATTAAACGATTAGCTCCGCCAAAACTTGGCGGCGACGGGCCGAGAGTTTGCATGTTTAATCATTGAATCAACCCATTCGCAAAATCGAGGTTTTTCAAATGAAGCGTCTCAAACTGAGAACGTTCATCGCACTCATCGCGACAGGCAGCGGAGTCGTCCTATTCAATAGTTGCACTCATGGGTTTAGCGCCATCGATCTCAGCTCAATGGCCTCGAGTTTGTCATCGACACCAGCCCCCCCCACTTCACCGGGGTCAACTCCCACTGCGCCGACGCCGCCCCCGCCCGTCAGACGCGCAGATGGTTACAATCTCGGCATGAATTTGCCCTGGATTACCTATTGGAACAACACGCCCCTGTACGCCGACGCCGCCATGCAAATGTGCGGCAACGACGGCCCGTGGGATGCATTGACCGGCGGCGGCCCGGCGCCGCTCGATGCCACCGGCGCGCCCACAGTAAATGCGTCAGCTGCCGTGACGGCCGATTACCCGACAGGACGATACACGCTCAGTTGGGATGGCACGGGCTCGGTGACGGTCCATTCAGGTGCCACGATTGGCACAGCAACTTCGACGGTCTCAAACGGCGTTCAGCACAACACCGCGACGGTGACTATCGTGCAAAACCCGTCCGACGCCGCATCGCTCAATCAGTCCACAAATTTCATCGTGTTTTACGCCTATCCGCCGGTAACCAATATTCACTTGATGGCGCCCACGCCTCTACGAGACAACACCGGGTTTTTCATGCAATATTTTTTGGATAAAATGCGGCCGTTTTCAACTCTTCGTTTTAAAGACCCAACCAATACGGATAACAATGACACCACGAAAGACTGGTTGCAGCGCTCGTGGCCGACGGCCGGGGGCCGGTGCGGTAAAACCGGTATGGCTTACGAAGATATTATCGCGTTTGCGAATGCGACCGGCAAGGATATATGGATCAACGTCCCCGCTCTGGCTACCGATAATTACGTCTGCCGCTTGGCCCGCCTCTTGCGTTACGGCGAATCCGGCGCCGATGACAACGGTTCGAATTGCAGCTTAACCGCACCGTCGACCGCACCAGCTGGAGCCGTTGCGCTCAACCCAAACTCGAAAGTGTACGTTGAGCTCTCTAACGAAATTTGGAACTGGGGCTTTCAACAGACATCCGATCTTTACTGCATGGCCAACGGCGCCCCGGCGAGTTATTCGTGCACGCAAAACGGCGCACCTTCGACTTGCTACCACACGTGCGACGTTACGGCTCCCACAAGTATCATAGCCCAAGCGGCTTTGGCGGATTCAACACTGCCGTGGGCCCCGGTCGGTTATGCGCGCACCGAAGAGATGGCGATGCTGCTCACCAAACGCGACAATGATATTTTTAAAACGGTCTTTGGCAGTCAAGCTTCGCAAATCAAGACGGTGATCAACGTCCAAGCAGCTTATTCGGCTGAGGCGGATGGCGCGTTCGCGTTCATGAAACAAGCTTACGGTTCGGTAACAAGCTCAATGGATTACATGGCCGTCGCGCCGTACTTTAATTTAGACGCCGATACATCGACAACCGGATCCGGATGTCATGATTGCACGGTCGACAATGTGTTTAACGACCTCTTTAACAATATTCTCAGCCTCTCCGATTTCACTGACAATAATTCAACCGGCAATTGGCTCACGCAGGATTTGGCCGAAGCCAATAAATACGGTTTATACATGGTGGCCTATGAAGGCGGCCAGGGCATGCTCAGCAGCGACGCGACCCTTAATGCGAACATTATGACCGCGCAAAGTGACCCGCGCATGTACACGGCCACGCAACAATATCTTCAGCTCTGGGATATGCTCGTCGGCCGCCAACATCTGTTTATGTATTTCACTTTCGACGGTACGAACGGCAAATACGGCAGCTGGGGGTCGCTCATCAATGCAACCGACCCCGGCTCGCAAAAGTGGGATGCCCTCATGTCAGATATTCTCATCCCGGGCGATGCGAACGGCGATGGCGTGGTTGACCAAAACGATTGCGCGATCGTAAAGGCCAACCTTGGCAAGTCAGGTATGTGGTGGTCTCAGGGTGACTTCAATCACGACGGCACCGTGAGCCCCAGCGACCTCACCATTCTCAACGCCCATATTACAGGCGCGCCGTGCACAGTTCAGTAGCATTACAAACGGTTGCGAATGAGGCTGGGCGGCACGAAACCGAAAATATACGAAAATGTCTGGCAATCAATCGGGGCACCGTCAACTGCGCAGGTGGCCTGTTTGTTATACTGGCCGGCATCATAGACCAACGAGCCCGTGTGATTCTGACCGTCGAAAACCAACGTACCTGTAATGTTAACGTGCTGAACCGTCGTTTCCGTTGCGCCGTTCGGTTGATTTTTATATGTGCCGCTCGACACTTCGGTGTAATCGAGAACAATTTTATGATTCGTCACTCGCGGCAGCGAATGAAATAGCGGCAAGTAACATTGTGAGTTTCATATCTTCCCCCTATAGAGTTATGTCCAACCATGCTGGCATATGATAGAAAGATGTCAACAACAGTGGAGCAAACAATGATACGACGGGCAGTTAAAGCCGATCTCGAGAAGGTTTTGCAACTCAACACCCAGTTTGTGCCTAAGGTGAGTAAAATCGATTTAGCTTGGCTTGAAAAATATTTGATTGAGGCCGACGTCTTTGCGGTCGACGTCGAAGGTGATGACTTTCGGGGTTATATAATCGGGATGCTACCCGATTGCGATTACGGCAGCGAAAATTTCAAGTGGTTTAAAGCGCGCTATTCCGATTTTCTTTATATCGATCGCATTGCCATCGCCCAAAAGGCGCAGAGCCAGGGCGTCGGCCAAGCCCTTTATCGCCACGTCGAGAATGCCTTCAAAGGTCGCGTGTCAGCCTTGGCCTGCGAAGTGAACATCACTCCGCCAAACCCGCAGTCTCTTCGTTTTCATCATTGGCTTGGATTCGAGGAAGTCGGCCAGCAGGACACAAAAGGCGGGACAATCCGCGTCTCGATGCTTCTTAAAAAAATCTAGCGCAAAAGCCAATAAGTACCGGCGGCGCATATGTACGCCAGAATGTTCATGCTGATCAATTGAAACGCGGCAAATCGCCTGGACCGCATTTCGCGATAGGCGACGGAGACTGTCGAAAGACACTGCAGCGCCAGCATAAAGAATACGAGCAGAGCCGCCACAGATGCGACCGTAAATACTGGCGTCCCGTTCGGCATTCGCGCGTGCCGCATACGATCGATAAGCGAAGCGCGCAAACTATGCTCGCTGCCGGTATTCGTCGCGCTAAACATGACGGCCATTGACGAGACGAACACTTCGCGCGCAGCAAATGCACTCATCAGCCCGACGCCGACGCGCCAGTCGACCCCGAGAGGGGTAAACGCCGGTTCGATCCGCCGCCCAACCGCCGACATCCAACTTTGCTCGAGGCGCGCGCGAGGGTCATGCGTCGTAATGTGCGGAAAGTTGGTCAACACCCAAATGCCGACCGATAGCATCAGAATAATCGGACCGGTTTTTGTTACGTACGCCTTTGTCCGGCGTATGCTATTGCGCAAAACCACCGCCAATTTCGGGCGCCGATAGAGCGGCAATTCCAGCAAAAAAAAGCTCGGCGTTTTCGATTTCACAACCAGATTGAGTAAGCCCGACGCCACGAGACCGATAACGAGCCCACCGAAATAAAGCGCGGCCAGCCATAAGCCGGCAACCCACGGTTTATCCCAAAACAAAAACGCGAGAAGAAGCGCGTAGACGGGCAATCGCGCCGAGCATGTCATGAACGGGATGATAAAGGTCGCAAGCCATCGCTCCTTTTTCGAATTGATCGATCGCGCCGCCATGATAGCGGGGACCGCACAAGCAAACCCCGACAGCAACGGTACGAATGCTTTGCCGTTGAGGCCAACGAGCGACAGCGGCCGATCGACCAGCGTCGCCGCCCGCGCCAAATAACCCGTATCTTCAAGAAGTGAAATGCCGAAAAATAAAATAAAAATCTGCGGCACAAATACCATGACGGCGCCCACTCCCCCGATCACACCGTCGCCGAGAAACTCCGAAATCGGGTTGACGCCAATCAGATACTTCACACCGACGGCCCCCATCGTAAACAACCAATCGACGGCTTGCATGATCGGTTGGGCGGCCCAGTAGATAGCAGTGAATAGCGTGAACATGACCACAAAAAAGAAGACAAGGCCAAAAACTGGGTGAAGTAAAATTCGATCCAGACCCCGCGTGCTGTCAAAAACGCGCAGTTCATTTTTTGCAACGCTTCTGGCTAGCCGCTCGCCACCGTCGAATACTTCGCGAAGCTTTTCAGTCGACCACGGCGTAAGCCGGCGGATTTCACTCTGAGGCTCATCAATTGCGCCGACTTTTGCCACGAGGTCTTTGACGCCACCGCCAAGCACTCCATTAATCGGTACAACCGGGGCCTGCAACTCGCGTTCAAAGAGTTCTATATCGACGCGACTGCCTTCTTTTTCGTGCAAGTCGCACATAGTGAGCGCGACGACGACAGCGAAACCCGCTTCTTGCAATTGCTTCACCAAATGGACCTGTCGCGATATATGCGTCGAATCTATGACGACAATCACTTTGCGGATTGGGTATCGCCCGCCAAAAAGGGTGAGTGAAGTCACCTCTTCATCTTGCGACTTCGCAAAAAGACTGTAAGTGCCCGGTGTGTCGACAAACTCTATTTTTTCGGCTCCGGGACCAAGATGAGGTAATGCCGCCCCCACGGCCAAATCGACCGTCGACCCCGGATAATTCACCACGCGCTGCTTTCGACCTGTAAGCCAATTGAAAAGAGTCGTTTTACCTGAGTTTGGGGGGCCAACTAACGCGATCGTTTGTGTGTTCATTCATTTAACCAGATATGATCCGCTTCATTTTGCCTGAGAGCCAAAGACAGGGACCCGGCACGCACCACGATCGGGCCGCCAAACGGGCAGATTTTTAAAACTTGCACAGAACGACCCGGCGCCAAACCAAGTTCGAGAAGGCGTTCGCGAACAATCGATTCCGCCGTCAGATCGGCGATGGTAAACGACTGTTCAGCCGACGGTCGTTTGCGAGACGTATCAGATAGGCGCGTCATAATTTCATCTTAACAAAAGCCCTATGCCGGGAGTATCCCCTTCTACTGTGAGCTCGTTATTGAAAACCAACCGAGACCAAGTCGTCTCGTATCTCAAGAATTTACGCGATACCATTATCGGGGAGTTTGAGAAACTCGAGGTAAATGGCCGATTTGCACGCACAATTTGGCCGTACCAAAACGGCGACGGTGGCGGTGAGATGTCCGTTCTACGAGGTCAAACTTTCGAAAAGGCTGCAGTTAATTGGTCGGGCGTTTACGGATCTCGATTACCCGGCGCTTCTAGCGCAGCGGCAAACAAGGGCTCAAACCAAGACACCCCGTTTTTTGCAACTGGAGTGAGCCTCATTACCCATATGCGAAATCCCAAAGCTCCCACCGTCCATTTCAATCTCCGATATATCGAGCGGCTCGATTCACCCGCGTCGAAAGAGCGAACGGAGTCTTGGTTTGGCGGCGGCTTTGATTTGACGCCGATGGGCTTCGCGTACCCTGAAGATACCGAACACTTTCATGCCGTCGCAAAAAAAGCGCTTGATCCGTTCGGAGTTGATGTCTACCCGACGTATCGTAAAAACGCCGCCGAATATTATTTCATCAAACATCGCAATCGCGAACGAGGTGTGGGCGGAATTTTTTTCGACAATGTAAACTCGGGCGATATTGGGCGAGACCTCGCCCTTTGGCGCTCTGTAGGTGATCATTTTTTAGATTCGATTTTGCCCATCTATCGGCGCCGGATTCATGAAGCTCACGACGAAGATGACCGGCGCATCCAGCTTGAACGTCGAGCCCACTATGCCGAATTCAACCTAGTTTACGATCGTGGCACACGGTTCGGCTTTGAATCGGGTGGCAACCCCGAAGCGATCTTATGCTCGATGCCGCCGCTTGCATCGTGGTGATATTTTGAAAAAATCGGGTTCGGATTCGACTCCAGCTTCGAAAGATAAAAAGCGAAGGGCAAAAAAGACGCCGACGGGTGTTCTATCGCGCTCGCTCCGACTGTTTACAATGGCGAGCCGAGTTGCTGCGCACGAAATCGGATCGCGCGTTTTACCGGCGGATACACAAAAAAAAATCGAAACTCGCATCGAACAGGCTCGGGTTATCGCCGACAGTTTATCACACTTAAAAGGGGCCGCCATGAAAGCTGGTCAGCTCCTCAGTCTCGATACAAGTGACTTTCTGCCGCCTGAGGCGATCGAAATTCTCAGTCGTCTACAGGCGCGCGCGACACCTACCCGTACGGCTGATATCCGTGCCGTGCTTGAGCGCGAGCTCGGCGCCGCTAAGCTGAATCGTCTGAAAAACTTTTCTGAACACCCGCACGCATCCGCGAGTATTGGGCAGATCCACACGGCCGAATTGGCAGGTCGTAAGGTTGCAATCAAGGTGCAGTACCCGGGTGTCGCTGACAGCATTGACAGCGATCTCGCGATTCTACGACGGCTCGCAGGCGGGTTCATAGCCGTGTCAGGTAAGAAGTTTTCACTCGACGACACGTTTAGCGAAATCCGCGAAGTTCTCACTCAAGAGGTTGATTACAACGTCGAACGCAGCCATCTCGAACGTTATCGCGATTTGCTGGCGGCCCGACGCAGTTACATCGTACCGCAGTCGTACGCGGAATTTTCGACTTCGCGAGTACTCACCATGAGTTTTGAAGATGGTCTGCCGATCATGGAGTGGTCACGCTTGCCATCGACGCAGGCCGAGGATCGCGAGTATATTGCGAGATTGGTGCTCGATCTTTTTTGCATGGAATTCAGTGAATGGGGGCTCGTGCAAACGGACCCCAATTTCGGCAACTATCTCGTGAGAGCGGACGCTTCACAATCGGCAGCGCGCCTGCGCGGCCAGTCTCTTGTGTGCCTCGATTTCGGCGCAACACTCACCTATTCGAACGAATTTCGCAAGGGGTACGCGCGACTGCTGAATACATTGGCATCGAACGACACCGAGACCATATTTCGCGGGGCCGTCGAGTTTGGGCTTCTAGACCAGCGCGAATCGGCTGAAGCCCGCGAGGCATTTAAAGACATGATTCAAGTCACGATGGAGCCCTTTCACCCCGACCGTCAGCCATTTCGCTTTTCGGACCCTGATTACGAGCGACGAACAACGGCAGCCAATCGGCGCTTCACGCGGGCGCTTGTTTATTCTCCGCCACCGCGAAAAATTTTATTTCTCCACCGCAAACTTGGCGGGATTTTTAACTTGGTGAAACGTTTGGGCGCTGAAATCGATTTACGCCCTTATTGGCAAAAAATGTCGTTTATTGTCGACGAGCGAGTTTGATCAATTTAATCGTAGCGCCATCGTCATCTTGCGAGCGTTTGGCGGCCGGAGTTCTGCCGGTTTCGTGACGATCGGCGATCTTGACCGTGAGTTGATCACTGTCGGAATTCATGGTCTGCACATCTTCGGAGTACCCGTCGGCTGATATCGTGGCACGATGGCTGCTCGATTGGCCGGATTCGGCTATTAACTGCCCACGCAAAGGCACCAGGGTAATTTGGTCTGCAAACGACTGTTGTCCAGCGAATAGACAAATTCCACACAATACGGCCAACGAAATTCCGGTTACGTGTCTCATTTTGCCCCCCATCCAACGTGCTCTCTGTATCAATCGGCTACACTCGACTAAAGCTTGAGCACTTTTTGGATATCTCTCAAAATGAGACACAATTATGTATATGTGCGGTTACCAGCTAAATTCTATTGACCTTTTATCGCGCGACGATCGGCACGCCATTTTTGAGTGGCAGCTCGGCACTGCTGTGAGACTTTAAACGTTTTTCGATTTGCCCGTTTGTAGGCCCATATACATTTCAATAAGCCCGTACCGAATTCTTTACCCGCGCAACCCGCAGTTTGACCGTCGCCGCTGCAAGCCGAATTGATTGCCTGCCGATCAGCTTTTAAAGTCGGGTTCGGCGCCGCCACAGAAGTTGCCGCCGCAAACATCGCCAACACGAACAATGAAACCATATTTCGCTTCATTCCTTACCCCTTGGTTAATGGTGAACTTTCAAAATATGGTTGAGGCAAAAGATAAATGTGTCAACTGAAGAGAGACACGTCGCCAAGACCGAAAGCTAGTTCGGCATACCCAATTTGACCCACTCGAGCAAAAGCGATTTCTGCTGCGAATTGAGAAGGTTCTTATTTACTCCGGGCTTCAAGGCGTCATCTTCCATCCAATGCTTCGGGAGCGGAACGGGCGGCTTATCTTTAGGCGGCATGTATTGCATTGCTATGGTAAATACAATGCCGCGTATTTGTTTTCTCACCATGGCGATATCCGAGTAGTCCTTCAGCTTCCAATGGTTTTTCGCCTTGTGGCAGCGCGTGCAACTTCGCTCAAAAACCTGAGCGTACACCTGCTTGAACGTCACGGTTTTACCGGGAGTGCCGCCGCCGTTGTTAATTCGCGTAGAGACATCGGGGGCACCCATATCTATCCACAGCTGCAAAAGTTTTTTCTGTTCGGGTGGTAAACCGCCCGAACGATTTTTCGGCATGATTTTCGTGAAGTCCGTTGTACCGAGGCAGGTGTAATCGATTGCGCCGATCTTTTGCATGACAAGACTATAACTTGAAAGATTCGGCTTGGTGGTACCGTTATGGCATGACATGCAATACGGCTGAAAGACGTAGGCATTGACTATGTCATATCCGACTGATTGCAAGCGTTCGACGTGCAGAATCGGCAGACTCGAACCCGGGCTATGCGTACTTGATTGACAGGCCGCAAGCGAAAGCACGGTCAACGACATCGCTGTTGCTAAAATCAATTTTCTCACTCGCTTTACCCTCCCGAGGATCGGGTACACCGTATCTCAAAATCCGAACCGCAGTCACTTCGCCCAAGCGAAATGTTTCACTTTTGCCACTATTCGCAATAACTGAATCGATGGCTGACGAAACGGGTCGACTGAACAATGTCGCTGAAGCTCGAGTCAGCCGGCACTTCAACATCTCGATTGCCGTTTTCGTAACCTGGTTCCCGGCATGTGACAAGCGCACCATTTAATTTTGACGCTACAATATCGAGATTGAAGGTTCCGGATTGGCCTATTGATTCGACCACGTCACCTTCTACAACCGCTGTCACATAATCATAAAGCACTTGCATCACCGTTGCGAGCGGGACAGTCGAATCAGAAAAAACGTCACCGTAGTGAAATTTAGAATTTTGCAAATAACGCACGCTCATGCAGATGCTATCAAATCTACGCCGTGCCAGAGCTGATGCTGAGTTTTGAAAGTAAGAAACAAGAACATCGCGCGGCACCGAACAGGCAAGAGCCCAATCTACTCTTCGAGTTGCTAGGGCGCCACTGCTGGCTGCTGTAAGTTTTTTCGCAACTTGTTTCGCTGCCGAAGTCGCCGGTAATTGGCGGCCACTTCTTGTATAATTCGCGGGCAGCACCCCGTTTTTCCCGACGAATGCCATCATCAACAGCATCAGAAAGCTCTTCATTTCACCCGCCTCCCTTCCTTACCCGTCGGGTTTGGTCACTCTGCTTGCGCGATTTCGTGCGCCAATCGGCGATGATTCTGGCTCAAACTATGCGCAAAGCCGCGCAAGCGATGGAGCCGAATTTCACGTATGCGAATCGCTCTTTTTATGCGAGCAAGGCGCAACTGCAAACGGCGGTTGGCGCGCTTAAGCGAAGCGATCCGTTTCAGTGCCTGCACTTCGCGAGAGTTGGCCCGCACAATCAATGTCTTTTTAAAATCCAAGCGAGCTTGTAGGCGATCGACCGCGCGCTGGGCTCTTGCCGCTTCGCGAGCCGCACGGTCGGCCTTCTTACGCACTTTCACAGCTTGTATTGCCCTTTCACGGTAGAGAGCCTGAAGGTGTTTCGCGCGAGCCCGAGCCAATTCGCGACGGTGTCTCAACAGAAGAGATTCGTGCTCGAGTTGTTTATTTTCCTTTTGCAGGCGGGCCGCTTCAGATTTCGCGGTTTGAGCCGAAGCGGCGTCACCGTACTGTTCAAGACTTTCAACGTCGTTATTGAGTTCCAACTCATCGGTATTGTGGCTTGCATTTTCAATTTTTTGAGCGTCCACCGCCGAGTCGTCACTGACGGGGATGGGATTTTCTGCCTCGGGCTCTGCGCTGGCGGTGACTTTTGAATCCGGCGCGAGCGGCTCTAAATTATCGGATGAATCCGCATGGGCTTTTAAGCCATAAACCGTTACAGTCAAAAGAGCGGCGGTCAAAATTGACCAAACAGAAAGTTTCTTCATATTAGTCACCTCATTCTTCATGAGGAATCACAGCAATACTGATGCCGACGTCTAGCATCAAGTTTTTGCGTCTAAAGCTTGATCACCCCTGCATTTTATATAGAGAATCTGCCGAAAAATGTTATAAGTAGCGCATCCATTTTCGCGAGCTAAAAGAGGTTTGCATGATTCGTATAACAAAATCGCAAAAACTTCCCCCCGTCCCTTTTAAGCCCAATCCACCGTTTGGGTCTATTTTTGCTCCTCACGTTCTAAAAATGGAGCTCACTCTTGACGGCCCTGCCGATTTTCATGCCGAGATATTACCGCTGACGGATGAACCGTTCCCATGCACGGCGAGCGTACTTCATTATGGTCAAAGTGTATTTGAAGGGATGAAGGCCTACCGTCAAAAAGACGGTAGCGTCGCGATTTTTCGCGCGGATATGCATGCTAAGCGATTTCGTAACTCCGCCAAGCGAATGGTTTTACGCGAGATACCCGAAGACATTTTTCTACAATGTTTGAAAGAGTATACAGCATTTGTCGCCGACAACGTACCGAGCGAACCCGGCCACTCTTTATACTTGCGACCGCTTTTAATGGCGGCTGATCGTAAAATTAAAGTGGGAGCCTCGCAAAAGGACATCTTCTATATAATGAGTTCAATAGCTGGCGGATATTTCAGTGGCGGTCATGGCGGCTCTACTGCAGGCAGCGCGCGCGCGCGAGTTATGGTATGCCCAGAATTTGTTCGCGCCTTCCCGCACGGTTTGGGTGAAGTGAAAACAGCCGCGAATTACGCGGCCAGTATTTGGCCGCAACGTTTGGCCGCCCAACGCGAATGCGACCAGGTATTATTTTTAGACGCCATCGAACACGAATACATTGATGAATTAGGCGGCATGAACTTTTTTGCGATTCGCGGGCAAGATCTCGTCACACCTTCGCTCAACGGTTGCATTCTCAACGGCATCACCCGACGTTCGCTGCTCGATATCGCTCCGCAAATGGGTCTCAACCCGGTTGAAACCCGTATGTCCTTTTCTGAATTGCGTGCCGATATTAAAAGTGGGCGCGTGTCTGAAGTCTTTGCGTGCGGCACCGCCGCGATTGTGAGCCCGATCGGCGAAATTTATTTTCAAGAGAAGCTCGACAGCCAGGGTGAAATGCTGCGCCTACCAGAGTCGAAATTGGCTCTCGAGCTGCGTGAAAAGCTGGGGCGTATTCAACGTGGCTACGAGCCGGCGCCGGGAGATTGGCTCCTCAAGGTCTAGCATCGATGAATTCAGCGCGAATCTCACACATTGAGGCAAGCGACGTGCTGGATATGATCGCCACGCAACAATCAAATCCGCCTCAACTTCCGCCGGCGATTGCGGGCATTGACGTACGTTCGGAAGGCGAAGTGAGGGATGGTGCTATCCCGTCATTCACCAATATCCCGATATTAAATGACGACGAACGCCACCAAGTGGGGCTTTGCTACAAGCAAAGTGGGCAATCAGCAGCAATCGCGCTTGGCCATCGGTTGGTCGACCCGCGCAAAGATCACTTGATCGAAAAATGGTGCACGTATCTTAATAGCGCCGATGTGGCGGTGGTGACGTGTTGGCGCGGCGGGCTTCGTTCGCAAACCGCAGCCGACTGGATCGCATCGACTGGGCAGCCGGTGTTACGTGTGAACGGCGGTACGAAAGCTTTGCGCAATGAACTTTTGCGAGAGCTTGAGTGTGTACCGCGTCTTTTGGTGGTTACTGGGCCGACAGGTTCAGGCAAAACGAAATTTTTAAAACGGGCGCGCCATCCGCACGTGGATCTTGAAAAATGGGCCTGCCATCGCGGCAGCGCATTCGGCGCATACTGGGATCGTCCTCAACCGAGTCAAATCACTTTTGAAAATGAGGTCGCGCTCGAATTCCGAAAGATTAGAAAATTGGAGAAATTGGATCTGGCCTCGTGGGTGTTAATTGAAGACGAAAGCCGATCGATCGGCCGCATTCACCTGCCGCAGTCTATCGTTCGCGGCATCGAACAAGGGCCCGTCTTGCGAATAACGGCCGATTTGCAATCCCGAGTTCAGAATATTTTAGACGAATATGTTCTTGCCCCATCACGTGCTGGGCTAGCTGCACCCGCAATATTCGATTTGCTCGCAACTAATCTCATGCGCATACAACCGAAGTTGGGCGGCCAAACGTATGCGACGATCCTTGAATGTATGAGGGTCGCCTTTGAGCATGGCGACCACGACCGCCATTGTGTATGGATTCAACTTTTGCTTGAGAAATATTACGACAAAGCCTACGCGTATAGTGCGACAAAACGGCCGCGTACTGTGGCGTTTGAAGGAGATGAATCCGCATGTCTCAATTGGATCGAAAAACAGAATCCGTGCGCTTGACCGAAACCGTGCAAAAAGGTGGGTGCGCCGCGAAGTTGCCGGCCGGCCAATTGCGCGAAATTTTGCAAAAACTTGAAATGAATAGGCCAAAAGAATTACGCGTGGGCACCGAGACTATGGACGACGCCTGCGTGTGGCAACTCGAAACCGGTGAAAGCATCGTTCAAACACTCGATTTTTTTACGCCAATCGTCGATGACGCCTATGATTTCGGGGCCATCGCCGCTGCCAACGCGCTCAGCGATGTGTACGCCATGGGTGGTCAGCCGCGAATCGCACTCAGCATTTTGGCCTTTCCATCGCAAAACTTGCCGATCGAGTTATTGGGACCGCTGATGCAAGGGGCACTCGATAAGATTCACGAAGCCGGCGCATGTCTTGCCGGCGGTCACACGATCGACGACGACACCCTCAAATTCGGGCTCTCGGTTACCGGTTTTGTCCCCTCCAGCCGGGCGTGGACGAACGCGGGTGCCAGGGTAGGTGATGTTCTCATACTCACTAAGGCTATCGGCACCGGCACAATCACATCGGCGTTGAAACGACGAGAAGTTGAAGACTCGGTTGTTGCGGCAGCGGTCAAGAGTATGAAACAGCTGAACCGTGCACCGGAACTCTTGCATGGATTAGACATCCACGCCGCGACTGACATAACTGGATTCGGTCTGGCCGGCCACGCCCTTCAAATGGCTCGGGCGAGCAACGTTGCATTTCAAATACACGCCGGTCGGCTCCCCGTATTGCCGGGGGCACGTGAATGCTTAGAGAAAAAAGTCTTGAACCGGGCCCATCGCACGAACTGGGACTACGTTAAGGACGAAGTTAAGCTCGACGGCACGTCAGAAATCGAACGGCTTTTGACGGTCGACGCTCAAACCTCAGGCGGACTTCTTTTGTCGGTCTCGCAAGAGCACGAGGCCGAGGCACTCGATCGCTTAAAACCGATGTTCCCATTATCGGCCAAAATCGGCGAAGTCGTGCCTCACTCGCTTTTGACTCGCGTCCAAATATCATCGTAAAGGCGCGTACTTTCACCCAAATCGCGCAGCGATTCGAAGTTTTTAAGCGCCGACGCGGGCGGAAATAGCGCCGCATTCTTTTGCATCGCCTCAGGCAGTAGAGCGCGGGTTTCGAGCACGACCGGACGACCCCATTCGTGTTTCACGAAACTCAGATTGACCGGCGTCGAAAGCATAAAGTTAATTAGCCTGTAGGCCGCTTGTAGATGTTGTGTGCCGTTGAAAATGACCAAATTGTCGATCGACTCCGTACCGCCTTCAGACGGCAAAATAAATTCAATCTGAGGGTTTTTCGAAGCCGCAATCAAAGCATCGGTTGAAAATGCGTGGGCCACGGCGACTTCTTTTCGAACGAGTGAATCGACGGTATCCGAGCGAAACATTTTCACTTTCGGCAACACCGCAAGCAATGTCGCTTCGGCTTTCTTGAGCTCGGCCGGGTTTGTCGAATTGACGGAATAACCGTTGTACTTGAGCGCCACCGCCATCACTTCACGAACGTCGTCGAGAAGCGAGAATTTACCCGCTAGCTTCGGATTGTAAAATACATCATGCCAGCCGCGGATTTTGCCTTTGTAAAGAGCTCGATTGACGGCAATGCCGGCGGTCGACCACGCATAGGGCATTGAGTAGTCGTTACCCGGGTCGAACGGTTGGTGCAAGACCGTGGGGTCAAGATGGGCGAAATTGGGGATTTCGGTTTTATCTAACTTGTGCAAGAGACCGAGCTTGGTCATGACCGAAACCATGTAGTCCGAGGGCACGGCTACGTCGATGCCACCGGCTCCCGCTTGAACCTTGGCCAAAAGCTCCTCGTTCGAGCTGTAGTTTGAGATGTTGAGCTTGATCCCGGTGTCTTTTTCGAACTGCACGGCCAGATCCGGCTCAAGGTAATTGCCCCAAATGGCCAAATTGACAGCCTTGGTATTGTTCGATTTGTGGGTGCAACCGGCGGCGACCATCAGCGTGCCGGCCACCGGCGCCATTGCAAAGGCTGCGAGTACAGATTTGGCTAATGACGGCTCTTGTGACTTTGACAAAAAATTTATCGACATTAGGCTCGACCTTTCATATCTATACGCCCTAGCGTACGGGCTAAAGGGGAAAGCATGTTACGAGTTGTCAATATCAGCAAAAATTTCGGCAATCAAACGAATGCGTTGAAGAGCGTCTCTCTCAACGTGAATAGCGGCGAATTTTTTTCGCTGCTGGGCCCAAGTGGGTGCGGTAAGACCACCCTCCTGCGCATCATTGCCGGGTTTGAAACGGCTTCGACCGGCGAACTGTACTGGAACGATCAACGCGTCGACGTGATTCGCCCGCAAAGCCGCCCGTTCAACATGGTGTTTCAAAGGTACGCGCTATTTCCGCACCTCACAGTTTTTGAAAATGTCGCGTTCGGCTTGCGGGTCAAACGCGTCGATACCCGCTCCATGAAAGATCGGGTTGAAAACGCTTTGAACCTTGTTGGGTTATGGAGTCAGCGCGACCGTTTACCCGAGACCCTTTCAGGAGGTCAGGCGCAACGAATCGCGCTCGCACGGGCCATCGTCAACGAGCCCAAGATTCTTCTGCTCGACGAGCCACTTTCGGCACTCGATCAGAAAATGCGCGAATATATGCAAACCGAACTTCGCGAATTGCAGCAGCGCCTCGGCATTACGTTCATCTTTGTTACTCATGACCAAGAAGAAGCATTGGCGCTTTCAGATCGCATTGGCGTTATGAACGACGGCAATTTGGAGCAAGTGGCCACGCCCGAAGAATTGTACGAACGACCGAATACTCATTTTGTCGCCCATTTTGTCGGCAGCATGGGTTCGATTCGCGGTTCAGCGGTCGATCATCAATCGTTGCAACTGCCGAACGGGCAAGTAATCCGCGGTAACCTGGGGCGAGTTGAACCTGGTTTAACGGCTGAGGCCTTCATTCGCCCCGAGAAAGTGCGCTTAAGCAAAATCGTCGTCGGTGCCACGAAACTATCAGGCGATGGTTTACGTTTTGATCGAGGTGAAGGAGTCAATAAAGTTCGCGGCAAAGTTCTCAACATGGCATTCAAAGGTCTTCATTACGAACTTCACCTTGGTATCGGCCCTGATCAGCGCTTGCGTGCCCTTGTGCCGCCGGAAAAGATGAAATTCGGCATCAGCATCGGCGAATCGGTCACCGCTCAATTTTCACCGACCGATACATTCATTTTTAATTGCCCGAGTGGAATGGCGTGACCCGTTCAAACGAAGAACCTTCCGGCGAATTGTCGATTCTCGGTTATCCGATATTGGCGTGGCTGATCTTTTTTGTCGCTGCTCCGCTTATACTGGTGGTGATTCTCAGCTTTCTCTCACGCGGCGAATATGGCGGTATCGAATGGCATCTGACGTTTGATAACTACCGCCGTGTCTTTCAACCAATTTACCTAAATATATTCGGGCGCTCGCTCGAACTGTCGACCGTCACGGCTCTCTTGTGTCTATTGATCGCGTATCCAGTCGCTTGGGCTATGGCTTCGGCTAACCCGAAAGTGAGAACGTTCTATGTGATCGCGCTAGCGATTCCGTTTATGACGAACCTGATCATTCGCGTCTACGCCATAAAAATCTTTGTCGGGATGGACGGGCCGTTGCAATGGTTTCTTCACTTCTTACACATTCCATTTGACCCCTACGCCCTCACACAAAATACCGTTTTGGTATTTTACGGGATGGTAACGAGTTATCTGCCGTTTATGGTTTTTCCGCTTTACGCAGCGCTGGAAAAATTTGATTTCTTACTCGTCGAAGCAGCTCAAGACCTCGGGGCTTCGAATTTCAAGATTCTCTTTGGCGTGATCGTCCCGAACACGCGAGTGGCCGCGCTCAACAGCTTTACGCTGGTGTTCATCCCATGTTTGGGTGAATTTGTAATCCCCGATTTGCTCGGCGGCGCGAAATCGATGTTGGCAGGCAATCTTATCACGGAGCAATTTTTAAAGGTGCGCGATTGGCCATTTGGCGCCGCGCTCTCGGTGATTCTGATCATACTTTTGCTCGGCGCCCCACTTGTACTTCGAAAAATTTTTCTTGGCTCGATTCACGGGGTCGCGGCATGAATCTCGACGGAGGCTTGAGATGAAGGCAAGACCACGCGCGCCGTTTTGGGCCTTCGGCATCTTGTTCGGCGTTCTGTTTGTTCTCTATCTGCCGGTGATTGTGATGGTCGTGAGCTCCGTCCTCACGCGGACGGACCATTGGGTCTTGACCCTTCAATGGTATCGCCTCGTGGTACACGATCGCGAACTGATCGACGCGCTCATTCGAAGCCTCGAAGTCGGGTTCGCGTCGAGTTTCATTTCAACTCTCGTCGGCGGATTTGCGGCGATCGCTCTCGTAAAATCGAAGTTCCGTTTCGTTAAGCCAGTCGAAGCGCTTTCGTTTTTATCGCTCGTTGTGCCAGAATTGGTTTTCGCTTTATCGTTATTGTCGTGGTTTTTTGTGTTGCGGGTGCAATTGTCGCTGATCACGGTTATTTTGGCGCACATCACGTTCAGTCTTTGCTTTGTGCTAATGACGGTAAACGGGCGTCTTGCGGCACTCGACATGACGATTGAAGACGCCGCCCGTGATCTCGGCGCTACTGAGTGGCGAATCCTCCGGACTGTCACGCTCCCGCTGATCATGACCTCGATGCTCGCCGGGTTTCTGCTCGCGTTCCTTCTTTCGTTCGACGATTTTTTGATCACGTTTTTCACTTGCGGAGTAGGCAGCGACACTCTCCCTATACGCCTCTATGCCGCGATGAAATCGGGGCTCACGCCCCAATTGTCGGCCCTTGCCACATTGATGCTCGCCTTTACGGTGGCGCTCATTTTCCTTCTAAAACGCGCACGGGGCCTGAAAATTTTTGGGCAGATGTAGGGCCGGTGCGCAAAAACAACAAGCACGATGACGACGGCAAGAAGAGCTGCCGCCCACGGTATTCTCCCCTTCGGCCAAAAACCGAGCCCAAGCGGGAACAACATTACTTCTTAAACCGCTCGCTTTGTTTGGCGAATTCGCGTTCACCGATGAAATCGATATACGACAAAGCCCCACCCGTATATGCGGGAAAGCCCCATCCCATTACCGACCCGACGTCGCCGTCGGTTTTAGACCGCAAAATGCCTTCATCTAAACATTTCTTGGCCTCGAACGCTTGAACGGCGAGAAGGCGCTGTTCAACTTCACGAACGGGCGGCTGAATTTTCGCCGGATTGAAAAATTCTTTCAATTTGGGCCACAAAAACTTTTTACCACTCAGTGGATATTCATAAAAACCGCCGCCCGATTTTCGACCGAGTCGCTTGAGTTCTTCGACAAAAAGCTTTGAAACTTGTAGCGCGTTTTGATCGACGTGTTTGGCGCCAACATCGTCCACCGTTTGCTTCAGGATATGATACATCAGATCAAGACTCACCTCGTCGGCCACAGCAAGTGGCCCTACAGGCATACCCGCCATGCGACCGGCGTTCTCGATAAGCGCCGGTTGCACTCCCTCTTTAAGCAGCGCGATCCCTTCTTGCACATACGTCATAAAAACGCGCGAAGTGTAAAATCCTCGTCCGTCGTTGACGACGATGGGAGTTTTCTTGATCGCACGCACGAAATCGAGCGCTTTGGCGATGGCCGTGTCGCTTGTCTTTTTGCCGACAATGATTTCAACGAGCGGCATTTTGTCAACTGGAGAAAAAAAGTGAATACCGATAAAGTTCTCAGGACGTTTCGACGCCTCGGCCAGTCCGGTGATCGGCAGAGTCGATGTGTTGGACGCAACAATCGCACTCGCCGCGCATACGGCTTCTGATTCTCTTGTCACCTGGGCCTTTATTTTGCGGTCTTCAATAACCGTCTCAATAATCAAATCGCACTCGGCCACGGCCTTTGCGTCGTCGGTCGCGGTGATGAATTGAAGCAGCTTCTCTTTTTGTTCAACCGTGAGCCGCTTTTTTTCGATCAAACCATCGCTGATTTTGGCCGAGTAGCTTTTGCCCTTTTCGGCGGCTGCGAGAGAAACATCCTTCAACACAACCGGAATTCCCGCTTTGGCCGCGACATACGCAATACCCGAACCCATCATGCCCGCGCCCAACACCCCAAGCTTTTGAGTTGGCTGCGCAGCCACTCCCTTAGGCCGCGCGCCGCCTTTGTTGGCTTCATTCACGCCAAAGAACAAAGTACGGATCATATTTTTCGCAACCGGGTGAACCACCATTTGCGCGAAGTACTCAGCTTCAACTTCGAGTGCCGCCTCAAAGGGCAGCTGCAACCCCTCGTAAACGCAACTTAAAATGGCTCTAGGGGCGGGATAGTTATTAAATGTCTTTTCAGCCGCCATTGCGTTTGAGGCCGCGAACACTTGATAGGCGCCAGGTGATTGAACACCACCGCCGGGAATTTTAAATTTCTTGTCGAGCCATGGTTGTTGCACGGGCTGCGGCTTACCGTCTTTGTCTTTCGCGGCGGCCGCTTCGCCAATCCATTTTTTAGCGGCTGCTACCATATGATCGGCGTTTTCGAACAGTTCGTGCACAAGCCCCATTTTGAGCGCTTTTTCTGGGTTCACTTTTTGCCCTGTTGTCATCATTTCCACTGCGGGCTGAATGCCGATCAAACGCGGCAATCGTTGGGTGCCGCCACCGCCTGGTAAAAGGCCGAGCGTCACTTCGGGCAAGCCGATTTGGATTTTTTCGGTCTTTAAACAAAGGCGCCGATGACACGCAAGCGCTAACTCGAGACCCCCGCCGAGGGCCGCTCCCGCGATCGCCGCGACGACGGGTTTGCCGGCATTCTCGAGCGCCAAAAAGGTGGCGTGAAGTTTTCGCACGAGCGTCAGGACGTCTTGCATTTGCGTGACCTTCAACAGAGCCTCGAGGTCGCCGCCGGCGAGAAAATCATTCTTCGCCGAGCGTATGATCAAGCCCATCACAGACGAATCGGTCCATGCTCTCTTCACATGGCTATCGAGCGCAGTTAAAAACTCGTCGTTCACGACGTTGGTCGCCAACTTCGGGTTATCGAGCGTTAAAATAGCAATATTTTCTGTGGTTTTTTCGTATTGGATCATGTCTCTCCTCTTTGACGCTTTAGCGTTGTTAAAAAGCGTCTTGGCACCTTTTTATTTAGACCCGTTCGATAATCGTCGCGACGCCCATGCCGCCGCCGATGCACAAAGTAATCAAAGCCGTCGCAAGATCTCGCCGCTCGAGTTCATCGAGTGCCGTACCCAAAATCATAGCGCCCGTCGCTCCAAGCGGGTGGCCCATCGCGATGGCTCCGCCATTTACATTGACCTTCGCGTGATCGGCGCCGCACTCCTGCATAAAATAGAGCACGACCGAGGCAAACGCTTCATTGATTTCGATTAAATCAATATCTGACATTTTCATTTTCGCTTTCGCGAGCGCCTTGCGACTGGCACTCACCGGGCCGGTCAGCATAATCGTGGGTTCTTCACACGTGAGGGCCATGGCGCGGATTTTCGCGCGCGGCTTCAGCCCCATATTCTCGCCGGCTTCGCGGCTTGCAACCAGCACAGCTGCAGCCCCATCGACGATGCCAGAGGAGTTGCCCGCGTGGTGCACATGATTAATTTTCTCAACAGTCGGATAGCGCTGAATGGCGAGACTGTCGAAACCGAATTTGACACCGAGATCTTCGAATGACGGTTTCAAACCGGCGAGCCCCTCGAGCGTCGTGTCGGGGCGGACCATTTCGTCGCGTTCAAGAAGGACATGCCCGTTGACATCGGTCACCGTTAGAATCGATTTTTGAAAACGTTTTTCTTCCCACGCTTTAGTGGCGCGTGCGTGCGACTGCATCGCGAACGAATCGACGTCGCGGCGAGAAAAACCATTTAGGGTCGCAATCAAATCGGCCGAAATCCCTTGCGGGACAAACGCGGCCTTATTCGCCACATCCGGATCAACACTCCACGCGCCACCGTCGCTCAACATCGGCACGCGACTCATCGATTCGACACCGCCGGCCACCACCATGTCGTAGTAACCGCCCATCACAGCCGTCGCCGCCTGATTGATCGCCTCAAGACCCGAAGCGCAAAACCGATTGAGCGTAAAACCGGAGACCAAGTGACTGTAGCCCGCATAAAGCGCCGATATTTTCGCGATGTTCTGCCCCTGCTCCGCGGCTTGGGTGACGCAACCGAAAATCACGTCGTCGATTTTGGATGTGTCGAGTCGGTTGCGCTTAGCCAAAGCTTCAAGCACGGTCTTCGCGAGCCACACGGGTCGCGCCGTATGAAGCGCGCCGCTCGACTTGCCTTTGCCTCGTACCGTGCGAACCGAATCAAAAATCAAAGCTTCTTGCATGGTTGTTTGTCTCCTGCGATAGTGAAAACGCTGGCCCGAATTTGCGGGCGAAACGCTCTCAAAAGGATAGCACGTGCACGAGCGATTATTAAATGACGAATTGAGACTTTTTCGCGACACGTTCCGAGACTGGCTGAAACGCGAAGTAACGCCGCACTACGAAAAATGGGAACACGACGGCGGCTGCCCACGCGAAATCTATCGCAAAGCTGGGGAGCAAGGTTTTTTACTCCTCAATCAACCCAGCACATTTGGCGGACTTGACCTCGACTTTCGTTTTAGTGCCGTACTGATTGAAGAGATTGCGCTAGCAGGGGCAAACGGTCTGGCGTTTTGGCTGCACTCCGACATTATCGCGCCGTATGTCGAACATTTCGGTAACGACGCACAGAAGAAATTTTGGTTACCCAAGATGGCGAGCGGAGAATCCATCGCCGCCATCGCCATGTCAGAGCCCGGCACTGGGAGCGATCTGCAGGCCATGCAAATGACAGCGGTTCGCGAAGGAGATGATTGGGTTTTAAATGGTACGAAAACATTTATAAGCAACGGAATAAATTCGGATGTGGTGATTGTGGCGGCCAAAACGCCCGCCGAGACGGCCGCGAAGGCTCCGGCGACGGCAAAATTAAAATACACGCCGCTTACGCTTTTTATCGTAGAGAAATCACGCAAAGGTCTGTCGGTCGGCCGCAAGCTTGAGAAGATGGGCCTCAAGGCGCAAGACACGGCTGAATTATTTTTCTCGGATTGCCGCGTACCCAACGCAAATGTTTTGGGCGAAGTCGGCCAGGGTTTTCTTTACCTCACGAAAAGTTTGGGGCGCGAACGGCTGTGCATGGCGATTCATTCGATCGCAGCCGCACGTTACGCTCTCGCGCTTACGCTCGACTACATCGACTCGCGCCACGCCTTCGGTAAAAAAATCAGCGAATTTCAAAACACTCGATTTAAACTCGCCGATATTGCGAGCGAAATCGAAGTCACGCAGGCGTTTCTCGACCAGTGTGTACTCGACCTCAACGAAAATCGTGATCTCACGATGAACGCCGCTGTAGCGAAATTGAAAGCGACTGAAGTATTGAGCCGCGTAACCGACGAATGCCTGCAGCTTTTCGGCGGTTGGGGATATATGGCGGAATATCCGATCTCGCGCGCCTATGCCGACGCGCGCGTTTGGCGGATCTTCGGCGGCACGAGCGAAATCATGCGCGAAATCATCGCGCGCAAAGTTTTAGAATAAAGCTCACAACAGGCGGCGCCTACAATAAAACCGTCTTGTGATCGTGATTCCATGCCATGTTCGCGCTTGAAACCGACTCACATCCGACGAGCTAAAAATACCCCCGCGAGCGCGGCGAGAAAACCAACGGCGGGGCTACCAATAAAGTAGAGCCCGCCCAATAAATATTCGGCCTGTTCGATGAGTTTCACGCTATCAAGCGAAAATGATGAAAACGTCGTGAAACCGCCTAAGAACCCGACGAGAAGACCAACCGATATGCTTGCGGGCCAAGCAGCACGTTCGATACCGACGACATATACCACGCCGATAAGAAACGATCCGATCGCGTTGATTACAAACGTGCCGATCGGGAAGTGCATCGGCAAAAACCGCGCCGCCAAAAGGCCGACGTAATAGCGGCTAAATACACCGCATAGACCAAGAATCGCAATCGCGAGTATTTTCATGGGGCTAACCTGATGGAGTTGAAATTATCCATGCAAACCTCATGACGTCGGCGGTGTCGGCTTCAGATATTTCGCCAAAAATTTCTGCATGGCCGTATAGAAATCGAATCGATTTTCTTCATTCTGAAAACCGTGGCCCTCGTTTTGTTTTACCATGTACTCGACGTCGATCCCGCGATTTTTCAAGGCGGCTACAATTTGATTGCTTTCGGCGATGTTGACGCGCGGGTCTTTCGCCCCTTGCGCTACAAAAAGCGGCACCCGAATCTGATCGGCATGAAACACCGGCGACTCCGCACGCAAAAGCGCCGCATCTTTGGTTGGATTGCCGACTTCAGTGTACATCATCTCAAGAAAGGGCTTCCAATAGGGCGGGATGGTTTGCATGAACTGCAAAAGATTCGACACGCCGACATAGTCCACTCCGCACGCATAAAGGTGAGGTGTAAACGTCACTCCGGCCAGAGTGGCATAGCCGCCGTACGAACCGCCATAAATTGCGACGCGTTTGGAGTCGGCAATTTTCTTTTTGATCAACCATTTCACGCCGTCCGTTACGTCGTTTTGCATTTTCCGGCCCCATTGCTTGAACGAAGCCTCCCAAAAGCGGCGGCCGTACCCAGTCGATCCGCGAAAATTCATCTGCAAAACGGCATATCCGCGACTGGCTAAAAATTGCACTTCCGGATTGTACCCCCAGCTGTCGCGCGCCGACGGGCCGCCGTGCGGATTCACGACGACCGGCAAATCTTTCGCCGCCATCCCTCGCGGCACGGTCAGATAGCCGTGGATTTTCAGCCCGTCGCGCGCCGTGTACTCGATCGGCTTCATCGGGCTCATCTTGGCGGGGTTGATCCACGGCGCGGTGTCGGCGAGCTTCGTCACTTTGTCGCTCGTCGAATCGTAAAGGTACTCTGAGCCCGGGTTGACGTCGCTCCACGCGAGCACGACGAATTTATCTTCGGCTTTGTCGTAGCTCGAGATACCAATCTCAGCCGAGGGGATTTGTCTTTTCAATTTAAGAAACAGTTGACGTAAGACGGGATCAAAAAAGTGCCTTTTCATCTTCCACGTCGTGTAGAGCGCGTCCCATAACACGTGACGCCTTTTCGAATAAGTGACATTGCTAATATCGACGTCGTGGCGCGCGTAGATGACGTGCTCTTTGCCGGTTTTTAAATCGAGTTTGACCACCGCGAGCTTGTCACGACCGCGATTCGAGAGCGCATAAACATTTTTGTTGTCGAACGTGTAAAAAAGAGGGCTGACCTCGGTGCGAAAGTCGGTGGTCAGCAATTCGTGAAATGGCTCGCGTTCGCTTTCACGCACAAGAATCGTGTTGTTAACCCCGTCCGTTTTGACCGCCAACTTCAAATGCCCGTTGTGATCGGTCATCCAGCCGGAAATATGCCCCGGGTTTTTTGCGACCAGATTGAGTTTTCCGTTTCGAATGTTGAGTCGGTACACATCGAAAATCTCGCGATCCCGCTTGTTCAAGCCGATCAAGACGTGATCGTCGTCCACTTCATTCAGGTCATCCACGAGTTCAGTTCGCACGCCTGAAAACGGAGTCAGACTCATGACTTTCTTCGTGACCGTATCGACCGAAAACAGCTGAAAATTCTCATCACCTTTAAAGTCGCGCAAAAACAAAATCGTATGGTTGCCCTTCCACAACATATCGCTGATGTCGCGGTCAGTGACGTCGGTTAATCGCACTGGCGTCGAGCTGTCGACGGGTCGCATGAATACGTTCATTCGATGTTGCCACGGTGCCAGGTACGCCAGGTCACGGCCATCCGGCGAAAGTTCAAAATCGGATTTGCGCGGGTTGCGAAAGAAATCGCGAAGCGGAATCAACCCATGCGATGAAACCTGGCCACTTGCGCCTTTCTGATCGGGTCGCGTGGCATGATGGGCGCAGCCGACGGCGTTGAAAGCGAAGGCGGCTCCCGATAGCGTCAAAACGACAGTTGCTAACCAATTGAATCGCATGATTCTCCCCCGTTGTTTTATTTCAGGTTGACTCGGCTTTGAGCGATGCCAAATTGTCTTTAGCATCCAATTGCGAAAGTTCACTGTAACCGCCGATCAGTTGCTCACCGGCGAATATTTGCGGCACCGTTTTCATGCCCGATCTTTTAGTCAACGCGATGAATGCATCGACATCGGCCGGCGCGATTTTAATTTCGTCGAATGGGATGCCCCGCTCTTTCAACAAAGATTTCGCCGCCACGCAATAGGGGCACGGGTCTTTCGTGTAAACTTTTACGTAAGCCATCTGCCAAGCTTAATCCACATAGCCGCCGTTGACGAGTGCTTTTTGCCCGAGCGCCAAGATCAATTCGCCCTTGACCGCTATCATTTGGGTTTCGATGCGCGCCATATTCCGAAGAGCTTCACGCACGTCGACCAATCGCCCCGTGTAATTGTGATATCGCCGCTTGGCTATTTTGAGCGCGTCGGCGGCCGCCTTTCGCGACGCCTCGAGCTTTTGAAGTTCGACACGTGAGGAGGCAATCGTCTCGTCAAATTTTGCGTTTTCTTCATCGAGAAGAATATGAAGCGACTGCAGCTCGCTCGCGCGCTCATCGGTTACCGCTTTGGCCCGATCGACTTTGCTCGATATTCGAAAGCCTTCAAAAATCGGCAGACGTAGCGCCACCCCTGCGGACCAATCTTGCTCCGGAACCAGTCGCGCATTCTGCATCGTCCCGACACTACCGACGCCGTAAAACTTGGGGAGCCGCTCCGCGCGCGATTTGCTGACTGCCGACCGCGCCGCCTCAAGACGCGCCTCAGCTTCGACAATTCGCGGATTATTTTTCACACCGCGAATAGCCGCGAGATCTGTCTCTTGTACAGTTTTGACGTTCGGGCACTCGAGCTGGCGGGCATTGAGGCCCGTCAAAAGAGCCAGGCGCTTTAACTGCAATTGATATTTTTCGTGATACACCCGTTCGTTCAGCTCGGCTTGATCCCCTTGATCTTGAACAAGTAAAAGCTCAACCGGCGAATGTTGACCGGTCTTAACGAATTTTCTGACCACAACGTTGACTTCGTGCACACGGGCTCGGATATCCCGCCAAGCTTCTTCTTCACCGCGATCCACACTGGCCTGCACATAGGCCCCGAACGCTTTGGCGTAAACTTGCGCGCGCAAAATTTTTGTCCGCTCGCCGGCGGCGCGCAAGTTATTCGCAGACTCCCGCATCTCTTCGTGGAGTTCCAAATCGAAAAGCTTTATCTTGGTCGTTAAATCGATCGCCTGGCCGCTACGGTATGGTGACCCGGCCACGCCGCCGAACTCCAAAAGTCCGCTACTCGAGCCCGGAAAGCCGTACCCCTCGATTCCGTCGAGTTCGACCTGCGGATAAATTTTAGATTTGACGATATCGTGATCGGCTTGCGCTTGCACTTCGCGAGCCCGCCCACCCCGCAGATCGGGGCTGTAGCTCTGAGCCATACGGAGTACATCGCCAAGCCGAAGCATTCTAAGCGGATCGGCTGCCAGCCGATTTGACGAAAGAGTCGCGACAACTAATATGCATAATCTAAGATTTTTCATAAAGAATACTCTCGGGATCAAGGGGGTGAAGTGAAGTCGATTGAATCGTTCGTCTTTCTTGAACCACTGAGTAAAGTAACGGCAAAACGAAAAGCGTGGCGATCGTCGCCGCCGACAGCCCGCCGATAACCGCTCGACCGAGGGGCGAAGCTTCGCCACCGCCACTCCACCCAACCGCCATGGGGATCATACCGGCCAGCATCGCCAAACTCGTCATGAGAATCGGTCGCAATCGACTGTTGGCTCCATGCACGGCAGCCACGGTCGCGTCTTGCCCGGTTCGTCGCTCCTGCTCCGCAAAAGTCACAAGCAAAATGGCATTGGCAACGGCGACACCGATCGCCATAATCATGCCCATAAAAGATTCAATGTTCAAAGTCGTGCCGGTCAACCAAAGCAAGAGCATCGAACCGGCCAAAGCCGCCGGGACTGTCGACAAAATGACAAGCGCGAGCGAGAGCGATTCAAAATTTGCGCTCAAGATCAAAAATATAACTCCAACCGCCACAATGAGGCCCCAGAGTAGCCCCTGCAAAAGAGTGTTCATAGCTGGAACTTGACCGCGAAACGTGACATCCACGCCCTTCGGCGATTTTTGCTTGTTTAACATCTGCCCGATGACTCGGCTGGCGTGCCCAAGATCGATGTCGTGTAAGTTCGCTGTCAGCGTGACGGTCCTTTGCATATTGTAGCGGTCGTACTCGCCCGGCCGGGTGCCCTCGTGAATGTCCGCGACCGTTTTTAACGGAACAGCCCCGCCATTTATCGCAATCGGAATGTTTTGGATGGCGTCTATCGACGACATTTCGGCTTGCGGGACTTCGACTTGAACTTGGTAGTTCGTGCCGTTTTGATAGTCGGCCCAATAATTTCTCAGCACATATCGGCTCGAGTAAGTGGAGGTTGCGAGCGAACGTCCGATACTTTCGATCGTTAAGCCCAGAAGCCCCGCCCGGCGGCGTTCGACATCCACCGATATTTCGGGGTAATTGAAAACTTCGGCGATCTGCAAATCGCGCAAAAATCGTAAACCCTCGAGTTGAGACCGTATGGCTTTAGCGTACTCTTCGGTCTCAGCAAAATGCGGCCCGCTCACCGCGACTTCGATCGGCGTGGATGAGCCTTGCCCCATTGTCCTTTCGATGAGGCCGCTCGCTTCAAATCCAATTTCCGTATCCGGAATTTCAGAACGAAATTGTTGTCGCAGGCGCTCTTTCAATCTCTCGAGATCCGGCACAACACCCGGCCGAAACTCCACCTGCAATACGCCGTCTTGCGGCCCGGACGTCCATAAATAAATCGCATTCATCGGGTAACTCGGCGGTTGCAAGCCGACAAACCCGATCGAGCTTTCGACATTCTGCGGGCCGACGTCGCGCTCAATGATATGCAAAGCCTGCAATGCGCGTTTCTCGGTTTCATCGATTATCGTCCCCGCCGGGGCGCGAAGACGAATTTGCATTTGCCCCCAGTTTACTAACGGAAAAATCTCACGCCCCAAACTAACCGACAAAATTGCCACGCATAAAGACGCCGCCAATAAATAAGCGACAACTACGCGCCTTCTGTTGGGAATGAGTCGGTTTAACAATTTGAGGTAGCGATATCGAAACGATTCGAGGATTCTACCACCCCGATGCACGCCGTTTGTCTGGGCCGCATGCGTACCGTTCTTGAGAAGCCAAACCGCCAGCACCGGCACCAATGTTTGCGAAAGAATAAACGACGCGATCATTGAGAAGCCCACAGCCAACGTCAGCGGTACAAACAACGCTCTCGATGCACCGCTCATAAAAAATGACGGAGTAAACACGGCCAGCACGCACAAAACGGTGAGAAAGCACGGAATCGTGATTTCTTTGATCGCATCCAAGCAAGCGCGCGCAACGGGCTTGCCGCGCGCCAGGTGGCTATGAATATTTTCGATCGAAACCGTCGTTTCATCGACAAGAATGCCGATCGCGAGAGCTAACCCGCCGAGAGTCATTATGTTCACTGTTTGATGACTGAGCGCGAGCGCAATGAGCGCGCTGACCAAAGCGAGCGGGATATTGATCAACACGACGAGCGTGCTTCGGATGTCGCCCAAAAACAAGAAAACCATGAACCCGGTCAAGAATGCTCCCAAAATTCCTTCCAGCACAAGAGAACCGATGGCGTCGCGAACCGCATGCGACTGATCGAATTCATAGCGAATCGAAACGTCGCTCGGTAATACGGCTTGAAATTTCGCCATATTCTTTTTAACCAAATCAACAACCGCTAGCGTGGACGCCGTGGCCCGTTTGGTCACCGGTATGTAAACCGCTCTCTTGCCTTCCACGAGCGCGTATCCATATTGAATGTCGGTCGAATCTTCGACTGTGGCGACATCGCCGATTGAAACGGTCGGGTCGGTCCCGATTCGAATCGGGACTTGGGCCAGTTGTTGGATATCCGTCACCACTGAATTCAGCGGCACGCTCGGGTACAAAGACCCGAGTTTAATATTCCCGGATGGAATGACTTTATTAGTTTTGCCCAGTGCTTCGGCCACGTCGTACGGTGATAAGTTGAATTTCCGCAGCTTTTGCGGATCGACATTGATTACTATCGTACGGTTACTGACACCGAATGGCGGCGGGACGGATATCCCGGGCAATGTCGCAAGCAGCGGACGTACGTTATTGAGCGCGAGGTTTTGAATGTCTCCCAATCCGCGCGTCTGACTCGAAAAAACGAGATCGCCCACAGCTTCGCTGCCGGCGTCGAATCGCATGACAAACGGAGCCAGCACTCCGGGCGGCATGTAGGCCTGCGCACGATTCACATAATTGATAGTTTCAGCCAGGGCGTCCGACATGTCGGTGCCCGGATAAAATTGCAGCTTAATCAGTGCGACCGACTGAATGTTTTTGGATTCGACGCTTTGGATACCATCGATGTAGAGAAAGTGATATTCGTAGTAATACGTGATGTAGCTTTCCATCTGAGCGGGATCCATCCCGCCATATGGTTGCGCGAGGTAAATTATCGGGCTGTCTAGATTCGGTAGAATATCGCGCGGCATTCCGTCGAGGCTAAATATCCCAGCTGCAACCAACCCAATCAGCACCATAACCAGAGTAACTGGTCGGCGCAAAGCGGCTTCAACCAAGGGACCCTCCACCTTGAATATGACGAAAACTTAATGATAATTAACGGGGCGTAGAAGTCAAACCGACGGTATGCGTGCAGTCGAGATCGACTCGAGGGTGATGGCAGTCACCTCGGCCCGAACCCCCAAACGATTGGCCAGCGCCCAATACCCGCTCCCAGGGTTCACATAAACCGCCAAACGGCCGTGTCGGTTGAGGCCACGATAATATTTGTGAAAGAAGCGAATGATGTAATTGTACGGAAAGAACTGCCCGCCGTGCGTATGCCCTGAGAGTTGAACGTGATACCCGAGTTGCTCGGCTTCTTCGTAATAGCCCGGGCGATGCGACAATAAAATTCGCACCTGTGGTGCCGCTCTCGCAAAATCGCCGTTTTCGTTAATTACCTTCGCGGCAACTGTCTGTTTTAAGTTGGGCACATGGTCTTCCGACAAAAGTTGCCCGGCCGGGTCGGTTATACCGCCGACCAATATCGAGTCTTCGCCGCGCTCAATCGTCACGCTTTCATTGAGCAACGTCTTAAACCCGAACTGGGCGACTTTTTCGAGTAACTTTGGAGCATCCCAATAGTATTCATGATTACCCGTCACGTAAAAGACCCCGTGCTTCGCGCGCAAACTCGCAAGAGGCTCTAGATGCGCCGTCAGTTCGTCCGACCACCCGTCAATCAAGTCACCGGTCACGGCGATGAGATCCGCTCCGACTGAATTCGCCTGTCGTACTAAACGATCGACGTAACGGCGTCTGACAGTAGCCCCGACATGAACGTCGCTGACCTGCGCGATTTTAAACCCGCGAAGCGAAGCCGGCAAATTTTCAACCGGTATCGTCACCTGCCGAATGCTCGGCCCCATAATCGCCGCAACGACATAACCGGCGACAGCAATAGCGATCGAAGCCGCCAGCACGATCAGTTCGAGTTCGCGAAAGCCAAAATGCTTAAGGAGTGCAACGTGCTCCCCCGGCAACACGATCAAAGTAAGCGCGAAGAGTAAGTCTGTTACAAACGACAGCGGGACAAACACCGACCAAATCCCCATTGTGAAGGAGCCGACCCACGCCAGCGCGCGAAACCAGAGACGCTCGTTGAGCTTGAAAGTTTTGTGATGCGAGAGATATTGCCACGAGATCATCAGGCCAAAAACACCGAGCGCGAAGCCCACCCCCCACCAGGGCGACGACGGCATAAACTCGACCCCTTTTACGGCGGTGTAACCGACGAGAAAAAACAGAATTGAAAAGAAGCGATTCAGAGGTCGTTTGCGCACTTGCTATTCTCGTAAACTTCTATGCCCAAACTGTCAAAAGTTTCGACAGTTCACCAAATGATGAGCGTGAAAACGATGCTGTCTCATCTCGATAAACCTGAAGTTTCACGAGCTTAGAGCCGCACCGGACCGGCACCGCGATTGCTCTTAAAGTCTGTATAGCCTAGGGGGCGACATGAAGCAAAACCCAATTCGAACCTTTGCATTCTTCACAACGTGCGTTTTTGTCGTTCTCGCCGTCTTTCGCTTTAATTTCTACCGCGTACAGTCTCTGCGGCCAGAGCTCTCACACGATTCATACAACCAAATCGATTTAGCTAGCCTCAAAAATTCGAAGATCAAAAGGACCACCGAACTGGGCAAAGCCGTTCCCGAGACGAAGCCGCAAAAAACCAACCTGGACGTGCTCCTGAACGATCCAACGCTAGCCGCCCAATATCATTTGGCGAACATCCATGCCCAAAAGGCATGGAAGCACCATCGCGCCCTAGGCAGTCGCAATGTTAAAGTTTGCGTGATCGATACGGGTGTCGATGTGAATCATCCGGATTTGAAAGCGAACTTATGGGTCAACCCGGGCGAAACCGGCAAAGATAAATTTGGCAAAGACAAGGCCACCAATCAAGTTGACGACGATCTCGACGGCTGCGTCGACGACGTCCACGGCTGCAATTTGATAACGGGCACCGGCGACATCACCGACCATCACGGGCACGGAACGCACGTAGCGGGTATCATCGGCGCGACAGGCGATCACGGCCTCGGCGTTGTGGGAGTTTCACCTCGCGTGACACTCATCATAGCGAAATATTACGACCCCTATTCTCCGTCCGCCAATAACCTCATGAACACGGTCAAATCGATCCGCTACTGCGTTTCGAAAAATGCCGACATCATCAATTATTCTGGTGGTGGGCTGGAGCCAAGTCCGCAAGAACGTGCGGCGATCGCTTTGGCGCGAAAAAAGGGGATTCTTTTTGTCGCGGCGGCCGGCAATGAACAGTCCGACTCAGATTACCGGCATTACTACCCAGCCGACTACGGGCTCGACAATATTATTTCAGTCACCGCTTACGATCGAAACGACAACGTTTTGCCGTCCAGCAATTACGGCTCGCGGACGGTCGATATTGCAGCGCCCGGCAAAAATATTCTTTCGACTTTGCCCGGCGGCCAGTACGGCTACCTGACCGGCACATCGCAAGCGACCGCCGTTGTCACTGGGGTCGCAGCCTTGATCAAATCGCAGTACCCCGATTTCGATGCCACCCGACTCATTCGCCATCTGACCGAAACCGGCGATCTGGACCCGATGCGCCTGGCCGGCAAAACCCGCTACGAAAAGCGCCTCAACGCCTATCGGGCTTTGTCGATTCTGGGTGCCGGCGAATCCGTCACCGGTACGGTCGCCAATAACGCCGAAAACTTAAACCCCAGCCAGTTTGCGCTGACCCATAACGCATCACCGGATGTCAGCTTAGTGGAGTTTAACAGTGACCTGCGAAATTTCTTGCGAGCGCGCGCCCATAAAGGTATATCTCCTGCCTTACATACTGAATAAAGAAGCGTGAGCACGGACTCACGGAGGTTGGTTAAGCAATGAAAAGAGCGGGTAAAATTGCACGTTTTCGTGTTCAACGTCGTTTGGGAGTCGAGCTCCCTGGTTTAGGTAAAGCAGGCGCTTTAGAACGCCGTCCTTATCCGCCCGGTCAGAACGGCAACAAACGCCGCAAGTTTTCCGACTACGCTCTTCGCCTCGAAGAAAAACAAAAAATCCGTCGTCATTATGAACTTCGCGAAGAACAGCTCCGTCGCTTCATCCGTCACGCAAAATCCGGTAAGGGCACCAACTGGACGGCAAAGCTCATGGGCCTTCTTGAGCGCCGCCTTGATAACGTCGTTTTTCGTCTTGGCTTTGCGCCCAGCATTCGGGCCGCTCGCCAAATGGCGTCGCACGGTCATGTGCGGGTGAACGGAAAAAAGGTCGACCTCGGTTCGTACGTTTTAAAAATCGGCGATCAAGTCACTTTGACCGATAAGGGCTTTCAAAACCAGATTTACTTGCGCGCCAAACAATCGCCGCGACTCGACGTCGCCGATTACCTGCGCAAAGAAGAGCAAAACGGCAAAGAAGTGGGCGTTGTGCAGAACAACCCGGGCACTGAACATGTGCCATTTAACTTCGACGCTGGGTTATTCACAGAATACTACGCGGCTCGAAACGTTTAATCGTACTACTGAAAAGATCCCCCTGCTCAGACCCTCGTCCAGGGCATCGAATTTGCACCCTCTTAAGGTAGCACCTAGGGGAGGGCGACTGGACGATGGATCAGCAAGACGAATCATCGAAAGCAAAAAAAGAGCTCACGATTCAAGAACGGCAATTTGTTGAAACGCAAAACCATTGCGCGCTTTGCGGCTCGCCCCTGCAAATCACGGTTGAGACCTATTTAGAAGATTATAATTTGCGCGAAGAGGCCGTTTGCACGGTTTGCAACGTCAAAACTCGCGTCAAAAATCACAAAATGCATTGATTCGCGTCTATCCCGCTGACGGTGCGATCGGTTGAACCGCCAAATTTTTGGCAGAGTCTTTTTCAGCCCGCGCGAATTTGGCGCTCCAAACCAAAAATAAAAGAGACAATACCGCGAAACACGGCGCCACTAAAAACGCGCGCCCGACTCCGTAAAGATCGGTGAGCACCCCGAGCAAAATATGCATCATCACAATAAACAGGCAGCTGATGGCAATGGAATTGTTCACGGCTCGATTGGCATTCTCGGGGAACAACTCGGCAATATAATCAATGCTAAAACCGAATACCGGTGCCATGGTGAGCCCGCAAAGCGCAATCAAGTCGGGGTGCCAAAACAGCCCGAGCATGAAAAAACCGATCGTGCCGAACAATGACCACCCGATAATGGTTCGCGTGCTCCACTTGAATCGAAAAATTAAAAATGTGAGCCGCCCGATCAGCAGAAAAAAATAAAATTTAGCGACGTTTTGCGCCGCCACTTCGGGGCGAAACGCAAAGTCACCGCGCAAATAAAGTGCATAGCGGGTCGAAATCGTGAGTTCGGCAAGCGAGTAAAACGACAGCATCGAGGCCACAATCCACAATTTACCTGTCGGTAGCGGAGCGCTCGATTTACCGTCGTTTAAATCCACAACGGCGTGCGCGCTGGGATGGGTCGGCCAAAAACTAATAAAGAAGGAAGTCAGCGCGAAAGCCGAACAAAGAAGAAAAGCCTCGCGCCACGTGCCACCGACGTGAAAAATACGAGCCGCCAATAGCGGAGCCAGAACAGATGAAAATGCGTATGTCGCGTGAAGGCCTGAGAGCAAGCGTCGGCGAGCATCGAGACTTGTCGTCGATGGAGTGGCGTCAAGCACAAGTAAATTCTGCGCGACGTTCAATACGCCAAAACCAAGACCGAATATCACGCATGCGCCGATCATTTGCCAAAATGATTCAACGAGCGCGACCACCGCAAATCCGCTGGCCATCAACAGTTGCCCCGCCCGCAGAACAACAAGATCGCCGAATCGCTGGGCGGAGCGTGCGACGATACTCCCCGAGACGCCGGCCATCGCGCTCACGATGGCGTAAAAAAATGCCGCTTGAAAATTCGTGAGATGCAGCGTGCTCGTCACGTCGGGGAAGAACGGCCCACGAATATTGTCGAGCGTGCCGAGACAAAACATCGTCACATACGCCGTTGCGACGAGGGGCCAATTAATGGCTAACTTCTTCATTTCTGACACACCTTGCACCAATACGTCGATCTCCCGCCAATTGCTCGCGCCGAAATTTCTACCGAGCAAGTGAAGCATGGTAAGTTTGCGCGATCATAAACCATCAGCTGATTTTTAAAGCGGCCGCTTTCGCCATCCACAGCTCTGTAATTTCGTAGCGTTGTTCCGCCTTGGCCGATCGCCCTTCGCAAAATTTCTCGTGTTGATTCGACAATCTCGCCCCATCCACTCAGTGAGATGCGGCCCACCCGACGCGACGGCCGAATCCGCGCCCGGTGCAATATTTCAGACGCATAAATATTGCCGATGCCGACTACAACCCTTTGATCCATCAAAAAATTTTTGACCGGGACGGTTCGCCCTTTTGCCAACCGCTGGAGCGCGTCGGGGGTAAACTCCGGGCTCAAAGGTTCAACACCGAGATCTCGAATCCATGGCGATGTCGCTTCTTCACCACGATCCACCAGCGTCAGAAGGCCGAATCGTCGAGGATCATTGAACACAAGTTCGCGACCGTCCGTAAGTTGAAAGCTCAGATGATCGTGCTTAACGTAATTCTTTGAAGACGCGAACGTCCATGATCCCGTCATGCCGAGGTGAGAAATAAGGGTGTGCTTACCGATATCGAACAAGAGGTATTTAGCGCGCCGGCGAACGGCCTCTACGGTTTGGCCGGCGATGGCGCTCGCGAGCCCGCGCGGCACCGGCACCCGCAGGTCGCGTCGTCGCAACTGCACGGCTCGAATACGCGAACCGGCAAGCTGTTCGGCTAAACCTTGTCGAATAGTTTCGACCTCTGGCAATTCAGGCATGACTCAAGCTCACCTCAAGGGCTTTGTCTGGCAAATTGCACGTGGCCTGGCAAGTGATTTCAATGGTTGACTCACTGATGGGCGACAGTTCACCATGATCTCGTGAAAACACAAAACCCTTTGTGGTCGCTGATATTTAACATTCTTCTGCCCATCCTTATTCTGCGCCAAGGGCACAGATTGGGGCCGTCGGGGCCGACGATCGCTCTTATTGTCGCTATTTCACTCCCGTTGATCTATGGAACACTCGATTTCATCCAGCAAAAAAGAATCAACTGGGTGTCGCTAGTGGGGTTGCTGAACGTCGCGCTTACAGCCGGGTTTGCATTGCTCAATCTGCAGGGTCGCTGGTTTTGGGTGAAAGAAGCGACGTTTCCGCTCATCGTCGGGGTTGCCATCATCATCGCCAATCGTACCGGCCGCTCGTTTTTGTGGAGTCTTTTTTGGAACCCACAGATTTTTCAAACTGAACGAATCGAACGCTCGGTCAACGGGTCGCTCGACGGAATCAAAGAAATTTTCGCCAGTGCCACGGACATCTTCTCGCTTTCGTTTTTCATTAGCGCCATCGCTAATTTCACGCTTGCCACTCATATTTACCGCCCCATTGATCCGAAATTATCAGCGAGCGCGCGCGCCTCCGTGCTCAACGCTCAAATCGCCCATATGACTTGGGCGGGTTATCTAATGGTGGCACTCCCCATGATGTTTTTTTCGGGCGGCGTGTTCTGGTATCTCATTAAAAGACTTGAGCGCCTCACCGGCCTCACGCTCGATGAACTATTGAAAGCTTAATATCCCTATTTTCATCGACCGATGCCACGACATTATTGGTCGAGATCGAATTCGACGTCGTCGGGAATTCGCCAGACATTGGCCATCGCGCGGCGGATTTCATCTCGATGCTCGATATACCGCTCGCGTGCTTCTTCGTACATCTGCGCCCGCCGCTTGAGCTCAAGCTCCCACGCCGATTTTCCAGTCTCGATTTTCGGTTTGCGGTTTTCCACAAATTGTTCGCGGGCTAATTTATGAGCCTCGGCCCGCCTGAGCCGGACCTCGCTCATTTCTGACGCCGCTTTTTCTTGCGCTCGGTCGGCTTCGTCTTGCGCATCTAATCGTTGATAAAAATCGAGTGCGCGAGCTCTTAAGTTTTCAATTTGGCGCTGGACTTCATGGTCCTGCCACGTCTTAGCGTAACCGCGCGACCCTTGCCCCAAAATCGCGGCCAACAATAAAAACCCAAGCGGCTTTCTCATAGTTTCTAGTATCGCCGAGCCTAACAGGTAAGCCAAACTTGTGTTGCTTTGACTCGGCCTAGGGCCTGGGGTATCAAATACCGCAAAATAGGCGGGCAAAGCACCAATGCAGCATCTCATCGAATTCGGCATTTTTTTCGGTAAAGTATTAATTATATTTCTGGCCATCGCGGGCATCCTTTTTGTAATTGCCGGCCTCGCGCTGCGATCGCGCTTGAAACCCGACTTCCAGATCGACGATATCAACGAAAAGTTAAACGAGTTTGAACGGCATCTCGGCTCTATCGTTTTGGATAAAAAGGAACGCAAAGCCGCAGAACGAGAAGAAAAGCAAAGGCAGAAGGCTGCGGACGAAAATCCGCAGCGCAGAATATTCGTGCTCGATTTTGAAGGCGACATGGAAGCCAGTCACGTCAAAGAGCTTAGCGACGAAATCACCGCCGTTCTCACGATCGCAAAACCCGGGGATGAAGCAGTCGTCCGCATTGAAAGCCCCGGCGGCGTCGTTCACGGCTACGGTCTCGGAGCAGCCGAGATCCTACGGCTCAAGGGCGCCGGCCTCAAAGTCACGGCGTGCGTCGACAAGGTTGCGGCCAGCGGTGGTTACATGATGGCCTGTGTGGCAGATAAGATTGTCGCGGCTCCATTCGCGATTCTCGGCTCAATCGGTGTTTTGGCCATGGTTCCGAATGTTCACCGTCTTTTGAAAAAACATGATGTCGATTACGAAGAGGTTTCGGCCGGTGAGTACAAGCGAACCGTCAGTATCTTAGGCGAAATCACTGAAAAAGGACGCGCAAAATTTCGCGAGCAGATCGAAGACACCCATGTACTGTTTAAAGATTTTGTGCAGACGCACCGCCCGACCGTCGACGTCACAAAAGTGGCAACGGGCGAATATTGGTACGGGGTTCGCGCACTTGAAATGAATCTGGTCGACTCTCTCGCGACGAGCGATGAATACCTTTTTCAGCAGCGACGAAGCGCTCGGATCTTCGCCGTCAAAATATTGCCGAAAAGAAAGCTTGGCGAAAAATTGCAAGATCTCTTAGGCTCGGTCTCGGTCAAAATCGTCGATCGTGTACTTACAACGGTTTCAAATTCGGGGCTCGCCAACTTCCGCTGATTGCATACTTTTGCCGCACTCGTTTTCGAATATTCGCCAGCCGACCGATGTACGAAAGCGTTCCGTTAAGATTATCATACTGATCCCACGCACCTTCCGATTTTATCGATCCCTCTGACTTTGCAAGCTTAGCTCTGAAGTGATCCCAAGTCCCGCCGTCCGCACTCAACAGCAGATCAGCTTGAATCGACGACAAAGAGTTGCCGAGCAAACTCGCGAATGTTTGCCACCCACCGCCCGGTTGAAGGGCAAACGCACTTGCCATCAAATAAAGACGCCAGCCGGCACTGTCATAGTGCAGTCGCGAATCAAGGTTGCGGAGCTCCCAATCCGAAGTTTGCCATGAATTCACGACGATATGACCATCCAACCGTTGCAGCTGATACGCCTTCATCGCCGCCAATAGCCGCACAGAACTCTGATGAGTCGAACCACTCCAAAGGACGTGTTGAACTGTCGGCGGCAGATCGATTCGATCGAGCGTTAACTGAATCTGTCCGTCGCCGGCAACTGATAAATCGAGCGAACCCGCCCCCGCTATCTCTCCGTCTTCGATGTCAGGCCTTTTGAAAGTCCCTTTTATGCCGTCGGGTGAAACAGCGAACGCGATGTCGACCGACTTCACCTTTTGTTTTACGCTGTCCTGGCCGTTAGAAATAAAAGCCGAAAAATTGAGCAGCCGGCCTCGAATCGAAATGTCGCTCGGGCCCATGATACTTAAGTCACCGGTAAACGAGCCAAAATTTCCGATAAGCGCGGTGGCTGAACCAACAGAGAGTGGAGTTGAACCGGCCGACCCCATGCCCAGCTCGTTCCACCATCGCTGGACATTCAAGCCAGCCAGCCGCCAGCGCAGCGGAAAGGGATGCAAAAAAGCGAGATGTGTCGTCTCTAATTGCCAATTCCCGAGATCGCCATACATGCTGCATTTTGAAATATCGAATTGAGCATGGCCGAGAGTTCGAATGTCGCCGGTGTATGAAAGACCGCAAGACAGCCATTCGTCTCGCAAATCGCTGTGATACGAGGTGAGCACACCCCAATGCGAGGTGAGATTCAGCAGGCCCTGCACCGGGAGATCGGCAAAATGCCCGAGCAATCGAAGCTGACCGCTTTCGATGTTCCAATCAGCGTCGCCGGTGATTTGGCCTTCTTTCAAATTGCCATGCACCCCCGCACGCACGGAGTTCGACTTCACTTCCGCTCCCAACCGAAACTCACCGAAATCGGCATCGCCTACCCATTTCGGCCCCAAATTCACGTTGGCGCGAATGACCGCAAGCCGATGATCGGCATCTAAATTGGCCCGAAAACCGGTTGCGCTAAAAAGAAGTTGGCCGAACTGATCCACTAAATCGAAGCGATCCACCTTAAGCGCTTCTAGAATATCGGTCGTGCGTACAATTTCGATATTCCATCGATCATGAAAAAACCGTTCAAGCCCATCAATTTCTTCAGTCGAACTGCTTCGTTCTGATGGAGTGAACCGGCAAACCGGCGGCAGCCAATTCAGTTTGAGGTGCCGCGCCGACACGACGCCGAAGCGAATCTTCTTTGCCGTTAGAAAGGGAATAATCTGCAGCGGGACAACCACGCGATCGGCGGTGATTTGAGCGCCGGTTATGCAGGCGTCTTTCGCTTTTATTTTAAGACCGTCGAGCTCGACCGCGAAAACCGGTATCCACCCGTCGGCTAGGCGTAAGCGGGCCGCCCGGAAGTCTATCGTGAATTTTGGTTCCGATTCGGCGACAACGGTTTCGACAAATTCCGTGATTCGATCAGGCGACAGAAGTACATGGATGGCTCCGCCAAAAAACGAACTAATGAGGATTCCAATTAATATTAAAACCCAAGCCCGATTCGGCGACACTCTCGCTCCAGGTTATTTAAAAAAGAATTCGACGACCTCGTATTCTTTTTCCCCCTTTGGGCTCTTAAATTCAATGATATCGCCTTGTTTTTTTCCGATCATTGCGCGAGCGAGCGGAGAAAACACCGAAATGCGGCCGCGAGTGACGTCCGATTCGTCTTCACCGACGATTTGATAAGTCACCTCGTCTTCGGACTCAGTATCGAGTAGTTTTACATGGGCTCCGAAAATAATTCGGTCAGAACGCAAACGAGCCGTATCGATGACTTCTGCGTTGGCAATTTTGGCCTGAATGTCGCTGATTCGCGCTTCGCAAAAAGCTTGCCGCTCTTTGGCCGCGTCGTAATCCGCGTTTTCCGATAAATCACCGTTGGATCTTGCTTCTTCGATTGCCTTTATAATACTCGGTCGCTCCACAGTAATGAGCTGGTGGAGCTCCTTTTCGAGCTTCGACTTCCCCTCATGGGTCATCGGTTGACGTTCCGCTACCATTGCGTACTCCTTTAATCGGGCTTGACTATGCCTAGCGTCAAACTTCAATTACGAAGCGAGCATTATAGATGAAAGCGCTTTAGCGGCAACATCAATCTTAGCTTCCGCCACACAAATATAACCACTTGAAATTACAAGTAAAATTATATTCAATATCGCTCTAATTTTTACCGATGAATAAACGAATGGTTTCAACTACGCGTTTCAACAATATAAACGTCTCGAGCATTGCGAAGAAAATTCAAGACGCAAAAACCATCGTTTTGACGACTCACAAGCAGTGCGACGGCGATGGTCTCGGTGCCATGCTTGGCCTTTATCATGCGCTGAAAAAATTCAACAAAGTCGTTCGTGTCATTGCTGTCGATGAAATCCCCCGAAAATATTCATTTTTAGAACCCGAACTTCATCTTGAATCCTACGACGATTTACGAAACGCGCTCGCGCCCACCGATTTGGCTATGATTTTTGACACCAACGATCGACGACTGGTGGAGCCGCTTTACTCAGAATTAGAACGGCAGTGTCGCGATATTATTTTTATCGACCACCACCCGATTCTTAACCAAGGCCCCGAACCGACGCCGGGATCTTTTATCGATACCTCAGCAGCGAGCACGGGCGAGATCGCCTATTTCGTGATTAAACAGCTCGGAATCCGGTTGGACGAAAAAATCGCCCGCGCGCTGTACACGTCCCTCGCGTTTGACACGCAAATATTTAAATTCGTCAAAAACTCTGGCAATACTCATCTCATTTGCGCGGAACTTCTCGAGTTCGAGCATCAAGCGGAGAAAATTCATCGCGCTCTATTTGCCAACTACACGAAAAAGAAAGTCACTTACCTGGGCAAAGTGCTCAGTGAAGTTGAATATCTGGCTGGTGATCGCATTGCCATTCTTAATTTATCTCGGCAGGATTTGCTCGATCATGAACTGGATATGGACGACTCGCGCGACGTCATCGACATGGTCATGAGCATCCACACGGTGCTAGCCGCTGCCATTTTTCGAGAAGACGGCCCGAATTTTTACAAAATGAGTCTGCGTTCGAAAGGCCCGGTCGAAGTGCTCGGCATTGCAGAGAATTTCGGTGGTGGCGGTCACATGTATGCCGCCGGCGCGGAAATTCGAGGGAATTACGCCGATATTCGCGACCGCGTCGTCGCACAAATCCTTGCCCGTCTCGACGTGCCCCGAAAAGCGTCGTCGAGTTAGCTGTCTCGCCAACAACTTTTTTAAACCCGCTGCTCTTATTCTGAACCCATGACGCACACCCCACATGTGGACCAATGCAACCACAGGTTGATAAACGCTGTTACACTGTGTTTTTCAGTCCCTAGGTGACTAATGTGCGCATTTCGGCAAACCGATCGTGGTGCCAGGCGAGTTCTCAATTTGACGTTTAAGATTATTGATTGCCGCGTCTTTCGTTGAAGCAACGGCAAAATAATTGTAGTTGCCGGGACCGGAATATTCAAAGTACTGGGTTGTCTTTTGGACGACCGTTTTCTGAGTTAACGGAAAATACAATGTATTATCTTGTTCGTAGTAAAAAAATCCTACCTGGCAAGTCCATCGTGTATGATCATTACTCTGTGAACATTGAGCCTGCGCGATTGCGCCGGATACGTTTACAGGTGAAATGATCATACATGAGTCAATAACAACTGGTTGATTTGTGTTGCAACGATTATTCGCGGGTGCATCTGCAAAAACGCTCGCTCCGGCAAATAAAGCAACACTCAAAATAGTTAAATTAATATATTTCACGCATGCCCCCTTATCCAACATTTAGGAAAGGTTAATACATAGCACTGAGTTGACTGACAATGAAAATTTGTATGCTCGAAACAGCGAGGCTATCGCCGCTCGAGGCGGAACCGCAAAATCGCTTCAACATCAGGTCGACAGGTGCCGCAAGCGGTACTTGCCGATGTCATGGCGCTGACTTTTTGAGGAGTATGGGCCCCTTGGCAAATCGCTTGGTCGACAACTGCAGTCGGCACGCATCGGCAGTGGCATAGTTCAGCGTCGGCATACGGGTAATTCCACTCATTTCGGGCCTTCAACAGTAACTCTCGCAACAACAAGTCGCTCGGCCGAACCCCTTGCGGCAGAGGCACATCCTTCCAACGTCCTTTCAACTGCCCGCGCAAACTGCACAAGGCGCGAAGAAAATCGGGCCCGCCAATCCCTTTCAGGGTAGCCTGGTAGATGGTGTCGTCAGGCTCAACTTCGACAATCAATGAAGCTTCTTCGCGACCTACCCATCGAACTTCGGACTGGATGACCATTCGGCTCATAGACTAATTCTAATGTGAACTCACGGCCAAGCCAAAGCGGCATTTCGGCCAAGTTGCCGTCGTTCGGGTTTATGTGTACACCTTTGGTCCTGAATGAAGATGCGCTCATCACCCTGCAAGCTCAGCGTTAACGTAAATAAGATCGCGACCCTGCGTAACTCCCGCGGCGGCGACCTGCCGAACGTCACCGGGTGTGCCGCCGATTTAATTACGTACGGCGCTGAAGGGATCACCGTCCACCCCCGCCCCGACGAGCGCCATATCCGCCGGATCGACGTCTTAGACTTGGCGAAGCTTCTAAAACAGATCAACCGCTCGCGTGGGCTCAAACGTCGAATTGAATTCAATATAGAAGGCTACCCGGATGCTCGCTACATGAAGCTAATTCGCTTGGTTCACCCGGATCAGGCTACGCTCGTGCCAGACCCACCGCACGTATTGACGTCGAACGCTGGCTGGAAATTAGCCCGAAACGAACAATTCTTGCGGCGAATTTTGGCCCATTTGCGGCGGTTGGGAGTGAGGTCGTCTTTGTTCGTCGATCCGTTCACGTTCACGTCGTCCGAACGAGCGGCCTTGGCGCGCCTGAAACCGGATCGCATCGAACTTTATACTGAACGCTACGCGCACGATTACGGCAGCCGTCGGCACCGGCCCACACTTGAGCGTTATACCGAGGCCGCCCGAGTCGCGGGCGAGCATGGTATCGAAGTCAACGCCGGGCATGATCTCAACCGCGAAAACCTGCGCGAGCTGCTTCGCACGATCCCGCAAATTGTGGAAGTTTCAATCGGGCACGCCCTCGTCTCCGACGCCCTTTACCTGGGGCTTCAGCGGACCGTTCAGCTTTACAAGCGTGAAATCCGCCTGGGACGATAATTTTGCTTGTCGCGTGCCGACGTTAAGGGTAATTCCTATTTATATACTTAAAATGAGGCACGAATATGGCAAAAAAAGGTAAAGTCAGAATTGTCACTTTGGAATGCACCGAAGCACGCGCAGCCGGCGAATCGCCGTCTCGCTACACAACTCGCAAGAACTTTCAAACGCACCCTGAGCGCATGGAAAAGAAGAAATACAATCCCCATATGCGTAAACACACTTTACATCGAGAAATTAAATAAAAACCCGAAGCTTCAACAGCTTCGCAACGGGAGGATCAACAACATGAAACGAATGCTGGCAACAATGGCCGTAGCTGCGCTTATGGTCGGCTGCTCATCGGCAAAAATGAAAAAGCAGATGGGTGAATCGTCATCTACGAAAGCCGCAAGCACGACAAAAGCGAGTGCGTCTTCGGGGCTAAAAGAAAATACCGTGACGTGCACGAAAACCAAAAAGAAACACACTGACATGCGCACGATTTTGGTTGCCGTAGAGAAAAATCGTTGCGTCGTTCACTATACGAAATTCGGCAAAACAAAAGAAATTGCTAGCGGCAAGGCCACTTCAAAACACTGCGCAACCGTTCAAGATCATATTAGAAAAAGTCTCACAAAAGCTGGTTTTACTTGTAAGTAATTCCGTTTTAAGCCGAGGCTTGGGCGGGCAGCCGAATTGTAAAGCGGCTGCCTCGACCCAACTGGCTTTGCACTTCCACGCTCCCTTTATGGGCCAGCGAAATATGCTTCACAATTGACAAGCCAAGCCCTGTACCACCCAGTTCGCGGCTGCGAGCTTTGTCGACGCGGTAAAACCGTTCAAAAATTCGCGGTAGTTGCTTTTCGGGTATGCCGATCCCCTGGTCAACGACACGAAGATGAATCTCATTGCCAACCGGCTCAGCTTCGACTCGTATCGGTCGACCTTCGTCACTGTAGCGAATGGCGTTGTCGATTAAATTGATAATCGCTTGCTCCAGAAGATGCGGATCAATCGGCGCAACTAGAGTTTTGGCGCATTCGAGTTCGATCTTGATCTTTTTATTATGGGCTCGTGGTGCGCAAATTTCGACCGCCGATTCGAGCACCGGCCGAATCGTTTCGACTTTGAGTTCGATTTGATTGCTTTCAGCATCTCGCTCGATCGACGAAAGAGTGAGAATGTCTTCGATAATACGACCGAGGCGGGTGGCATGTCTTTGAATGATCTGTAGAAATTTACGAACTTCATCAGGGTCTTTGACGGCCGGGTTGAGCAATGTCTCGGCGAACCCCTGAATCGACGTCAGCGGCGTTCGTAATTCATGCGATACGTTTGAGACAAAATTTCGGCGCATGCCTTCTAATTCGCGCATGCGGGTAACATCCGAAAACACGGCTACTACCCCGACCGCGCGCGAATCTGAATCCATTGGCCCGGCCTGAAGGTGCAAATGCCGAAGCCGCTCGTCTCCAAGTTCAATGTCCTGTTCCGCCGTTTTATTGTGGCGCCTAACATCTTCGATGAGATCAATGATGGCCGGTTCGCGTATCACATCGCGCACCGATTTGCCGACCGCTGCTTTCGGGTCCAACTGAAAAATCGTACCTGCCGCTTCGTTTACTTGAGTGATCCGCATGTCCGAATCGACCGCGATCACCCCCTCCGCCATCGACGACAAGAGCGAGCGAAGAATATCGACCGACCGCTCGAGGCGAAGTGCGAGAAGCACAGCGAGAACTATTTGAATGGGTAGAGAAATCAAAAGCGCTCGGAGCAATGTCGCATCCGACGCCGCGACGAAATACAGGGCAAGTGAGGAGCACGCGCTGAGACCGAATAACGCGGCAAAAATTTGCCAAAAAAACTTACGTGATTTCATTGTTCGACTCTATTGGATGTCTTTGAACCGATATCCGACGCCGCGAACTGTTTCAATTAGATGCCCGGCTGAACCTAATTTTTTTCTTAACCCCACCATCTGAAAGTCAATCGTGCGGTCTGTAACCGCATAATTTTCACCTCGTATCGCTTCGACGATTTGCACGCGTGTATATACCCAACCCGGCCGCTGCGCCAAGAAATGCAAAATGCGAAACTCGGATTGTGTGAGGTTCACACGTTGACCATCAACCGTTACCTCGACCCGACCGGCATTTATCTCAAGGCCATCGATCTTAACGACTTCGACCGCCTTCTTGGCTTCAGAACCACGACGTAGAACAGCTTCGACCCGTGCATGCAGCACTTTGGGGCTGAAAGGCTTTGTCACATAATCGTCGGCACCCAACTCGAGCCCCTTTACGATGTCGGCTTCTTCACCGCGCGCCGAAACCATGATCACCGGTATTTTCTTTGTCTTCGCGTCTTCTTTCAAGCGGCGGCAAATCTCAAGACCGCTCATACCGGGCAGCATGATGTCGAGAATCAGCAAATCAGGAGCAACTTCTTCGATGGCCCTTAGTCCAGCCTCACCTGTCGGGAATGACTCGACTTTGTAGCCTTCAAGAGACAAGTTGAAACGGATGAGCTCCGAAATATCCTGTTCATCTTCGATTATATAAATAGTTCGCCCGGCCACTGCTTGCCCCCGAGGTTTTTCGACAATTGTCGGCCACTCCAACATAATGACCTATCATTATCAAACAGACCAAGACCGAGCAAAGTCCGAGTTGTTTGGACCCTGTTAGGACGTTTAAGTTGACGCGCCAAGCCTCCGATAGGATGAGCGTGAAATCCAATCTTTTTCTTCTCTACGTTTCTCTGTTGCTAAGTCTATCAATCGCCGGCCGCGCTGACGACGCCACGAATGGTAAAGCGGACGACGCCCTGGTGGCCGCTGCCGCCGTGCCGAGCGGCCTCATGAAAGCCAGCCAAATCCCTGACACGTGCTCATCCGCCAAGGAATTCATCACCACCTTCGAATACCTGCGCGGCCACAAAGAACTCGGCCTGTCGTCACAAGAAATGTTCAATGTCGCAACCGCCGTTTCGAAGGGCTGTACGGGCGCTGCCGCCCGCTTTGTAAAAGTTTTTGAAGTTCTCACAAAATCGGATGCCGGTACGCGCGACGCGATGAAGATCGCCATTCAATTGGCGAGTAAACCTCAAGCCTATTGCGACACATTCGTTAAGGTTTTCTCGCGCAGCTATTTGTCGGAGTATTTGGATCTCGACTACTTCACGTCACTTAAATTGGCCAACGCTCTCGCGACCGATTATAAAGGTGACCCCAATATAGCCGCGAAAGATTTCGTAAAACTTGTCGATTTTTGCGTCAACGACAAAGAAGTTGGCTTGGCCAAACCCGAATGCGGGCTTATAGCCGGGCGGATCGTGAAACATGCCGAAAATTTTCACGCCTTAGTGGCCGGCGAGTATATTAAAGTGTATCACTTTCTCACTTCTGAATCAGGACCGTCGGCACCTATTATTACAGCGCTTAAAATTTCAGAAAATGTCGTGTCGCAAGGGCCTGAAGCCGGCGACAACTTCATAACGGCATACAATTACGCCATTGACCGATCGGGCCTCAATTTTACCGCCGGCCAATCGATCACTTTCGCCGAAAATATAGCAAAAAATACGTATATAAATTTAAAGCCTAACGAGTTTAAAAAATCCATTGAAGACCGACTCCCGGCGAGTAATTAGGCGCCGAATACCGCGACTCTTGTACCGGCATAACGATCGCACTCGCGATAGGTCCGTAAATTTTCTTTTTGTACAGGCGATGTTCTTCGGCGACCCGCTCCCACCGGTACGGGAACAACAGCGGAGCAAACGACGACGCGGCCGCAACCCACAACATCGTCTGCGAATTGCGGTTCGAATTCGCCGACATGAGGGCTACGTTTGACGCCAGATTCGAGACAAACGAAAACATCTCCAGTTTAAACCCAAGATCTTCAGGTTCATAAATCGCTTCTTCGGCGATTCGCTCGCGCGCCAACTGCTCGCGCTTCGTCTTCGCCGGCATATGTTTAATTTCTTTGTATCCGTCGAAATACGGGCGGTACCATTGCGACAACCCAGCGGTCAGCGCTAACCAGCCAATGCCGACACCGATGCCGATACGCTTGGCGGTATTGAACGCTCCCATCTGATTGCTTGATAAATTCGAGTTCGGATTTGACCCAGTCGCCGCGATGAGTGTCATAAGCGCTGAAAACTGCACCGGCAAATGCGTTTGCCATGTATTGTTGTATTCGTATTTCGCCTCCATTTCGAGGCGCTCGGACGCGCGCGGTGTGACTTCAAGCTCCGGGTATTCAAGTTTCGTGTCGTCGAGACTCGTGCTGCTGTTAGAGCCAGTGCCCGAATTATTGGCCTCGTCTGCTCGCGCTGTCATCGAAAGAGGAATCGCCGTTGCAATCGCGGTGGCCATAGCGACGGTAACTATCAGATTACGTCGGATCATGAAATCGCTCCTTCAGAACTTGACCGAAGATGGCAAGTGAGTCACGCTTTTTAAAAATAGCAGCCAATGAAGAGGATGAAAACCATGAAATCACTGATTGTCTGTATCGTTCTATTCAGTCTGACATCCTTCGCGCAGACTTTTGTCGGGACGGTCGTTGCCGTTCAAGGCGACGTGAAAGTCTTGCATCTGCCCACTCCGCAAGACCACCGACCATTCGCTAAAATGAACGAGCAGGAATATGCGTATGTACAAGCCAAAATCGGAATGAAACTGAACCCTGGCGAAATCATTCTTTCTGGACCAAACGGAAAAATTAAAATCGTGTATCCGAACGGCGATTCATTTTTGGTGGGTAGCGGCAGTTCGTTTGTCTTGCCCGCGGTGATCGACAAACAAGCGGATCAGCCAAAGGTGAATGATGGCGCGACCTCCGTGGTCAAAATGTATTACGGCCGATTTCGCGGTCTTATTTCGAAAAAAGGTCCGCGGAATAATATGCGAATCGTAACTCCCGACGCAATTGCCGGGGTGCGTGGTACCGATTTTTTTACCCGTCGTAACGCCAGTGTGGGGACGCAATTGACCGTCTTACGCGGCGACGTTGCATTTCGCAGTACACAAAATCTGAACCATGTTGTCGACATCAAAACCGGGTACAGTGCTTCGACAAGTTTGAAGTACAACACCTACCCTCACCCCGAAGAGGCGACTCGCGAAGAAATCATGGCGGCGCAAAACGAAACTTCGGTGAAACCAAATCCGGGCACGATTGCGAAATTGCCGCCACCTGAACGACAAGAAATTCACTCGCTGCAGAAGAAATCGTACGAGGCCGTGATGGCCGATATCAAAGACCATAACCCTAATCTTTACCAACAGCTTCAGAAAAAGGGCGTGAAGAACGTCGATCAAATCGATAGGACGGTCGTAACTCGCTTGGCTCAAAATGCGCCAGCTTTGAAAAAGAAAAAGCCAACACGCGAGGATCTTGAGCGAGCCGGCCAAAACACCTATAAAAAATATTACCGACGTCATCATCATCGGTAACCCTGGACTGGACTTAAGATTCGGCCGCACATAACCGAAGGAACCCCTATGGGACTTCTATTGCGTTATCAACGGGCCGGCGGATTTGTTCAACTGCTGCAACTGATCGAGACATGCGGTAAGCAAAAACAAGACAATTTTTTAAATATGATCGAGAGCGAAGATCCACGTTGGGCGAAAGCCGTGCGCGAGAAAATGCTGACGGTCGAACGTATCTTCAGTTGGGACGATAATGCCGTAGCGGATATTTTCTCACGTTTACAGGTTCTCACGATCGCGACAGCCATGCATGGACTCAGCCAAGAACAAAGCGCACGATTTTTGAAAACGTTCACGCACGCGCAGAAGCGAAACCTCGAAGATATTTTCAACGCAAAAACGCCGAGCGAAGCTGAAATCACAGCGGCGTTTCTCAAAATATTGCAAGAGACCCGCACGATGATCAGCCAAGGCTACCTTCGCGTCGAAAAATTCGCTCCGCAGTTTGCGATACCTGAAAATTATGAAGAGAAGCTGGTGTCAGGTGGCGGTACGGCCGTGGCGATTGCCGAAAACCCCGGGGCAAAAACTGAAAAACAAAGACCTGCCGCAACGACGAAACCGGCACCATCGAGAGCTTTAACGGCCGAGCAGATTCTCGCGCTTCAAAATAAGTTGCGCGAATTGTTGGATGAAAATTCGAAGCTGAAATCCGATCTTGCTGAGCTACAAGAAAAACTTCGTAAGTCGGCGGCTTAAACTATCTTTCGGTATTACGGTTTAGGTCCGTCCAATTGAGCATCAAGTTGCAGTCAGTTGCGTAAGTCTTGTAAATCGGGCTCACCTTCTTTACAGCTGGGCTCGGCGAATGAAAGCCAACCATGATAACCGCCACTTTGCCGAGGGACTCAATCGTACGCATGAGAGATGAAAAACCGAATTGCTGCTCGATACGGTTTGGGTTCCAGATAATAACCACGCCGTCCGGCACTTTTTTAGCCCAAAGTTCAAGCGCCGCTTTGGTCTTCGGCAAATCCGTGAGCGAACCGAGCTGGTCTCCGAAGATTTCGAATTGACGCGGCGACAGCGCTTTTGCAATATCTCGAACGTATTCTGGCCTCGGCAAGGGAGAACTTTGAATATAGTATCGTGGGCTTTCGGCCGCTATGGCCTGAATTGCTGGCATCGAGATCACAGCAATGACCGCAAACAGAATCGCGGCTGTAGTTTTTGAACGAAGCAATGACATGTTGACCCCTTAATTCAGCGGCGAATCGTTATGTTGAAATCGCGCAACAGCTAGCTCAATATTCAACCGGTCGAAGACATGTTCCAAACGATGAAGCGTGCTTTCTGTCTCAGTTACCGAGCAATGATTTAAAATGACTGATTCTTGCAGTCTGGCATTGTCCCTGTCTTGACGGATCAAGTTGAGCGCTTCAAATCGAGCTCGCTGAATTTCACTTGTCGGATATATACCAGGTTTTATTTTTTTAAGCTGGTAATAATCTTTTAATTCTTTTTGATCGGTCACAATGACATGACGGGCTTGCAATCTCGCATCGTGACAAGAGACAAACGGCACAATTCCGTTCGAGGAATCAAATCCTGTGCCCCAAACCACAGCTGCCTGAAAGATCATTCCGGCTATTATGGCACTTTTGATCACAGCGCGTTTCATACGGCCCTCGTCGCTATTGTGTGAAGATGTCATTCGGTGGGATGACGAAGTTACCGAACACACCTGAAAAACTGCCCGCGTTTTGATTATTGGCGAAATCGAGTTCGCCTTCCCACACGCTTTGTTGACCGAAGTTCGGGTCGTTCTGAACGTTGCCGCGCAAGATGATCGCGCCGTAGCTGTCTTCGCCGACGATTTGTATGGAGCTGCCGCTAAATTGCGTCGAATACGATTGACCGTTACCCGAAACACTCATGCCCGGCGACACCGTAAAAACGGGAGCATAGCATTGAGTGCCGTTTGAACTGATGCACAGCTGGTCGATGATGACCATCTCGAGTTGACCTTGGCCCGTGCTTTGCGAAATTGCACCTGCAAACACCACTCCCGTGGAGTTACTCGCGCAACTTTGCTCGGCCGCATTGACCTGCCCCAAGTCAGTGGCATTGGGCATGAACTGCTGAAGTATAGGATTAAAAGTTGGAGTGTTACTATTAAAGATACACCCCCAGTGGGCCGTGCTGGCATTAAAGCCGATACCATTTGGGCTTAGGTTGCCGGTGTTCACCGGACCGCGCGCATACCGCGTACTCAGCGAAGTGCCGCCGCCGCTTTTTGAGCAGGCAGCCAAGGCGGCCATAGAGAGTGCCGCAAGCATTATGCCCAAGGTCCTTTTAGTTGTATCGGTTAGTGTTTTCATAAAGTCTCCTCGCTTACCAAACTAATAAGGCAAACTTTGGACCAACCGAAGTCCCTGTATGAGACGTTCAAAGGCAATTGGTTGCACTTGAGCAAATCCTTGGCACAAATAATCGACTAGGTGCCACAATTTGGTTTACGCCCGCCTGCGGTTTTGGCGGGTGCAATGTCTATTGGCGGGTGTCTAATCTTTAAACGATTCGGATCAAAGCGGATGCGCTTCGAGCTTACCCACAGTATCTGTCGCTTTTGGGTCGATACTAAATTTGTCGCACTGGGGGTTATCCAGTTTGTGAAGGCTCATGGGTGCGGCGGTGGCTAAGTTAAAATAGGTATCCATCGCGCCACAGACATATGTATTGTGGCCGTCAGCTATCATCTCAGCATGCGCAGCCGCCGGCGGTACATTTGGCTCTTCATAAAAACTCTCGTACAGCGCGGCGATTAAACCCGTTCGGTCTTTACCGTGCTCGCAATGAATATACACGGGTTGGTTTTTAGGATCGCGGATGATGTCGAGAATGTGATTGATCCTCTGAGCTTCGCGGCAGTGAACGGCGCCGACCGAATCCATCGGTTTATTGATCCATGTTATGTGATTATCAGTTTGGGCCCACTTTTCTTCGAGATTTCGCTGAGACTGCTTTTCTCCGGGTTCGAATACAGCGACGTACCACGGGTCACCACCCTGCAAATCGATGATCGTTTTCACTTTCAAATTTTGTCGCAGCCATTCAACCTGGCCTTCATTGACTGGGCGCGCTCCACGGTAAATGGCCCCATCGACAACGATGCGGAAATTGCCTGGCGAAGTCACCATTTGGCCCGTTGTCACGTTGACATCAGAAAGAGTGGTTTGCGGGCCGTCAATATCAATGTCTTTGAAGCTCTTCGTCTCATCGCCACCAGCTAAAACATTTAACGTATATTTACCCTCAGGGATTTCATAAAATTGGTACGTTCCGTCTGGTCGTGTTTGGGTCGTCACCGTTGTTTTGTTTCCGTCATCGGACGTTACGAGTTGTACCGGTAAACCGGCCACCGGTTGGCCGTTCGAAACTACCTTACCGACTACGCTCGGCAATTCACCCGGCTTCACATTAAAACTCTGTTCAACGGCAAAGACTGAAAACGAAATGGACAACAACGCGAAAAGTGTCATCAACTTTTTCATATAGTACCCTCTAGGATAATCTCCCACTGTTAGGGACTCTATATGCAAATCTGGAACCGGGTTCAAGCTCCAGTAGCGATACAATCCGCTTTAAGCGTAAAATCCACGCTTGGCATTAGCCAAATTGACGAGCGGTTGCAACGGTTTAAAACGGCGCCCGTATTTGGCGGCGTAAACTTCGAGTTCAGACACTATTTTTTCAGTGCCGATTGAATCGGCCCATTTCAATAGCCCACCCCGAAATGGCGGGAAGCCAGTGCCCATAATCATCGCGAGATCCACGTCAGCGGGAGTGTTGACGATATGCTCACCGAGCAGTGCTTGGGCGGCTTCATTCACCATCGCGAACATCGGCCGCTCAATGCATTCCTTTTTATCAAGGGCATCATTCGGCGAAGAGAGCCCAAGTTCTTTATAAATCGTTTGGTCAGCTGCTAGTTGCTTGCCTTTTTCGTCGTAGAGATAAAAACCGCGGCTATTCTTTTTGCCGAGGCGACCGGTCGACGTCAGATTTTTCGCAATCTCGGCGACCTGTACACGCTCACCGATTGTTTCATGAAATATCTTAAGCACTTTCATACCGACGTCGAGCCCGACTTCATCCATCAACCGACATGGCCCCATCGGCATGCCGAACGTATGCGTGTAATAGCGATCGAGAGTCTCTACTGACATACCGTTTTCGAGCAAAAACAAGGCTTCACTCATGTAGGGTAGCAGCAATCGATTCACTAGAAAACCCGGCCCGTCTTTCACGACAACAGGAGTTTTGCCCATTTTTTTTGCTAGGCTGAAAATCGTCGCGACAGCTTCATCGCTTGTCTCAGGACCGCGAATCACTTCTACAAGCGGCATCATGTTCACGGGGTTAAAAAAGTGCATGCCGAGAAAGTTTTTCGGGTTAGGATGCGCCTTTGCCATCTCGGTGACACTGAGCGAAGACGTGTTCGTCGCGATGACGCAATCGGGTTTACACAGGCTCGTGACTTCGGCAATGGCTTTCTTTTTCACGTTCATGTCTTCAACAATGGCCTCGACCACGACATCAGCTTGGTGAAAGCCGGCAAAGTCAGTCCCGCCAGTGAGAAAGGCCGAGCGTCTTTTGAATTCGAAGTTGTCGATCTTTCTCTTTCGGAGAGACTTTTGCCAAAGCGAGTGCGCCGAACGCAGGCCGAGCGCGACACCTTCGTTTGAAATGTCGCGCATCCGCACATGAACGCCTTTGTCGGCGGCCACAAATCCAATGCCTCCCCCCATGACTCCCGCACCGAGCACAGCTAAATGTCGAACATCGCGGCCTTTGACATTCGGGTCGCTGACGCCGGATTGTTTTTTCACCGCTTCGGTTAAGAAAAATAGCCCGATCAAATTTTTGCTGACGTCGGTGACGCCAACGTCCAGAAAACCCGCCATCTCGACTTCTAGCGAGCGTTCCCGGTTCGACGAACCGTAGGTTCGGCGAATGACATCGAGGGCTTTGAGCGGAGCCGGGTAAAACCCTTTTGTCTGTTTAAGTACGGCTTTTTTAGCCTGAGAAAATACAACTGGACGGCCGAGTGGCGACTCGAGAAATTTCGCGACTGCGCCTTTGGCCAAGAATCTCTTCTTTCGCTTCTTCGCGCCTTTCGCTAATAGTTCACGGGCCAACGCAAAGGCCCGCGCTTCAAGAATCGCGGCCGGGACAGCCTCGTCGATCAACCCGATTTTGAGAGCCTTCTTCGCATCGACGGATTTGCCGGCCAGAATGATATCGAGCGCCGCTTGCAGCCCAACAACGCGGGGTAGGCGCACGCATCCGCCGAACCCAGGGATAATACCCAACTGAATTTCAGGCAAGCCGATACGCGTACTTTTGTCGTCTGAAGCTATGCGGTAATCGCACGCCAGCGACATCTCGCACCCACCGCCGAGGCACGCGCCATGGATCGCGGCAATGGTGACAACTGGCATATCTTCGAGAAAATTGAAAATCGTATGCGCCTTACCGATTGCATCGCGAAAGCCTTCTTTGGTCGTGAGGTTTTTTATTTCATCTATGTCGGCCCCAGCGATAAAAATACCTGGTTTGCGAGAGACAATCACACAGACTTTGACGCCAGACGATTGTACTTCTTCGAGAACTTCGCGCAGGCGAAACATCACAGCTGATGAGAGCTTATTGACCTTTTCGCCGATCAGATCGAGTTCAATTGTACCGATATCGCTGCTTTCACCGTTCTTAGAAAATCGAATGCTTTCTTGGATGCTCATGCTCCCCCTCGATGTTGAATTCGTCACGCGGACATAGCCGCGGGCCTAATGTTCGCGTTCGATCACCATAGCGCCGCCCTGGCCGCCGCCGATGCACAAAGTGGCTAGACCGAGGCGCTTATTTTGCCGCTCAAGCTCGTTCATAAGCGTCAACACGAGCCGGGTGCCGGTCGCACCGACAGGGTGACCGAGTGCAATCGCACCGCCGTTGACATTGAGCTTATTGTCGTCGACTTCACCAACAGCTTCGTTCAGACCCAGTTTTTCTTGCGCGAATTTTTTGCTGGCCATTGCATTTTGGCACGCGATGACTTGGGCGGCGAACGCTTCGTTGAGCTCGACCAAATCCATATCTTTTAGATTGAGGCCGGCGCGTTTAAGTGCAATCGGTGTCGAGTAAGCCGGGCCAAGCCCCATTCGCTCAGGCTCGAGGCCGGCGAACGCGTAAGATAAAATTTTTGCACGCGGTTTTAGGCCCAGTGCACGCGCTTTTTCGCGACTCGCGATCAGAACCATCGCCGCTCCATCCGTAATCGGGCACGCGTTGCCGACAGTGATAGAGCCGTACTTGCGATCAAAAAACGGCTTCAACTTACCGAGCTGCTCCATCGTTTGGCTTTCACGCGGGCCGACGTCGTTCGAAACAATCTTCTTAAAATCGGGAGGTAAAAAGACAGGCGCAATTTCGCTTTTAAGTTTGCCGTCTTTTGTTGCGGCAACGGCGCGCTGGTGCGAGCGCAGCGCAAACCGATCTTGCGTTTCGCGTGAAATGCCGAATTCTTTGGCGAGAATTTCAGCCGTTTGGCCCATGTTGATGCCGACAAACGGATCGGTCAGCCCCTGCACGACGGCAATTTGCGGAAAAAAATCGTCTTTTTGATTGGCCGTCAAAAGCGCTTTGATTTGCTTAAGATCAGCATTGAATAGTTTGGCAAGAAGCGGCAAAGCTTGCGAAGGCCCCCGAGCCGTGAACAATTTGTTCAAGATATTTTGAATTTTCGGCGGCACCATAATCGGCATTTTTGACATGCTTTCAGCCCCACCCGCCACCACCACATCGAGCGTGCCGCTGCGAATTTTATCAAACCCGCTTGAGATCGACTCGAGTGCCGATGCGCAATTGCGATGCACGGTATAGGCCGATGTTTTGAGCGGCACCCCCGAGCGTAGAGCGATGACGCGCGAAATGTTGACGGCATCGGCTGGGCTGCCGGTGTTGCCGATAATCACTTCATCGATTTCTTTAACGTCCACTTCGGTGCGCGCGAGCAATTCGCTCAAGGCGCGCGTCCCAAGGTCAGCGGCGTGAACGTCTTTCAAATCCGCTCCGGCTTTTGAGAACGGCGTGCGGATTCCGTCAATTATCACCACATCGCGATCTGTATTCATAATGGCTCCCGTTAGACTTTGACAGCTGAGAACTAAACCGTATCATAGGGGGGTCGAAGAGGTAAACTCACCCATGGATAAAAATATCGCCAAAGCCGCACTGGATTATCACTCAGAAGGTAAGCCGGGCAAAGTCGACGTTCACTCAAGCAAAAAATGTGACACAGAATACGCACTGTCACTCGCTTACTCGCCGGGCGTCGCGGCGCCCTGTATCGAAATCGCCCGCAACCCTTCTGACGTTTACAAGTACACGACCAAAGGCAACTTGGTCGCGGTGATCTCAAATGGCACAGCCGTTTTAGGTCTGGGTAATATTGGCCCACTCGCCGCCAAACCTGTCATGGAAGGCAAAGGCGTCTTGTTCAAGCAATTCGCCGGAATTGACGTTTTCGACATCGAAATGAATGCAAAAAATCCGGATGAGTTTATCGCTGCGGTTAAAGCGCTCGAACCGACATTCGGCGGCATTAACCTTGAAGACATCGCGGCGCCTGAGTGTTTTTACATTGAAGAAGAATTGAAGAAGTCGCTAACGATCCCCGTATTTCACGACGACCAACACGGCACCGCAATTATTTCGGGAGCGGCCCTACTGAACGCGTGCGAACTTACCAAACGTAAACTAAGCAAAGTGAAAGTGGTGTTCAACGGAGCCGGTGCCGCCGCAATATCGTGCGCGAAAATTTTCATGAAGCTCGGCGTACAACAGAAAAACATCATCATGTGCGATTCGCAAGGCGTCGTATATAAAGGCCGAACGGACGGCATGAACCCCTACAAGTCGCTGTTTGCGGTCGAAACCAAATTGCGCACATTAAAAGAAGCGCTTGAAGGCGCCGATGTCTTTGTTGGCCTGAGTGTAGCCAATGCCGTGACACCCGACATGCTTAAGAAAATGGCGGCGAAGCCGATCGTGTTTGCGATGGCCAACCCCGATCCGGAGATTTTGCCCGACGACGCCAAAGCGGCGCGGCCCGATGTGATAATTGCAACCGGGCGATCCGATTTTCCGAACCAAGTGAATAACGTATTGGGCTTTCCGTCGATATTTCGCGGAGCGCTCGACACGCAAGCCACAACCATCAACGAAGAGATGAAACTCGCCGCCGTGCACGCACTCGCCGATCTCGCGCGACAGGATGTGCCCGACAGCGTGGCCGCGGCCTACTCGAACCGGCATTTTCATTTCGGCCCCGATTATATTATTCCGAAACCGTTTGACCCGCGCGTGCTGTTGAACGTCGCTCCCGCCGTCGCGCAAGCGGCGATGGATTCAGGTGTCGCGCAAAAGCCGATCGAAGATTTCAAAGCCTATCGCGAAAAACTCGAATCATTAGGCAGCGTATCGCGCGGTTTCGTTCGCTCCGTCATCAATCGCATTCGCACCAAAGCGCAATCGATGAAAACGGATGTGCCGATAATTATGTTCCCCGAAGGGCAGTCGACAAAAGTTTTGAAAGCCGTCAGTTCAGTCGTGCGCGAGCGGATCATTCGCCCTGTACTTCTGGGTTACCCCGACGTGATCCGTGAAAAGATCAAAGAACTGGATCTTGAAAATTTGCATGAAGTCCCAATCGTTCAACCGTCGATTCATAAAGATTACGAACGCTATGTGAAAGCGCTTTACGATCAACGCAAACGCCGAGGCGTGTTGTTCGCCGAAGCCGAACGTCTGATGGCCGACCCCTATTATTTCGCCGCAATGGCGGTGCGTCTCGGCGATGCCCATGGTTCGGTTAGTGGTGCGGTCAATAACTATTCAAATTGTGTGCGACCGATACTGCAGGTGATCGGCACCGGCCGCGGGCAGGTCGCGGCCGGCGTGAATATACTGCTTGTGCAAGATCGCGTTTTGTTTTTCACCGACACCACAGTCAACGTAAACCCGACGGCTGAACAATTGGCCTCCGTAGCCGTCTATGTCGCACGCGTGGCGCAATATTTTAAAATTGAACCGCGCATTGCCATGCTGAGCTTTACGAACTTCGCGGCCGAATTCGAGTCGCCGCAAAAAATGCGCGAAGCCGCGCGAATTGTAAAGGAGCGTCACCCCGAATTGATTGTCGACGGCGAGATGCAAGCCGATACGGCAGTCAGCCCTGAGATCGTGCGGCGAATTTTTCCGTTTTGCGAAATCAAAAACGGCGCGAACATTTTGGTCTTTCCGAACCTCGACGCGAGTAATATTTCGTACAAGCTCGTCCAGCAGCTTGGCGGCGGCGAAATTCTCGGTCCGTTTCTGCTCGGGGTGCGCAAACCGGCGAACGTTCTACAACGAACGTGCACCGAAAATGACATCGTCAACACGATCGCACTCACCGCTCTCGAGGCCCAGGCTTACACGGAGATGTGATCGCAAAGCGAATGTGGAGGTTCGCCCCCGGAGCTTCGTCGATAGCAGTTTGTCGCAAGGATGAGTGTCCGGGCTATCGCGCAACATGCCCTACAGGAGTGAAAACAAAAGTTATTGTGCAACCATATAGGGGCCTCTGATCGCCAACGCCGCACCCGGATTTTTCCCGAACACAACGCAAATAGACAAGTAAAAATTCGATTTTACAGTGTAGTGGTAGTGTTCATGATGAAACTTTGAATCTCGTAAAAGAGGAGCGGCGACTCACCGTGCGCATATCGAAGATCTTCTGCTGTTAAAATGGCGCGTTTTGCCTGAAATAATACAAAAATTGAACTCGGGCGAACTCAATTTGACGAACCTTTCTATGGCGCAGGGTTTCTTCGCCAAAGAAAATGCGGCCAGGCAAAAAGAAGTCTTAGAGAAAATCGAAAACTGCACGAAGCGCGAAACTGAAAAAATTCTGGTTCGTGAATTTGGAACAAAAGCGCTACCGCCAAAACGCGAAGTTGTTCAAGCCGCCAGCGGTGACGAAGCGCTGCTTCATGTGAGGCTCAAGCATGAAACGCTTAAAAAACTCGACCGCCTTAAAAGCCTGCGAGCTCATAAAAACCCGCGCATGTCGTACTTTCTAACCGGGGCCATTTACAAAATGCGCTGGTTGTTCTCGACGGTGCGGGTTATGGCTGGGCTACTTTTGTAACTCCACCGTTACAGAAAAAATTTCTTATTTCCCTCTAACCGAAATTGTTGGCACGTTTCTAAACGTCGAGCCGATATTTAAAACACTCGACGTGGGAACCGAGCGAGGCTGCGCGAGAACGGGCCCGCCGGAATAACGACAGGGGGGAAATGAATGATCAAATCAGCGTTAATGAGAGCGCTCGTGATAAGCGGGGCACTCGCGGCCGCGAGTCTGAGCGCTTCCACAAGTTACGCGAGCCAGAGCGACATTGCGGATTTAGCCGCGCAACTGGCCACCGTGCGAATCATAGGTATCGACGGCAAGTACAACATCAACCATGCCGCCGTGATAAATGTTTCGCCCGGGCAAGTCCTTTTGCTAACGGCCGATTTGCTGACTTCGGCGGGGCAACCTACGCGCGATTCACAAGCCGATTTCGTGTGGCGATCCAGCGTTTCGCCGAATGATGTGTGTGACGCCGCTGTGCCGACGGCTTGTGCGGCTCGGTCCGATTTTCGAGTCAATCAATACGGAGTCGTGTTCACGATGCCGTATCAAATATTGTCGAGCGTCGTTATTACTGTTTACAGTCATAACCCCGCTGCCGTGCGAGTCGATGGATCACCCAGCGTGGATACTCTAATTCTAAACAACGTTGGTTCGCCGGAGCCGATCGAGCCGCCGCCACCGCCGGTTCGCCCGTGGCCAGTGGATCCGGTCCCGATTCATCCGCGTCCACCGATAAGGCCTCCGATTATCGTTCATCCGCCCTATCATCCATGTCCATGGCCTCGTCCGCCGATTATTGTTCATCCGCCCCGGCGACCGTGGCCACCGCGTCCACCGATAATTATCGTGCACCCGCCAGTGCGGCCGCCGTTTCGACCGCCGTTTCGGCCGCGGCCGCCGGTGCGACCACCATTTCGTCCGCGACCTCCAGTGGTTGTAAGACCGCCCGTGTATCACCCACCCGTTTATCACCCGCCAGTGTACCACCCACCAGTGTACCACCCGCCAGTGTACCACCCACCAGTGTACCACCCGCCAGTGTACCACCCACCAGTGTACCACCCACCAGTGTACCACCCACCAGTGTACCATCCGCCGCAACCGCGACCGCAGCCACGGCCGATTCGCCGACGCTGAGTTAGCAGAAATTAACCAGGCGCGCTTCAGAAATGAAGCGCGTCTGCATTAGCCAGAATTAGCCAAAACAGCCACAGGTTCTATATAATCTCGCAACTATCAGGGCGTGATCGAAAGATCACTCACCCCGATCAATAAAAGCGGAAAGCAAGAAGCCTAAATCCATTGTATCGCGGAATACGTCGTTATGCCCGGCATTTGGAATCGCCACCCACATCGCGCGTGCCGAACCGAAAGCGTCGTAGATCGCCTTGCCCATCGCAACCGGAATTACTTCATCGTTTACACCTTGGATGACCAGCGCTCGCATCGAAGATTTCGCCACGATAAATCGTGCCGCATGGAGCGAATCATACCGATTGCCTGCCGTCTCGTGTTTAGCAAACCAGCCGATGTGCACGCGATACTTGACGAGATCGGTGAACGACGTCCATGGAGCCATCAATATGAGGCTCTTCACCGGAGCAGGTAAAGTAAGGCTGTACGCCGCGACTTGAATGGCGATTGCGCACCCCATAGAATCTCCCCAAAGAACGATATCCCGGCCGGGCGCGATCCGACGAACGCGATCCAATACCCGATCGCCGGCCTCAACGTAATTTTTTTCAGACATCGTGCCCTTGCTCAGACCATAATTGGGATAATCATAAAAAACATAGTCGAGTTTTGAACTCTCAAGAAACTCCCGCACCGGCGATTGCGACACCGCCGCCATATTCATTCCGTTGCCGTAGAAGAAAATCACGACCGGTGACTTGGCTTTCGGGTCGATCTTTTGCCAGCCGTTAATTTCGAAGGCGCTACTTTTGATTTGAAAGGCGGTCATCCCCTCAGGCGGAGTCAAATGCGATGGAAATTGAGTTTCAGCCTCCTTCGGCAAATACAACATTTTCGCCGCGAGACTTGCGGCTCGCGCATTCGAAGCAAGCGATACGGCGATCAATACGCCGATACAGAAACCCGCACTGAATAGATGTCTACTGGCCACGAATCGACTCCTGCCTGCTCGATTGGCAATCAATCTACACAATAGAAACGTCATTTTGAATAGCGCGTGTAAAAACGAATTGTTTGTCGATGGTTTAGACGGCGATATGGCACTTTCAATTTTTTGTGGAGTTGGGGCGCCGCTTGGCCAGGCTCAAGGAGCGCAAGACTCGAACGCGCCCCGGAGCTTCGTCGGTAGCGGCTTATCGCCCGATCGTTACTGATCTTATTTTTCACTTTTCAAAAGAATTTATTGACGGCTCATCTTGCTATCCATTTGTCGCAAGGATAAGTGTCTATGATATCGCGCAACATGCCCTACAGGCGTGAAAACAAAATTTATTGTGCAACCATTTAGGGGCCTCTGATTGCCAATGCCGCACCCGGATTTTTTCCGAGCACAACGCAAATAGACAAGCGAAAATTCGATTTCGAGATGTAGTGGTAGTGTTCATGAACGAAAAGGGAGGATGCATAAATGAATTTTACCTACGAACAAAGCCAACCACGGGTTCAACCCAAAGCTGACCCGAACTATTTTCTTCATGATGAAACTTTGAATCTCGTAAAAGAGGAGCGGCGACTTACCGGTCTTGTGATTGAAAATTTGCAGAAGATTCAGGACTCGAAACTCTATTTGAAAATGGGCTACAGTTCACTTTTTGAATACGCGGTGAAGGCTCTCGGTTATTCGGAGTCGTGCGCATATCGAAGAACTTCTGCCGTGAAAATGGCAAGAGTTATGCCTGAAATAAAACAAAAATTGAACTCGGGCGAACTCAATTTGACGAATCTTTCTATGGCGCAGGGCTTCTTCGCCAAAGTAAATGCGGATCTCGCCAGGCAAAAAGAAATTTTAGAGAAAATCGAAAACTGCTCGAAACGCGAAACTGAAAAAATTCTGGTTCGCGAGTTTGGAACAAAAGCGTTGGCGCCAAAACGTGAAGTTGTTCAAACCGCCAGCGGTGACGAAGCGCTGCTTCATGTGAGGCTCAAGCATGAAACGCTTAAAAAACTCGACCGTCTTAAAAGCCTGCGAGCTCATAAAAACCCGCGCATGTCGTACGCCGACCTCATCGATGATATGTGCGAATACATGCTGAAGAAATTGGACCCGATGAAAGGCGACGCGAAAAGCCGGACTGCAATTGCGCGGCCAAAATTGAACAAGCCTGGGCATCCTCATGCGAGCCCAAGGTATATTTCGCCTCAGCTAAAACGGCGCATCTGGCAGCGTGATCAGGGGCGGTGCACCTATCGCGACCCGAAAACTGATCGCCGATGCGAATCGCATCATCTATTACAAATTGATCACGTTTTACCCGTTTGTCGCGGTGGCCAAGCGAGCGAACAAAACCTGAGATTGTTATGCCACGCTCACCACAGATTACGCGAGTTGGAATCATAAAGGCGCGGCGATGCATAATTGCGCTAACAACGCGCAATTTGGCTGAGAATACACTATTAGCACCAATGAGTGATGAGCGCTTGTCCCGACGAGATGGCGTTTGTGTTCAGCGAGAAATCGTTCTAACGGCTCGCCTTAACTCTTCCCGCGCATAGCCAAACGCACTTCGCGGCGTTTTTCGGCGGCGGCGTAGCGGCGCTTTTCGATGTCAGTTTCAGGTATGACTTTAGGGATCACAACCGGCCTTTTGTCTGAAGTTAAAGCGACGAACGTTAGGTAGGCCGAAGCGACGTGAAAGGTTTCGCCCATAATCGGGTTTTCAGCATCGGCACGCACGCCGATCTCCATCGAAGTGCGGGCCACGTAATTAACAGAGGCGTGTAAGTTCACAACCCAACCGACGTATACGGGATTGATAAAGTTGAGCGCATCGATAGAAGCTGTGACAACATGTCTTTGAGCGTGCCTCATGGCACAAATAGCGGCGCAGACGTCGATCCATGAAACAATCACGCCCCCAAAAGCACTATTGAGAGCGTTGGTGTGACTGGGGTGGACTAGCTCGGTCATGGTGACAACAGACTGTGAGACCGGCTTAGCATCTATCAAGGGCGTGACCTCTTTTCAGATACTTGAGGATATCACGCCCCTGCCCAGAATCAATCGAACGATTAGATACCGAGGTCGTTATTACCGCGAAAGCCCGTGCCCGTCGTACCGGCAACTGTAGCCGAACCAGCCGGAATCGTGCTGGGCGCGGCCGCTGGCGCGACAGCTGGATTTTGCGGGACTTCTGTCGCACGCTCTTCTTTTTCGACAAAGCCGATGTGCGGTAAGCACCATACGATCAGCTGAGCGCGTGACTTGACGTTCATCTTTTTATAGATGTTCGTCAGGTGAAATTTCACGGTTTTTTCCGTGACAAAAAGCTGGTTGGCCACTTCCTTGTTGGACATACCCTTTGTCACAAGTTCCGCGACTTCCGACTCGCGATTCGATAACCCTTTTTGGATGAGTACATCTCTGAGCATCCTTGCTCCCTCCCCACTAATTGTTAAACGTCCTGTTTCCTTTATGAACGTTTTTGTTTTTAAACCTTAGCGCCTCCGCCCTTGGAGACGCGATCCCCAACTAAAAGTCTGTCAGTCTTTCAGCACCTCGACAAGAGGAAAACTCAAAAAAATTTTTCCGTGAATGTCGGTTGCGTCAAAGGTCCGTCAAAAAACTGGCGACACGACAGGAGACGCCGCCGTTTACAATCGGTAAACGCGCAAAAACTCTGGGGTCATTAGTAACAACAAATACGGTTAACGCCCGCCGAAATATTTTGCCGACAAGACCATTAACCGAAAACGCGCCCGGACTAAAGACCTCAAATGGGCGTGTTAAATCTGTTCGTGCCGCCACTTGAGGAGTGGCAAATCCGCATCACCATCACCGTTTTCTCGACGCGACTCATGGGCTGCGAGAAGCTTTTCGGCGCGTTCAATTACGACTTCAGGCACTCCCGCCAAACGGGCCACGTGCAGCCCGTATGACTTGCTCGCCGGGCCCGAACGCAAGGTGTACATGAAATGAATATCGCGACCTTGTTCGTGAATCGCCATGTGCATGTTGCGCACCTGCGGGTGCACAGAATCGAGCGCCGTGAGCTCGTGATAATGTGTCGCGAACAACGTCGTCGCCCGCACTGTTCGCACTAGATATTCGAGAATTGCCTGGGCTAAACTCATACCGTCGTAGGTCGATGTGCCGCGGCCGACCTCGTCGAGAACGACGAGCGTTTGTGGGCCGCTACATGTTAGCATTTGCGCGGCTTCTTTCATTTCTACCATGAAAGTCGACAGCCCTTCAGACAGTGAATCGCTGGCCCCGATGCGGGTGAAAATTTGGCGAAAAATAGGCAGTTCGGCGTGCTGGGCCGGCACGAACGATCCGATCTGCGCAAGCAACACCGTGACAGCAATCTGGCGCATCAGCGTGCTTTTGCCTGCCATATTCGGGCCGGTCAGGAGCAGACACTCGCCTTGCGATAAAGTGAGATCGTTCGGTACAAACGCGCGCTCTACTTCTTGTTCAACCACGGGGTGTCGCGAACCACGCAGCACGATCGCCGCCAATGCGCCTACGCCGTCTTTCAAAACCGGGCGACAGTACTTCTGCTCGATCGCGAGCCAAGCAAGCGACGATACGACATCGAGTTCGCTCCAAATTTGCGCAGCCCCTAACAACTGCTGCCCGTTTCGTAAAACTGCGCTCTTGAGCTGTTGAAAAATTTCGTCCTCGAGCCGCGCCCGCTTTTCGCGGGCTGAAAGAATTCGCTCTTCGAGCTCTTGGAGTTCTTGAGTCACAAATCGCTCGGCGTTCGCCAAAGTCTGCTTACGTTTGTAGGATTCGGGTATTTTATCGAGATGGGTATTCGTCACTTCGATATAGTAGCCGAACACATTGTTGTACCGAACTTTGAGACTCGAAATGCCGGTTGACTGACGCTCGCGATTTTCGAGGTCAAACAACAGCCCTTGACTGTTCTCGTCGAGTTCGATCAGTTCGTCGAGTTCTGAGTTCACATTGCGCTGGATGTAACCGCCCGCTTTGAGTTGGGTCGGCGGTTCGCCCATCAGGTGATGGCGGATCAAGTTTCGCGTTTGCTCGACTTCACGAACACCATCAGAGCCGAGCTGCGGGCAGAAGGGTGAGATCGCAAGCCCCGTCTCGAGACTGTCGGCAAGGCTCAACAAATCGCGCGGATGACAATTGTTGTACGAAATCTTGGCAATTCGCCGCTCAATATCTCCCATTTTTCGCAAAGTTTCGCGCAGAATTTTTAACTCGCGGGGTTTTTGCGTCCACTCCCCGATGCGAGATTGTCGGTCGTCGATTTTTTGCTTGTTCACCAGCGGAAATTGCAACCAGCGTTTCAAGCATCTCGCACCGGCCGACGTGCACGTACGATTGATCGCCCGGAACAGCGTGCCGCTATCTTGCCCCGAGTCGCCTCGCGCTGTGCCCGCCACGCGAAAACTTGTGAAAACTTCAAGATGCCGAAGAACATTCGGCGACAACTCCATACGCTCATTGAGCTCGCGCCGTTCGAAAGGGCGCAGTGTTGCCAATACCGTCGGCCCTTGCATTTCGATCGCGTAGGCTAGCAGGCGCTTGGCACTCAGCGGGATTTCACCGGCAGTCGCAGCGCCGCCGAATCGTGCGGCGTCTTGAAATGATGATTCGTCGTAAGCGACTGGCAGCGGGGTGAGAGTCCACGCCCCAGCCAATTTAAGTTCATCAAAAAGGCTTGAAAACTCCTCAGCGCCGTCTACCACAGCCGGGACGAGAATCTCGCGTGGGCGCAACAGAGAAAAAAGTTCGAGAATTTTTTGCATTCGATCGGCGCCGCTCAAATGAAAGTAAAAACTCTCACCGGTTGTGGCATCAAGAAAACTGGCATTACCGACATCAAACGAAGCGACGTAATTGGCATTGAGCTCTTCGAGTGTTTGCGGGTCGTACACCATGCCGGGGCTCAAGACGCGAGTCACTCCACGACGAACGATGCCCTTGGCGGTCTCCGGATCTTCAAGCTGATCGCAAATCGCCACTTTTAGCCCAGCCGCCAACAATTTGCCGATCGGTCCGCTGATGGAGTGGTGCGGAACCCCGCACATGGGCGTTTCATCCTCGGCCTTTTTGTTACGCGACGTGAGTGCGATATTTAAAATAGGCGCGGCAGTTTTGGCATCATCGAAAAACATTTCGTAGAAATCGCCCATCCGAAAAAGAAGGATTTTGTCCGGGTACGACTTTTTAATCTGCCAATATTGCTGCATAAGCGGCGTCATTGCGACAACCTCGCGCCCAATTTTTGATAGATGCCGCCGAAGCCGCCATTCGACATGATCAGAACCACATCGCCCGGTCGCGCATCTTTTTTCACTTCGTCGACAATATCCTCGACCGAATCGAATTCACACGCCGTTAGACCCTCGTGAAGCAAATCGCGCACGAGCTCAGCCGTCGAGAATCGCTCGCCCTCGGCAATCTTCGATTGGTCGTAAGCTTTGGCGACGCAAATCATATCCGCTTTGCGAAACGCCTCGACATATTCGTGTTGAAAAACGCGGCGGCGTGATGTCGCCGAGCGTGGCTCAAACAGCGCGAACAATCTGCCCTTGGTGCCTCCCAAATATTTTTCACGCACGGCTTCGATCGTCACTTCGACGGCCGTCGGGTGATGGGCGAAGTCTTCGATGAGCGTGATACCTGATGGCGTTCCAATCACTTCTTGCCGGCGCTTCACACCTTGAAAATCGGCCAGGCCTTGTAACATGCGCGGGACCTTCCAACCAAGTTGGTGGCCGAGCGCAAACACCGCGAGCGCATTGAGCGCGTTGTGTTCGCCCGGTAAGCGAATCGCGCAATCGGCAATTTTTTGCCCACCGTGCTGGATCGCAAATTGATTTCGGCCGTGCAAGATTTGACGTTCGGTCAAGCGGTATTCTCCCGCCTCAGCACCAAATGTGATCACGCGACATTTCGCACCCTTCACGACGTCCATCACGTTGGCGTCGTCCGCACGCGCGATGAGATGACCGTCGGCGGGGATGCGATCCACCAGCATGCGAAACGCGTTTTTCACGGCATCCAGGTCTTTGTAAATATCGGCATGATCAAACTCGACGCTGGTCAAAATCACAGAGCGGGGCTTGTAGTGGATGAACTTCGGTACTTTATCAAAAAACGCCGTGTCGTATTCGTCGCCCTCAATAATAAAGAAGGAACCTCTCGCAACCCGAAACGAACGGCCGTAATCGATAGGGATGCCGCCGACCATGAATCCCGGTTCGACTCCGCACGTATCCGCAACTTTTATCATGAGGGATGTGGTTGTGGTTTTACCGTGCGTGCCGGCGATCACAATCGAGTGGCGGTCGCCGATCGCGTACTCGCCCATTGCCTTCGGTAAACTCGTGTAGAGGATGGAGCTGGCGAGCAAAGCATCGGCTTCGGGATTACCGCGCGAAATGACATTGCCGACAATCACGAGATCCGGCTGACGATCCGTGCCGATCGCCAAATTTTCTTTTCTGTACCCCTCTAGAATTGAAATACCGAGTTCTTTGAGTTGCGTCGACATCGGCGGGTAAACGTTTTGATCGCTGCCGGTGACGTCATGGCCTAAACTTTTCAAAAGCCCGGCTAGACTCGCCATGGCTGTACCGCAAATCCCCATTAAATGTACGCGCATTTTGACCCCGCCCCAAAAGGATTACTTTTGCAGGCTAACCGTATCAGCTGGGGTCTTTTCAAGCAAGCGGTTGCAACTGCCACCGCGCAATACCTTAAGTTGCGGGCGCGTCGCACGAGTTAGCTCGTCGTATAACGTTTCATACAATTTGCTGACGTATTCGCGCTTCATTTTGCGATATTTGACAGTCGCAATAAACCCTTTGGCCGTTGACCAAGAGGGGCCAGCCGTGGCTACTTCGTCTTCAAGAAATTTTCGATATTCCGCCGCCGGTAAGATCGTCTGGATGTCCAAAATTAGGGCCGCAGCCGGAGAGACGCCGTCTCGCGCATCTTCAATTGCCTGCGCTGCATGATCATAGGACAGCGCCACCGTTGTTCGCATCATCGCGCCCTTTATTGCCCGCGCGGCATTTGCGGCATAAGATCGACCGAACGCCGATAGCAAAATCGGGTTACCGCCGGCAACTTCTTTTAATCCCGCAAAAAACAACTTCAGTTCCACAAACGACGTTTCGATGCTTTTACGATCTTCGGGGATTGGCACCTGAATCTCTCCGAATAGTTGCACGATCCCGGCCACGTCATTTACAGGCGAAAATTGTTGGCGCAATACGCTCAATAGCACCGATTGAAATTCGTCAATCTTACCGAACCATTTGCCGCGCGCGTAGGTGCGCACGAGCTCGATTAAGTTTTTTCGTTGTTGATCGCCCGCCTCGTATCGAGACCAATATTGCAAAAGGTACGATAGTAATTTGGCCTGCAGCAAATTGGCTTCGGAACTGGCCGGAGCACCGGCCAAAATTTTGCCCATCCAACCCCACACTTGGCCGACATTTTCGGCGGTGCTTCGATTCTCTAAATATCGCTGCAAAATAGAGGATGTGCTCGCGCGCGTCCATGCATTCGGAGATTCAGACCAGACCTCGACATACAAATCGTACAAAAGCTTTTCTTCGCTTGGGGCGGCCGCAAGAAACGAACGCAGCGGATCATACAATCGAAGCCGCGCAATTAAATCCGGCATGGAGTCGTATTGGGGGACATTCAGCAAATTCTTTCTTATCGAGTTTCTAAACTGCTCGTTGCTTTGCAGTACCGGGGCGACAACTTGAACCAGCCAATCGGCAAATTGCCCGACTGATGGCATCCGGCTAGCGGCCAGTTCCTTCTCTGTTTGTGAAAGAACCATCAACAGAAAATCGGCCCGCATTTCTTCAGACGGAGTGTGGCTCAAATAAAATTCAATCAGCGGTTGGCCATTCGACAAATACATCGGATCGTAGGGTAAATTCCGTTTACTTTTCGCATACGCATGCGGAATTTGCTCCAAAATAATCTTAGCAAGCAGGGCCTGCCGGTCGCCGTTCAGGCGTTCGCACAGTGAAATGTAATTTTTCGCATTTATAATAAAACGCGGATTCGCCGGATCCAGAGCATTGCGTGTGAACAAAATCAATTCGTCATTTTGCTCCGGCGAAGTGGCAAAACGCGCGGGTATCAACCATTCAAGGCCGATCGAATCTCGTGAAATCTGATTTTCAAGTTGAGCGAATACCCGAGCCCAAGAGTTCGGCGGCTCGTTTGGCGGAGCATAAGAATTTGGCGCCAACTGCCAAAGCCGCGAAATAATCGGCAAAAGTCTCGCACCTGTCACTTTGAGCCAGTCGGCCGGCTTCGGCTGAAACGTCTCGACAATTTGCAAGACATCTTGGTCAGAAACGGGTTGAAACAGCAAATCCCTCGGGGCGGCGTAGGCCAAACGAAAAATCGGCTTCAGCGCGGCGATTTGCTCATCGGTGACGTGCATGGATGCAAGAAACCTTTCGCGTTCTAACGGCGAGAACGGGTGGCGCTGCAATTCGGCGCGCGCATAGAGCCCGCGGACGAATAATGAAGCCGCCAGCGGATTTTGAACGTCCATTTGAAAATCAAATCGAGGGACGCGCGAAAACCCATAAATAGCCGAATCGTTATATGTCGAACGCGATCGTTGAGCCGTAGAACCGCGGGGGTGAGCCGATGAAAATGGGTAAATGACCGCACCGGCGAAGGCAATTCGCGGCAGTGCCCAACCAGCCAGAACGCCGAAGCCCAACAAAAAACGAGCTGTAACTTTTCGCATGAAGGGTTATTTATTTCATATCCAAATTGAAAATGCGAGTTTTCCGCCGGCCGTCGAATTTTTTTCAGAGATTGTCAAAAGATTAGTCGACCGATTCGACAACAATTTCGTGAATCTTCGGGCGCAGCGAAATAAAAGCGCGATTGAGACGCGTCGGATGAACGCGATTACTCAAAATCGTGATCAAAAGATCGCGTTTGGGGTCGTACCAAAGCGAGGTTCCCGTAAAACCGGTATGGCCGAACGCCGTTGCCGAATAATAGCGCCCGCAACTCGCTTTACCCTCCGTGGGGAGCATGAAACCCAACGACCAATCGCCGACGTTTTTTGATATAGCCCGCCGTGTGAATTTTCTCACGATCGCCGTCGACGGAAACTTCGCCGCGCTCTGCCCACGCCAGCTCGCTCTCAACATTTTACCAAATGTGGTGACATCGTCAGGCGTTCCAAAAAGCCCTGCGTGAGTTGAAACGCCGCCGAAGCTCCACGTATTATCGTCATGAACTTCGCCCTGCAGAATTTTTTTTCGCCACGGGCAGCGTTCGGTGGGAGCATATTGGCCGCGACTGAAGCGCTTGTCGCATCGCCCTCGTATGTCGATCGGATTAAAATGTAGGCTCGGCGTTTTCTGGCGCCAAGGCACGCGATTTTGCCAAATTTCAATTAACGACCGGTCGTAGAGATCCTCGAGTAAAAATCCGAGCAAAATAAAATCAAGATCGGAATAGACGGCGCGACGTTTTGAACCCGTCGGTATTTGAAACAAAAGTTTTTTAATAAATGCGCGGCGTTCGTTCTCGCCCGCGAACTGGCGAGCCCTCATTTTTTTGTAAAACGGCGCCCAGCTCGCTAAACCGGCCGAGTGACTGAGAACTTCGCGCACCGTTTGGGATTTGTGCGGCCAATCGGGCAGATACCTTTGCACCGAAGCTGTGAGATCAATTCGGGGTTCGGCCCGGCGGCCGGTATTGTGGGCCTCCGCCAACTGCATAAACATCGGCACAGTGAAAATGATTTTCGTAAGTGAAGCCAGGTCGTAATAGCGCCAAGTCCTGCCCATTTTTATATCGGCAATCAAACGACCACGGTGCACCACCTGCAGACACAGCCCGGGCGTAACCCCTGATAGATTGCCATCCACCGCCTGCCAAATCTTTTGTTCGATCAAGCGCTCGAATTTCATCATTTGCCTTCATCGTCGTTTGATACCAAACGGGGCCCGGTGTATCGAGCTAAAATGTCGCGCGCCGCTTCGGCCTCGTTTTCGGGCACCACGAGTTCGTACCGCCCAAAAAAACCGCCGGCGTAATGAGTGACGTAATCTTTGGCACCGATGATTTCAGCATGAACGCCGTTCATTGAAAGCACGTCGCGTGCCATTCGGGCCTCGAGTTCATTTGAAAATATCATGAGTCGAGTCATATTATGGCGCCCTAAACCCAGCCTGAATTGCAAGAGTCAATTCACCGTTGCGAGCAGCCTGCAAGCGAGCCGCTGTGGCCAAAGGGACAATGCGCTGATCATTGCCATGCCCGGCTTGCAAATTCTTAAGCACCGGAATTTTCATTTCATCGGCGAACCGTTGCAAGACGCCCGGCACGCGATCTTCGCCCGATCGCTCGGCCGATTCAATAAAATCGCCGAAAACAATCGCGCGCGTGTGCGCGAAATAGTCCGCTTGCTTTAACTGTACGAGAATTCGATCGACGCGATAACCCCGCTCACCGACGTCTTCGAAAAACAGAATCGCCTCGCGCGGTATTTTCTCGTAGCGCGTGCCCAAAAACGACTGAGTGACAGTCAAATTGCCGCCGAACATTTTACCTCGTATCACGCGCTTCGAAATTTTGCGCGCCGCTGAGTTCATCGGCACAAGATTCGAATGCGTGATCGTGCTTTGGCGACCGAACACGACATCGAGCAGTTGATTGACTTGCTCCTCGGGGAGTGTGCGCTGCCCTAATCGATCGAGTAACGGCCCGTGCAGCGTCGGCCAATGCCAAAAGTGATTGAAAAAATTGTGAAGCGTGACGGCGTCGCTGTAGCCGACAAACAGCTTCGCACGCGGCTTCTTTATCTTCGCTACGGCGTCGATAAGGCGAATCGCACCATAGCCGCCCCGCAAACACCAAATCGCGTGAGAGTCTTTTGCCAAAATCGCCGATTTCAAATGATCGAGACGAATTTCATCTTTTTGCGCGCACACCACGTCTTCGCCGAGAATATCGCGTGGCACGCGCGCTTGCAGCCCGATGTCGTGAAGAAACCGGACCGCTCCGTGCAGCCGCTCTTCAGACAGGCCAAAGCCCGGTGCTACGACATCGACTAAATCGCCGCGTTTTAAAGGGACCCACATGCGATTATGTTAGAGCCCACTGCTCACGCGAGTCAATTGCACTATGCCCGGTGCTGCGACTCCACAAGTTTTCGAATCAGCGCTCGATCTATCGGGCCGGAATCGCCTTCCGTGACGGCAGAAGGCAAAACGTAGATGAAACCCGACGCCGCCTCGAAACCGCAAATAAAAAAACCCGCGTGGTGGGAAAACCGCGCGGGTCTGGACGGATGAGACAATTCAATCGACGGGGCGCTCAGTGATGAGCCGAAGCGCCCCCGGTCACGGGGTCTACTGGGTCAGAGCCGTGAGTTCATTTTCGAAGCTCATGAACGAGGGTTGGATCTGCATCCAGTACAAATCAGCGATGATGTACAAGGGGTTCGAGGCAGTCAAACTCGCGAGTTTCGTATTGATGCTATTCACAACACCTTGAACTTTCGTCACCAGATCGGTCACCAAACCATTGAGTTTGGCTTTTTCTTGGTTGAGATACGTCAATGCCGTTTCAAGTGCGACCGCTTCAGCCAACTGAGCGGGGTCGTTCATATTCAATGCAGCAATTTGATTCTGCACCTTCGTTTGCAAAGCATTGACCTTGGTGTAAATCGCCGACACTCCCTTATAGACATTGTCGAGTAGGTTTTGGATTGTCGATTGCAAGCTGCGCATGCGGGCCGGGCCGCTGCTTCTCATTTGCGCCGCAGCTACAGCACCACCAGACGAGCCGTTAGCCAAAGTCGTCAAGCTGATCGAGCTCAATTGATTATTTAAAGTTGCCACTTGCTGCTGAAGAGCCGCATCTTGTTGTTGAATGGCGGCGACATCTTGATTGGCTTGATTCACAACATCGGTGCCGGTACCGCCGCCCGATGACGAGGCCCCAGTCGATGCGGCTGCCGCAAGCGAGGCACCTGAGCCTTGCATTTTGCCGCAACCAACAGAGAACCCAAGCGCTACGATGGCAATCAGAGATAGAACTGTACTGCGTTTCATAAATCCCCCACTTTGCGAGTCCACACTCGCGTCTGATGTGCGCGGGCTCTCGTTGCACGCGCCGTTATTGTTGCCCAACCATCGTTACTGCAGCGGCTGTGCCAACGCGAAGTGGCCGCCAAACGCCGCATTTGTTCGCGAACTGGCGAAAATTTAAACGTCGACAAAAGTTTAGGCTGTTTGCTCGACAAATGACCGGGCTAGTCATGTTTGGCTTTGGGACAAACGTCCGCCTCGACCGCTACAAAAGTTCGGTTCGAACTCAAGTCTGGCGAGGGATGTAGCAATTAAGTTACTCGACACTCCGGGCAAAATGCGAATGAATGTCTAACATATCGGCACGCGCCGCACATAAACGCACAAAATATCGAACTCCACTCACGCGTCACCGACGTGATACACTCGCGTGTGAAAATGAAACGCTCAGCGAAGGTAAAACGTACAGGCAATTGGGTGGAGCTGCAAAGTCTCAGCTCATTCCTTAATAAGTGGAAGGACATCGGTCGCGTTCGCCTATTGGATGAGGTGAAAGTCGGCGACCAGACACTCCCCATTCACGGTTTGGTTTTGGGCACTGACGACCCGCACGCGCCGACGTTCGGTCTGTTCGGCGGCGTTCACGGTCTTGAACGCGTGGGCACTCACGTCGTGCTCAATTATCTTGCGCCGCTGATCGAACAATATCGGTGGGATGAATCACTTCGAGACACCTTTCGCAAAATGCGACTGGTTTCAATTCCGATCGTGAATCCGGGCGGGATGTATCTCGGCTCGCGCTCAAACCCGAATGGTGTCGATATTATGCGAAATGCGCCGGTCGAAGCCACGGGCAAAGTCCACCCGATCGTCTCAGGCCATCGAATCAGTCATCGCCTGCCGTGGTATCGCGGTCAGACGGGCCAACCGATGGAGGCCGAAACGCAGACCCTCATAAATTTCGTGCGCGATGAAATGCTCGCGTCTGAATTTTCGATGGCGCTTGACGTGCATTCGGGCTTTGGCGTGCGCGACCGGCTTTGGTGGCCGTTCTCGAGGAGTGCCGAGACATTCCCCTACTTATCAGTAGTCGAGCGTTTTCGCGATGAACTCAAGGCGACCCATCCGTTTCACGTGTACACGGTTGAACCGCAGCACGCGAGTTATCTCATTCACGGTGACCCGTGGGATTATATTTTTGATGAGCACACAAAGCTCGCGGGCGTCCGTCGCGATCGCATTTTCATCCCGTGGTGTCTTGAGATGGGCTCATGGACATGGCTTAAAAAAAATCCGAAACAATTGTTTTTTCAAGGCGGCATTTTCAATCCGATTCTGCCCCATCGCTACAACCGCATTATGCGTCGGCATCGGCCGCTGCTCGATATCATGCGCCAGTTGACGGCCAATCATCGGCACTGGCTCGCACCTCAGCGCGAGTCAGCTTCAGCTGCAGGGGCTAACCCATGAACTGGTTATTGTTGCGTGGTCTCGGGCGCGTTCAGGAGCATTGGTTTCACTTTCCGCAACTTCTGCGCGCCGGCCCGCATACGCAGATAGAATGCCTCGACCTGCCCGGCTTCGGTCATTTTGCCCACGTCGAAACGCCGTTCACTATCCGCCGCCACACCGATTTTTTACGCGAAGAATTTCATTTACGGCACAAGCGAAGCTCGGCGCACCCGTCGCAGGGCAAATGGTCGATCATCGGTCTTTCTTTAGGCGGCATGGTGGCGCTTGATTGGGCGCATCGCTTTCCGAACGATTTCGAAAAACTCGTCGTGATCAACACGAGCGCGCGTGATGTGGCGACTCTGTTTCAACGTTTTTCGCCGTTTGGTTTCTATCGCGTGGCGCGCGCGCTGTCGGCCCCCACATTGCAACTGCGCGAACGGCAAATTTTAAAAATGGTGTCGAACACGCGGGCCAAAGATAAAAAATTGTTGGAGCAACTCGTGACGATCGCGAAAGATCACCCAATCGACCGCTTCAATCTCGGTCGTCAGCTGATTGCGGCCGCCCAATTCAAATGCCCGGAAAAAATCGAAATCCCAACTTTGATGGTGGCCTCGCTCAAAGATCGCATGGTCGACAGCCGCTGCTCCAAAATAATGGGCGAACGACTTCGCACCCAATTGAAATTTCACCCGACCGCCGGCCATGATTTACCGATTGACGACGCCGAATGGCTCGCCGCCCAGGTGCGGGAATTTGTGGGGTGATTAAGCTAAAATCCTATGGCACAAAGTCAGTTGCGCGTGCTCGATTTGGTCGTTCCAGATACGACATGAATTGTATTGCCCGACCAAATGTTGCCGTTCCAATGGCTATACAAAATCGAATAAAGAGTTTATTGTTCCCCAATTGATCTTTTTGTTCTCTGAGCATTGTCTATTCCTACTAAACTAGGCCCACTAATATATTGTACCAAAACAGGTCGTAGTTAAAAATTGAACAAATTTTTGCGCCGTGACGGCTGTCCCTGTAATCAACCTAATTACAACTTCCATTTCCACTGATAGTCGTACAGTTGCATGGCCCGCCCGTCCCGGCATCTATGTTGTTTGAGTAACTCATGTTTGTGCCACCATTGTGATACCACGGAAAATAAACTCCGGACGCATCGATGTAATCGTATTGAAAGACTCCGTTCGAAATAGTGCCACCCTCTTGTTGGCCGTCATAGATAGCGGCGGCGGCTGTGTATCCAACTTGATTGCTTTCGTTGCAAGACAGTTGCGGGCCCGGAGCCAAAACAACGTTGTGATTGTCGGTAGCCGACGTGATATTCAAACTATCAGCTTGCACCGCCTGGGGAGATGTCAGATCAGCAGCATTGGTGTGAAAGTGATTGATATACGTGTTGAACTGAATAGTGACGGTCAACGCCCCGCCACCATAAGTGTATTCGGCTTCACCGTGAGCACAACCGGATGACGTTGAGCAAGAACCGAAATCCGCAAATAGATTGTACTCCTCAGTGAGTGATGACCCGGCGACTGTGCCGTTCATTTGAATCACTTTCGAATCAAAGTTGTGAAAAAAATTATAAAGCAAAATCACTTTGCCGCTGCCTTGAATGGGGTCATTGACCGCAAAACCGCTGCCACTACCCCCAACAGGGGCAAGGCCGTTGTATTCGTTTCGCTCAAATACAAATGATCCGCCAGGTCCAAGATTTTTGAGATTCGCAATGGGTTGCAATGAAAGCCCGTTGGCTTGAAAACGACTGTCTTCGATAGTGGTTGCGCACGATGAACTCGAAACATTCACAACGACATTGGTGTTATGAAGTGTAAAATCAAACCCATCGAGCGTCACATTACATCCTGTGATCGAAACTGTTGTACCGGAAAAACTAGCTCCAGTGGGGAGATTGGACGAAATGGTCGGATCTTTTAGCGCCGTTCCATATGGCACGCCAACGTAGTAGTCAACACCCGGCATGTTCCACGGAGTTGTCGCATTGTGTGGAGTTGCTTGATAAACTGAAGATACAATTGAGGCCCCACTCCCACCCGACAAACCAGCAACTATGATCGTGGGGCGACTCGAATATCCGGCACCCTCATTCGAAATGCTGTAGAGTTGGCCACCACTACCACCCACTTTACCACCAGAAACTGTGACCGTTCCGGTGGCACCCGACCCGCCGCCACCGCTGGTGCTCCAGCTATAAATTCCGTTTACGTATCCCGAGCCAGGGATAATGTTCAGCATAACAACTTTTTGAATATCGAGTAAATTGGGGAATTGAGGGGTACCCGCGGGCGCGTTTGCACAACCGTCGACCAAATTGCTCGCTATCGGGCAACTCGCAGACGGTTTTTGAGCTGACGGCGAGGTGCTCGAGGACGTAGTCGAATTGGGTGCGCTCCCGCCAATCGCACTAAACCGAGACGCGCACGCATTAAACATGTAAATAACGCTGAGAACTCCAAGAACCAAAGTCAGTCGGCACAAAAAGTTTTTATTCTTAGATGACTTCATTTTACTATTCAACATCACTGTCTCGCCCATTAAATTAATCCGACACTCATATTTTTACTCCTTGCCGTTGTATTCGTAGGCTCCAATATCGCAACTCGTTGGCAGATTTCAGGTGTAACCGCGTTGATCAACTGTTGGGCAGCTGGCGGTGAGGGCAGCACCGATTCCAGCTGATCCGTTTAATAGCGCCATTGTGTCAGTGTAGCCACCTTTGTTCTGCAGCGATCCAAGCGTTGGCGCGACCGACAAGTCACTTGATTGTGCAAATGTACAATAGGTGGCCGCGGGATAAACGTCGTTGCCACCATCAGAGGTATACAGGCCGCTGGGGCCATAACAATTACCAGATGGACCGGCATTGTTGTAAAGGAGAGTGTTTGTAACCGTTCCACCTGTTCCGCTTGAGCTATCGATTCCCCCTGCAGAACCGGCGCCAGTAGCCGTGTTATCTACGAAGGTGTCGTTGAGTAAAGTCAAACCGGCAGCGTCCATGTAGAGTGCGCCGCCCTGTGCGGCGGAATTGTTATAAAAGGTTGAGTTTGTGATCGTCATAGCGGCATTGCTCATAAGAGCGCCGCCATTACCAACCGCGGAATTGTTGATGAATAAACATTGATCGAATGTGGATGTACCGCCTGGGTTCGTTGCTCCACCGTCATAACCTGCTGAATTACTATCAAAGACGCAATTCGTGCAATTCAGTGTATCGGCAGAAATCGCACCATTGCTACCCGATGCTCCCGTGGCTTGATTTTTATAGAAGTAGAGATAATTTCCGGTGAATGTGATCCCGGTATTGTAGTTATCCGATATGGCCCCACCACCGCCATTGCCGCCAATTGAGTTCAGTGAATTTTGGAGCTTCATCGATTGCATCGATATCGAAAGGTTGGTCTTGTCCTCCATAAAGAGTAGAACTGAACTGCCACCGTCGACGATGGCGCTGTCGGGGCACTGCCCGTAAATGTTGACGTTATTTTTGATATTGATTGTCGATGCGGGCGAAACCGTTCCGTTCACACCGAATATGATATTGTATGTGCCGGCGCTGTCGGCGTTGGCTTCGTCAATCGCGGCGCGAAGGGTGCAAGTGGACGTAGCCGTCGCGCAGATACCATCACCTGGGGTGGCGTCATCAGCATCGCCCAAATCATTGACGACATAGCCTTGCACCGTTTGAATATTCACGATCGTTGAAAATGACCCCGAAGAAATCGTGTAGGCGGTTTGCGCCGTGACGGTTGTCGGTGTGCCAGAAATCACACCTGTTGAAGAATTCAGAGTTAGGCCGGGGGGCAAACTGGGGCTCACTGAAAAGGGCCCGCCGACCACCCCCGTGGGCGCGAGCGTTGCGGAATTGCCGACGGCTAACACTGTTGCGAGTGAACACGGAAAGTAATCGGCATTGGCCGTGACTTTGGAGCTATTGCTTCTTGAACCAATCGTCACCCAAACTTTTCCACAGCCGCTAGTAAGAGAGACCGTTACAATCTGAAACGCGAAGAGCACTAAGACACACCACTGCCTCATAACCAAACTTATCGGTATATCTGGCGATTTAACTGAGGCCTTTTGTCTAGCGGAGGTTATGTTGCGGTTGTATTTTATTTGCTTTTGCGATCTTCGGGATCTCAAACCGTCTCAGCCCAACAGCCTCGACTCAAACCGGCCCACCTCAAGAAAAACGCTTGAAAGCGCGTACAGTAAGGGAGTAATCCATCGCCATGGATACACTCCACTGGCCGCTTTCAGTTTTGGCGAAATCGATCCCCTACAAAAATTTGAGTGGCGCGAGTGCGCACGTGGGGCTCAGTCAACCGCAACTCTCACGCTTGATCGCGCAACTTGAGAAGGAATTTTCAGTCACACTTCTCGACCGATCGGCCCGCCGAAAGGCGGCATGGACACCTGCGGCCTATCGCCTGGCCGAAGTCTATTCGCAGAATTCGCGGCGACTTGAAAGCGCGCTGCGCGAAGCGCTCGAGGAGCAGTTCCCCCCACACATACACGTCGGCACTCTTGAGGGGCTAAGCGATCTCGCGATCAAAGTGGCCCACGCTATTTTGGCCGGGACGAAGGTCAAGACGCTCGAGCTCGCCGTCATTGACCAGGATGAGCTCGAAGCGAAATTTTTAAATAACGACATCGACATTATTTTTACGGCACGTCTGCCGGCCCGCCATCAGAAGCTCAAGCACGTACTTGAAATCGGTTACCAAACGCTCGACGTCGTCAGCACGGAGGCTGGCTTTTCGGTGATGAGCCCATTTGAATACGGCCAACAAAAACGTAAGCCGAGCGATAAGACATTCATCAGTAACTCGCTTTCGATGCGCAAGGCGTGGCTCAATTCGTATGGCGGCCGCGGGTTGCTGCCCTCCGAGCCTCATATGGCAGCAGCCACCAACCTGAGTGGCCACCTGCCCGTCTTGGTCGTCAGCCCAGATAACCTCAATGAGCGAGTCTGGACTGTGGTGTGCCAAACCCTGTGTTAAAATCGCAATATGCTTGCGACCCAACTTGACGAATTTAAATTTCACCACAAATTCTTAATTAAACGAGGTCTCCGTGGCGGACGATCCATCTCATAACGACGACAACGAAAGCAAATCCGGTACCCAGACGCTCGTCAAACCGAAACCGGAGCTGAAAGAACCGTCGTTTTATAAAGTGGTCCTTTTAAACGACGATTTTACTCCGATGGATTTCGTGGTCCACGTTTTGCAGAAGTTTTTTAATAAGAACATGGAGGAGGCCAACACCATCATGTTGCAAGTTCACCATCAAGGATCGGGCGTAGCCGGCGTTTACAGCCATGAGATTGCGGAAACGAAAGTGTACATAGTGAATGATTATTCACGCAAAAATAAGCATCCGTTGAAATGCGTAATGGAGAAAGCGTAACGATATGTTAAACCCGAAGCTCGAACAATCTTTGAACGAAGCCGTGCAATTAGCGGCTATGAACCATCACGAGTTCGTGAGTCTCGAACACGTGCTGCTCGCGCTTCTCGATAACCCGGACGCAAAAGATATATTGGCAAACTGCGGCGCCGATATTACGAAATTGCGCGTCGATCTGGAAGACTTTTTATCGCAAAACGCGCCCAAAATCGACAATGCCATCATTCAAAAATTCCCGACCTGGAAGCCCGAACTCACCATTGCTTTTCATCGACTTTTGCAACGCGCGGCCATTCAGGTTCAAAGCGCAGGCAAAAACGAAGTCACAACGGGCTACGTTCTCGTCGCGCTGTTCAACGAGCGGCAATCGCACGCCGTCTATTTTCTTGAGAAAAGCGGTGTGCAGCAGTTCGATATCATCAATTATATTTCTCACGGCGTTAGCCCCCAACGCGCCGGTTTACCCTTGCAATCGCCGGGCGACCCGACGGGCACTGGTACGCAAGGTGCAGGCGCGGTGAACCCACAGCAACAACCGCAAACGGCGCTCGAAGCGTTCACCGTGAACCTCAACGAAAAGGCGAAGCAAGGTAAAGCCGATCCGCTCATCGGCCGGGACGACGTCATCAATCGCGCCATCCAAGTGTTGGCTCGGCGAACGAAAAACAATCCGCTTTTTATCGGCGAAGCGGGCGTCGGTAAGACGGCGCTCGCCGACGGTCTCGCTCAGCGCATTGTCGAAGGGCGTGTACCGGGCAACTTGAAAGACGCCGAGATTTTTTCGCTCGATATGGGCGCTCTCATCGCCGGCACGAAATTTCGCGGCGACTTCGAAGAACGCATCAAAGGCGTTGTGACTGAACTTAAAAAACGTAAGAAGGCGATCCTATTCATTGATGAAATTCACACCGTTGTGGGAGCTGGCGGCACTACCGGCAGCGCGATGGATGCCTCAAACCTACTCAAACCGGCGCTCGCCGACGGCTCGATCAGTTGCATCGGTTCGACGACACATAAAGAATATCGAAACGCCTTTGAAAAAGATCGCGCTTTGGCAAGGCGGTTTCAACGTATTGACGTGCAGGAGCCGAGTGTCGAAGATACTGTTAAAATTCTCGAAGGGCTGAAAGGTAAATACGAAGACCACCACAACGTAAGTTACGCCAAAGCCACGTTGCGGGCGGCGACCGAATTATCGGCAAAATATATTCACGGCCGGCATTTGCCCGACAAGGCCATCGACGTGATGGACGAAGTGGGCGCGCGCGTGAGAATTGAATCCAAATCAGACGATCGCCAGGCCGTGTCGGTGAAGGACGTTGAAAAAGTCGTCTCGGCCATGGCGCAAGTTCCGGTCACAAGTGTTACGTCGTCGGATCGAGATAAAATGAAAACGCTCGACAGCGATTTGAAAGCCGTGATTTTCGGTCAAGACTCGGCGATCACGAAACTCAGCGCCGCCATCAAACTTTCGCGCACGGGTCTCGGTCGCGAAAACAAGCCGATCGGTTCATTCTTGTTCGCGGGGCCGACCGGCGTCGGTAAAACCGAACTCGCCAAGCAGCTCGCGAAAAATTTAGGCATTGAGTTCATTCGTTTTGACATGAGTGAATACATGGAAAAACATGCGGTCTCGCGGCTGGTTGGCGCGCCCCCCGGATACGTCGGATACGAAGAAGGCGGCCAGTTAACCGAAGCCATGAATAAGCACCCGCACGCCGTCGTGCTTATGGATGAAATCGAAAAGGCCCACCCTGACCTTATCAATATCTTGTTACAGGTGATGGATAACGGCAAACTGACCGATAACAACGGTCGCATTGCCGATTTTACCCACGCAGTATTGATCATGACGAGTAACGCCGGCGCTTTTGAAGCAGCAAAAGGCGCGCTCGGCGTGGTCGCCGAGCGGTCTTCGGCCCGGTCACTCGACGCGATCAAAACCCAATTCCGCCCCGAATTCTTGAACCGCCTTGACGGGATCATCGAATTCGGCGCGCTTGACGAAGTTCTTCTCGTTCGGGTCGTTGAAAAATTTATCGCCGAGCTGGCCGACCAACTCAAAAAGAAAAAAATCGAGCTTACGGTTTCGCCAGATGCTGTGCGCTGGTTATTTAAAAAAGGACATCAACCTCAATACGGCGCGCGCCCTTTTGCACGAACGGTTGATGAACATTTGAAAAAGCCGCTCGTTGACGATATTCTCTTCGGGTCGCTCACCAAAGGCGGGCAGGTTTTCGTCGACGTGAAAGACGACAAACTTCAGTTCAACGCCAAAGACGCTAAAGCCACCTGAGCCGACGCGACTAGGAGATCCTGAAATGGCAATCGCAAGGCGAATATTCATGTTTTTCGCTCTGAACCTTCTCGTGATGTTCATGCTCACGCTGGTTTTGAGCATATTGATCACGGTCTTTCATATCCCGCTTCAAGGGGGCTACCCGCTCCTTATCGGCTACTGCGTATTTTTCGGATTCGGCGGCGCCTTTATTTCGCTTCTTATGTCGAAATGGTTCGTGAGACGGAGGCTCGGGGTGCAAATGATCGACCCGAACACGCACGATCCGGCGCTTCGTCAACTGCTCGACATCGTGCACAGCCTTGCCAAGCGCGCTCAGTTGCCCAATATGCCCGAGGTCGGGATCTATCCGGGCCAAGAAGTGAACGCGTTCGCGACCGGGTCGTCGAAGAATAATTCTTTGGTCGCCATTTCATCGGGGCTTCTTACGCGCATGAATCGCGAGCAAATCGAAGGTGTGCTCGGTCACGAAATCACCCACATCGCGAACGGCGACATGGTGACCATGGCGCTTCTCCAAGGCGTGATCAACTCGCTCGTCTATTTTATCGCCGATATCATCACCAATTCACTCCTCGGCGATCGCCGCAATTCATTTTTCATGAATGACATCGTGATGATGATTGTAGAAAACGTACTTCTTCTACTTGGTATGGTGTTCATCATCGCACCCTATTCGCGACGACGCGAGTTTCGGGCGGATGCAGGCGGTGCGAAATACGCCGGCCGCGACAAAATGATTTCGGCTCTGCGGGCGTTGGAGGGCATGCAAGCATTAGTAAACTCGCAAGATCGCTCGGTCGCGACACTTAAGATCTCATCGCGCCCGCGGCTGTCGCTATTTGCCACTCACCCTCCACTTGAAGAGCGTATCCGTCGCCTAGAATCGGGCCGATAGTGACGCAATTTTCAAAAGGAGTCGCCTTCGCCGCGACAACAGCGCTATGCTGGGCTGTACTCGCCATCGTTTTAAAATACGCGCTAGAGTTCGCGTCCCCCGGTACGATCGTGTGGGTTCGCATGGTGTGTGCGTCATCCATGATGATCGGCTATTACGCCCTTCGCCGACCACGCGTTTTGAAAAAAGTGTTCATAATGGCGCCGTTTGCATTGATTTTGGCGGGGCTCTGCTTATCTTTTAACTACTTCGGTTATTTGAATGGCCTGTCTTTTACTTCGGCCAGCAATGCGCAAGTCGTGGTCCAACTCGGGCCGCTCATTTTAGCTTTGATAGGGGTCTTTTACTTCAAAGAATCAATGGCTTGGGCGCAATGGTTTGGGGTTATAATCGCCGCCATGGGCCTTTTACTGTTTGATTGGGATCAAGCTCATCTCGCGACCGCCGGAGTTCACATGTATTTGATTGGAACACTCTGGATCGCAACGGGGGCTATCGCCTGGGCGCTGTTCGCCGCCATTCAAAAAAAGCAAATTCGAGAAAACTGGACTCCGCAAGAATCGAATCTACTCGTATATGCCGTTAGCGCATTCGCACTGTTGCCGTTGGCTCACTTTCACGAGCTTTCGCCGTTTCGCCACGGCGCCCTGACACTTTGGCAGTGGACAATATTGATCTTTCTCGGCCTGAATACGGTTGTGGCGTACGGTTCGTTTGCCGAAGCGATGCACAGAATTCCAGCAAGTTATGTGAGCCTCATTATCACAATGAACCCACTGGTCACGATTTTGCTCGTCACGATTTTTGCGCAGCTCGGGCTTCATTTTATTTCACCCGAGCCCATCCACTGGCGCGGGTTTTTAGGAGCCGCCCTGGTTGTAGTCGGGGTCGCGACAACGGTCTCGTTGCGCCGAGCTTAAATTTGCAGCACTTATCAACGCGCGAGCGTCAGGACTAGGTCTTCGCCTCGAGCCGTTTTATAATAAAACTATGCGGTTTTCTGGGGGAGTATTCGGACTTTTGAGTGCATGTCTTTTGGTGAGTTGTTCGACTCCCAAGCCCGCCGGCCCGCCCCCGATCGAAACAAAAATCGAACCGCCCACTGTTGAAGGCCGGGTTTCGCCAGATGAAGTATCAGGCGACAAAGATTTTGAAAGTGTCGACCTTTACTTGAGCCGCATCGCCACTAACAGCTCACCCGAAACGCTTTGGTGGGCGAATTACAAACGCGCCCAGCTTTGGGAAAAGCGCGACCCCAATGTTTCATGCGAAAACTTTGTCGATCTCGCACAGCAGCCTAAGTTCCCGCTCAGAACGCTCGCGTTTCTCCACGCCTATGAAGTTTGCCCGAAAGACAATCAAGTTCTCACCCGACTCGGCGATCTCGACCCGAGCGAATTTCAGCCCTGGTATAAAGATTTGCTGGTTCAGGTCGAAATCGACGTTGCGAAAGAAAAGCACAACAACTTATCTCTCGCGCGGCTCTATTTACAAAAGTCTCGAGCGGCACTTCGCCGTGATGTGAAAGTAAAATGGTGTAACCGCGCGCTCTTCGCGATCGCGCACGCCCACGTTGCGCGCGCCAAAAAATCGGCATTTGTAAAAAAAATCCGCGCGCGCATCTACAGTTTGTCGCCGAGCCGCAACCCGCGCGTCGACAAGCGCATGTTTCTCGATGTCGCGAATGATTTTCGATTTCGCCGAAAATTCGCGCTCGCCCATCGCTACTACACGGCCGTCTTGCGCGGGCGTTCGTTCGACACCGTAGATAAGCTCGAGGCCTACAAGGGTCTTCGCCTGATGTACAAAATCGAGCAAAACCAAACACAAGCTCTGCGTACCGCGAAACTCATGGCTCGTTACATTACGCACGTCTATCGCCTGTCGAAAAAAACGCCGGATGACGTCAGCCTTTACGCCGACACAATGCTCATATACGCGCGCGATCTTTGGACAGAAAACCGCAACGCGGACGCGCGACGAACTTTGAGCGTCATGGCGCGCGCGCTGAAAGACAAAGGTTCGCTCGTTGAAGTCGATTGGATGCGCGGGCGAATGGCGGAAGAAATGCGGCATTTCAGCCAGGCCATTCGTTGGTTCAATCGCGCCTTGAGCGAACCGGGTCTATCCGACAGCATGAAAAATCGCCTACTTTGGTATTTGGCCTGGAATGATCGCAAGGCCGGGCTCTTCAATCAAGCCGAAGCGGTATTTAAAGACCTAGCGACTCGAAACGAAAACACATACGAACACGGTCGCGACGAGTTTTGGCTCGCTAAGACCGAGATGAAAAACCACGAGACCGATTCGGCCAAATCGGAATTCTCGGACATCATGAAAAATGACCCCTACGGTTATTACGGCCTACTCGCGGCTCGAGAGCTTAGCGATCCTCTCACTGCGGGACCATTGCGCGGCCCTGCCGCGAGTTCGTCAAGCTCAAGCGAAGATGCCTATTTCGATTGGCTTGTGTCGGTGAATGAAACTCAAATTGCCGGCCGATATCTTGATAGTGTCGCGCGCGATTTGCTGAAAAGCTCGCCCCACAGCGTGAAGAAATGGACAGCACTTCTACAAAAATACGCCCTTTCGAAAAATTATCTCGGTATGTTCGATCGTTTGAGCGATCTCGATGCATTTACGCGGCATCAGATTTTAGCAAAAAATCCCCAGTTGGCCTTTCCGATGCCTTATTTCGATACGGTTGCGCAATCGTCCACTCGATACGGTATAAATGTCGAACTCATTTATGCGATTATGAGACAAGAAAGTTCGTTTAATCCACTTGCCCGCAGTCAAATGGATGCCTTCGGCCTTCTGCAATTGTTACCGCAAGTGGCAGCGCGTACGGCACGTGCCAATTCGATTGAATACCATGGCGCCAGCGACCTTTACGAACCGGATACGAATATCCCGATTGCCGCCGCTTATTTGCGCCAACTGTGGGATAAATTCCATGGAGATCCCGTCCTCGTTATCGCATCCTATAATGCGCGCGACGAAGCGATAATGTCTTGGCTCAAAACGCGCTATCGCGGCGATACACTCGCGTTTATAGAAGACATCCCATATGATGAAACGCGCGATTATGTCAAACTTGTGCTCAGAAATTTGATCACCTATCGTATGTTGAACAATAGTCAGGATACGATGATCTTCCCGGAATGGGCGCTTCGAATTAGTAAATAATCGTCAAGTGACTTTACTTTGTCGCGCCGCTGTACGAATCAAAATGAGAAAACAAAACTTTCATCTTGAAATTTCTTAATCCGCGTCGGCACGGCGATTGCTCCCTTATTCTTATGAAGTTGCACGAATCGCAATTTCAGGGGTTGTGGGGGCCCTACTTTATGAAATTAAAAACAATCTTCATACGCGCGATCGCGGTTTCATTTATCACGATGATGATCGGGTTTATAGCCAATTGCGCCCAGCCGGTTTCATTTCAACAAACGGCTGCTTCTCTCGGCAGCACGGCGAGCAGCACCGGTACGCCTAGCCAATATACGACGACAACACAAAGTTTTTCATTTGGCTCCGGGCAAACATCCGGCGCAGTCGATATATTGATCGTCGACGATAACTCCGGGTCGATGCAGGCTGATGAACAGCACCTGGCGACCGGGTTTAACAATTTCATAAGCGACCTTGCAGGTGTCGACTGGCAAATCGCCGTGACCACGACCGACGTTTGCGCCGATACGGATTACGCATGTCGCGGCGGGAGTGCGACCTTCCCGCCCGCACGAGGGCGTCTCATCGGCCCGGCAGACTCAGCGAGCACGACACCGTTTGGCACTCAATACATTATGAAGCCGAGCACGCCGAATGTGGCGACGGTTTTTGCCGACACCATCAATCGCGTCACAACTTCGGGGCAATTTCTTATCGGGTCGGGCGATGAGCGTGCCATCTACGCGGCGAATTTAACGATCGCCGGTAATAATGACCCAAGTGTTGCGCAAGGCCTTTTCCGCGCCAACGCCGGTCTCGCGATTCTTATTCTTTCGAACGAAGACGAACGCTCGTGCGGTAACGACCCGACCTGCCACAATGACCCAACGAACGCGCCACAGTATCAACCGTTTGCACCTGACGATTATCCGCAATCTCTCATCACCAGTATCAAAACGACTTTTGGCGCGACCAAAAACTTCGCCGTCCACTCGCTCATCGTAAAGCCGGGCGATACGAGCTGTTTTGGCATGGAAAGCGCCAACGCCGGTGACTACGGTGACACTTATGCGACTTTAACTCAGATGACAGGCGGGATTCTCGCCTCTCTGTGCGACTACGGCACTGGGCAATACACGCAAGAGCTCTCAGCGATCAGCCAATCGATTCGCAACACGTCTCAACCCGTGATTAATCTCGATCACGTCCCGGCCGAAGAGCCCGCGATCACGTTCAACCCGCCGTCGAATGTCACCTTCACCTGGGCACCGGGCTCTGACCAGCTCGTCTTGAGCTCATACCCGGCGAATACGAGCGTCAATGTGACGTATAAGTACGAGAATTGATTGTCGCAAATTCTCGATTGACCTGGTATCGGTGCGCTGGCCACAATAGTTGAATGTATTTACGTCAGGCGCGCGGATTCGGCGTAATCGAAGCTTTGGTCGGCATTGCCGTGATCTCGGTTGTGGTCGGGCTCAGTATGCAGCTACTGACCAATTCTTTCGCCAATCAAGCGAGTATTCGTCGCGCCATGCTGGTCAAAAAATCTTTCAGCGGCGCCGAAATGGTTCTCATCGATCAGCGACAATGTCGATGCAATTTCGGCTCACCGCGCGGGCCGATGAGTTTCAAGTGGAATCTCGGCCGTAGCCCCAACCAGATTCTCAACATCCCGCAGATTCGAACATTCGCTGACGTCGAAACCTGCAACGGTTCGGCTGAAGACGACATTCTCGCCGACACGACTGGCTCTCTCACCGACAAGGCCGACTACATCGAGATGACGAATTTTATTTCGGTCATACCGGAGCTCCTTTATCGCGCGACCGTTGAGATTAAACCGCACGGCGGCGCCTCGGTTCAATTCCCTATTCTTATTGAAACCCGTCCTGACAAAAACTCAAGTTACGTGGACGTCGAAATCTGCGGAGTCGACCGTGCCAGCTAGCGGCGTTTCGATACTGAAGCCGGTGCGCGATCGAAGAGGGCAAACTTTGATCAATGCCATGATCGCGATTGCTCTCATCGGGCTTCTTGCCTTGTTTTCGTCTTCGGCGGTCAATTACATCACGCACGCGCTCGGCCGAAACGATCGCATGTCGCGCTTGATGGAGCTCGATATGGATGTCGCCAATCTCTTAGCGATACCGCAAGAGTGCTCGTGCAATTTCATGCGGGACGCGAGCGGTAACCCGATTTCTTTCGCCAACGATTCAGCTACTTTTTCATTGCAAAAGCTGCAGTTCTTTATGGACCCTCCCACTTGCAACGGCGCGAAAGCAGACAGTGTCGTGACGGTCGGGCAATTACATGCGGCTAGCGGATTAAGAGTCACAGGCATTCAGCTTGGGCCGTTTCATCCCCTCGGTCGTTCGGGCACCTATTTGGCGGACCTCACGGTTTCGGCGGAGGGCTTACAGCAACCGTATCAATCTAAAGTTCTACTCAGTACAACCGCTAACGGCGGGCAACACGCGGTCAAATTTTGCGGCATGAATTTAGGCAGCGCCCCGAATAAAGCTCCCGACGATTCGACACCTGCGGCTGGGCTTGATGGCTTTTATCGCTACTCGCAAATGAGTTTAAACTTCGCCTGCCCCAATTTACCGAACGGTACAAACCTTCACCCTATCCAAACCGAACCTTACGTTTTCACTCGGGTGCAATATTTTTGGCCGCGGCAAGAAGGCGACTTTCTAACCGATTACGAAACGGCGAGAACAGCCGGTACAGTGATGGCGCCCGTCAGCTTTTCGGCCTTTTACGGTACGGACGTCTGTTACGAGGTGGACGGCCAAGGTGATGCCATCCGTGTGATCGTGCCATCGTACAACGCTAAAAACTGCGGCAAGGTAAAAAAAGAATTTCTCGCTGGTGCCACCGTTGTCGACGTGGGTTTCAGTGTGATTGACAATTGCAGGAGCCGATTTTTTTGAAATTCATTGCGTTTCTACTATTCGGAGCTTCAATTGCTCACGCGACTCTCGTGTTGCCGCCATCGGCCAAAGCGCCCAATATTACCCCGGCGGCGCTCGCCACAGCGACCGCAATGGCATTTCACTACGGCCCGGGCGTATGGGTCGCGCCCGGTTTGACCGGACTGACGAGCAAAGTGACGGATAGTCTCCTTACTCTATCAAGTAAATGCGTTCTCGACGAAAAACTGGCCACGGCCGATAGTCTTTTAGCGCCGTACAAGTCGACACTTGTTGGACTATACACTCCCACATCCTGCTCGCCACTTGATTCACAGACCGTTTTGCTTGGGATTAACGGAGCGGGCGGCACCGCGGTCAATTGGACATCGGCCTATTCACCTGACGCCTACGCGTGGATACAAAACCTCGAGTATGAATTTAATCTGCTTCAGAAAAAGGGCATGGTGGTTAACGGCCAAAGCTCGGGGGGAATGTTTTTAAACGAAATCGGATCTTACCAAAAGCTTGGCTATTTACCGAGCAGGCCTGTTGGCAGCACCAGTCACTTATACGATGAAACCGCCCGCGAAATCTATTGGCGGCATAACCTGCAAACGGCCAGTTATCGCGCGATCGGTTTGGACCCGATGTGGACGGGGCAAATCCCGACACTCAACCCGGCGGTACCCGAAGGTGTCGCCGATTACTACGTTAATATTTTCTCAAAGTTTTTTTATAATGAAGGTCTCAAACACCATACCTCCAGCGGGCCGGATTTCTTGGGTCTTCTATATAAGGTATTCGCCGCAAACTTAAGTTACCAAGCTGGTCTGATCCAGTATCGATATGCGCCGATCGACCCCTCTTGCCGATATCCTGTCGTCAATGGGCTGTGCCCGATTGCCGCAAGCGATTTGAAGGCGATCTATTACGAATGGAACAATGGCTCATTGCAAAACCCGGCTATCGTGAATTTCGGCACGGCGGGGGATTTCGTCACGATTTACGACATTATCAAATTTTTCGCCGAAACCGCCAATTCCGATCCGCAGACGATTGCGTTGGCGATTGCGAACGGCGACACATCTTCATTTGCTTCGGCTGTGACATCGGGGCTCGCTAAGATTGGAGCCAGCGCTCCGAATTCCCTGCAAAGCACGATCACGGTCGCGAAGGCTATTTTCGATGCCGCCGATACCATTTGGTACAGCCAAGATTCAGTGGCAAAAGAAAGCGCTATTTTCATGCCGCGTGTTTCGTCCGCGTTAATTGTCGCAGCCGCCTTGGTCGGCAAACGCGTGGATCCGATATTTTGGGGCACACTCGCCGAGGCTGAACAGTATCAGATGAAAGCCAATCCGAGCGGGTATGCAGCGTGGGCGGATAAATTGCTGACACCGTCGAATACCCAATTCCAGAGTCAATTCGGAACTTCGCTGTTCGATTATGCCAGCACACGACCGCCTGATGGTTTGTACGCCCCGAAATGGGCGCCAAGTAGCCTGATTTCTCTTCTTAAGAGCGCGATCGACTCTTCAACACAGACATTCGCTTTGGCTCGTGGCCCAAACGGACTCGACTCGATCAGCGGCGAAAGATTCGAATTGGCATCGGAGTTTGATAATCGAAAATTCAGTTCCCCGCTGAGCCCAATGCAATTCCCGAACGCATTTCTAGAGGTCGCCGCAAGCGGTCGCGCCGTGATTGACGGCCGGCTTCTTATGACAACCGACGGTAAAGTGAAGGCATACGATATCGACGACACGCTCTCGACGGTTGAGTTCCCGTTCGAACTCGGAGTTCTCAGAAGTTATCAAAAACTCGCGGCACAAGCCCTCGGCGTATCGCTCAGCCAAGTCGCTGGCCAAGTGCTGGCCATGTCCGCTCAAACTCGAAGTCTGATCGGCGCGCCGATACCGGCCTGGGCGTTAAACGGAGAGTCGGATTATCAAGTTTCAGTTGGCGAGTCGAAGCCGCTGAACCCCAACGCAAGCGACAGCCGGTATTTTCAACCGAGTCTCGAGTATTGGCTCGTCATCGCCGACAAGCTTAACTCAAACGGATTAGATTCGTTGAATAATTACGATCCGCCTGAAATCCAATCCGTGACATACTCGAACATCCCCATCATGACGGATCCAAATACGCATGTGACCTATGGGCTGATGAATATCGCAAATCCAATTTCAAATGCCGACATTCAAACGTATCAGCATAAGCCGTACAATCCACCGGCCGATAGCGCGCACCCCACCTCAAACGCTCTCCCCTTGGATTCAGATCAGCTGGCGTATCCTGTGCCGCAATTTATTAACGATGTTTTGGAATTGCAGAACCAGGTCTTAACCCACCCGTTTGTGTCTGACGCCAATCCGTTTTTATAATTTCGTATCGGATCAAAACGTTTCATAAAAATCCGTCAAAGCGGAATTAGACAGCCGTAGAAGTTTTTTACAAATGTCGCTTACGAAAACGACCATTCGTGCCGATAACATGGCACTCCCTTTGCTTTTCTAAAGTTGTATCGCAAGGGGGAACTACACATGGCTCAATTTGAGGCGAGATTTACAATCATGCAAGCGGCTCAAAAGCTTTTGGCTAGGGTGATCAGTGCCGGTATTGTATGGCCCCTTGTTTTCGCGGCGAATAGTGCATATGCGGTTTTGGGCCAATCTGACCGCTGCCCGTCGGGTAGCTACAATTCTTTCTGTTATCAACTGAGTCTACGTGCTCAACCATCGGCTGACGACGTAAATTGGGTCAATAATCACCCGTGGATTTCTATTTTGCGGCCCGACCTCGGCGTCACTGCGGGTACCGTCGCAGAAACTCCGAATGGCCCATTTGATACGGGGACGGCCTCGATCCCCGGCTACGGGGTGCCGAACGTATGCACCAACGTTGACCCAATCAGTAACTGCAGTACCAATTGGTCCACAGCTGTCACATGGGGAAAAGCGCTTTTGAGTATTGCTCCTCAGCTCAAATCGGATTTTGACTCCGGCGACTATTCGGCGGCATTGACTCTGCTCAACGCTCAAGCGAATGTCGGGCTTGCCGCCACTCCTGCACTGTGGATGTTAGTCGGCGCGAAGCCGCTCACAGCCGATCAAATGTCGATGTTTTATACTGCCATGTTCCCGTATTGGGCGAGTATGGTTACCTGCCCCAATATAAATACGACGTACACGATGGCCCAAGGGGTCGGTACAATTTTTCAAGGCCAAATTGGCAATTGCTTACGACCGCAAGACAATAATTTCTATCTCGACAACAACACCCATCTTGCCGCTGCAGCCGCTAAAAATGCCGCTACTGCGGGCGATAACCAATATCCTGATATGCCAAGGTTTATGGAGACTGACGTACTCCACGAATCAACGTTCGAAGGCGCTGTCGATGTTGCATTGAAAGTTGGTGCGGCCGTTATGACAGGGGTCGCCTCCGCAGGGCTTGCAAGCGCGTTCGTAGGCGCTATGACAACAACCGTCGCGACAACTACCGCCACGGGCGCGACCATTGCAACCACGAGCGTGGGGGGCGTCACATTATCGACGACAACAACTCTCGCGAGTGGCGCAATTAGTACATCGACAACTCTTGCAGGCACTGCGGTGACAGCGGCCGCCGACGGGGTAGCCAGTGGGGTCATCACAACTGCAATCAACGGCGGCAGTTTAGGGCAAAACCTTGTTAGTAGCTTAGAGGGTGCAGCTGTTGGTACAGCTATGGCGCCCGGTACAAGTGCGCTGAGTAGTGCCATGTCGAGCGCCGGCCTTAATACAACGGCTTCAAATTTTGTCGCCAGTATCGCAACAGGTACCGCATCCGGCGCAATCTTAAATGGCGGGAACTTCAACCAAGCATTTGTCAGCGCCGCGACTGGTGCTGGTATTGGCGCGCTTACGAATGAACTGAATAGCCTGGCAACGAACAACTCGCCTGCATCGTCCCAATCATTTGACCCGAATTCCACGCAAAGCACCGGCAATATCGATTCGGCCGCCGCCGCGCGCACGGCGTATGTCAACGGCACTTCAATGAACGGCAGCAGCGTCGCTAACGATTTTCAACCGGCAAACCTGCAACCGCTCACGATCGCGCAGCTCAATCAGTCTGTGGGAGCCGTTGATCTCAGCTCGGTTCAAGTGCCCGTGATTAATGTAGCGTCTACCGGTGCAGATTTTTCGAATTTAAATAGCGGATTTGATCAGGCCGCCACAAACCTCAATAGTTCTGGTTCAGTTGCAGCGGCAGCCGCAACCTACGTAGACGTAGCCGGCGCAGCCACGGCGGGAACATCGGCTACTTCAAATGCTCTAGGTTCGACGTTGACGGATATTGCCGACCCAAATCCGATCGTTACGGCCTACCACGGTTCACCAGTTAATGGACTGTCAGAAATTATACCTGGAGGCGGAAATGGTCCTATGTCGGGTACTCTAGCTAAAAGCGGATACGGCAGCGCTAGTAATTTTCTTGATACTACCAGCGCTACTATGACGGCAGAAGGATATTCGCAACAACAAATCGACGAAGCGCTCGGCTCATTGACTGATAGAATGACCTTCGAAGCCGGCAAAATCGGCGTGTTCTTAGACCCCAACTTGGCCAGCACTTATGCCGGTGCAAATGGAACTGTTTATCAAGTTCAAGTCCCAACTAGCAGCTTATACACTGCCGGGGCGCGTCCATCGTCGAGCCTCGTCGAAGAAGGTGGTTCGAGCGCATCAAGCGAATACTTTGCTGCGGGCTCTTATTCTGTGACGGGTACTGCGGCACCATACAGTTCGGTCGTAACGTCGGTCTCGACTGACACCTCACTTTTAGGCACGCTTTCAGACGTCGCGGCTGGAGCCGGCACTTTTGGCCGAGCCATGCTTTTAACTTCTGGCGGTATGGCGGTTGCCGAAACGGGGGCGCTCGCAACTGCCGGCACTGTCGCTGGTATGGCACTCGGCGGCGCAGGCTTGTACGGTGCATTTGGGGCTGGCTATTCGGTCGGTACCTATACTTACAATAACTATTTACAAAACAGTTCGACCTTTACCAACCTCGAGGTTTCGACCGGAAATTTTCTCGTCGGCGTAAGCAATTTGGTGACTGACCACGGCTGGAAACCCGGAACAGTGGGTAATTAAAATATGGTTAAAAAAAGATATCGAAAACAAAACAATCTGTATAAATACATAATGGGCTTTCTTTTTGTTGCCGGACTAACATTAATTGGTCGTGCATGTATTGAAAAGGCCAAACAAGCTGACCAGATAAAAAGAGGTTTGGCCGCCATCGCGCCAAATGCAAAAATTGCCCCTATAACTACAATTATCGCCTCGCGAATCGCCAAGCAAAATGCCACAAGAGCGATGGCCAAATATATCCACCATGTTCAGATGGTCTTAGGAAACACGACCGCAGGAAAAATCTCGTTTACTCTATTTATCCGCCACGTGATGTCTCACGCCCGACAAAATAATCAAAAGGTCGCCAATCTTTGTGTTTCGAGCGCCACTTGTCCGGTAAACCTCAGCCAGCTTTATGTAGGCGCCATAAATAAATTCGATCCAAACACTGACGTTCTGGCCCGAGTATCTTTGCAGGCTGAAATGCTAAGCTCACAAATTTCGGCTAAAGAAAAGCGGCAAATTCTGCTGTCTGTACTGTATCCAATTGAACATTCTAAAGGGGGCCGGTCGATAAGCGTCAAAAATGGCAAAACGTTTCTGTCGCCTCTGACTCAATATGAAGTACTCACACTCGCGCAGTACGAAAAGCTCGAACTACAACCTGAACAATTTTTTAATACAGTCTTAACCGTCGCAAAAAATTCGCACGATCCGGTTGGTCGAAGCTTTCTCGTGCACACCTTAAATAAGGCTTACCCGCAATACAAAAGTGAAATTTTATCTCAAGAAAAAAAGCTCGGGATGACTCTTGCGGCTAGATAGGGGATATATGAATAGTCATGAAATAAAATATGCAAACGAGCTCCTTGAAATAGATCGTTTAGGTTTTAGACTTTTCTAATTTTTCAGCGAGCTCGTGGAGTTTCGCCATGATCGGCTTCAATTCATCGTTCGGGCGTAGTTGCCGTCGTTCGCTAAAACGGCCCGAGATCATTTGATCGATGAATTGGTTGATAACTTTCATAGGGCCAGCGAACCGGTGACTCAAATAAAGGCTGGCGATGAAGTTAATCGCCACGGTTAAAACTATTGAAATTAGCGATGTCGCCACGATCGCAATAATGGCCGAAGCGAGCTGCTCGTGCCCGCGATACGTGAGTTCAGGCGTATTTTTCAGCACAACCTCAAGTTGCCGAATCTCGCGCAAAATGATGAAAAGCCCGACGCAAGCTACAAAAAAGTTGATCGCGACGAAGTAAACCGTCATCCGGCGTTGAAGACCGCTATCGACAACAATATTTTTTAGCGAACGCGCCATGGGTAAAACGATACGCGAATTGACAGGTTTTGAATAGCACGAAAAACTGATCCCATGTCTTCATCACGCAATAATTGTTTTGGTTTTTCGCTGGTCGAACTGATGGTGGTTATTGCCGTGACCTCGATCGTTTGTCTGTTTGCATTCACTTCGGTTCGCCAAGTGATCATGTCATCTATGGGGGCATCAAAGAAAACCGACTTCGAAACGCTCAACAACGATATTCGCTACCTTGTGTCTCGACTTGACCAGTGCACATGCAACTTCACAGGCATGACGCTCCAAACGAATAACCCTACGCTTGATCAACCTCTTCGCAGTCAGCCCGCCGAGATCATTCAGTACGCTTTGCCACACGGCCCCCCGTGCGATAGCGCCAACGACCATGTCCTCGCGCAGATGGGTACAAATGACTCTACCGGGAGCATGAGCGTTCAAACGCTCGATCTGACTAATGTCCAGTATTTACCACCGCCAATGAACGTGGCACGCGCGGAGTTACGCTTACAAGCACTCGTGCATGAACAAGCTGGCATGAACGCCCGCCTTATCACCCGTTATTACCCCATCATGTTTTCAGTTTCGCCGGCGAAATCCAATAAAGTGAGCGTCGTCGGCTGCATCGGTATGACAGATTAAACGTTTCGTCTATACTGACCGCCGACCTCGAACAAAGCGTCGGTCATCTGATGGAGTGTGCACACGCGAGACGCGGACATGAGCGCCGCGAAAATATTCTCACCTCGTAGAGCCGATTGTTTCAAATTCTCGAGCTCGCGCGTGGCTTCACCGGCATGAGCGCGCTTGAACTCGTCGGTTCGTTTGAGGCACAACTGTTTTTCTTCGGGCGTCGCCCGCGCCAGTTCGATTTTGGGTGGCGTAAAATCGGCCTTCAACGTTTTCGGGTCGACGAACGTGTTCACACCGATGATCGGCAGCTCGCCCGAGTGTTTGAGAGTTTCATAGTACAGCGATTCGTCTTGAATTTTGCCGCGCTGGTAACCGGTCTCCATCGCGCCTAAAACCCCGCCGCGCGCGTTGATACGTGAGAATTCATCGAGCACGGCTTCTTCGACGGCGTCGGTTAGCCACTCAATAAAATAACTGCCCTGCATGGGGTTTTCGTTTTGGGTCTGGCCGAATTCGCGGTTGATGATCATCTGAATCGCCTGCGCTCGTCTGACCGAATGCTCCGTCGGGGTCGTGATGGCCTCGTCAAAAGCGTTCGTGTGGAGCGAATTGCAATTGTCATTGATCGCAAGCAGCGCCTGAAGCGTCGTGCGAATATCGTTGAACGCGATTTCTTGAGCGTGCAGCGAACGCCCCGACGTTTGGATATGATACTTGAGCTTTTGCGAGCGATCGTTGCCCTTGTACAGTTCGCGCATCGCAACCGCCCAAATCCGCCTAGCCACGCGTCCGATCACCGTGTACTCGGGGTCGAGACCGTTACTGAAAAAGAACGACAAGTTCGGCGCGAAGTCGTCAATGTTCAAACCGCGCGAGCGGTAATATTCGACGTATGTGAACGCGTTGGCGAGCGTAAACGCGAGCTGTGAAATCGGGTTCGCTCCCGCTTCGGCAATGTGGTAACCCGAAATCGAAACCGAATAAAAATTGCGCACATTGTGATCGATGAAATACGCCTGCACGTCACCCATCATCTTGAGCGCGAAATCGGTCGAGAAAATGCAAGTGTTTTGCCCTTGATCTTCTTTCAATATGTCGGCTTGTACTGTGCCGCGTACGACTTCGAGCGTTTCTCGCTCCAATTTCTGTCGCTCGTCGGCTGTCAGTTTTCGCCCAAGCGCTTTCTCTTCTTTGTCAGCCCGCTGATCGATCGCCGTGTTCATGAAAAACGCGAGAATCATAGGTGCAGGGCCATTGATCGTCATCGAAACCGACGTCTTCGGGTCGCAAAGATCGAAGCCTTCGTACAAGCGTTTCATGTCGTCGAGGGTCGAGATACTCACTCCGCTCTCGCCCACTTTGCCGTAAATATCGGGCCGAAGATTGGGGTCAAAACCATACAAAGTGACGCTGTCGAATGCGGTTGAAAGTCGCTTCACCGGTAAATCTTTCGAGAGAAAGTGAAACCGCTTATTCGTGCGCTCGGCCGGGCCTTCGCCCGCAAACATGCGAATCGGATCTTCTTCAACGCGTTTTAATTCGTATACCCCCGCGGTGTACGGGAATTTTCCCGGCACGTTCTCAAGGGCCAGGTAGCGAAAGCGATCGCCCCAGTCGCTGATGCGCGGCACGACCACTTTCGGTATGTTCAACCCGCTAAGCGAAGTTTTCGTTAGCTTTCTACGAACTTCGCGCCCACGCACATGGTACACGAGTTCGTCGCCCGAATATTGCGCGCGCAACTCATCGAACCGTTCAAGTTCGCGCCATTCATCGGTGGTGAATTTCGCCCGAAGAGCATTTTCTCTTTGCGCCCATTCATCTTTTGCCGTCGCCGCGCTTCGAACGGTTTGAATGGCGAACAGTTCGGTCGCGGCCTGCGCTTTACTTTCGACGTCGGCCTTATACTTACGAACGGTCGACGTAATTTCGGCCAAATAATTTTGCCGATCAGTCGGCACGATTGTTTGCTTGTCGGTATCGCGCAAGCGCTCACGTTGAGCAATGGCGATCGGCCGATTCAACCTTTCGCACAATGCCAAAAAGAGCGCGTTCACTCCGCGGTCGTTGAAATTCGACGCTTGCGTGAGAAACACCGGCACCGAGACGTTCGTATCGAATATTTTACGTGAGCGACGGTACTGCTTCGACACATCTCTGTGGGCGTCGTCCGCTCCACGACGATCGGCCTTGTTGATCGCGATGAGATCGGCGTAGTCGATCATGTCGATTTTCTCGAGCTGCGATTGCGCGCCGAACTCCGCCGTCATGACGTAAAGACTCATGTCTGACACGTCGAGAATAGCGGAGCTCGCCTGACCGATCCCCGACGTTTCGGCGATCAACAAATCAAAATCCAAATCTTTGAGCGCCGTCAAAACTTGCGGCAAACCGCCGGAGATTTCACGCCCCGATCCACGAGTCGCCATCGAGCGCATGAAGACTCCGTCACGAGAAATTGAATTCATTCGGATGCGGTCACCGAGCAATCCACCGCCGGTCTTTTGCTTAGACGGGTCTACGCAGACCACGCCGATTTTTATGCCGGGATATACATTGAGAAAGCGCTGAATCAGTTCGTCGACCAAGCTCGATTTACCGGCGCCACCCGTACCGGTGACACCTAATACTAGAGGAGCCGATTTATCCGCCGGCCGACGAAAACCCGAAAGTCTCTCGCGCCAGTCATTCGTCTTCGCATTTTCTTCGATTGCAGAAACAAACAACCCCAAGTTACGATGAGGGATGAGTTCGTGCCGTTTCGCCTCGGCGGTCTTCTTCGCCGCCGCGATCAAATCGTAATCGCAACCACGCACGATCGTTTCAATCATCCCCTCGAGGCCGAGTCGCCGACCGTCGTCGGGGTGAAAAATCTGATCGATACCGTATTGTTCAAGGTCGCGCTTTTCGTCGTAAACGATGACACCGCCGCCGCCGCCGTAAATTTTTACGTAAGGCGCGCCGGCTTCGCGCAAAAGATCTTTCATGTACTTGAAGTATTCCATGTGCCCGCCCTGGTACGAGCTGACGGCAATCCCCTGCGCTCCCTCTTGCAGTGCGGCCGTCACCACTTCACTCACTGAGCGATTGTGACCTAGGTGAATCACTTCAGCGCCCATGTCTTGCAAAATTCGGCGCATGATATTGATGCTGGCGTCGTGCCCGTCGAACAAAGAGGCGGCAGTGATAATTCGCACCGGTCGGGAGGGTTTGTAAGGCATAATGCGAAAGCTTACTTGAACTTCAAATTGCGGTCAAAAGCCCGTTTACCGCCCCGTAAAATGCGGGGCGCGCTTTTCGATAAAGGCCCGGATACCTTCGCGTTTGTCTTCCGAAACGAAAGCCTGGCGAAAAAGCTCCGCTTCAAGCTTTAACCCTTCGGCGAGAGTTTGCTCCACTCCCCGAGATATTGCCTGCTTCGTGAGCTTAATCGCTTTCGGGCTGCGCTGACTGATGTTGTTTGCAATTTTTTTGGCTTCTTCGAGTAGGTTCGAGGAGTCAAACGTCATCGCGACGACGCCCCATTTTTCCATTTGTTCAGCGGTGTAAATATCCCCCGTCAGCGTAATCATGCGCGCGAGCTTCGGCCCAACAGCGCGCGTAAGCCGTTGCGTGCCGCCATAACCGCAAATCAACCCGAGCGTCACTTCGGGCGTCCCCATCTTCGCCGTCTTCGACGCCAAAATAAAATCGCACGCGAGCGCGAGCTCAAGTCCGCCACCTAAAGCAAAACCATTTACCACCGCGATGGTGGCAAACGGCAGCTCCTCAAGAATTTGAAAAACGCGTTGGCCGTCTTCGGCCATTTGTTTGCCGGTGGCCGGGTCACGCTCGTCCATTTCTTTGATGTCGGCGCCCGCGACAAACGCTTTGCCAGCGCCCGTCACAAGCAAACATCGAATCGAGGAGTCTTCTCGAATCGACCCCAAGCACTCACCAAGCTCTTGAATCATCCGCGCGTTGAGAGAATTGAGCGCCTTCGGACGATTGAGCGTGAGTGTCGCGATTGCCCCTTCACGTGTGAGTTCCAAAGTTTCAAAGGACATGTGAACCTCCTGTTCGGGAATAATGGGCCGCAGATGAACTTTTTACGCGCGCTTCGTATAATCATAAAAGCCGCGGCCGTTTTTGCGCCCATACCAGCCGGCTTCGACGTACTTGATCAGAAGCGGACACGGCCGATATTTCGGGTCACCGAGGCCGTCGTACAAAACGTTCATAATGGCAAGGAGTGTGTCGAGACCAACGAAGTCCGCAAGTTGCAGAGGCCCCATCGGTTGATTGGTGCCGAGTTTCATCCCGACATCGACATCTTCGACAGTGGCGACGCCTTCATACACAGCGTAAATCGCTTCATTGATCATCGGGCACAAAACGCGGTTGATGGCGAAACCCGGTATATCTTTCGCGACAATAAATGTCTTGCCCATCACCTCGGCCAGCTGCTTCACTTGCGCGAATGTTTCATCCGAAGTTTGCAAACCGCGGATCAGTTCAACAAGTTGCATGAGCGGCACCGGGTTCATGAAGTGCATACCCGCCACCTGAGTCGGCCGCTTCGTCACCGAAGCGATCTTCGTCAGCGAAATCGAAGATGTGTTCGAACACAAAAGCGTTTTTGCGCCACACACCTGATCGAGTTCTTTGAATATTTTCTGTTTCAAATCCAACATTTCGGGAGCGGCCTCGATCACAACGTCGGCATCTTTGTGCGCTGAAAGTTCGCGCGAGGTTTGAATACGCGCCAAAATTTTCGCCTTTTCGGCCGCCGGCAAAACTTCTTTTTTAATTAACCGATCGAGGCTCGATTCGATGGTCGCCATCCCTTTTTTGAGAGCTTCATCCGAGACATCCGTCATTGTCACGTTGAGGCCTTTGGTCGCGGCGACTTGAGCAATGCCATTGCCCATTTGGCCCGCGCCGACGACGCCGATTTTTTTTATCGATGAACTCATTTTAGCTCCTATCTAGCGAACGGCGTGAGCAGCCACACCACACGCAACTGATCGTCATGGATCTGGTTTGTTTCGTAAAAATGTTTCGTGCCTTCGAACAGTAAATCGGATGTGCCGTCATCCGATTTCAGCATGAGAAGCGCCGTCATTTCGGTTTGGCCGAGACCCGACATCCCCATATTCGGATTGTAAAAGTCGTACCGCATGCCGGCCGAAAGATTGCGCGTGAAATTGTGAGTGACTTGCGCCAGCTGATAATCATAGCGGCTCGTTTTGCTATCTTGCACCAATTCACCGCCGCCAATTTCAGCTATGGCATCCCAGTAGACCGGGCTGTATTCGACATACATCACGCCGTTTCGCACTCGCGCCATCACACCGGGTTGAAAATCGGCCACGGTCACGTTTTGCGTATTGGTCGTCGCGCTGCCGGGGATGTAACCTGTCTGAAGCGACATTTCCCACTTGAAATTTTGCATATAGGCGTAACCCCAATTGCCGGTTACCCACACATTGCCGCTGTTACTTTGATCGCCCGAACCGTTATGCAAAACAAGCTCGGTAAAAAAACCTTCGTGTTCGGTGTAAAAGCTGACTCCCTCATCGTCGAGCGCCACCAGACGATTGGCGATGGATTGCGAGTAGAAAAAATAGCGATGAGCGGGGTCGAGCGTGCCCTCGTAACCGAAATCGACCGGTAATAAACCGGCGCGCACGCGACCGTAAACTCCGTCATACTCAGCGTAACCGTCGACGAGACCGAACTGCGCTGTGTTCTGCCCCGTGTACATCGGAGAATTCTGGCCGTAGTAAATCGGCAAATTGCGGTAGGAGGTATCACCGAGGTCAAAATGCGCCGACCAGTGCCGGTCTTTGCGCCACGAAAGCCCGATTTGCGAATCTTCGAGCGAAAACCGCCCACCCTGCCCTTCTTGCGAAAGATACGTCGGCCGCAACACAATATTGTCGAGCGAAAAGGTGCCGACTTTTTCATCGGCATGGGCTGTTTTTGCGGGCGCAATTGTGACGAGTGCCGCGAGTGTCATCACGAGTGGCGCGAGTATCGCCGCACTCAACGGCGCCAATTTTAAAAAGCAACTACTACTTTTCGACATTAGCTGAAAGCGTACAGCGCGCGCGTTTAAAGGTCTAGCTTCTAACCCGCGAATTGCCAGGTTGGACGCGCGCGTGACGCAAAGCTTCGTCTCTACCCAAGCCGCTCGTACTCCCGCGCCATTTGCTCGCGGGTTTGCGTCTTTAACTGGTCGCGATTCTCGAGAGTCAGACCCTTCGTGGCGATCGGCGGCAGGATTTTTAAAAAAATATCGTAGCGCCAGCGATCCGTGCACGGCAACATTCTCCCTTTCGGCAAGCAAGCCGTCGCGCCTTTGATCACGATCGGCACAATGGGGAATTGCCCGTCGATGGCGAATATAAACGGCCCAGATTTGAACTTTGTACCGATACCGGGCGCAGTTTGCCGCGTGCCTTCAGCCGCGAGTAAAAAACTCTCGCCCGCGTGCACGCGCGAAATGGACTCACTGTACAACTTTAATACCGCGGCCCGGTCCGTGCGAACGATGGGGAGCATCCCGGCCGATCTCAGCACATTCCCGAATAGCGGTATTTTAAATAGTTCGATTTTTGCTCCAAACCGTGCGCTCTTTTTCAATCGACCGTATATCGATAAAATATCGAAGTGACTCGTGTGATTGAATACGAATAAGCAGCCGCCTTGCGGAATATTCTCTTCACCGCTCAGGTGAACATGCATGTTGAACGCCCATTGAATAGAACGCCCCCATGCCCACGACAAGAAATCGATCGATCTATTCCGCCAACTTCTCACGTTGGCCGCTAGACGATTCGGAAGCCAACCCGATTGAAGTATCGCGACACTCGCAATTAACGAAGACCCCAGAACAATGGTCGCGACCAAAAAGTAGCCGACCGCCAAAATGGATCGCGCAACGTAAACGACCTTCACGTATTGGCGCCTCGAACGCCGGCGCCATTGTCGCCGGCACCATCACCGGCCGGGTTCAATATCCGCTCGCGCGCCTTTTCAATCTGTCGCTTTTTATAGAGATCGTGCGATGCCGGCCCCGTGGTATTTTTCAAATACGTTTCGTAATCGACGATTTGCACTTCATACGGGTAGAAAAAACTGAGCGATTTGCCGTCCGAGCCGCCGTTGTCGATGCGCACGAGACGACGGGTGATGAATTTGATGAAGCGAAACTCCTGACTCGAGAACGAATTGACCTTTTCATTGTACTTGGCGCGATTCGAATTGCCCGCGAGACGCTCCCACAAAAATTTATCCATTTGTTCGGGAGTGTATTCGCTTTCGCGCGCGAGGCTCTCCATCGTTTCAAAAAAAAGATTGAGCGGGTAGAGCGTGTTGTTCGACTGGTCGGGGATATTGTGCGCGAAACTCACAATGTTGTGATCTAAAAAATACTCGAGCACGCGAAAGACGTCGAACAGGTACTTGGTGACGATGCGGACACCGATCTTATCAAGAAGACGAAACGCCACCAATTCGCGCTTGGCGAGCAACTTTGTCACCGAAGACGCCGTCGCTTTGAACGGCTTCACTTCAAATTTCTTCAGGACGATTGACTGTGGCCCCAGCGCCGGCCCGAGAGTCGTGCCGATCACCGGATCTTCGTGAATATGAGTTTGAATCGGGTTGAGAATCTGATTTTGAATGTCGTTCGAAAACTGCGAAAATAAATCGTTTTCGAGATGGACGAAAACATGCATCACCTTCAAGATCGCATTGGACCACCGTTGAAGATCCCCGCCGGTCGTTGAAGCCATGATGAGAAGATTCACAATGTCGCCGAGCTCGTTCGGGTCGCTCAGTCGCACCGGCACAAGTTCGCCAGGCGAGAGAAGTTCGTCCTGAATATAAGTGACAGCTTTGCGGTGGTAGGCCCAGAGCTTTTTGAGATCTTCGTCGTTTTGCACATCATAACCGTAGGCTTTAAAAAATGAACACCCCTGCTCACGATTTTGAATCGACAGGCGGCGAACATCTAAAAAAGTTTGCCCTCCGATCATCGTCTCGAGAGCTTCGGCATCGAATTGAATAGGTGAAAAATTCATTAAGTCCCCGGCCGCCAAAGGTGCGCCACATGGCCTATTATGTTCAGATAGGAGCGACTTTCAACAAAATTCCTGATACGCTGATATCAACATGGTTCGCACGCTTATTTTTCTAAACATACTCGTTTTCTTCATGTGGCACGCATTGGGCGAAAATTCGACCTTTATGGTGTCGAATTTCTTGATCAGCTGGAAGGCGCTTGCGGCCGGGCGGTACTGGACACTTCTCACTGCCGTTTTTTCTCACTTCGCAGTCTGGCACATTCTCATCAATATGTACGTTCTCTACAGTTTCGGGATGGTGCTTGAAAAAGTTCTCGGGCGGCGCCTTTTCATTATTATGTATCTAAGCTGCGGCGTGATCAGCTCATTCGTGCACGCGATGGTTTCAAACTATATTTTGCATCAACCCGATCAGGCGGCGCTCGGCGCATCGGGCGCGATTTCGGGCCTAGTCCTTGTCTTTGCGCTTATGTTCCCGCGGCTGCGGCTTTACATATTAGGTCTCATCCCGATCCCTGCGCTCATTGGAGCCATTGCATTCATGGGCCTGGATGTTTGGGGGCTCGTCGCGCAAGCGCACGGCGGCGGTTTGCCGATCGGTCATGGCGCACATCTCGGCGGCGCCTTTGCCGGCATACTATTTTACTTCTTTTACATTCGGCCGCGCCAGCAGTTGTACAAAGGCTGGGGCCCAGCCAACCGGCGACGACCTCAGGTTGTCGTGCCCGACTATCAGCGGGTAACTCCCGATTAGAGTTTTGTTTAGCGAGACGCTGACAAAGCTCCACAAGTCGACGGCATTTCAGGGGCGCCAACAACAGCGGGCAAATTTAAACACGCAAAATTCGTGCCCATGCGCGGGGCTTTGGCCATAATTTCGAATTGCTTCAGCGGATCTCGCGTTTGCGACAGAGCGTCGGTCGGCACCGAAATCGCCTGCACCACGCCGTGGGCGGCACCGGCACCATCCCGCACAGGCGAACCCGAGTTGCCCGAAACCACGTCACAGTTATCGAAAAAAATATTTGAACTGTTGAACTGCGAAGCGGGCGCGTCGCCGTATTTGGCGGTGCATTCGATCGATACCAGGCGGCCTTTAATGTGACTGTAGCCTGGCACCGGGTCCACTTTATCGATCGTGTAATTGCGTTCATTTTGAAAGCCATCGCGACTAATCGGTATCACCGAGCGATTGACCGGTCGGTCTAACTCGATCACGGCAAAATCAGGCTGAAGCTTACTATACGTTTCGCCCAGTGATGAATCGCGCAGGCCGATCAAAGTCGTCGCTTCGATTACACGTGAGCATTTGGCCGAGGTCGCCAAATATTCTGATGTCTCAGGAAAATGCAACCAAATCCGATTCGAGCAATCGCTGCCCGCCGCCGCCAAATCGCGGGGGATACAATGGCTGTTGGTGATGGCGATCTGTGGTGCCACCAAAAATGCTGTGCACTGGTACGCATTTGCTCCGGTATTGCCGGTCAGAAGGCCGACGGACGACGAACACGAAGAGAACGACTGGCAGTCTACGGTGGCTTCTCTCGCCATCTTTTGAGCTTCGGCTGGCGACGGCGCTTCGTAATAATATATTTCGCCGTGGGGAGGGTACAAATCAAATACAGAATCACAGCCACAATTCATCAAAGCGCCGACGATAATTAGGCTGAAAAATAGTGAAACCTTTAGCACCTTCATGCCTTCAGATTATAACTCCGCCGCATAGGGCTCGCGACTGTCAAATTTTCAATTTCTGTCAATTGATCAGTCACTTCTTGTGACGAGCATTGCACGGTTGGTAAATTTTCTTTGTATGAACAAAACGAAAGCGCTCATAACTCCCGACCGTCTCGCGCAAGCACTGGGTGCGGCCACCAATGAAACACGGCTCGCGCCAATTGTGATTTTTAATTTTTTAAATCAACCCGTACCCAAATCGATCGGGATATTGACGGCAACAAAAGATTCATTTTTCGGCGCTCATGCCACACGCTTCGGCGACGAATTGACTGTACTTTCGAACCTCGGCCTCGGGTCGCCCTCGCTCGCATTTTATTTCGAAATGGCGCTTCATTACGGCGCGCAAAAATTTATCTTGCTCGGTCAAGCGGGTGCCATTGTATTCGAAGAGGCTTCGATGCGCGACGGAGGCAACACGGTCGAGCCCGGCCATGTGGTGTTCCCGACGGCGGCACTCGCCGCGCCCTCATTGATCGCGCAATATCTGGATTTGCCAGATGACAATCGCCGCATCGAACGACCGCAAAATTCAGGCGAGCTCGACGGTTTGGTCTCTAGAAATACTAATGTCGTCGCGATCGAGACAGTATGGAGCACCGGTGCGCTTTTTTGCGAAACCCCTGCCCGTTTGGCCCAAGCCCACGCACAAGGTGCCCAACTTGTGGATATGGAGACCGCCACCCTTTTCACCTTGGGCAATTGCTTCAAAGTTCCTACTGTAGCCGGTTTGCTGGTGACGGATGTGCTCAAACCTGGGGCGCACCCCACGTGGCAGCCGCATATTCGCGAAACGGTCGAGGCCCGGCGGATTTTGCTTCAAAACACATGCGCTGCGTTGTTGAGATCCACCGCTCAGTTGAGATAGGCTCTGCCGAAACTGCGGGGCTAAAATGATTTACAATAATATTCTTGAAACGATCGGGCGCACTCCACTTGTCCGCCTCAATCGCATTGGCAAAGAATTTGAATGCACAATGTGGGCAAAATGCGAATTTTTTAATCCAGGCGGATCGGTCAAAGATCGAATCGCATACCGCATGGTGCTTGAAGCCGAGAAATCAGGGCGAGTCAAACGCGGCGACACATTGATCGAAGCAACTTCAGGCAACACCGGCATCGGTATTGCGCTCGCGGGCGCTGTTCTCGGCTACAAGGTTATTATCACCATGCCTGAAAAAATGAGCCGCGAAAAACAGGTGGTGATTGAGGCGCTCGGTGCCAAGATCATTCGCACTCCCACCGAAGCGGCCTATGATGCGCCCGAAAGTCACATCAGCGTCGCGCGGAAATTGCAAAAAGAATTGCCGAACGCGCACATTCTCGACCAATACGGCAACGACGATAACCCACGCGTTCACTATGAGACGACGGCCGCTGAAATTCTTGAAGATTTGAACGGTAAAGTGGACATGGTGGTGATCGGCGCAGGGACGGGTGGCACCCTTGCCGGTGTAGCCGATCGCTTGAAAGAAGAAAATGCCAAGATTCAAATTGTTGGTGCTGACCCCGAAGGCTCAATCCTGGCCGGCCCGGGTGAAGTGAAATCTTATGCGGTTGAAGGCATTGGTTACGATTTCATCCCGAATGTTATGAAAAACGTGAAGGTCGATCGCTGGGTAAAGACCAATGATCGCGATACGTTCCGGCTCGCGCGGCGGATGATTTGCGAAGAAGGAATTCTTTGCGGAGGCTCGACCGGCTCGGCCTTGCAAGCGGCGTTTGCCTGCGCGCCGTCTCTGAAAAAGGGGCAAAACCTCGTCGTGCTCGTCCCCGACGGCGTTCGCAATTACATGTCGAAATTCTTGGACGATGAATGGCTGAAAAGAAATAACTTTTGACTCGAGCTATTACCAAAAGGCTTCAGGCTCTTTATGAAAATCGGCATTTTAACAACTAACCCAAATAATTATTCGAATCGTCGCATCGTTTTTGAAGCCGAAAAGCGCGGCCATAGGGTCGAGCTTGTAAATTACCTGCGCTGTTACCTGAAGCTAACCCCGAAAGAATGTACGATTTTTTATGGCGGACGCGAGCTCAACGACTTTGATGCCGTGATCCCGCGTGTGGGCGCTTCGCATACGTTTTTCGGCGCGGCGGTCGTGCGCCAATTCGAGATAATGAAAACTTTTTGCATGAACTCGTCTCTCGGTATCACGCGCTCACGAGATAAATTGCGCGCTCTACAAACATTGGCCCGTAAGGGTTTTATGATTCCCGATACAGGCTCATCGCATTCCACAAATGATGTGGGCGGCTTGATCGACGTCGTCGGGGGCACGCCCCTTGTTGTAAAGCTCGTCGAAGGCACCCAGGGTTTGGGAGTTGTTCTCACGCGCACGCGAAAAGCCGCAGAGTCGGTCATTCAGGCATTTTGCGGTTTACGATCGGATATCCTAGTGCAAGATTTTATCGGCGAGGCCCGTGGGTGCGATCTGCGCCTTTTCGTAGTGGGCGACAAGGTTGCAGCGGCGATGCTTCGCAAAGCCGCCAAAGGCGATTTTCGCTCTAATGTACACCGCGGCGGTTCAGCCCAAAAAGTTAAAATCACCGATCAAGAGCGCAAAATTGCAGTCCGTGCCTCTCGCGATTTAGGGCTTCGAGTTGCGGGCGTCGATATCATTCGTTCCAAACATGGGCCGATGGTTCTTGAAGTGAATTCGTCGCCGGGTCTTGAAGGCATCGAATCCACAACCGATATCAACGTCGCCGAAGAGATTATCCGTTACCTTGAGCGGCAAAGCCACTCATCGTCGCCCCTAAAGCAGACAGAAATATAAGAAAACCGCCGACCAGCTGAAGACCTGTGATTTTTTCGTCGATTAAAAAGAACGCGAACAGCGAAGCAAACGGCGATTCGAGCAAACAGAGTAGGCTAGCGATCGAAGCTGGCAGCGTCTTCTGCGCGCGAACTTGAAGAAAGAATGCGAACAGTGTCGAGCCGAGGGTGAGCGAGACCACTCCCACAAGCGCGCGCCAATCTGCGTGACGAATATAGTGCTGCGGATAAATCGGTAAAAATAAGAGGCCGATCAAGCTCGCCCAAAAACTTTGAAAGGTATTGTAGGCAAAAGGTGATTCAATCTGGCGACTATCACGGCCAATAATAACGATTTGCAACCCGGCGGTAACTGAACAGGCGAGTGTGAGCATGTCACCCTCACTAAAATGCCCGAGATGAAGATTCACCATCAAACCGGTGCCGATCAAGGCCACCGCAACCCATAAAAAATGGAACACCCCGATTTTAGGCTTTCGCAAAAAGGCGACTTCGATCAGCGGAACGAAGACAACATAGAGAGTGGTGATAAAACTGCTGTTCGTAGCCGATGTGTATTCGAGACCCCACGTCTGTAAAACCAATGTGAGGCCAAGTAATATCCCAGGCCACAGACTCATGCGAAACGTACGTCGATTGAAATGATGGCGAAGGCCTGGGCTCAGCATCAGTATTATGGCACCGATAACAAAAGCGATAGAAAATCGGCCGATGGTGATGGTGACCGTATCAAAGGCGCGAAGAGCCCAAATAGTTGCCGTGAAGCCAAAACCCCAGATCGAGGTGGCAAGAAGCAGCTCTGCGGCCGCCGTCCAGTTTCCGTTTTTCATATAGGGCTGAATTTATCATTAAAGATGATACCTTAGCGACACAAAAAGGTACCAAGCCGTAGATTGTGTTTACTAGGCGGCGAGATCACCGGTCGAGTCGGGACGCGAGCGATAATTCTCGTCAGCCAATATCTTTTCTTTCGGGACGGTGATCCAAAACTCAGTGCCGACGCCGACCGTACTGTTGAAGTAGATATCACCACCCATGGCTCGAATCATGCGCTGACTAATCGGCATGCCAAGCCCGGTACCCTTGGAGTGGTTGGCAATTTTACCCAGAGTTTCAAACTCATTGAATATTTTTTCTCTGTCGCTCTCGGCAATACCGGGGCCGGTATCTATCACATGCATTTCGATCATCGCCCCATTCTGGACGAAAAACACTTCAACGCGGCCGCCGGCATGATTGTATTTAATCGCGTTATTAATAATGTTGGCAGCAATTTGCCGCATGCGAAGGTCATCGTAATAGCAATGCGTATCAAAAGCCGGTTCGACAAAAGAAATCGAGACGCTTGCGGCTTCGGCCATCACCGCGAGACCTTCCACCGCGTTTTTAACCAGCGTCTTGAGATCACGCTGTTCGATAAAATAGTCCATTCGGTTAGCCTGAATTTTCGCAAAATCGAGGATGTCATTAACGAGATCCAGCATGTGCTGACCTTGGTTGTAGATCATCTCCGCAAACTCATCGAGCTGTTCTGTCGTGTCGTAAAGTTTCAGTTTCAAAATTTCAGCTGACGCGACGATCGCAGAAAGCGGTGTTCGCAACTCATGCGTGGTGGTGGCGATAAAGCGGTTTTTCGCCACATCGAGATCTTTCAGCTGTTTATTTTGATGGAGTAGCTCCTGGTAAGCCTGATGAATCGCCGATTGCTTTTCAGTGATTTCTCTTTGCAGTTTTTTTTGTCGCGTAACATCTTGAACCATCAAAAGAAGAATTTTATCCCCTTCGATTTCGACGTGTTTAATGCCGATCGTAGCAAAAAAGTTCTGCCCGTTTATTTTTCGAACGAGAATCTCTTGAATGAGCCCTTGCAATTCAAGGATATCTCCGCTCAATGTCTTGCTCCGCTTGTCACTCGTGGAGGTCGGAAACAATTGCTCGACGCGGTATTTTGCTATGTCGGCCTCAAACGGCAGTTCGAAAAGGTCGCGCGCCAACTGATTGGCATACATAAAACCACCGTCGGATTTAACGACAAGGATCGCCATCGTCGCCTCTTGCACGATGATACGATAAATCTCAGGCGACGGCATTTTCGGTTTCGCGCTCATGAAACCTTTCGCGCGCCTGTCGCCTCAGCGCCACCGTCCTGACCGGCAATCATTTTGATGAAATCGGAGCCTTGCTCGAGCTGAAATTTGATTTTTCTAATGATAACTGGCATGTCCGCTACCTGGTGGATGTGCAGACGGTTGAGAAGTTCAACCGGAGCTCCCTCTATGGACCTATGCCCACTGTTACCGAATTTGAGGGCGTGGATAAGTAAATTGGCCAGCATCACGATATCGACCGTTTGATTGAAATCCGATGAGAGGTCCGCCCGTCGCCCTATCTCGCCCACGTGGTGGAATCGAATGGCCGCTTGTAGCGATTTCGGCAATTGCCACCTCTCGGCTAGCAACCGGCCGATTTCACTGTGCGGAGTGACACCTTGCTCCAGCTCGATATTGTAAAAGGTTTTATTCGACGACGTCGCAAGCTCACTCAGTTGAGTCAATGCGTCCGGCTCGGCGATATAAAGGGCCACTTTGCCCATGTCGTGAACGAGCCCGCAGGTAAAGAGATCCGACGGCGTCGGGTGGGCTATGTGCTTCGCGATCGTTTCACTCGCGATCGCAACGGCGATGGAGTGCTTCCAAAATTCAGAGATATCGAATTTTGCCCCGGCCTTTACGTCAAGGGCGCTTATGATCGACGCAGAAAGCACCAACTGATGAACCGTATCAAACCCGATAAACGCGATAGCGCGCGATAGGCTTGTGACGCCGCCGGGGATTGCATAGTAGGCCGAGTTCGCGAGCTTCAACACTTTTGTCGTCATGCCGATATCTTGCGACATGATTCGCTCAACGTCTTTGGTCGATGACATGGGGTCGTTAATCACGCGGCTCAATTCGTAGACGACCGAAGGCAATGAAGGAATTTCGTCGAGCCTCTTTACGAGTTTTGGCGTGTTTATGACGATGGCGCCCACGTTCAGTGACCTTCCCTACCCGGCAATTAAGCGGCTAGCTTCGGAAATACCCGATCCGGAAAAAGCTGTTTCAATTTCGTCAGCACTTTATCGAACGTGACCGGTTTTAAAATATAGCCGTTTACCTTAAGCGACTTCGCCGCAATAATTTGGTCTTTGTCAGATACGGCCGATATAAAAACGAACGGCAGTTCTTTGAATTTGTCTTCGGCGCGCAATTTCTTTAGGAGCGATAGCCCATCGAGCTCCGGCATCATCATGTCAGAAAAAATGCCGACGAGATTTTTTGTTTCTTGATCTTTAATTTTGCCCCATGCTTCAGCACCGTTGTTGCACGCAATCACGTCAAAGCCGAGCTTCACGAGTAGATGCTGCAATATTTTTTGATTTGGAATTGAGTCTTCAGCGATAAGAATCGTATCTTTTGGTTTTGCGTCTTCCATGCCATGTTTATCGGCCTCAGAGCGCGAGCCCATGAGTCGAGGCTTAGAAGCTCCAGACCAAGATCCTGGGGTAACGTCCAGCTAATGCGCGCCTGTCGCAGCTCCTCCACGAGCATTGGGCGTCCGGTGATACGTTAACATCCAAAGCGGAATTAGCGAGAGCGCAAAAATTCCCATGATGATCCACATGAGCTGTAAAAACGTGAGCATGAAGGCCTGATTCAAGACGCGAAATTGCAAAAGCTGCAGCGCCGCTCGATGATGCACGGACCATCCGACCAAATCATTCATCTTCGAGGACATTGCCGCTGTCGATTGAAAAAATGCCTGCCGCCCCGGCGAACTGAGCAATGTCACGCGGCTCGCCAAATCCGCATAATTTTGACTCATCTTCGACGACATGAGTGTGGCAATGAGAGCAATCCCCATGCTGCCGCCGAGCTGTCTAAATAGATTCATCAAGCCTGACACCTCGCCCATTTCAGGCGCGACGAACTGACTCATGATCGAGGCATTGATCGGCACGAACAAAAAGGCGAGACCAAAACCCCGCACGTAGAGCATATCTAGCAAACTCCATTTAGATGTCAGTGGAGAAAAGTTGGTGATGATCAACATACACACTTCGAGCGAAACCAGCCCGATGAAAATCAGGATCTTTGGATTTGTCCGTCGCTGCATGAGCTTGCCGATGAACGGCATCATCATCATGGTAATGATCGAACCTGGTATAAATAGTTCTCCGATTTGAGTCGCATCGTAATTAAATGTGCGCGTTAAAAATACTGGGAGCACAAAGACGAGGCCGTATAAAAAAAGCCCCAGCGCCGCCACCAACAAAACACCATTACGAACGCACGAATATTTGAATAATCGCAAGTTGATTATGGGATGTTTCACTCGAAGCTCCCACCAAATAAATGTCGGTATTGCTACCATCGCTACGGCCGCGCACATTGTAATCGCCGTAGAAGAAAACCAATCGTCGGCCTGGCCGCGTTCGAGCATGAACTGCAGACACCCAATGCCCGCAATCAGAAGCCCAAGCCCGAGGGCATCGAAATCTCTTTGGGCGCGATTTTCTTTTGATTCCCGGTCGAAAATGCACAAAAGCCCAGCAAAAAAGGCGATGATCCCAAGTGGCAAATTGATATTGAAAATTGCGCGCCATCCGAAGTGGTCCGTCAAATACCCGCCAATGACCGGACCGAGCGCCGGGCCGATCATGACGCTCATCCCGAACAGTGCGCCGGCCGTACCGGCCTCTTCGGGTGGGAACTGTTCATACAAAAGAGTTTGCGACGTCGGCAGCAACGCGCCGCCGGCCAAGCCCTGTACAATTCGAAAAATCGTCAAAAAAACCAAATTCGGCGCCAGACCACACGCCACCGATGCCGCAGTGAAAATCAGTATACACCCCAGATAGTAACGGCGGCGCCCAAATGTCTCGCCCAACCATGCTGAAGCCGGCAACACGATAGCATTCGCCACGACGTAACCCGTTACCACCATACTGATATCTTCGAGGGTGGCACCAAGATTGCCCATCATTGTGGGGAGCGCGACGTTCACGATTGACGTGTCGATAATCTCGAGCATCGACGCCAAAACAGCGACAAATATGATAAGTTTAGATTGGCGACTCAGTGTCGTCATTTATTTTCCAGGTGCTAGTGTTTGTGCACTTTGACGATGACAGAAAGCCCGACCCGCAACTCCTCTATTTGATGACGGGTCAAACCAGGCAGTGAAATCCGCACCGGTACCCGCTGCACCACTTTCGTAAAATTGCCGGTGGCGTTATCTGGCGGTAGTAAACTAAAAGTTGCGCCTGTGGCGCTACTAAGCGAATCGACACGACCGTGAAATGTTTCGGACGAAATGGCGTCTACACTCAGGTCAGCCTTAGCTCCAGGGCGGATGCCCGACAGTTGCGTTTCTTTAAAGTTGGCGGTCACCCATCTCTCTGTTGAGTCGACGAAACCGACGAGGGGTACGCCGGGGCTCGCGAGTTGCCCGACCTCAACGGAAGTTCTGGCGATAATGCCGTCATCCGGCGCCATGATTTTTGTATTTTCTAAATTGAGTTTCGCTTGCGCGACTTGCGCGGTCATTGCGTCGAATTTGGCTTTCGCGCTGAAATACGCGGCCGAAGCGTTATCGTACTGCTGGCGCGAGACCGCGCCGTTTTTAAACAATTCGGATAATCGGTTGAAGTTTCGCTGAGCGTCTTGCAGGTTCACCTGAATCGCGTCGAGATCCGCCTGCTCTTGATCGAGAGTGTTTTTGTAATCGCGGTCATCAATTTCAACAAGCACTTCGCCTTTTTTTACTTTTTGACCGTCGATCACGTGCACAGCCGTAACGTACCCGCCGACTTTCGCGGCCAGCAATACCGAGTGCCCATCAATTTGCGCATCATCTGTCGATACGTACATGATCGCTTGGTAGCCAAAATAAAGCACGATGACCGATAACAAGACGCCGAGAATAATAAAAATCTTTTTACGTTCCATTTTGCCACTCATGGTTGAACAATTAATTTATCATACATTGTGAAGCTAAGACGAATCTATTTGTTTTCGCGGATCGTGACAGTTGAGGGTACATTCCATTCGGTAAGAATGGCAGATTCATCTTCGGGCCCCATGGCCTTTTTGAATTTTGCATTAGGCTGCCCCTTGACTCTGCGCTCGCAAGACGGCCAGTCCCGGTGTCGCCACACTTCACCGTGAACCAGACTCAAGTAGGAGTAGGGCGCCACTTTTTCTGCCCGTGGTTTCATTTCCGGTAAAGGTTCATCTTCCGGCAAATCATAGACGGGCACCGAATACTGAAGAAGCGGACCATGATAAAGGTCTACCCATTTTTTCTTGCTGTAAGCGACGGCAATCTCATCGCACCTTTCATTGCCCGCCGTACCGCGATGGCCGCGCACATAATGCCAGACGACCGCTGAGTCCTTTTTTCGAGCCGAGATTAGCCGCCCAAGGGCCTCCCACAAATCTCGATTAAGTACGTCTTCGCCTTGCGCGTTCTTCCACCCCCGTTTACGCCAACCCCAAATCCATTGCGTAATACCCCGAATGACGTAGGTAGAATCCGTGTAAAATTCGACGGGTCTCGATTCGGCGGCAACTTCACGAAGTGCCATAATCGCGCCGGTCAATTCCATGCGGTTGTTCGTTGTGCCCAATTCACCGCCGCCTAATTCTTGAACAGTACCTTCAGGTTTTATAATAATGGCACCCCACCCTCCCGGCCCGGGGTTACCGGAACAGGCTCCATCCGAATAAATCAGTGTATTTTGGAGAGCGGGAGTTTTTTTCATCGTGAAGCACATCGTGGCCGCAGGTCACTGATCAGTCAAGGCGGCAGATCAGGTTAATTTAACAGTTCAACCTTGTAGGCATACTGATAAGTTTTGTAACCATGTGCCACGTTATCAGGGAATGCAAACGGCTCCATCAAGCCGTACCAATAAAGTCGCAAATAGCGCCCGGTTGCCATCGCGTCCACAATGAATCGAAAGAGTCGATGATTGGGCACGCTGACCTGGGTATAAATCGCGCCGCCTGTGCCTTGTTGAATCACAACTTGATGTGACTTTCGAATGACGTTGTCGAGAGAGGCCTTGACGATTCGCCCGACATAGAAGCCCGTCACGAGTCGCGGCACGTGCGCCAATATCGGGATTGGGACTTCGTACGTCGCTTTCGGAGGCAATACCGTCGGGTCAACCAAGTAGACTTTTTCTAGATAATTTTGCGACTGCACAAAAGGTAGCCAGAAATAGGATTTGTAAAACAGTACGACTTCGGACGTACCAACGGATGACAACTGAGCGATCAAATCTTCGTCGAGATTACTAAATGGAAAAGGGTTCAATTCGACTGTGCAATCCTCTTGAGCCGCTTGCACCTCAGCCGGATAATTGGGGCCGTATTTAATATTGTTCTTTTTTTGGTTGAAGCATCTCTGGTTGACGTACCCACCGCTCGTGCTGGCCTCACCGACTTTGACGAACCCCTCGAGCGTCTGAATGACATAGCCTGTTTTGTGCACGCCTGTGAGAGCGCCGAGAATGTAACCTGATGAATAGACCATAGGGTCAAGCGGCCACCCGATGGGTGGAATGTGGCGGGCATCGCCAATGATATCAGAGCCCGGTGCGACAACTGTTTTACTGTGCGAGGTCGCGACCAGCATTCGTGGTGTTTGCGCCGAAGTCACCGCGGCCAAGCCGGCTAACAGTAGAAAAGCTAACAGTTTCATGCGCGCATCAAACAATAAATATTGTCGCATGGTCAACGAGGCGAACTTCCCCGTACGAGGCAATATTGAACATGGTCGTTACTGTTAGAACCGACCGCTCAATATTTTCAACGATCTTACACGGCATTCGAAATGGCATGGCCGTTGCAAAGACGCCATGTCGGATGTGTTAAATATTTTTCGCGTGAGGCAACAGCAGGCCAATTTTCGTGGCGTGCGGCCAACGACCTGAGGGGCTTTGCGCAGAGGAGAAAAATCATGAAGAGCAAAGAACGAGTGGTGGGCACCGCCATAGCTATCCTATTTCTGTTTGGATGCGCGCCCCGATCGCATTCCACCAAGAATTCAGCGCCGCCGAATACGAGCCAAGACAATAAGGGCACGGCGAACACGTCGGCACAAAATTCGGCCCAATCCCACACCAACACATCGGGTACTCCGAATTCAACAAGTCGAGGAGGACTCCTCGTCCCTTTTACCGGAGCCGCCCTCGGCGTGCAGTCGCGTATTGGGCAAATCCCAAACGACGTACCGCCAGCCACGGCAATCAATACGAAGGGCGGCCGCCTGCTCGTTGGGTACTTAAGGGGTACGTTCTCTGGCGAAACAGTCGTGGATCAAGTTTTTGATACACAGAGAAAAGCCCCGATTCGGCTGGGCGAAATTTCGGCAGCCATTTTAAAGTTGCGCAATGCCGGCCAATTTTCCGCCGAAGATGAGGATAAAGTTCAAATTCTCGATACGGCCCTCAATAAGCGGTTGATTCAAACAATTCAAGATCACGATCGCTACGGTCGATACTTTAAATATGGGACTGCGACCGTTGTTGCTCTGGTGACAGGTGCTTACGCCCCTGAGATCGTGGATGCCGGCAGCAACGCACTTGATTCTTCAATCGTGCAGACACCGAAAAATGCCATCGTGAATGGCATTAAGCGCGGATATCAAACAACCTCAGATTGGATCAGTTCATTATTTAGGCGCGGCAGCAAATCCGCGGCTGAAGGCATCGTCTCTGAGACGGCCGCTGAAGATGCCACCGCTGCATCTCGTGCGGCAAGTGCCGCCGGTGCCACGGCTGCCGGAGTGGCTCCGCAACAGGCAGCTGAAGTCGCTGCCAGCGAAGCCGCCGTTGAGCAAGCGGCCCAAGTCTCCCGCCCTGAAACTTTCGATGACGTCGCCGGAACTGTCGGCGAATCGACAAATGGAACCATCCCAGGCGCAACTGGCGAAACTGTAACAGGCGAAACTGTATCACCGAGCGGAACAGTCTCTCCGGTCGTGAAAGCAGTACGCCCTTCTCTTTATATTCGCGTGATGGGCGCGCTCAAAACTCGATTCGGCCGTTTGACGCCGGAACAAGTGATTGTGCGCGATATGGCCCGTGCGTTGCCGCCGCAGCTGGCGCGTGGGTTTGAAGTCATCCCTGTTGCCCCTGAACAAATGGAAATTATACGGGGTTTGAAGTTCAACCGAACTGGAATTCCGTACCTTGCGATGAACCAGGTCGAGGGTACAATCTACTTAACGGTTCGCACGATCACGTCGAAAGGTTACGAATATTTCTACGTCCGAGGTCGTGGAGTTGAAACTATTACCGAAGACGGCCATCGATTGATTACGACGGGCCCGACTGTTATCGGCATGGCCGCGAGTCGTATGCGTGGCTGGGCTCAAGACACGGCCGGCTTCTTCAGACGTGGCACAACTCAAGTAAAAGATTGGACAACCAACTCACGCTTGTCGCAAATGCTGACCAGCGAAGCCGGCAAAAAATGGATCCAATCCACAGCCGTCGGCAGCGCGTCCGGTTTGCTGACCTTCTGGGCGCTTGATCCGATCAATACCCGATATCTGACAGTTAACGATTACTTACTTGCACTCTCTAAAAAAGGAATAAACCTCAATGACTTCCCTGACGATTTGCGGACGGAACTGCAAAACGAAGCGAAAGTTCCGACTCAATTGGCGCAGCCGCTGGATTAAGCAAGGATTGGCGACGTTGATCGTCCTGACAATGGGAACACAAATGGTATCGGCTGGAGAGGTGAACGAAATGCAAACGGACCGCGAAATTCAAACTCTACAAACGTACATTGGAATTCGCGATGGAGTTGCTCCGTCCACCGATCCCCGAGCCAGATTGAATGCGCTGAACGAGTTTCAGTCGTCATTCGCCCAGGTTGAACGAGAGACCAACGATCTATCCAGCCGCTCACCGAACTGCGAAAGATTCGATCATCTATATGCGGCAGTCGGAACTCAACTGGTCGAATACTACGATCAGCTTTTATCGCCGACCGTTTGGTTGGCTGACAACGGGTCAAACCTTGATCTTAAAAAAAATATCGAGGGCCGGCTTTACACGCTCAAACTGTTCGAAACCGTGCTTTTTAGCTTGGCTATCGCGGGTCAAGAAGGCGGCATTTCGATGCTCGACCCCACGGCCCAAGTACAGTGCGTACGAGCCAATCGCATGCAATGGCTGACAGCTTTGGTGCAAACTCATCAGGATCTTAAGAATTTGCACGAAACCGTCTTCGGCTTTCGCAGTGCGCTCGATTTTAAAACATCGGCCGATATCGTCCGCCATTTAAATAATGTGGCAGCACGACGAAAGAAAGTCGCACGGGTCACATGGGCTCTCGGCGAATTGGTTGGCTCCATACTTCTCTGGGTCAAAGGCGTTTCACCGCTACTGAAGCGCGCCCAGGTGAGTGTGGATTTGCCTGCACTCCGATGGGCCATGTCGGTTGGTGCACTTGTGGCGTTTTCACTGGCGTTCACGAAACTCGACAGCGAGGCGTCGGCGCACTTTTCGTTTTTGCAACCGGGCGTTTCACTCAAGGGCATGACACTATCGAAGTGGGCCGACCTCATGGCGAAAGGTGAACAGGTCACGCAATCGAACTTAAACTCGCCGCAACTTTATTATGCCTATTTGCACCTCATAGCCGGATTGGATAGGCAAGCGGCGTACAAATTTCTCGTCGAAAATCAAAATTTTTTAGCCGAAATGGAGACCAAATACGGCTCGGTCGACGCGGCATTGATTCATTTAAAGGAGGAACGTAAAAATGAAACCATCAATCAACGGGCGGGCTAACCGAGTCATCGCGACCGGGTTCACGCTTGCCACAGGTCTAATATTACTAGCAACGGTGGCAACCGCCGCGGTGCCGCCGATGCCGCCACCTGCGGCAGAAGTGCAGGCGAAAGTCGGCCAGCGCGTCGAACAAATCGCGCGCGGCGATACCGACTATTCGAAGGAGCTGCAATACCGCATTCAAGGTGCTTTCGGCGTCACCACGTCGTGCGATGAAGGGATGTTTTCGACATCGACAAAAAACCGCGATTGCGTGCAAGGGTTGCAAAATCTGGAGATCGCTCTTTCGAAGCTGAACGAAGACTCGAAGCGGCTCGTTCGTGAAGTGTACGTTCAAATCGGTGATGCCGGCGATTGGGGTGGTCTCACGTACTCTGATCAAGAACTCGTGATCCCTTATCAAGCTCCTTCAGACGTTATGGCTCAGTTTATCAGCAAAGAAGTGAATTTGTTGAACAATGTGAGCTTATCGGACGTGCGAAAAGAAAATAGCGAAAGAGCACATGAAATTCTGAGCAAATATTTTATACGAGTGAGCCCGGCCCCCGATATTCAACCCATCGTCTATCATGACGGCCTCGAGCGTCTCGGTTTCGCTCTTTCGACATTGTACGTAAAGGACCAACCAAGCGCCGAAGAAGCGGCGAAACTTGGCTTCGATCGCGTCATACTTGGCGCTCACGATCGCAACATGTATGAGGACCAAGGCGAGCTTCGCATTCATCTCGATGCCACCGACAGTCCGATGGAAATGCAAATCCGCCTGATCAGCCAATTGGCGGCACCGAAAAACCATTGGTATCAACACCTGAAGTTCGGCTTCGGCCCCAATACTTTCAGCGGTAGCGATTACAGCTGGAACCGCGTCGTTCTGTTTCGCGAAAATCGCCGACAAGCGCGCGAAGGCCTTGAATGGTTACAAGAAAACGCTCCGAACATTCACGTCACTTGTAATTTAAATTCCAACGATCGGTATTCGATTGACATGCAAGAATGCGCCGAAGGAGTTTCGACGATTCAGCGTACTGTCGCGCAATACCATCTGAACAATCGAACTCCGGCATTTAAGAACTTGATTGTCGGCAAAATGTTGTTCAGTTCGACTGTCGCACAAAAATACCGAGATGCTTTAGTTATGAAATATAATGCAGACGAGAAAACTGTCTACCGTGCGATTTTACAGAAATAGAAGTTATGAAGAGAATAATTTGCCTGCTCGTTTGTCTACTTATGATAAACGAGCAGGCGGCGAGCGCCGTCAGGTTAATTCCCTGGAAGAGGTCGCGCGATAAGTGCGAGGCAATATTGGTCCCCGACCCGGGTGACAAGAAAATGTCGGCGGACGAAGCTCTCCTCTATCTGATTCAGGATTCTCCAGCGCTCGTGCATCGATTGGAGCGTGAGCCCAATCCTCCGGCTTGGTATCAAATATTAGTCGACTATATTCTTCCCGCGCGCCAATCTCATTCAAATCAACTGGCCATTTCGTTCGTCGGTCCCGGCAATTCAGGTAAATCGACGATACTTAATTCGCTTCTCGCGCCCGATCGCATTTCGGCGCGTGATTTTTCAGAAGGTTCAACTTCGAGGTTAGTCCTTGTTACTAACGCAACCACTGCGCACGGTTCGATGCTCGTGCAACGATTCCGCAGAATTGTGCCGTGGGAGTCACCTGCGATGACCGTAAAACCTGGCCCGCCGGTCGTATTCCCGGCACAACGGTTCTACAAAAACCTGATTCTCATCGACGCGCCGTCGTTTGATATTCAAGAACACCATCGAGCTGCTTCGCTAGCCGCACTTTGGGGCGATGTCCTCGTCTATGTTTTTACTTATACGAATTATCGCAACGAGTTCAATATTCAAACGCTTCGCGACACCTTTCGCAGCATCGGCGAAAAGCCGGTGATTCTAATATTTCGAGCCCCTGCCTCAATGCAAACCCGAGATGTGCTGACCCATTTGTACGAAATGGCGCGGGCGATGTTTCCAAACTCGCCGATCAATCCTAAGACTCGCTTTCCCGACCCCGTGCAGGGGACGTACGCATTAATTGATTCACCCGACGTGGCCGGTGGTCAAGCTCAACCAAGCTTAAAGCCTTTATTGAATACCGATCCATTTCCCGTTCTGCTCGATACATTAAATTTGGGCGCTCTCAAGCAACGCCGCCAATCTCTACAAAACAATTTTAAATTTGTTATCAACGGCATCGATGAAGACATCCAGCACCTCGAACTGAACGAAGCGGATGTGAGATTGACCGATAAGGCGTTTCGCGTTTTATTGAGGTCTTCTGTCGATCGATCGCTGCGAAACTTCCCTCACGACAAAATGGCAACTGACCTTCACGAAATAGCGATCAACCGCAAACTCGGCTTGCACGCGATGGCCCGTTTTATCGGGCATCCGTTCGGTTGGTTCAGCAATATCAAGACGTCCTTGACCCTGGACGAAAAAGATACCGAGCGCATGAAATCATTTTTGAATGCCACTGTGGATCACGTCATTTCAGTGATGTTGCTCGCGGCTTCGCGCGGGTACATGAACTTACCGAAAGATGAGGACGGTGTGTTGAAAATTAAAAAGGCCGTCGATGAAATTCACGAGCGATACAACATACCCGAAAATGAAGCACCGTATATTGTCGAAAAAGGCGATTTCGTAGAACTTCACCTGCCTCGCGTACCGGAAGTCACTAGACGAATCGACGGGTTTCTCAATCGCGATTGGGATCATATCGCCGACGAAATAAAAAAATCATCGCTCGATAATGTTTTTCGCTTGATTTACATCGTTCAAGCGGATTTAGAGAAAGCTGTGGGCCGAACCGGAGTTTGGTACAATACAAAAAGCTACGGCCGGTCCGTATTGGCAGTGACACCAGCAGGGTTGGTTGTACTGTATATGTTTATGTCCGGGGCCGCTGATATCAAAACTGCCATGGGCTTGGCCGCGGCTGTATTATGGGCCCGCTTTCTTTCGTTTAAGGATACTCGCAAACCGGGCAAAGAATGGCTCAAAAAAATCGGCGACTGGTTTCATGATCAGCAGTTGCCGTTTTTTACAGATGTATTTAATCGCTTCACCAAATTTGACCCTCAGCCAAACGGAATTCCTGTGACTAAGGAATTCTACAGATTACGCTCCGCTACTCGGCGATTGAAAGAGAACCCCCCCGCGATTTACTGAATCTTCGCGAGGTGTCTCAGATCACTTTCAGTCGTTTGGGGCGCCTGCGTTTACCCAGTCTTGAAGGGCTGCGAGCTCCGCTGAGGTTAGTGGCGGGCCACCTCTTGGCATACTCCCGGATAAACACTTCTCAAGCACGTCGCCTCTGCTATTGTAAACGCTTTGATACGTATCGAGCCGCAGCCCATCACCCTGGCTTGAATTGGGTCCATGGCAATACACGCAGTATGGAACGAAAATATTGGCATTTAAACTTTGATACGTATCTGTCAGAGGCGGCGGCGGCGGCGGAACGGTCGGAGACGTTCCTGATGATCCAGCCACAACTTGCATAGAATTGATCCAGTTCTCAAGAATAGTTAAGTTTTGTGACGACATAGATCCGGCGTTGCCGAGCGGCATATTGCCGCCGGGTGAAATGGCAGCGATCAATGACCCTTGCGTGCCTTGCCCAGGAACAATAAGCCCTTGCGCATAAAGCGAATTCGCATTGTCGATATTTGAAATACCACCAGCTGCAGTCGATATGTGACAACTGCCACAATACGTCGTCAAAATGCTTTGCGCTTGCGACGTTAGTGTGGGATCGGCATTGATTGCAGCTCCTGTTGATCCAGACGAGCCGGATGTACCAGTAGAGCCGGGTGTACCAGTAGAGCCGGATGTTCCGGTAGAGCCGGACGTCGATGAGCCTACCGCCGCCGGCACAATTTTCATCGAGCCGATCCAGTTTTCTATCGTCTGAACGTCTTGCGAGGACAGCGACATTCCGGGTGGCATTAGTCCCCCAGGTGAAATCGCGCTGATTAACAGACCTTGTGTGCCTTTGCCGGGAAAGATGAGTCCCTGAAGAAAAAGAGAGTTTTTATCGGTTATATTATGGACACCACCATTCCCGGGCGCGCCGCCATGGCAAGCAACGCAGTAGGTATTCAATATCGAAACGGCCTGCGATTCAAGCGTGGGGTCAGCTGTTAATGTCCCACCCGCCGATAAAATTGAAGCACTGTCAGCAGATGCTAAATCATGAGTTGCCTGGCAATTGTTGAAGCAAAGGCCAAGAGTCACAAAAAGAGAAGCATAAAAAAGGACTATCAAAAGCTTAGACAATAAACGTCGTTTAAGTTGCATGATCTCCCCCCATTTAGGTCGCATAAATATGTCATGCAAATTCCGAGCTGGCGGAGCGGTCGTCGAAAGCCCCTGCGTCGCTTACAACCGTTCAAAAAGCTGACAGTGTTACGATTTAGACAGGAACTTGAAATGTGATTTGTATCAGTTTGAGAAAAGACGCCAGGGTAACCTAAAAGTCGACCGGAATACTCAGACTCGCGCCCCACATCGAACTTTTCACATCCTGCGTGAGCGGACCGCTCGAATCTTTGGTGTAAGTGGCGTTGAGATATTCGATGTTGATCGCGATGAGCGGCACGAGTAGAAAACCGAACCCGACTTTATAGTCGGTCCCTGTAAATGTGTCGCTGTAACCAACCGCGCTTTGTTTAAGGCTCGACGCGATTCCATAGCCGCCGTAAATACGAAACGATCGGCCGGTGTAACCGACAAACGCCCCCACCGACGCGGGCGTTTCATCGTCGCTCGGCGTGTTTTTGTCGATCCAGCTCCCCGACATCGCATCGGCACCAAGCATGAAGCCTTCCGATTCCACGCCAGCGCGCGCACCAAAAGTGGCGCCGCTTTGACCCGCTGAACAATTGCAATTCCCCTTCGTCCACTTGCCCGAATAATAACCGACGTAGGGTTCAACCAAAAGCCCCGCCATTGCCGGAGCACTTGCAAAAGTAAAAAACGCGGCGAGCGCGGAGACAAAAATGAGTCTACCCATATCCCCTCTGAATTATTCTTTACAACCGATCATCCACTACTGGCCATGTTTAGTCGAGAGCAAAACGCGGGGGTTCATACCCGGCCCCATGACCACGGTTTTCGCGTTGGTCGAGTTCGCTAGTTGCCCCAGCTGCTGAATGCGTTCAAATTCGAGAATCGAAGGCGTGAGGCTATTGGCGATTTTGTGGTTGTAATCGGCGATCCCCTGCGCCTGAATTCGACGTTGATCCGCTTTCGACTGCGCGACTTGCAAAATGTATTTCATGCGAAGAACGTCTTGCTCAGCTTCGAGTTTTTGATCAATCGCCCGCCGGATAGCATCGGGCAATTCGACGTTGCGAATGAGCACGGCTTCTAAATCGATGTGTTTACCCGCCATTTTCGTCGCCAACCCTTCGCGAATTTCGCGCTCGATCAAATCGCGTTTTGTCGAATAAATTTCTTCGGGAGTGTACTGACCGATCACGCGACGCGCTTCGGATCGCAATATCGGCGCCACCACCACGTCATAATAATCCGGGCCGATTTCACGTTGAAGCGAAACAACCTGCTGAGGGTCAATGTGGTAACGAATCGAAGCATCGAGTTTTATGTTGAGACCGTTCGACGCGATCACATCCAAAACTTCGTCGTGGTTTTGCGTACGCAAATTGTAAACGTACATGTCGTTCCAAGGAAATACGTAATAAGACCCTTCACCGTACGTTTTGTTTTGCGTGCCGCTCATCGACGTCCATAGCACGCCGATTCGGCCGGGCCCGACCGTCGCACAGGCGCTGAGTGTCGCAGCCGAGGCCAAAAGCGCGACGTATCCGGCCAGATTTTTATAATGCAATTTCATGGTGTAACCTCCACGTCCGAGTTATTCGATTCTATTATTTTTATCTGAGTATTCGGTGCGCCGACAAGGCTTCCCCAGGTTTTAATTTCGTCATCTTCGAGAACCCGCCTCGTCAATGTCGGCCCAATCAATTTATGAGCTTTGACAACGCCGTTCGCTTCGATGCGGCGTTGCTCCGCACGATGGGTGGCGATTTGGGTGTCTGATTTTTCTTGAAGCGCGCGCTGTTTCATGACTGATGTTTGAATCACGGCCTTCTCATAAAGCGGCTGGCGAACTTCGAGGTTTCTGAGTACGACCGATTCTAATACGATATGATACGGCCGTAGTTTAGCGGCGGCAAACCCGGTAATCTTCTCGCTGGCTTCGCGAATATGGGCTGAATCCAGTTGATCCCATCGATACCCCGCCAAAACCCGGCGCACAGCCGCCTGAACAACCGGACGTATTAAAATATTTTTGTAATCGGGGCCGGTTTCGCGCGCGAGCGCCACGAGCTCATGTCGCGCTATATGATACGTCACGAGCGAATCGCTCGTTTCAACCACAGCTCCGTCCGCCGTCAAAGTCAAAAAATGTTCGGTGTAACCTTGTTGACGAAGGTCATAATATTGCACGGTTGCAAACGGGTTCACGAAATTCGACCCTTCAGGGAGTTCACTGAACCGCCCATATGGGCTCATGCTGACACCGCCGAAACCGGACTCAACCGTCGCGCACCCGCCGAGCGCAATTGAAAGCACCGCAATCAGAATACGGGTTTTCTTTCGTTGAAGGTTGAGTTCACGATTCACCATTCAGCGGCCATCATACAACGAAATGAGCGCCTGTCTAGATCCGTTGCCAGGACTTCGTATCGCGTACGATATGGGCGGCAGCCGTTATCCATTCGGGCGAGTCATTCAGGCACGGCACCAAACGCAAATCTTCGCCGCCATGCTCGATAAATTGCTCACGTCCACGCATTGCGACTTCTTCAAGCGTCTCAAGACAATCGGCGACAAAAGACGGGCAAGCGACAAGCAAACGTTTTATGCCTTGGCTCGGCAACGTACGATAGAAGTAATCTGAGAAAGGTTGAATCCATCGGTTTGTCAAACGCGATTGAAATCCAGTCGAAATTTTATCCTCTGTCCAAACGTTTTGCCGAACAAGTTCGTCAGTGATCGCGCGCGAAGTGGCCAAACACTCTTCACGATAATTGCCGGCTTGCCGAATCGGCAAACCATGATAACTGAGCAACACGTGATCGGGGCGAAAGGTTGCGATCTCACGCGCGACACCCGAAGATACCGCACGGATAAACTCGGGTCGCTCCGAAAAACTGCGGCACTCGAAAATTTCACCCGAATAGCTAAGCTCACGGCAGACCCGGCGGGCTTCGACAAGCACTGTTTCAGTCGACGATCGCGCAAACTGTGGGTACAGCGGCCAAATGTAAAGCCGCCGACAAGATGAGACTTGTTCAAGTATGGCCCGAAGGCTTGGCTCACTGTATCTCATCGCCACATGAACAGTAAGATCCGGAAGTTCAACCGCCAATTTCGCTGCCATCAGCCGTGTGTAATTGAGAAGCGGCGAACCGGTTTGCGCATTCCAAATTTTCTTATAGGCCTCGGCCGATTTCGGCGAACGAAAAGGTGCGATGATGCCGTTCACGAGTAGCCAGCGAAGGGGGCTCGGCATCTCGAGGACGAGCGGATCGCTTAGGAACTCGCGCAAATAGGCGCGCACGTCGGCGACCTCCGTCGACTTCGGGCTGCCGAGATTTATCAAAATGAGAGCGGATGAATCATTCATTTGGCAACTCCGAGGCGATTTGACCCGCTAAAGAATGGTTGCGCGCGAGAATTCGGCCCAACCCGATTTGACCCAAATAGTTGCCTGTCAAATAGACGCGCTCACCGGTTTTGCCGAGCGCCGGTTCGCCGAGACTTCGAATATTTTTGAGTGCGTCATTCGATTTCAGATTGTAATGCGGCAACGCTTGCGGCCACCGGGTGACTTTGAAATTTTTCGGTTCGCCGCTTTTAAATCCGAGAAGTCGTGACCGATCGTTCACAATTTTTCGGATGATCGCTTCTTGGTGCTCATCCGGCGACGGGCGAACCAGCCACGTCTCGATCGAATGGCTTTCATCCGCGGGTTGCTCCCGAGCAAATATGGCGCTCGAAAACAAAACGCCTAACGCGGCAAAGTTCTCACTCGGGGGGAACAAGCAACCAAACCCGCTCGTAATTTTCTCTCCCTCACTCCGGGCAAAATCCGCCGTCACCGTTGTTAGTGACAAATAATCGATTTTCGCCAGCTCACGCGACAACTCCGGCAACTGCACACTCAGCATTTTGGCCGCAACGTGAGCCGGTACCGCCAGAACTGTTATACCATTCGTTTGCAGCTGGCGAGTCGAATTCAGATGAATCGCACCGCCGAGATTTTCGATTCGTGAGACCAACGCCGCGATGAGTTCACCCATGCCATGTTTAGGCGAAACGGTCCCGCGCCTCACTTTTGTCTTTACTCTTTGATTGCCAACGTTTTTTCGATTCGCGAACGCTCCACGAACATAGCCGATCAAGGTGTCGGCCGCTATGTCGTCGGTTGCCATAATCCCCTGCACAGCGGGGCCTATTAGATAATCAAAAGCGGCAGGCCCTAGTTCTCGTGAGACCCATTCTCTTGCCGTCAGGCGTTCTGAATCGGCAACACCCGCCGTCATAACTTGCGGCAGGTATTTGCGGCTAAGAATTCGTGCGAGCCCCGACGCCAATTTCACATTTTCTTTACCGACGAGCGGCCAGCGTCGCGGGTGTCCGCGAAAAATGTAGCGCGAGCGAGTGGCATGGGCGGGGTGCTCAGCGTACTCGATACCCAAGTCGCGAAACAGTTCATCGACAAGAGGCGAACCGATGAGCCCGTTCGCCGCCGTTTCGACAAAACCCCAATCAAACTTCAGCGTTGAAATCAAGCCGCCCAACCGGTCGGATTTTTCAAAAACCTCGACTTTGACACCCAAACGCAGCAGATAATATGCAAGCGTCAAGCCGCTGAACCCGCCGCCAATGATCGTTATTTTTGCGTCTGTCATTGTTGAGCTTTTCCCATTCAAGTTCGCCGCCTGCGCATTCACTTTGTGCAAAGCTCTCGAACACGATTCACGAACCTTCGCACGTTATCTTCGGGAGTTTTCGGCAAAACGCCGTGGCCTAAACCGCAAACCCACCCAGCTCGCACATCGAAAGACAAATCGCGAATCGGAGCCAACCATTGCTCGATTTCTCGCTCGAGATCGGCTGGTGCCAAAAATAGCAGAGCTTGGTCGAAATTACCCTGCACGAAACCAGATCGCTCACTTTTCAGTACGTCGGCCATCCCCCAACGGTGATCGATACCTACTCCCGCCAAATTTTTGTGTGAGAAAAGCGGGCCAACGTGCGCGCGTTGCGTTTGGCGCGAATAGTAGCCGATACGTCCTTTGAACTGATCGGCGATTTCGCGTATGCCCGGGACGCACAGACGGTTAAAGTCATGAGGCGACAATTCACCGGCCGCTGTATCGAACACCATGACGATTTCAGCACCGCCGTCGAGCTGCAGCTGAATATTGCGTTTCAAAAGTTCAACGAGCACGCGCGAAAAATCTTGAAAGAGCGAAAACTGAGTTTTTGCGTTGATCAGATCGCCATGGTGGCCGGTCCCCACAGCGTAGGTGAACAACGTCCAGGGGCCGCCGACAAATCCGATCAGACTTTTGTTTTTCGGCAATCGCTCGCGCGTGAGCTGAACAGCCGCTTTCTGAAATTTAAGATGTTCAACGGCTTCGTCAATGGGTCGAAGTCGCGGCAATTCTTTGGCCGTTAACGCTCGATCCAATTTAGGGCCCGGGTCGTAAACCAAGCCCATACCCAACGCTTCGAGTGGGAATAGCAAATCACTGAACAATATCGCGACGTCAAAATCGAAATCGGCGACCGGGCCGAGAGCGACTTCAGCCGCGAGTTCGGGCTCTTTGCAAAGCTCCATAAAACCATGGCGCTCGCGCAATCGTTGATAGTGGCGGTGATAGCGCCCCGCTTGACGCATAAACCAAATCGGTGGCACGTTTTGCGCCTTCAACTCGAGCGCATTTTGAAATCTCAATGAACTCACGAAGCCCCCTCTTTTGTGGCGATGTCTTTTGCCGGCGTATCTATCAAAAGCTGGTACCCGATGCCACGCACAGAAACAATTCGATTGCCGCCGGCCGAACCGAGCACTTGGCGTAAACGCACGATCACGTTATCGACGGTTCGATTAGATGGGTACTCCGTTTCGCCCCACACGCGATCGAGAAGCTCGTCGCGGCTGACAACTTTCGGCGAACGGTCGATCAAAATTTTGAGCACGCGCGCTTCTTTCACATTGAGCTTTTCGACTCCCGCGGCGCGGCTGACAGACATGCACGAAAAATCCACGACCGAGTCGCCGATCTTCACTTGCGAGCTTTTGGCGTGATTCGCGAGCACATGCTCGATACGCAAAAACAATTCACGCAAATGAAACGGTTTCGGGATGAACTCTTCGGCCCCGAGTTCATACGCGCGCAAGCGATCTTCGGCCGTACTTCGCGCCGTCAGAAAAATCACCGGGATGTCGCTCGTCGCGCGCGCGTGTTTTGCGATTTCAAGGCCGTCGCCGTCAGGCAGACCGATGTCGAGAATAAGTAAATCGAAGCGGTTCGGGAGATCATTAAGTTGCACATTCGCAACCGTCTCGGACCACTCGACCGAGAAACCTTCTTTGCGCAGCCGCTCGGTGAGCGTCGCGCCGAGACTGCGATCGTCTTCAAGCAAAAGTACACGCGGGTGGGTGAGCGCATCCGACATCATGTTTGAATGGCCCCCGGCAACTCAAGTTCAACGACAAAGCCCCGCCCGCGATCGTCGGGTGGAGTGAACCGCACCGCCCCATTCATGCGCTCGACGTAACTTTTGACAGTGAATAGCCCCAATCCGCTGCCGCTCGAAGGATTGTGCCGAAAAAACATTTGCCCGAGCCGCTTCGTCTCGCCTTGAAAACCGCGCCCATTGTCGCCAATGCGCAGGCAGATTCGATCGGTCGCGCGCGGCGACACTTCAAACTGTATGCGATCGGCGCGACCATGAACAATTGAATTGTGCACGAGATTATTCAGTACCGACTCCATCGCTTGCCCATCGACGTTCATGACCACATCGCGACCGCCTTTGAAATCGCAGGCCACGTTGACCTGCGGCCACGAATCTTTCAGCAAATCGACGAGCGATCGCAGCGAATGCGATTCAACGTGAAGCTCTTTTGCATTTTGGCGCGAACGCCCGCCGCCGTCGAGCGCGCCGACAAATAGTGAATTTTGCACTTGCGTTTCAAGGCGCGACGTATCGGTGGTCAAACGGTTGAACATTTCATTGAGCGCGGGGTCTCTGTTGTCGGCCCGTAAACTTTCTGTCTGAAGTCTCACCCGCGCCAAAGCCGTCTTCAGATCGTGCGTGAACCCGGCGACAAATTCGCGAAGTCGCCGCATTTGCCATTCGTCGCGCAAGAAAAGATAGATCGTGAGCGCGGCGGTGAGCCCGACGAGAAGCAAAAGCGTGCCGCCCTCCCATAGCAACATATTGCGATGTTGGATCATATGAGGCTCGTACCGATCGATAAGCGACACCGCGAAAATCATCCACCACAAGACCAATATGAAAATTGTCACATGCAAGAGTGTGGCAATGAAAAGCCGCCAATTCATTGAGCCGCCGCCGCAACGATAGTGTCACCGGCCTCGCGCAAAATTTCAGGCGTGTGCGCGAGCGAAATAAACCCGACTTCATATGGGCTCGGAGCGAGGTATACACCGCCGCCCAAACAACGATGAAAAAATTTGGCGTACCACTCTCGCGTTCGCGGACTCATACGATCGGGCCGGCGAATCGTCGAACCGTCAGCATCGGAGCCGGACAAATCACCGCGGGTCGGCTCAGCCCTCAAGTGAAACCAAAAAATGCTGCCAACACGAGAAATGCAAATCGGCACGTCGGCTTTTGCAAAACCGGCGGTCAATTGTTCGACAAAGGCGCGGCTGCGCGATTCGAGCTCTTTATAAACGTGACGGTTTTCGATTTTTTTGAGTGTGGCAAGGCCAGCGCGCGTGCCGATCGGGTTCGCGGCCAATGTTCCGGCTTGATAAACAGCTCCGGCGGGAGCCACGAGCTCCATCAATTCACGTCGACCGGCATAAGCGCCGATCGGGAATCCGCCGCCAATCACTTTGCCGTAGGTCACGAGATCCGGCTGCATACCGAGCGTCTCGGCCATCCCACCGAGCGCCACGCGAAAACCCGAAATCACTTCGTCAAAAATCACCAAAGCGCCACGCGCGCGCGCGATCTTCGTCACGTTTTCAATCCACTCCCGCCGCTGCGGCAGTAAACCGTAATTCGCCGGTAACGGCTCGAGAATCACAGCCGCGACCCGGTCACCAAAGCACTTCATTGTCTCTTCGAATGCCGTTTCATCATCGAGCGGGCATACCAATGTCGCTTCGGCGATGGTGGCCGGAACGCCGGCGCTGTCAGACGCGGATACCCCAGCGAGCCCGCTGCCAGCGCGCACGAGTAAAGAGTCGGCGTGGCCGTGATAACACCCGTCGAATTTTAGAATCAGATCGCGACCGGTCGCCGCGCGCGCAATCCGCAGCGCGGTCATCACCGCTTCGGTGCCCGAACAGACAAAACGAATCGATTCGACAAACGGCAAACGAGTCGTGATCCATTCCGCCAATTCGAGGGAGTAGGGTTCACACGCACCGAACGTCCAGGCTTCACCAATCGCCGCGCGCACGACGTTTTCGACATCGGGATCACGATGGCCCAAAATGTTAGGTCCAAAACTTTGACAAAAATCGATATAGCGACGGCCTTCGACGGAAGTTAAATAGGCCCCTTCAGCCGATTTAAAGAAAACGGGGTCACCACCTACGGAGCGAAACGACCGCACCGGGCTATGCACACCGCCCGGCGAAACTTTTTTAGAACGTTCGAATAATTCGTGGGAATTCATAGCACATCTTCTAACCATGATTCATGCGAAAGGTAAACACGCACGTGAGAGACGACCTCGCGAAGCATTTCAAAGGTATTGCCAGGACCGCAGGCGTGATACCCTTTTGCCAAAATGTCACCATAACGACGCCGCGCTCGTTCAAACTGCGAAAAGCTGCTCCAATAGAAGTGAGTTTTTTTCGACAAATCCGGCCATTCCGTTTCAGGTTTATCGATCAGCTCATAAGTCGCCACAATGGGCCATGCACCCCGATCATGACCGGCCCTATGGGTGAATTTTGTAAAACGAAGGGCCCGGCCGATCAGTGCGTCAAGCCCGATCGGTTCATTTTCGCCGCGACCGTCTTGGCACCCCGTGACCCACACTCCCCGATTGGCGAGCTTCTGCCAGGTTTGAACACCGCTGACCCATATCAGCCTCCGGTCACCGAGTATGAGTTCGTCGGGTAAAGCCTCGGCCCGCGCAACAAAAAGATCGGCGTGATGCAGAGGCCGCGTGTCAATAGAGATTTTCTTTCTCCCCGAAATAAAACCGGCCTCGCCGGATGTCAGCGGGTAAACAAAGTCGCGTGTCGTACGAGGGAATTGTTCAACTGTACCAGGCGCGATCAAGCGCTCAAATGCGAAGTCATCGCCGGAGTCGGGTTGGCCCCGACCTGTTTCAATGCGCCCAAAAGCGCGACTCTCACAGGTGACGCCGATTTTCTGATGGCAGCCGCCGCCATATTTGCGGAATATTTCACGTTCAATCGTGACATCGGCGTATGCGGCCCGGTCGGCGATTGCATCGAGCCGTGCTTTGACATCTTCGCGCCCGCGAGCAATTTCGATCGCCAGCGCGCCTTGCGCCGGCGCTGACGGCGAAACTGAAACCGGAATGACTTGAAACCGTGATTGCGCAAGCGCACGCTGAATAATCGAGCGCGACGCGGCGAACTCCTCATCGCTCGATGACAACAGGCGATCGAGCGCCGCTTTGGCGACGATCCATGCGGCGATCTCCCGGTTTTCTAAATATTTCTGCGCGCGGGTTGCGATGTTCCCGCGTACTGGCACAAATTCAATCGCGTTCGGGCGCGGCCCAGCCGGCAGCGACCAAGTTAAAAAATCGCGCACGTTATATTCTCGCCGGGGTGATGAAGAAAAAACGCGAAACGAGCCGCCACTCTCTGCCGCTTCGAGAAAATCCCGCTTTACAAGAATCACATCTCGCACGTCGGCCCGCTTGAGAGTCGCGGCAATTTCGGTTTTTGGGTTTGGATCGGTCGGTAGATCTTTCCATGAATGAACGACGAGGTCGCAATCGCCGCTGATCAGTTTTTCGGTGAGATCGGCCGTGAAGACGCCTTTTTCGGGCATCTTCCATAACGGATCGTTCAGGTTGGCGTCACCGAGCGAAGTTGAAAATTGATAGTCGACTCGAACGTCAGCGTGGGCGCGTTCAAGGGCACGGCCGACTTCATAGGCTTGTAAGCGCGCGAGATCGCTTTTTCGCGCGGCCACCCGCAAATTCATAGTGCGCATTTTATTCTACCTTTTCAGTCGACGGCAAGGCTCTGAATACATTCGATGGCTTGGCGAGCTTGCTGCTCGACACGCCCGCGTGTGGTCTCGATTTCAGCGAACACGTCGGTTAGCGTGCAAAGGCGGTTTGCCTCGGCTGAAATAAGGTCCGTCGAAGATTCGGCTCGAAAATCCACGATTACATGAGCGGCACGGGCCATCACCCCTAATCGCGCCGATTCGACTGGCGCGGCCACCATAAGGCCGTTGTTTTCACGAGCCCCATCAGCCGAATACTCGCTCAGACGATGCACCGATAAACGCGGATACGCAGCATTTGGGTAACGCTCAAAGATCCCGGCCATTTTTTCGGGGGAACGCACCCAGATTCGGATCGTTTTACCCATTTTAAGTAGCCACGGCAGCACGTCGCGAACCAGTTGGCCGCCGCCGACGATGTCAACCGATTCACAGTCGCGAAACTTACGTCGCGCGAGACTCCCATACGATTGACTGCCTAAATCGCGCAAAAATTCGGCGCGCACCCTACGTGCTTGCACGTGCGCCTTTTCGAGGTACGGTCTGAGCCATGATTCTTTCGGGACTGAATTTAAAAACTGACGAAATTGTCCGTGCACTTCGGTTTCGCCGCGGACGGGAGAATGAAGCCCGCACACAATCTCGAGCAAAAAGCGAAACGCGTGGTCGCCGATGAAAATTTCATCTCCGCGCTCGGATGGCTCAGTCGCAAACGTATCTTTGCCGAACGCGATTCGGCGCACGCAGGTCTCCCACACATACCAATCCGGGTTAGAAAACGAAAAAGCCGTCGGCTGAGCGTCGCGACGACGATGCACAATAACGAGTTTCACAGTTTTAATTTGCCAGACCCCCGGCCGTTAATTGTCACGGTTATGTCAGAATACGGCATGGCCCGTCAAAAGTTTTGACAGTTTTTGCCCCTTGGTAAATGCTTTGAACAGCTCGCTATAACCTACATCTGGCACGTACTTTGTACCTCCAACAGTCGTCTTCCAAGGAGTTCGTTTGTTATGCGGATAATAAGAGCCACAGCTGCGATCGTTTTACTTTGTTTGGTAACCGCCTGCGCGAAAAACCTGCCGCCTACGCTCGACACGCGTTTCGTCGGCAAAGCCAGCACGCAACGGACACAGTCCGTCCCCAACACTTACGGTCTCATCATGTACTCGATGGGAGTGGCGGCATTAAAAAATATGCTCGCCGTCCTTGACGTTGCAAACTCGCATTGGGCGCCCACCACGGGTTTACCCTCATGTTTAAATATTTCTCCAGCGGCAAGCGGCAATCAAATCGTGTACACAATCAACTTGCAATCGAATTGCCCGCCGATAGACAACTGGGCCCCGCCCAATATAACCGCAACAATAGATTCGAACAGCAACCTCACTAAGGTGACGTACGATTCGCGCAATGCGACCACGCCGCCGATTTCGCTCCAAATCAAGCCCAACGCTCAAGGTAGCGCGGGTATCCACACATTATCCATTTACAATGAAAACATAAGCCTTACGACCGAGACCGCCACCGGCGGGGGCCTCGAACAAGGGCTTTTTTCGTTCAATTACAGCGGCACAATACATTACAGTGTGCAGTATCAAAATTCGAATAATGGTCAAAGCCAAAACGGCAGCACGATCGATCACGCCGCCAACGTGCAAATTGTCGGGCAGCTCGACATGCGCAAAAGTGCACCGGCAATCGCGCTTCAAACATTTCAGATTAGTCAGTACAAAGCGCTTATCAATAATCAGGTGCAGGTCTCGGGTAGCTCCCTTTCATTGTCTACGCCACCCTCAGGGTTTGCACAATTGGCCGATGGGGTGCCGGTCGAAAAAATGGCATTCAATCAAACGCTGGTTTTTCCGAACACAACCACTCAGCCTAAACCCAGCCCGGTCACAATCAAATCTCTGGCCGGCCAGGCTCAGATTGAGGAGCAAGGTTCTTCTGCCAGTGTTTTTTATGACTCCGGCGCAAGCAACACCGACCGAATGGTCGATATTTTTAATACTGTATTGGCTGCCGTTGCGAAAATCCGCAACTAGCTCGAGATCAACTCTTGCCCTCGTCGGATCAATATTCGAACTGTTTTATTTTTTGAACCGATAGCGGCCAACTCCACCTCTAAGCGAGCACGAACACCGCGAAAAAATTGATCGGCAGCACCTTCGCGTCCCATCATTTCAACAAGTTCCAAAAGTTCGAGACGAAGGAGCCAATCGTCCTTATAAGATTCACTTAGCTTTTTCGTGACCATTTGAATTTCTGCCTCGGTGCGTTTCGAAATCGGCGCTCCACGTTCGCGAATCGCGCGTACGCGGGCATAGAGAGGGATGAGATTTCGATCTTCGCTTTTCCATGTCGAATTTTGCGCGCGAATTTGCGGTCGGTTTTCGCTGGTGTCGCGCAAATAGCGACCTCGGTCGGCTGCTCCACTAAAAACGCTTGTCACTTTCTCTCCGCAGGCAAGGTCAAATACACCCCACTCAGGGCGAAAAAACACAAGTTCATCTTGTTGTGTATCCGCAGGCCGGTACACGCGACACTCCGCGAAAGTGAGTACGAGGTTCCGGCCATTCATCCGGTACTTATTCTTCAGTATTCCCTCGACCCGAACGCCCGATTCGAACTCGATAACACCGCGACCGCCGTTTTTAAACCCAAGCCGCAAGAAATCTTGTCGAGTGAGTTCACTGGCGCATTTATTTAATCGCTTAATTTTACCGATTGGAGTCCCGTAACCGGCCGCATGGTAGCGGGCCGACTGCCCACGAAGCTGCCGGTCACCGTGGCTTAACTGCACCGGACCTGAAAATTGCAAATAAACGGGCGGGCCGAATTTGTGCTCGACTTTTTGATTGAGTCGTTCGGCGCGAACTCCGTTGAATTCCGCGAAGGCCGTGTCGATCCCCTTTTGCCATGGCTCACCGATTTCATAAACTCCGCCGCGTTCACCGCGCCGCTGCCCATAGACGGCGGTCAATCGCCCGCTGATTTGTACGCCGGTATCAAGCTCAACCGTGTTCACAAGGCCCGAACGTTTGGCGCGAGCCAACCCTTCGATGCCGCCGAGTCTAAAAGCGAGCTGCAATGACAGTTCATCGATGACATTTTCAAGTTCTTTAAAATCGTTTACGTAAAACAATTGGGGCTGTGGCTTAGTGATATCGTAATTGACATTGACACATTCAATCGTGAGCGGCCGCTTTATCACCTCTGCCGAAAAACAATTGTAGCTTTCACCGACCGAGGACAATAGCCCCGCCCCATATATTTTAAATTTTTTCGATTGAGCCGCCCACGAATACCCATTCTTCGGCGCGTTCCGCCGCTGGATCAACCCGTACTCCGTCGACCACCAACCCAGGCGCGCAAGTTTTGTGGCTTCGCTCGTGTAGCTCACAGAACCAAGCGCGCGCTGTAAGTTTTTTTCAGCCTCACCGATGCTCTCGGGTGTGGCCTTCGCACTTTCTTTAATTTCAGATAACTCTTTTATGGCCTCGTAAACGTCCAAATCTTCTTTGGCGAATATAGCTTTGCGCGCGATCTCGCCGAACCGGTTGAGATATGACGCAAATTTGCGGTCTGAAATGATCGGGGCATGCCCTGCTGCTTCATGCACGATATCTGGAGCCGGCGTGTAATCGAGATGTTCTAGCCGCCGCATGTCGCAAGCTATTGGTAAAATACTCAAACTCAAGAATTCCAAAAAGATGGATGGTGGGATGAAACCTGTGACGGTGGCAACCTTCCACCCGAATTTGCGCAATTTTCGATCCATTTCGATCATACGGGGGATGCGCTCGACGGTGATGCCGGTCTCTTTCAAACCCGTCAGGTATTTGGCATGGGCATGATCTTTGAAAAATGCGCGCGATACGCGCATGATAAAGCGCCAACTGGCATGGTCGATGGCCGTGTACTTCTCGTAATCTTGGCGCGCCATGTAGTGCTTCAAATGAGACGGAATGGCCCGCTGTTTCATTCTTGCGCCTGACTGTTTCACGACCACGCCCCCATAGATCTAGACAAATACACCTGACTGCGATTACATTCAAACGAGCAATCTCATCATTGAACGGAGGCGTCGTGCAAGTACAACAAATGCAACAAGGTCAATGCAACAAATGCACGCATCGAATCGGTCTCGGATTGGTGATTCTCGGTATCATCGGGATCGTTGCAGGCATTGTAACAAAAAAAGTGGTCGAAGGCCCCGTCATCGGCACCAGTGATTTCGCACTTCTACTTGGGCTCGGAATGCTCGCTCGCAATAGTCTGAAAAGTTCGATCGCACTTCTCGTCATGGCGATCGTCACGACAGCTACGGTATACGCAAAAGCGGCAGTGGGCTTTTACCCTGCAATCGCGTGCGAACGGTATTGGGGCGCCGCCGGTTTGAATATCGGTTACCTTACAATTACGGCCGGTCTCATTTTCGTTTGCATTCATATCGGTAAGCGACTGGGTTTTGACCCGCAATAGAAAATGATTCCGATTTTGTCACATCCATATTTCAAAACACGAGACACCGTAGCTATTGATTCTCGCCTCACAACAGTCGGATGACCGCGCGAACTTTCTGCCAAACCGGCAAACCGTAGCGAACCCACGCGCGCGCCATAAAATTTGAATGGTCGAATCGCGCCCCAGCAGCCGTATGCAAAAAGCCTTTCAAGTATTGAGACGCTGACACCATATCGACGCCGTCCATGTCGCCGACAGAGGCCGGGACGCGGCCGCCCGTCGACATTTGCTGACAGATCTGATTGTCGAGCTGCCCAAACTGGGCGTCGCTGTAGCCACTGCTTTGATAAGACCAAAACGGGTGGAGTTGCTCAAGATCAGCCACTGGTTTGTACTGAGCATAGACCGCCGGATTGGCGTAAAAAATTGGCAGCAGAAAATTCGATTGCGAAAGAGGCCCCGCCCCTGAGGTTGAATCAAAATACTCAACCGTCGCGGCATCGTAAGTTGTATCCATGCCGAGAATAACAACGTAGACGCGGCTGAAAAATTCAGAGGCCGGAATACTCGACGTTAACCCCAGTTGCTTCAACGCCGCTTGAATTGTCGCATACGACAAATTGCCGATCGGGTTCGATGTCATTTGTCCTGTGAGTTTATCCATAAACAGAAAATCCGAAGCTGGGCCGTAGGTCTTGGCACCTGATGTCGACTCTGAATAGGGCACGATTTCAATCGACGCCGTGCTCGATGAGAACAATTGTTGGGGAGCAGCCGTCACGTTGAGAAGCAAAATGTTCGGGACAAATACTCCAGCTTGGTAGTACGTGCTCACCTGGCCAGTTAAGTTGATCGTCGTGTTTACATTGTTGCATTCGGCAAGCGCCGCGTTCGCGCTGATGTACGATGTGGATGCGGAACTTGCTGTTCCGTAAGCTACGCCACGGGCTGAATTATGTGCTCCGCAAGCCGTTAAGGGCAATGTGAAGAGCGCTAAAATAACCAAGAAAAATAGCGAAGCAAATGGTCGTTTTAAAAGCGGTCCCATCGAAAAACCCTCACTTGATTATTCTTTCATTATATCGGTATGCTGATGAAAATGAATAAGTTCCGATTGATCAATGTCACCGTCGCGATTTCAACGCCATTTGTATTGCTCCTCAGCGCCTGTGTTCATATGCCAAGTCGTGCTCGGGTTGCCCCCGGGCCTTCGCTCAAACTTGCTTCGGCCCAAGGTCCAGTGACAATCGCGTTTAAACCGCAGCTCAACAATATCGACATCACCGATTATCATTCGCAATCCGTCACCAAAGCTTTTTCAAACGATCAGGTTGTGAAAACGCTCACCGATTCGCTTGATTTCACTGTGCAGACCAAAACAGTGGCGATCGACAAAGACAATCAGACGGCTACGTACGATTTGAAAACGACAAAGAAGACTGGCATTGCCGATTTGGCCGACTTCGCGCTACCCGAATTGGGCGAAACTCTCGAGCTAATGATGACTAATCAAGGCAAAGTGTTGAAGGCCGGCGATTATCCTCCCGGCACTTTATTTTTTGTACCGCCAGTGTCACTCCCCGATAATCCGGTGAAAGTAGGCGATTCGTGGCCGATGACGACAGAGTGGGTCAGTTTGAAATCGGGAATTCCGCTCATGATGAAAACCCAGTCAACACTGAAGGCAATTCGGCAATGCGGCGCGAGTGGGCCTTGCGCTGAAATCGCTCTCTCGGGGTTGGTCAACTTAGAAAAACCGGATCAAGTTAACAGCACCGGCTCGAGTCCGACACCCAGTTTCAAAAGTTCGCTATCCGGAACGCTGCTATTTTCACTCGATCGCGGTACCGTATTGTATTCGTATCTCAAATCGTCTGAAAGCTTAGCCGCCAAAAGCACACGCATTACGATCGACTCATGTATGGTAACACGCGTTTCAACGCCGGCGGACGAGAATCTGACCGGAGCGAAGCCGCTTCAATGCGACCCTGCCGACGACTTGCCGCGATACTAAGATGCGCTTATGGTCGCCTCCAACTTAAGCTTATAGAAATACGCTCCCCATGGCTCTCAAGCCGGTAGCATATTCATATTTTTGAATTTGACCTATCATTCAATAGCCGAGTGTGGTTTACGTACGACGGGTAAACACCGGGGGGAAATCGGGATGGGTAAATTCGATATGTTCGCATTTTTTCTGATAGTTGCCGTGTCCGTTGCAGGATGTGGCCAGCGCAGCGCCTCAAATGCACCGGCGCCAAGCATGAGCCAATCATTTCAGGTTGTTAAAACCGAAACAAAAGAGGTGGCGGCTCAAACAATCAGTGCCAGCACTCAAAACAAAGACGGTGCGATACTTTCTCAAGGCGCAAACTACACAATCGCAATCGCGCGATCGGCACTACACAAAGAATTTCTTTTGCAGACAGAGTTGATTCAGCAGGTGCCGGTCGCCGAAGGCAATTCGTTGAAAAGTCGCATTGTCATGTTTATTTTGCGCGGTAAAACAGTCGACATGTTAGAAACAACCCAAGGCAACACGGTTACAAACGATTTGCCACAGCATTTATTACTCGCGACTTTCCCGGTCGTTAGCGCCGACAGCAACCAAGTTGTCTTCGACTTCAATCAAGGGATGAAACAGGTGTACGTGGCAGCCGACATGAATGGCGCCGATTTCAACGGATCCGAATACGACCCGAACGCTGAATTTCAAGTTCAACAATTGAGTAGCCGCTACATCGCAAAAGCTCAGGTTGAAGATTCGGCCAATGTGCACCGCATGTTGATCGAACAGGTGGCTGAGCTTCAACAAGGCTCGAATGATAATCTTACTCCGGTTGAGGTGCGCTACTATTTATCTCCATATTTACCGGACCCGACCTATAAGCCGTCGCTTCAATTCGATAACTTCACCCACTACGGATATTTTCAAGTCGCCCCTCAAATCACGACTGACGGCGATTCGGTTCAATACTCCATGCGATGGGACCCTCATCACCCGATTACGTACGCAATTTCGGCCAATACGCCACCGCAGTTTGTGTCGGCGGTTAAAGAAGGCATTTTGTATTGGAACCAAGTTTTCGGTCGCGAAATGGTCAAAGTTGTGATGGCCCCCGCCGGAGTGACCGCACCCGACCCCGATTACAACGTCATCCAGTGGGTCCCGTACGATACGGCCGGGTACGCCTATGCTGACGTGCAGGCGGACCCCCGCACAGGACAAATCCTTCACGCGCAGGTGTTTATGCCGACGGCTTTTGTCTACGGAGTCGAAATTGGCGTCCGCACTCGCCTTCGTGCCCTTGCCGGCGATGCTGCCAATGCGGCCGAGGCGGCTAAATATTTGGCGAATATGAATACGCTCCCCGAGAAGGCCGCGGCGGATGAAGTGCGCGATGTCGTCGCCCACGAAGTGGGACACACGCTCGGCTTGCGCCACAATTTCGCCGGTTCTCTCGCCGCCAATTACACAATGGTTGAGCGCGCTGACCTTGAAAAACAGTATTTGTCGACAGTGGGCGACTGGCTGCCTCCGCAGAATTTGATCGCGACCAGCTCGATCATGGAATACTCGAAGATGGGCGACGATCTCATGGTGAGCGAACAGATCCTACACGGTATGGCATTGCCCCATGATCGCGATGCCATTCGCTTGCTTTATGACGGCGTTCGCCCACCCGGCAACAAATGGCCGCTTTTCTGCACCGACACCTCAGCCGACATTTTTTACGATTGCAAAACTTTCGACGCCGGCCCGTCTGAAGTTCAATACTCCTACTGGTCGACCCAGCACAGTCTTGATCATTTGGCCAATCAGCTGATTGAGTTATACATTCACGCAAAAACGCCGTTTCCGAATCAAGCTGTAACACCGACGGCTGAAGTCGCGCTGCCAGATCCAGCCGTAATGGCCGAAAACATTCTTGAACCGCGGCTTGAGCTTCTCAAACAACTGACACCTGCCGCCGCTCTTATTTCCGTCCAGCGGCAGTTCGGTACCGTTGGCGAATTCAATCAATACCAAGTTTACAACGCGCAAACGGCTGAACTCACAAAAGAGCTACAGAATAGCGACGGGTTTGCCGCCCTGTATGCGTTTTTACCCGACGACTACGCCCAGCAAGCACTTGACCGGCTCGATACCCTTTTAAAGGGATACTACAAAAAAGGGATTGGTGATGGCGGGCGACCGTATTCATTTTCGAAATCGGATGTCGATACAATCGAAGCGAATGCGAGTTTATTCTTTCAACAATTCGTTAAGGATTTTAATAGACAGAACCTTGAAATTTTGGCGGGAAAACATCTGAACCCCAAGTTGAAGTTTCAGGTTTCTATGCTCGACCAAGATTTCGGTAATTACCTATCGCAAGTTGCTAGTACGATCATGTTCACGACCGAATCGCCTGGTATGCCTGTTGATTTCTCCGGCCATCTGGTCGTGTTGCCGGTCTATCGTTACTCATTGAAGGATCGCATCCTCGCCGCGCACTTGTTAGAGGCAAGCCGAAGTGAAGACCCGATGTGGATGTTCACCCCGCGACTGACCCTCGTCAAGCAGTACAAGTCGCAGGTCGAAAAAACTCTTGGTGAATCGCCCGCTAAGATAAATCTGGATAAAACGCCGTCTGCGATATTGCAGTGGTTAAGCGAAACGAGTTTGGTACTCGGGCCGCTCGAAAGCTCATCTCCGTAAGCTGAAAAGGCGAGTCGTTAGTGACTCGCCTCTTGCACGACCTCGTCGGCCTGCAGGTTTTCACCGTGGCGATACCGGCCGACGAGCGCTTCATCCGTAGTCGGAAAAGAAAACAAAAGCGCATGACTGTTCGAGGCCATATCCTCAAGAGTCACGACAATATAGTGAATGCCCTTTTCTTCTTCTTCGGGGAATTCTTTGATGAAACTGACAAGAACGTTACCCATTGAATCGTTGCTACGCCAAATTTCGTCGGGCTGTTCGATCGTGCTTTCGCGCAACTGACCGAAATCGCGAAATCGCGCTTCTTTAATATCGCTGTCGCTACGAACTTTCATCATGGCGAGATACAGGCCGCGGGCCAGTTCGTCGCCTTCGTGCAAGGCATCGCCATCGATCGCCCCGACCGGTATGTTTTGTTCGATTCGATCGTATGTTTTTTCGCCTCGCCGATATTTCGAAACCAAGCTTTCGCTTTTCGTCGGAAAGTGCAGGTACACAAAACTCGGTACTTTGCCCGTCAGGTAAACAAACCCCACATGATAAAGAACGGCATCGTCGTCATCCGAATTTTCAACCTCGAATTTTTTAATGTAAATATGAAAGTCGACCCCGTCCATGGTCTGGGTGTCATGCCAAATTTCATCCGGATTTTCGAGTAGAACACTCAAATTTTTTTCGTAGTCATCGAATTCAGCCTCTTGAATGTCGTCCTTCGGGCGAAGCGAGAAATACTCCTTTTCTAAAAAAGAGATCTCTTTGACGAAATGGCGATAGAGCTCTTCTTCTGATTCGAAAATCAGATTTTTTGATTCATCAATGACGATCTTTTCCAGATCTTTTTTAATGGCACGACGGCTCATTGACCCATCCTGAGATAGCGGAACATATACTGCCTCATTATTGAGGATAGAATTTGTGCCCGGGCATGTCAAATCGGCCACCTTTTCTCTTGCCCTCATGAATATTTGTTTTTCTAATTATATTGAGCACCTGATGCGTCTCATGATGAGACGCCGGAGCGAGTAAGTTCTCGACGTTGGCCCCAAGGCATGGAAAGCGAGGTAGGCCGCACGATGCAATCCGCCGATAAACCATCCAGTAATAAGACGCTGGATCCCAAGCTCGAAGCTCTCGAAAAACTACTCAATCAATCTATGATGGGCATTCACCATCTTTTCGAAAACCGGCAAATCGCGAATATTTTGAAGACTCCGACTGAAGAAATTGATTTTTTTACCTCAAAAAATATGGACGTCATTCAAAAACTCTTTGATCAACTGATTCAAAAATCATCGATCGAAGAAAAACGCGCCTTCATCGATCGATTGAGCCCCGTGCAGTACGAAATGCTTCTGCGCACGTACTTCCACATCGTGGAGTCTACGCTTCTAACCAACGGCGTCGTTCGGCACTGACCGGCACGAATTCCAGCTGAACGCGGACAGCCAAAATCTAGACTAATGTAACGACGACTTGTTCCGATACGGCGGTCATGCGACTGAGTACAATTGTCATCGCGCTTACACTCGCCGTATTTGTTTTTCCGGACCTTGTTCTGGGCGAATACCGCGCATACGAACTGCGAATCACGAATACCACGACCGGCGTCACTCGTACTGTGGCGTCTACGCTCGATAATTTGCAATACCCGACCTATCATCCACTACAAGCCTCAGAAGTGATCGAATACGTCGATTCGTGGATGTGCTACGGAAATACGAGTAACTTTCGAGCCATTTGCCCGAAGCCCGACCCCCTGGCGCAGTCCGCGAACACGTCCACCGTCCAGGGCGCGAGCCACTGAACATCGTCGTCGCGCATTTGCCGTGATAATATTTAAACATGGCCGATGGAGTGTCTTCGTCATCGTCACGAAACTCAGCGCTGCGCGAACAAAACGCGCACGACCTTGCCGATTTGAAAGACAGTTACCGGCGAAAGCGCGCGGAAATCGTCAAAAATAACGAGCAGGAACTCAAGCAACTTAAGCAAACCTATCACAAAAAGGTCGCCGATGAACGTAACGAAGGCGAAGCGGCCGTTAATCACATCCGGCGCGAAACACGCGATCGCTTGAATACCGAGCGGGCGGAAGTTCTCACGCGCAATCGAAACGACGTCGAAGACCTCGCCCGGCAAGAACGAGTCGACATGAAACGTTCGCGCGACGAATATCAGCGTCAACTGGACAAACAACACGAAGCTTCTTATGAGGCATTGAAAAGCCAGCGCGAGCATGCGCAGGACGCCTTTTCGAAAGAGCGTCAATCCGACAGCCAACATTTAGACCATATGCGGACAGCATTACGCGACGAATACGCGAAGGAAAAAGAAGCGGGCGAAAAACGATACATCAGCGAGCGAAAACAAAACGACGAAACTCTTCACAGAGAAATCGATCGCGGCACGCACGATCTCGAACATACGCGTAAGCACTACGATGACAAGGTTTACGAGACTCATCGTGAGGGTGAAAAGGCTCTCAACGACGAAAAAACACGTGATCGTGAGCAAATCGACAAACAGGACGTTACATTCAAAACCAAATATCAACGAAAACTCAAAGAAGATGATGCTCAAATTAAAAAGGAAGACGCACTCGAACGTGAACGGCTCGACGAGCAACATCGCATAGGTACCAAAGCTCTAAAAAAAGAAGCCGATGAATTTCAGCGCGTGTACGCCGCCAACGATGCCGTGAATCGTGGCGAACTTGAAAATCAACACGATCGGTATATCAGCGCAGTCTTGAAGCAAAAGCGAAAATTATTCGATCAGTTCGGCAAATACGACGGTGCCAAAGAAGATCCGTTCTATCGTATGCAAGATCTTGAAACGCGAGTTCAAGACTCTCCAAATTTTTATATTTTGAAAACAAAAGTGCCCGAATACGAAAAAAATAATGTCGAAGTTTATGTCGAAGAGGACAGGGCCGTCGTTAGTTGCCAACGAGGCTTTCACGACCACATTGTCAAAGACGGCCGCACCATTGCTTCGAATTCCGAGCAGTCTTTTCGGGAGATCATCCCGTTGAAACATCCAGTTATACCCAAAGCCGTTCAGAAATCGTATGAAGACGGATTTCTGGTCGTGCGTATACCAAAGGTGCAGATTTAGAGCCGAGATAATGGCCGAGCGGTGGCGTTATCGCATTAAAGGGCGAATTTCATTTAGTACAAAGTGCAAGCGTGCATTGAGCTGCTCGACTTGGTCGAGATTCGCGCGAAACTGCGAGAGTAGATTGGTTTCTGTTTCTACAATTTGAAAATTCATGAGATCCGCATTCGACCACGACGATTCAGAGTTTGTCGTTGTTGCCTCGACTGCGGTCTTATTAATAGCTTCGTTTGAATTCATTGGGGGGCCTCTTCTTTCTTACTTTCGTCTTGTCCTCATCAATGCTAGATCGAGTCTTCATTTTCCAAAACTTAAATCATCTTAAATTTCAATTTTTCGCAACGGTCCAGTTCCACTTTGGAACTTTTTCTAATACTGACATTGAATATCCTTGATATCCGTTTGCCCTAAAGTCTCTCTAATTTGACCGCCAGCTAAGCTAGGTTGCATCACGCTATCCGTAGCCGTTGTATGAGCGAGGCCCAGCATATGACCGAGTTCATGCAGCACCAACGATTGTAAGTCCACCTGGGCGAAGTTGCGGTCTAATGCGTCCGTGAAAAACTGAAAGTTGGCTGCGTCGATACGCATGTCCGCTTCGTAAATGCGATTGCCTTCCCAATATATGGTGGTGCGGGCTTGTTCGTTAGCAAGGCTGTGCTCCCACGAATGCATCACATAGATTTTGGAATAGCCGTCTTGCGCGGGAGTTGGGCTACCAGGGTCGCCATCATTTAAAATAAAGAAGTCGCGATTGTTGATTTTTTCTCCGAGAGCATTCCATGTTGCAATGGCTTCGCTGATTGGCTTCACGTAATCGGGCGGAACAGAAGAATCCAAATATAAGTTCACCGGCAAATCGGTTGTCCAAGAAACGCGCTGCAGTTCTTGATTTTCAACAAAATTGCAGCTGGGTTGAGGATTCAACCGGCGACCGCAAGCTTCAACGAGAACGATCCCCGACAGTATACCAAGGATCGCCATGACTTTTGTCTGGTTTAAGAGTGACTTCATGCTTTATAGCTAAGGCAAACATAGTGCCCCGCGCAGAACGAATAACTGCTTGAATTACCTAGCCTTTGCGGTGGCCGCTTAATGACTAGTGAGTTTCGCCGTGACTAGCAATTTTCGGCAGTTGAAACCCGACCCGAGCTTCATAAGCTGAGGGTTGCTACAACCTCCTGATTTCTATGGCCAAAGGTAAACTGTTTGAGATTTAGACACTTTTTAACGGTGCGCTGACAATCTTTGGCTGCTTTTAGTCGTAACAGCGGTTTCTTTTCGCCACCGTTTGTATCGAACCAGAGGTATAAGAAAATCTTTTGGCTCTTTGGCAACCCATTTTTTTGCCACCCTGGACATCTCTTGTAGCACTTTGACCCCACGAAAGTTGGTATCGGTCCTGCAATAGTGACTCTACGTGAGGCACGGTCGCTACGGCGAAAGAAGTGCTTCCAACCTGCTCCTTCTCCAGATCTGGAGGGCCGCAAAGGGGAGCAACCAGTCCCGCCAAAAAGCCAACCGCATGGGGAGGATAAAACCTCCCCGCCTGCTTTGGCGCATCGATACCAGCCGTCTTTTGATAGTCGGGGCACAGCGAAGCACCGGGCCCGCCGACACATCGCCTCAATACTCTTGTCGAGTTCATTTCGCCCCCTTCACTTCCGATAAGTAGCTAACAAGCCCGTCTTGTATGGTGGAGACGCATATGACCGCCGCGAAACCTGAAGCCGCCCCCGTATCACAAGAGAAAAGAGCCGCACTTCGAATACTTTGGGGTCAACTGCGCGGTCAAAACCGCAACGAGTGGGAACATAACAAAGTTAAATTTTTGAAGAGAATCCCGTTCTTCGAAAATTTGAGCCGCCGGCAAATGCAAGAAGTCGCCAAAATCGTCTATGAACGCGAGTACGAAGAAAATGAATTTATTTTTGAAATCGGACAACCGGGCGCCGCGCTATTCATCGTTCAACAAGGCGAGGTCTCGGTCGAGATCCCCAATCCCGATGATGAGTCGACTCAGTTAGCCGTCGTAAGTAAACTTTCTTTCGTCGGCGAACTGGCTCTGCTTGACGAATCGCCTCGATCAGCCTCTGCCCGCGCCCTCACGAAAACAAAGGTCCTCGCGCTCTTTCGCAAAGATCTCGATCGACTCAGCGAGACGAATCCCGACATCACATCATCAATTTATCGCGCGCTCGCTACAATCATAGGCAATCGTTTAAAAGCGACAAACGAATTGATCGAGCGCCGCTTAAAAATCGCAGCTTGAAGGATGGTCATGGCCATAACAGCGGCCCGTTTGGAACAAGAAAAATCCCGCAAAACCAGGCGCGTCTGGTTTCATATCATTTCTGCTACTCTTTGGCTTTTGCTCGCGATTGGGCTCTTTTATGGCTTGCGACCACTTCTACTACCAATCTTAATGGGTGCATTTCTCGGGTACGTCTGCAAGCCGCTCGTGCGGTTCGGTGGGTCGTCAATTAAGAAACGGGCGCGATCGATCGGGCTTCTTTTAGTTCTAGGCCTGTCCTTTTATTGGGTCGGCAAGACGATAAAAGAAAGTTGGCCGAATGATCAGCAGAAATTGGTTTTTCGTGAGCGACTGCGCACACGTTGCCATGAGAGATACGAAAGCTGGATGGGGCTCGATCATCACGGCCACGGCAACTTCTTGCACAAAATCTTCGGCCGCGATTTAGATCCAGTGATGAAACGGGTCTATGTCGTCCTAAAAACCGGGCCGACCTCTGAGGACGTGCAAACTCCGCAAGCCGTTGATATGATGTATGCGTTTACCATCTGGATCATGTTGCCGATCACGTTTCTCTTCGTCCTATTTGATCGCGGGCAAATCCTTCATTTCTTCATTCGTCTCGCGCCCAACCGTTACTTCGAGCTCGCGCATTCGTTGGTCGAAAACGTCGATGAGGCTCTCGGTCGATACATCCGCGGCACCATGCTTGAAGGTTTGCTTGTCGGCATCACATTAGCCATTGGGTTTTTCATTTGCGGCATCGACCCCAAAGTCGCGATTTTGATCGGCTCGATCGGCGGATTGACCAATGCGATCCCGTTTGTCGGCACCCTCATCGCGTGTCTCATCGGCGTGATATATGCGCTGGTCGCCGACAGCATTCACCCGCTCATCCCATTCATCAATATAGACAATCTCGCATTGGCGGTCGTTTGCGTCGTAGTCGTCACGCACTTGCTCGACAACGCAATATATCAGCCGATGATTGTCGGTCACGCGGCGAAAATTCATCCGCTTGTTGTCATGGTCGGCGTCATGGGCGGCTCAATGATGTTCGGTTTTGCCGGTCTTATTTTTGCTGTCCCAACAATCATGGTTGTAAAAGTCGTCGTTGAAACGCTCTATTCAGGTCTCAAAGCCTATCGGATCATATGACGCCTCATCTTGATCGCGCTCTCAGGCGAATGCAGCTTTACAAACGCTTGATGATTTTGTTTGCTGCGGTCAATGCGTTTTCGATTTCGGCCGCGCTTGTAATCGGGGTTCGCTACTTTGGCGCTAATACGACCGCCACTCAAAAAGAACTCATCGCAACGGGAATTTTGACTCTCGCGTTCGGCGTAATTTTGCCAATGGTGTTGATTGCGCTCATCGGCCGTGCGATCCAAACGCTACGGCGCGAAATTCAAAGCTCTGTTCTCGATTTTTTGCGAAGCTGGCGAAAAGCCGAGACGGATTATTCGTCCGACGCGCCCGCCTTTAAAAACCCCGAATTCTGGCTGCAGATCGCTTTATTGGTCGGACAGCTTTTCGGCCAAGTCAGCACCAATCCGGCCATGCAAGTGGCCGGTGAAATTGCCTTAACTATTCGGCAAGAATTGCAACGCTCCCAAAAATAAACTATAGAATTCAAATGAATAAAATCGGGTCGAAACGTATCGAGGGGCTGGTCCAATCTGATATTCGCGCCATGACACGAGAGTGTCTGCGCTTGAACGGCATCAATCTGGGGCAAGGAATCTGCGAATTGCCAACCCCTGAGCCAATTGTCAAATCCGCCCAAGCCGCTCTGGTCTCGCACGACAAGGCAATTTATTCAGCGGCTGAAGGTATTGCCCCTTTGCGCGCAGCGATTGCCCAAAAGCTCGAGCGCGAAAACGGCATTCGCGTTCATGCCGACAAACAAATCATCGTAACCGTTGGCGCAACCGGCGGGTATGCGTCGACTCTGATGGCTTTGTTTAACCCGGGCGATGGAATTCTACTATTTGAACCGTTTTACGGCTATCACCTCAATGCCGCCGTACTCGCCGAATTAGAACCTCAATTCGTGCCGTTTTCGGGTATGACCGTCGATGAAACAGCGATTCGAAAAGCAATTCAGCCGAACACACGCGCGATCGTCGTTTGCACGCCGGCGAACCCGAGCGGCAAAATGTGGAACGAAAGCGAACTTGAATTAGTTGCCCGCGTCGCTCACGACCACGATCTCATCGTAATTACGGATGAAATGTACGAATACTTTCGCTACGACGGCCGCGAGCACGTGTCGCCGGGGTCGCTTGCGTCACTAGCCGATTGCACGGTCACGCTCATGGGTCTGTCGAAAACGTTTTCAATGACCGGTTGGCGCTTGGGATACGTGTGCGCCCCTGAAGCGATGGCCGAGAAAATTCGCCTGGCGAATGACTTATTTTATGTTTGCGCACCAACGCCACTCCAACATGGCGCGCTCGCCGGATTCACTGTTTTGAATCCATCTTATTTCACCGAGTTACGCGAGGAGTTTCAGGCTAAACGCGATCAGATTTGCGAAACGCTCGAGACGGTTGGGATGAATCCGATCGCCCCGCAGGGCGCATATTACGTGCTCGCCGACACTTCGCGCTTCGGTGTGGCCGATTCGAGAGATTTCGCCATGAAGTTGCTCGAAAAAGTTCGCGTCGCCGGAGTGCCGGGGCGGGCATTCTTTCATTCAAGCGCCGGTGATCGCTACATACGATTTTGCTTCGGAGTGACGGACGAACGGCTCAATAAAGCCTGCAAACAGCTGCGCGAATTGCGCGGAGGGTTTTAGCCGATGGCGCAACTTAAGTTCGAAGACGGTCAAATTGTGACGACGCTCGACAACATTCAAAAGGCGCTTTCTCGTCTAGGTATTGAACTCGCACAATGGCCGTTTGAACGAACTCCGAAATTGTCGGCATTGCTGGCCTCAGACACTTTAACTGACGTGCAAAAAGAAGAGCTATTGATTGCGCTCGACGATCGCTTCGAAAATCAAAAAAGGCGGTTCGGTTATCAGGCGCGCGATCTAGTCGTTCTTCACCGAGAGACCCCGAAACTCGACGAGCTGCTCAAAATTTTCAACCGAACTCACACTCACGACGACGATGAAGTGAGATATATCGTCGACGGATCGGGCCGCTTCGGATTTATTATGCCCGACAAACAACAGGTTCTGTTGACGGTCGAAGCCGGCGAATACATCCGTGTACCGGCCGAAACGGAGCATTGGTTCGTACTTGACGAGCGCCGGCGGATAAAAGCCGTGAGGTATTTCACGAACAAAGAAGGTTGGGTAGCGAACTACACTGGGATGTCGATTCGTGTCAGTTGAAAGCATTTTAAAATCAAATGAGTTTCTTGATCTCGCGCTTCAACTCGCCGAAACGGGGCGTTTTCTGGCCGAGCGAGGTTGGTCGCCCGCGACGAGTTCGAACTATTCCGCCAGACTCGCGGCGGATTTCATCGCGATCTCTCGCTCGGGCGTCGATAAATTTAAAATGACAGCCGAGGATGTGATGGTCATCGCGCCGGCTGCGGACGACATCGCGGTGGTGGCCCCACGCGAGGCGCGGCCTTCAGCGGAGACGTTGATACATACGGCGATTTATCGCGCGCGCCCGCAAGCTCGGGCGGTGTTGCATACGCACTCGCCGTACAATACCCGCCTATCTCTTCGCTTTTGCGAACAAGGCCATCTGCTCTTTAAAGGTTACGAGTTACAAAAGGCGTTCGATGGCGAATACAGCCACGAAAATGTCGTGCGCGTGCCAATTCTCTCCAATAGCCAGGACATGGTCGCTTTTGCGCGGCAGGTAGTCCAACTGCTGGCCAGTAACCCCGTGATTTCGGGCTTTCTGATCGCCGGTCACGGGCTTTACACATGGGCACCGACGCTTGCTATCGCCCGCAGACACGCCGAGGCTTTTGAGTTTTTATTCGAATGTCATGCTTTGGAGCTTGCGGGCGTATGAAAACACCGGAATTCAAAGCGGCTCGCTTTGTATTGATGGATATCGAAGGCACGATTTCGGAGCTCTTTTTCGTGCGCCAGGTTTTATTCCCCTATTCGGCCGAGCGCTTGCGAACGTACGTCAGTCAACATTACAACAATCCGACTGTTCGAGACTGTTTGAGGCAAACGGGTGCGACGACAGACGAAGCGGCGATTCAAACGCTACTCAATTGGATCAAGCAAGACGTAAAACACCCGGCTCTAAAAACTCTGCAAGGTTTGATCTGGCGCGAAGGTTATGAAGCCGATGCGTTTCGCGCCCACCTATATGACGATGTGTTGCCGATGTGGCGCGAGTGGCGCACTGAGGGTCGCGAGCTTGGCATTTATTCATCGGGCTCGAAGGCGGCTCAGGATTTATTTTTTCGCTACAGTGTCGAGGGCGATGTGCGCGAGTATCTCTCGTCACACTTCGACCTCTCAACCGGGTCTAAACGCGACTCCGAAAGCTATCGCGAAATCGCCGCCGAGACCGGGTATGACCCCTCAGAAATTCTGTTCGTTTCAGACGTTGTCGAAGAACTTGATGCTGCCCAGTCAGCCGGTTACATGACGGCGCTAATTGTTCGAAACCCCGCCATTTTTGAAAACGATCGGGCTGGCCGATCATGCAAGCACCACGTTTTTTCTTCGCTTGATGAACTTTGAGATTCAGCCTATATTGGCGGCCTGAAATTTTGGTCGACTTACGGCCCGGTTTGCGGGTCAGGCCATCGCTATGGCGGTCGTAGCTCAGTTGGTAGAGCCCCGGATTGTGATTCCGGTTGTCGCGGGTTCGAGCCCCGTCGTCCGCCCCATTTCAAGCGCATTACTGTCGCTAAAATAGTCAACAATCGTTAAGTGCATAAACACTGTTTGTTGGTGTAAGCCTTCTCAATTTGCCATTAATTGGCATAACGATTGCTTCTTTAAATGTTATATGAAAGCAAAAATTATTAAAATTGCAATTCTCATATTCGCGCTAGTCGGCATTGTTGAGTTTCAAAACTGCTCAGGATCAGCATTTAAATCTATAGGCGCAGCTTCAACAAATTCGCAAACATCAGCGAGCGTTTCTCCAGAAAGTAACCCAACTAATCAAATTAGCAATTCAAGTACATCCAATGAAGAAACAAACATTGTTTTGGGTATTTATTAATTGAAGACAAAAGGGGGAATACCATGAGAAAAATATTGGTGGCTCTAGGTGTGGGTCTGACTTTGATATTACCGATGGACGCCTTTTCGCAACAGGTCTCTGTGCCAGTTGGGGCGCCACTGACGATCCAAAAGGTAACGAGCGTGGGCACAAGCTTTCTTGGAACGCTTTTTATTACAGATTCAAATAATGTTCATTACAGCATTACAACCGACACGAATGGTGGATCAGAGCAAATTAACGGTCCTCTACCTCCAGTATTAGAAAACTGTAGAACCGAGGCCCTTCTCGCTATGTCCAACCAGACAAAATACACGCTAACGGTGACCTCTGCAGCTAGCGACATTGTAACAGAATCGGGTAGTGTCCCAAATGTAGGCGTAGTAACGACCAAAATTTTCTACAATGTTCAAGGCTGCACATTAAATCTGATCACAAACTGAATGTGCCGCCATATTACACGAAAGCGCCCATCTTACGATGGGGCAGCACCCGTCGGTCGACAGCGCAATAGTCAAATGACGTGTGAATCTTTGCAGTCAGTTAGAAGCTTGCACAAATTAGTCCGCGATACGAGCATCCGGCAGCTCACCTTCGTTTTATTGACTTAATACGCGTACCCCTCAATTATAAAGGAACAAATGAAAATTGGAAAAAATCGAGTCGAGGCATTTAGTGATGGTGTCATTGCAATTCTCATTACCATTTTGGTTTTAGAGATTCATGTCCCTCAAGGCGGAAATTGGTCGGCGCTTGAACCCTTAGGCCCCGTGTTTTTCAGCTATGTATTGAGTTTCATTTATCTCGCAATTTACTGGAACAACCATCATCATATGCTGCACACCCTCGATAAAGTGAACGGCTCCATACTGTGGACCAATACCCATCTTCTTTTTTGGTTGTCGCTCGTGCCGTTTGCCACGGGTTGGATGGGCGAAAACCATTTTTCCAGTTTGCCCACGGCGCTTTACGGAGTTATTTTGCTCATGGCCGCAATTGCCTATTGGCTGCTGCAAAGGCAAATCATTGCATCGCAGGGTGAGAACTCACTGCTTAAGCGCGCCATCGGGCCAGACTTAAAAGGTAATATTTCACCGGTTTTGTATTTCGTAGCTATAGTCGCTTCGTTTTGGTATCGGTGGTTGGCGATTTCAATCTACGTATTCGTAGCGATCATGTGGCTTGTACCAGATCGGCGAATTGAACGCGCTTTGCCGCATTGAGAAAACCTTGCACCCGAAAAACTTTTAATCGCTGACGCTTTAACGAAAGATTTTGCGGAGAAATTCTCCGCAAGTGACTCGAAAAGAGCTATCGTCGGGATAACCTAAGCGCATCGCTTGACGTGCAGAATCCGGCCCGAATCTTTGCTGTAGCACATCGAAGAGCTCAGCAACGTGAACCTCCGACTTGTTGATCTCGCGAAAATGCCGAATGGTTTCACGAACGGCGGCCAAAATATAATCTCGCTCCCCAAACATCATATGCTTTTGAAAATTAAAATTGAGCAGCTCTACGTAGCGAGTGGGGTCTTGGGTGTATTGTAAAAATGTGCGATAAGTTCCGTACAAAAGCGCATTGTTGCCCGATGCAAGCGTAACCGCGGCAATCTGATCGGCGCGCGGCTTTAAAGTCCAAAATTTAAGCATGTAACGGATCAATAACTCTGAGAGTGGCGCGGTTTGCAATTCGGCACTCTTGTAGAGAAATGCTTGAGTAAAATCCTCGCTTGTTGGTGCAACGGCCAGGGCCGCATCCTTTGCCCGAATCAAATCCGCAATCGTTACCGCGCGCGTGATGTTGAGCCAAGTTGCATCCCAACTCGAATTCGGCGACGGCCTATTTGATCGATTGATGTTGGTCGTAAAGTCGCCTTTTAGATTACTGTCGTACTGCGCTCGCTTTTCGGGGTCTTTGAGCACTTCGAAGGCCTCTTGTACCTCTTGAAATTTATCTTTGCTTCCCGAGTTTGTGACCTTATCTCGATCGGGATGATACTTCATGGCCAATCGGCGGTAGGCCATCGTGATTACGTCTATCGACGCGCCCCTTGGCACGTCCAAAACCTGATAATAAGTCTTGGCAAAACTTCGTCCACTCCACCCGGTTAGAAGCAAAAATGCCGATAAAGAGACAAAAAATGGTAACGCTGTTAAAAGTTTAGGCACGCGAACCCTCAATTAAAACGTTGGTGAATCGAACCACTGATTCGATCTGCGAAATTGGGGCCAAGTGTGACTCTTAGAAGGCGCCAGAAGGGGCGTTTTGCACAAATAGCCGCTGCACGAGCCTCAGCCATTTCGGAGTATAACGGCGGCTCACGATAGCTCGGTTTCGCTGAAACAGGTAGCGGGTGTAAAACGGATTTTTATGACAGGTTTTGCCGACCTTATGAATCAGCTGAAATTCGGGCCACACCCCAATTGTCAATTTCAGCGCGTGCGCACGCATCGAGAGATCGACGTCTTCCCAATACGTATGAAGTGATTCATCGTAAATTTCACAGGGAGCGCGCCACAACCTTCGCCAAGTATCTCGATGAATCAGAAATGCAGTGCCGGGGACGTAAAACTTCCACCCCAACCCCGGTGAAGTGACTTCGCGTTCATGGCGTAAGCGACCGGTCAAAGGCTGAAACCCTCCCCCGATCGAATCGACTTTATTTTTCGAGCGGCGAAAAATAAGCGGCGCATAGAGCCCCGGCCGCGGCGGCATCGCACCGATCGCCGAAAGCTCACAATCATTCGTTACAAATAAAACCCAGTCAGATTCGCGCGCGAAACACTCGCGAAGCGCAATGTTCGCCCCTTGAGAAAAGCCGTGATTTTCGTGGACCAAGAAATGCTGAATGCCGGTGAACTCTTTGCGCAATCGCGATTCGACCTCAGCACGCGAGCCGTTATGCACGAGCAAAATGCTCGCATCGGGCACGAGAGCGCGCACTGAGTTTACGGCCCGTGACGTGTGCTCAGGATGATTGTATGACAAGACAGCCACTATCATGAGGGGTTATTCTTTGTTGAATGAGCGCGCGTTTGTCAACGATGCCTTGATACTCATACCGGCGGCGGGCTACGGCACGCGCGTACGCACCGTGCAGGACTGTGCGACGCCATCTGCATCGCCCGATTGCAAAGAGATGCTGTCGCGACCGGACTACAATCACATGATCGATTTTGCGCTCGATATCGCCGCACGACTACACGTCGCGGCCCACGTGATCACGCGCAAAGACAAAGTTTCACTCGCGGCTCATCTCGAACGGCGCCAGCGCGAACAGCCGCTTACGTTTCAATTTGTCGAGCCCACGCGCGAATGGCCCGAGAGCATTCTCGTTTCAGAGCCGCATTGGCGCATGCGCAATCTCGTCGTTTTGCCCGACAGCGATTTTACACCCGAGGCGATCGCGGGCGAAATGATCGAAGCCCTGGCGTCGGCACAAACCGTGTGGGCATTGTTTGAGGCGAGCGCCGAGCAGTGCCGCTCCTATGGTGTTGTCGATACGAAGCTCAATCGGCACGCTGAAAAGCCGCTTGACTCGAATGGCGCGCAACCGTGGGGAGTATTCGGCTTTCGGCGAGAAGTCGGACGAAATCTCTGCGCCAATTTACTCGAAAGTACACTGACCCCGCCACGCAACGACGCCCATAAATGGTTCAACTTGCCGAAATCATCGCTGTATTTCGCACTGGCGCATTACAAAGATTTGACGCGCTAAATGCTCGAATTGGCACAAGACTTGCTGAATTAGATGATATGCGTCGAGTACTCGTAGGCATTTTGATTTCGATATTCGTGGCTAACACTGGTTACAGTTCTTCAAACCAATTTGTCGTGACTCCGCAATCCGAATTTCAATGGTGGGTCGACCCTCAAACCAATAAAGTCAATTTTCGCAGGTGCGACATTGTTCGGGGCGCTCCGCATTGTTACGGCCCCATGCTTCTCAAGGGCATTGACATCGATCAAGTACCGGAACTGTTGAGCTTTTACCGCGAGCGATTGGCTCAATCGGGCAATCACCAACTCAAACAATTCATTCGTGTCATTACTGGTTCTGTTGGGACCATCGCCGCGTACGTCGGTACCCTCGGTTCACTCAGCCTGTTTAAAAATGTCGTCCCGTCGGGGATCATGGCCAAAGCGTCGGCGCTTCATTTACGCCTCAATCTGCGAACCGGGGTTCACATCATCAGTTTGGGGGCATTGGGTTTTCTTTTATACTACGGGACAGACAGCTATATTCATCTCAATCAACAGAAGAAAGTATATAAAATTTATTGCGCGGCGATCGGTCGCGACCCGCAATCACCGCCCCAAATCGCGCTACAAAATCAGCAATTGTTCGAAGAATTTATTACGACATTTCGCAACGCCCTCCAAGACTTCACGCACGGAGGCGGCACTTATGATGACAATGGATATTTGATCTTTCAGTAAAATCGCGGGCCACTTATATCTGAGCGACCCGCGCCGAAAATCTCTAGAATACGTTGATGTACGCCGACAGGCCCACGTTGGTGAGATTCATAGCCACGTGCTGCGGCAAGAATTGCACGTTCGGATACAAGAAAATATCGCGCGTCATGGCGTAACCGACACCAATTGATTGGTACCAAATGTCAGCCTGGTAGGTGTTGATGTTCGATTGATCGCGATAGTGTTCAGCCGCTAAGCCCGCCAATGTTCGAAAGTTCCATTTATCGTTGAACTGATATTCGAGCAGCGGATAGATCGCGAATAGATCTTGAGATTGTTGCGTCAACAAACTCTCAAGCTTATTCGTAGACGTGTTCATAAACGTACCGGACTTATTGAACGTCTGATACTGCGTGTAGAACGTAGCACCAAGAGATAGTTTGCCAAATGCATACTCGGCCGTTTCGGTTAAACTATATTGTTGAGCGGCGCCGATTGCCGTCTGATCAGCTTCGGTCCATTGCAAAACGCTCGCTTGAAATATCGACTGAACGCCACGAAGGTTCGCAATGTTTTGGTAGGTCAGCTGCGGGTTATTTACGTCGAACGTCGTACCTGGATAATTGCTGGGCCCGGTGGGCGACGTCGGGGCAATCCAGCGCATTCCGACGCCCGCCAAAATACTATTGGTGGCGTTGAGATTGTATTTCACCGAAGCCACGTCAGAAAGATATGACTTCACGGTATTGCCTGAGCCGCCGGTGATATCCGGCCGGTCTTGCCCGACCGGTGAGGCGATCGTACCGCCTTGATAGCCGATGGCGTTTGACATCGACCACTTCGACGTCGCGCCCGACATCGCGCGCATTTCATTATTGGTGATGAGTTTGTCAGCTTCGCTGTTTTTTTGATTGGCCTTTTTCTTTTCGCCATTCACCTGCCCGCTCACGTCCGCTTGCGTGACGTTCGCCGGCCCCGAGCTCGACGCGCTTGAAGAGTCGTCCGCAATAGCGGAAGTCCCTACTATAAACATTGCAAATGCGATCGCGGCTGCGGTTGCGTAAAGCGCCGTCCGCCCGCTGACTGTTTGATTTCTCATCCCTAACCCCTCCCCCAAAAATGAACCTGCTGCTTGTCGCGCGACTTCCCAATAAGGCCGCGAAACACACCAAGTATTCCAATAATGGTCGATGTTGCAATTTAAATTTACCATTCTGTCACATTTTGTATACGCGGGCGCCAGAAGCCCAACCCGCTGATTGTCGCCTTATTGAGTATTATGAGTGGGATAGCTTTTGTTGATGCTCAGACTCAAGCTCGTGCAAATTGAGAGCACGCAAAGCCGGGGCGATGGCGGCCGTGACCCCAACCGTTAAAAGACAAACCAAACCGCCGAAGACCGCGGCCGGCACGACTCCTAGAAGCTTCGCGGCAACGCCCGACTCAAATTCGCCGAGTTCATTAGAAGAGCCGATGAAGATCGAGTTCACCGCCGAAATGCGACCGCGCATGTGGTCAGGCGACGACAGTTGAACCGTAGACGAACGAATGACCATGCTGATGCTGTCAAAACCCCCGGCGAACAACATGGCGCCCAGCGACAGCGCGTAATAGCGGCTCACCGCAAAAACCAGAGTGGCGACGCCAAACCCCGCGACCGCAGTGAAAAACCAGCGGCCCGCGTTTTTGCGAAATTCGAGGCGGGTGAGAGCAAGCCCGAAGATAACGGCGCCGACGGCGGGAGCGGCCCGCAAATACCCAAGCCCTTGTGGCCCGACTTTCAAGATCTCTGCAGCGTAAATGGGGAGCAAGGCTGTCACTCCCCCAAAAAATACCGAAACCATATCGAGCGACATGGCCGGCAAAAGAAGTTTATGGCGAAATACGAATTTGGCACCACTGAACAGGTCGTCGACAGCCGAGCCGGTACGCGTATGACTGGCGCGAATATCCGCCCGAATCAGAAACGCCACGCCGATCGCCAGAATAAGGAGCGCGCACACGACGACCGCGGCACCGAGCACCCCGATAAACGCATAAAGTAAACCGCCCAGCGCCGGCCCGATGATTCGCGCACTTTGCATGCTCGTCGTCATTATCGCGACATAGCGCGAATAATTTTGCCGCGGCACTATACGCGGCATAATGGCAAAAACGGAAGGCTGATTGAAAGCGCGCGCGAAACCGGTCGTAAATGAACACGCAAACAGTGCGATGATCTCTAAGTGGTGATTGAAATGCGCGGCAGGTATTTGCGACGCTAGCAAAATCAACCCCGACAGCAAACTCACCGTCAAAACGAAGCGGTAAACTCGCAACGGGCGGTGTTGATCGACGAACATCCCCGCCGGCAACGCAAAACTGAGAGCCGGCAGCGCTTCAGCAAGACCAATAAAGCCGAGGTAAAGCGGGTCTTTCGTGATGTCGTACATGTGCCAGCCGAGCACGATGGTCTGAATCTGAACGGCGATGACAAAAAGAAAGCGCGCCGTGAGAAGTTTACGAAAGTCCACGTTTTTCGAGTTCTTGGCGAAGAATACCATCTCTTAAGGCGATATCGGTCACCTTCAGTGTGCGCATATTAAGTGTCAGCATAATTTCTTCGAGCAAAATAGCACCGGGCAAAATCAAATCAACACGTTTCGGCTCCAGCGCCGGTAAACGCAACAATTGATTGCGAGTCATCGTCTGCATTTCAGAAATGAGCGCGCTCAAATCGGCGCGGTAAATCGGAGTATTCGACCGACCGAGTTTTTTCAAAATTTTGCTGATCGTGCGGATCGTGCCGCTCGAGCCAATCACAGACTTGATCGGCGTCCGGGCCCTTAACTGTGCAAGAGGTTGAAGTGAATCCTTTAAATGCTGGCGAAGCGCCAGCACCGGATTGAGTTCGCCCCGCTTATGCTGTGGCGGCACAGTTTTGAGATATGTTTGCTGCAGGCGGTTTGCGCCCAGGGCGAAGCTCTGGCAACTCAGAAGTTTTTTGCCCGACGCGACCGAAATCTCGGTGCTGCCGCCGCCGATATCGACCATGGCAAAACAGCCTTTCGGCGCGGGCACGCTCTCCATAATCCCGCGGGCGATAAGCCGGCCTTCTTCTTGGCCGCTAATGATGCGAATTGAAATACCCGTTCGTAACCGGATTTCGTCGAGAAATTCTTTCGAATTCGAGGCCGAGCGCAAAGCACTGGTGCCGAAGGCGACAAGATGAGACACACGTGATTCGATCAACTGCCGACGAATCGCATGAAAGGCGCGAATCGTTCGCGCTTTGGCTTCAGGCGTGAGCGCTCCGGTTTTGAAAACGCCGTCACCCAAACGAATCATGCGCTTGCCGCGATGAAGACGAACGACGCGGCGACCGCTGATTCGATAGATATCCACCCGCACTGAATTCGTGCCGAGATCTATGATCGCTAAACGACTCTTGTCTCGCTTCTTCAGGAGTTTTTGATTTTTTTCAGCTGTGAAGGCTGTAACAAACATGTGAGTCGGCCTTGTTCAACAAGGGCCATTCCCCCTTTTGATATAGAAAAAATGGAGTCACCCCCACCCGTCAAGATGAAACTCAAAAAATGACTGAGGTGGGGTTCATGGCCAACGATCGCGATTCGCGGCAAAATCCGCCGCTGAATTCGTTTCTGAGCCCGAGATCCAGTACGGCTTGAGCCGCTGAATTCTTGAACTTTGGCGAGGGTCGTAGCTGGATCAACAGCCGGTTTGAGCTCATCCCACTCGAGGAGTTCGGCCCGCGGGCACGCCATTTCACGCAAAATTTCAGCCGTCTCTCGTGCGCGGGCCAAAGGCGACGTCGCGATCGCTTTTACGTCGCGAAATAAAAATCGGCATCGACGTGCCAACATCTTTGTCTGCTTGCGACCCTTTTTGGTGAGCGGACGAGCGGAGTCATCGCGATTCGTGAGCGCCCAAAGGGTCTTGTCACCGGCATCGGCGTGACGAATGACGAGAAGGTTCACTTGAGACTCCCGTGCAGCCGGGCCAATTCCTCTTGCACCGGACGAATGTCGCTACCGATCGGTTTGCGAAGCGTATATTCGCCGGTCGGTTCGGCCTCCCACGTTTGGGCTTGGTCATTCCGCATCGCTTGCAACACTTGCCAGAGATATTGCTTGCACGCCACCTCTTCGATCGGGACCACCGTCTCAATTCGATTGTTTAAGTTACGGTACATCCAATCGGCCGATCCGATGAGAAACTTGCCGTCGATGGGGTCCTTCGCGCCACGTTTGAAATAGTAAATGCGGGAGTGCTCGAGAAATCGCCCGACGATCGACGTCACGCGGATATTGTCACTGAGACCCGGCACTCGCGGCCGCAAAGTGCAAAACCCGCGCACAATCAGATCGACTTTCACACCGGCCCGCGAAGCTTCATATAGCGCGTCACAGACCTCCGCATCTTCGAGACTATTCATCTTGGCCAAAATATATCCGCCCTGACCGTCTTTCTGAAATTCGATTTCTTTTTTAATCAACTGAAGAAATCGTTTTCGCATATTAACGGGCGCGACGAGAAGTTTCTGATAGGTTTTCTTAAGGCTGAGACCGGTTAGAAAGTTGAACACCTCGATAATCTCAGTGCCGATCCGCTTATCGGCGGTGAACAAGCTGAGATCAGTGTAAATCTTCGCCGTATGCGGGTTGTAGTTACCTGTACTGATGTGCGAGTAAAATCGGTAGCTGTCGCCTTCTTTTCGAATCACCAGAAGAATTTTGCCGTGCACTTTTTTATCGGCAACACCATACACAACGTGCACACCCGCATCCTCAAGCATTTCGCCCCAGTACATATTGCGGGCCTCGTCGAAACGGGCTTTGAGTTCCAACACGCAGACGACCTGTTTGCCTTTTTGGGCCGCCGTGATCAGCATCGGAATGATCGGATTGTTTTCGCCCGCGCGATAGAGCGTAATCTTAATCGCCAGCACATGCGGATCATTCACCGCCTCGCGCACAAACCGCTCGATACTGTCTTGAAAACTCTCATAGGGATAATGCACAAGCACGTCGCGCTCGCGGATCGTCGAAAACATGTCGCGATCGTCGGTGGATGAATCGCCACGAAAAACCGCCGGTTTTACTGGCATACACGGCGCATAGCGAAGGGCCGGAATGTTCAAGTTGGCTACTTCACTGAGCGAGTGATAGCTAATCTCGCCCCGGTTCTCGTACAAATCCTCGTCCGTCAGTTTCAGTTCGTCGCGTAGGTAATTGAGCATCGATCGATCGGCTGTCGGGCCGTGTTCGAGACGCACAATCTGCGCTACCCGCCGCAAGCGCAGCTCTTCTTCGACCGTATCAAAGCGATCCTCGACATCATCACTCATATCTTCGACGTCGGCGTTACGCGTAACTCGGAATGGCATCACGTGTTCAATCAACATTTCGGGGAATAGTTCGCCCAAATTCGCGGAGACCAAATCAATCAGACGAATCAAGCGGTACCCCTTCTCGCCGCTTGAATGGATTTGCACCCATTGCGGCAACACATCGGGAATTTTTACCCGAGCGAATAACGGCTCGAAAGTCTTCGGCTTCTTCAAAGTGATACCCAGCGACACGGATAAATTCGAAAGAAACGGAAACGGATGTGAAGTATCAACAGCCAGTGGTGTCAAAACCGGGAACACTTTGCTCGTGAAATATTCACCCGCCCACTTTTTCTCGACATCGGTGAGCTCCTGCCATTTTAAGAAAAATATATTTTGCCTTACTAGTTCGGGCAGAAGTTTTTCGTAACATTGGCGGACCATTTCGCCGTGACGAATGACGGTCGAGCGAACTTCGGCTAATAATTGCGGCCCTGTAAAGGCCTGCGGGCCGATGTCAGCGATCGTCCGCTCGGGCGACTGCCGCAACGAAGCGATGCGCTTCATGAAAAATTCGTCGAGGTTCGTGGCAAATATGGCGAGAAAACGCAACCGCTCAAGAAGCGGAACGCGATGATCCTGCGCTTGATGCAGCACTCGTTCATTAAACTTCAACCAACTAAGGTCTCGGTTGAAGAATTTCGTATTGGTGCCGATATAGAGTTTGGTGTCAGTCATAGTTTATTCTCGAACTTTTACTCCCGATCGAGCCCGTAGAGGTCCGTCGGGTAACGCCCCGTAAAACAGGCGGCACAGAAACCGCCACCGTGATCGGCACCCACAGCGCGCATCAGACCGTCATGTGACAAATAGCCTAGCGTGTCGGCCCCGATATACGACCGAATCTCGTCGATGCTTTTGGTCGCGGCGATGAGCTGAGATCGTTTGGGGGTGTCCACTCCGTAAAAGCACGAGCCGATGGTCGGCGGCGATGCGAGGCGAAAATGCACTTCGCGCGCCCCGGCTTGGCGGATGAGATGAATAATTTTTTGCGAAGTCGTGCCACGCACGAGCGAATCGTCTATGACGACCACGCGTTTACCGGCGAGAATTTGCGCTTGCGGGTTCAATTTAATTTTCACGCCAAAGCTGCGAATACTCTGACTCGGTTGAATGAACGTACGCCCGATGTAGTGATTGCGGATGATGCCAAGCTCAAACGGCAGGCCACTCTCCGCACTGTAGCCGAGCGCCGCCGGCACGCCGCTATCCGGCACCGGCACAACGATATCGGCAGCAGTCGGGTTTTCTCGGGCGAGTTCTCGACCCATCGCCTTTCTGGCTTCATACACGCTGCGACCGAAAACCGTGCTATCCGGCCGCGCGAAATACACGTGTTCGAACACGCAATGGGCAGTCTTTTCCACTTTCTTCGGGAGTTTTTCGCTATACTCCCCCTGATCGTCGACCCAAAAAATTTCACCCGGTGCGATTTCACGCACGAATTCGGCACCAATAAGATCAAAAGCGCACGTCTCTGACGCAAGCACCAGTGATGGGCCGCGCCGCCCCAGCACGAGCGGACGAAAGCCGTACGGGTCGCGCATAGCCACAAGTTTATTGTGCGACAGTATCACAAAGCTGTAGGCGCCTTCGAGCTCAAGCGAAATATCTTTCAAGCAGGCGACCAGGTCATTTTTTGAATTGCGCGAAAGCAAATGAAGCACGACTTCAGTGTCATTGGAGCCATGAAAAATGGCACCTTTGGCGATCAGCGATTCGCGTAATGATTTGGCGTTGACTATGTTGCCGTTGTGGGCGATCGCGATCGGCCCGGATTGTAAATTGGCTGTCAGGGGTTGCGCATTCGCAATCAAATTTTCGCCGGTTGTTGAATACCGATTGTGCCCGATCGCCGCGGCCCCGTCGAGCCCGCGCAAAATTTCTTCAGAAAAGACATCGCCGACCAAACCCAAACCCTTGTGCACCAGATGCGAAGCCGGCGTACGCGAACGAAGGGTGACAATACCGCTCGATTCCTGGCCACGGTGTTGTTGGGCATAAAGACCCAAATAGGTCATGCGGGCAGCTTCGATATCGCCCCAGATTCCAAAAACTGCGCATTCATCGTGAAACAATCAAATCTCCCATGGCGTTTCATACGCCTGGCGGAGTTTCACCGTCGGCACACTCCAAATTTGGTTACGATCACGCGGTTCAAACACCAGCGCATCGCCGGTCACTTCACCTAAGCGTACCAGTTTCACCGGCAAATTGGCGCCGATCTTTTCGAACAGCTGCCGCCACTCGTAGGCCTGATCAGGCTCGACTGCAAATATAACTTGGTAGAGCGTTTCGTCGAACCAGCGCCCTTTTATTTTTGGTTCCCAACTGATTTTCGCGCCTAAACTCGGCGTGCACATGCGCGCGAGCGCATAAGGCAAACCGAATTTGCCTACGACTCGCGTGGAGCGAACCGCGCCCGCGAGCGCCAGATGCCGAACAAGCTGAATAAACCGAGCCGTATCGCGACTATTGATGTCGCCGTGCCCTAATGTTGCGCCTCCGACGAACTCGGCATTCATGCCGGTGAACGTAATTTGATCGCACTCGAGCAAAAACAGCTCGTCGCGGGCATTTTGAAATGACGATCGCGGCGGCAGAGTCTCGCACGCATCAATGCTCGTATTATCTATCGGGTCGCCTAGGCCGACAAGACCGGTGGCCACTGTGGACGTTATATTGGCGCCCAAAGTTTCGTTGTAAAAACTCACATTGCCGCTGATCACCGGCGTCGCAAGCTCACACGCCACTTCATTCATACCGTCGAGGGCCGCGACGAACTCCGACATAATGTCACGATTTTCGGGGTTGCCGAAATTCAAACAATCGCTCACACCCAGCGGTAGAAAACCTTTGGCCGCAAGCTCAAGCGCCGGGTAGGCCACACTGTCGGCGCCGCCTACGCGGGCGTCGAATCGCATGACGTGCGGGCGCCCGCCAAGAACGAGCGCCAATTGCCGCCCGCTATCGGGTAAGCGCACGACACCCGTGTTTTCTTCACAGTCAAACACCGTCTTGGCGCCGACGCGCTGATCGTATTGGCGGTAGATCCATGCGCGCGAGCCGCCAAGCGGGCTTGCCAGTATTTTAAGAAGTTGCCCGGCGGGCTGTTCCATGCCGCTTGCGCTCATCGCCACCAAACTCTTTGAGTCCACTCGATGTTTCGGCGACCACTGATCAAACGGACGCTCATAGCGAGGGGCTTCGTCTGTCAAAAGTCGAGGGTCAATCCGGCAAATACACTCGCCGTGCCAAAAGAGTTCAACATCGGGCCCGATGGTGACGGTTCCGATTTCTTCAGCGTCGAGACTCCAATGGGTAAACACGCTTTTCACTTTTTCAATATTCTCAGGTCTTACGATGAGCAACATGCGCTCTTGACTCTCGGATAGAAGAATTTCTTCTGCAGTCATTGAACGGTCACGAAGCGGCACACGATCGAGTTCGAGTTTGAAACCCACTCCCCCGCGCGCCGCCATTTCGAAACTTGAACTGGTGAGCCCGGCCGCGCCCATATCCTGCACGGCTTCGACTAACCGCTCGCGCATGACCTCCAAACAGCTTTCGATCAAAAGCTTTTCGTAAAACGGGTCGCCCTTTTGAATCGTCGGTTTCTTGCTCTCGCCGGCGCTATCGAAACTTTCGCTCGCCATACTAGCGCCGTGCACACCGTCTTTGCCGGTTTTGGCCCCAACGTACACGACAAGATTGCCGACGCCGGTCGCACGCGCCGAAAGAACCGGCTCACCTTCGCGAAATAGACCGAGCGCGAGGGCATTCACCAAAATATTTTTATTGTACGAACGATGAAACTCAGCTTGGCCAGTGATCGTCGGCACGCCGACGCAATTGCCGTAGCCGCCGACACCGCGCACGACACCGTCGACGAGCGCCGTCATTCGTGGAGCCGACATCTCACCAAACGCGAGATAGTTCGCCAGTGCAATCGGTCGGGCGCCCATCGCGAAAATATCACGCAATATCCCGCCGACTCCGGTCGCGGCGCCTTCATACGGCTCAATGTAACTTGGGTGATTGTGACTTTCTATTTTGAATGCGATCCGCTCACCTTGGCCGAGATCCAGAACTCCAGCATTTTCGCCGAATGCGGCCAACACACGCTCCGAGCGATTGAAGATGCTCTTTAAATGGATGCGTGAACTTTTATAGCTGCAGTGTTCGCTCCACAACGCACTGAACAGCGCCCATTCGACCCCTTGCGGTGCGCGCCCCAAAAGCCCGGTCAAGCGTTCGTATTCGTCGCGCGAAAGCCGATAATGCTTTAGTTTTTTCTCAAGATTTTCGCTATCGGACATATTTCACCTTCACGCCAGCGCGAGCAGTGATGAAAAAAAAGCGCGACCGTCCGTGCCGCCCGAGTAACCGAACATCGCTCGTTCGGGATGCGGCATCAGACCCGCGACGTTCTTAGCTTCATTCATCACGCCTGCGATATTTTCAAGCGAACCGTTCGGGTTTTGCTCGTACTGCCACCACACGCGATCATCATCGAAAAGGCGCTTCACTTGATCCTCATCGATGTAATAACGCCCGTCGCCATGCGCGATGGGCAATCGAACCGATGCTTTGACGTCGCGAAACGCCGGGGCCTCGCTTGATTTGCGCAGCTCGACCCATCCATCGCGAAAACGCAAGCTGTTGTTACGCAGCAAAACTCCAGGCAACAAATGGGCTTCGCATAAAATCTGAAAGCCATTGCAAATACCAAGAATAGGTGTGCCGAACCGCGCCGCTTCGCCTACGCTTTTCATGACTGGCGCACGAGCCGCCAGAGCGCCCGAACGCAGATAATCGCCGTAACTGAACCCCCCCGGCAAAACCAGGGCCGCCACATCGCGAACCTCAAATTGATCTTCGTGCCAAATCCATTTCGGTGTGAGCCCGACCGCGGCCACGGCATCGTAAACATCTTGATCGCAGTTGGTGCCTAAAAATCGAACGACGCCGATCGGCTTCACGCGTGAGCCTGCCCTTCGAGAACCTCAAGTTCATAGGTCTCGCTCAGTGGATTGAACAATACAAATTCGCAGATTTCGGTGGCGCGAGCGATCGCCCGCGACTTTTCGCTTTCATTTAAATCAAGTACAACGTAGCGGCCGACACGGCATCCGCTAAGGGTCTGCCCATGATGGCGGAGCGTATCTTCCACCGCGCGCCCTTGTGAGTCGAGCACTTCGTTTTTCGGCAAAATTTTGACGCCGATTTTCACTTCACACCTCCACCCATCGCACGCGCGCCATGGACCTCGCGCATGCGTTTGAGAATCTCGTGATAAGCCTCAGACACTCCGCCAAGATCGCGACGAAACCGGTCCTTATCAAGACGTTCTTTGGAATCGCGATCCCACAGGCGGCATGAGTCCGGAGTGATTTCATCGCCCAGAACGACATCGCCGTCGGCATTGCGACCGAATTCAATTTTAAAATCGATAAGGTCAACCCGGATCGCGAGAAAAAAATCGACCAGCTCGCGGTTCACGTTGATGGCGATTCGTTTCAACGTTTCAAGTTCGCGCTGATCCTTCGCCGCTTTCAAATAGAGCGCTTGATCGTCGCTCACGAACGGGTCTTGAAGCGCGTCGTTTTTATAATAAAATTCGACAATGCCGCCCGGGATGTGACCGCCTTCCGGCAAATCGAATTTTTTAGCAAAGCTGCCGGCCACGCGATTTCGCACGACGACCTCAAGCGGAATCATCTCCAGCTTCTCGCAAATCATATCGCTTTCGCCGAGGTCCGCGACGAAATGACTCGTCACTTCGGCCCTTTCAAGAAACCGAAAAATCATCGATGCGATGTCGCGATTGATGGCGCCCTTATTTTGAAATGAACCGCGCTTTTGCGCGTTGAATGCCGTCAAGTCGTCTTTGAAATGAAGCCATAAATGTTCAGCGTCACCTCGAACGGCGAAAACTTTTTTCGCTTTGCCTTCGTATAAGAGCTCGCCTTGTTGGAGGTCTCTCATTTTCATTTTCGCGCCTTTCGCTGGTTCGAACGCTTCATCGCCCGTTTAAGCACTCGCCCCGTCAGCATTTCAAATCGCGCTTTGAAATTCGCTTCTTTCACAGTCGCTCGCAGATCGGCCGGGCGAATTTTCTTTTTAAGAAGCGGATCGCGACTCACCCGCTCGATTAATGCCTCGATGAAGTCTTGTCGGCTCTTCAAGGTGTGACTGATCTCTTGCACGATCTTGTATGCATCTTCTCGCGAGAGCCCATTTTTTACCATAAGTAGCAGGATTTGAGAACTGAAGAGCTGCCCCTGCGAAAGCCCCATATTCGCGCGCATACGCTCTTTATCGATGTACAAATCACTTAATACGTCGTTGAGACGAGCGAGCGCATAGTCACATACAATAAAAGCGTCAGGTAAAATCACTCGTTCAACACTTGAGTGGCTGATATCGCGCTCGTGCCAAAGCGCCATGTTCTCAAGCGCAACCGCCGAATAACCGCGCACAAGACGGGCAAGACCCGAAATATTTTCAGCGCTGATCGGGTTTTTTTTGTGCGGCATCGCGCTTGAACCTTTTTGCCCAGGGGTGAAATTTTCGATGGCTTCGCCAACTTCGGTTCTTTGCAAATGACGAAGTTCAACTGCAAGTCGCTCCCAAAACCCCGCGAGTAAAGAAAGCACCACAAGGACCTCAGCTATACGGTCGCGCGGCACCACTTGGGTTGCTAGCGTTTCGGGTGTGAGTTTCAGAGCGCGGCAAACATCGCTTTCAACTTCTGGCGGTAGCGTGGTGTACGTCCCTACGGCTCCGCTCAATTTGCCGACGGCCGCTTGTTCCATTGCATGCTCAAGGCGCTCGCGATGCCGTCCAAGTTCGGCCAGAAAGCCAGCTAGCTTGACACCAAAACTTGTGGGTTCGGCGTGCATGCCATGGGTGCGGCCCGCCATTAGAGTTGTGACGTGTTTCTTCGTCAGCTTTGCGAGAGTCTCGGCCAATTGATCCAACGTTTTTAGAAGTTCTTCGCCGGCTTCGCGAAGAGTCAGGCTCAAGGCCGTGTCGAGCACATCACTTGAGGTCAAACCGAAATGGACGTAAGCACCGCTTGGCTGTCCGACAAATTCTGCTACGTTTTGCACGAAGGCGATCACGTCATGCTTCGTCACGCTCTCGATTTCTTCGATACGCGACACACGAAATCGACCCTTGGCCTCGATATCGCGCGCGGCTTTTCTTGGGATGATGCCCCGTTTCGCCTCAGCCCGCGCGACTGCCTTTTCCACTTCGAGCATGTGGCGATATTTATTTTCGGATGTCCAAATCCGCGTCATATTTTTACGCGAGTATCGCGCAATCATTTAATGGCTCCTCGTGCCCGTTGTTTCGCGAGCGCCAGCTGACGCTCTTTCTGCCAATCGAGTATCTGTTCGATAATTTCCTTTTGCGATTCCATACGACCCGACCAGTCGAGAGCGCTCCACATCTCGGGCCCGTCAAACTGCAAATTACGCAATCGGCGCCGGCGAAATTTTTGTAATGCCGACGGTTCAAACAACTGGTAAAGCGCCGGGCCGAGCTCGTTCGACTCGTAGGTAAATTCCTGCGGATGCTCGGCGACGCGCACGTCGACTCCCGTCAAACGATTTTGCAAGGCACCCACGATTTCGCGCCCCAGCGCCTCGAGATAACTTTTTTGAAAACGATGAACGGTCGGCAACCGCACCCATCCGTCGAAAAATTGAGGTGATGTCGTTCGCTGCAGCCAAATGAGATTCGCATGCGACCACGGCAAATCGATGTCATCTAAAACCAAAAACTTCAACGGCAAGGACTGTGTCATCGGCGTGTCGGATAAATTTATGCGGTAACGAGCCCAAAACCATTCCGGCTGGAGTTCACCGTGAGGGAACAATTCGCCAAAGATTTCTGCTCGCAGAACTTTCGTTTCACTGCTGGTTAAACACCAAACAAATTGCTCGCCGCGCAGCAACCCGCCATCAAGCACTTGCCCGTCGGCATTAGCACCTTCGAGCCTCAGCGCCGACATTGCGCGACCTTGAATTTGTAGCCCCTGAATTTTCGCTTTGGAGTGTACCTTCACCCCTAGCGACTCGATCCACTGAAGCGACTTTTCAAATCCTCGACGACTGACACGGCGAACAGCATAAGGTGCCGCAATCGGTAGAGGGCGGCCGAATTTTGCGGCCTGCCAGTTGGGCGACGAGTGATGGCTTGCGAGAGAATGCGCGAGATTCACAAACCAGGTTCGGTGAAACGGCTCGGATGACCATTTTTTTAAGAGCTCGTCTCGTCTTTTTTGCGAAAGGCTGTCGTAGGTGTTGGCGTAATCAACTTGTTCGGGCGGAATTTCCGCTTTCTGAAGAAGGTAGGCGGAGTGCGATCCGCGCATGTCGATCGGCCCGTTTTTTAACCACAAGACAAACCCGTCATCGACGAGTTCTGAATAATCTTCTTCATCAAGTCGTGCTTTTTGCGACAAGGTCAAGTTGGCGGCGTGAAAATAACCGAACGGCCCCTCGATATCTTCAGGCGACCAGTACCGGAGTTGATCTGAAAGATCTACGAGAGAAACCGAAATTCCATGCCCGGCCAACTCGGCGGCGATCCAGTGTCCGCGACCAAACGCTGACACAATCACAACGTCATTCATGACACTAGCCCCTTCGTCCCCACATCCAAATCACCGTTGACATGCCATTTTGTTTTCGCAGCCGGCACAACTTGCCCCAAGTCGAAGCTTTCAAAACCAGCGGCATCGACCCTCGCTCGAAGATTTTCGAAACCATTACTGCCGACCGTCAGCACAAGACCCACACCGCAATTAAGAACGCGCAGAAGTTGTGGCCATTTCATTTTAGCGCGTCTCTTCACTTCTAAAAATTCACTGGGGATGGGCCAGGGATTGATATCGAGAGCCACCCCTTTGGGCAAGACCCGCAGAAGATTATCAAAACCGCCGCCCGTCACATGAGCCACCGCATGTACTTGCGCATAGAGATTCGGCTGCGATTTGATATCGGCAATGAGCGGTGAATAAAGGTGCGTTGGTCGCAAAAGTACGTCGGCCCACTTTTTCATATCGCGCGCAAACACTTTGCGCAAAAGCGAATAGCCGTTGCTGTGAAAGCCCGAACTCGCCACCCCGATCAACCGGTCGCCGGGCTGCACTCGTGCAGCCCCCAAAATGTCGGGTTCGTCGACCACCCCGACTACAAAACCGGCACAATCAAAATCGGACTGTTTATAAACACCCGGCATTTCTGCCGTTTCACCGCCGATCAGCGCGCACCCAACGCGGTCACAAGCCGCGCGCACGCCGGACAAAAATCTTTTTGCAGATTTCAAGTCGAGTTTGCCGCAGGCGTAGTAATCGAGAAAAAACAGCGGATCGGCACCCACACAGGCAAGATCATTGGCGCACATCGCGACAAGGTCTTGCCCGATGCCATCAAATCGCTTCATATCTGCCGCCAATTTGACTTTTGTCCCGACCCCATCGGTCGAACTCACGAGCAGCGGCGACTTCATCTGGCCGAATTGTGCACGAAATAAAGCCGCAAAACCGCCGATTCCAGACACGACGGCACCGGCACGTGCGGGCTGAGTTTTACTCTCTTGGAGCCACTCCACGAGACGATCGCCAGCCGCAACGTCAACACCGGCCTTTTGGTATGATATGGGCATGGCCCACTTTTACTTGACTAAAGTACCGAGTCAACAGAATCGGCAATTGACTAAAGATTGGGCGTTTCTTCTCATAGAAATGAGGAGTCAGTGAGCTCCAAACGCGTACAATGGCCCAATTGGGGTGGCTCCATTGGCGCTCTTTTTGTATTAGAATATGGGTACCGGCTTTGGGGGATTTTTGAAACATTATTCTTTCCGCATATTTTTTCTGACTTTACTACTCATTGCAAGCGGAGCTGTAAGTCTCATTTCGAGACACGCTTGGGCTGACGACACCGGCGACGGTTCGAACGCCGCAGCCACGTCGGATCAAAGCGGCGGCCAGACCACCGACAGTGATTCGGACGACGCTTATGATCCGTTCATCGATTACAATGAATACGACAACAGCGGCGACGAAGAAGCCGATATCAATTTCTTTGAAAACGGTCGGTTGTTGACGGCGGCACTACTCGTGGGCGGGCGCACCTTCACCAACGGATTTAAGCAGATGTACAGCGACAGCGTCGCCTACGGCGGGTACCTTTCGTACTTTTTTGACCTGCGCTTCGCGCTTCAAATATCGTACACCACAAGCTCGCACTCGATTGTCGTGAGCGGCGGCGGGCAAACCGCGAAAGGCAACGTCACATTCAACGAAATTGGTCTCGACTTAAAATATTATTTCAACATGGACGATGTCAAAAAAGGTCTCGCCAATTTCAACCCCTATGTGATTGCAGGCTTTTCGCCGATCACGCGTACATCCACCGTCAGCGGCGAATCCGAATTCACCACGCAAAGCGCTGTGGCGTTTGACGCCGGCGCCGGTTTCGAGATTCCGATCTTGCGTCGCGAGATGTTCATCGGCGGCCAAGCCATGTACCAGATGGTGAACTTTCCCGATCAGTATTCAGAAATCACTCTCAACAACGGAACGATTCACACAGGCATCTACCCGAACGGCGCGATTATCACCTATCTCGGGATTCTCGGAATTAATTTTTAGCAATTAGCTCACCAGTGAAAAAACGCGAACGCTTGCAGCGCTAGAGCCGCGATCATGAGCGGTGGCACAAACCACTTCATAAGAAAGCGCCAGTGCGAATAAAGAATCGGTGAGCCGGCGTTGCCCATGGCGAAAAATTCGTCCCGCTTGGCTTTTTCATTCAGTTCACGATTGACGACGAAACACAACAAGAGCGCGATAATCGGAACGATGCCGTTTACGACAACCAGATCGGTGAGCTCGAGCGCGTGCACTGAAAGCGACGGGATAAACGTAGCAAAAACACCAGCTGAAACGGCTAACAGGCTCGCTCGGCCTCGCGTGAGCCGCGTGTTCTCGCATATATTTGCGACGATTGTTTCAAGAATGGCGATGCTCGCGCCGAGCGCCGCCAGATAAAGACATAGAAAAAAGAAAATGCCGAAAATCATCCCACTATCGATACTCAGCAAAAACTGCGGCACGGTGGCAAATAAAAGACCGGGCCCGTGCACATGTGTTTCGCTGCTCCCCATGAACACAAGCGGAAAAATCAAAAGCCCCGCGATGATAGCAGTGAGTGCGTCGAAGACCGCCACGCGAAAACCGGTCTCAGGTACAAGTGAATCGTCGCGCAAATAGCTGCCGAACGTAATCATCGGCCCGAACCCGATACTCAGTGTGAAACACAATTGACCGACCGCCGCGCCCAGAGATTTGATCGTTAGTTTTGAAAAATCGGGATACATAAAGTACCGCAACGCCTCGATGCTCGAATTCGTCGATAGCGATTTCAATACCAAAACCGATAAGATGCCCACAAAAACGGGCATGATTAGCCCGACCCAACGCTCAATACCTTCTTCAACCCCTTTCGCAACTATCACACCGACGACAACGATATGGGCGATCGCTAATGTCGCTTGCAAAGCCGATGAGGCGTGAAGCTCGCTCAAACTCAACGTAACAAAGTCGTGAGGCGCCGCCACAAAAGGCGCCGCTAAAAACTTCGCTAGAAAAAACAGTACCCACCCGCTCACGACGGAGTAGTAGCCCAAAATCGCAAGTGCGCACAAAAGCGCAAGAGTGGCGATGTAAGGCATTAGTCGAATGAGAATCGTTCTTTTGGATGGGTCCTGCTTCACCTGCGACTGCGCCACGAGTTGTTTTTGTGCAGCCATCAAACTGCGGCGAGTGAATTTGCCGATCAGAAGCTCGCCGATGAGTAGCGGTATGCCCAATATGAGCATAAGAAAAAAGTAAACAATCACGAAGGCGCCGCCGCCGTTCTCAGAAACGATGTATGGAAAGCGCCACAAGCTGCCGAGCCCGAATGCGGAGCCAATCGCCGCGAAGTAAATTCCAAACCGTGTCGCCCACGCCCCTCGTCGCATCGAACCCTCAGTTGCTCTTCATAATAAAAACCCGCACCGGCACCCCTTCAAGGTGCCACTGCTGTTGAATGCGATTGATCAAAAATTTGCGATATGCGGGCGTGACTCCCTCCGGGTGGTTGGCGAACGCGATGAAACTCGGCGGTTTTTGTTCAGTCTGAGTCAAGTAGTAAAATTTGACATTCGTCGTACGGTATACCGGCGCGGGAGCTTGACGGATCACATCGTAGAAAAAATCATTCAATTCGCGAGTCGAAATTTTAAATTCCAGTTTCTTCGCGATGCGGATGACCTCGTCGAGAAGAGCATCCTGTCGGCCCGCCGTCGCATTGGTAAAAACCAAAGGCACGTCCGGAGCGAAATGAAACGTGTAATCCAGGCGGTCACGGAACCATTTTTTTGGCTCCGGCATTTCTTTTTTTAGCAAATCGAATTTGTTCGCGACAATGATGAGTGCTTTCGCCTTCTCGTAAGCGTATTGAACGATGTGCGCGTCCTGCTCGGTCGGGCCGATCACCGAATCCATCACGAGTAGCACGAGATCGGCACGGTCGATGGCGTCGAACGATTTGTACGCCGATAGAATTTCTACGCCATCGCGCCCCGCTAGGCGTTTGCCCTGGCGTCTCAGACCGGCTGTGTCCACCAATGTGAACTGCAGGCCGTCATACGCGAACCGCTCTTCGATCGCGTCAACAGTTGTACCGGCGACATCCGAAACAAGTACGCGCGACTCGCCTAAAATTGCGTTTACGATCGAACTCTTACCCGCATTGGGTTTACCAACGATTGCTAGCCTCACCGATTGATCGGCGACAACCGCGCCTTCAGGGATGGACCCTATGATTTTCTCGACCACTTCGTCAGTGTGATCGCGCCGCTCAACAGACGCATGCAAAACGTCCATGCCGAATTCATAAAATTCAGATTTCAATAGCTCGGCGTCCTTTTCGCGATCTACTTTATTGAGAACGATGAAAAACGGTTTACCGCACTCCTTCGCAATGCGCACGACGTCCCGATCTTCAGGGAGCAAACCGGATCTCGCATCCATCATCACCACCAAAAGATCGACATATTTTAATACCGACATGACCTGTTGATAGATGAGCGCAGAAAAGCGGTCTTCGCGCTTCGTCAGACCGCCGGTATCGAGGACTTCAAAGCTTTTGCCCCACCAATCCGCCTGACCAACGATGATATCTCGAGTGACGCCGGGTTCATTTTTCACCACCGCCTTGCGGGAGCGCGTGAGAAAATTAAACAGCGACGACTTGCCCACGTTCGGCCGGCCGATAATGGCAACGCGAAACTGCGCCCCCGGGTTCGATGGGCTAATCATTTGAGACATAGCCAAGCTCCCGCATAACGGCCGAGCTTTTCGGCCAATCGCGCTTCAGTTTCACGTGGGTCTTCAAAAAAATTTGCTGGCCGAGCAGTTTCTCGATCTCGCGTCTCGCTTCGACGCCGATGTGGCGAATCCGCCGCCCGTTTTCACCAAGCACGATCGGCACAAAACTTTCTTTCGCTACAATAATTTCAGCTTCGATTTTGGGTATGCCGCGAGCACCTCGCGACTCGGCTGGCTCCTCGAACTTTAAAATGCGGACGGCTAACCCGTACGGCACTTCTTTGTGCACATTTTCAAAACATTTTTCGCGAATGATCTCGGCCACGAGTTCGCGCTCAGATTGTGTTGTGTAAATCGCGCCATCAAAAAGCGGCGGCCCTGCGGGTAACAGTTCGCGAATAAACGGCATCACGCGTTCACGGGCCGCATTGGGATTCTTCGCAACGCTGACAGCGACGGTGGAAGCTTTTAATTGCACAAGCTCTTGCCGCAAAATCGCTTCACGGCGCCCGTCGTCGAGATCTGTTTTGGTAACAATAGCCAACCATGGCTTTTTTTGTTTGGCGGCAAAATGAATAATATCAAGAAGGTCCTGGAGTTTCGGGCAGTCGACATTCAACACGGCTAAAAGCACATCGCCGTCTTTCAAGACGGCCTCGCATTCGCACTCGAGAAAACGGTTCAGCCCACTCTCGCCTTTGATTTTACCGGGGGAATCAATGAAACACGCCTGAGTTTCGTTATCGTTGTAAATACCGACCACGCGCCGGCGTGTGGTCTGTGGTTTGGCCGAGACGATGCCGACCTTCTCGCCGACAAGGGCATTCACGAGGGTACTTTTACCTGCGTTGGGCAGGCCGATTAGAGAAACAAATCCCGATTTCATAACTCGCCCTGCGCGTAACCGGCGAGATCGTCACCGTTTGGCCCGTTTTCAAGCGCGAGTAGCGCCAACCGAGCCGCTTCTTGTTCGGCTTGTTTTTTACTTCGACCGCTCCCACGAGCGAATACATCCGGGCCCAAGCGAAGCAGCACATGAAAGGTCTTATCGTGATCCGGGCCCTCTTCTTTCTCAATTTCGTAGCAGGGAGTTCGCCGCTGGCTCATTTGTAATCGCTCTTGCAAACGGGTTTTGTAGTCGCCACGAAAGTGCGTCGTGAGATCGAGCTGATCGACTCGCGATTTAAAAATTTCTCGAATACAATCAGCCGCAGCCGCATATTGGCCATCAAGAAATAGAGCCCCAAACAGCGCCTCCAGCCCGCAGGCGAGCAATCGTGGTTTCGAAGCGCCTCCGGTCTGCCGCTCACCTTTGCCAAGGCGCAATTCGTGATCGATCGTGAGTTCCTTCGCTATCTCGGCCAAGACAGCCTCGTTTACAAGACTCGCGCGCATCTTTGAAAGCTCCCCTTCCGTTTGATCGGGAAAACGATCCATAAGATCTGCGGTCAGCGCGAGATCGAGAACGGCATCGCCTAAAAGTTCGAAGCGCTCGTTATCACCGCGAGATTTCTCGCGGATTTCATGATGATAACTTTTATGAGTCATTGCCTGCTCAAGTAGCTCCGGCTTAATAAACGTATAACCGAAACGTGCCCGCAGAAGTTCAGCCAGTTTCATTTCCATTGTACGGGCGGTTGTATCAGCGATTAAGCTGTGCGTCAACTTCGTGCAATCCATCGCAGATCACAAAATTGGGAATGTATAAGCCTATCTTATAAGGTTGCCTCAAATCGAATTATAGTACATTGAAAAAAGCGCAACGGTTACCGCGCTGACCGATCCCCCATAGGCCCTCGTTCTGCTGTTTGTAAATTTTCAATATTGTTTTGCTAACATCGAACTCCTTAAACTTGCCTTTCTTAAAAAGGGGATGTCTCGCATGTCACAAAAAAACTGGGTATTGGCTGCTGTTTGTTTCACGTTTTTATCGGGCTATCGCATCAAGGCCGCGTTCGCCGAGGCCGCTCAAGACTGTTCATCCATACTGATGACCGGCGGGCTCACCTCTGAACAATTGCAAGAAAAAGCGGCGAAAATGATCGATAAGAACGAGCCGAACGGGCCGCAGTTTTTTGCGAATCCACAAGGCGAACTCAATGCCAACAAACTTGGTCCTATCGCACAGACGGTTTATGCAAACATGGGCAAATACCTGATAGGGCACGATGATATGAAGCGCGCTTTTGCGCTTGCCGTGCAAAGCGCGGCTCTCGGCACAAAAGACCCAAAGCGCCCGGCAGGAGTGTTTCTACTCGGTGGCATTACCGGAACCGGCAAATCTGAATCGCCGCTCGCATTAGCACAAGCCATCGGCCTAAATAAAGACGATGTCACTACGATTGATTGCGGTGAAATGCAGCAGGGGCATATGACAACTCGCTTGCTTGGTGCACCACCAAGTTATATAGGCCACGGCGACGCCACTCTCATAACGCAAGAGGTTCTCGATTCACGAACAAGCCCGGTCTACAAAGTAAACATCGTACTAGTGGATGAGCTAGAGAAAGCCCACGATGACCTGAAACGGCTTCTTCTTGGCGCTTTGGAAAAAGGTAAGATGACTTTGTCGGGTAAAGATAATCCGACTCTCGATTTTTCTCACACCATTTTTGTTATGACCACGAACCTTGGCCAGGGCCAGATGCAAGATATTCTGCACAGCCAAAATAAATTCATAGGTTTTGTGCCGACATCAGTTGAAGAGAAGCTCGATCAAGATCTTACTGGTGTCACTCTGAGCGCGATATCAGACGGGCTTTCGCCCGAATTTCGAAATCGTATCGAAGACACGTTTGTCTTTCTGCCGACAACAAGGTCCGATGCTGAACAGATTCTCAACATGCGACTGGCAGCGGCCCAACGCGAGAGTTTTTTCGCTAACGAAAACGAAAATGCGCGCATACTGTTTAATGTTACGCCACAAGCTCGCGCATACCTGCTTGATAAAGGGTTTGACCCAACGATGGGTGGGCGAAGCATTCGCCGTCTTGTTGAAAAACTGATAACCAAGCCCCTCGAAAATCTAATCGGATCGGGTGATCTTAAGGCCGGCGATGTCGTGGACGTTAAGGTATCTGATGACGGTCAACGGCTTACCTTTCATCGCGTCCTACACGGATGGACGTGGGAAAAGCAGATTGAGCTGTATAAAGAATTTTATGGCCCGAATATTCCAGCACCGGAAATGCCAAAAGATCCGAATGAGGCCGACGATACTTACGCCGTCAGTCAAAAGGCCTTGGGTCCCGCTAAAAACACACCTAGAAATGACGGCCAACTTAACGGCGACGGCTTTGATAATCTGATTTACGATTTCAGCGAAGTTCGTAATCAAGCGCACTATAAAATGTTTTTACAAAATTTGAACGAGGCCAACGATTGCATCAAGCTCGCAAAGATGGCGAGCTACTCGCGAACTGCGCCTTACTATTCTGATCAAGTGTTGAGCGATTTTCTTGAGAGAATGCCAAAAGTCGTCCCACATTGCGGTTATAAAAACAGCGAAGTGACCATCGAACTGATGCGAAGAGACGGCGCAGAACTTCGGTCTGCGGACTCAAGTTTAACGCTCGAGCCGTATTATTTAACCATTGTAACTTACGGCATGCGCAGACTGACGTTTATTCGCGACTCAAACAAAAAAGCACTTTATGGTATGCTCGCATCGGCGCTGACGGAGTCCGGCAAATACCTAGCGCATCTCCAAGCAAAAGTGGGACCGGCTTACCAAACGCCCAACTACGTCGTTCGATACTTTGAATATTTGATGTCGCGTACGATCGCACTTCCGCCCACACCGCCACCAGGTAGTAACACCTAAGCCAACTCGCCAATCAGCGGCGGAGCCTCAACTCCGCCGGCTGTAATCGAAAGGCCGGTCACACGCACTGCGACCTCGCAATTCGAGGTCGACGCCGAAGTGAGTTCTATATTCCAATAGTCACGCGTGAGACCTTTGCCGTTTCTAAGAACCAGCACTTTCTTTGTAGATCCGATTTGCTCGTTGGCTTTCGCCAAATAGCGCTCGCGGCTGAGCTCTCGCAAACGACTCGCCCGCCGGGCGATCGTCACTGGGTCTACTTTGTCTTTAAGGCGCGCGGCATAGGTACCCGGCCGCTCGCTGTACGGAAACACGTGTAGACGAGTCCATGGCGATTCGACTAAACGCCCATAGGTGTCGGCAAACTCTGCTTCTGACTCAGCGGGGAAGCCGGCAATCACGTCCATACCAACAAACGCGCTCGGAATGCGCGCATAAATGTTATGTAACGCCGTAATCACCTCGCTTGAACTATATTTGCGCTTCATCCGGTGCAAAACGGATGTCGATGCGCTTTGTATACTCATGTGAAAATGAGGGCAAAGCCGGGGGTCGGCGTACAATTCGAGAAGACGATCGCTCAGTTCAATCGGTTCGAGGCTCGTCAGGCGCAGTCTTGGTACGCGCGTTCGAAGAAGTAAATCCTCAATCAAGTTTTCAAGCCCGAATTCGTAGTCGCCGATGTGAACACCGGTCAAAACGATTTCACGAGCGCCTTCGGCCAAAAGTTCATTGGTGCGCCGGCGCAAATCTTCGATTGGCAACGAACGGCTTTTACCCCTTGCGAACGGGATTACGCAAAATGTGCAAAAACTGTTGCAGCCGTCTTGAATCTTTAAATAGGCTCGAGTATGGGACGACTCTAGCCCCCCGCCCGCGCCCAAGTCGTCGTGCTTAAAAATATTTGACTTATGCACGCGACCGATCGGCTCGCCCAGCGCTCTTTTCGCATCCAAGCTTTGTCTAATTAGGTCTACAATATTTGTTTTGTGGGAGTTGGCAACAATCAGGTCAATCGCGGGTTGTTCAACTAATTTATCTGTATCGACTTGCGCCGCGCATCCAGTCATGACCACCAAACAATTCGGGTCTTCTCGTTTTAACTTGCGCGCTTGGCGTATCGCTTCTTGTGTGGCTTCTCCCGTCACGGCACAGCTGTTCAAGATATGCACAATCGGGCGGGGCCCTGCCTCATTTGACCGCGCGCTCTCAAGGTGCGCTGAAAAACCGCCTTTTTGGAGTCGAGCCTCGAGTAAGCCCGAGTCATAAGTGTTCACTTTGCAACCGAACGTTGCCAGCTGAAACGTCACATCATGAGCTGCGGTCGATGGTTTCGAGAATTCTATCGAATCCATCCGCCACCCAAAAGATCATGATCTCGATAAAAGACCGCCGCCTGCCCGCGCGTCACGGCTCTCTGCGGTTCGTTGAATTGCAGTTCGACACAATCGCGGTCGTGAATTCGGACAACCGCATCAGCACCGCTATGAGCATAACGAATTTTCACGCGCAATGATTCGCCATCTTTGACGTCAGAGAGCCAATTCACTCCGTGAACATCCACCCGCGATGAAAGTAGATGCGACTCATCGCCCATCCAGACAGTCGCCGTTTCAGCGTCGATTTTTACGACGTATATCGGCTGGCCGACGGCGATGCCGAAACCTTTGCGCTGCCCGATCGTAAAATGGTGAATGCCTTTGTGTTCGGCCAAAAATTCGCCGGTCGGATAGCGACGGATGACACCGGGTTTTAACTTTTGCGAGGGAACTTGCGACTCGATAAAACTCGCGTAGCTGTTTTTCTTGCCTATAAAGCAAATTCCCGTTGAGTCTTTTTTTCGCGCGACTGGTAGACCGATTTTTTCGGCGTAAGCTCGAACCTCCGGCTTTTGCCAACCGCCGATCGGGAACAGTAAATGCTTTAAAATATCGCGATTGAGCGTGAAGAGAAAGTAGGTCTGATCCTTCCACGAATCTTCGCTTGTCACGATCACCGGCTCACCGCTTCGCTCTTCGATTCGCGCATAATGCCCGGTCGCCAAAAAATCGCATTGTAATTCGCGCATCTTCATCAACAAATGATCGAATTTTAAAAACGTATTGCAATTCACACAGGGGATCGGCGTCTCGCCTTTCAGGTATCTGCCAACAAAGTCGTCGATGACGGTCGTTTTAAATTTGTCTTCGCAATTGATGACATAAAACGGAATCCCCAGCCGATCCGCGACAGATCGAGCGTCGTCCACATCGAGGCTCGAGCAACACGTGCCGTTGCCTTCTTCGATCGCGCAATGGCTCGATGAATAATCCCACACCTGCATCGTAACGCCGATGACGTCGTAACCTTGTTCGCAAAGCACAGCGGCGGCGACTGAACTGTCGACCCCGCCCGACATGGCAACCAGTACCCGCGGTTTGCGTTTCGTAGCTTCAAGACCTGACATAAGTACCCTCGCCATGCGACCGCTTCGCCGCAAAAGATGCATGTAGATTTCGCAGTCTCTCGATTACGTTTTGCAAAATATCCGTGAACCGCGCGATTTCTTCGGCGGTGGTGTCCCAACCGAGACTCACGCGCAGGCTCGATTGCGCCTCTTGCCGGCTAAGCCCCATCGCCATCAGCACCGGGCTCGGCTCCGGATTGCCGCTCGAACAAGCGGCACCCGTGCTGACCGAAACTCCCTCGAGATCGAGATTCATAAGTAAGCTTTCACCATCGACGCCCTCAATGACGAGACTCGAAGTATTGGGTAATCGCGCCAAACCAGCACCGCTTAGTGAAAGTGTTCCGATGCCCGTGATTGAAATTCGCGACACACGCGCCAGTAAATCGCGCTCGAACCGATCACGTAATTCGCGCATGCGAGCGGAGTGTTCGGCAATTCGGTTCAAGTGTTCGTGGGCCGCCCACGCAAAAGCCGCGATCGCCAGCGCGTTTTCGGTACCAGCGCGGCGACCGCGCTCCTGACCACCGCCGTGAATGAGACTCGTAAGCCGCTCGCCTTTTTTTGCGTATATCAAACCGACGCCCTTAAGGGCGTACATTTTGTGAGAGGCAAAGGTTGCGTAATCCACTCCCCAATGACCGACGTCGACCGGGATCTTACCCAGAGTCTGCACGGCATCGGTGTGAAATTTCGCCCCGACCGCGTGTGCGAGTTGCGCGAGTTCGGCAACCGGGAACAGCGTACCCGATTCGTTGTTCGCCGCCATGATCGAAACCAAGGCGGTCCGCTCGCATAAAGCGCGTTTGTAGTGTTCGACGTCAAGCCGGCCGTCGCGATCAACTCCGATGAAGTGAACGATCGCGCCTTGCTCACGCAACCAATCGAAACAGCGCGCGACGCTTGGATGTTCGACGCTCGAAGTGATATATTCGTTGCGATCGCCGCCGCGCAGCTGCGCGAATAAGCCTTTGATAACGGAGTTATTGCTTTCGCTGCCCCCGCCGGTGAACACCAGCTCAAGCGGATGACACCCGATGAGATGCGACAAATTCTCGCGCGCATCGCGAATTAAATTTTTCGGGCCTCGACCCGACCAATGGATGCTGGACGGATTACCCCACTTGGTTGCCCACTCCGGCAAATGCTCCACAATCGATTGGAGCGGCGGTGTGGTGGCATTGTGGTCAAGGTAAATCCGACCCGCGTCTTTAAGGGACCAGCTCGGTTTTATCATAGCCGGCGCAGCCTACCACAGGTGGGTCATCGACGAAAGTCGTGGTCAAGCTTCGAAGCAAATTTTCCGATATAAATACGGATGAAAACTGTCAAAGACTGGGTTTCGGGCCTTAAAATTTCCGCTGAAAAATACCAATCTTGGCTGAGCGAAGCTCCGGCTGACGAATCTTTTACATTTTGGTGCCTGCAAACGGGCCGCATCCCGCAGGATGAGTACACGGCTTGGGCTCGCGATTATTACGGCCTCCCATCGCTTGGACCGGAGTTTTTCGCCCAAGGCGCATCCACCGAATTGTGGACCGCTATTCAAGGCGTCGCCAATTGGTCGGCCGCCATGGTCCCGATCGCACAATGGGACAATGTCGTTTACATCGCCTGCGTCGAGCCGACGGATGTGAAGTGGAGCTTTCCGGTTCAACAGGTACTCGCGTCAGCAAAAGACTTAAAACAATTCTGGCAGACGCTTGTGATGACCGAGGAGCGATCGTTCGCATCCATCCCTCCCACACCGGATAAACAGACATCCGAGGCCGAGCCGCCAGCATTGCTGGCCGATGAGCCGAGCGGATTAACGTTAACAGCTTTCAAAGCGCCGCCCACGCCGGTCTTGAACGATGAAGAAACGCTCGCCCCCGACGGATTTCTCAATTTATCGAACGCGACCGGGGATTCTGTCGTCGCGGCACCGATTCCGGATCCACTTGCCTCGGCGCCAGCTGTAACAGCAGCCGATCCTCTTACGATTTCGCCGGACCCACTGGAACTCGCGGCGGATGCTCTGGCACCTGTCGAAGTTGCACCGGCCGATGTCATAATTGGCGACGACACTATGAATGCCCCAGTCGGGTTCGATGCTCCGTCGAATTTGCCCCTGAACAAAGGACCCGCCGGGCTTTCTGAACCGCCGACGTTAACCGTGGTGCCCAAACGGAAGGAATCGGGTGCCAACGAACCATCCGTAGGCACTACTACGAGTACCGTGACGAGATTTCACACGCAATTTCTTTCAAGTATGGCGACGAAATTCAGCGGCTCGATGATCATCGAAATATCGAAAGATAATTTTTTACCGATCATTTGGAACGAAAGCTTTCGTCCGCAAAGCGACCGTGCAAAAAAAGTATGGAACTTGAATCCGCCGAGCGCGTTTCGTATCGCCTTTCGCACAGGGCAGCCGTACTTGGGTCATGTCGTTGAAACACCCGCCAATACTGATTTCTTTAAAGAGTGGGGGTTCAAAGATTTACCGAAGTGCATACTCGTGCAACCGGTGAAGAATTCATCGGGTCAGGTGACCCATCTACTGCTCGGCCTTGCGACTGACCAAGCGCATCCCCATCAAATGTTGGGCGAGTCAGAGAAATTAGCGGCCGAATTCAGTAGTCTCATCGGCGCGCAAAAATCCGCGGCATAAGCGGCGGCGGTTGTAGCGGCCTTTTGCGTTAAGGCGTTTGAATTTTAATTTCGCGCACACCTCTGTCGAGCACCTCGAAACGCACGAGGAGGATGAACCATCCCGGCGCTGCAAATCCGATGGGGTCGGTAAACCCCGGCAATTTTTCAGGCCATTCTACAAACACAACACCCTGGCGTGAGCCAAGTACATCCCACAACCCCACATTTTCCACCTCATCTTCAGATTCGACGCGATAAAGGTCGAAATGGTGGATCAACTGGTTACCCGGCAAGCGATACTGTTGTTGGAGTGCAAATGTAGGGCTCGAGACATCGGCGATTTTAATTTCGGCGGTGTCGCCTGCGCCCCATGAGCGATGTGAACCGCAAAAACGAGCTGCCTCTTGCACAAACGTTTGCACAAACTTGGTTTTGCCTGCGCCGAGCGGGCCCGAAAGAAAAATGAGGGTGGGAGACAGCGCGGAATCGGCCTCGAGATTATTCGCAGAATTGCCGGAGCTGGCTGTATTGTCACACGACCAAGGCTTGAGAAGGCGAATCAATTCTCGTGCGACGGGCACAAGTTCATCCGGTGAATTTGCGGAATATTTCTTCTTCATGCCAAGATCCTAATTTTAATTCGACGTGTCGCAAAGTCGCCAATTCTTGCTTCGTATAATTTCGCCTATTAAAAACGTTCAGCTCTGCACGACTTGAGCAATAAGCTGGCCGAGAGAATCCTTCAAATCGCTAGGGTTCAGCGTACGCTTATCATGACCGGTGCGCACCCATTCGTCAGCAAGCCGCCCATGAATATACGTAGCTGTCGCAGTGGCTTGAACCGTATCAAGCCCTTGCGCGAGCAGACTGCCGATCATGCCCGTCAGCACATCACCGGACCCCGCTTTGGCGAGCGCAGAATTGCCCGCACCTATAATCAAACAACGATCTTTATACGCGAGGACGGGCCGATACCCTTTGAGCAGAACATGGCACCCTAATATTTGGGCAGCCTTGAGCGCCGCCGCGAATCGGTCATTTTCAATTTCATGCGGAGTCATCCTTAAGAGCCGCGCAAGTTCACCGGCGTGGGGAGTAACGACCCACGACTCGGGTAACGGAAAAATTCTCGAGGCGGACCGCTCGCTCGACTTTCGTTTGCCCTCTCGCCCGATTAACGCGCTACTCTCATAAAGCTCACGCGCGCAGACCGTAATGGCGTCGGCATCTAAAACTACACGCGCTGCGCGTTCGCGACGCAGGCGCCGCACGATATCGAGTGTTTCAGCATCGGCACCGAGACCGGGACCCACGGCATAAGCGGTCACCGACTTATCCCACACACGGGCATCTTCAAGTTTTGCCGTCAAAACTTCAGGCGTTTGTTCGAGCTTCTCTATCGGTAGATCGTGACCGGCCCAAATCACATATCCTGCACCCATGCGATACGCGGATTGCGCGCAGAGCACACCGGCCCCCCATGTGTCTTGCCGACCAGCCATGACGACGAGGCGACCGTAATCCGATTTATTGGTTCGACTTTTTCTTTCGGGTAAATAACGTCGCGCCAGTTTTTCGTTGAACAAAAAGTGTGTGAGAGCCGTCGACCGTACGAGTTCGTATGGGTACCCGATCGGCAAAACGCGAATCTTGCCACTGTAAGCCGGCCCATCCGCCACGAAAAATCCAGGTTTCGCGAGCCCAAACGTGAAGGTGGTGTGCGCTTGGACAACAACTCCATTTGCATTGCCGGTGTCGCAATCAAGACCGGAAGGAACATCTAAACTCACAACCGGGACTTTACACGCGTTGATTTTCTCAATCGCGCGTAGAAATCGCCCCTCGGGCTTACCCTTGAATCCCAAACCAAAGAGAGCGTCGACAATCAGAACAGCCGAATCGAGTTGGTTCAATTCATCGTCAGCGACAACGCGCAGACCATGTTTCTGCGCGCGTTTGAGCTGCACCTGAAACAAGGGCGACATTTTGCCGCTCGATCGCACAATCAAAAGATCGCGAAACCCGGCCGAGTGAAGATGGCGCGCGACCACTAAACCGTCGGCACCGTTATTGCCGGGGCCGCAAACTATGACCGTCCTGCCGCGCGTGAGTTCGGGATAAAAATTCTGCTCCAGCTCGCGCGCCGCCATGACTCCGGCGGCCTCCATCAAGGTGTCGCCGGCGAGCCCGTATTTTTTGACCGATAGGCGGTCCATTTCGCGGCATTGTTCAACCGTTGCCAAACGCATGGTGCGAATTCACTCCCGCAAGATGCTATTGATGACCCAAATGATTTTGAATGAGATTCGCGATTTCTTCAGCAAAAGTGCCGATCAAGCGCTTATCCGGCCCCTCGAGCAGCACGCGCGCGACCGGCTCCGTCCCAGAAAAACGAACGAAAACACGGCCGCGGCCTTTCAGCCGATCTTGAACTTTGCGAATCAACTCGTTGTAACCGGGTATTTCTGTCAGTTCACAGCGAGACTTTACTCGCGCGTTCACCAAAACTTGTGGAATATCCGTCATGACGTCGCTGAGCTCACTCAATCTGTTGCCTGTGGAGCGCATGACCGAAAGCACGTCGAGCGCGGCCACCATGCCGTCACCAGTCGTGCTGTGATCGAGACAAATAATATGCCCCGACTGTTCACCACCTAGGTTGTAACCGTTTCGCCGCATCTCATCGACGACGTATTTATCACCGACATCGGTTCGCACAAGTTGTATTCCGTTTTTCTGCAGGCACTGTTCAAGTCCGATGTTACTCATCTCAGTCGCGACGACTGTGTCGCGCGCCAATTTTTTTTCGCTTTTCTTGTGAATCGCCGAAATCGCGAGAATGTGATCACCATTGACGATGCGGCCTCGCTCATCGACCATGATCACGCGATCGGCGTCGCCGTCGAGTGACACCCCCACATCGGCGCGAAAGCGCAATACTTCTTCGCACGTACGATGCGGGAAGAGCGCTCCCACTTTGTCGTTGATGTTACGCCCATTCGGATCGTTACCGATCACCATGACTTCGGCACCGAGCTCTTCAAGAATAGCCGGGGCTACCTTGTAGGCAGCACCGTTGGCACAATCGAGCACGATCCGCATACTGTCGAGACTCAAATTGAGCGGAAACGTATTCTTCGCGTAAACGATATATCGCCCGTCGGCATCGTCGATTCGACGGGTACGGCCGACACTGTCGGGGTCTTCAAGAAGCGCCGAAATATCCTCTTCGAACACGAGCCGCGCGATTTCGTCTTCCATCGAAGCATCGATTTTAAAACCATCCGATCCGAAAATTTTGATACCATTGTCGTGATAGGCATTGTGCGAAGCTGAAATCACCACGCCGGCATCGGCCCGCATATTTTGCGCGACAAAGCCAATCCCCGGAGTCGGTAGTGGCCCCGTCAGCAGCACGCGCACCCCCATCGAATTCAAGCCCGATGCCATCGCCTGCTCAATCATGTAACCGGATAGGCGCGTGTCTTTGCCGATAAGAACCGTACGGCTCTTGCCCTTTCGAATCGGTTGGCTTTTCAAAACATAGCCGAGCGCTTGGCCGACTTTGAGCGCGATTTCAGGCGTCATCGGCCAACGGTTCGCGGTGCCGCGAATGCCGTCAGTGCCAAACAATTTTCTCGTCGAAGTTTCAGTTGGGCTCATTTCGACCTCTCACCTTCTTTATGACCAGATCAATGCTATTGGGCTGAATCGCCATCACCTTCACACCAAGCGGGATCGCGACATCGGACGGCGAAATTGAAATTTCATTTTCGCCGACGGGCCTGTCCGCCAAATTAATCACAATCGGCGTCGCCGTCATAGCAAACGTATTCAGCTCTTCGCGCGGGCCCGAAACTTTAACCTGAACCGTACGTCGATACTCATTTTTGAGAGCGAAATTCGGCTTCAAAATATATTCTAAGTTCAACGTCTTAATCATTATGGTGTCTTTACGCCCGTAAATTGTTGTCGCCCAAACTGCGAAGGCCACAATGAGCGCCACGATTTTGTATAACCAGTTTTGGCTGACGATATCGGCCATTCTGGTCACGGTCGTCTTCATCGCCATGTGGCGCCCACCTTGCGATTTCTCATGCGCTCACACTCGAAATCTTTTCGGGTCGCATCCGTAACCCCATTTGCTCGTACAAAACGCGGCCTAATACGGCTGAATCTAAATCCGTTCGCACAACTTCACCGTAGAATAAACTTAGAGAACGGGTTTCTTCACTGACGACAATCACCAAAGCGTCGGTTTGTTCGGCGAGCCCGAGGGCCGCTCGATGGCGCGTCCCTTTGTGTTTATCAAGCGCCGAGCTCTTTGATAGCGGCAAAAAGTTACCCGCCGAAAAAATACGGCCATTTCGAATGATCATGGCACCATCGTGGAGCGGGCTCGTCGGAGTGAACGTGGCCGTGATGAGTTCAGACGAAATCGCAGCATCGAGCTCCGTCCCCGGCTCGACGAAATAATCGAGAACGATTTCACGTTCAATCACGATCAGAGCGCCGATGCCACGCCGAGCAAGCTCGATCGCCCCCCGGGCCACTTCGTCGAGGTTCTGCCGCGTTTCCATCGACGAATACCCGATTAAAAGCGGATTCGATCCAATTTGTGCCAGGGCCCGGCGGATTTCACCTTGAAATAAAATCACCACGATCAAAAATAAATTAGAAAAGAACAACTCGAGAATCCAGTTGAATGTAACAAAGCCCTGCCATTGGCTGATGAAATAGGCGATGGCGAGAACGCCCATGCCCGATAAAATCTGAACGGCACCTGAGACTTTAGTTAAGAGTAGCGCGCGGTAGATAACAAACCAGACGAGAATGAGATCGACGATGTCGCGCCAACCAACTTGTCTTAAAAGAAATCGAATCTTCTCGATATCGGTCCACACGCCCACAAGATGCCCCTCGCTGCCAGAACTCGCCCATCTATGCCGTTACAGGACCCGGATTACCCATAGGGTCACGCGAACCCGACCCGGTCGCGGCCGCATTCAGTTTCTTTTTCTTTTCTTCTTCTTCTTTTTGGGCGATCCGCTGTTCTTCTTCAAGTTTAGATTTTATCTCGGCTCGCTTACGTGAAATGTCTTCGAGCGAACCGCCGGCGATGATCATGTCGACCTCTTCGCCGTCAATCGTCTCATGCTCAAGAAGCGATTTGGCGATACTGTGCAAGGCCGCCATATTACTCTTCAAAATATCGATGGCCTTCGTGTGAGCTTCGTCGACGATTCTTTTCACTTCGGCGTCGATCTCTTGAGCCTTCGAGTCGGAATACTCACGTTGATGCGTCGACTGTAAACCCAAGAAAACGGGCCCTTCGCGCTTTTCGAGAGCCAATGGTCCAATCTTGTCGCTCATCCCCCATTCGCACACCATACTGCGTGCCATTTGGGTGGCGCGCTCGATATCGTTGCCGGCGCCGGTTGTAAAATCTTTGAAAATTAATTCTTCAGCCGCGCGACCGCCGAACAGCATCGCGATCGTGTTCTCGGCTTTGCTTCGCGTGAGATGCAGCAAATCTTCTTTGGGGAGCGTCTGAGTAATACCCAATGCCATGCCGCGCGGGATGATCGACACTTTGTGTACTGGATCCATCCCCGGCAGAACTTTACCGACAAGAGTATGGCCGGCTTCGTGGTAGGCCGTGATGCGGCGATCGTCGTCGCTTACGATCATCGACTTTCGCTCGCTGCCCATCAAAATCTTATCTTTGGCGTGCTCAAAGTCGCTCATTTCAACTTTGCTTTTATCCGAACGGGCGGCGATCAGCGCAGCTTCGTTGACCAAATTCTCGAGATCGGCGCCGCTAAAACCTGGCGTACCGCGAGCGATTTTCGAAACATCGACGTTCGACGCAAGCGGAGTTTTTCGCGTATGTACGCGCAAGATCTGCTCTCGACCATTGAGATCAGGGCGATTCACAACGACACGTCTGTCAAAGCGCCCCGGCCGCAAAAGCGCGGGGTCGAGCACATCCGGCCGGTTGGTGGCCGCAATCAAGATCACACCTTCGTTGCTTTCGAAGCCATCCATTTCAACCAGAAGTTGGTTCAACGTTTGTTCGCGCTCGTCGTGACCGCCGCCCATACCGGCTCCGCGATGGCGGCCGACGGCATCGATCTCATCTATGAAGATCAAGCATGGCGCATTTTTTTTGCCTTGCTCGAACAAATCGCGAACACGGCTGGCACCCACACCAACGAACATTTCAACGAAATCAGAACCGGAAATCGTGAAAAACGGCACATTGGCTTCACCCGCCACCGCGCGCGCGAGCAGCGTTTTGCCCGTGCCGGGAGGGCCGACGAGCAAGACGCCCTTCGGTATACGGCCGCCGAGTTTCGTGAACTTTTTCGGGTCCTTCAAAAACTGGACGATCTCAACCAATTCTTGCTTGGCTTCTTCGACCCCCGCCACATCTTTGAACGTCACCCGGTTTTTATTTTCGGTCAAAAGCCGCGCCCGCGACTTGCCGAAGCTCATCGCCTTGCCGCCTCCGGCCTGAATTTGTCGAAACAAAAACATGAACATGACAATGATCAGAATCAGCGGGAGCCAGTTCAAGAACAGCGACGTCACGAGAGAATTATCATTGCGCTCATAGTTCGGGATGATGCCGTTCGCGACCACGAGTTTGTAACCGTCGCTTTCGGTATTGCCGACGATTTGAAATTTGGTCGCTCCGCCGTACTTATCTTTGAATTGATCTTTCACGTCGCCCAAAATTTCGCCGTCTCGAAACGTGACGTCTTTGATATCGCCCGCTTTGAGTGCCGCGACAAACTTCGGATAATTGAAGTCGCGGATGGTCATGTGCCGTTGCGCTTGGTACATCTGAAAAAACAATATCCCGAGCACAAGAAAGATCGCCCAAAGGGCCATGGTTTTTTGTGAGTTTCGCATGAAAAGTTCGCTTCCTTTTATTTTTTTATTTTACCACGAATTTCTTTCGGAGTGACCACCCAATCGGTCCGGGCCGTTGTAAATTCGTAACGACGACGGGGGCTGTCAAGCTGGCGCCAAATCTCGAGAATTTGCCCTCGCGTATAATCGCGGATACCAATTTGTAAGAGGTAATCCGCTAAACAGGCCGTTTTCTCGTCACGACTCAATGCCAGGAACTTAGGTCGCGAAAGCGCCTTATTAGTGACTAGGCCTTTTGTCGTTGTTCTTGTTCGCCGTCGTTTTTGCGCACGAGACCATTCGGAGGCGATGATGTCAAGCGATCGCGCCAATGTTCGCTCGGCGGAGGGCCATTTTTCGCGTAATTGAGGCAACCAAACATGACGGAGCCAGTTCCGTTGTGGGTCCAAACTCGAATTGCTGGGATCTTCGATCCATACGAGGCCCATTAGCCGCGCGTACTCGAGAATATCATTTCGAGACACTTCAAGCAGTGGTCGCAGAATGGATGGGTCCATCGCCGGCAAACCGCGCCAACCAGTGCCTCTCAGTAAGCGGAGCAAACGGGTTTCAAGTAAATCATTTGCGTTGTGGCCGGTCGCGATTAAGTCGCCGCTTTTCATCAATCGGCGGATCTTGCCCCAGCGAAAATCGCGCAAATCTTTTTCTGAGCGAAGCGGGGTTTTACCTCGATAAGATTGTGAATAAAAATTAACCGCGCGCGCCTGTGCCGCCTTCTTCACCAGCGCGCGGGCGGCATTACGAAATTCATTAATTTGACGCTTTTCACCTCGCCCGTGATGAATATGCACTACAGAAACTTTATTTTTGAGCAGCGGGTTAAGTCGAACCAAAATCGACAGGCAAGCGATTGAATCGACGCCGCCCGAGACGGCCACCAAAATATTTCGACGTTCCACTTCGCAGGCGCGTAATGTACGCAGAATTCTATGCTCGAGAGGGAGTAACCGGGGCGCCATCGGCGGTTTCGACTTATGTTGAGACTTAGAGCTTGAGGACCTCAATGAGACTCCCCATCATCGTCACAAGTAGAAAAAGGGTGAGCACTCCCCACGCGGTAAGCTTGTAGGCTTTCGCTATACGAACGGCTTGCCGAGAATATCCGCTCATCAGAGCCTGAAGGTCGACATTCTCGCGCACGGCGGACATGAGCCCCCGAGACGACAGACCAAAAACCAGTACGGATAAAATGAAAACTGTGCACGCGCCGATCATAGCGATAAGTTCATCGGCAGATCAATGTTTCAACTTGAGATTTATTTTTGCCCGACGTTCGAACCCGGTGCCGATTCTTTTTTCACAACGTCCACCTCGGCAATGATGCGGAATTTATGTTCTTCAACGAAGCGCGAGGCTTCTTTCACGAAATCGATTTTTTGAACGATTTTGATAATCTCGTTACCAACACGATCCATCAGTTCATCTTTTGATTTTTGTGCGCCCTGAAGGACTGTACCTAAAACGTCTTTCGGCAGTTTGAGCTCCGACAGATATGACCGAATCGTTTCTTCGGTCATGAAAGCCGCGCCGACACCGGCGCTGATCACTTTTTTGAATAGATCGAAACTGCCGCGCGACTCGTCGTCATTTGCCATAGAGTTCTTTGACCCTCTTGTGGTAGGAGCTCATCATGTTCGGCAAATTGACATTAACCAGCGCTTTGGCGATCGGGCCCGGCACGAAGAGCGTGAATTTGGCATCTAAAAAATACGTCGTGCGCGTTTTGCCGCCCTCTTCTTGCAAAAGCCAATACCCCGTCGAAAGCTTGAATAAGTCACCGGATTCGAACACCCACGAAACCTTTTGATTCAGCTCTTCAGTCATCCACAGGCGATATTTAAAGTCTTTTATGACCGAAACCGTATATTCGACGAGCTTGCGGCCCGGCTCGGCCTTCAATATCTTGCAATCTCTCACTTCGGTCAAAAATTCAGGATATTTCTCATAGTCGCTGACGACGCGGTAAAATTCTTCGGGCGTACAGTTAAAAATCTCGGATGTCTTTGCCTCTGCCATCTTGGTGCCAGTTTACGGTTTCGCATTGTTTTCAGCAAGCGCTTATTTGCGAGTGAGCGCGCCGATTTGCTCGGCAACCGGACCCAATTTTTTGGCGATCAATTGGCCATTTTGTCGGATGTACCCGGCGGCCTGCACGTAGCAATTTGCATCGTTCTGAAGAGTCTCGAATGTGCCGGTGGGTATAAAGGTGGGCTGCCCTTCCCACTGCTGCCAATCGCTTCCGTCGCTTGAAAGATTCGATTGCATTTGCCCGACGAAGGCATCGATCGCCGATTGATTATCGTTCAAGTCCTGCCGAAATTTTGAAAACTCAGCTTGTACGTTTTGCTCTGCCGAGTCGCCTAAAAAGCAATCGTTCACGATCTTACCGATGACATCAACCGAGTTCAGGTAGGTCTGCCCGGCTGAATCCAATTCATTCGAAATCAAATTGAGCGTTTGCGCGCTTTGATTGATCGTCGAAAAAAACCCAATCGCAAAATCGACGGTCCTGCCTTCTTGCGGTACCAGTTGCCGATACCAACTATTGTATACATCCGCCGCAGCATTGAAATAATTGCTCGCTGCCAATGAGTCCTTGCTGATTTCGGCTTGCAATGAACGGATGTCCGAAGCTGTCATTTTGCAAATCGGGCTCATTGGCGCTTCGGCTTTTAAATTGAGGCCAGGCAGTACGGCAAGCAGCGGCAACGCCTCATTTGGCCTAAAACTGATCATAACATTTTGAGCTACCGCGCGATGACACATCAACGCGACGATCAAAGCGGAAAAAAATGCGAGCGCAATTTTACCTATCGACATTCGGCGGTTACCTTTCGCGTGACCCCATGATCGAACATTTGTTCCAAATTGCCAAGACTTTTGGGCATGCCTTGCATAGTTTCGAGCCAAACTTCAGGAGTTTCCATACACAAGAAAACCCGCCAATCATGGGAATCTTGGCGAAATTCGTCGACGACGAATTTAAGCATTTCTTGCCGCAAGGTCTCGTCGTAGCGCAATTTGCCGTCGCGACTCGTGAAAAGCTCGGCGCCGGTCACCCACGACTGGGCCGCAAACCGCTCTCGCATCATGTGACGCTGCTGGGGTTGAAAGCGAAGTGCGCCGACCGAAATCACGTTCACGTCTTCAGGGTTGAACCGCTCGCAAATATCGCGTACCAATTCGCGGTACGATTCTCGCCACTCGGGGTGCCATATCATCGGGTCGATATGAAAGGCCACCTCAAATTTTTTCGCCCGGCACTTTTGGGCCGCGTCCAAACGGGCGCGCAATGAGGCGGTGCCGTGTTCCTCGTGTTCAATGACGGCATTTGGGTTCACCGAAAAGCTCACAATCACGTTCCCAACATGATCGACATTCACGAACTGATCCACTTGGCTTGATTTAGTTTTAAACTCGAGACGCCATTTCGGATAATCTTTAAAAAATTCAATCAGACGCCGCGAAAACAACGTGACCGGATCAAGGCTCAATGAGTCGGTGGTCTCACCCGTGCCGACCCGTAAGGGCAGATCGTGAAGATCGCGACCGATCTGTTTCAGTTCATCGAGTGCCCGGTCAATATTAGCGTACAACTTCATGACCGGCGAATTGATAAAACTCTGCAAATAACAATAGGAACAATTCATGTTGCATTGCGAGCCTAAATTGAGGACGAAGTAATTGCAGCATGTAAGGCCTGGGCGGGCGCCGGGGCAACGCTTGAAAAACGCGCCTTTAAATTCAGTTATAAATAACATCTGTTTGCTTGCCTCAAAGTCACGAACAGATAAGTCGCCTTGAAGCTCGGCCAAGGGTTCACTCAGCACCCATTCGATTTTCGTCGTATCGAAAATCTCACAGACTCGCTTTGCGAGTTCTGAATCGCGCACCCGAGAGTCAATGAAAATGCGTTCGATCCGCTCAAGCCCCCATTCAGTCATACGCCGCCACCTGATTCACCGGAGTCGTTCGGCTGCCGCGAGACATTCGCCCATTCAGACGCCGCGTTTCGCAACGAAGTGATTTGCTTCTCGAGTTCGCCAGGCGATTTTGCAAACAATCGGATCTCGAGCCCTGCGCGATCCCCGTTTCTCACCCAGCCCGTCTTGGCGCCCGGCGGCCAGGGCAATTTCGCCGCCAGATCCGAATGCGATCGCTCTTGTTGAGCCGCCATCGGAAAGCGCGCCGCGCGCAAACGATCCTTCATCTCCGCAAACGTTCGCGCGCTCGAGATAAAGTCAACCGGTTTTACCGCGAGTAAAAGATCGACCAACCACTCGAGCACTTGAATGCCGTCCGATTTCGACGGTTGAAATTTCAAGATGTGTATGGCTAAGGTGAACCAATGCGCCAACTGCGATTCATCTTTGAGTGCGAGAATAGGAGCCAAATCGCGGGCGGCTACTTCACGTTGTTTGAACCATTCGACTAGCTCGACAGGGGTCTCGCGCAAAATTTTAAAGAGCGCCGGCCAATCGTCACTCCATCGAAACCCGAGTCGCGATGAGAAATCGCGCCAATCAAAAGGCACCTGAAGCTCGTCGATCGCTGCGGCCAGGCGTGACAGTTCAATGAAGCCAAGGCGCGGATATAAACCGGCTAAAAGACGCTCAAGAGATTGCTCGTCACAAGAAACCAGAAGACATGCGTCGGTTTCTGTGCGGTTGAAACCCGCGACCCAAATCCCATCCCACGCAACGGCTGGTAAAGCCTCAGGCCATACGGCATTGGCGCCAAAGTTCAACCGTCTATCGCAGCGCGAAACAACATCGATTATCATGACAGACGTCCTACACTGTCTGCATTCTATTGTCAGCAGGTGGGATAGGAGTACGGCCGGCATGGCGGAATGGCGAAAACACGCGATCATCACCGACGACGTCGTCTACTTCCCGGGCTCGCCTGAGTCGGCGACGTCCGACGCGCGCGAAGTCTATGTGTGGGATATTGATAAGACTTATCTCGACACTAAATTCGAAACAGTTAAGGGCCTCATTCGCACAGCTACGGAAAAACCGGCTCAAAAGAAGAACGTGCCCGGTGCGGCGGAGCTCGTCCGGTGCCTCAACGGTGCCTGGACTAAACGTAACGGCAGTCCTTTCTTCCCGATTTATTTTATCACCGCTTCACCGCCACAAATGGAGAAGCGGATTCGCCAAAAACTCGAGCTCGACGGCGTCAAACCGTACGGCATCTTTTGTAAAGATAATCTGCCGAATTTGCGCCCACGCCGATTTTGGCGGCTCAACAAACAAGTTGGTTACAAACTTCAGTCATTGATGCAAATGCGCTTCGAACTTCACAAGGATGTGCGCTTGGTCATGTTCGGCGACGACGGTGAATATGATGCGGTCATTTACTCGATTTTTTCTGATATTTGCGCGCGCCGCCTCGATACTTCGGAATTGCGCCAGACCCTCAACGCATTGTATGTCGTTGACGCCCAGGTCGATGCTATCTTTCGACTTCAAGACAAAGTCCCGAACCAAGACCCAGTCGAAAAAATCTACATTAATCTCGCCGACGATACAGACTCAGACTACTATCTAAAATTCGGTCGGCGAACTTTACCAATCAGCAACACATTTCAAGCCGCGCTCGACCTTTTTCAAGACGATCGCATCGGCGCTGATGATGTTGCGCGCGTGGCTGAAAACCTAATTAACGAATTCGATTTCACAGTCGAAGAACTTGATCGCAGCCTCGATGAATTGGTTCGACGTGAGAAATTAGGCGAACCTGCGACTCTGGCCATCGTCCCCATTTTGAAGGCGCGGCAACTTCTTTCACCCGAATTCGACGTGTCGGTCAAACCCCGAGCAATCGCTGAAACCCGGGGCAGCGTCGTCGTCCGACTTGACGGGAACTTCGACCCGTGGATACCCGAAAGAGTCGATTATCTTCACGATTACCGCTGATAATTAAAACGCAAGAAGTAACACGAGGGCAAGATTGCCAATAAAGGCCAACGAAGTGACTAGAGGTTGGCGCTTCTTTTGCTCGTCGGTCGGCTGATCGTCGTCGACCTTGTACAACTCTACCGCTAAATTCTTGGTCACGTCTTCTTGTACGCCAAACGCCTTTTGAAGCCTCTGCATTTCATCTGGGATGCGCACGAGGGCTCCGGACTTAATTTCGGCGCCCAGCTGCCGGCGGGTCACTGCCACGGTGATAATTTGTCGGTCGACACTTGTAACAGCTCCCTCGGCGTAGACTTCGATGTTCTCGGCCGCCTGAAATACCGGATTGGTGGCTTCGGCCCCCACTCGAATCAACTGCACACTTTCACCTTTGGTGATTTGCGCGTTCAAGCCCACTTCGGCTTTAAACATGAGATTGCCGCCTTCGACATAAGTGGGATGATTAATCAACGGGTCGACAATAACGTAGCCTTGATAAGGGATCGCCGCCAGAAATTCATACAAAAGCTTTTCTGTTGCGTCGCTGAATTGCCGCGCGAGAGGAATGGCCGGCTCGAGATGAACTTGGCCACTCCATAAAGTCAGACCGTTAGTAGTTTCGTAAACGCGCATGTTGAGTGTGCGATCATCAAGAAAAACACTGATCAAGGCGTCGGCGTCGAGCAGGCGCCCCAAGATCAACGCATCCGCAGGCTTCAATTCACCACGCGGCTGAAAAACTTCTTTCGCAGTCATGAAGTTTCGGCTCGCAACCAAAAATCGTTTCGACTCGGTTAACTTCTCGCGCGCAGTCCACCAGGTCTCATCCGCGACCTTGCTGAGATCTTTATCAGTCGGGTCAACACGAAACGGAAACACGACAATACGCCGAATTCGCTGATGTTCAAATTTCGCCAAGGCCTTCGCTGAAGGTAATAAAATTGCGGGCAAAATAACCAATGCCGCGAGCGCCGTCTTAAAGGAGCGCGTTCCGATACCAAACTGCATGCGTAAACGCTACCAGATGATGTTTTCTTTGGGAATCTCTATCCAACCCGCGCCGTTCGGGAAGTCCTTTGGCCGCTTTTCGCACAGCCCTTTGAATTTGAGGACGGCCGTCATCGCGCAAATGAACGCATCGAACGCAGAAGCGCTTTCGACCATCAGACGAACGTCCTGCTCATAAAGAAAAGCAATTTCACGTCGCACCATCTCTTTGAGAATCGCCATTCGAGCTTCATCGCCGCCGATCTGATGTTTGTGAAACTTTAAATATGATTTTTGAATGTGCAGCGCTTTGCCGATTCGCCACAAGCTGAGCTGAGGCTGCACTTCAATCGCTTTGATTTTAAGTCGCCGGCGGATGAAATAGGCTCGCGCAAGTAGCGGCGCCATGTTCGCTCCGAATCCGTGTTGAATGTGAAAATCACCGCCCGATGGCTCATTGATTTGATCGGCGATATAACGCTCGACACATCGTTCGGTGTAGGGCGTGAACAATTTGTGATTGCGGTTTTTGGCCTCAGTCTTTCGAAAATGTTGCCACAGCCAAAGTATCTCATCTTCATCACACGCCTCGTAGCCGGGGCATTTCAACTTACAGCGCAAGCATTTAGGAAAGGTCAACGGAACGTTAAACCCGATCAACTCGGTTTTGATACGGCTTCGGCTGATCTTTTCATGCAATACGAGGTCAGCCGAAAGATCGCCTTCGCTCTTGATACGATCTGACAGTTCGCTTAAAAAAATTTTTTTGTGTTCAGGGTAGTATTCGACGCGCGCCAGGCACGTGCGGTCCGATTTGCCGCCCGAAAGCGCGACCCCGATAAAGCCGTGGCGCTTTAACGATTTTGAGAGCCAGTCACTGGCTGAATGTTTATCGGCTGAAACCCGCTTTTTCGACATGCCTCGCTGATCCTTTCGTGGAGCTTTCGCTCCGCCCATAAAAGAACGCACCCGCCGCCGCCGGCGCCGCAAATTTTTACTGCGCTGGCACCACTTTCAACCGCTATTGCGCGCACCCTTTCGATTTCAGGGCTGGTGAATGATGCACTTAAACGGATCCTCGAGTCAAATTCACGCATAAAAAGCGCGGGCAATGCCTGCCAATCGCGCCTTCGGCAAGCCTGGGCGACTTCGTCAGAGATTCGCGCGATCTCCTTTAAAGCCGATAAAGTGGCAACGTCGCCATCGATAACCGATTTAATGACCTGCCAATTATTTATGCCGGAATGATGAGAGCGCCCCGTATAGACAAGAAGAAGATGATCAAACAATTCACCCGTAGGTCCACTCAACAGCTCGAGATTTACACCCGCAGACGTATAGTGAATGATATTGAGGCCAGGTTGAACAGCCGCGAAATAATCTTGCGTACCCGTCGGCGCGCGAATCACTTTGCCTTCAAGATTTCCGGCCAGGGTGACCATATCGTAGATGTTTGCGAATTGAGGCCAATCGAGCCACTGCGAGAATGCCTTGATCAAGCTAATACAAAGACTGCTGGAGCCACCGAGCCCGCCACCAACGGGGCTCTGCGACCGCGTCTTCAGAGCCAAACCGCGTGAACCGATTTTCTCACGAAAAAATTCGACTACCGTGCGAACAAGCTCGTGTTCAGGGCTGCGATCGGCCAAGAACGCGCTGAGATTCTCGAATTTACGCCGGTAACCCAGATCTGAAATTTCAATTTCTATTTCTGGCGACGAGTGGATTTCTAAATCGCACCCTGTGAATACACTGATTGAAAGATTCACCGTGACGCAATCACCGACAAATAAATAGAGCGGCCAGCAATCCAGAGTGCCACCCGCGAGGTCCACTCGCGTCGGCGACTGACTCTTAAATGTCATTCTTTACCTTTAATGGTTTTCGTCTCGTTGACGCGCCCGGTTTTAGGAGTGAGGTAGCCAGGCAAATTATCAATCAGCTTCTTATTCGCCAATTCGTCGAGCGTTGCTTTCGTGACCTCAAAATACTCATTCGATACGTTGGCCTTGGCCGCATAATATTCGATCTTCGCTTTATCAGCCAACTTGTCAGTGAGCGAGCCACCCCACTGCAAATGGTAAATGACGTCGCCCTTTTCGTTTTTAATTTCAACGTCGTTTTCTTTCAAAGCTTGAGCGACCTTCTGCTTTAGAAATTTGGATGCTTTCAGACCGCGAAGATACGTCAAAAAGTTTTTGACTTCGACTTGATCCACATTTTTCTTCGGGTCCGCTTTGTGCAACGTCCACTCGCCATTGACCTTATCAAGTGCAATGTGAATCGGTGTCACTGGTTTAACTGCATGCCCAGTACTTGCATCCGTGACACGATCATAAGTCAAATGCGCCGCCTGATCTTGATCAAACGCGAATACGAACCCCAGATCACGCAAGTCATCGGGTGTTTTAATAAGGATATCCGTTTTGCCGGCGCTCATTTCATATATGGCGGGATTGTCGGTTGAATACCAATGCACTTCACCGCCCTTTGTAGCCCCGCTAATTGCAATCACATGTTTTGTCTTTGCAGGGTTTTCGTAAGCCAGATCGAATTCAATTTCAGGATGACTCAACTTATATTTCTTAAGATCAGCGCTTGCTTTCGTATCAGATACGACAGTATCGGCCGTCAAATCACGGATTGAATTGATCCATTGATTCACAAGGCTTGTGGCAATTCGAATATCCGGATGGCCCACGATTGACCAAACGCCGTCTTTCTGTGCGATGGTGAAATTGACCAGTTTACCTTTGCGCAACGAACGAATAGTCAAAGTTTGAATGTCGGCTGGCGGGATCTCCGGCTTCTTATATCGAAAATCTTCAACCGTTTTTGACAGGATGCCATCCCATCCGCGATCTCCGACCAAAAGATCCGGCTCGTTATTGCGACGCAAATAATAGCCGTCGTCATAAGTCCGCACTCGGCCAACCTTGAGAGTTTGGGTTTTACCGTCACGAAAATGCAGTACGATCGTTTCTTCGGGGTCAACTAAACCGAATTTAGACCAATCAATAGCCACGCCGCCCGATTCGGGGGACACAACGGACTGCCCAAAAATGCTCGTGATGTTGGATTTTACGTAATCGCCGTTCGCGCGATCTTGAAACGGCGCTACGATTTGCCAATCAGATCCATTGCCTTTGATCTTGAAAGAGCCCTTAGGGCCCGTAAAATCGTACTCGACAACGTCGGCCGCCTTCAGTTCATGAAACAAACTGGCTTTGATCGTCTTTTCTTCGGCTTCTTTGGCGCTATGTTTATATTGCCAAACCGAAAGGCCCACGACTGCGGCAACAACAATTGCGAAAATTAGTGTCCCGCGAAAACCCTTCATAGGCTGCGTCTCCGGTACCAGAAAAACCCGCCTAAAACGACGAACGCGAGCGGCATCCCCAGACCTGACAATAAGAAAATAATTTGCTTCGTCGAGGTCAATTCAAGCGGAGTGGCCTCCGGCACTTTGGGTCGAATCGAAATATGACTCATATCATCGGCCAGCCAAGAAACCGAGTTCATAGCCAAGTCTTTGTTCGCGCCGAACCGGAAGAACGTATTATCGGTGAAATCGCTATCACCGAAAACTACCGCTTCAAAATTCTTTTGCGCAGGTGTCGGGTTTTTCGCCGCTGCATCGAGAGCGCCGTGCACGGATACTGCGAGCGTCACAACTCGACGTTCAGGGTTCTTTGAAGGCTTCGGATCATTGCTCACATAGGCCTGAGGTGAGCTACTGACAAGATTCGCAATTGTAAGACCGGATGGTGCGCTATGCGCGGCCGTCACTTCGCTTGCGATCATAAAGATGGAGCCCATGACCCGCCCACCCTCGTAAAATTTCTTGGTGATCGGGCTTTGACGATCATACTCGCCACCCAGCGCGGCGAGCGGCCCAAGTTCGTTCAATTGCTCGAACTCGTTGATCACATAATTATTGTGAAATTCAACCCCGAACGAGTTCGTCAATTGTGCCAGATTGTGGCTTAAACCGGGGTCGATACAAATCATCAGGCGACCGCCGGCTTCAGCAAATTTTCGCAATTCATCGAGCTCGGCGTCTAAAAACGCGCTATGTGGCCCGTCGATGACGACCACGCCCGGGGGCGGCGGCAATTTGTCGCCCTTCATCAAATCAATAGCCGCAACACGATAGCCGTCTTCGCGAAGAGCCTCGGCAAAACCTTTTATATTTTCTTGCTCGGCACCATCGATGCTTCTCTCGCCGTGACCGGTCAGAAAATAAATTGTCTTTTGCGTCTTTTCTTCAACTTTCAGAATCGCCGAAGTTGTCTTTTCTTCGTTGTACGGGTCGTCGATCTGAACGCGCCGCCCGTCATAATCGACCATCACAGCGAACCGCTGATGCTCAAGATATTGTTTCGCCAGATCCGGGTTAGTGAGCGCATCGACAAAACGCAGTTTCACTTTGCTGCTTGCATCCGTATATATTTCAAAATTCTGCCGGAGCTGCACCCGCAAATCTTTATCTTCACCGCCACGATAAAATACCAGGATCTTAAGATCGCCTTTCAAATTCTTGAGCGCTTCGATTGACTGATCGGAAAGCGTATTGAGCTTTTCTTTTGTCATGTCGAATGAGTGATCGAACTGAACGCCCAGAAAATTTACGGCCACAATCAGAACTAGAGCGAGCAAAATGATCACGCCCATATTCATGCCGCGCTTCGTGGTCTTCATCGTAAAAAATTCTAGGTAGAACTTATAGTCGATGATCAAAGCACCGAGAACCGCCGCGATCCCGATAAAAAACGGGACAAAGAGGTAATCGATCCACCCTTGCAGCAAGAGCCGCGCGACCAACATCACGAGCAGCGATAGACCGCCGACCAAATAACAAATTTTGCCCCACTTACTCATGACTTTTTACCTCCAACGGGATGATTCGACGACCCGCTGACTTAGAAATACAAAAAACGCAGTCGACGATACGAAAAAGACAAGCGAGCTGATTTTGATCATTCCCTTCAGAAAATGCACCAAATGCTGGCCGACCGAAATGTAATTCGAGACCGAAGCCACCCATTGAATATCAGAGCCCGCCCCACTTTGCCCCGCAAACCAAATGAGCAGGTTAAAAACGACGCCGATAAATAACGAGAGCAGGGCCGATTCGGTGAACGATGAGGCGAATAGCCCAACGGCTGAATACAGCGCCGTCAATAACCAAATGCCAAAATATAGGACGAAAAGCGTCGACCAATTGAAGTCAGCCAAGATACGGGTAAAGGCTGGGTAAAGGAATGAAACAAAAAGCAATACCGTGGCGATGCCGAAACCGGCCAGAAATTTGCCAACCGCAATGTCGGTGGAACTCACCGGCGAAGTCAACAGCAAATCATAAGTATGCAGCTTTTTTTCTTCGGAGATCAAACGCATCATCAATGCCGGTAACGTGAAAATCAGAACGAGGTTCACAACCGAAATATGCTGCATGAAAACGGTATTCATTAAACTTTGCCCAGCCTGACTGCCTTGCATCATCGACATCATGCTTTGGGAGGCGAACTGTTGGAGAAATACGCGGTACATGATCGTCCAAACGATCGTGCAAAACGCGCAGATCACAAAAAACAGCGGGCTTGTTACAACCTGCTTAAAATCCTTCTTGGCGATTAATAAAATCGATCGCATGCGGTCACCTCTAGTGTTGGGACGTCAGTTCGATAAATATATTTTCAAGTCCGGCATCCGGCTGGGTCATTTCGAGTAAGCCCGCCCGCTGTTGTACGGCGGCCTCTGAGATTTTCTCGATCAGGTCGTCACTGAGATGACCTTGAACGCGGATTTGCATTCCCGACATTTCCACTTCGGTGACACCCGACACGCGTTCGAGCGCTTGGGCCAAATCCGAAGCATTGCGCCGGACGCGAATATGAATCTGGCTATTACCGCGCAAGCGGTTGGTGAGGCCAGTCAGTGTATCTTCAGCGACGATTCGCCCGCCATTTATAATGATAGCTCGATCGCATGTGGCTTGGACTTCAGACAAAATGTGAGTCGAAAGAACGATCGTGTGGCTACCGCGCAACTCTTGCAGCAATCGTCGAATCTCGGCGACCTGACGCGGGTCCAAACCGACAGTGGGCTCGTCAAGAATCAAAATTTCAGGGTCACTGACTATCGCTTGCGCAAGGCCGACGCGCTGTCGATACCCTTTTGACAAATTTTGAATCAGTCGCTTGCGGACGTCCGTCAGTTGCGTCTTTTCGAGAGCCCGCGCCACGAGACCCGGCACGCGCGAACTTTCGACGCCTTTGAGCCGAGCCACAAAATCCAGATAATCAGCGACAATCATATCGCCATACACCGGCGGTGTTTCGGGCAAATACCCGATCCTCCGTTTCACTTCGTACGGGTCTTCAAAAACGTCATAGCCGGCGATTTTAACCTCGCCGGTTGTGGGAGCGATAAACCCCGTCACAATTTTCATCGTCGTTGTTTTACCGGCGCCGTTTGGCCCGAGAAAACCGACCACTTCGCCTTTTTTTACGTTGAAACTCAAATGATCAATGGCGCGGCGATCGCCATAATTTTTGGTCAGTTCGCGTATCTCGATAATGTTTGATGTATCGGCCATATAACCTCCGCGCAGTGATAAATTTAAAATTCCAACGTGCCGGTTCGTCAACCTTTTTGTTCGTCGCGGCCGAATTGGTGGATCAACGTGCGAGCATGCGTGTAGTTGACTCGGCCGGCTCGGTCTCCCTTGATCGGTCTCACATATCGACACTCCGCTACCAAAATGTCAAACTTGTCGCCTCGACGCCTTGAGGCCCTGTCGCCAAACTGAGTTTTCAGCAAACGCTCCGCCGCCGCATGCAGAGATGAATCAGCGATCTGTTCACTTTTGTTGATCTGAAGTATGCCAAAGCTGCCGGGGTAATCTTTCAAGTGAAACCATAAATGCCAAGCCTTGGCCGCGCGCAATAGCCGCAAATTATCGTCAGCCGATTTACCGATAAAAAATAAATGATTCCCCACATCAAAAGTTCGGCCTCGCGAACCGGCACGCGCCAGTAGGTTATCTTTTTTTTCATTTTGTGGAGCGACGCGCGATTCACCGGCCGTTGGCTCACCCTTTGCGGTGCGCGCCGTCAGTTCATTCAATTGTTTCGCAATTTCGTCGCGGCGCGATTGCGTGCCGCCGATTTTAGCGCGGATTTGCTTCGCCTTTTCAAAACAGTGGTTGAGATTCCATGAAAACGTCTGTTGAGCGTCCAGGCAGTCGACGAATTCTTCGGGTGCGTCGTCCACGGTTTGCGCCGTGAGCAACCACTCGCCGGCTCGTTGCCAAATTTGATCGCGCTTGTTCGCCAATTCTTGGTCGACTTTTTTGAGCGCGCGCTCGAGCTTCTCGATTCGTTTCGTCAGGCCCGGTTCGCTCTTTTCATTATTCGCCGCGGTCGCTGCCAAATGCATCCGAACGGATTTGCCCTCAGCCAATGCATCTATCTCGAATTCATGAAATGCCGGCCGAGCGACAATTTCGCGATCCATCGGAAAGCGCAGGCGGACGCCGCCAGCGACGTGTTCGACGCCTAACAATGCATGGCCCTTAAAATGCGAGCGCAAAAACAACGTTAATGGTTTAGTCACGGCAGCGCCGCGAATGTTCGGCTTGCTCTCAGTCAGCTCGATCGGCGTGGAATTTGCCGGATTCAAAATCAACCACCGGCGCTCACCGCGACCAATATAGAACTCGAGCAGAAGCCCGGCCGTCGGCGAGTAGTCCGCTCCTTGCAGTCGGGCAGATTTGATTTCATTCCAACAGTCTGGCGGAGTCGAATTACCCATCACTTGAAAATTCTATGCGGTGTCAAAGCGTTCGGCAAACCGTCACCTGGTGACGAAAAAACGTCAAGTTTTACATGGCGTTGGTCGTGGCGTACCCCTAATTTGCTTCTGCCGACGGCATTTTTTTTGAATAGACAGCTACACGGAGGTATCCCGCCCCATGCGAGACCGACATTCGCCCTGGTTCAATCACAATCTTGAGCTTGTTTTGTGGGGTTTCACCACATTTGCGCTTCTCATCCTACTCGCACAAGCCATTCATCGGCAATCCAGCCAACAGTCGCCATCTCTGGGCGGCCGCCAACCGATGGCGCAATCGACCCAATCTCCTGAGATCGGCAACTAATCGCCGTTAAAGAGCGTCAGCAATCGCAAAAAAATCTTTCGGTTTAAGGCTTGCGCCGCCCACAAGAAAGCCGTCGATATCAGGTTGGCTCGCGAGGTCCTTCGCATTGTCGGGCTTGACGCTGCCTCCGTACAAAATGGCGATCTCGTGCGCCCGCGGTGGACTCAATAGGTCAGACAATATGCGGCGAATTTCGGCGTGCACATCGCCCGCTTGTTGAGGTGTCGCCACCCGCCCGGTCCCGATCGCCCAAACAGGTTCATAAGCAATCGCCAGCGTGTGAGACGCGGTCTCGGTCACGACACGTCCAAGCCCGGCGCGCACCTGTCGCGCCACAATATTTTTTGTTTGGCCCGCTTCGCGTTCAGCTAACGTCTCACCCACGCAAAGCATGGGCGCCAAATCGCTCGATATCGCCGTTTTCACTTTTTTCGCGATCACATCATCGGTCTCGCCGAACAATGTCCGTCGTTCGCTGTGCCCGATGAGCGCCCAGCGCGCCCCCAACGAATGAACGGCGCGCGCCGAAATTTCGCCGGTGAACGCACCGCTTGTTTCGAAATAGATGTTTTGCGGGCCGAAATGAAACCCCTCTGCGGGCGCAAACTCCGCCGCCACGGTCAAATCATAAGCCGGCGTAAAAAACAAAACATCACACGACAAGTTCGCCGGCCTCAAGGCGCTCCATTCGGCGAAATAGCGGCGCGCTTCTTCGGGAGAGAAATTCAACTTCCAGTTCGCCGCGCAGATTTTTTTCATTGTTGGCCTCTTGCAGATTCTTTTAAAGACGAATGTCCAGTATTTCACGTCCTTTGGTCAAGGGTTGTAACAAGCCGTCTGTCTGGCTTTTACGCACCAACGCGACGTAAGTTTGACCTTACTGCTCCCCCATTTTTACAATTTTTTATGCTTAAAAACTAAGCTCAAGAGGGGGATCGATGCGCAACATATTGCTCGTTTTTGGGGTTCTGACTGCTTCTACCATGGCGTTTGCCACGGTTGCTATTCAAGTGCTGCCGAACCGCGGCGCTCATATCACCATGTCAACGATCGCCGGGCAAAAGATTGGCAACATCGTCGCGCAAAGAGTCGATTTATCTCAGTATCGAGGAGTCAAAGCACAACTCATCGTGGATCGCTTCGGTCGGCCTGATCACATTCTTGTTTACTTACAAGAAAAAGGAATTCACCGCGTGGATTTCGCGGCTATTCGACTGAACGGGCAATTTCGAGCGATTTCAAATGCTCTCCCTTACCAACTGCAAGCGGTCGATATCGCTCAACAGTCGACGCCCGGTTTTGTACCCAAGTGCCCGGATCCCTCGGTACAGTTCATATCGTTTGCGCCCAACGACAACGATTTTGAAGTGGGAGTTGCAACCGATGTCGCGACAGCAGCTAAAGCCGCTCATTTGAAAACAGTTGAGCTTTATCGCACAGCCGCGACCCACGACGCATACCTCAACTACATGACATGCCCAAATCTAATTGGCAATTTTTACGACGGTGACTCGGACCCGTCTGAATTCGTCACAAATGATGGAGTGATCAGCGCAGCTGAAATGGCAGCCTTAAACGGAGCATTTCGTTTTAAAGTTACAAATATCTGGCTCGCATGCGAGGCCTATAACGACCCCATGCTCTCAGCCGTCGAAAAAGGCGCCGCGGCCCAAAAATACGCAGCCGGCATCAGCGACCTGCAAATCGGGCCGAGTGACCAAGCGGGCAAATGCACAATGATCGCGGCTATCCAAGGACAGCCGATGAAAGAAGCCTTCACAGCCTGCTATCAACAATTCGATAACAGCGCCGACGTTTGGGGCTTCGGCGGCAACGGTTCAGATTTATTTGGGCGATAATGTTGGCATTTGAGCCGCCGATTTCGAGTTTATTTTCGCAAGGCTTCAATACCCGGCAACTTGTCACCTTGTAGAAATTCAAGGCTCGCGCCCCCGCCCGTCGAGATGTGCGTCACGCGATCGGCATATCCAGACGCATTGATCGCCGCCGCCGAATCACCACCGCCAACAATGGTAATGGAATTAGGTAATTCAGATAGGGCCTTCGCAACCGCGAATGTGCCCTCGGCAAATGCTTTGGTTTCAAAAATGCCCATGGGGCCATTCCAAAAAACCGTCTTGGCATGCTTCAGTTCATTGTTGAATAGTTGCACTGTTTTTGGGCCTACATCAACGCCAAGCCAGCCGTCAGGGATTGATGGGACATCGGTTGTCTTAAGATCAGCCGAAGAGTCGACCTTCGAGACGATTCGATGATCGACCGGCAACACGATTTTTTTGTTACGGGCTTTCACGCGTTGGAGTAGATCCGCTGCGTATTTCACTTTATCTTTCTCAACCCGTGACGCACCGACCTGCACTTTTTCTGCAGCTAGAAAAGTATAGGCCATAGCGCCGCCAATCAAAAAAGCGTCGACCTTGTCGATCATGTTCTCGATCACACCGATTTTGTCGCTCACTTTCGCGCCACCTAGAATAGCGACAAACGGCGGTTCGGGTGAGACCATCACTTTATCGAGCATCTCGATTTCTTTTTTCATCAGAAACCCGATACCCTTTTGTTTAATTTTTGCAGGGACGCCGACGATACTTGCGTGAGCGCGGTGGCTCGCGCCGAATGCATCATTAATATAAATATCGGTGTATGCGCAAATAGCCTCTGTCAAACCATCCCCATTTGCAGTTTCATCTTCATTAAACCGCAGGTTCTCAAGCAATATCATCTGATTCTTCTTTAATGATCGCAGCAATGCGCTTGGCGCCTCGCTCTCGGGCTCATCGACCAAAATAACCTCGACATTTAGGAGCTGCTGCAGCTTTTCAGCAACGGGTTCGAGTGTATACTTCGCCCGATCTTCTTTCGTTTCAGGACGCCCGAGGTGCGACGCGACGACAAGTTTCGCGCCATGCTCGAGGGCGTATTGAATCGTCGGGAGTGCAGCATCAATGCGAGTCGTATCGGTGATCGAGCCGTTTTTTAGCGGCACGTTGAGATCGAGTCGCAAGAATACGCGCTGATCTTTCAACTCGAAATCTTCGATCGAGCGAATACCCGCTAAAGTGCTTTTCATCATAGACCTCTAGATTGAATGTAAAGGGCCAAATCGACCATTCGAAGAGAAAAACCGAACTCGTTATCGTACCACGAATATACTTTCACCATATTCGACCCGATAGTCATCGTGCTTTGCATGTCGACAATCGAACTGTAAGGGTTGCCAATAAAATCACTGCTCACGAGCGGCGCCTCTTCGCAATAGAGGATGCCTTTGAGCGAACCGGCCGCTGCGTCTTTGAGAGCCGAGTTGACCGTTTCAACGCTCACTTCGCGCTTCGTTTGCGCCACGAGATCGACGAGGCTCACGTCCGGTGTCGGCACGCGAACCGAAATGCCGTTCAACTTGCCGTTCAATTCAGGCAGAACGAGCCCGACCGCTTTCGCGGCACCGGTCGTCGTCGGGATCATGGACAAAGCCGCGGCTCGCGCGCGACGCAAATCTTTATGGGGGGCATCGAGGGTGTGCTGATCGTTCGTGTACGAGTGCACGGTTGTCATCAAACCGTGTTCGAGCCCGAACGCGTCGTGCAAAACCTTAGCGACGGGGGCGAGACAATTCGTAGTGCATGAGGCGTTGCTCACGATCGTGTGTTTACTCGGATCATATTGTTCGTGATTCACGCCAAAAACGACGGTTAAATCCGCACCTTTGGCTGGAGCTGACACGATTACGCGTTTCGCACCCGCTTGCACATGCTTCATCGCGTCTTCTTTTTCGGTGAATTTACCCGTGCATTCGAGAACGAGGTCAACACCGAGCTCCTTCCACGGCAATTGCGTCGGGTCTTTAAGTTTCGTGTAGCGGATTTTCTTACCATTTACGCTGAGGCTCGTTTCGTCGCACTTCACGTCAGCCGCGAATGTGCGATGAGTGCTATCGTATTTTAAAAGATGGGCTGAAGTTTTGGCTTCACCGAGGTCATTGATCGCAACAAAATCGAGCTTCTCAAAGCCCGCGCGAAAGAGAATGCGACCGATCCGACCAAATCCGTTGATTGCCACTCTAGGTTTTGCCATTATTTGCTCCTTCTTTTGTAAAGACGGGCAACTTTTAACTCAATTTTGCGAATAAGGCACGTGCATTTTCGCCGGTCGCGCGCGCGAGCTCCTCGAGTGAAATCCCCTTCAAATCGGCCACTACTTGCGCCGTGTGAACCATGAGCGCGGGTTCGTTTTTCTTGCCGCGATGGGGGACAGGCGCCAAAAACGGCGCATCGGTTTCGAGGTGAAGCCGATTGAGCGGGACCGATTTCACCACAGCACGCAGAGGTTCGGCGTTTTTAAATGTCACGACGCCGCTGATGGAGATATTGTAACCCAATGCTAAAGCCTGATCGGCTAGATCTTGTGTGCCTGTAAAACAATGAAGAAGCCCGCGCACCCGGCCGCTGTACTCGCGTAAAATTTCGACCGTGTCGGCCTCGGCATCTCGCGTGTGTATCTCGACGGGCAATTTCAAGTCAGCCGCGATCGCCATCTGCTTTCGAAAGACTTCGCGCTGAATGTCATGATCAGAATGGGAATAGTAGTAATCGAGTCCGATTTCGCCCACCCCGACGATACGCGAGTCGCGTAGATGCTCGCGCATATAGTGTTCGTCGGCTGCGGTAAAATCTTTGGCGTCATGGGGATGAAACCCCAACGTGCCGTAGACCCACGGCGTGAGACGTGACGCCATATCCACGACGCGGGGATGGTCGTCGCGCCCGGTGCCGATCGTGATCAGCCGCTCAATACCGGCCGCGCGCGCCGCTTCGAGCACCGACTGTTCATCTCGCTCGAGCATATTGATGTGTGTGTGGACGTCGATCCAATTCACAAATCACCGCAGCATTCATTGATTAAATTCTCAAACGTGAGGCCGACGTCACAATGACCTTGCAGATCACGTTCAGCACGCACTATCTTTTGGGCGATCATCGCCAATCGCGAAAATGAAAGCTCGACAGTGGTTTCGTGGCCCGCCCACGTATCGCGGGCCATGCCCAACCAAAGTCTCAAATAAAGAAGCGCTGTTTCACGCGAAGTCACTCGCTCGCGCAACGGCGCAAAATCGGGGTGGGCCGAACTGACGAAGACGGTTCTAAAGTCTTCACGAGCTTTGGCGCATACTTCGTCGTCCGCATCTTCGCGCCCTAGTGTCGCGCATTCGCTATCAGTGAGCGAACCAAACCGAACCACCTGACTGCGTGAGCGCAACGTGCCCAGTACAGCATCACGGCTTGTCGTCAGCAAAATAAAATGAGTGCGCGGTGGCGGTTCTTCGACGGATTTTAATAGGGCGTTACCGGCCTGCGCGCCGAGCTTTTCCGCGTCGTCGATGACGACCACGCGACCGCGGCCCAAAACTGCTAGACTCAAATCAGCAACGATTTGCCGGGCCGTTTCGACTTTTATGGTGGCCCCTTCAGGTTCGATGACGATTAGACCTTCGCTCTGCCGATTGGCAACGCGTCGGCAGGGCCCACATTCACCGCAAGCGGCGCGAGACCGTTCGCACAAAATTGCCTGAGCGATCCCGAGCGCAACCATTTTCTTACCTTGATTTTTCGCGCCGACAAAAAGCCAACTCGGCGGCAGCCGGTCCTGATCAACCGTTTTCAGAAGTCGCTCGATGATTTTGCCATGGCCGATCACTTGATCCAAAATTCTCATGGCCACCACCCGCGTGTCTGCAATTCGTCTATCAATTCAGTTTGCAATTGCGCCGCCGACTGCCGAGCATCCAACACGAGCCAATTTCTCGGCTCCTCGTTGGCAAGGGCGCGATAGCCGGCCCGTACGCGTTCGTGAAAGTCGCGCGCTTCACGTTCAAAGCGATCGAGCGTGCGGCCTTGCATCCGGCGAAACGCGTCCTCAGCGCTCAAGTCGAGTAACACCCACAAATCAGGTCTCAGACGATCCGTGGCGAAATCATTGAGCCAATCGATACTCTCACGCTGAAGCGTTCGCCCGCCGGCTTGAAACGCGACTGATGATGCCGAATAGCGATCGCACAGTACCCATTTTTTCTCTTGGAGTGCCGGCCGAATCACGCGGTCAACGTGTTGCGCCCTCGCGGCACCGTAGAGCAACAGTTCGGCGCGCGGCACCGGCGCGTCGCCGGTCGTGCGCAAAAGAAGATTGCGAATTTCATCTCCAAGCGGAGTGCCGCCCGGCTCACGCGTGGTCACGACAGCCTGGCCTTTGGTCTTTAATTCGCTGGCCGTACCTTGAATCAAGGTCGATTTTCCCGACCCGTCGAGGCCCTCAAATGCGATAAACTTCATACTCTTCGTTCTACTCAATTGGCGTGGGAATTCAACCGAACATTAGGTATATGACTGCCGCCAAAAAAGTCAAAGTTCGCACAGCCGAAAAAATACGCGTTCTCGTCGCGGATGCCGACACTTTGACCGCACGCCGCATGTTCGACTTTCTGACCGAAAACGGGTTCGACTGCCGCATGGCCATCGATGGTAATAGCGCGAAAAAAATATTATCGTCATGGCGACCGCGGATTTTGTTGATAGATTTATTGTTACCGGGCGCCAACGGATTTGAAATTCTTAAATTCATCCACAGCGATCCGTCACTCCGAGGCGTGCATATCGCCACATTGGTGATGTCGGGGCACAATAACGCCGACAACGTGCGCGAAGCGTACGAGCGCGGCGCCCGCGACTTTTTAGCTCGACCGATCATGTTTAAAGATCTTCTCACCCGGATTGTCTTTCACTGTCGCGAGCCGCGCGAAGTACAATCTCAGCATCAGCACGCGCAAAAAGACGCATTGCAACTAGCTGATTCGGCAATTGCTCTCGCGCTGCGACCTGCCGCCTTTGAAGAAACGCTGTTTGAGTTCACGACTATGGCCGCATATAAAACATCGGCCCTTCGCGTGTCTATTGTTCAACAGTTGACTTACGAGAAAGGCATCGTAGTGGCCTCCAATGACAAGAAAGACATCGGTGGCCTCGCGCTGGATCTAACAAAGTATCCGGAGATTCGACTGGCCGTTCACACCGGCAAGACCGTCGTCATAGACAATTTGTCGGAGAGCCGAGCTCTTAGCCAAATCCGCGCCAATTTCAAAAATATCGACTTTAATTCGCTCGTAGTTTGCCCAATCGCGTATAGGCAGAAACCATTCGGCGTTTTGTCGGCGCGAATGCCGCCCCATTGCACCAAGGTGCCGGATGGCGACGTTGTATTTCTAGAATATTTGGCGAAAGTATTGAGCCTTTATCTCAATACCGTGGAACCAAGAACCCTCGGTCGGTACGGGCTCATATCAACCTAATCGCCACAGTTTTTTGTGGACGCCGCGCCGAATCTCTCTTATATAAAATTCTTACAGAAATTGATGTGCCCGCGGAGGCTTCATGATTGTTTTTATATCGGTTATTCAGATTTTGACAGCTATCTTATTAGTGACGATCGTGCTCCTTCAAGATGCAAAAGGCGGCGGCGTGTTTGGCGTTGGTGGTGGCGGCGGCGGCTCGAATCAGATTTTGAGCTCGACGGGCGCAGCTAGCTTTCTTGTGAATTTCACGTGGGGCCTCGCGATTGTGTTTGCAGCCACCTCCATTACGTTGACTTATATGACGACATCGCACTCAGGCAGTGTGACTGACAGTTATGTGCCGCCGGCAGCGGCGACTAAAACGACCACGCCGACAACTCCGACACCGGCCAAACCAGGGGCTGCGCCCAGCAACTCGAGTGCTACGGCGACAACGCCAACCGCACCCAAAGGAAAATAAAAATGCGGGTGGAAGCCGCCATCACCCTCGTCTCGGCTGCGTTGGCTGGCGTCTTCATTTATTATTCAAAACCCATTTCGCGAAAACTTGTCACTTGGATGAACGGACGCGCGGCAGTTTCAGCTACGAATCGAGGCCCGGTCATTGCCATCGTTGAAAACGCCAGTGGCTCCGCGGTCATTCATCGTTTAACAGACCAGTCGGATATCACGTATAGGGCGCGCGCCCAATCTCCGATATATCATTTGGACCAAATCTTACTCGCGCGAGCGTCGGCGGCCGATTTGAGCTTCCCCTCCGGATATCGGCTTCGATTGTTGCCGGGCACGGAAGCGACTATTCAGTCGTACCGCCCCAACGAGGCAGGCTCCCCGGTTCTCATCACGTTATCGAGCGGCGACTTTCAAATACTCGCTCGCGGCACCGAAGGGCTTCTCTATATTGCCATGAACAATCAAATTTTTGCGCCGGAGTTTCGGCCGAAATCGGCGCCGGCGACTCCACCGCTCGCATCGATGACGCTGACAGCCCCGACTCGGGCTAGCGCCCAACCATCGGTTGCAGTGTCAGCCGCCGCGACTGCGCCGAGCTCGGCTCCCGATAAGTTATTGGTGGGCGGTCGCGAAACACTCTCAAATGAGTACATTGAAAAAGTGATTCGCACGCACGCCGCCGCATTTCAGCACTGTCAAATGAACAGTATTCGCGACAATCTGGCATCCGAAGGTTCTCTGCTGTTCAACATGACAATAAGCCCAGCCGGTCAAGTGGCCCACTTGCACATTCTGCAAGACATGTTGAACAATAAAGAACTTTTGGAGTGCACACGGTCGGTACTCGAGCGCTTGCAATTTGAATCCTTCAACGGTGACCCGATGACGATTAACTATCCGATCGATTACAAATGAAAATCACCTCAATTCTGAAAACCGCGTTTGCGGTCGCAATTATCGTGTGGCTCGTCCATTCGAATTATCTCAACTTCGCCGATCTGAAGCGTGCGCTCGACCCGGTGTACTTTCCGCTGGCGGCGGTGAGCCTACTCGCCATGCTGCTTTGCGGAGCCGAACGATTTCGCTATCTGCTGAAAGCCCAAGGCGTGAACCTCAGCATTCGGTACAATTTTGAGATATTTTTCATCGGCAATTTTTTTAATTTTATCCTGCCCGGCGGGGTCGGCGGTGATGTCGTCAAAGCCTTTTATCTGCATAAAGATGTCGGCGAACACGCCAAAACATCGCCCTACACCGTATTGTTTGACCGGTTCATCGGCTTTTACGTCTTGTCTTTAATGGCTGTGATTGTGGTGATTTGCCAGTGGTCGCGTTTTTCGCTTTTGCCGAAACTGCACACACTCTCGCTCATCATGATCGCCTTGTTTTTGGTCTTAAGCTCTATCATGAGTTTGGGATGTTGGCGCACGTCTCGCGAGTTGCTCGTGAAACTGGTACCAAAGCGTCTCGTCCCCATCCGTAAATTTGCCGAGCAGATCGCCTCGTCATTTGAATTTTACGCCGCGAACCCGCACCATGTTCTGACCAGTTTGGCTTGGGGTACGCTCATGCAAATCTTCGCGATTCTGGCATTGGCCGCAATCGGCGTGGCGCTCCATTTGGAGCCGATTCCCTTGAGCGCCTACTTTTTTATCGGCCCGCTTGGGTACATTGTGACATCGCTGCCTATCGCACCAGCCGGCATCGGCGTTGGGCAGGCGGCCTTTTTGTTTTTCTTTAACACGTACCTAGGGCATAAATCCCCGCTCGGCCCGCTTTCGATCACCGTCGTGCAGATCGTTCAGTTTATTTGGTCACTTTCGGGCTTGTATTTTTACCTTGTGCGCCGCGAAGGCCGTATTTTCGGCACCACCAAAGGTCAACCGACGTAATCGGCGAATTGTGTTCGTAAAACGTTCGGCTCGTCACCGGTTCAATCGACGCACACTGCGCTTTTTGCGCTGGGCTCACTGCAAAGCCACGCCACTCGAGAATCAAAATATCGCGACCGGTGGGGGGAGTTTTCTCCCACAATTTGAATTGATCGAGTTTATTTTGAAGAACATAGACGGGCGCCAAATCACCGTAGTACCAATTGGCGCGACTGCCGAGTGTCCAGTTCGGCACACCGATCGCAACTTCGCGTCCGTTTTGGCCGGCCAATATGTTTCGAATCACAGGGCGCAATTCGCTCCAACCCGCGAAATCGTTGTACGCCGAATGATAGGCCGGATATCGAATGACATGAAACGCGAGCTCAAAAAGTAAAACGCCAACGAGCACCCCTGAAACTGAAACAAGAGTCTTGATCGAGCGAACCATTCGACCCCGCGCCGGGGCGTGCTTGACCCCGAGAGCAACCCCCGAAGGTAACAAGAGACCCCACGCATAGAACGTCCAGTGCGGCAGGCCCGCTTCGCGCGAACCCGAGTAGGCGAAAAACAACAGGCACGGCAGCGACAACCATAAGATCAGTCGAGCGCGCTCGGGCGCCAAATCGGGACGCATCAACCAACCGATGGCCGCCGCCGCAATGACAAACGGGCTGTAGGCGACAAATTGGACCGCCAAAAAAGCCGACAATTTTCGCAGCCTCCCAAAAAGCCCGACTTGATGCGCGTGAACCACGTGTAAAATTTGATATTGAAAGCTGATCCATTGATGAGTGGCGTTCCAATAAAAAACCGGTGCAACCACGATGCACGCGACCAGGACGGCGGCGATAAAGCCAAAAATAAATCGTTGCATCTGCTGACGGTCAAAAGAACGGAAAATAGAGCGTTCGCCGAGAATAAAACCGACGAGCCCCGGCAATAAAATGACCGCCGTATATTTCGTGAGCCCGCAAAGACCGAGCGCCAGACCGAATGAAATCCATTCGCGCAGTCGTTGATACCGATTTTCGTGAAGCCGCATCACCACTTCAACCAGCCACAAAATTAGAACGAGCAAAATCGTATCGGGCACCAGCATGAACCAAAGCCCGTTCGGCAAAAACGACACGCTGAGCGCGAGGGCCGCCCATCGCGCGGCTTTCAAATCTCCCGTGAGTTTTTCGCCTAAACGGTAAGCTTGAGCGCCTGCCACCACTCCCAAAATTTCGGCGGGTAAGTGCACCCCCCAATCATGATGACCGAATAGGCGCATAAAAATCGCTTGAATCCATCCGACGAGCGGCGGGTGGTCGAAATAACTCCAGTCAAGGTGAACGCCATAGAGCGCGTAATGGGCTTCGTCCACTCCTAAACCGTAGCGAAGGGCGATCAAAACGCGGATCAGCCCAAGACCTAAAAGCCAACACCAGTCGCACGCCGGGATGCCAAGAATGCGACGGTTCATGTTTTGAGCCGATAACCCGTCTGAAAAATACGCGCGACAATCACGAGGCAAATGCCGAGAAAGATCGCGATCATGAGAAGGCTTGTGTGGACGCTAATGTCTGAACGTTCATAAAAACTCCAGCGAAACCCGCTGATCAAATACACGACCGGGTTTGCCATCGAAATTTTCTGCCAAAGCGGCGGCAGCATTTTTATCGAATAAAAGGAGCCGCCCAAAAATGCAAGCGGAGTGATAATGAGAAGCGGTATCAACTGAAGCTTTTCAAAACCGTCCGCCCAAATGCCGATAATAAAACCGAGCAGGCTGAACGTCAGCGACGTGAGAAATAAAAAGCCGGCCATCCAAAACGGGTGCCGAATTTCAAGCGGTACGAAAAAGCTCGAAGTGATAAGAATGATCGTGCCGACCATGAGAGCCTTGGTTGTAGCCGCGCCCACGTAGCCGATAATGATTTCGACGTATGAAATCGGCGCCGATAAAACTTCGTAGATCGTCCCGACAAAGCGTGGGAAGTAAATGCCGAACGACGCATTTGCGACACTTTGTTGCAGCACGGTCAGCATCGTGAGCCCCGGCACGATGAAGGCACCGTAACTCACACCCTGAACCGCGCTCATATGCGAGCCGATCGCCGAACCGAATACGATAAAATACAAAACTGTCGAGATGACCGGCGAGGCGACACTTTGACCGACCGTGCGAAACGTTCGCGACATCTCGTATTTGTAAATCGCACGAATAGCTCGAAAATTCATTGATGCACCAACTGAACAAATATTTCTTCAAGGCTGCTTTGTTTTGTATAAATATCCCGATACGCAACTCCGTGTTCGCGAAGCGTGTCGAGCAGATCGGTAATGCCGCTTTCACTGCGATTCGAATCGTAAGAAAGCGTGAGCACATACCCGCCCGAGCCCAATTTTAAATCGTATTTCGACAATGCATTTGGTATTTGAGTCAGCGGCGTTTTGAGTTCGAGACTCAACTCTTTCTTGCCGAGTTTTTTCATGAGGTGCTTTTTTTCTTCAATCACGATGAGTTCACCGTGATTGATCACCCCGATTCGATCGGCCAGTTCTTCGGCTTCTTCGATATAATGAGTCGTCAAAATGATCGTCACGCCCGCTTCACGTAAAGCGCGCACTTGCTGCCACATGTTTTTTCTCAGCTCCACGTCGACGCCCGCCGTCGGCTCGTCCAAAAACAATATCTTCGGTTCGTGAGCGAGAGCTTTGGCAATCATCAATCGGCGTTTCATCCCGCCGGACAAAGTCATGATTTTGCTTTTGCGTTTCTCCCACAACGTGAGTTTTCTTAGAACGTCTTCGACATAAGCGGGATTTTTTGGTTTGTTGAACAACCCCCGGCTGAAACTCACGGTATTAAATACGGTTTCAAATGAGTCCGTCGCAATTTCTTGCGGGACAAGCCCGATGAGCGACCGCGTATGACGATAATTTTTCGCGATGTCATGCCCGTCGACCTTCACGTTGCCGCTGGTCGGGTTGACAATTCCGCACACGATACTGATCATCGTGGTCTTGCCTGCTCCGTTCGGACCAAGCAATGCAAAAATCTCACCTTTATTAATTTTTAAATGAATATTTTTGAGCGCTTGAAAACCGCCGGCGTACACTTTGTTGAGGTCGCTGATTTCAATGATTGGGTTCATGCCCTATCATCATATTAGATAATCAGGCCGGTGTTGACAGCGAATGCGACGAAATGGAAAGATTTATTTAACAGTCACAAAGGCGGGCCGTATTATGGGTAGATTACCAACTTTTGCGCGCATCGTGTTGGGTTTGATTTTTGTCGTGTTTGGGCTCAATGGCTTCTTTCATTTTTTGCCGATGCCACCATTGTCGGGCCGCACCCTCGATTTCTTTTCAGGCTTGTCGGCGGTCCGCTATTTCTTTCCCCTACTGTTCGGTGTGCAAGTCGTGGGTGGGGCGCTTCTACTGACCGGCGCCTTCGTTAGTTTGGGAGTGGTCATTCTCGCTCCGGTCGTGGTGAACATCGTCTTGTTCCATACTTTCGTCGATCACAAAGGCCTGGCACTCGCCATCGTGGTCGGTTTGCTTGAATTTTACCTCGGTTTCATCGCCAGACCGTACAGCGATAAAATTCGGCAGTTGTTCAGGCTCTAACAGATCTGATTCTAATAAATCTTATCCCAGTGATCGGGCACGCAGGTCGAATGCGTGGCTTGCGTTTTCACCCATGCGCGAAAAGCCGCATTTAGATCTTTGATGCCGCAGTAAGAGTGAATGTATGGGGTCATTTTGCGTGTGACACTCAACCGGAGCAACTCGGTCAAATTGCAGTTATGATGGAGCATTTCGGCAAACGCTTCAGACGCCTTGTAACGGTAATCGATTCGCGCGAGCGTCCCGTGCATCGGGTGCGTGAGCTGGCGCACATCTTTCGGAAACGGCTGCTTCGCGAGCCACTTATAGTCGATGCAATCGGTGCGCGAGTAAAAATTCGCCAAGCCTTCTTCAAGCCATTTCGGCACGGCACCGCGATACTTTTGAAACACAATCACGTGCACGAGTTCGTGACCGAACACTTGATCGAAATTGTCTTTATTTACCCGTGGGCTTAGTCGCACGATCGCTTTGTTATCGCCCGTTTCAGTCACTGCGAGCGAAAGCGGCCCGAAACTTTGCGCATTGTCGTACTCGGTCTCGCTCGAATACATGTAAGCGTCGATTCGATGAATCGACCACTCCAGATGAAGTTCGATGTGGTTCACGACTTGGTCGATGCGCACATGATTGAGCCAAGCCGGGGCATTGTGCATCCGCACAGCGTTCGTCAAAATCGTGCGGGCGTGCACTTTTTGTACGAGCCAACAGTTGAACACTAGAAAAATCAAAGCCCATTTCATCGACGCAACCTCGCTAACATGGCATCAAATTTGAACTCTAACGAACAAGATGTCTTTACGCCAATGTAAAATCGCCGTTGTCGCCTGCGTCGCCTTATTGTTCATGATGATCGCGGCGAACAATTTGCTCAATCTCGCGGTGAACTTCGCGTTCGTCCGTCATGTTCTCAGTATGGATACAATCCCCCACGACGCAGGGTTGTCGCGCGGCACTCTTCTTCGCGCTATCCATTCACGAATTTTGCAAGATTTAGTTTACGGCTTTATCATCATAGCGGAGTGCACGATCGGGTTCTTAAGCGCAGGCGGCTCCCTTCAACTCGCCCGCGCCCGCCACGACCCGGTCGATTTTGCGCGGGCCAAAAGTTGGGCCGTCACGGGTCTCACGATCGGATTCATATTTTTAGTGACTGCATTTATCACGATTGCCGGCGAATGGTTTTATCTTTGGCTCGCCCCGCACCCATGGTCGGGGGCCATGAACTCGGCGGCGCGGCTTATCTTGATCGATTCGGCGGCTCTTGTCTTTCTAATTTTGCCTGAGTAACCTCGTAAGACTATCAAAGGGAGGTCCACCATGATCCGCAACGCAGTTGCCATCGTCTCCGCCGCGATATTCGCACCCATTTTCGCGTCGGCTTTAACCGTCACAAGTAAGACCGTACACGCCGGCAAGACTGTTCCTAACGCACAGGTGTTTAACAGCTTCGGTTGTCATGGCGATAATATATCGCCCGATCTCGAGTGGTCACACGCGCCTAAAAATACGAAAGCTTTTGCCGTCACTGTTTACGATCCGGATGCTCCAACCGGAGCCGGATGGTGGCACTGGTTGGTGTTTAACATCCCAAGCAACATTCACGAGCTGAAACTAGGCGCAGGTACCGGTAAAGCGCAACTGCCACACGGCGCGATTCAAGGTAGAACCGATTTCGGCACCTCGAGCTACGGAGGTCCCTGCCCGCCCGTCGGCGATAAACCGCATCGATACATTTTCAGTGTGTATGCCTTGAAAGGAACATTGCCACTCGACAGTTCGGCGAGCGGATCGATGATCGGATTTTACATCCACAATTTGAAAATTGCTGAGGGTCGACTGCAAGCTCGTTACGGTCGATAGAGCGGAATTGCGGGACTGCAATTACAGCTTTGAGCGGAACTTCTCCACGTTTTTGTGCCGTTATCTATTCAACAGTTAATGGCATAAGAGTTGCACAGTTGAAAACCAACAGAGGAGTACATTCATGGCAAGACGAAATAGTTCATCAAGATCGCGTCGGCGATCGCCAGCACGAAAATCAAATAGACGTTCAATAGCTAGAAAAAGTTCGAGCCGCCGTAGCGGCACAAGCCGTCGCGGTTTCGCGGCCATGTCACTATCCGAGCGACGAGCGATTGCCAGTATGGGCGGTCGAGCGAGCCATGGTGGCCGGGGTCGCGATTACGTGCCACGTCATGAGATGCGGCATTCGCGCGGCGGTTATCGACCCAGCGAAGAGGATAATGGCTGGCGATAAGTAGCGATAAAGTCTAACAATATGAACAATAACAACTGGTAGCAGTAGCGTTTGCTTTACTCAACTTTCTACCAGTTTTTGCAAAAAATTTAAATTAAGCAGTATTCATAAACCCTAAACTCGGTATGCTCTTTTGTCTAGGGGAGGGTTTATGAAGAAACTGCTTTTTGTAACGGCTCTGATGGTGGCCGGGGGGGCCAATGCCGCTCAAGTACTGTCAATTGATAATCTCAACAAAAGTCTAGCAGCAAAACACGCCACTTGGCGGGCAAAAGACAATTGGCTCAATCATTTGTCCCGTTCAGACCTTGTCCGCATGATGGGCGCGCGCAACGTTCATCCTTCGGGAGTGATGTTCTCGACACAAAATTATTCGCCCGCCGTACCACAAGTATGGGATTGGCGAAATGTCAATGGCATGAACTATGTGAGCCCGATTCTTAATCAGGGCCACTGCGGCAGTTGCGTCGCGTTTGCCACGATTGCCACTTTAGAAACGCAGATGAACGTAACATCGGGAATTCCGAATTTGAATATGGAATTGTCGCCGCAAGCTTTATTTGAATGCGGCGGCGGCGCTTGCGATTACGGTTGGGAGCCGAATTTAGCTGCGCAGTATCTTGTGAATACAGGTGTGCCCGATGAAGCCTGTGCACCTTACACAATTGGCGCAACCGGCACAGACGTCTCGTGCTCGTCAATCTGCTCGGATGCAGCGGCGCGATCGCAAAGAATCGCTTCGTTCACCACCCCAAATGGTATGGACGCACTGAAGGCCGCATTGAAACAAGGACCGGTTGTGACGACTTTGCAAGTTTATGCAGATTTCATCGATTACTCGAGCGGAGTTTACCAGCACGTGACGGGTGATGTATTGGGCGGCCACGCCGTATCGATCGTCGGCTTTGACGATAATAAACAGGCCTGGATTATCCGTAACAGCTGGGGGCGCGGCTGGGGCATGAATGGCTTTGCGTACGTGAGCTATTACGACACTTCAGGCGTCGGGCAAGACAACACGCAATTTCAAGTCAACAATAACTCCGATTATATTTCATCGCCGATTCGCGATCGCGACTACGTCTCAGGCATGACGAAATTTTCGGCAACCGAATACACGGAAGGCCAAAACGGTCCCAAAAGAGCTGGCAGCCCGCTCTCGTTGACGATCAACGGCGCCGACCAAGCGCAGAAATCGTCGACGGTTTGCCAAAACCCGACTTGTGCTTTAAACGTTAACACTACGGCGCTCCCCGATGGCAAATACACGTTGACGGCAAGCAACGGCGATACGAATTTGTACCGTTACTTTTACGTCGCCAATCAACCGGAACAATACAACATTCAACTTGCTCCGCAAAAGGTGAACCCGTCTCAACCGGTGAGCGGCGATGTGACGTTCACTATTACAATCGACAGCCAAAGCCCGGTTCCGCTTCAGCGAATCGCTTTTATGCACGTTGACTCGAATGGCAATACGAAGTCCACTTGGACTCCCGATGTCGGCCCGACTATGAATCTGACTTGGGGCACGGATCGAGTCCCGAATGGCACATACACCGTTTGGATCGAGGGCCAGGCCTATGCGGGCGGCAAAACGACGCTCATCGACAGTAATAAAATCACTTTTAATGTTCAGAACTAGCACCTGAAATTTGATCATGGCGGCGAGCTTAGTCGCCGCCATGGCACATCAAAATATTTTGACCCTCATTCAGATCGTTCACATGTAGGTTCGACTTGCGGAGACACAATGTACATCCCGGCAAGTTACGGCGAATCTATTCTTTTTTGTGTCATTACAATGGCCTGCTGGGGCTCATGGGCCAAAGTGGAACGCCTCGTTACCGACAGCTGGCGGTTTGAACTGTTTTATTGGGATTACGCGCTGGGGATATTGTTGGCGACACTTCTACTCGGTTTCACTTGGGGGATGACGAGTGGTGCGGGCCGGCCATTTCTCGCGGATCTTGGGCAAGCTTCGACCCCCAATTTGTTAACAGCCGTTTCGGCCGGTGTTCTTTTTAATATCGGCAATATATTGCTAACGACAGCGATGGCGACAATCAGTTCGCCGCGGGCCCTGCCTCTGGCTATGGGGATCGCGCTCGTCACTGGAGTCACTCTGAACTACTTCGGCGCCCCGTTCGGGCACCCTGCGTTTCTGTTTTCAGGCGTCACATTGATCAGCTTCGCGATTTGGCTGGACTCTGAAACGAAGGCCCGAGTGAATCCACCTTTTATTCGCGCACCGGCTGTTGGTTTTGTTGCGGCTTGCGCAAGTGGTTTACTACTCGGAATTTATTATCGCTTGATCGCGGCCGCAACCGCGCGCACTTTTCTATTGCCCGCTATGGGCAAAATGGGGCCGTATGCCTCAGTCTTTGTTTTTGCTCTGGGCGTGTTTTTGAGTTCATTTTTATTCGTGCCCGCGTTTATGGAACGGCCAATTCGCGGCGCCTCGCTCAGCTTCGATGATTATCTCGACGAGAGCCTGCGCAATCATCTCGTCGGAATTTTGGGCGGAGCCGTGTGGGGCATTGGCCTTGAACTTAGCATTTTGGCAGCCGAACGCATTGGTTTTGCGATTTCTTTTGGCCTTGCCCAAGGCGCTCTTCTCGTATCGGCATTCTGGTCGATGTTTTTTGGGGACGAATATCGAAACGCTTCGCGCGGCACTAATACGCTTTTGGCCGCGATGTTGGCCGCTTACGTTTTAGGCCTTGTGAGTTTCGTCATGGCGAGCGTGTTTGCGCTCGAGTAAATGGCGCGCCGGCAACCTTAAGGTAAATCGAAAAATAGAAATTCGCTGCCAGGTGAACATTCGGCCACAACTTTATTTTCATTTTCAATAGCGACCCCATCGCCACTGGTGACGTTTATTGAAGACTCGTCAGCTTTTAACTTGATCTCGCCCGTAATGAGCTGAAGCCAACCGCGGCGCGATGCCAGTAGCGGCAGAAAAATAGCTTGCGTGGTTGCCGGGGCCTTTGGCACGCGCCCAACGTAAACACTTGTATCCTGATGAATAACAAGCGAACCCTCACGCCCGTCGTCGGAAGCAACTAAAAATAACGGCTCAGACGGATGACCGAATTCTTTTTGCTCATAACTCGGCTCGAGCGAGTTTTCGCCCGGTAATATCCATATCTGCAAAAGATGCGTTTCACGATCGTGCAAAGAATTGAATTCAGAATGCCGCACTCCGGTACCGGCGGTCATGCGCTGAACTTCTCCCGGATGGATTACGCTGGAGTTACCCATTGAATCTTTGTGTGCGAGGGCGCCGTCTATCACGTAAGTTAATATTTCCATATCACGATGGGCATGCATCGGGAACCCCGCACCGGCACTAATACGATCTTCATTTATGACTCGCAATACACTGAAGCCAGTAAAATCGGGGTCATAATACTGAGAAAATGAAAAGGTGTGGAAGGTTTTAAGCCACCCGTGATCAAATGAACCCCGCTCCTGCGCTTTTCGAACCGCCAACATAGATGCGTCATCATTTGCGTAACTATACAGGAATGTCAATAAGCCCCCACGATGCAAACCCGTTTGGTTTACGTTTTTTAATATTTAGACGAAGATCCAGTCGAGTTCGACAGCCGTCTCGACGGCTCGTAAAATAAATTCATGAAATCAAACTCAGCCCCACATATCTTTTTTATGCTGTCGATTGTGACCATAATGGCTTGGACCATGACATACGCTTCGCAAGCGCATGCGGCCGCATCGCCTCTCTCGATCAATCTACTGCCGCCGGCTCAATTCCCACCCGATGACTTCGCTGTGACCGGCGCGCGAATCAGCCTTCTGTGGGGTCACCAGCGCAGCATGTATGGTGCCGATATCGGGTTAATCGGCAATATGACCGATCAGCGGTTCGTCGGCAGCGCCGTCTCCGGCATATTCAATATTACACACGGGTACACAAACGTTGTAGGCATTCAGGTGGCCGGTATATTCAATTATAACTCGGAAAAAACCACCGTCGCAGGCGCCCAAATTTCAGTGGGCGCCAACGTCGACACGGCCGAATCGAGCATATACGGAGTGCAATTCGCGGGTCTCGCGAACTATGCCCCCCACACCAAAGTGCACGGCCTTCAACTCGGCATTTATAATGACGCGCAAGAAGTTTACGGCTTTCAAATCGGACTATTCAATCATGCGGAAGATCTGCACGGCGTTCAAATCGGCTTGTTAAACTTTAACGACAAGGGGATGTTTTCCGTCTCTCCGATATTAAATGTCGGGTTTTGATTTTTTGTCACGCCGCTATGACAGAATGGCTCGGTTCTGACTCATCTGAAAAATAAGAGGGCTGTTCTGGTGGCCCTCAATTTGCTCCTGTTGGAAGGTAAAATCAATTTTCCGATAAGGAGGAATAAAATGAAATTACCATCATTATGGCAAAGAGAAACCGAACCGTTTCGGTCGTTCTCGCGTCTACAAAACGATCTCGATCGTTTTTTTGAGGATTTCACGTCCAATCGATCGACGCCGACGACGGGTGCATTTTCCCCTTCGCTCGAACTCAGCGAAGATAAATCAAACTACATTATGAAGTTCGATATACCGGGTGTACGCAAAGAAGACGTGAACGTCGAAGTCGACGGTAACGTTCTCACGGTAACAGCTGAGCGGCGCGAAGAGAAAAAATCGGAAGACCGGCGCAGTCGCTATTCTGAGATCAGCTATGGTTCTTTTGCGCGCAGCTGCACACTCCCATCGACCGTTGACGAAAAGAAAGTCGATGCAAAATTTGAAGACGGAGTGTTGACCGTGACAATACCCAAAACCGAGACTTCAAAGGCAAAGCAAATCGCCGTCCATTAGTACAATAATTGTACGCGCGTTCCCGTCAATTGCCGCTTTGTGCATGGCACGGACTATGCACAGACTTCTTTTGGCACTTGAAAAGGAGGCGACATGGATGCGGTTGGAGTTCGTAACCTGCCCCTCCATAGGCCTGTCATATTGAATGCGACTAGCACAGTTAAACAGTCGGCTCATGCCATGCAAACAAATAATATCGGGAGCGTGCTAGTCAATGATGAGAGCGGCAAGCTCATCGGCATCGTAACGGATCGCGATGTCGCTTTCGCTTTGGCCTTTCAGAAAATTAAGGCCGGCGACCCCGTGCACCGGCTGTTAACTGATAAGAAACTTGTTTATGTGACGGATGAGGCGACTCTGCATGATGTCGTGGATCTCATGCGCGAAGAAAAGATTCGTCGTATACCGGTGGTGCATGAATCAAATGGCAAGCAAAAATGCATCGGCATTGTGACCCTCGACGATCTAATCAAGGCCAAAATGCTTGAAGACAGCGATGAACGATCCATATTGCGCGCGCAATTGGACGGCTCTGAAAACTTCAAGTCGCGGGCACGTGCTCCATTCCGCCATCAGGATAAGCGACAAAATTCGTATCACCTGTTTATAAGAAGTGTCGCTGAAGCCACCGATCTCAGCCGAGGTGATGCTCGCAATTTAATTCTTTATTTAATGACGACAGTTCTGCGTCGAATTACTTCGACTGAAGGCAAGCATTTGATTTCACAATTTCCGTATATATTTCAGATGGAGCTCATCCCCGAACTCGACTCCGATGAAATCATCGATAGTTCTGAAATTATTTCGGAGATCGGCCGTCGCTTCAACAAAACGCCGGAAGAGTCCGTTCAACTTCTGCGCGAAGCATGGACCGCCATCGGCCAAATTATCTCACCGGGCGAGACGAGCAAAGTCTCACTCCACCTACCCAAGGATATGCGACAAGTGTTCCTTGAACACGACCTTTTATAAGGAGCAGATTAATGGAGCTTAAAAGCCCCGCGTTTAGAAATTACGGGTGGATACCCGCAAAATATACGAAAGAAGGCGACAATATCTCACCAGCGCTCAGCTGGTCAGTGCCGAATGGAAGTGTGCAGTTCGCAATCATTTGCGAAGACCCGGATGCCCCGAAAGTCGCAGGTCAAGATTACCCGTTTACGCATTGGCTGATCTACGGAATGCCGGGTAATACCATGTCGTTGCCTGAGGCGTTGCCGCGCGATACGGTTTTGCGAAAACCGCTTCATGCTGTTCAGGGCGTCAACTCATTTGGCAAATCCGGCTATGGCGGACCATTGCCACCGATCGATTCGGGCGTCCATCATTATGTTTTTACTCTCTACGCATTAAATGCAGCTTTGAAGCTCGACGGCGGTATCGACAAGCAAACGCTGACCGTAGCGATGAAAAATCATATCGTCGCGACGGCCAAACTCATCGGTACATACGAGCGACGATCCGAACAGAAGATTCGGCATGATAATGCGATCAAAGGAATCGCCGAAGAACGGATCGCCGAAACCTAATGCGTACCGAAATCAACCGGCGCTTGAACAAGACGTCGGCTGCGCGCGCTGACAGCGTACACGCAAATATTATAATCGCGAGCGCTTTTACCGTTGAAATGGTCATCAGTTTGAGACTAGAATAAGGGTATCCGTTTGAATGAGTTATAGATTTT